>NZ_VAWE01000001.1:2142500-3575000 GCF_005795905.1 Streptomyces marianii
CCGTTCGCCACTAATCCCCTCCCGAAGGAGGTTCATCGTTCGACTTGCATGTGTTAAGCACGCCGCCAGCGTTCGTCCTGAGCCAGGATCAAACTCTCCGTGAATGCTTCCCCGTGATCGGGGCGAACACATCACGAGAGCGGAACCAGGAAGAGGAATAGTCTCCCCGGTTCACAGCGTCCTCGCTGTGTTTTTTCAAAGGAACCTCGACCATCCGTGCGGATGGACGGGGTATCAACATATCTGGCGTTGACTTTTGGCACGCTGTTGAGTTCTCAAGGAACGGACGCTTCCTTCGTACTCACCCGCAGAACATTCTCTGGGGCTTTCCTCCGGGCGCTTCCCTTCGGTGTTTCCAACCCTACCAGATCCGATTTCCGTTCCGTTCCCGGTTCGGAATTCATTTCCGGTGGCCGTTGGAGGGCCTTCCGCCTTTCGGCGCATCCGACTTTATCAGAGATTCTGAGTCGGATTTCCCGCTCCGTTGTGGAGACCTTTCGAGCACACATCGGTGCACCGGTATCCCTCGGGCGGAGACGCCAACCTACTGGAGCGGGGCGGCCCGATGCAAATCGAGGGCCTGCCCCGCTCCGGAGACAGCCGACGAGCCGTCAGACCTCCACGACCACCGGCAGGATCATCGGCCGGCGGCGGTAGGTGTCGGAGACCCACTTGCCGATCGTGCGACGGATGAGCTGCTGCAACTGGTGGGGTTCGGCGACTCCGTCGGCGGCGGACTTCTGGATGGCTTCCTCGATCTTGGGGATCACCGCGTCGAAGACGCCGTCCTCGATTCCGGAACCGCGGGAGTGGATGTTCGGTCCGCCCACGACCTTCCCGGTCGTCGAGTCGACGACGACGAAGACCGAGATGATGCCTTCCTCACCGAGGATGCGGCGGTCCTTCAGGGAGGCCTCGGTGACATCGCCGACGGAGAGGCCGTCGACGTACACGTATCCCGCCTGGACCTTGCCGCTGATCCTGGCCTTGCCGTCGACCAGGTCGACGACGACGCCGTCCTCGGCGATCACAATGCGGTCCTTGGGAATGCCGGTGAGGGCACCGAGCTCGGCGTTGGCGCGGAGGTGGCGCCACTCGCCGTGCACCGGCATGAGGTTCTTCGGCCTGCAGATGTTGTAGAAGTACAGCAGCTCGCCCGCCGAGGCGTGGCCGGAGACGTGGACCTTGGCGTTCCCCTTGTGGACGACGTTGGCGCCCCAGCGGCTGAGCCCGTTGATCACACGGTAGACCGCGTTCTCGTTGCCCGGGATCAGCGAGGACGCCAGGATCACCGTGTCGCCCTGCACGATCCGGATCTGATGGTCTCGGTTGGCCATGCGGGACAGTGCCGCCATCGGCTCGCCCTGCGAGCCCGTGCAGATCAGCACGACCTTGTCGTCGGGCAGGTCGTCGAGCGTCTTGACGTCCACGACGAGCCCGGACGGCACCTTGAGGTATCCGAGATCTCGGGCGATACCCATGTTGCGGACCATGGACCGGCCCACGAAGGCGACCTTGCGGCCGTACTCGTGGGCCGCGTCCAGGATCTGCTGCACACGATGGATGTGGCTGGCGAAGCTCGCGACGATGATGCGCTTCCGGGCGTTCGCGAAGACGCCGCGCAGCACGTTCGAGATGTCCCGCTCGGCGGGGACGAAGCCGGGGACCTCGGCGTTGGTGGAGTCGGAGAGCAGAAGGTCGATGCCCTCCTCGCTCAGGCGTGCGAAAGCGTGCAGGTCCGTCAGACGTCCGTCCATCGGGAGCTGGTCCATCTTGAAGTCGCCCGTGTGCACGACCATGCCCGCCGGGGTGCGGATGGCGACCGCGAGCGCGTCCGGGATGGAGTGGTTGACCGCGATGAACTCGCAGCCGAAGGGGCCGACGTGCTCATGCTGCCCCTCCGCGACCTCGAGGGTGTACGGACGGATGCGGTGCTCCTGGAGCTTGGCCTCGATCAGCGCGAGGGTCAGCTTGGAGCCGATCAGCGGGATGTCCGGCTTGAGGCGGAGCAGATAGGGCACACCGCCGATGTGGTCCTCGTGACCGTGCGTGAGCACGATTCCCTCGACGTCGTCCAGGCGGTCCACGAGGGTGGTGAAGTCCGGCAGGATCAGGTCCACGCCGGGCTGCTCCTCCTCGGGGAAGAGGACACCGCAGTCGACGATCAGGATCCGGCCGTCGTACTCGAAGACGGTCATGTTGCGGCCGATCTCGCCGAGACCGCCGAGTGGTGTGACCCGCAGGCCACCCTTGGGGAGCTTCGGCGGAGCGCCGAGTTCGGGATGCGGATGACTCAAAAGACTCTCCTCACGACGCGCGCCACGTACCGCTTGGGCACGTGGCGCGCATGACATTCGTGCACTTGCTGTTGTCGTCCGGTCGTTCGTATTCAGTTGGACGTATTCAGTTGTGAAGTCTGTGGTTACAGCTGTACCCCGCCGGCCGCGAGATCGATCTTCAGCTGGGCCGTCTCGGCCTCGCTGAGCTCGACGAGCGGGAGCCGCAGCGGGCCCGCGGGCAGGCCCTGGAGGGCGAGCGCGGCCTTCGTGGTGATGACGCCCTGGGTGCGGAACATGCCGGTGAAGACGGGGAGCAGCTTCTGGTGGATCTCGGTCGCCTTCTGCACGTCGCCGGCGGTGTAGGCGTCGACCAGGGCACGGAGTTCCGGGGTGACGACGTGGCCGACCACGGAGACGAAGCCGATGGCGCCGACGGACAGCAGCGGCAGGTTGAGCATGTCGTCGCCCGAGTACCAGGCGAGTCCGCTGCGGGCGATGGCCCAGCTGGCACGGCCGAGATCGCCCTTGGCGTCCTTGTTCGCGACGATCCGCGGGTGGTCGGCCAGGCGCACGATCGTTTCGGTGTCGATCGGGACGCCGCTGCGGCCTGGGATGTCGTACAGCATCACCGGGAGTCCGGTGCTGTCGGCGATGGCCGTGAAGTTCCGGTACAGGCCCTCCTGCGGGGGCTTGTTGTAGTAGGGGGTGACGGCCAGTAGGCCGTGCGCGCCTGCGCGCTCGGCGGCACGTGCCAGTTCGACGCTGTGTCGGGTGTCGTTGGTGCCGACCCCGGCGATCACGTGCGCCCGGTCGCCCACCGCCTCGAGGACGGCCCGGACGAGCTGGTCTTTCTCCGCGTTGCTTGTGGTCGGGGACTCACCGGTGGTGCCGTTGATGATCAGGCCGTCGTTGCCTGCGTCCACCAGGTGGGTGGCGAGCCGCTGCGCGCCGTCGAGGTCGAGCGCGCCGTCCGCCGTGAACGGCGTGACCATGGCGGTGAGGACCCGCCCGAAGGGGGTCTGCGGAGTCGAGATCGGTGCCATGGGTAACACGCTACTCGCTGCTCAGCGCGGAGGGTCCCCTTGGGGGACGTGACGTATTCCTGCTCAGTGGAGCCCGGCACTGCCTGCTCGGGGGTTCAAGCAGTGCCGGGTCCGTTTGATCAGCCTAGATGAACTTCTCGAAACGCCGCAATACGGACACCGAGTAAGGCTGACCGCACATCTGTGCCTTACGGGGCCACCCGACCATTGGCATTGAAGGCCGCGTAGGTCAGGGGCATGAGCTTGGCCCAGTGCTCCTCCATCCTCTCGCCGACCATCTCGATCTCGCGCTGCGGGAAGGACGGGACCTTGGCCATCTCGTGCTGGGTGCGCAGCCCCAGGAAGTGCATGAGCGAGCGGGCGTTGCAGGTCGCGTACATCGACGAGTAGAGGCCGACAGGCAGGACCGAACGGGCGACCTCGCGGGCCACACCCGCGTCGAGCATCTCCTGGTAGGCCTCGTACGCCTGGCGGTACGAGTCCTCCATCACCCGTCCGGTCAGCTCCTGCTGGGCCTGGGTGCCCTCCACGAAGACGTACTTGCCGGGACGGCCCTCCTGCACCAGTTTGCGCGACTCGTCCGGCACGTAGAAGACCGGCTGGAGCTCCCGGTACCTGCCGGACTCCTCGTTGTACGACCAGCCGACCCGGTGGCGCATGAACTCGCGGAAGACGAAGATCGGGGCGCTGATGAAGAAGGTCATCGAGTTGTGCTCGAAGGGGCTGCCGTGGCGGTCCCGCATCAGGTAGTTGATCAGCCCCTTCGACCGTTCCGGGTCCTTGGAGAGCTCGTCCAGCGACTGCTCGCCCGCGGTCGATACCCGGGCCGCCCACAGCACGTCGGAGTCGCCGGCGGTGTGCTTCACCAGCTCGACGGTGACATCGCTGCGGAAGCTGGGCTTGATGTCGTCGGGGTTCCGGGTCACCGGCGGGGGTCCTTCCAGTCGCGTCGCACGGGCGGCGACCATTCTCTACGGTCGCTCGTTACAACGACGAGCGGGGGCGGAGCGTCCCGGTTCCCGCCCCGGTCGATTCGCTGGATTCGGGCACCAAACTCCGGTTATACGCGTCTGTACCGGTAGCCGCGTTTCGTCACACACCCCGAGGGGGCTCCTCCATGTTCCGCCGGCGAGAAGCCGTTCCGTTCGCGTTCGTCGCCGAGGCCGACCGCTTCCGCAGCAACGTGGCCCCGCCACCCCGGCGGCGGCCCAGCGCATCCCAGCTCGTCGGCCGTTCGCTGATCGGTCTGACCGTGGTTGCCGGGCTGGTCGGGTCGCTGCTCTTCGGGCTGCCGGCGCTGGAGGCCCCGGTCTCCCCCAAGGCCCCGAGCCAGGCCAAGGACGAGGGGCGCTGACGCACCCACCCCGGCAGGCCCGCCGGGAAGCACCCTCATGGCCCCCCTGGAGTGGCCGGTCTCCGATTGCCTCGGTAGCCTCACCGGTCACAGCCCCGAAGTGGTGACGAGTGAGGACCAGCCGTGCCCCTGCCCTTTCTGACGGCGGACCGTGCCTTTGACGCCGCAGACCACGATGTCGCATTGCCGTTCGATGATCACGACCTGTGGCGACGTCCGTACCGTCCCGGCCCCTGGCGGGTCGGCGGGGCGGCGCTGCTCCTGCTGCTGGCCTCGTTCGTACTGTTCGCGGCCATGGTCATCGCCTTCGCCGGCGCACTGCCCGGAGCGGCGGTCTGCGTCGGCATCGCCGCGTTGCTCATCTGCGGCGCGCTGCGCATCCTGCGCATGGGTACGTGGGTGAGCCGGCACGGGCTGCGGCACGTTGCCGTGGTCTCGACCACCACGCTGCCGTGGGCGAGGGTGAAGACGCTGCGGACCGTGCAGCAGCCGGTGCGGTGGCTCGGGCTGCCGCGCACGGTCCAGGGCCAGGCGCTGGTGCTCGTGCGGGACGGGGACGAGCCGCTCACACTGCTCACCGATCACAACGGGGACTTCCTGTCGCGGGTCGAGGCCTTCGACCGCGCGGCCGACACCCTCGAGGCGTGGGGCTCGGAGTACGGCCCGCACCGCTGAGCCGGGCCCGCCTCCTGCTCACGAGCCCCCCTCGCACGAGCCCTCTTCGTACAGGACAGCGGCCCGGGACGCACCCGGGCCGCTGTCGTGTCCGAGCCCTCCCCGACCCGCCGACCGGAAGCAGCCAGGCGCCGCTGAGCAGGGGCGATCCGACGCCCCCTGCTCAGGTCGGTCACCCGGCGAACGGGCCCCTCAGGCCCGGACGACGTCGGAGGAGCCGTATCAGGCCCCGAACGGCCTGCCCTCGTGGAGCGCGATCGCGCGCTGCATCGCCTTGCGGGCCCGCGGGGTGTCCCTCGCGTCGTGGTAGGCGACCGCGAGCCTAAACCAGCAGCGCCAGTCGTCCGGCGAGTCCTCGGTCTCCGCACGGCGCTTGGCGAAGACGGCATCGGCGGAGTCTCGGTCGATACGCCCGCCGGGCGTACGGACCAGTTCGTCGACGGGCAGTCCGTCCTCGGCCTCGAGCTCCGCCGCCAGTGCGTTCGCCTTCCTGACGAACTGGGTGTTCTTCCAGAGGAACCACAGGCCGATCGCCGGCAGGATCAGCACCGCCACGCCGAAGGTCACGGTGAGCAGGGTGCCCTGCTCGATGAGCAGCAGGCCCCGGCTGCCGACCAGGACGAAGTAGACGACCAGAACGGCGGCCGTGACGAAGTACGTGATCTTGGCGCGCACCGGGATCCTCAGCCGAGGTCGAGGTAGTTCTCGAGGCCGACGGTCAGCCCGGGCGTGTCCACCACACGGCGCACCCCGAGCAGGACGCCCGGCATGAAGCTGCTGTGGTGCAGGGAGTCGTGGCGGATGGTGAGGGTCTCGCCCTCACCGCCGAGCAGCACCTCCTGATGGGCGAGCAGGCCGCGCAGCCGTACGGCGTGCACGGGCACCCCGTCGACGTCCGCGCCGCGCGCGCCGTCGAGGGCGGTCACGGTGGCGTCCGGCTGCGGGGCGCAGCCAGCCGCGGCGCGTGCCGCGGCGATCAGCTGCGCCGTGCGGGTGGCGGTGCCGGAGGGAGCGTCCGCCTTGTTCGGATGGTGCAGTTCCACGACCTCGACCGACTCGAACCAGCGGGCGGCCTGGACGGCGAACTTCATGGTGAGGACGGCGCCGATGGAGAAGTTGGGCGCGATCAGCACCCCGGTCTCCGGTGAGGCCGCCAGCGACGTGCGCAGATGCGTGAGGCGCTCGTCGGTCCAGCCGGTGGTGCCGACGACGGCGTGGATGCCGTGGCGCAGGCAGAAGTCGAGGTTGCCCATGACCGAGGCGGGGGTGGTCAGTTCGACGGCCACCTGGGCGCCGGCCTCGACGAGGGTCTCCAGCCTGTCGCCCCGGCCCAGCGCCGCGACGAGCTCCATGTCGTCGGCGGCTTCGACGGCTCGCACGGCCTCGGAACCGATGCGGCCCTTGGCGCCGAGGACGGCCACGCGCAGCTTGCTCATTGCTCTGCTCTCTCTACGGGACAACGGGACTACGAGACTGATGTGTGCAGGCGGTCAGCCTGCTTGTCCTTCAGCGGGCCGATGACCGACAGCGAGGGCCGCTGCCCCAGGACCTCCCTGGCGACCGCGCGGACGTCGTCGGGTGTGACCGCGGCTATGTTCGCCAGCATGTCGTCGACGGACATCTGGGCGCCCCAGCACAGCTCGCTCTTGCCGATGCGGTTCATGAGCGCGCCGGTGTCCTCCAGACCGAGGACGGTCGAGCCGGAGAGCTGGCCGATGGCGCGGTCGATCTCGTCGTCGGCCAGTCCTTCGCCGGCGACCCGGTCGAGCTCGTTGCGGCAGATCTTCAGCACGTCGTGCACCTGGTTGGGCCGACAGCCGGCGTAGACGCCGAAGAGCCCGCAGTCGGCGAAGCCCGAGGTGTACGAGTACACGCTGTACGCGAGGCCGCGCTTCTCCCGGACCTCCTGGAACAGTCGCGAGGACATACCTCCGCCGAGCGCGGTGTTCAGTACGCCGAGAGCCCAGCGCCGCTCGTCGGTACGGGCGAGGCCGGGCATGCCGAGGACGACGTGCGCCTGCTCCGTGCGGCGGTCGAGGACCTCCACGCGGCCCGCGGTCCGCAGCTTCCGCCGGCCGTCGCGCGGGGCGACCGGCCGGGCGTCCGTGCGGGTCAGGGCGCCGGCCTGTTCGAAGGCTTTGCGGACCTGGCGCACGACGGTCGCGTGGTCCACGTTTCCCGCCGCGGCGACGACCAGATGCGTCGGGTCGTAATGCTTGCGGTAGAAGCGGGTGATCTGCGAGCGGTTCAGCGCGTTGATCGTGTCGACGGTGCCGAGCACGGGACGGCCGAGGGGGGTGTCGCCGAACATGGTGCGCGCGAACAGGTCGTGCACGACGTCGCCGGCGTCGTCCTCGGTCATCGCGATCTCCTCGAGGATGACGCCGCGCTCGGCGTCCACGTCCTCATCGAGGATCAGCGAGCCGGTGAGCATGTCGCAGACGACGTCGATCGCCAGCGGCAGGTCCGTGTCGAGCACCCTCGCGTAGTAGCAGGTGTACTCCTTCGCCGTGAAGGCGTTCATCTCGCCGCCGACCGCGTCGACGGCCGCGGAGATGTCGAGGGCGGAGCGCCTGTGCGTGCCCTTGAAGAGGAGGTGCTCCAGATAGTGCGTGGCGCCGTTCAGCGAGGGGGTCTCGTCGCGCGAGCCGACATGGGCCCAGATACCGAAGGTCGCGGAGCGCACGGACGGCAGGGTCTCGGTGACGATGCGCAGCCCCCCGGGGAGGGTGGTCTTGCGGACCGTGCCGATGCCGTGCTCGCCCTGGAGAAGCGTTTGGGTACGGGCGACGGCCCGCGCCTCCGAGGAGGTGCGGGCCGTCGTCCTGGCACTACGGGACGTCACTTGTCGGTGTCGTCCTTCTTCTCGCCGTCGTCGCCGGCAGCGTCCTCGTCCGCGATCACGGGGATGAGGGAGAGCTTGCCGCGCTGGTCGATCTCGGCGATCTCGACCTGCACCTTGGAGCCGACCGCGAGCACGTCCTCGACGTTCTCCACGCGCTTGCCACCGGCGAGCTTGCGGATCTGCGAGATGTGCAGCAGGCCGTCCTTGCCCGGGAGCAGGGAGACGAACGCACCGAAGGTGGTGGTCTTGACGACCGTGCCCAGGTAGCGCTCGCCGACCTCCGGCATGGTCGGGTTGGCGATGCCGTTGATCGTGGCGCGGGCGGCCTCGGCGGCCGGTCCGTCGGCGGCACCGATGTAGATGGTGCCGTCGTCCTCGATCGTGATCTCGGCGCCGGTGTCCTCCTGGATCTGGTTGATCATCTTGCCCTTGGGGCCGATGACCTCGCCGATCTTGTCCACGGGGATCTTCACGGTGATGATCCGCGGGGCGTTCGGGGACATCTCGTCCGGGGTGTCGATCGCTTCCATCATCACGTCGAGGATGTGGAGGCGGGCGTCGCGGGCCTGCTTGAGGGCCGCGGCCAGGACGGAGGCCGGGATGCCGTCCAGCTTGGTGTCGAGCTGGAGGGCGGTGACGAACTCCTTCGTACCGGCGACCTTGAAGTCCATGTCACCGAAGGCGTCCTCGGCACCGAGGATGTCGGTGAGGGCGACGTAGTGCGTCTGGCCGTCGATCTCCTGGGAGATCAGACCCATGGCGATACCGGCGACCGGGGCCTTCAGCGGCACACCGGCGTTCAGCAGCGACATGGTGGAGGCGCAGACGGAGCCCATGGACGTCGAGCCGTTGGAGCCGAGGGCCTCGGACACCTGGCGGATCGCGTACGGGAACTCCTCGCGCGTCGGCAGCACCGGCACGATGGCGCGCTCGGCGAGGGCGCCGTGGCCGATCTCGCGGCGCTTCGGCGAACCGACGCGGCCGGTCTCACCGACGGAGTACGGCGGGAAGTTGTAGTTGTGCATGTAGCGCTTGCGGGTCACCGGGGAAAGGGTGTCCAGCTGCTGCTCCATACGGAGCATGTTGAGGGTGGTGACGCCCAGGATCTGGGTCTCACCGCGCTCGAACAGGGCCGAACCGTGCACGCGCGGGATGGCCTCGACCTCGGCGGCGAGCGTACGGATGTCCGTGACGCCACGGCCGTCGATGCGCTTCTTCTCCTTGATGACGCGCTCACGGACCAGCGACTTGGTCAGCGAGCGGTACGCGGCGGAGATCTCCTTCTCGCGGCCCTCGAACTCCGGCAGGAGCTTCTCCGCGGCCAGCGCCTTCACACGGTCGAGCTCGGCCTCACGCTCCTGCTTGCCGGCGATGGTGAGCGCCTGGGCGAGCTCGTTCCTCACCGCGGCGGTCAGGGCCTCCAGGACGTCGTCCTGGTGGTCGAGGAAGACCGGGAACTCGCCGGTCGGCTTGGCTGCCTTGGCGGCGAGGTCGGCCTGGGCCTTGCACAGGACCTTGATGAAGGGCTTCGCGGCCTCGAGGCCGGCGGCGACGATCTCCTCGGTCGGCGCCTCGGCGCCGCCCTTGACGAGCTCGACGGTCTTCTCGGTGGCCTCGGCCTCGACCATCATGATCGCGACGTCGCCGTCCTCGAGGACTCGACCCGCGACCACCATGTCGAACACGGCGTTCTCGAGCTCCGAGTGGGTGGGGAAGGCGACCCACTGGCCGTCGATCAGTGCGACGCGGGTGCCGCCGATCGGGCCGGAGAAGGGCAGGCCGGCCAGCTGCGTGGAGCAGGAGGCGGCGTTGATCGCGACCACGTCGTACAGGTGGTCGGGGTTGAGCGCCATGATCGTCTCGACGATCTGGATCTCGTTGCGCAGGCCCTTCTTGAAGGACGGGCGCAGC
Source organism: Streptomyces marianii (assembly GCF_005795905.1). NCBI lineage: Bacteria > Bacillati > Actinomycetota > Actinomycetes > Kitasatosporales > Streptomycetaceae > Streptomyces > Streptomyces marianii. The sequence goes on from NZ_VAWE01000001.1 coordinate 2,152,608, forward strand.
GGCCGGTCGATCAGGCGGCAGGTCAGGATCGCGTCCTCGGACGGCCGGCCCTCACGGCGGAAGAAGGAGCCGGGGATCTTGCCCGCGGCGTACATCCGCTCCTCGACGTCGACCGTCAGGGGGAAGAAGTCCAGCTGGTCCTTGGGGTTCTTGGACGCTGTGGTGGCCGACAGCACCATGGTGTCGTCGTCCAGGTACGCCACAGCCGAGCCGGCGGCCTGCTTGGCCAGGCGGCCCGTCTCGAAGCGGATGGTGCGGGTGCCGAAGGAACCGTTGTCGATGACGGCTTCGGCGTAGTGGGTCTCGTTCTCCACCAGCGATATCTCCTCGTCTGCGTCCTCCGGCCCGCGTGGCGGGAGGACGGTGGCGGAGAAGCGCGCCTTGCGTGCGGGCCGGTCTTCGATCGAAGCACCCGGTCGACATGGCTTCCGGGGGCCACTACCGAGGACCGGCGGCGGAGGGGCGCTCCTCCTCGTTCGGTATTCCGTTTTCGGTACTGCGTCGTGCGACCAGACTACAAAGCGTCTGTGACTCTCCGCACGTACAGCAAAGGGAGCGGCCCCCTGGAAGTGGGAACCGCTCCCTTCACATCGTCCTACTTGGCGCCCGCCGCACCGCGGCGGATGCCGAGGCGGTCGACCAGCGTACGGAAGCGCTGGATGTCCTTCTTGGCCAGGTACTGCAGCAGCCGGCGGCGCTGGCCGACCAGGATGAGCAGACCACGGCGGGAGTGGTGGTCGTGCTTGTGGGTCTTGAGGTGCTCGGTCAGGTCCGAGATGCGGCGGGAGAGCATCGCGACCTGGACCTCGGGGGAGCCGGTGTCGCCCTCCTTGGTGCCGAACTCGGACATGATCTGCTTCTTCGTGGCGGCGTCGAGAGACACTCGGTACTCCTCTTGGTGTTCGATGCGCCTGCGAGTGCCCCTGGTCTTGGTCTCAGGGGAGCTTCCGTGACTCGGAGGCGAAGGCGCGATGGACGCTGCACCCAGAGCCTGCGAGGCTCCGGGGGTCGCGTACACAAACGGCCGTCACACAGAGTACCAGTGTCACGAGCCGGTCAGGGACCGGGCCCGGTCGTAGACGTCCAGCACGGCCAGGCAGAGCGGAACCAGCGTGAGCAGCACCGCACTCTCCGTGAGATCGAGCAGTCGGCCCCAGAACGGCGAGAGGCCCTTCCTCGGGACGATCAGGCCGATGGCGGTCACGAGGGCGGCTCCGGCCGCGACAACTGTGCTCAGCCAGATGGTACGGGTGTCCAGACCGCTGCGGTCCCCATACACCAGGAGCTCCCTGACCAGGTCGGACGGCGGGTTCAGGGCCAGACCGAGGACCAGTAGGGCGATCGAGGAGATTCCCGCGACGAGGGCGCAGACGACCTGCGAGGTGTAGCGGAAGAGCCGGGCTCGCAGCAGCATCGCGAGGCCGGCGGAGAGGGCGAGGAGTTGGCCCCAGACATTGCCGGAGAAACCCAGGACGGCCGCGGAGCCGACAACGACCGCGGAACAGCCGCCGACCAATCCGAGCAGCATCTCGTGGCCACGGCGCGCCTGGGCGGCGATGCGCTCGGCGTCGACGGGCTGGGCCTCGGGGATGTCGTGGGGGTCGGTGTCAAAGTCGTCCGCGGTGGCCGTCCGAGGGGAGGCGTAGCCGATGGGGAGACGGGCGAAGCGTGCCGACAGGCCCGGCAGGAAGGCGACGAGGCCGACGGCCACCGGGACGCAGACCGCTGCGGCCGTGGTGGCGGAGGCCTCGGCCACGATCAGGACGAAGGTCGCCAGCGTGCCGACAGCGGCCAGGAAGGTCGCGGCGACGAACGAGGCATCCCCGCTCGGGGTGAGGACGACCAGGGTGACCGAGGCGACCAGGACCGTCACACAGCCGATCAGGAACTGCAGTCGGCCCGGGCCGTCTCCGGGGGGCTGACCGATGATCCCGGAGCCCGCGATCAGCAGCAGCGGGAGCGCGCCGAGGCCGAGGGCCACAGCCGTGGCCCTGTCGCCGTACACCCTGGCCCGCACGCCGGAGAACGCGGTGAGCAGGAGACCTGCCGCGCCCGCGATGACGCCGGGCAGACCGTGCATGTCGTGCCGTACGGGATCGGCGAACCAGAGGACGAAGCCCACGAGGACGAGCAGCAGCACCCCGCCGAACCGTCCGGCGCCTCGCAACAGGTCGTCGCTCCACAGATGACGGTCGCGGGTGACGGCGGCGGCGACGGCATCGGAGACGTCGTCGAAGACGGCGGGCGGCAGCGACTGGGCGAAGGGCCGCAGGCTGAGCACCTCGCCGTCGAGCACCTGCTGGGCGGCGAGTGTCCGGGCACCGTCCAGGACGGTGCCGTCGCGACGGACCAGGTGGTAGCCGGTGGGGGTGCCCGCGGACTGCGTCTGCCCGGTGAGCCGGAGGATCTCCGGGTAGACGTCGGCGGCGGCGATGTCCTCGGGGAGGGCGACGTCGATCCGGCTGTCCGGTGCCACGACAGTGACGCGGCAGAAGCCGGTCGCTGCGGTCGTACTCACGTGTGGGACCCCCTGATTCGCGGTTGCGCACGATGCGCGGACACCCTACCGGTACTTGGTGCGACCACCTGCAAGTAGGATCACCGTCGCGCGGAGGGAGTCCGCGAAGCAAAGGCAGTCAACGGGGGCGCCGGAGCGGTTCGTTGCCTCCGACTTCCGTCCGTACCGAGGGATTGATGTTCCGGTGAGCCAGATCGTCGTCAAACGACCGCCGAGGTCCCTTCCCCCTGAAGTACCCGCGGAGGAACTGAAGCTGGAGTCCCCTCCCGAACTGCCGCGCGGGCAGCAGGAGGGCATGTTGATGCAGGTCCTCCCGATGCTCGGCATGGGCTCCTCCGTCGTCTTCTTCTTCATGCCGGGCGCACATCCGTTCATGCGGGTCATGGGCATCCTGATGCTGGTGTCGACGGTTGCGATGGTGATCGCCCAGATCGTCAGGTTCAGGAAGGGTACGCAGGGGCAAATCGCCGATGTCCGGCGCGACTACCTCAAGTACCTCGCCCAGACGCGACGGACGGCCCGCAGGACCGCGCGCCGGCAGCGCGACGCACAGCTGTATCTGCACCCCTCGCCCGAGCAGCTCTGGTCGGTGGTGGCCGAGGGTTCACGGGTATGGGAACGACGTGTCGGCGACGAGGACTTCGGGCAGGTGCGGATCGGGCTCGGCGCACAACAGCTGTCGACACCGCTCATCGCGCCGGACACGGCTCCGGTGGACGAGCTGGAACCGCTGTGCGCGGGGGCCATGCAGCGATTCCTGGCGGTGCACGGTTCCCTCGACGGGCTGCCGATGGCCGTTTCGCTGCGGGCGTTCTACCACGTGACGGTGTCGGGCGAGCCGGAGTCGGCGCAGGCAGCGGCCCGTGCGCTGGTGTCGCAGCTGGTAACGCTGCACTCACCCGAGGACCTGATGGTCGCGGTGGTGGCGGCGCCCGGAGCGGTGGCGCACTGGGACTGGACGAAGTGGCTGCCGCACACCCAAGTCCCCGGGCAGCTCGACGGGGCTGGAACGAGGCGGCTCTTCGGCGACGACCTGGGCGAGCTGGAGCAGCTGCTGCGCAGCCGGCTCGACGGGCGGCCCCGGTTCAACCGCGACAGCCCGCCGGTTCTCGACCAGCCACACATCGTGGTGGTCCTGGACGGCGGCATGGTGCCGCCGGACTCGCTGTTCGCAGCGGCCGAGGGGCTACAGGGCGTCACCGTCGTCGAAGTGGTCTCCGGTGAACTAGACGAGCAGCGCGGCGGGCTCTCGGTGATCGTACGGCCCGGGCGGCTGCGTCTGGAGTCGGGAACCGGCTACGCGTACGAGGGCGTGCCGGACACCATGTCGCCGGAGTCCGCCGAGGCCCTGGCCCGGCAGCTGGCCCCCTTGCGGATCGGCGGGGGCGACGACGACGAGCCGCTGCTGGCCAACCTGGACTTCACGGACCTGCTGAACCTGGGCGACGCGGGGGCGGTGGACGTGGCCCGGACCTGGCGGCCGAGGTCGACGGCCGAGCGGTTGCGTGTGCCGATCGGTGTCGGCGAGGACGGCCTGCCGGTGATGCTGGACCTCAAGGAGGCCGCGCAGGAAGGCATGGGCCCGCACGGGCTGTGCGTGGGTGCGACCGGTTCCGGCAAGTCGGAGCTGCTGAGGACGCTGGTGCTGGGGCTGGCGGTGACGCACTCGTCGGAGACGCTGAACTTCGTCCTCGCCGACTTCAAGGGCGGTGCGACGTTCGCGGGCATGTCGCAGATGCCGCATGTGGCCGCGGTTATCACGAACCTGGCCGACGACCTTACGCTGGTCGACCGGATGGGCGACGCGATCCGCGGTGAGCTGCAGCGGCGACAGGAGTTGCTGCGCTCGGCGGGCAACTACGCCAACATCCACGACTACGAGAAGGCGCGCGCGGCCGGCGCACCGCTGGAGCCACTGGCGTCCCTGGTCCTGGTCATCGACGAGTTCTCCGAACTGCTCACCGCCAAGCCGGACTTCATCGACATGTTCATCCAGATCGGCCGTATCGGCCGATCGCTGGGTGTGCATCTGCTGCTCGCCTCGCAGCGCCTGGAGGAGGGCAAGCTGCGCGGTCTGGACACCTATCTCTCTTACCGGATCGGTCTGCGGACCTTCTCGGCGGCGGAGTCGCGCACGGCGCTCGGTGTGCCCGACGCCTACCATCTGCCGTCCGTTCCCGGCTCGGGCTACCTGAAGTTCGGTACGGACGAGATGACGCGCTTCAAGGCGGCGTACGTGTCGGGTACGTATCGGACGGGCGGACCGCAGCTGTCTGCGGACCAGCTTCCGATCGAGCGAAGGACCGCCGTCTTCACCGCGGCGCCGGTGCCGGTCGTGTATGCCACACCGGACCCGGCTCATCTCGCGGCGCCGCAGAAGACCGAGGACGACGCACTCGCGGACACGGTGCTGGACGTGGTCGTGCGCCGGCTGGAGGGGCAGGGCGTGCCCGCACACCAGGTGTGGCTGCCGCCGCTGGACCAGGCGCCATCCCTGGACCAGCTACTGCCGGGGCTCGCGCGGACCGCGGACCGCGGCCTGACCGCGACGGAGTACACCCGTCCAGGTGGTCTCGTCGTGCCGTTGGGTCTGATCGACAAGCCGTTCGAGCAGCGGCGTGAGGTGCTGTACCGGGACTTCTCCGGTGCCGCGGGCCACATGATGGTCGTCGGCGGTCCGCAGTCCGGCAAGTCGACGCTGATGCGCACGCTGATCTCGTCGTTCGCCCTCAGCCACACCCCGAGCGAAGTGCAGTTCTACGCACTGGACTTCGGGGGCGGAGGGCTGTCCTCACTCGCGGACCTGCCCCACGTCGGTGGTGTCGCGTCCCGTCTGGACCCGGAGCGGGTGCGGCGTACGGTCGCGGAGGTCATGGGCGTACTGAACCGCCGTGAGGAGTTCTTCCGCTCCCACAACATCGACTCCATCGCCACCTACCGCCGCAGGCGGGCGACGGGCGAACTACCCGGTGAGGCGTGGGGCGATGTATTCCTGATCATCGATGGCTGGGGCACCTTCAGGAACGACTTCGAGGGTCTGGAGTCGATGGTGACCGACATCGCGGCCCGCGGTCTCGGCTACGGCGTGCACATCGTGATCACCGCAGCCCGGTACATGGAGATCCGGGCAGCGATCAAGGACCAGATGCTGGGTCGGCTGGAACTGCGCCTCGGCGACGTGATGGACTCCGAGTTCGACCGGAAGGTCGCGACGAACGTCCCGACGGGGGTGCCGGGCCGGGGCCAGGTGCCCGAGAAGCTGCACTTCATGGGTGCGCTGCCGCGCATCGACGACTCGAGCAGCGCCAGTGACCTCGCGGAGGGCACGGCCGCGTTCGTACAGGCGGTACGGGCGAGCTGGACGGGACCGGGTGCGCCTGCGGTGCGGTTGCTGCCGCGCAAGTTCCCCGCCGATCGGCTGCCGAAGGGGCTCGAGTTCCCTCGGCACGGCGTCGCGATCGGTATCGACGAGACCAGCCTGGAGCCGGTGTTCGTCGACTTCGAGACCGACCCGTTCTTCCTGGTGTTCGGTGAGAGCGAGTCCGGCAAGACGAACCTGCTGAGGCTCATCGCGAAGCAGATCGCCGAGCGCTACACGCCCGATGAGGCGAAGCTCGTCGTCGGCGACTACCGGAGAGCGCTGCTCGGCGCGCTGCCGGAGAGTCATCTGCTGGAGTACGCGCCTATGGCGAGTTCCATGCAGATGCACATGGAGGCTCTGTCCGGCGTGTTCGCACGGCGCCAGCCGCCGACGGACGTGACGCCGCAGCAGCTGCGGGACCGGAGCTGGTGGACGGGCCCGCAGATCTTCATCATCATCGACGACTACGACCTGGTCTCCACCAGCTCCGGAAATCCGCTGTCGCCACTCGCGGACTACCTGCCGTTCGCCCGGGACACGGGTGTCCGCTTCATCATCGCCCGTAACACGGCGGGCGCGTCCCGCTCGATGTACGAGGCGTTCATGCAGCGCATCAAGGAACTGGGGGCCCAGGGCGTGGTCCTGTCGGGCGATCCCCAGGAAGGCGACCTGATCGGCAACGTCCGCCCGAGGCCGATGCCGCCGGGCCGCGGCTACTTCGCGTCTCGCAAGGGCGGAGTGTCGCTGGTGCAGTTGGGACAGATGCCGGAGCTGTGACGGAAGCCACGGGCGGGGAGACTCGGCCACTCCACCCGACGCACCTTCAATTGACAACAAGCAGTGGCCGCCCGGGGGCGGCACCGGACGGCATGAACGGGGAGAGAACATGGGATTCGAGCAGGAGTGGGCCGATCGGCGCACGGAGGCGACGCAGGCGGTCGACGCTCAGTCCTCCAGCATGCAGCTGAACCAACTGGCTCCGGACGGGGGCGGTTCGGCCACTCCCCCCAGCCCGCTGGCCCCAGGCGGCAGCTCCGGGACGTTCGGGTCGACGCCGGCACAGAAGAGAACCGCCGCGAGCAAGATCGAGAACGACCTGAAGCCCACCACTCAGTGGGCCTCCGACCTCGCCGACGAGTCGACGAACAACGCCATCACCGGCTTCGGCGGCTGGGACACCTGCGCAGGTCTGAAGAAGGTCAAGGAGACCTGGGAGACCCAGGCCAAGATGCTCCTCGGGCGGCTGGAGCGGGAGCAGAACGCACTGCTCGGCGCACGGAGCATGTTCCTGCGCAACGACGTCGCGACGTACGACGGCTTCGGGCCGCTGAACCGCAAGTCGGGCCTGGACGGCCTGGGCCGATGAGCATCGTCTGAGGCGATGACCAGGCACAGAGACAAGTCGGCCGGGAACTGAGCAGAACGGGGAACAGACAGTGCTCACATACAAGGAAGTCACCACCACCAAGTTCGGCCACCTCACCACGGCGGCCGACAAGTGGGACGAGGTGGCGCGCGAGTTCAAGAAGGTCGAGACCAGCTACGGCGACAGCGTCCAGAAGATCACGATGGGCCCGGACTGGACCGGCGTCACCGTGGGCACCGCCTACACGAACTTCGCCGCCACCCGCTACGAGTACGCGGCGGCACAGACGCAGGCGAAGGCGATAGCCAAGCTCCTGCGCGACGCCCACGAGCAGTTCACTGAGCTCAAAGGCCGACTGGACTCGGTCATCAAGGCCGCCCAGGAAGATCACATGCTGATCGACGAGAACGGCGTGGCCACGCGCGACCCCAAGTCCATCAGCCGCATGGAACAGAACGAACTGTCCCACGTCCCCGAGGCCCAAGCAGCCAAACGCAAGCGCGAAGAAGCCTGGACCAAGCGCATCAAGGACGCGGTTCAGGCGTTCGACGACGCCGACGGGGGCGTGAAGATCGCCCTGGAAGGAGTCGTCAAGGACGAGGGGTACGGCGGCAACGACGAGACGGCCGGCGTCGGCTTCAACGCCAAGGCGCAGGGCGACATCGAGGAGTACGAGGCGCGCCACTCGGCGGACATCGCCACCAGAATCAACAAGGGCGAAAGTGTACCCGCAGCCGATCTCGCGGAACTGAATCGATCGCTGCGCGACAACAGCAAGGACACGACCTTCTCGCAAACCTTCCTCAACGGTGTGGGGGCGGACGGGACCCTGAAGCTGGCCAACCGAATCGACTCACTCGCCTACGGCAAGGACAAAGAGAACAAGGGGACATACGAGTCGATCAAGGGCGGCATCGCCAACTCCATTGCCACCGCAGCCACAGACCCCAAGTTCCAGAAGCAGTGGCGCGATGACATGCGGAGCATCGGCGTCAAGGAGTTCGAGGGCCCTCTCGGCCCCGGCACTCCGGCCAAGGGGTCGGACGGGAAGGTTCTGGGCTACCAGGTCCTCATGGGCATCATGGAGCACGGCGACACGGGCAGGTACGACCCGAACTTCGTCAAGGGCCTGACCCAGGACATCTATGCAGCCGAGAAGGACAGCAAGGGCGATATCTGGGACATCAACCAGGCCTACAACGAAAAGAACGCCCCCTGGTTTGTCAACGACCCGTTGGACAGCGCGCTCGGTATCCTCGGCAAGCATCCTGACGCGGCAGCACAGTTCCTGGACCCGGGTTCCAAGACCGAGAGCTCGGCTCTCAATTACCTGCTGCGCGAACGGGACTGGAACGGCATCGTCCCGGAGTACTCGGAGTGGACGAAAGTAGAGACGTCCCGGATCGCCCATGGCGCACCGATAGAGGACGGCGACGCCCGAGTGGGGTTCGGCGCAGCCCTGGAAGCGGCTACCACCGGGCAACAGCCTGGAGCACCCGTCGGCACCCCAGGCCCGCACAGCGAAGTCCAAGCCCGCATCATGCACGAGACCATCGAACTCCTGGACCAGAAGAGCAAGGGCGACTCCATTCCGACGAACTTGAAGGTTCCCCTCGGTCGCGCCATGAACGATTATTCCGAGGATCTTTTCACCATCCTCAGCGGGCAGCCCTCCCACAGCCCGGGAGGCTTGCCCACTATCGAGGGCGAGGGCGATCAATTTCGGATTGCCAACGGCGAGCAAAGCCTGATCCGAGTGATGCGAGGCGTTTCGGACGGCGTACTCGGAAAGACCCCTGACGGGGATCCCATCCTTGTGTTCGACGCCCTCTACGAGGCCGAGAAGCGCATCGCAGCCGAGCACCTGGCATCCGCCAGGGATGCTCCAGAGCATCAGGTCAACAACGTCGTCGGCGACTGGAACACCAAGTCCCGCGAAGTCGCATCGGTGATGGGCACCATGACGGGGATCGGGTCGGACATGACGCTAGACGTTCGCGACGCACAGGTCGGAAAAATCAACGACGACGCCCGCTACAGCTACCACGTGGTAGGCGGGGTCTTCAATACGATTCCAGTGGTCGGCGATGCGGCGCAGCGGATGGTGGACGCCGTGACTTACGAGTGGTCCAAGGACGTCATCGCCGAGAAGAACGATATCGCGAGGGCCAAGGACAGTTCAGATTCAGCCAGCGGCCTGACCGGGACGAACATGCTTCTCCAAGGATGGGCTGAGCAGCGGGGCGTGGAGAACTCAGAAGCCTTCAAGAACGCCAGAGGGGAAGCGGATCAGAGCTACAAGAGCGGTCGCGAGGATGCATACACTGCTCTGCGAACCAGGAGCTAGGAATAAGCCATGCCTAAGAAAATTGCACGTGGCTGGAAAATCGCCGCACTGCTCTCCACCCTCACTGTGAGTGTGACCGGCCTCCACATCGCCCTGAATACCAACCTCCTGGGCTCGGATCAGCTCTGCGATGGACGCCTGTCTTCGAAGTCGGTCGAGGCGGCCTTCTCAAAATCGGGCAGGCTTCTGGGCCATGACGGCCCAACGAGCTCGAGCGAAGACACTCTGCTGTTCGACTGCACCATTGTAAGCAAGTCAGCCATTCCCGGCGCCGATGATCAAGAACTCTTCGTTTCAGCAACAAGGAACCGAGCGGACTTTCCGTTCACCGACAACGGCGGCCCCAAGCCTGCCACTATTGCGTTCTTCTCGGGCGAAGCGACCGGAGCGGTGGTGGACGACGACCGGGCCTGGGTATGGCTGCCCGCCTCTTGCGCGACGGATGAGGCAGCCGTTGTGAGAGGGGATATCCGGAGCGGGCAGGTCACCCAGACGAGTCGAATGGCGCTCGTCCGACTCCTGGTGGACACCGCCAACAGGCTGGCTGAACGTACAGGGTGCAGCGACAAGAGGTTGCAGGCGCCGACCGCGCTCGAACCCCCACCCGAGACACGCACCGCCGACCCTCGGAAACTCTGCGGCATCAAGGGGCTCTCACTTCCTGCCACCGCTACCGACCCAGGTGCGAAAATCCAGGAGACAGTACCCGAGGAGCCGAAGCCGATGTGGTCGTGCTCTGTGGTGCTGGATGAAGAAGCAGAGCCCTCTCCGAGTGAATCCGACTATCTCACCTACTCCGTGGTACAGGACCCCGTCATCCTGGCGGGCCTCAAAAAGTCGGACGAGTTTTCCGAAGCCTCTCCGATTCCGGGGTGGCAAGCTTCAGGAATCGATGACATGCATGTGGTCGCCGACTGTTCAGGCACGGAAACATACTTCGCCATGGGCTTGGGCCAGCAGTACTTCCAGTCCAGGGAGAAGCCTCAGTCACCAAAGTCGGCATCGCTCTTCAGGACCTTCACCGATAAGGTCGGTGCAGCGTTCGGATGCACAGCCATCACCGACTCTTAGGGAAAACGACCCATCTACCTCGGCTCTCTCGGCTGAAGGCCCAGCGCTCATGAACACGGAGAGACATGCCCGAAATCGCCCCGGCAGACACGGGACACGGACGAGCCGACCCGGCGGAGCCGGCACGGGCGCCCACCAGGAGATCGAGCCGTGAGTACCGGTGCCTGGGAAGTGGCACACGTCGCCGCTGGAATCCTCGAATAGACACCAATACATAGCGAAAGTGACAGATCAATGATTTTCCGTACCCGGCCGGTGTTTCGTTCCATCGCCGTCCTGGCGGTCGTCGCCGGGTTGGTGACCGGTTGCGCGAAGGGCGACAAAGGCACCACGCCTACCGACAGCGCTGCCCCGAGCAAGGACGTCGGCACTGGGGAGGCCGGTGGGTCGGGCGACGGGGCGGCGCAGATCGTCAAGAGCGCCAACACGGCGATGCGCGAGACCACTTTCCACTCCTCCGGCACGACCACCGCGTTCGGTGGCGGGAAGCAGGAGATGTGGTCGGACCCCGAGCAGGGGTTCCGTTTGGAGGCGTCGGGAGGCGGTACGTCCGGCGAGATGTACTGCAAAGACGGCACGACCTACACGAGCGCCCCGCTCTTCGCGGACGCGCTGAAGCAGCGCGGGCAGCAGATCACCGTGCCCGACGCCCTTACCGACGTCTTCGTGACCACCGAGTCCGGTCAGGGCTGCGACGTGTACTACACGATCTCCGAGACGGCAGAACTCGCACCGGAAAAGGACCGGAAGCTCGACGGCAAGCAGACCACAGCCGTCCGAGTCTCCGCCGGAGCGGCGGAGGACACCTACTTCATCGAGAACGGCGCCTCGCATCTGCTCCTGCTGGAGTCCTCGCGCGACGGGCGGACGAGCACGACGACGTACGACTCGTTCGGGGACAAGTTCCCGATCACCCTGCCACCGAAGGAGAAGACCATGTCCATGCCCGAGTTCCGCAGCCAAGTCATGGGCAGCTGACACACAGGGTAAGCCGAAGGGTCGTGCTCGTCGGCCGTTCTTACACCACGCCGTCTCGACCTGCGGATAATTGGACCCGCAACGCTGCACCACCGCCACCGGCACGAAGGGGAAGCGCCTGATGGGCACTCAGCAGGAGAAGGACGAGCTGTACGCGCTCGACATCAGTGAAGTGGAGTGGCAGGGCGCCCCAGGCACGAGCCCCGACGAGGAACGTGTGGAGATCGCGTACCTACCAGGGGGTGCCGTGGCGATGCGGTCGTCGCTGGACCCGGAGACCGTCCTGCGCTACACCGAGGCCGAGTGGCGCGCGTTCGTCTTGGGCGCCAGGGACGGGGAGTTCGACCTGCAGTGAGTTGAGCCGACTCGAGAAGGGGGCGGGGTCCGCCATGTGGAGTGTGCCCCTCTCCCTTCGCCCTGTCTACGGTCGGGCTGCCGAAGTACCCGTCCATAGACGGATCCGGAAGGGTGAGTTGGCCCCGCGCCGGTGAAGGGCCAGGAGGCCGGACAGGCAAAGGCGACGAGCTGGCAGACGGCGACGAGTCACAGATCCAGAACAGTCGGGGTAGCCTGCTGCGCCTGATGCGTGGCGTCTCCGACGTGCCCGAAGGTTCAACGGAAGCCAAGAACTTCGACCTGATCTACCAGGCGCAGCAGGGCTATATGGCCGAGCAACTGGCCGACGGCGACCTCTCCAACCCCAAGACACTGGAAGACCGCGCCCAGCGGATCGGTGAAGTCTTCGGAGCGATCACGGCGGTCGGCGGCGACCTCGATCTGGGACAGCGGGACGCCGCCAACTCCGAGGCCGGCGAGAAGCGCTTCTACGGCTACCACATATTGATCAGAAACTCATGGGGTTCTCGTTCAGGACGTAGCGGACGTGCGGGCCACCGAAGTAGCCGCGGACGATGTGCGGCTGGCGCTGGCGTCGGCGGAAGAAGCGGCGGGTTTCGGCGGCGAGTTCGGCTTGATCGCGGGCTCGGTGCTGGCGGGGCAGGCTGTGCTTGAGGTCGGCGTTGACCAGCTCGTCGGGGTTCAGCTCGGGCGAGTAGGCGGGGAGGAAGTGCAGCTCAACGTCGTCGAGGTGGGCGGTGAGCCAGTCGCGCACCTTCTTGGACCGGCGGGCGGAGTGTCCGTCGACGACGAGGTGGACCCTTTGGTCGAAGTGGCCGGCGAGCCGGTCCAGGAAGCGGCACATCACCTCCGCGGTGAAGCTCTCGGTGAAGACCATGAAGTGCATGCGGCCCTTGGTGCTGATCGCGGACATCGCGTTCACGGAGAACCGATTCCCGCTCCGCCGCACGATGGGCGTCTTCCCTTTCTCTCCCCAGGTGCGGCCGGTGACCTGGTCGGCGAAGAGGATCCCACCGCCGTCGGCCTTCGCCTTCGTGCGGATCTTCGGCCAGGTCTCCTGGTGCCAGCGGCGCACGGCCTCGGGGTCCTGTTCGACGGCCCGTTTGTCCGGGCGCTGGAACGACAGCCCCCACCGCTTCAGGTACTTGCCCACCCCCGGTTCGGTCAGCCGCACCCGGTACAGCTTCGCGATCAGGCCACCGATCAGCCGCCGCGTCCACAGCTGCCCGCTCAAGCCCACGTCACAGGGCCGGTGGTCGAGGACCGCCTGCCGCAGGGCGGCCTGCTCCGACTCCCCAAGCACCTGGTGCACCACCCCGACCGGCTTGCCCCGCGGCTGCATGACCAGCGCCTCTCGCCCGCCGGCCTGCCACTTCGCCCACCAGCTGTCGACGGCCTTCAGCGACACGCCGAAGACTGCCGCCACGTCTCCACGGTCCCGGCCCGCCACCAACACGGCCACCGCACGCAGCCGCAGGGCCTCCTGCGCCGACGGCGACAGACGCCGCGCGTCCCCCACCAGATCGCTCACACACCACCAACGACCCAGAACCCAAACCGTTTCGGATCAATAACAGCGCAGGAGCCAGGAAAGCCATGTCGCAGAAAACAACCAGCCCAGCCATACCCGCGAAGCCCTTGATCGTGCTCGGGGTCTGTCTTGCTCTGCTGGGCGGGATCGGGTCATGGCTCTTCTTCGGCCGTGAGACGGCTATTCCCTGCAACGGACTGCCCGACAACAAGCGCGTGCAGAAGTCCTTGGGAGCGGCCATGCAGCCCGGCATGAGCTGCACCGCAGTCGGCGACGCCATAGTGAAGGCGACCACGGGAAGCGAGCCCGGTCGCCACACCCAGCCGCAGACCCAAGCGCTGAAGGACGTGCTGTTCGCCCTAGGGTTGGCGGACTCGGACGACCTCACACTCGACCCCGCGCTCCGCGTCCCCCTCGCCACCGCCCTGGCCGACTACGCACCCGACGTTCACGAGATGCTCGCCGGCCTCGACTCTGACTACGTGATCAACGCGGACGAGACGGATCCACCGTGGGAGGAGGGAGGCACCTATCATCTTGCGGTCTACAACACGTTCTTCCGGGACATCGTGCGCGCGATTGCACAGGACCCGCAGGCCTACGCCACCCTGCGCATGGCCGAGACCCGGTACGGGGCGCAGCAGCTCGCGGCCGTCCCCACCGGCGCCTCGGGCTACTCGCTCTCCCTCCCACCAACGGCGAACGCCCGCGCGTTCGGCATCCTGGACGGCATCGCCGACGCGGTCTACCGCAGCCAGGACACACAGCAGGCTCAGAAGTGGCGCAGCACTGTGTGGGACCTCCTGCTAAACGAGCAGGCCGCCCCGCGCGCCTATCAGGACGACCCCGTCGGGCACCTCACCGCAACCTGGCTCCATGAGCTCCGGAACACCCCGAAGGATGACCGTCCGGATCGTCTGCGCACCCAGGGGGTCGACATGGCCCGCGCCTGGCTGCAGGCGAGGAACGCAGACGAGCAGACCCAGAAAGGCCTGCTTGCCAAGGTGGAACGCAGCGCCCTCAGCGCCTACCGGGAAATTAAGCCTTAAAGCCGCCTTGAAGCCTGCGTTTCACCGGATTCCTGCACACTCGGGGCTCCGCGTGGTGCCTCGACAGCCCGGAATCCCTGGCGCCGGCCACAGATCGCTCCGGAATGCTCGAACAAGCTCCACTACAATAGCGAAAGAGACAAATTAATGATTTCCCGTATCCGGCCTGTGTTTCGTTCCTTCGCCGTCCTGGCGGTCGTCGCCGGGTTGGTGACCGGTTGCGCGAAGGGCGACAAAGGCACCACGCCTACCGACAGCGCTGCCCCGAGCAAGGACGTCGGCACTGGGGAGGCCGGCGGGTCGGGCGACGGGGCGGCGCAGATCGTCAAGAGCGCCAACACGGCGATGCGCGAGACCACTTTCCACTCCTCCGGCACCACCACCGCGTTCGGTGGCGCGAAGCAGGAGATGTGGTCAGACCCCGAGCAGGGCTTCCGTTTGGAGGCGTCGGGAGGCGGTACGTCCGGCGAGATGTACTGCAAAGACGGCACGACCTACACGAGCGCCCCGCTCTTCGCGGACGCGCTGAAGCAGCGCGGGCAGCAGATCACCGTGCCCGACGCCCTTACCGACGTCTTCGTGACCACCGAGTCCGGTCAGGGCTGCGACGTGTACTACACGATCTCCGAGACGGCAGAACTCGCACCGGAAAAGGACCGGAAGCTCGACGGCAAGCAGACCACAGCCGTCCGAGTCTCCGCCGGAGCGGCGGAGGACACCTACTTCATCGAGAACGGCGCCTCGCATCTGCTCCTACTGGAGTCCTCGCGCGACGGGCGGACGAGCACGACGACGTACGACTCGTTCGGGGACAAGTTCCCGATCACCCTGCCGCCGAAGGAGAAGACCATGTCCATGTCCGAGTTCCGCAGCCAAGTCATGAGCAGCTGACACAGGGTAAGCCGGAGGGCGATGGCAGCGGGATGCCCTGGGCATCGGACAGCACGTGCAGCTTGCTGCCCTTCTTGCCGCGATCGACCGGGTTCGGCCCGGTCAGCGATCCCCCCTTTTGGCGCGAACGGAGGCCGCGTCGACGATCGCCGAGGTCAATACCACCTCGCCCCGGGCCCCGAGCTCGTCCAGCACCGCCCGGTGCAGCCGGCGCCACAGGCCGACCTCGGTCCATACCGTGAAGCGGCGATGCGCGGTGGCGGGCGACGTGCCGAACGTCGGCGACAGATGCCGCCAGGCACAGCCGCTGGTCAGGGCGTACACCACTGCCGTGAACACAGCCCGCTGGTCACACGGAGCGGTCCCACCACCTTGCGGACGAGCAGCGAACGACGGCAGAACGGGGCCGCCAGTTCCCAGAGTCCATCAGGAACCAGA
This sequence comes from Streptomyces marianii, assembly GCF_005795905.1. NCBI lineage: Bacteria > Bacillati > Actinomycetota > Actinomycetes > Kitasatosporales > Streptomycetaceae > Streptomyces > Streptomyces marianii. The sequence continues at coordinate 2,168,515 of NZ_VAWE01000001.1, forward strand.
CGCTTCGATAGATCAGCACCCACGACCGGCATCATGCCGCACGAACATCACGTCACGTGAGGAAACCTCTACGCCTTGATTGGTGCGGCCGACCTGGCGGCCTGCTCGATCTTCGCGCGGTGGGCTGCACGGGCTTCCTCGTCGATCTGCTTCTCGTGTTCAGCGCGCAGCCCGGTCCGGCCGTCGAGACCCTCTCGCAGGATGTCGGCGTGCCCGGCATGCCGGATGGACTCACCGAGGACATGGACCATGATGGCGAAGAGGTTCGTGTTCTGATAGGGCTCCGGCCACCACGGGACGTGGCCGGGGGCGTCGAGGGGAAGCTCGTTGATCGTCGCGTCAGAGTGTTTCCAGGTGCGCCGGTAGAAGCCGATGATCTGATCGCGGGTCTCGTCCTTGGCCGCCCACAGGTCGCTGCCGTCGGAGTCCTGCCACCGGGGCAGCGGTTCCGGGGAAGGGCGCTCGAAGACCTCGCCGAAGTACCTGGCCTCGACGGTGGCCACGTGTTTGACCAGGCCGAGGAGATTGGTACCGGTCGCTGTCAAAGGTCGGCGGGCGTCGTATTCGGACAAGCCGTCGAGTTTCCAGAGCAGCGCCTCGCGGTCCCGCCGCAGTCTCCCGTGCAGATTGTCTTTCGCGAATTCATCGATCATGCGGCATGAGCCTGCCATGGGCTGTTCGTGGTCTCAAGATCCCGTACGTGGTCCGCAACGGCTGGCAGAGCCGAGACCTGGCCATGGCCGTCGCCCTGACCTGCTACAAGAAACTTGCGAAACTTGCCACGTGAGACACCCTCTTAATGATTTCCCGTGTCCGGCCTGTGTCTCGTTCCATCGCCGTCCTGGCGGTCGTCGCCGGGTTGGTGACCGGTTGCGCGAAGGGCGACAAAGGCACCACGCCTACCGAGTCCGGTCAGGGCTGCGACGTGTACTACACGATCTCCGAGACGGCAGAACTCGCACCGGAAAAGGACCGGAAGGTCGACGGCAAGCAGACCACAGCCGTCCGGGTCTCCGCCGGAGCGGCGGAGGACACCTACTTCATCGAGAACGGCGCCTCGCATCTGCTCCTGCTGGAGTCCTCGCGCGACGGGCGGACGAGCACGACGACATACGACTCGTTCGGGGACAAGTTCCCGATCACGCTGCCGCCGAAGGAGAAGACCATGTCCATGTCCGAGTTCCGCAGCCAGATCATGGGTGGCTGACGCACGGGCAGGCCGCGGCATCGTCCGTATCACTCGGTGTTCGGCCCTTCCCAGCCGCCGTACTCACCCTGGCTGGTACTACGCTTCTGCCCGGTCAGCCCCCACTTCACGAGGCGCCCCTGCCTCCGGCTCGGGGTTGGCACCACATCTTCCCCCGGGGACTCCCACCCCCAAGCAACCGCCCATGCTGGGCAAACTGCCAGAAGGGGCACGCTCCGGGTGGAGCGGGCCCCTTCTCGTACCCCCGTGGGGGTGTGTATCAGAAGGACTCGGTGAAGAGCCGCGAACCCTTGATGTCCGTTGCCCGGTAGCTGTCCTTGCCCCGTTCGACGATCTGGGCGACGAGTTCCAGACGGTCCCTCATGTCCTCAGCGCGCTTCTTGTACTTGCCCTGAAGGATCTCGTACTCGCGGTGCGCCTCACCGTCCCAGGTGCCGGTCACCACCTTGAGCGCCTGGTCCATCTCAACCAGGTCGTTGACGATGTTCTTCGAGACGGTGCGAATGCGGTTCGCCATCTCCTGGACGCTCTCATACCGGACCTTGGTGCCGATGTCGTCGGCCATGATGTTCTCCTCGCGGTGTTTCAGTGAACGTGGCGCGTCGGTATCGCTCAGACGTTGTTCAGAGCGGAATTGGCAGCGGCGAACGAAGCACGGACTTCGTCGTCGTTGGCGTTGCTGAGGTTCTTGGTCTCACCCACGGCGTTCAGCAGCACGTTGAGCAGCCGGCGGATCGTGTCGTGGTCCTCGTTGAGCAGGACCTGGGCCTTCTTGAATCCCGCGGCACCGACACCGGTCCAACCCGCGCTGCAGGTCTCGAGGATGTTGGCCAGCTCGCGAGCCTGCTTGCTCACCTCGGTGCCGGTCTCCATGATCTTGTTCTTCGCCTGGACGACCGGATCGTCGGCAAGTCCGAACCCGCCTGCGGGGCTGGTCATATGAAGCTCCTTGTTGTTGGAGTTGTCGTCATGCGCAGCTACGCTCTCCTGCTGCGTACGCTCACCGCCACGACGACGCCGATGATGACGACGCCCGCGGCGGCACTGGCGACGATGGCCCAGAGCGGTAGGCCGCCCCCATTGGACCCGGCCGCTGCCTCAGGCGCTTTGGACGGCGATTCCTGGGACGACTGGCCGTTGTCGCCTGCCCCCGTGCTCTCAGGAGAAGGGGAGGTCTGTGGTGCGGGTGACCGGCTCGACCGCGCGGCAAGCAGCGGGTTGACGTCTGGCGGGCCCGGGTCGCCCTTGCCCTCCAGGAGGACCTGGGCAGGGCGGATGGAGCCGTAGCCGATGTACTTGCTGGGGACGGGGCCGTTGTGGCCCGCGGTCTCCATCATCACGCGCAGGACCTGGTTGGCGGTCCAGTCGGGATGGGCGGACCAGATGAGCGCGGCGGAGGCGGAAGCGACGGCGGTGGCCTGGCTGGTGCCGAAGGTCTCGCAGTAGGTGTTCTTGTCGCTGGAGCAGCGGCCGGGCATGTCGTCACCGGGTGCGGCGAGCGCCACGTAGTCACCGTAGTTGGAGAACTTGGTGACTTTGCCCTTGCTGTCGAGGGCTCCGACCGCGACAACGCCGGGGGCCGACGCCGGATAACTGTCGGTGTCCAGGCCGTCGTTACCTGAAGCGGCGAAGAGCAGGGCTCCCTTCTTAAGGGCGTAATCCACTGCCTCCTGCCATCGCGCGATCTCGGCGTCCTCCTGCCTGTAGCCGCCGAAGGACATGTTGATGATCCGGGCGCCGTTGTCGACGGCGTACCGGATGCCCTCGGTCGCGGCTGTCGCGCCGCCGACGTCCACGGCTGAGCCTGTCTTCACGGGCAGGATTGTTACGTTGGGTGCGAGGCCCTTGATTCCACCGTTCGCCCCGTTGCCCGCGATGGTGATGGCCATGTTGGTGCCGTGCCGATCGGTGTCCTTGTTGTCCACACGGCCGGGGCCCTCGCCGTAGAAGTTGCGGCCCGGCAGCACCTTGACGCCGTGGAGTTCAGACACCGTTGAATCAACGCCAGTATCCAGGACTCCGACTGTGATCCCCTTGCCCGTGGACACCTTCCACAGTTCGTCGGCCTTCATGGCGTCCAGGTACCACTGACGCGACCGCATGTCGTCGGCCTGGGCAGCGGGAGCTGCCACGGTCCAGGAAGCGACGACCGCCGTCAGGGCGCCGAGAAGACCGAAGGCGCGCGTACGGAAGGGTCGGGCAAGGGGGGACATCGGTGGAGCTCCTAGTCGATGACGGGAGGAACGATCTTGCGCTGACCCATCGCCCACGTCTCTTCGTCCTCCGACAGGTAGTCGGGACGTGCGGCGGACGCCCTTCGATCTTCCTGGGACGAGGTGGTCGAGCCAGGCGGGCGGACCAGACCGGACCCGCCGGGAGTGAAAGCGCCACGCCCACTGATCCCGGACGCAGCAGAGGCACCGATGGTTCCACCGGGCTGGCTGGCCAGCCGACGGCCACCACCCGCACCAGTACCAACACCGGGTGCGCCCTGCATTCCGGCGCCGTACCCCGGCATCCCGGTCCCACGGCCGAACCCGGCGCGCTCCTCACCGACCACGGTTCCCATGGGGAGCCGAGGCCCGATGGAGCCGCTGGCCCGGCCCGACATCTGCTTCCCGCCGACGATGCCCTCACCGCCGCCGACGCGAGGCGGCAATGCGCCCAACGGACCGGTACCGCGCGGTCCCCCGATGCCACCCGGAACGGACGGCGCGCGAGACGGGCCACCGCCGGTCTGCGGGCCCACCACCGGTGCGACGGGCGGAAGCAGCGGACCAGGCGGAGTGCTCGGCCCACCCGCCATCGGCGGCACTGTCGGGACCTGCTGCCCAGGGCGGACAGCCGGCTCCGGGGGGAGCGTGCCAACCGAGTCGAGGCTCGTACCAACAGAGGCCTCCGGCGCCGAAGGCGGTGCGGACGGACGGATACCCTGCTCCGTAGCATGCCCTCGACTGGTCGAGCTTGCCGAGACAGCCTCGGTCGTCGAGTACTGGGCTCCTCCGTAGGAGGCTGCGCCGGAAGAGTAGGTTGAGCCCGCACCAACCCCTGTGCCGTACGCGCGCTCCCCGGAGCGCTGCGCCTCGAGCGGCTTGAACTCCGGCTCCGGCTCCGCCGCGATCCGGTCCTGCGTCGTCTGGTAGTACGACGACAGTCGCTCCAGCTGATGGATCGCCTCCTGGAGCTTCGGGCCCGTCTCCGCCTCGATACGGGCCTCTTCCTTCTCCGGGTCCGCGAAGCACATGCCGGCCGGCTTCGGGACGGCCTGCTTCGCCTCGCTCAGTGCCTGGCCCGCGCGCTGCATCTCGCTGGCCACGACCTGGGTGAAGTCGCCCAGCCTCAGGGTCTCGGAGACCATGTCGGCGCCCCAGACACGGAAGGCGTCACCGCCCTCGCCCTGCCACTTCACGTTGTCGATGTAGAGGCGCAGATCCGTGGCGATGTTGATGATCTCCGGCACTGCCGCTTCCAAGGCGTCGCCCACCGCGGTGAGTTCGCCCGGCTTGGCGGAGGCGATCATCGCGTACAGAGCGTCCAGGGACTTGCCCTCGAACTCGCTTCCTGCCATGTGTTCCTACTCCCCCGTCAGCTGAATCCGCCGGAATCGCCGGTGTCGGCGGGCTGCTTCGGCTTGGCCGCGTCCTTGCCCGCACCGTCCTGAGCGGTGTCAGGCTTGTAGAAGTCCTCGGTCCGCTTCTGGATCTCCGCGAAGCGGTCCCTTTCTTCCTGGTCGACGCCCGCGTAGCCCTTCTCGGCGATCTCGACGCGGATGCCCAGCGCCTCGATCGTCTCGCCGAACGTCCGCGACAGGCCCTCCAGGCGGGCGCGTACCTTCTCGTACGCGGCGTGGAGGTCCGTGGCCGCGCTGAAGCCCGTGCCGTAGGAGTCCGTGGTGACCTTCTGCTCACCGATCTTCTTGTGCTCCGCCGGCGACTCCGCCAGGGAGGTCAGAAGTTCGTCCATGCGGTTCCGGAACGTCTGGAGAGTTACCCCCTTGACATCCAGACCTTTGCCGCCCCCGATCGGCGCTTCCACCTCAGTTCCCCCTCGTCACACTCGCGAATCCGACCACCACTCTAGTCAATACCGCCTCACGACCCAACACGAGTTACGGGTCCGTCGTGAGAGCCAACTCACTTGGCCTGCACATACCTTCGGCGTCTGCGGCCGGTGTCCCGGACCACGATCGCCGTGCCCGCCACCACCGCGACCAGGACCCCGGCGACGCCCAGGGCGTACGTCGCGAGGCGTTCGTCGCGTTCCTGCGGGGTTTCCGTCATCGCCAGGTGCGCCGGTTCCGGCGCCGGGGGTTTGGGCGGGCCCGGGTCCGGGGTGGGTGCCTCGATGGGGCCGGCGGCTCCGTCCAGAGCTCGCACCGGGTCGACCACGCCCCAACCGACGTAGTTGTCACGGCCGTTGATGGAGCGCTCCGCCGTCTGCTCGATCTGCGCGACGACCTGGTGCGCCTTCCACTTCGGGTACTTCGCGCGCAGCAGCGCCGCGACGCCCGCGACGTACGGGGCCGAGAAGCTGGTGCCGTTGTCGACGCACTGCCCGCCGCCCGGAACGGTGGAGACGATGTCGACACCCGGTGCCGCGACCCCCACAAAGTCGCCGGCCTGCGAGAACGGGGCGCGTTCGTTGTTCCGGTCGGACGAGGCGACGGCGAGCACGCCGTCGAAGGCGGCCGGGTAGGTCTTCTTGAGTTCGCCCTTGATGCCGTCGTTGCCGGCCGAGGCGACCACGACGATGTCGTTCCCGATGGCACGCGCCACCGCCCTGCCCAGGTCCGACTGCGCAGTCAGCGGCTGCGTCGTGTCCTGGGAGATGTTGATGACGTCGGCTTCCTCGGCGATGGCGTGGTCGATGGCCTGCGCCATCGTGTTGGACTTGCCGCTGTTCCTCTCATCGTTCTGGCGGATCGGGATGATCGTGGCCTCGGGGGCGAGCCCGACGAAGCCGGTGCCGTTGCGAGGGCGGGCCGCGATGATGCCGGCGACCTTGGTGCCGTGGCCGACGTCGTCGACCGTGCCGTCGGTCTTCCCGCGCCCGGCGTCCCGGGAGTCCTTGTCGGGCTTCAGGAAGTCCTTACCGGCCGACGCGTCAACAGCCTGCTTGAGCTGCGGATTGACATCGTCGACGCCGGTGTCGATAACGGCGACCCTCACCCCCTTGCCCTTGGTGTCCTGCCACAGTTCGTCCAGGAGTACCCGTTGGAGCGGCCAGGGAGTGTCGGCGATCTGCTTCCTCATCGGGAAGGTGCACTCGCCGTTGCCGTTCAGCGCCGTTTCGGCGCCGACGGGGGGTTCGGCCGCGTGGGCGGCCGACGGCGGGGCGATCAGACCGGTGAGGGCGGCGGCCAGCAGGGCGGTCGTCCGGTACGTCACTGGCGCGCCCCTCACGAACCCTGCGGCTGACGGGCGCTGTTGGTGTCCAACCGCGGCCCCTTGGACAGGAACTCCGACCAGTTGATCGGTACGAGAGCGGGCGTGACCTTCTCGTAGCCGAGGCGGACCTGTGCCTGGCTGGGCTCGGGCCGGCCGTCCTGCTGCTTCTGCTGTTCGCCGGTGCCGATGCCGGAGCGGTCCGCGTCGCTGTCCCCGTTCGCCTGGACCGCGTACCGCAGGCCTGTGTCCGTTACCAGGAAGAGCGAGCCGTCGGGAGCGGTCTGCTTGCCCTGTACCTGGGTGTAGAGCAGGCCGCTGCCGGGGGTGACGTAGGTGCTCGTGCCGCTGGCGGTGATCTCCGCCGGGTACGCGGTACCGGCCCAGGTCGACAGGCTTGTACGTCCCTTGTCGTCAACCTTGCGCAGGACGCTGCAGACCGTGTCCCTGGCGCTGCCGCCGCCCGTGGAGTTGACCTGCTCGGCCCGCTTCGACGGCCAGCGGTACGTTGCGCCGAAGGTCTCCGACTCGGGTTCGAACGACGCCGCGTCCACAGTGGCGGCCTTGCCGTCCATGTCGAGGTCGTCGGTCTGCGGGGAGTTGATGAGCAGCCAGGCCGTGAAGTCGGAGACCGGCTGGACCTTTCCGGGCAGCACGACATAGTACTGCGGCCCGGAGCCGGTCTGCGCCCGCAGGACCATGCCGACCCGGTCCTCTCTCTCGTCGAGTCCGCCACCGATTCCCGCGCTCGTGCCGACGGTGCCTCGGATCTCCGGGAAGTCGACCGGGCTGCCCTCGTGCAGTGTGGCCAGCCAGTCGTCTGTGACTACCTGCGGCTGCTTGCTGCCGACCAGGGCACGGGTGAGGACGGCGGCGTCAGAACCCTTCGCACGCACCGGGTACTTGGTGCCGCCCGCGTCCACCAGATAGCGGGCGTCGTTACTGCCCTGCACGTAGAGCACCTGACCACCGGTCAGCTTCTCTCTGCCCTCCGTCCGGGACATGTCGCGTTCGGCGAGGACGAACGTGGCCTTCTGCACGTTCGCCCCCTTGCCTCCGCCCGGCTGTTCACAGACGGCCCAGCGCTTGGGCTTCGCCGCCTCCTTGTCGCTGGGCAGCCGGTCGGGGGCGTACGGAATACCGAGGATGGGCCCGCGCGGCGGATCGCCCGCATCGAGGATGTCGTCGCTGACCTGGATCACGGCGAACTGCTGCGGCGTGAGCAGCAGTCGTGCGGAGGCCAGATTGAGCACCGGGTGCAGCAGGGGCTTCCTGTCCTTGCCCTTGCCGGTGGTCAGCACCACGTAGCGGGTGGTGGACTCCTTGCCGACGATGACCTTGGTGCCGGGCCGGTCCCAGTCCTTGGGGGCTTTCGGCTTGAACATGCCCCAGGCACCGAAGCCGGCCAGGACCAGTGCTCCGACCATGAGACCCGGAACAACGGCACGCAGCGGGCGCGGCGCCCCCTCTTCGGTGCCTGTGGGCGAGGGTTGGAGGAATGCGGCCACCGTGCGCTTCTTCGCAAAGGTGTATGCGTTGAGCTCATCCCGCCGTGATGCCATGAGTCCCCATTGATCGAAACAGCCGCGGTCTCCGGCGCCCCGGTGGTGTGACGTTCCCCCCGGGCCAGTTGTCGGACCGACCCCCTACTATGCCTGTTGATCGAGAGCGCCCGGCAGGCGGGTAGGGTGATGCGGCCGCCAAAGCTCCGGCAGGCCAGGGCGATCGGGACGAACTGGGGGTTTCTCCATCATGGCTTCCACGACGCGCAGGCGGGCGGCCTCCGCCGCGCGGTCCTCCGCGCCTGCCGCAGCTGCGGCGCCCGGCTCCTCGTCGGCGCATTCGGTGCCGCAGGCGACTGTGGCGCCACGCCTGAAGGCACGTCAGGGTCGCGCCGGTTCGTTCCGGTTGCAACAGCTTGTGTTGATCGAGTGCGCCGCCTCGGTCCTCCTCGTCGCCTGGGTGCTCGAGCCGCTCTTGCTCGTACCCGCGGGGGCGGTGGCCGCGTTGCTGGTGCTGCTGGCAGTGGCCCGCAGGCACCACCGCTCGCTGCCCGAGTGGTTGTCCACCGTGCTCGCACTGCGTGCGCGGTCCCGCAGAGCGGCTTCGCTGGTTCTCCGGCCGGACACGGAGCCCGGACTCGCGCCTGCCGTCGAGTGCGACCCGGCCCTGCGGACGTACTCGTACAGCGACCGCGACCGGCGCCCGGTGGGGATGGTGGGCGACGGAACGTTCCTCACGGCACTGCTGCAGGTGGAACCGGAGGGAACAGCGTTTCGCCCGGACCGCGCCGCGCGTCCCCTGCCCGTGGGTCTCGTTCGGGATGTGATGGACGTCGACGGCATCCGGTTGGAGTCCGCGCAGATAGTTCAGCACACGCAGCCGGCACCGGCGCCGCATCTGCCGCCGCAGTCGGTGGCTGCTCGGAACTACACGCCGTTGCAGGCGCAGACGGGTTCGCCGGGAGTGCGGATCACCTGGATCGCGCTCAAGCTCGATCCTGAGCTGTGCCCGGAGGCCGTTGCCGCGCGCGGTGGAGGCCTGCGGGGAGCCCAGAAGTGTGTGGTACGGGCGGCGGACCAGTTGGCGAGCCGGCTGACCGGTGCGGGATTCGGCGCAACGGTGTTGACCGAGCAGGAACTCACCTCCGCGATCGCGACGTCCACGTGTGCCAACCCGATGGCGACTGCACAGGCGAGCCGCGCGGACGTGCCCGGGCGACGCACCCATGAGACTTCGCGTATTTGGCGCGTCGACGACCGCAAGCACACGACGTACTGGGTGGGCCGCTGGCCCCAGCTGGGCGGGCGCGGATCGGCTGGCGGCGCGTCGATGCCACAGCTCGTCGCGCTGCTCACCTCGCTGCCCGCGCTCGCCACGACGTTCAGTCTCACGCTCGGGCGTGGTGACCGGCAGGAGGTGACGGTCACCGGGCATGTCCGCATCACCGGACGCAGCGACGAGGAGTTGGTGAGCTCCCGTCATGCCCTGGAGCGTGCGGCGCGCGGCGTGAAGACCGGACTGGTCCGGCTCGACCACGAGCAGCTGCCGGGGATGCTCGCCACGCTGCCGCTCGGAGGTGCGCGCTGATGTCCGCGTTTTCCGTTCCATCTCAGTCTTCCTCCGTTTCGGCCGGGCAGTCCACCCGGGGGCCGCAGGCGCGCGGCGGCAAGCTGCGGACCGGGTTCGGTCTCATCGGTCCACGGCGTAACCGTCACGCAGTCCCGCTGGATCAACTGGAGGCCCTGGCCCTGCCGGTCGGTGACGACGGCATGGTGATCGGCGTGGACGCCGGAGGTCGCCCCGCGGTACTCGGCATCAACCGCCCGACGCCGTACGACATCACGCTGATCGGCGGGTTGTGGACAGCCCAGGTACTGGCGTTGCGTGCGGCCGCAACCGGTGCGCGCATCGCCGTGGAGACCGGTCGCGCGGCTGCCTGGACGGGCCTTGCGCAGGCGGCGGGCAGCGGGCAGCCGTGCATCACTCTGCACGATGTGGGCAGGGTGCCGCCGCAGGGGCCCTATGCCGGCAGCCCGGTGGTCGTCGTGCGTGACTGCGGGATGCGACCCCCCCGTGGCCGAGTGGCCTCCGCTCCCTGGCAGTCGGTCGTGACACTGCTTCCCTATCTCAGCCCTGTTGCTCCGCGGCTGCTGGAGAAGTCGGGACTGATCGGCATTCAGCGAGTGTCTCCGGACGAAGCCGCGCAACTCGCTCGCATCATGAACTTGCCGCACGCGGAGGCCGAAGCGCTCTCCACACTCGCCGACGGCGTGACCCTTTGGTGCACGGGAGGGGACCGGCAGTTCGTCATGACGACGGCTACGGACGCCGAGACCGGACTGCTGGGCAGCGCACGCCGTATGGACTGACGCGTTCGCGGGAGGATGCCCCGTTCGGCCCTCGCGCTCGGGTGTACCCATGTCACGCGTGGGTGAGTCGTCACGTGCGGGACTGTCGCCCAGGGCGGTCCGGCCTGCCGTACCGTCGGTGTTGGCGATTAGGGTGGGTCAGGGCGCAGCAAGAACCTGCGGACAGGTGCGCGGCGTCGTACGGGTAGAGCCGGGCGGACCGACACGGTCACGGTCGCCCCCACCCACCACGGCACGAGGGTGCTCGACCACAGGAGGCAAAGTGAACGGCGATCGGGACGAGATCCGCGAGGGCTGGAACACGCCCGTCGACGATCAGTCCGACGCGGAGCCCTCGGAGATGACGGGTGAGTTCACCATCGACTACACCCCGCCTGCCTGGTACACGCAGAACGCGTCGGGGAGCCCGGCGGGCGGTTCCCCCGCGCAGGGGGCGGCTCCCCCGCCGCCGTCCGGGGCTCCGGTCGCCGTGCCGGGTCTACCTCCGGGCAGTGGCTTCGAGCCGAACTGGCCTCCGTCGGCGCCCGCCCCGGCGCACCATCAGCCGCCCGCTCCGTCCGCCGGGCCGGCGCACCACCAGGCACCCGCGCCCCCGCACGAGCCGGCGCCCGGGTCCGGGCCGGCACCGGCCGCGGCTCAGGTCCCGGCTCACGATCCGGTCCAGGATCCGGCTCATGCGGCCGGAGGCGCACCGGGTGGTCCGGCGCCCGCCGATGCCTCCACCGATCCGGGAGACGCGGCGGCGCGGCCGTTCGGCGGTGGCGACGTGGAGAGCGGGGCGACGATGCGCTTCTCCCCCGCCGCGCTGAAGCGTGAGATCGCGGAACGCGACGCTGCGGCCGCCGCGGCGGCGCAGGAGGCCGGCGGGGTTGCCGACGGGGCTCCGTCACCTGCCCCGGAGGCCGACCGCCGGTACGACGACTCCGTCGCGGCCGAAGGCGAGGCGCCCGGCGAACGCGCCGAAGCTGACGGGGCCGAGGACGTCGACGGCAGCACGGCCACCGAGGGCGAGGCGGCCGAGGGCGGAAGCCCCGTCGATCAGCGGAGCGGCGACGGTGACGCGCCCCATGACGGACCCGCGGCTGAGGGCGAGCCCACGGACGCGGCCCAGGGCGAGTTCAAGGCGGCGGAGTCCGCCGATGCCGGGCCCCACGCAGACCGGGCCGACGCCGCGCACGACCGCCGGCCGGCCGACGCGGCTCCCGCCGACGGCACTCCTGCCGACAGCACGCCCGGCGACGCCGCGCCGCATCACGCGGTCCCCGGGCCCGCCACTCCGCACGACGCCGGCCCCGCGGTGACGCCGCGGGACGCCTCCCCGGCACCGGCATCCGCACAGCCGTGGGCTCCCGCTGCCGGCACCGCGCAGGCTGGCGGCGGCCTGCCCCCGCTGCCGCCGGCCTTCCCTCCCGCCGCGCCGACCGCCGCGCCACAGTGGCCCGTACAGCCGCAGTCGTCGGACCAGCCCGCGGCCGCCGCCTCCCGGCACCCGTCGCCCGTTCGGCCCGAGCAGCCGTCGCCCACCGCGGGGGCGCCCGGTCAGCCCGGGTACGGCTTCCCCCAGCCGGGCGCCCAGGACCAGAACCCCGCCGGCCCGCAGACCGGTTACGGCTTCCCCCAGCCGGCGCACCACCAGCCCCGGCAGGGCGCACAGAACCCCGACCCGGCGGCGCCGCAGACCGGTTACGGCTTCCCCCATCCGGCAAGCGGTCCGGGACTGCCCCCGGCGCAGCAGCCCGGAGCTCCGCTGCCGCCCGCCGCTCCGGGCCCCGACGCCCAGCCCCCGCAAGGCGGTTACGGCTTCCCGCAGGGGGGCCGGCAGCCCGGTGTCCCCGCCCAACTGCCGCACCAGGCGCCCCAGGGCGGGCAGCCGCCGCACCTCCCGGTGCCGACCGCTCCCCAGTCGCCGGCGCAGCAGCCACCGGAGCAGCAGGGCCGGGGGCCCGGACAACCGCATCCTCAGGGGCAGATACAGCAGCCCCCGCCGGGCCCGGTCGACCCGCGGGCCGGTGCGGCCTGGCCGCAGCCCGTCGCGCACGACCAGCGCGAGCGTTCCGTTCCGGGTGCTCCGCTGGGATACACCGCGGCGGTGGAGCTCTCGTCCGACCGCCTGCTGCGGAACACCAAGCCCAAGGCCAAGTCGAGCCGCAACCCTTCCTCGGCCCGGTTCAGGATCGGCGGCAAGAAGGAGGAGGCCGAGCGGCAGCGCAAGCTCGACCTGATCCGCACACCGGTGCTGTCCTGCTACCGGATCGCCGTCATCAGCCTCAAGGGCGGCGTCGGCAAGACGACGACCACCACCGCGCTGGGCGCCACCCTGGCCACCGAGCGGCAGGACAAGATCCTGGCGATCGACGCCAACCCGGACGCGGGCACGCTCGGGCGACGGGTGCGGCGCGAGACGGGCGCGACCATCCGCGACCTGGTCCAGGCGATCCCGTACCTCAACTCGTACATGGACATCCGCCGGTTCACCTCGCAGGCGCCCTCCGGCCTGGAGATCATCGCCAACGACGTGGACCCGGCGGTCTCGACCACGTTCAACGACGAGGACTACCGGCGCGCGATCGACGTGCTGGGCAAGCAGTACCCGATCATCCTCACCGACTCCGGGACCGGTCTGCTCTACAGCGCGATGCGCGGCGTGCTGGATCTCGCCGACCAGCTGATCATCATCTCCACCCCGTCCGTGGACGGCGCGAGCAGCGCGAGCACGACGCTCGACTGGCTCTCGGCGCACGGTTACGCGGAGCTGGTACAGCGCTCGATCACCGTCATCTCCGGTGTCCGCGAGACCGGAAAGATGATCAAGGTCGAGGACATCGTGCAGCACTTCGAGACCCGTTGCCGCGGTGTCGTGGTCGTGCCGTTCGACGAGCACCTCTCCGCGGGCGCCGAGGTCGACCTGGACATGATGCGCCCGAAGACGCGTGAGGCGTACTTCAACCTGTCCGCGATGGTCGCGGAGGACTTCGCCCGGGCCCAGCAGGCACAGGGCCTGTGGACCTCCGCCGGCCAGGGGCACCAGCCGCCGCACATGGCGCCGCCGATGCCCAACCAGCCGTACGGGGGCCAGCCGCAGCCGGGCCTCCCGTACGCGCCGGACCCCCAGCAGCCGCAGTACCCGGGGCAGCCTCCACAGCAACCCGGCCAGCCGCCCCAGCCCGGTGGTCCACAGCAACCCGGGCAGCCTCCGCAGGGCGGCCGGCCTCCGTTCGGGGGACAGGCTCCCCAAGGCGGTCAGCCGCCGTACGGCGGACCGATGCCGGGTGTCCAGCAGCCGTGGCAGCAGACGCCGCCCCAGGCGCAGTCCGTGCCGAACCCGGCCGGGCCGCCGCAGGCGCAGCCCGGAGCCGTCCCCACGCAACCTCCCCATCCGGGGCAACCGGTTCAGGACGGTCCCCAGGGACCGGTCCCACCCGGCGGTTACGGCTACGGCTACCCCGGGCAACAGCCGCCGCAGGCACCGCCGGCCTCTCATCAGTAGGGCGTCAGCGGTTCAGACCAATGAGGGCCCGCACCGTGCTCCACGGTGCGGGCCCTTCGGTGTTCGCGCAGCCACAAGGGCTCTGACGCGGCGTCACGGCATCGTTGACTCGTCTGGACCACGCTGATAGACCTTCGCATCACCAGTTGGCGCCCAGCAGATCCACGTACCTCCTCCATGCGAGTTACTACGCGAGGTCAACGTCCCATGATCACAACGGCTCCGCACCGCTCCCCCTGCCCGGTCCTCCCCTTCCGCTCGCGGACGGGCCGTCGCCCGCGTCGCCTGCTGCGGCTGCTGCTCGCCTCCGGAATCATGGCCTCCGCACTCTCCGCCGTACCTCCGCAGCCGGAGGCGCGGGCAGAGGCGCCGATCGGGGCGGCGCGTGCCGTGCACGGCACCGGGCAGCAGACGGGCGGCCGGACGAGCCAGGACGGCACCGGCGCGAATCAGGACGACGGCAAGGGCGACGACAAGGACGGGGCGGACAACGTGCTGACCGTGGCCGTCTCGCAGAGCGTCGACTCCCTCAGCCCGTTCCTCGCGCAGCGACTCGTCTCCACGAGCGTCCACCGGCTGATCTACGAGTACCTGACGAACTACGACCCCGGGGACGCGCGCCCGGTCCCCGGCCTGGCCACCTCCTGGAGCCCGTCCCCGGACAAGCTGACGTGGACGTATACGATCCGCAGGGACTCCGCCTGGTCCGACGGCAGACCCGTCACCGCCGAGGACGCGGCCTGGACCTTCAGCAAGATGATGAAGGACCCGAACGCCGCTACCGCCAACGGCAGTTTCACGGCCAACTTCGCCGAGGTCTCGGCTCCGGACCCCGCCACGCTCGTCATCCGGCTCAAGAAGCCCCAGGCCAACATGACGGCGCTGGACGTCCCGATCGTGCCGAAGCACATCTGGGAGAAGGTCGGCGACTTCTCGACGTTCAACAACGACACGGAATTCCCGATCGTGGGCAACGGACCGTTCGTCCTGACCGACTTCAAGGTCGACCGGTACATCCGACTCAAGCCCAACAAGGACTTCTGGCGCGGCGCACCGAAGTTCGACGAACTCGTCTTCCGGTACTACAAGGACGGTGACGCCGCGGTCGCCGCGCTGCGCAAGGGGGAGGTGTCCTTCGTCCCCAACCTCACCCCGGCGCAGGCCTCTTCCCTGGAGAACGCCGAGAACATCAAGGTCAACGACGCACCGGGGCGTCGCTTCTTCGCACTCGCCGCCAACCCGGGCGCGCGCGCGAAGAACGGCGGCCGGTTCGGCAGCGGTCACCCCGCACTGCTCGATCCGGTCGTGCGCAAGGCGCTGTTCCACGCCGTCGACCGGCGGACCATCGTCGACAAGGTGTTCCAGGGCCATGCCGTGGAGGGCGAGGGGTACATCCCGCCCCGTTTCGCCCCGTACTTCTGGAAGCCGGACGCCTCCCAGCGGATCGCGCACGACCCGGCGAAGGCCGCCGCCCTGCTCGACGCCGCCGGGTACCGGAAGAACGGCAGCGGCAAGCGGACGGACAAGGACGGCCGGCCGCTGGACTTCCGCATCCTGTGCCACGCCACCGACCCCAACGACAAGGCGGTCGGCAAGTACCTCCAGGAGTGGTGGGGGGACCTCGGCATCGGGCTGAAGGTCGACTGCCTCGACAACGTGTCCGATCCATGGCTCAAGGGCGACTACGACCTGGCGTTCGACGGCTGGTCGGTGAATCCCGATCCGGACTTCGTCCTGTCCATCCACACCTGCGCGGCCCTGCCCGCGACTCCGGGGGGCACGGGCGCCACGGACAACTTCATCTGCGACGAGCGTTTCGACCGGCTGTACGCGCAGCAGGCGATGGAGTACGACACGGCCAGGCGCGGGGACCTGGTCCGGCAGATGCAGTCCCGGCTGTACGACACCGGCCTCATGAACGTCATGGTGTACCCGAACGCGCTCGAGGCCTACCGCACCGACCAGATCGAGTCCATCACGACGATGCCCGAGGCCGCGGGCAACCTGTACGGGCAGGACGGCTACTGGAGCTGGTGGTCCGCCGAACCCGCCGCCGCGGGCCGGGCGGCCTCGGGCGGCGGCGGCTCGTCCGCCGCCGTGGCGATCGGCATCGGGATCTCGGTCGTCCTGGTCATAGCGGTCGGCGTCCTCACCAGTCGGCGCCGCCGTGCCACCGCCGACGACCGCGAGTAGCCGATGAGCAGCACCACGAACTCCTCCGGCTCCTCCCCCGACGCCCCGGACGCCCCGGCGGGCGCCGCCCCACCGGGCGCCTCCGGGGTCGAGATGAAGGTCGTGGCGACGTCGCCCGGCTCTCCCGGCGGCCGCGGCGCCCGGACGTCCGGCGCGAAGGCGGCCGCGTATCCGGCATACCTCGCCGGCAAACTCGGTGGCGCGGTCGTGTCGCTGTTCGCCGTCCTCGTGACCAGCTTCTTCCTCTTCCGGATCATCCCCGGCGACCCGGTCAAGGCGATGACGCGCGGCATGCCGACCAGTGCCGAGCAACTGGACACGCTGAGGCGGCAGTTCGGGCTCGATCTGCCCCTGTGGCGGCAGTTCACCGAGTATTGCTCCGGCGCGCTGACCGGCGACCTCGGCATGTCGTACCAGTTCCGTGCGCCGGTCGGGGAGCTCATCGCCCAGAAGCTCCCGGCGACGCTGCTGCTCACCGGTGTGGCGGTGGTGATCTACTCGGCGCTCGGCCTGTGGCTCGGTACACGCTCGGCGTGGCGGCACGGCGGGCTCGGTGACCGGCTGAACACCGGCGTGGCGCTGACGTTGTGGTCGGTGCCGTCGTTCTGGCTCGGGCTGCTGCTGATCATCACCTTCTCGGTGGGGATCGGGCCGGTGCCGGGTATGTTCCCGACCGGCGGGATGGAATCGGGCGGCACGTCCGGTGCCGCTTACGTTCTCGATGTCGCGCACCACATGGTGCTGCCGGTGCTGACGCTGGTGGCCGTCGGTTACGCGCAGACGCTGCTGGTGATGCGCTCCTCACTGCTCGACGAGATGGGCGGCGACTATCTGACGACGGCCCGGGCCAAGGGTTTGCGGGACGACGACGTGCGGCGGCGGCACGCGGTTCCCAACGCCCTGCTGCCGACGGTGACGATGGTGTTCATCAACCTCGGACATGTGGCGGCCGGGTCGATCCTCGTCGAGACGGTCTTCTCCTGGCCCGGGCTCGGCGGGCTGTTCTACCAGGCTCTCAGCGTCCCCGACCTGCCCCTGGTACAGGGGCTGTTCGTGGTCTTCGCGGGGGCGATGATCCTGATGAACCTGCTCGCCGACCTGCTCTATCCGCTGCTCGACCCGAGGGTGGGCCGATGACGAGGTCACTGCACCGGGCGCGCCGACGTGCCTCGGTCGCGCGCTTCTGGCGCCGGTACCGCACCCACCGGGCCGGGGTCGTGGGCCTCGCCGGTCTGGCACTGCTCGCCCTGATCGCCGTCGCCGCGCCGCTGCTGGTCGGCACCGACGTCCAGAGCGTGACCCACGCGCCCGGCAAGGCGCTGGAGTCGCCGAGCGGCGCCTTCCCCCTCGGCACGGACCGGTTCGGGCGCCCGCTGCTCGGGCTGCTCGTCTGGGGGGCCCGGATCTCGCTCACCGTGGGCCTGCTCGCCGCCGTGCTGTCGGTGGCCATCGGTACGCTCGTGGGCATCGTCGCGGGGCACTACGGCGGCTGGTTCTCCACGGTCGTCATGAGGATCACCGACTGGTTCCTCGTGATGCCGACCCTGGTTCTGGCGATCGTGCTGGCCACGGTGCTGTCGCGGAGCGTGTGGACGGTGGTCCTGGCCATCGGGGTCACGACCTGGCCGACGACGGCGCGGTTGGTGCGCGCACAGACGATCGCGGTCGAGTCGCGGCCGTACATCGAGCGCGCGAGAGCCCTGGGCGGCGGCCACCGGCACATCATGGCCCGCCATGTGCTGCCCAATGTGATGCCTCTGGTGCTGGCCCAGACGACGCTCGGCATCTCCACCGCCATCCTCACCGAGGCGACGCTGGCGTTCCTCGGGCTCGGCGACCCGTCGGTGGTGTCGTGGGGCGGCATGCTCCAGGACGCCCGGGAGGCGGGCGCGGTGTCGTCGGGCCACTGGTGGTACCTCGCTCCGCCCGGGATCGCCGTCGCGCTGGTGGCGCTGGCGTTCACCCTGTGCGGGCGGGCCGTCGAATCCGTCCTCAATCCCAGGCTGGGGGTGGCCCGTTGAGCCTGCTGGAGATCAGGGACCTGCGGGTGACGTACGGGTCCGGGACGTCTGCCGTCCCAGCCGTGCGCGGGGTCGACCTGACGCTCGCCGCCGGGCGGAAACTGGGGGTGGCGGGCGAGTCGGGCTGCGGGAAGTCGACGCTGGCCCTGGCGCTGCTGCGGCTGCTGCCGGGATCGGCCCGGCTGTCGGGCGAGATCCTGCTGGACGGCGAGGACGTGCTCACCATGAAGTGGGGCCGACTGCGGGCGGTGCGGTGGGCGGGGGCGTCCGTCGTCTTCCAGGGGGCCATGCACTCGCTGAACGCGGTGCACCGCATCGGGGACCAGATCGCGGAGCCGGTGCTCGTGCACGGCCGGGCGACGCAGGGGGCCGCGCGTCGGCGGGTCGGTGAGCTGCTGGAGCAGGTGGGGCTGCCCGCCTCGCGTGCGGCGGCGTACCCCCACGAGCTGTCCGGCGGGCAACGGCAGCGTGTGATGATCGCGATGGCACTGGCCTGCGACCCCCGGCTGCTGATCGCCGACGAGCCGACGACCGCGCTGGACGTGATGATCCAGGCGCAGGTCCTGCGGCTGATCGAACAGCTCGTGTCCGGGCAGGACATCGGACTGCTGATGATCAGTCACGATCTCGCGGTGCTGGCCGGCACCTGCGACCGCCTCGCCGTGATGTACGCGGGCCGGGTGGTGGAGGAGGGCCCGGCCCGCGCCGTGTACGACGCGGCGGAGCACCCTTACGGCCGGGCGCTGTCGGCGGCGTTCCCGCGGATCGGGGATCCCGCGTCGCGCCGGGCCCCGCGCGGGCTGCCGGGCGATCCGCCGGACCCGTCGGCGCTGCCCGGGGGCTGTACGTTCCATCCGCGCTGCCCCGTGGCTCTGGAGGTGTGCGGCCGGGACGAGCAGTCGCTGCGCAGGGCCGGGCCGGACAGGCTCGCGGCCTGTGTGCGCGTCGGTGTGCGGGAGGAAGCATGAGCGCTGTCGACGAGACCGGCACGGACCGGAGGGAGGCGCCCCCGGGCACCACCGCCGTCCCCCTGCTGTCGGCCTCCGGTGTCCGGGTGTCCTTCCCCGGCCGGCGCGGAGCCGCCGCGGCGCGCGCCGTCGACGGGGTCGATCTGGACATCGGCGCGGGGGAGATCGTCGCGCTGGTCGGCGAGTCCGGCTGCGGCAAGACGTCCCTGGCGCGGACGCTGCTCGGTCTCGTACGGCCGGAGGCGGGGCGGGTGTGCTTCGGGGGCGCGCCGCTCGCCCTCGACTCCCGGGCGCTGAAGGCGTACCGCAAGCGGGTGCAGCTGGTGCTGCAGGATCCGAGCGGATCGCTCAACCCCCGGCACACCGTGTACGAGGCGGTGTCGGAGGGGCTGCGGATCCACGGGTGCGAGGGCGGGGAGCGGGAGGCCGTCGCGGAGGCGCTCGCGCGCGCGGGTCTGCGGCCGCCGGAGCGGTTCTTCCTGCGCTACCCGCACGAGCTGTCCGGGGGGCAGCGCCAGCGCGTGGTGATCGCGGGCGCGCTGGCCCTTCGGCCCGAACTCATCGTGGCCGACGAGCCGGTGGCCTCCCTGGACGCCTCGGTACGCGGCGAGATCCTGGCGCTGCTTCTGCGCCTTCGCGATGAACTGGGCCTCTCCGCACTGGTGGTGACCCATGACCTGGGCCTGGCCTGGAACATCGCGGACCGGGTCGCGGTGATGTATCTGGGACGCATCGTGGAGACGGGAACGGTGGAGGAGGTACTGACACACCCTCAACATCCCTACACGCAGGCGATGTTGTCGGTGCTTCCGGAGACGGCGGTGGCGCCGGTGGTCCTCTCCGGCGAACCGCCGGACCCGTCGCGCGTACCGCCCGGCTGCCGCTTCCACCCCCGCTGCCAGGTCCTCGCCTCGGGAGCGGCCGACGCCGCCGGTGTCGGGGGCCGTTGCCGTACGGAGGATCTGCCGGTCCTCGCCGGGGACTCGACGGCTGCGGTGGCCTGCCACTGGGCGCTCTCGGCCGGCGCGGCGCCCGGAGGTGGCCTCGACGGAGGCAGGGCGGACCCGCCGGAGACGTGAGGCGGCTCGCGGAGAGGGCCGTGCCGGATCGCCGCCCGCCGGGTCGGTACGTACTGACGGGAGCACGGGCGGACGGGGCGAGGTGGCGCCCGGCCCGTTCGCGCCACGAGGCCCGCTCGGCGGCCCGGCCCCGGGCCGCGGTGCCCTACGCGTCGTACTCCGCGGTCAGTTCGCGCGCGCGCTTCACATCGTCGGCGATGGCGTCGAGAAGCGCCTCGATGGACTCGAACTTCGCCATGCCGCGTACGTAGGCGAGGAAGTCGACGGCCACGTGGAGCCCGTACAAGTCGAGGCCGACACGGTCGATCGCGTAGGCCTCCACGGTCCGCTCGGTGCCGTCGAACTGCGGGTTGGTGCCCACGGAGATCGCGGCGGGCATCCGCTCGCCGCCGGCGGTGAGCCAGCCCGCGTAGACGCCGTCGGCGGGGATCGCGGTGTGCGGCAGCGTCTCCACGTTGGCCGTCGGATAGCCGAGCTCACGGCCGCGCTGGGCCCCGCGGACGACGACGCCCTCCACCCGGTGCGAACGGCCCAGGATCTCCGCCGCCCCCTCGACGTCGCCCTCGGCGATCAGCCGCCGGGTCAGCGTGGACGAGAAGGGCTCGCCGCCGCCGGCCTCGCCCCGCACGAACAGGTCGACCACCTCGACCTCGTAGTCGTAGGTGCGACCGAGTTCGGCCAGGAAGTCGACGTTGCCGGCCGCCTTGTGGCCGAAGCGGAAGTTGGGCCCCTCGATGACCGCGCGGGCGCGGAGCTTGTCCACGAGCACCTTCACGATGAAGTCGGCGGGCGACAGCTTCGAGAACTCGGCGGTGAACGGCAGGATCAGCACCGCGTCCACACCGAGTTCCGCCATCAGCTCGGCACGCCGGTGGTGCGGAGCGAGCAGCGGCGGGTGGCTTCCGGGCCGGACGACCTCGCTCGGGTGCGGGTCGAACGTGACCACGACCGACGGCACGCTCAGCTCACGCGCCCGCTCCACGGCCCGCCCGATGATCAGCTGGTGGCCGCGGTGCACGCCGTCGTAGGAACCGATGGTGACGACGCTGCGCCCCCAGTCCTGGGGGATGTCCTCCAAGCCACGCCAGCGCTGCACTGTGACCGCTCCTCGCCCGAACCCGATGTATCGAACCTGTGTACGCAAGGATGACTTCTTACGCAGGTCTAAGACTGCCATGCCCGCGGATCGCCGTCGGCATCGGCACCTGACTGCCCAACGCCTCCAGCGTCCGGCGTGTGCTGGGTCCGATCACCACCGCCCACTCCCGCGGCGCCGCGGCCTGCCACGTCACCACCTCGGCGGCGAATCCGGGCACCTGGCGGGCCAGCTCGACCAGTCGGCGGTCGAAGCGGTTCGCGCCCTCCGGAGTGCGCACGAGGAGGAGACCGACGCGATGGACCAGTTCGCGGACACGGGGACCGGCCGGCCTCCTTCCCGGCGCGCACACGGCTGCCTGGAGCAGTGCGTCCAGGACCTCCGGGTCCCCGCCCGTGTACCGCTCGTGCTCCAGGAGGACGTCCAGCAGCTCGATGCGCAGCGGCTCGCCGGCCGGGCCCCCGGGTGTCCCGAGCACGGCGGCGACCGCGCACCGTACCTGCACGGGCCGGCCGCGCAGCAGGTCCACGACGAGCGGCAGGAGAACGGCTCGCGCCGACGCGCCCTGCCGCAGCCTGAGCCCGACGAAGGCCGCCGCGTCCGGGGCGCCCGCGGGCCGCAGGCCGACGTACTCGCTCACCAGCCCGGCGGCACGGCGGGCCAGCGCGGGCGTGCCGAGTGCCGCGAGCGCCCGCAGCACGTCGCCCGCACCGTCGCCCGGGCGGTGCAGAGCGGCGCGGAACGCGGCGAACACCGGCTCGGGGTGGGTCGTTGCGGCACTGACGAGAACGTCGGCGGGGACTCCGGGATCATGGTGGCGATACGCGTCCAGGGCCCGCGTGAGATAGCGGGGCCGGCTGCGCGGGTCGCGGACGAGGACGGCCAGCGCTGCGCCGTGCAGAGCGGAGTCGGCGGGCCGCGCGAGCAGCGCGAGCGCCGCGTATCTGAGCAGGTCCCGGTCGCCCTCGCCAGTGACGCGGGCCGCCACCAGGGGCGCGTACGTCGCCGCGGCGAGCCGGCGCACCGGGCGGGTGTCGTCGTGGGCCCAGCGGTCGACGGCCCGGCAGACGGCGGACGGCTCGTCCTCGGCGAGCGCGGCGAGCAACTCCCGGGCACGGGGGTGCACGGTGCTGACGAGCGCCTCGCAGAGATCGTCGACGGCCCGTCCCCGGTGGGTGTGGAGGAGCGCCTGGGCCGCCGCGGCGACGGTGGGCCGGATCGCGGCACCGGGCGCGGCGGGCAGCGGCCGGTCGTCGGTGAACCACCGGCAGAGCAGCGGCTGGACGGCCCGCGGCGACCGGGCCAGCCGTTCGGCGACCGCGTCCAGATAGCGGGGCGGCCGGACGGCGCCGGGTTCCTCGTGCCGCCGGCCGCCTGCCGCGGGACCGGTGCCGCTCGGTGAACCGGCCGGGCCCGTACCCCGACCCGACACCTCGCCCGCACCCGCCCCGGCCTCGTCCCGCGGCGAACCGGCCGGGCCGGTCTCGCCGTGGCCCGACGGCGCGCCGTCCACGGCGGCAGCGGTGCCCTGTGCCGCACCGCCCCGGCCGGCCCCGGCCCGCTCCGGGGGCCCGTCAGCCGGGACGAGACGGCGCAGCAGGTCGATGCGTTCGGCCTCGCCGATGTGCAGCGCCTGCCAGAACGAGGGGCCGAACTCGCCGGGTCCGGCCGGCCGGCGCGGACCGCCCCGCCGCAGCGAGCGCCGGGTGATGCGGTCCGCGAGGGTGCGCAGCACGCCGAGGTACCGGCGGGCACGCGGGACGCGCAGCAGCGTCTCCCGGAGCAGCCCGGCGGCCCACCAGCGCACGTCCGCGTCCGGCCCGGACCCCGGGTCCGTCCTGCCGTCGAAGCCGTCGGGCACGTCGAGGCTCTCCGGCACGTCGGATCCCGACGAGCCGTCCAGACCCTCGAGCACGTCGACCAGCGCCGCGAGCCGCGGTGCCAGTGCGGGCTCCCCGGATCGGCGGTCGAGCAGCAGCAGAGCCTGGACGACCGTGCCCTTCCGGTGCCGGGGCAGGGCGGGTGCGCCGCCGTCCGCGGCGGCGTGGTCCGTCGGGTCCGCGCGGCGCAGCAGCGGATGCAGGACCGTGTCCACGTCGAGGTGCGCCGCCTGCAGCCACTCGGCGACCTCCTCGTGGGCGAAGCGGTAGCCGCCGCCGGCGGGCACCAGCAGCCCCGTGGCGAGCACTGCGGACGCCCAGCCCGTACGCCAGGGGAAGAGGTCCCCGAAGGTCTCCCGGTCGAGTCCGCCCTCCCCCTGAGCGAGGCAGTGCCGCGCGGCCTCGTGTACCCGCCCGGCCACCCGGGCCGCCAGCCGGCGCACAGCGGCCGCGTCCGGCTCGGTCCCCGCGGCCCCGGCGATCCGCGTCGCGGCCCGCAGGCACATCAGGTCCGTGTGTGCCGAGAGAACGTCCTCACGCGACGGCTGCCCCGGTACGTCGCCGGGCAGTGCTTCCCGCACCTCCGCGAGGAGCGTCAGGGCCAGCGGATGGCGGGCGTCCGCGGCCGCCGGCGCAGCGGCCGGGAGTCCGAGGCGCGTCCTCGCCCGCACGGCCTCCTGCTCGGTCAGCGGCCCGAGGTGCAGGGCGGGCCGGATCACGCCGGCCGCCTGGTACAACGGGGCGGTCCTTTCCCAGTACTCGGGCCGGCAGGCGAGGACGAGCCGTACGCCGTGCCCGCGCAGCCAGCGGGTCGTCTCCACCGTCCAGTCGGGGAGCCGGGCCGCCAGGGCGGCGGGCATCTCCTCGGGGCCGTCGAGGAGGACGAACAGCGGCCTTCCGGCCTCCCGGGCGACCCGTGCCACGTGCTCCGGTGCGGCCTCGGCGCCGGCCGCGGGAACCGCCCGGGGACCGCTGCGATGGGCCGTGACACCGGCGACGACGCGACCGGAGCGCGCGAGCGCACGGGCGACGGCGTCCGCCACGCCGCGGTCGTCCGCCGAGAGGTCGGCGCCGCGCAGCCGGATCGAGACGGCCGGTTCGGTCCCGTGGGCACGACGGGTGGCGAGCGCGGCGAGTTCGGTGGTCCGCCCGCTGCCGGGGGCGCCGGTCAGGGCGAGGACGAGTGCCGGGGACGCCTCGAACTCGTCGAACTCCCGTACCACGCAGGGGCGTTCGACCGGTTCGGGGCCGGCTTCTCCGGCGCTGACCGGGCGGGCGGGGCCGAGGGACACCGCGGCGAGCCGTCGGGCGCCGGCGAGATTCAGGTCGGCCCCGAACCCGGCGACGGTCCGGGAGTTGTGCCGCAGCAGCGCGGCGAGCGGCCCGCCGGGGTCGCGCGCGGCGGCCGTGCGCAAGGGTACGGCGAGTCCCGCGACGGGGTGCCCCGTGGCGGATGCGGTACCCGCGAGGACGGCCACGACGGACCCGGTCCGGGTGTCCACCACCGGTCCGCCCGCGGCCGTTCCGCCGGGGCCCAGGGCGTCGCTCCCCTCGGTGCCGACGGCCAGTTCGAGTGCACCGTCGAGGGGGTGCGCACGGCCTGCCACGGTGTAGGTCGCCGGGATCTCCCCCAGGACGCGCGCCTCGCGCCAGCCACCGGCCGGGATGCGCACGTACGCCCCGTCCGGGGGCCGGTCCCGGACCGCGACGGGCAGGGGTCTCAGGCCGAGCCCCGCGGTGCGGACGAGTGCCAGATCCGCCTCCGGGAGCAAGGTGACGCCGGCGGCGACCCCGGCGCCGCCGCCGGGCACGCGCAGCACGATCCGGTCAAGTCCTTCGACGGCCTCATGGCTGGTGACGACCGTGCCCCGGTCGTCCACAGCGAAGCCGGTCCCGCACGGCCGGCCCGCCGGATCACAGATGCGCACCAGCGTCGCCAGGTCCCCGCGTCCCATGGTTCCGACGGTAGGCCGTTGTTGATCACCGGGAGAAGGTCACCGGACGAACGCGCCCCCGAGTGCACCCCCGATGCACTCCGAGCGCCTGCCCGTTGGGGTGAATCCCCGCTGCGGGACGGATAGACACCCTCCGAGGGGGATCGTGGAGCGGGCAGTGGCCCTGCCCGCTCCACGATGGAGTTCTCCCGGCGGCCCGGAGGGGCCTCCTCGGCCGTCAGCCGAAGACCGCGAGGCTCTTCGCCTTGCCCCGTTGCCACTCGACCAGCGCCAGGAACCGTTCCTCGGGTCCGAAGACGGCCACCGGGCCCTGCGTCGGGTACTCCGGCATGTCGAGGCGTACGCCGTTGAGCAGCAGCCGGCCTCGTTTGTCGTCGACGTCCCAGCGCGGGAACGCAGCCGCGGCGGCCTCGCCGATCGGCATGACCGTCAGCTCCTCCTGGAGCTGGTCGAGCGTCCTGGCCGCGTCGAGCTTGTACGGCCCGACGCGGGTGCGGCGGAGCGCGGTCAGGTGTCCGCCGACGCCGAGCCCGGCGCCGAGGTCGCGGGCGAGGGCCCTGACGTAGGTGCCGGAGGAGCAGACCACCGAGACGACGAGGTCGGTCACCGGGGTGCCGTCCTCGGCGACGGCATCGCGGACGTCGTGGACGGTGAACTGCGAGACGGTGACCGGACGCGCGGGGATGTCGAACTCCTCGCCGCCGCGCACCCGTGCGTAGGACCGCTTGCCGTCGATCTTGATGGCGCTGACCTTCGACGGCACCTGCATGATGTCGCCGGTCAGTTCGGCGACCCCCGCGTCGACGGCGTCCCGGGCGATACCCGAGGCGTCGGTGGACGAGGTGACCTCGCCCTCCGCGTCGTCGGTGACGGTGTTCTGGCCGAGCCGGATCGTCCCGAGGTACTCCTTCTCGGTCAGTGCCAGATGGCCGAGCAGCTTGGTGGCCCTCTGGACGCCCAGGACCAGCACGCCGGTCGCCATCGGGTCCAGTGTGCCCGCGTGCCCGACCCGGCGGGTGCGCGCGATGCCGCGCATCTTGGCGACG
Source organism: Streptomyces marianii (assembly GCF_005795905.1). Taxonomy (NCBI): domain Bacteria; kingdom Bacillati; phylum Actinomycetota; class Actinomycetes; order Kitasatosporales; family Streptomycetaceae; genus Streptomyces; species Streptomyces marianii. The sequence goes on from NZ_VAWE01000001.1 coordinate 2,194,703, forward strand.
ACGTCGTGGGAGGTGAAGCCGGCCGGCTTGTCGACGATGACGAGGCCGTCCCGGGTGACGCTCCCGGTGGCGGCGGGGGCGGTGTCGCTGTGCTGGCTCATTCGGAGGCCGCGTCCTCGTCCCTGTCCTCGTCCTCCGGCTTGCGGTAGGGGTCGGCCTCGCCCGCGTAGGTCTTGCCCGTGGACGCCTGACGGACCTCCGCGTCCTTGGCCCGTGCCTTGTCGAGCAGATCGTCGATGGTCCGGGCGTTGTCCGGGAGGGCGTCCGGGACGAACGTCAGGGTCGGCGTGAAGCGGACGCCGGTCTGCCGGCCCACCTCGGACCGCAGGACGCCCTTGGCGGACTCCAGCGCCGCGGCCGACGCCGCGCGCTCCTCGTCGTCCCCGTACACCGTGTAGAAGACCGTGGCCTCCCGCAGGTCGCCGGTGACCCGGGCGTCCGTGATCGTGACGAAGCCCAGCCGCGGATCCTTGATTCGCCGGTCCAGGGTCTCCGCGACCACGACCTGGATGCGATCGGCCAGCTTGCGGGCCCGCGCGTTGTCGGCCACCGGTCCTTCTCCTCTTTCGTGCGGTGGTCCGGGGTCACCCCCGGACGGTGCAGTCTCAATCATCGTCGCCGTGCAGCCGCCGTCGCACCGACAGCAGCTCCACTTCGGGCCGGGCGGCGACAAGGCGCTCGCACCGGTCCAGTACGTCTGTGAGGTGTCCCGGATCCCCGGACACCGCCGCGAGGCCGATCTCGGCCCTGCGGTGCAGGTTCTGTCCGCCCACCTCGGCCACGGCCACCGCGTACTTGCGCTGGAGCTCGGCCACGATCGGGCGGACGACGGAGCGTTTCTCCTTCAGCGAACGAACGTCGCCGAGGAGCAGGTCGAAGGACAGCGTCCCCACAAACATGTATGTCCGGATGTCCCGCCGGTACGGGTTCGGTCTGCGCCCTGCCCGCTCTTGGCAGGTACATCAAGAACCGTACACGCACGGCCGGGGCCGATCGACGGGATTACCTCCCGCCGACCGGCCCCGAGCACCGGTGTGCGTGTCAGCCCGCGCTGTGTCAGCCGCGGGGCTTCTCGCGCATCTCGTACGTCGCGATGACGTCGTCGACCTTGATGTCGTTGAAGTTTCCGAGGTTGATACCGCCCTCGAAGCCTTCGCGGATCTCGGTGACGTCGTCCTTGAAGCGACGCAGACCCTCGATGTTGAGGTTCTCCGCGACGACCTTGCCGTCGCGGATGAGGCGCGCCTTGGTGTTGCGCCGGACCTCGCCGGAGCGGATGAGAACACCCGCGATGTTGCCCAGCTTGGACGAGCGGAAGACCTCGCGGATCTCCGCCGTGCCGAGCTCGACCTCTTCGTACTCCGGCTTGAGCATGCCCTTGAGGGCCGCCTCGATCTCCTCGATCGCCTGGTAGATGACCGAGTAGTAGCGGACGTCCACACCCTCGCGCTCGGCCATCTGCGTGGCACGCCCGGCGGCGCGCACGTTGAAGCCGATCACGATGGCGTCGGAGCCGGTCGCCAGGTCGATGTCCGACTCGGTGACCGCGCCGACACCGCGGTGCAGCACGCGGATGTCGACCTCTTCGCCGACGTCCAGCTGGAGCAGCGAGGACTCGAGGGCCTCCACCGAACCGGACGCGTCGCCCTTGATGATGAGGTTGAGCTGCTGGACCTCGCCCGCCTTGAGCACCTTGTCGAGGTCCTCGAGGGACACCCGGCGGGTGCGCTTGGCGAAGGCGGCGTTGCGCTCACGGGCGGCGCGCTTCTCGGCGATCTGACGGGCCGTGCGGTCCTCGTCGACGACCAGGAAGTTGTCGCCGGCGCCCGGGACGTTGGTGAGACCCAGGACCAGGACGGGAGTCGACGGAGTCGCCTCCTCCACGTTGTTGCCCTTGTCGTCGAGCATCGCGCGGACACGGCCGTACGCGTCGCCGACGACCATGGTGTCGCCGATGCGCAGGGTGCCTCGCTGGACCAGGACGGTCGAGACGGCACCGCGGCCGCGGTCGAGGTGGGACTCGATCGCGATGCCCTGCGCGTCCTGCTCCGGGTTGGCCCGCAGGTCCAGGGCGGCGTCCGCCGTCAGGACCACGGCCTCCAGCAGGTTCTCGATGTTCAGACCCTGCTTGGCGGAGATGTCGACGAACATGGTGTCGCCGCCGTACTCCTCGGCGACCAGGCCGTACTCGGTCAGCTGACCGCGCACCTTCGTCGGGTCCGCACCCTCGACGTCGATCTTGTTGACCGCGACCACGATCGGCACGTCGGCCGCCTTGGCGTGGTTCAGCGCCTCGATCGTCTGGGGCATCACACCGTCGTTGGCCGCCACCACGAGGATCGCGATGTCGGTCGACTTGGCACCGCGGGCACGCATGGCGGTGAACGCCTCGTGACCCGGGGTGTCGATGAAGGTGATGCGGCGCTCTTCCTCGTTGACCTCGGTCGAGACCTGGTACGCACCGATGTGCTGCGTGATTCCACCGGCCTCGCCCGCGACGACGTTCGTCTTGCGGATCGCGTCCAGCAGCCGGGTCTTACCGTGGTCGACGTGACCCATGACGGTCACCACCGGCGGACGCGCGACCAGGAACTCCTCGCCGCCCTCGTCCTCGCCGAACTCGATGTCGAAGGACTCGAGCAGCTCGCGGTCCTCCTCCTCCGGGCTGACGATCTGGACCGTGTAGTTCATCTCGCCGGCCAGGATCTGCAGCGTCTCGTCGGAGACGGACTGCGTGGCCGTGACCATCTCACCGAGATTCATCATCACGGCGACGAGCGACGCCGGGTTGGCGTTGATCTTCTCCGCGAAGTCGGTGAGGGAGGCACCGCGCGACAGACGGACGGTCTCGCCGTTGCCGCGAGGCAGCATCACACCGCCGACCGACGGGGCCTGCATGGCCTCGTACTCCTGGCGCCTCTGCCGCTTCGACTTGCGGCCACGGCGCGCCGGACCGCCGGGACGGCCGAACGCACCCTGCGTGCCACCGCGGCCGCCGGGGCCACCCGGGCGTCCGCCGAAACCGGGACGGCCACCGCCGCCGCCGAAGCCGCCACCGCCGCCACCGGGACGCGGGCCGCCGAAGCCGCCACCGCCGCCACCGGGACGACCGCCGCCGCCACCGCCGCCACCGGGACGACCGGCGAAGCCGGGACGTCCGGCACCGCCGCCGCCACCGGGACGGCCGCCGGGACCACCGGGGCCACGGCCGCCGGGACCGGGACGCGGGCCGGCAGCGGGACGCTGCGGCATCATGCCCGGGTTGGGACGGTTACCGCCGGGGCCGCCGCCGGGGCCACCGGCTCCGCGAGGAGCCTGCGGACGCGGCATGCCGCCCGGAGTGGGACGGGAACCACCGGGAGCCTGCGGACGGGGACCGCCCTGGCCGCCGCCCTGCGGACGCGGGCCACCGGGGGCACCCTGACCGCCGGGACGCGGCGCGCCGCCGGGACGGGGCGCCTGCGGGCGCGCCATACCGGTCGAGCCACCGGAGGTGAAGGGGTTGTTGCCCGGACGCGGGCCCGCGGGACGGGCACCGGGACGCGGGGCCTGGCGCTCGCCACCGGGGCGCGGGGCACCGGAACGGGCACCGCCGCCCTGGCCCTGACCGGGACGGGCGGCCGGACGCGGGCCGGGAGTGGCACCGGGCCGGGGACCGGCAGCCGGGGCGGCCGGGGGCGCGGTGAACTCCGGCGCGGCCGGAGCGGCCGGAGCCGGCTTCGGGGCCGCCGCGGGCTTGGGACCCGGGGTCGGCCGCGGACCGGGGGTCGGGGCCGCGGGAGCACTCTTGGGAGCCTCGGCTGCGGCCGGCTTGGGGGCCGGTGCGCCGGGCTTGGGGGCTGCGGGACGCGCCGCCTGCGCCGGGGAGGGCGCGGCGGGCGTGGGGGCGCCACCCGCGCGGCTTGCCGCTGCGGGGGAGGGCGCGGACTTGCGCGGCGCCGCGGGCTTGCCGGCAGAGCGCTTCGCGGGGGCAGCCCCGGAACCCTGCTGGAAAGCATCAGTCAGTTTGCGTACAACCGGCGCCTCGATCGTCGAGGACGCCGAACGGACGAATTCACCGAGTTCTTGGAGCTTGGCCATGACGACCTTGCTCTCCACGCCGAACTCCTTGGCGAGTTCGTATACCCGGACCTTAGCCACTTCGCTCCTTTTAGGTCCGGGTTACCGCCGGACCGTCGCTACTTCATGGGCGTACTCATCGCGTACTCATCGAGTGCTCATCGCAATCTCGACCTACTTCCGACTCGCGAGGTACCTGACCGCACGGGGATCCGTGCGGTGCTGCTCTTTCTTCTTACGGTGCTGCCTGCACCGCCGTCGCCTCGATTTCCCGGCGGACGTCCGCGGTGTCGAGCGGCCCCTGGGCCTTGAGGGCCCTCGGGAACGCCCGGCGACGGACCGCCAGGTCGAGACAGACCGAGGCGGGGTGCACATAAGCACCCCGGCCGGGCAGCGTACCGCGATGATCGGGGACGCATACGCCCTCGACCGCCACGATGCGCAACAGATCGCGCTTGGCCGCTCGCTCCCGGCACCCCACGCAGGTTCGCTCAGGGCATGCGCGGACACGCGTCCGACCAGACACGTCCAAGTCTACCTCCCCGCGCCGACCTCACCCCTTTGGGGCAAGAATCGAACAATTGATGGCTCAAAACTCTTGGCGACCCTGCGGTCACGGAACGAGTCTGCGCCCGGATCCAGTCCCAGGCACCCCCCGGCCGGTGACGGAGCGCGACCCCCGCTCCGTCCCGCTCGTCCGGCCGGAAGCTGCTCCGCGGGCCGACCGGCGTCCGGTTCAGTCCTGCTCGGCGGGCTGCTCGGTGTCCGGCCGGATGTCGATCCGCCAGCCGGTGAGCCGCGCGGCGAGGCGGGCGTTCTGCCCCTCCTTGCCGATGGCCAGTGACAGCTGGTAGTCGGGGACCGTCACCCGGGCGGACCTGGCGCCGAGGTCGACGATCTCGACCTTGGACACCCGGGCCGGGGACAGCGCGTTCGCGACCATCTCCGCCGGGTCGTCCGACCAGTCCACGATGTCGATCTTCTCACCGTGCAGCTCCGCCATGACATTGCGCACCCGGCCGCCCATCGGGCCGATGCACGCGCCCTTGGCGTTCAGGCCGCTGCGCGTGGATCGCACGGCGATCTTGGTTCGGTGGCCGGCCTCACGGGCGATGGCCGCGATCTCGACGGAACCGTCAGCGATCTCCGGCACCTCGAGCGCGAAGAGTTTTTTCACCAGATTGGGGTGGGTCCTCGACAGGGTGACGGACGGGCCGCGCACCCCCTTCGCCACCCGTACGACGTAGGTGCGCAGCCGCAGCCCGTGCGAGTAGTCCTCGCCCGGCACCTGCTCCTGCACCGGCAGGATGGCCTCCAGCTTGTCGTCCAGCTTCACCAGAACGTTCTTGGGGTCCTTGCCCTGCTGGACCTGGCCGGCCACGATGTCGCCCTCTCGGCGGGCGTACTCGCCGAAGGTGACGTCGTTCTCGGCGTCGCGCAGCCGCTGCTGGATGACCTGGCGGGCGGTGGACGCCGCGATCCTGCCGAAGTCGTGCGGGGTGTCGTCGAACTCCCGGGGCTCCTGGCCCTCGTCGAGTTCCGACGGGTCCTCCTTCGCCCACACCGTCACGTGCCCGGTCTGCCGGTTCAGCTCGACCCGGGCGTGCCGACGGCTGCCCTCGGTGCGGTGGTACGCGATGAGGAGGGCCGACTCGATGGCGTCGACCAGCAGGTCGAAGGCAATCTCCTTCTCCTGTGCCAAGCCCCTCAGGAGCTTCACGTCGATGTCCACGGCTACGCCTCCTCTTCTTTCTGAATGCCGTTCTTGTCCTTGCGGTTGAACTCGAGCTCCACACGCGCCTTGGCGATCTCGCCGAAGGCGAGCCTGCGGGCGGTGGGCCTGCGCCCCTTGACGCCCGGCACCTCCAGGTCGAGACCTTCGTCGTCGACGTCGAGGATCCGCGCGACCAGCTCCTCGCCCGGCTTCCCGTCCGGGGTGGTCAGCTGGAACCGGGCGAGCCGGCCCTTGGCGCGCACGTAGTGGCGGTGTTCGCTGAGCGGGCGCTCCGCTCCGGGGGAGGTCACTTCGAGCTGGTACTCGCCCTCGCCCATGGCGTCGCTCTCGTCGAGCCTGTCGGAGATGACACGGCTGAGCTCGGCACAGGCGTCGAGATCGACGCCTTCCTCCGAATCCACGACGACGCGGAGCACACGGCGGCGGCCGGCCCGGGACAGTTCGATCTCTTCCAGATCCAGGTCCGCGGCGCTGACGAGCGGTTCGAGCAGTCCGCGCAGCCTCTCGCTCTGGGTGGTGCTCATCCGGGTGACTCCTCGGCCGCGTGTGCTGTTGTGGGTTTCGTCGTGTGTCAGCACAAAGGGTATCCGGTCGCGGGGGGTGTTGCCGTCCACCCACCGATGACCCGCAGGTACGCTCGCCTGCGGTGATCACATCAAGGCGTCGTCCACCCGATCGGGTGAATACGTCCCAGGGCCCGAGGAGAGACCAGGTGGAGCGCACGGGAACGACGCGCAGACGTGCCCTCTTGGCCACCGGGGCGGCCGCCGCCGCGGTGCTGACCGGGTGCTCGACGGACGAGCCCCGGGCACGGCGCGCCACGCCCCGGAGCGAGTCGGCGGAGACCGTGCTGCGCCGGCGCAGCGCCGAGCTGAGCGGCGCCCTGCTGCTGCGGTACGACGCGGTGCTGACGGCTCATCCGGCACTGGCGGCCCGACTGTCGCCGCTGCGGGCCGAGGTGGTGCGGCATGTCGAGGCGCTGGCGCCCACCGGGTCACGGCCGCGGCCCGGGACCCCGCCGGCACCGTCGGTGTCCCGGCCTCCGTCGCCCTCCGCCCCCGCACCGTCCGCTTCCGGGCCCGCGCGGCCCGGCCCGTCGTCCACGGCGAGCCCCGCGGCGCCCCCGGTACCCGCCGACGCCGGGGCGGCCGTTCGCGAACTCGCCGCGGCCGAGCGGACCACCGCCGACGGGCACACCGCCGCGCTGAGCGGCGCCCCGCCGGAGTACGCACGGCTGCTGGCCTCGGTCGCCGCGGCAGGTGCGGTCCACGCCTATCTGCTGACGGAAGGGTCCCGTTGATGAGCGACGCGCTGGCCGCGGCACAGGCCGCCCTCGCGGCCGAGCACGCCGCCGTCTACGGCTACGGCGTGGTCGGCGGCCGGGTCGGCGAGGCCCGCCGGGCCGAGGCCGTCGCGGCGTACGCCGCGCACCGGGCCCGCCGAAACGCCCTGGAGCGCACGGTCCGTGATCTCGGCGGGAAGCCCCCCGCCGCGCAGGCCGCCTACGCACTGCCCTTCGCGGTACCCGACACGGCGGCCGCGGTCCGGCTGGCCGCCGTTCTGGAGGACCGGGTCGCGGGCGTCTACTCCGATCTGGTGCGGGCCGCCGGGGGCCCGCTGCGCCACGACGCCGCGGCCGCGCTGCGCGAGGCGGCGGTGCGGTCGGTGCGGTGGCGCGGTACCGGCGTAGCCTTTCCCGGGCTTGCCGAGCGAGCCGCGGCGCAGTGAAAGGGAACAACGCACGCATGGGTTTCGAACCGCCCCGGCGTCTGGTGCGGGCGCTCGGAGACAACGACTGGACCGGGCAGCTGCCGAAGCTCGTCGAGGAGACCGCCGTCCGCGACGGGCTGGAGATCGAGCGGGTGATGGTGCCCGGCGGCCGGAGCAGTCTCGTCGTCCTCGTGCGGCGGCGGGACGGCACGCCCGCCGCCCTCAAGCTCGTGCCGCCGTTCGCGGGGCCGGCCCTGGAGCGGGCGGCACTCGCGCACTGGAACGGATTCGGCGCGGTGCGGCTGCTGGGCGGTTCCGGAGGCGCGCTGCTGCTGGAGCGGCTGCATCCCGAGCTGTCCGTGCGCTCGCTCCCGGAGGCCAAGGCACTGCTCGAGGCCGCAGGCACGATGCGCCGGCTGTGGGTGGAGCCGCCGTCCGGCCATGGCTTTGAGACAGTGGCCGAGCGCACGGCCCGTCAGGTGTCCGCGCTGCCGGAACGCGCCGCCGCAGCACCGCAGTCGCTGGTGGACGAGGCGCTGGCCGCGCGTGCGGAACTGCTCGCGCACTCCCCCGAGTCGCTGCTGCTGCACGGGAACTTCCGCCAGAGCAAGGTGCTCGCGGGCGACCGCACGCCCTGGCTGGCGGTCGGGCCGGAGCCGTTGGTCGGCGAGCGGGCGTACGACCTGGCGCGGCTGGCCAGGGACCGGGTGGAGGACCTGGTCGCCGCGGCCGCCGGCGCTTCCGCGACCCGCCGCCGGGTGAACCGGCTCGCGGACTCGCTGGACGTCGACCGGGACCGGCTGCGCGGCTGGACGCTGTTCCGCGCGGTGGAGTCGGGCACGCGGGCGATCGCCGAGGGGCGGCACGCCGAGGGTGAGCTGTCGCTGGAGTTCGCCGGCTGGCTGTGAGCCCACGGCGCCTCGCCGGCGGTCGTGCGGGCGGGCCGGCGACCCGCCGCCGTCCACGCCGGGCACCAGAGGGCACAGCGGCGGACGAGGCCGGGGGGCCGGGCCGGTGCGCACCGGCCCGGCCCCCCGGCCTCGTCGTCGGCGCAAGCGCCGCCGCGTCAGTCGGTGAGGCGCGCGACGGCCTCCTCGACCGTCAGCTCCTCGCGCTCGCCCGTGCGGCGGTCCTTCAGCTCCACGACGCCCTCGCCGGAGCGGCGGCCCGCCACCAGGATCCTGGGGACGCCGATCAGCTCCGCGTCGGTGAACTTCACGCCCGGGGAGACACCGGCCCGGTCGTCCACGAGCACCCGCAGGCCCGCCGCGCCGAGCTTCCCGGCCACGTCGAGTGCGAGCTCGGTCTGCAGCGCCTTGCCTGCCGCGACGACGTGGACGTCCGCCGGGGCGATCTCGCCGGGCCAGCACAGGCCCTGCTCGTCGGCGTGCTGCTCGGCGAGGGCGGCCACGGCGCGGGAGACGCCGATGCCGTAGGAGCCCATGGTCACGCGGACCGGCTTGCCGTTCTGGCCCAGGACGTCGAGCTGGAAGGCGTCCGTGTACTTGCGGCCCAGCTGGAAGATGTGGCCGATCTCGATGGCGCGGTCGAGCTTCAGTCCGGTGCCGCAGGCAGGGCACGGGTCGCCGTCCTCGACGACGACCACGTCCAGGTAGTCGTCGACCTCGAAGTCACGGCCGGCGACGACGTCGCGGGCGTGCTTGTCCTGCTTGTTGGCGCCGGTGATCCAGGCGGTGCCCGGGGCGACGCGCGGGTCGGCGATGTAGCGGACCTTCTCCAGGCCCTGCGGGCCGACGTATCCACGCACCAGGTCGGGACGGCCGACGAAGTCCTCGGCGGTGACCAGCTCGACGGCCGCCGGGGCCAGGTGGTCCGTGAGCTTGCCGAGGTCGACCTCGCGGTCCCCGGGCACACCGACGGCGACGATCTCACCGTCGACCTTCACGAGGAGGTTCTTGAGCGTGGCGGAGGCGGGCACGCCGAGGTGGTCGGCGAGCGTCTCGATGGTCGGGGTGTCCGGGGTGTCCAGTTCCTCGACGGGGCCGTGCTCGCCGGTGACCGGCTTCAGGTCGAAGGTGACGGCCTCGGTGTTCGCCGCGTAGTCGCAGGAGGGGCAGTGGACGAAGGTGTCCTCACCGGCGGCGGCCGGGGCGAGGAACTCCTCGGAGGCCGAGCCGCCCATGGCGCCGGAGACGGCGGAGACGATGCGGTGCTCCAGACCGAGGCGCTGGAAGATCTTGATGTACGCCTCGCGGTGCAGCCGGTACGACTCCGCCAGCCCCTCGTCGGTGGTGTCGAAGGAGTACGAGTCCTTCATCTGGAACTCGCGGCCGCGCAGGATGCCGGAGCGCGGACGGGCCTCGTCGCGGTACTTCGTCTGGATCTGGTACAGGATGACCGGGAGGTCCTTGTACGAGGTGCACTGGTCCTTCACCAGCAGGGTGAAGATCTCCTCGTGGGTGGGCCCGAGCAGGTAGTCCGCACCCTTGCGGTCCTGGAGGCGGAACAGCTCGGCGCCGTACTCCTCCCAGCGCCCGGTAGCCTCGTACGGCTCCTTGGGCAGCAGCGCGGGCAGCAGCACCTCCTGGGCGCCGATGGCGTCCATCTCCTCGCGGACGACCCGGGCGACGTTCTCCAGGACTCGCATGCCGAGGGGCAGCCAGCTCCAGATGCCCGCCGCGTTCCGGCGGACGTAGCCGGCACGGACCAGCAGCTTGTGGCTGAGCGTCTCGGCGTCCGCCGGGTCGTCGCGCAGTGTCTTGACCATCAGACGGGACATGCGCTGGACCTGGGCTGCCATGGATTGTCTCCTGCGTACAAGTGCGTACAAGAAAGGGTGATGTCCAGGAGGTTAGCCGGGCGGTGCCAGCGGGCGGAAATCAGTCCCGTTCCGCACACCCGTCGCGCGTGCGTGCGGTACGGCCATCAGGCGCCGCGCAGCAGTGGCAGCGGGGCCCCCATCACCGCGTACGGCTTCGGAGCGCTGGGGAAGACGACCTGGCGCGCCAGGTCCTGGTAGCCGAGGGCGCGGTACAGGCCGCGTGCCCGGCTCTCGGTGTCGATCGCGGACAGGATGGAGCGGGGCTGGGCGGCGCCGTCGGTGATGGTGGTGATCAGCCGGCGGCCGATGCCCCTCCCCTGGTAGGCCGGGTGGACATGGAGCTCGGTGATCACGAAGGAATCGTCCAGCCAGTCGTCGGAACCGTTGCTGCGCAGATACGGCTCCACGACCGTGGACCACCAGTGGGTGCGGTCGTTTGGCATCCCGTACACGAACCCCACCAGTCGGCCCGCGGGAGTCGTCGCGCCGAGGGCGTGGGCCCCGGGGCTGAGCAGGTGCCGGAGCACGATGTGGCGGCGGATACCGATCTCCTCCGCGGTGAGGCCGAAGGCGAGGGCCTGCACGGAGAGGGCGTCGTCCACGCGTGCGGCGAGGTTGACCGGCGCGACCTCGACATCGTGTTCCATGCGGGAACCCTACTTCTCCGCCTGCCGCTCAGAACAGCACGCTCATGAACGCACCGACCTCGCGGAATCCCACCCGTCGGTACGCCGCGCGGGCCGCGGTGTTGTAGTCGTTCACGTACAGGCTGACGAGCGGTGCGACATCGGCGAGGGCGTAGCTGATCACGGCCGCCATCCCGGTCTCGGACAGGCCGCGTCCGCGGTACTCGGGGGCGACCCAGACGCCCTGGATCTGGCACGCCAGCGGTGTGGCGGCGCCGATCTCGGCCTTGAAGACGACCTTGCCGTCGTCGATCCTGGCGAAGGAGCGGCCCGTGCCCACGAGTTCGGCGATCCGGGCCTGGTAGAGCAGTCCGCCGTCACCGGCCATCGGGGAGACGCCGACCTCCTCGGTGAACATGGCCACGCACGCGGGCATGATCACCTCCATCTCGTCCTTGCGGATGCGCCGCACGTACGGGTCGGGCTCGATGTCCCGGGGCAGGGACTCGGTGACCATGAGCGGCTGGTGGGCGCGGACTTCGCGGGCCGGGCCCCAGCTGGGCTCCAGCAGCTTCCACAGCGCGGAGGTGGTCTCGGCCGGCCCCACGATGGACGAGCAGCGGCGGCCGGCCCTGCGGGCACGGTCGGCGAAGGCGCGGACGGCCTCGGGGGTGGCGCAGATGGGGACGAGATTGGCGCCGGAGTAGCAGAGCGAGCGGAGCCGTCCGTCCGCGTACCAGCCCCACATCTCGCCGCCGAGGCGCCAGGGGTCGAGTCCTGCGACCTGGACCCGGGCGGTGACGAACGCGTTGGCGACCGGGTCGCTCTCCAGGACCGCGAGGGTGGCCCCCAGGTCGTCGGGATCGAGGACCCGGGTGGTCGTCTGCGTCAACACGAGAGGGCCCTCCATCACTCCTTGAGGGCAACGACAGGTGCCGCTCGGTCGGCCGGCTCCTGGGCGTAAACGTGGTGGTGTACGGCCTGCCGGTCTGTGCACTGTACCCGGATACCCGGGAGCGGGCCCCTCACGCGAATGGGCCGGGCCGCCTGCGCGGACCCGGCCCTTGCGGCGGTCGGTCAGCCGACGGAGACCTCGGGCTCCCCGGAGGCCACGCCGTCCTTCTCCATCTGCTCGGCGATCTTCATCGCCTCCTCGATCAGGGTCTCGACGATCTTCGACTCCGGGACCGTCTTGATCACCTCGCCCTTGACGAAGATCTGGCCCTTGCCGTTGCCGGAGGCCACACCCAGGTCGGCTTCACGGGCCTCGCCGGGGCCGTTCACGACGCAGCCCATGACGGCGACGCGCAGGGGCACCTCCATGCCCTCGAGGCCCGCGGTGACCTGGTCGGCCAGCTTGTAGACGTCGACCTGGGCGCGGCCGCAGGACGGGCAGGAGACGATCTCCAGCCGGCGCTGGCGCAGGTTCAGCGACTCCAGGATCTGGATGCCGACCTTGACCTCCTCGGCCGGGGGCGCGGACAGCGACACGCGGATGGTGTCGCCGATGCCCTCGCTGAGCAGCGCGCCGAAGGCGACGGCGGACTTGATGGTGCCCTGGAAGGCCGGGCCGGCCTCCGTCACGCCGAGGTGGAGCGGGTAGTCGCACTGCGCGGCCAGCTGCCGGTAGGCGTTGACCATGACGACCGGGTCGTTGTGCTTGACCGAGATCTTGATGTCGCGGAAGTCGTGCTCCTCGAAGAGCGAGGCCTCCCACAGCGCCGACTCGACGAGCGCCTCGGGGGTGGCCTTGCCGTACTTCTGGAGCAGCCGCCGGTCGAGCGAGCCCGCGTTCACACCGATGCGGATGGGAGTGCCGGCGTCCCTGGCCGCCTTGGCGATCTCCTTGACCTTGTCGTCGAACTGCTTGATGTTGCCGGGGTTGACGCGGACCGCGGCACAGCCCGCGTCGATGGCCGCGAAGACGTACTTCGGCTGGAAGTGGATGTCCGCGATCACCGGGATCTGCGACTTCCGAGCGATGGTGGAGAGTGCGTCGGCGTCGTCCTGCGTAGGGCACGCGACGCGGACGATCTGGCAGCCGGACGCGGTGAGCTCGGCGATCTGCTGCAGCGTGGCACCGACGTCGGAGGTCCGCGTCGTCGTCATCGACTGCACCGACACGGGTGCGTCGCCACCGACGGCGACCGAGCCGACCTGGATCTTGCGGCTGGCCCTCCGGTCGGCGAGCTTGGTCGGAACGGACGGCATCCCGAGAGAAATCGCGGTCATCTGCTGTGCAACCCCAAGGTGTGGATCGAGGCCCCGACAGGGCGGGCTCCAGCCTTCGACATTACGCCACGGGTCCGCGGCCCAGCACACCGCGGCGGCAAACCACCCGAAGGGACGCGGCCGGACGCCATACGGTGTCCGGCCGCGGTTTCCGCCCGGGGTCCGGGTGGTGTCCCCCGGGCGAACACGAGCCCTCAGGAGATCTTCACCGGGTTCACGATGTCCGCCACCAGCACGAGCAGCGTGAAGCAGATGAAGATCCCCGCGACCACGTAGGCGACGGGCATCAGCTTCGCCACGTCGAAGGGGCCGGGGTCGGGCCGGCGGAACAGCCGGGCGGTGTTGCGGCGCACGGACTCCCACAGCGCTCCCGCGATGTGCCCGCCGTCCAGCGGCAGCAGCGGCAGCATGTTGAACAGGAACAGCGAGAGGTTGAAGCCGGCGAGCAGCATCAGGAACGTGGCGACGATGCTCTGGGTGGGGGCGTCGAGGTTGAGCACCTCGCCGCTGATCCGGGCCGCGCCGACCACCCCGACCGGGGAGTCGTCCTTGCGCTCGCCGTCACCGAAGGCCGCCGCCCAGAGGTCCGGCACCTTGGCCGGGAGCGAGACGATCGCCTGGGCGCCGTTCTCGAACATGTCGCCCATGCGGTCCAGGGACTGCCCGAAGGTCTGCGGCACGATCTCCGTCCTCGCCGCGAAGCCGAGGTAGCCGGCCGGCACGAACTCGCCGGGGACGACCTGACCGTCGGCGTCCTTCTTGGCCACCATGTTCTTCAGCAGGGTGGCCTGGAGGACCTTCTCCTCGCCGCCGCGGTCGACCGTGATGGTGGCGGGGCCGATGGTGTCGCGGATGCGGCTGGACAGCTCTCCCCAGTCGGTGACCGGCACCCCGTTGAAGGCGACGATCCGGTCGTCCTTGAGCAGTCCCGCGGCCGAGGCGGGGGATTCGGGGTCCGTGGACCTGCAGGTGCTGCGCTCCTCGCTCTGCGGGATGACGCACTGCTGGACACCGGCGACCTGGGTGGTCTGGGTGGCGAAGCCGAACGACATCGAGACGCCGAGGAAGATCGCCACGGCGAGCACCAGGTTCATAAAGGGGCCCGCGAACATCACGATGACGCGCTTCCACGGCTTGCGCGTGTAGAAGAGCCGGGTCTCGTCGCCGGGCTTGAGCTCCTCGAAGGCCGCCGTGCGGGCGTCCTCGATCATGCCCCGCCAGGGGGAGGTGGAGCGGGCCTCGACCCGGCCGTCCGGGCCCGGCGGGAACATCCCGATCATGCGGATGTAGCCGCCGGCCGGGATGGCCTTGATCCCGTACTCGGTCTCCCCCTTGTGGCGCGACCAGATCGTGGGGCCGAAGCCGACCATGTACTGGGGCACGCGGATACCGAAGAGCTTGGCGGTCGAGAGGTGGCCGAGCTCATGCCAGGCGATGGAGAAGAGCAGTCCGACGGCGAAGAGCGCTATGCCGAGGACCGTCAACAGAATCGTCATGCGCGAGCCTCCGCTGTCGCCTTCTCTTCCAGTGCGGCCAGTTCCCGGGCGCGGGCGCGCGCCCAGGTCTCCGCCTCCAGGACGTCCGTGACCGTCAGCGAGGTTCCCCTCCCGGGGGTGCCGTGCTCGCCGACGACTGCAGTGACCGTATCCATGATTCCGTTGAACGGCAGCCGTCCCGCCAGGAAAGCGTCCACGCACTCCTCGTTCGCGGCGTTGAACACCGCGGGGGCGGTGCCTCCTTGATCACCGACCTGCCGGGCGAGTGCCACGGACGGAAAGGCCTCGTCGTCGAGCGGGAAGAACTCCCAGGTGGAGGCCGTCGACCAGTCGAAGGCGGGAGCGGCGCCCGGCACCCGCTCCGGCCAGCCGATGCCGATGGCGATGGGGCCGCGCATGTCCGGCGGCGTGGCCTGGGCGAGCGTGGACCCGTCCGTGAACTCCACCATCGAGTGAACGTAGGACTGGGGGTGGACCACGACCTCGATGCGCTCGAACGGGATGTCGTAGAGGAGGTGGGCCTCGATGACCTCCAGGCCCTTGTTGACCAGGGTGGCGCTGTTGACCGTGATCACCGGCCCCATCGCCCAGGTGGGATGGGCGAGGGCGTCCTCGGGGGTGACCCGGGAGAGCTCGGCCCGGGTGCGGCCGCGGAAGGGGCCGCCGGAGGCGGTGACGACGAGCTTGCGGACGTCGGCGCGGGTGCCGGCGGCGAGGGCCTGGAACAGCGCGGCGTGCTCGGAGTCGACGGGGATGATCTGGCCGGGCTTCGCGAGCGCCTTCACCAGGGGACCGCCGACGATGAGCGACTCCTTGTTGGCCAGCGCGAGGGTGCGGCCCGCTTCGAGTGCGGCGAGGGTGGGGGCGAGGCCGATGGACCCGGTGATGCCGTTGAGGACGGTGTGGCACTCGGAGGCGGCGAGCTGGGTCGCCGCCTCCGGCCCGGCCAGGATCTCGGGGAGCGGCTCGCCCGTTCCGTACCGTGCCCGCAGGGCGTCCCGGAGCGCGGGGACGGCGTTCTCGCGGGCGACGGCGACCGCCCGCACCCGCAGGCGGTGCGCCTGCTCGGCGAGCAGGTCGACCCGCCCGCCGGCGGCGGAGAGCGCGGTGACGCGGAAGCGGCCGGGATTGCGCTGGACCAGGTCGATGGCCTGCGTGCCGATGGACCCGGTGGAGCCGAGGACGACGATGTCCCGGCGGCCTTCGGACGGATCGAAGGCGATGTGCGGGTCGGCGAGTGGGGCTGGGCTGTCGCTCATGCCCCCATTGTGTCCGCTGCCGACGCGGGCCCCGACAGCGCGTCCCCTGCGCGCCGCCGGTGCGGGCGCCGCCCGGAGGGGGCGGGCCCGCAGCGGCGGCCGCACGACGGCCCGGCCGGTCAGCGGAACGGGCGGTGGACGTTCTCCCGCGTCGCCGGGCCGGGGGTCGCGTCCGCGATCCAGGGACCGTCGCCGCTCGGGTCGAGGACGCCCTCCTCGAGCCAGGTGTAGGAGCCGGCGAGGACGTCCTTGACCACGGACCGGTCGACGTCGTCGGTGTTGGTCCACAACCGTCCGAAGAGCTCCTCGACCCGGATGCGGGACTGCCGGCAGAAGGCGTCCGCCAGCCGGTACGCCTCCCGGCCGTGCTCCCCGGTCCTGCGCAGCAGTTCGGCTCGTACGCAGGCGGCGCTCATCGCGAACAGCTCCGCGCCGATGTCGACGATCCGGCCGAGGAAGCCCTGCTTGGTCTCCATCCGGCCCTGCCAGCGGGACATGGCGTAGAACGTGGAGCGGGCGAGCTTGCGCGACGTGCGCTCCACGTACCGCAGGTGCACGGAGAGGTCCGTGTGCCCGCGCGGGTGGAACTCGGCGTACGAGCGGGGCAGCTGGCCCGGGCCCGCGACCAGCCTGGGCAGCCAGCGGGCGTAGAACGCCGTGGCCGCCGCGCCCGCCCTGGCCTTGTCGCCGAGCGACTTGTCGGGGTCGATGATGTCGCCCGCCACGGAGAGGTGCGCGTCCACCGCCTCGCGCGCGATCAGCAGATGCATGATCTCGGTGGAGCCCTCGAAGATGCGGTTGATGCGCAGGTCACGCAGCAACTGCTCGGTGGGGACGGCCCGTTCGCCACGGGCGGCGAGGGAATCCGCGGTCTCGAAGCCGCGTCCGCCGCGGATCTGGACGAGCTCGTCGGCGATGAGCCAGGACATCTCGGAGCCGTAGAGCTTGGCGAGGGCGGCCTCGATGCGGATGTCGTTGCGGTCCTCGTCGGCCATCTGGGACGCCAGGTCGACGACGGCCTCCATGGCGAAGGTGGTCGCCGCGATGAAGGAGATCTTCGCACCTACGGCCTCGTGCTTGGCGACCGGCTTGCCCCACTGCTCGCGGACCGCGGACCATTCGCGGGCGATCTTCAGGCACCACTTCCCGGCACCGACGCACATCGCGGGCAGTGACAGACGTCCGGTGTTCAGGGTGGTCAGGGCGATCTTCAGTCCGGCGCCCTCGGGGCCGATGCGGTTCGCGGCGGGCACCCGCACCTGGTGGAAGCGGGTCACGCCGTTCTCGATGCCGCGCAGGCCCATGAAGGCGTTGCGGTTCTCGACCGTGATTCCCTCGGCGCCCGCCTCGACGACGAAGGCGGTGATGCCGCCCTTGTGGCCCTCGGACTTGGGAACCCGGGCCATGACGACGAGGAGGTCGGCGACGACTCCGTTGGTCGTCCACAGCTTCACGCCGTCGAGCACGTAGTCGTCGCCGTCGGGCACGGCCGTGGTGGCCAGGCGCGCCGGGTCGGAGCCGACGTCCGGCTCGGTGAGCAGGAACGCCGAGATGTCGGTGCGGGCCAGGCGCGGCAGGAACGTCTCCTTCTGCTCCTGGGTGCCGAATATCTTCAGCGGCTGCGGTACGCCGATCGACTGATGCGCGGACAGCAGCGCGCCGATGGCGGGGCTCACGGAGCCGACCAGGGCCAGGGCCTTGTTGTAGTACACCTGGGTGATGCCGAGGCCCCCGTACTTGGTGTCGATCTTCATGCCGAGGGCGCCGAGCTCCTTGAGGCCCTCGATCACCTCGTCGGGAATCCGGGCCTGGCGTTCGATGAGCGCGCCGTCGATCTTCGTCTCGCAGAAGTCGCGCAGTCTGGCGAGGAACTCCTCGCCGCGCTGCACGTCCTCGGAGGCCGGCAGCGGATGGGGGTGGATCAGGTCGAGCCGGAAACGTCCGAGGAACAGCTCCTTGGCGAAGCTGGGCTTGCGCCAGCTCTGCTCGCGCGCGGCCTCGGCGACCTGGCGTGCCTCACGCTCGGTGACCTTTGGTGCCCCTGTGGCCTCGGGGGACACAGTGACCTTCGGGGTGTCCTGCGGAGTGGATGGTGCGGACATGAGGGACTCACCTCGCCGCTGTCGGAGGGCGGCCGGACCGGAATTACCGACCGGTGCTACTCGTCCGTATCTACCCGATTGCCGGCCACCCCACCAGTCCTGCGGGGCACCCGGGTGGATCGTGACCCGCTACCACAGATGGACGGCCGGAGCCTCCGCACCGTGAATTGCTCACAGTGGGCCTGACCTGCGGCTCCTCTCCGGTGCCGCGTCAGCCGAGGTTGAGCCGTCGAGGAGCGGCGTCCGGTGGACGGGATTCCCTCCGGCCCTCCGGGCCGGGGGGAAGGGTCGCAGGGCCAGGGTTCGACCTGGTGGTGGGGCTGCTCGGTCGATGCGGCAACGCCGCGTCGTTCACTCCCCCCCGATGCCCAACAACTCCAGGAAGGCCGCGGCCGCCGGGCTGCGACGCTCCCGGCCCCAGATCACGTACTCGACGCGGGCCGGTGCGTCCGTGACCTCGATAGTGGTCATCCCGGCCAGGCCCGCGACGTACGCCGGCGGGAGCAGGGCCACGCCAAGACCCGCGCCCACCAGACGCGCCAGGTAGTCCGCGTTGGTCACCTCGAAGGCGACCTCGCGGGTGAGGCCGGCGGCGCTGAAGGCCAGATCGGACTGGGCCCGGCCTGCGGTCTTCGCCGGGAGGTCCACGAACACCTCCGAGGACAGCCGATGGAGGTCGACCGAGGTCTCGCCTGCGAGCGGGTGGTCCGGGGAGACCACGGCGACCAGCCGCTCGCGGGCCATCTCCCGGGCCATGACGCCCCTGGGGCGGGCCGTGACCGGGACACCGAGGAAGGCCACCTCGATCTCGCCCTGCCTGACCTGCTCGACGAGCTCGTCGCTCGCTCCCACACCGAGACTGACCCGGGCCTTCGGATGGCGCCGGTGGAAGTCCTTGAGGACATTGGGAACATCCACGGCGGCGACGGTGGGGATCAGCCCCACCGCGAGGCGTCCGCGCACCTCCCCGACGGCTGCCGCGACTTCGGCGGCGGCCCGCTCCGCCGCGTCCACGCACTGGCGGGCGGCCGGCAGGAAGGCAGCGCCCGCCGGGGTCAACCGGACCCGGCGGCTGGTCCGTTCGAAGAGCCTCGCACCCAATTCCCTCTCCAGGCGCGCGATCTGGTGGCTGAGCGCGGACTGGACCACCAGGCAGCGTTGGGCGGCCCTCGTGAAGCTGTTGGTCTCGGCCACGGCGATCACGTACCGCATCTGCTGGAGCTCCATGGATCCATCGTGATACGCGATTCATCACGTGACAAGCATGTATTGGACTCATCGATGTCACCGGCCCGACACTGGTGACAACGCACACGGCAGGAACGCCCTCGGGCCAACTCCGCCGGGCGGGCCCTCGATCGGGACCCCCCGGCAAGCCCGGGATCCGCCTTCCGCCGCCTTCCCCGACCTCCCGCACCTGGGCGCGCACCGCCAAGGCGTGCTTTGGCGCGCGCTCGTGCCCGCAACACCGAAAGGACGAGCGACCGCCATGAGCACCGCGCCACCGCGTCCCGAGACGACCGTCGCCGACATCTGGGTGGACCCCCGCTGCCCCTGGGCGTGGATCACCTCACGCTGGATGCTGGAGGTGGAACAGGTCCGGCCGCTGGAGACTCGTTTCCACATCATGAGCCTGTCGGTCCTCAACCAGGGCCGCGAGGTACCCGAGAAGTACCGCCAGGGCATGATCGACGGCTGGGCCTGCGTGCGCGTGTGCGTCGTGGCACAGCAGCGGTACGGCAACGGGGTGCTGCGCCCCCTCTACAACGCCATGGGCCGTCTGATCCACCACGAGAAGGCCGGGCTCGGTCACGACATGATCCTCGCCGCCCTGGAGGAGGCGGGTCTGCCCGCCGACCTGATCGAGGCCGCTGAGGACACTTCCTGGGACGAGCCGTTGCGGGCCGAACACCACGAGGGGATGGACCCGGTCGGTTCCGAGGTCGGCACCCCAGTGATCCACGTGCCCGGCCCTGACGGGAAGCCGCTGGCGTTCTTCGGCCCCGTGCTCACCCCCGCCCCCCGCGGCGAAGCCGCCGGAACGCTCTGGGACGGCGTGCTTGCCGTGGCGAGCACCGACGGCTTCTTCGAGTTGAAGCGCGGCCGCGACCGCGACCCGGTCTTCGACTGAGCCGGGTGGGCGGACGGACGTTGCGAACCACGGTGATTCCCAAGGGATTCGAGGCAGGATGAAGAGCAGACGGAACGGACCCACGGCAGCCCTGACCGGCCTGGCTCCGGCCATTTGGGGCAGCACCTATCTGGTGACCACCGAGCTGTTGCCGCCGGACCGGCCACTCCTGGCGACCACTGTGCGGGCTCTGCCGGGCGGCCTGTTCCTGCTGGCCCTCGGCCGCAAGCTTCCTGTCGGCATCTGGTGGTGGCGCGCACTGGTGCTGGGCGTTCTGAACATCGGCGCTTTCAACTTCCTGCTCTTCGTCGCGGCCTACCGACTTCCGGGTGGCATCGCCGCCATGATCATGTCGGCACAGCCCATGTTCGTTGTGATCCTCGCCGCCCTCTTCCTCGGCGACAGGATCAGAGCCATCCATGCCCTGGCCTGCGTGATGGGCACCGGGGGCGTGGGGGTGCTCGTTTTCAAAGGCGCGGCGTCGCTCGACACCATCGGAGTCCTCGCCGCGGTCGGCGGAGCCCTGTGCATGGCCTCGGGCATCACACTGACCAAGCGGTGGGGACGGCCGGAGGGCGTCAGCCTGCTCACGTTCACCGGGTGGCAACTCACGGCGGGCGGTGTGGTCCTGCTGCCGTTCTGGCTGTCGCTGGAAGACCTTCCCGACGGTCTCACCGGCTCCAACGTCATCGGGTTCGCCTACCTCGTCACCCTGGGCGCGGTCCTGAGCTACATCGTCTGGTTCCGGGGCATCGAACACCTGCCAGCCGTGGCGGTCTCCTTCCTCGCGCTGGGCAGCCCGGTCGTGGCGACCCTGCTGGGCTACCTCGTCAAGGACCAGATGCTGTCCGCCCTGCAGATCGTCGGCATGGTCGTCATCTTCCTCGCGGTTTCGCTCGGCCAGCCGCGCCCGCCCGAACCGAAGTCCGAGGAGACTCCCTCGCCCCCCCACCCCGCACCACTGGCCCGCGCTGCCCGACCACCCCGCTCTGCAACAGGAACGCAGCGGACAACGGCGGGCGCACCACACGCCATGACCTCCCCCGCTGGATCCCAGCGGCCATGAGGCACGTGGGTACCACGCCTGTCCACGTCCGGAGAGACTTCGCATCGCGGCTGGTCAGACGGGATGAAAAGGAGGACGGCCGGAGCCCCCGCACAGTGGGCTCCGGCCGTCGGTCGGGAAACGTGTCTACAGGGCGAGTCCGGTGAGGACGAGCACCCGCTCGTACGTGTAGTCGTCCATCGCGAACTTCACGCCCTCGCGGCCCACGCCGGACTGCTTGGCACCGCCGTAGGGCATCTGGTCGGCGCGGTAGGACGGGACGTCGCCGACGATCACGCCACCGACCTCCAGCGCCCGGTGGGCGCGGAAGGCGGTCTGCAGGTCGTGGGTGAACACGCCTGCCTGGAGGCCGTACTTGGAGCTGTTGACCACCGCGAAGGCCTCGGCCTCGCCGTCGGCGCTCTGGACGGTGAGGACCGGCCCGAAGACCTCCTCGCAGGCGAGGGTGGCGTGCGCCGGAACACCGGTGAGCACGGTCGGGGCGTAGGAGGCGCCGTCGCGCTTGCCGCCGGTGTGGAGCTGGGCGCCGGCCTCGACCGCCTCGTCCACCCAGGACTCGACGCGCTTGGCGGCGTCCTCGCTGACCAGCGGGCCGACGTCGGTGGACGGGTCGGACGGGTCTCCGGTGTTCTGCGCCTCGACCGCGGCGACGATCCTCGGCAGCAGCCGGTCGTACACCGAGGCGTCGGCGATCACGCGCTGGACGGAGATGCAGGACTGGCCGCCCTGGTAGTTGGAGAAGGTGGCGATACGGGTCGCCGCCCAGTCGAGGTCCTCCTCGGAGGCGAAGTCGGCGAGGACGACGGCCGCGCCGTTGCCGCCGAGTTCCAGGGTGCAGTGCTTGCGCGGCACCGAGTCCATGATCGCGTAGCCGACCTTGTCGGAACCCGTGAAGGAGATGACCGGGAGGCGCTCGTCCTGGACGAGGGCGGGCATCTTGTCGTTGGGGACCGGCAGCACCGACCAGGAGCCGGCGGGCAGCTCGGTCTCGGCGAGCAGCTCGCCGAGGATCAGACCGGACAGCGGAGTGGCCGGAGCGGGCTTGAGGATGATCGGCGCGCCGACGGCGATGGCCGGGGCGATCTTGTGGGCGCACAGGTTCAGCGGGAAGTTGAACGGCGCGATCCCGAGGACGACGCCCTTCGGGAAGCGGCGGGTGAGGGCGAGGCGCCCCTGGCCGCCGGCGTCCGTGTCGAGGCGCTGGGCCTCGCCGCCGTTGAAGCGACGGGCCTCTTCGGCGGCGAACCGGAAGACGGAGACCGCACGGCCGACCTCGCCGCGGGCCCACTTGACGGGCTTGCCGTTCTCGGCGGAGATCAGCTGGGCGATCTCCTCGGTGCGCTCGACGAGGCGCCGGGAGACGTGCTCCAGGGCGGCGGCGCGGACATGGGCCGGGGTCGCGGCGAACTCGTCCACGACGGCGTGGGCGGCGACAACGGCCTCCTCGACCTGGGCGTCGGTCGGGACGGCGACCGTGCCGACGAGACGGCCGTCCCAGGGGGAGGTCACGTCGAAGGTCGTCTCGCCGGTGGCCTGGCGGCCGGCGAGCCAGAAGGCGTGGGTGGAAGTCATTTGGGGTCCCGGCCCTTCCGAAGTAGTGGGTTGCCTCTTCTCACACGTTAGGGCGGCCGGGCCGGAACATGGGTTGTCCGCGTTGGAGTGGTCGGCCGGATCGCCCTGCCGCTTTGGCGAGTGCGCGGACTCTGCTGCCCAATTCCGGGGCAACTCCGACACGCGGACCATGACCTGCGACAACGCGGTGACCGTCGCGGCCTTCCCGGCATGACTCTGCTGCTCAGCCGAATTGAGCAGCAGAGTCTGCGCGGGGCTCCCGTCGCCCGCCGCCCGGGGATGCGCGGGGCCCCGCAGGCGTCAGCGGCGGCGTTCAGTACTGACGATCAGGCAGACGCCGGCCACCACGACCGCGCCGCCGACGACGATCGGCCAGGTCAGCCGCTCCCCGAGGATCAGCGCGCCGAGGAGTACGGCGACCACCGGGTTGACGTAGGCGTAGGTGGCCACGAGCGAGAGCGGGGCGGAGTGCAGCAGCCAGGCGTACGCCGTGAACGCGATCAGCGAGCCGAAGACGACCAGATAGGCGAGGGCGGTCCAGGAGCGGCCGGAGACCTCGGCGAGCGCGAAGCCCCGCTGTTCACCGCGGCCCAGGCCGACGAGCAGACAGCCGATGCCGCCCGCGACCATCTCGTAGGCGCTCGCGGCGAACGGGTTGGCCGGCATGGGGACGCGGGAGGAGAAGAAGGAGCCCACCGACCACATGACGGTCCCGGCGATCACGGTCAGCACACCCCAGAGGCGGACGTCGCCGCTCAGCCCCGGCAGGGTCAGCACGGCGAGCCCCGCGAGCCCGAGGAGGACGCCGCCGTAGGCCCCGGTGCCGGGCCGCTCACCGGAGGCCCGCCGCAGGACGACCACCCAGGCCGGGACGACGGCGACCAGCAGCGCGGCGAGTCCGGAGGGGACGGCCGTCTCGGCGAGGACCACGAGCCCGTTGCCGCCGAGGAGCAGCAGCAACCCGACCACGGCGGCGGAGAGCAGTTGAGCGCGGGTGGCACGCAGCGCAGACGGCCCCTGGCGCCAGGCGACGATCGCGGCGAGGAGCAGCCCGGCGGCGACGAACCGCGCTCCGGCCGAGAGGAACGGCGGCATGGTCTCCACGGCCACGCGGATGCCGAGGTACGTGGACCCCCACACGACGTAGACGATGGCGAGCGCTGCCCAGACCGGCCCTGATATCCGGCGGCCGGACGCGGGCACGGACGCGGAGTCGACGGCGGATGCGGCTCCGGCTTCGGCTCCGGCTTCGGCTCCGGCTTCGGCTTCGGAGCGGAGGGCGGCAGCGGGGCCGGCTCCCGCTTCCGTGCCGGGTGGGGTGCCGGGTGAGATGCCCGCTTCCGCGCCGGGTGGGGTGCCCGCTTCGGAGGCGGGACGGGCAGGGGGTCTGCTCGCGCGGGGCGAGCCGGAAGTGGGGTTGCCGGGAGTGGGGTTGCCGGCGTCTGCCGCGGGTTGTGTCATCGGTCCTTCCCGTCTCGTGGACGGCCGGACGGATGTCTCCCCCGCCCGACTGGTGATCACGAGGGTGGACCTTAGGCAGTTCGGCGACCGAACACCATGTTTTCTGCCCGATTCCGGGCAGCAGAGAGGGAATTTATCTGCGGCGGATCACACAGAGCGGCGGTCTACCTGGCCGCGGCTCCTGACCGGGTGGCTCCACGGGACGGCGGTCGAGGCGGCCGGTGACCGAGGGCCAGCGGCCCCGGCCTCTGCCCCGGGCCGGCCCCATGGCCCGGGGGCGAGCCGTCGGCTCCGGGCAGGGGCAACACGGCTCCGAACCGTCAGCCCCGGACAGGGGCAACACGACCCCGAACCGTCAGCCCCGGACAGGGGCAACACGACCCCGAACCGTCAGCCCCGGACAGGCGCAACACGACCCCGAACCGTCAGCCCCGGACAGGCGCAACACGACCCCGAACCCTACTCCGGGGCCGGAGCCGGCAGCGGGGTCTCGGTCGCCTTGAGGGCCAGCCA
The DNA here is from genome assembly GCF_005795905.1 of Streptomyces marianii. NCBI lineage: Bacteria > Bacillati > Actinomycetota > Actinomycetes > Kitasatosporales > Streptomycetaceae > Streptomyces > Streptomyces marianii. The sequence continues at coordinate 2,219,447 of NZ_VAWE01000001.1, forward strand.
GAGCTCCATGCGCACGTCCGGGTCGTCCAGGGAGCGGCCGAGGATCTCCTCGACGCGCCGCATGCGGTAGCGCAGGGTGTGGCGGTGGACGCCCAGGTCGGCCGCGGCCGCGTCCCACTGGCCGTGGCGGGAGAGCCAGGCGCGCAGGGAGGCCACGAGGTCGCCGCGGCCGGTCGCGTCGTGCTCCCGCAGGGCTCGCAGCATCCCGTCGGCGAAGGCGCGCACCGCGTCGTCCGCGAGCAGCGGCAGCACGGAGCCGGTCGCGAGCTCCTCGTGCTCGACGAGCGCCCGGCCCCGCCTGCGGGCGACGGAGAGGGCCTGCTCGGCCTGCTTGTACGCCGTGGCGGCTGCGATCGGGCCCGCCGGCGCGGACATCCCGACGACCACCCCCGCCTCCTCCGTCTCGCGTTCGGTGTACGGATCGCACGCGAGCGCGACCGCTCCCCCGTCGGCAGCGAGGACCACCAGCCTGCCGTCGCTCTCCCACACGGTCAGCACGGGCTCTCCGGCCCGGGCGGCGGTCGCCTCCAGCGCTTCGGCGAACGAGTGCAAGGGATGCTCGGCCGCCGGGTCCGGTTCGCCGGACAGTTCGGCGACGAGCAGCCGGAACGGGGCGTCCAGGAGCCCTCCGTACAGGTCCCCGGCGACCGTCCTGGCGTGGTCCGGCTGGCCGGAGAGCATCATCCTGAGCACCGCCGCGCCGAGCCGCTGCTCGGCGGCCTGCAGCGAACGCGACCGTTCCGTCGCGAGCGTCAGCAGGGCCACCGCGGAGTGCACGGCGTAGCGCTCGGCGGTGCCGAGCGGCGCTCCGGTGCCGACCGCGAGCGCGCCGCGGACCCGCCGCCCGGTGCCCAGCGACTGGAGTTCGACGCGGTCCTCCGTACCGCCGACGACCGCGCTGGCGGGAGCGGGGCGTTCCCGCAGGCGCTCCACGTCGCCCGTGATCCGGGCCGCGCGCCGGACGGCCCATTCGGGCGCGGCGGCGACGACGGCACCGGAGGCGTCGTAGAGCGCGGCCCAGCCGTCCACGTGTGCGGCGAGCCTGGTGAGCAGGGCCGCGGGCCCCTCGGCGAGCGCGGCCCGTGTCAGCTCCCGCTGGGCCTCGAAGCCGGCGGTGACGGCTCGGTACTGATCAGCCGCGATGGCCGCGGAAACCGCCTTGCTGATGGCCAGGAAAGGCGTGCGCCGGGGCACTTCGAGGAGGGGGAAGTCCTCGGCCGCGGCCGCCTCCAGCAACGCGTCCGGGATGTCGTCGTAGTTGACCCCGACGGCGAAGCCCAGCCCGGCGACACCCGCACCCGCGAGCCGCCGCACGTAGCGGCGCATCGCCTCCCGGTCGGCGGCGTCGAGGGTCATCGCGGTGACGAGCAGCAGCTCGCCGCCCTCCATGTACGGCACGGGGTCCGCCAGCTCGCTGGCGTGCACCCAGCGCACGGGGGTTCCCAGACGGTCCTCCCCGGCGCGTACGGCCAGCTTGAGCGCGGAGTGCTGGACGAGGGAAGCGAGGGTGACCGGCATGGGACCGCGGACTTTCGGCAGAGGTTGGATAGTTCTGGGCCTATTTCGCCGTCCCGTATGAACGGCATAGCTCGATTCTGCCACCGCGTACGGGTACTCGGCTCAGTTCCGCATATCCACCAGGAGCGGCGGGGTGTGCTCGCCTCGGACCGACGTCAGGGAGAGCACGGCGTGCCCGGCCGGCATGGAGTGCGCCAGCTCGGAGGCCGACCAGCGCTCCCTCTCGACCTCACGGACCGTCACCGCCTCGGCCGTCGCGGCCTTGCCCGTCACGACCCGGCGCATGAAGTGCAGGGCCTTGGTCAGCGGCTCGTCGGAGATGATCTGCCGGTTGGTCACGTCCTTGGTCTGCACCCATTCCTTGCCCCAGGACTCGGCGAACCGGCCGCCGTCCCAGGGCCCGATCCCGGCGAACGCCATCCGGCAGCCGACCGCGCCCAGCAGCGGTCCGCGCAACGCCTCCGGCACGTCCTCCAGGGTCCGCAGCGTCAGCACCACCCCGGCGTGCGCGGATCGCAGCCGCTGCACGGCCCTGACCGAGTCGGGCGTGACCGTGTGGGTGGCGTCGTCCAGAACCAGGCAGGCGAACAGCGAGCGGTCCGAGCGGCTGAGGGCGGCCTCGGTGAACTGGGCGAGGACGAGCCGGGCGATGATCCGTGACGCCTCGGCGTGGCCCCGTTCCGGGAGGTCGATCCGTACCCTCAGCGGGTGCTCGACGGCCCGCAACGAGAACTGCCGGCCAGGCGCGCCGGTACGGAAGAACCCGGCGAACGCAGGACGGTCGAGGTACCCGATCCGCTCCGCGAGCAGCACCCCGATGTCGTCCGCACGCTCCGACTGCCGTGCCCGCGCGTCCAGTTCCCTCAGCTGCGCCGCCTCGCCCACGGCCTGCAGGGCGGCACGCAGCCCGTCCAGCGCCCCGGGCACGCCACCGAGGAGGTCGCGCAGTTCGGGCACCGCCGGGAAACGGCCGTGGACGCCTCGGTACGGCCCGATGAGCTGCGCGAGGGCGGTGGCGGCCCGCCGGCCGTCGGCCGAAAGGTCCCCGACGAGCGCCTCGGCGAGGTTCCGGGCGGCCTCGTCGGGGTCGTCGCTGCCGCCGTAGAGGTCGAGGTCGTGCGTGGAATCCGGCCGGCCAGGGGCGATGACCAGGTCGAACGCGTCGTCGGGGGCCAGCGCCGTGCCGTGCGCGGTGACGGCGACGACGGCGGCACGGTTCGCCAGCGCCTGCAGGCACATGGCCTCCACCACGGGCCGCACGAGCCGCACGGTCTTCCCCGACCCGGACGGCCCGACGGCGAGCAGCGAGGTGCCGAGCAGCGCGGGTTCGAGGGCGACTCCGGTGGTGCGGCGGGCGTAGGGGTTGCGGGGGTGGTCGGCGGCGGTGCCGATCCTGACCTGGTTCGCGGCGAGGTCGTGCACGGCGGTGCGCACCGGCAGATCCCGTGCCCCGGAAGGATGCGCACAGGCCGCCGCGCCCTCGGCGCGGACCACGTCGGTGAAGGCCGCCAGCCGCTCGGGCCTGGCCCGCACCCCCTGCCAGGCGCGGCGGATCCGCGCGTAGTCGACGTCGCCGAGCGAGCCGCTGCGTGTCGCCTCGGCGAGGGTGCGGGCCGTGTCGTCCAGCCCCGAGGTGCGCAGGTCCGGCCAGTCGGCGGGGTCCTCCCGCGGCGGGGGTGGCGGGGCGGGCACGTCCCTCTTGCGCGAGTAGCGGCGCCAGATCTCCGGCACATGGCCGATCCGGGCGAAGAAGACGAGCAGCCCGCCGCCGACGAGGGCGTAGTACACGTAGCTCGCCGTCGCCCACAGGGACGGGTCGGCACGCCAGGAGTCCGGGGTGAGCACGAGCAGCGGCCAGAGCCAGTAGCGGCCGAGGTAGCCGTTCCACAGCAGTGACCAGAGCAGCCAGCCCGCGAGCAGGGCGATCAGCGCGCCCGCGAAGAGCCTCCTCGCCGGGACGGGCTCCGGCTCCTCCGTCGGGCGCGGCCGGTGCCCCAACCGCCAGACGCCCGGTTCGGCGTCGGGCCGCGGGGTGCGCAGCCAGTCGGCCACGGAGGCGCGGGCCGCCGGGGCGCGGGACGGCACCGGCGGGGCGGCGGACGGCATCGGTGGCGGGCCCGCGGGACGCGGGACGGGCCGTGCGCTGCCGGTGCCGCCCGATCGGGCTCCGCGTGCGTCGTACGTGCCTTCGGTCTCCATGAACCCCTGCCCCCTGACCAGCCAGGTCCGCGCGTCTGTGCCACCGTCAATCTAGTGCCCGTCGCCGGGGAGTTCAGCGATCCCGCACCGCGAGCGCGGCGGCCGGTGCGGGCACGGCCGGGAGCCGCGCCCACCGCCGCGGGCGGGGCCTGCGGGGAAGCGGTCACCGCCCGGCCCGCGCGTGGCCGGCACGGCGGGCCGGCGGCGGCCGGGACACGCCCGCTCCTCCGCGTCTCCCGGCCGGGTCCGCTCCTCGGCGGCACGCCTCTCCCGGCAGGGCGCCTCCCACCGACTGCGCCCGGGGCGGCCCGGCCGGCCGCTCTCCCCGGCCCCGCGCCGGAACCGCGCTCCAGGGCACCGCACGCCCGCACCACGCCGCCCCCGCACCGCACGCCCGCACCCCGCCGCCCCCGGCTCTATGTCCGTCACGGACAAGGACACACCCCCACCACTACCGAACGGAGCATGCCGGACCCCCTGACCCGGACCTAGCCTGCGAAGAAAGAAGAAGTGCGTCCGGAAACACCCCCAGGAGCCCTCATGAGCGCGATTCCGCAGGAGCGCCGCGTCGTCACCGCCATCCCCGGTCCCAAGTCGCAGGAGCTGCAGGCCCGCCGTCTCTCCGCGGTCGCGGGCGGCGTGGGCTCCGTGCTGCCGGTGTTCACCGCCCGCGCCGGCGGCGGCATCATCGAGGACGTCGACGGCAACCGTCTGATCGACTTCGGGTCCGGTATCGCCGTGACCACCGTGGGCGCCTCCGCCGAGGCCGTCGTACGCCGGGCTTCCGCGCAGCTCGCGGACTTCACCCACACCTGTTTCATGGTCACGCCCTACGAGGGCTACGTCGAGGTCTGCGAGGCGCTGGCCGAGCTCACCCCGGGCGACCACGCCAAGAAGTCGGCGCTGTTCAACTCCGGCGCCGAGGCCGTCGAGAACGCCGTCAAGATCGCGCGGTCCTACACCAAGCGCCAGGCCGTCGTCGTCTTCGACCACGGCTACCACGGCCGCACCAACCTCACCATGGCGCTGACCGCGAAGAACATGCCGTACAAGAACGGCTTCGGCCCCTTCGCCCCCGAGGTCTACCGCGTCCCGGTCGCCTACGGCTACCGCTGGCCCACCGGCCCGGACAACTGCGGCCCCGAGGCCGCCGCCCAGGCCATCGACCAGATCACCAAGCAGATCGGCGCGGACAACGTCGCCGCGGTCATCATCGAGCCGGTCCTCGGCGAGGGCGGCTTCATCGAGCCGGCCAAGGGCTTCCTCCCGGCGATCGCACAGTTCGCCAAGGACAACGGAATCGTCTTCGTCGCGGACGAGATCCAGTCCGGCTTCTGCCGCACCGGCCAGTGGTTCGCCTGCGAGGACGAGGGCATCGTCCCGGACCTGATCACGACCGCCAAGGGCATCGCCGGCGGTCTGCCGCTGTCCGCCGTCACCGGCCGCGCCGAGATCATGGACGCCGCGCACGCGGGCGGCCTCGGCGGCACCTACGGCGGAAACCCGGTCGCCTGCGCCGGAGCGCTCGGAGCCATCGAGACCATGCGCGAGCAGGACCTCAACGGCAAGGCCAAGCGCATCGAGGAGGTCATGAAGGGCCGCCTGTCCTCGATGGCGGAGAAGTTCGACATCATCGGCGACATCCGCGGCCGCGGCGCCATGATCGCCATCGAGCTGGTCAGGGACCGCGCCACCAAGGAGCCGAACCCGGAGGCCGCCGGCGCCCTCGCCAAGGCCTGTCACGCGGAGGGCGTCCTCGTGCTCACCTGCGGCACCTACGGCAACGTGCTCCGCTTCCTGCCCCCGCTGGTGATCGACGAGGACCTGCTGAACGAGGGTCTGGACGTCATCGAGTCGGCGCTCGCGGGGGTCTGAGCGGGTCGGGCGGGGTGTAACCGCCCGTAATCGCGCGCTCTCTGTGAAGAACGTGTGGGGGGCCAATGGCGGGATGGCATTCCGGCTGTCGGTCCCCCCTCCTGCTGCCGTACGGTTTCCGCAGATGAGAGAGACACCCCGCTCGCAGGGAACTGCGGGCGACTCCATGGCGTGGCCTCCCCAGCCCCGCCTTGGCCGTGCCCGCGCGCACACCACCGGAGCCTCGTGCTCCGGATCTCCTCTCCGATCGGATGGCCGCCCGCCCCAAACCCCCCGGGGCGCGCGGCAAACCGGTCCTCACGGCCGCCCCGGAACCACCCCCCCTGTTCCGGGGCGGCCGACCCCCCTCTTCGGCTTCCGCGGACTCGATCCCCTCGGCCCGCTCAGCCGCCCCGCCGTCGTCGCGGCCCTGTGCGCCGCCCTCTTCGGCCTGATCACCTGGCAGGTCGTGGGCCACGGGCCGCTGCGCGCACTGGACGAACGCATCGACCGCGCTCTCGTGGGCGAGGGCCCCGCGGGCCTCACCGAAGTCCTCGCCGATCTCGGCAACCTGCAGGTCGCTCTGCCGGTTCTGGCCGCGGCCGTCGGCCTGGCACTGTACCGGCGCCGACGGGTCCCCGCGGCGGCGGTCGCCGTCGCCATGGCTCTCGTACCGGCGCTGGTGGCGCCACTGAAGGAGCTGACCGACCGGCCCGGCCCGCTGACCCCGGAGACGGGCTACTTCCCGTCTGGCCACGCCGCGACCGCGATGGTGGCGTACGCCGGCGCCGCCCTCCTCGTCGGCCGACGGGCGATGCCCGCCGCCGTGCTGCTCACCGTGGCGACGGGCGTCGGTCTGGTGCTGCGCGGCTACCACTGGCCTCTGGACGTCCTCGGCAGCTGGTCTCTCTGCGGGGTGCTGCTGGCCGGTGCGGTCCTGGTCAGTTCCAGGGACGGACGTCGAAGTGGCGCCGGAACTCCCAGCCGCCGAACCGGTCCCGGTTGATCGACCAGGTCATCAGTCCCGCAGCGCGGGCCAGGTGCCGTGCGACTGGTAGGAGCCGCAGCACGCCCTAGGCGGACGATGTGCCCGTTTCCGGCCGTGGCGGTCGCTGGGAGGCCGGTGGCGACCCGGCCGGGGCGGAGGGGGGAGATCAAGGCCTCCCCCCTGCCCTCGACTCACTCCCGCGCGCGGCCGGCGGCGACGGCCGCGGCCTCGTGCATCGACAGCTCCAGCAGCGCCGGGTCGGTGAGGGTTCCCGAGCCGTCCGGGAGAACCACCCAGCGCACGCCCCCGGCGGTGCGCCCCGGATACGGCAGCACCACCCAGGCGCCGGGCCCCGCGGCGTGGGTGCCCGTGCCGACCCAGCGCTCCGAGGAGCCCGGCGGCACGAAGAAGCCCATGCGCGGCGCCGGGTTGCGGCCGCGCCGGGCGGCACCGAAGTGGGCGAGGACCGGTCCCGGCCGGTCCGTGAGCCGCGTCAGGACGTCCAGCGTCGGTCCGGCGATCCTGCCGGGCAGGACGAGCACGTCCCAGTGCCTGCCCGTAGGGAACAGGGCGACACCCCTCGGGTCGCTCTCCCACCGCCTGCGCCAGTCGTCGGGGTCGGGCGCCGCCGACACCAGCCAGTCCACGCCCGCGCCGACCCCCTGGCCCCCGGTTTCCTTCATCTCCCACAGCCTCCGTTCCGTGCGCCTCGCCGCGTGCGCGGTCCGTGCGTCCACCCGGTCAGAGCGGGGAGGGCCCGCGCCATGACGCGGGTTCGGGCAGCCGGTGGAGGGATTTCTCCGGGACCGGCCGGAGACACGGGACGGGGACACGGGAGGCGGACACGGGAGGGGACGCCGACCGAGGCGCGATCGGGACACGGCACCGGAATGGGACGCGGTACGGCCGGGCCCCTCGGGGCCCGGCCGTACGGCGGACGTGTCAGCTGTCGAAGCCCAGGCCGAGGCGGTCCATCGTCCTCAGCCACAGATTGCGCCGGCCGCCGTGGGCGTCGGCGCGGGCCAGCGACCACTTGGTGATGCCGATCCCCGCCCAGGCCACCGGCTCCGGCGGGAAGGGCAGCGGCTTCCTGCGGACCATCTCCAGCCCGGTGCGCTCGGTCTGCTCTCCGGCGAGCAGATCGAGCATCACGTCGGCGCCGAAGCGGGTGGCGCCGACGCCGAGTCCGGTGTAGCCGGCGGCGTAGGCGACCCTTCCGCCGTGCGCGGTGCCGAAGAACGCCGAGAAACGCGAGCAGGTGTCGATCGCGCCACCCCAGGCGTGGGTGAAGCGCAGGCCCTCCAGCTGCGGGAAGCACTCGAAGAACTGGCCCGCCAGTTTCAGGTACGTCTCCGGCCGGTGGTCCATCTCGGCGGAGACCTTCCCCCCGTACGGGTAGATGGCGTCGTAGCCGCCCCACAGGATCCGGTCGTCGGCGGTGATCCGGAAGTAGTGGAACTGGTTGGCGCTGTCGCCGAGGCCCTGCCGGTTGCGCCAGCCGATCGCGGCACGCTGCTCGGGCGAGAGCGGTTCGGTCATCAGGGCGTAGTCGTACACCGGGACGGTGTACGGGCGGATCCGCTTGACCAAGGACGGGAAGACGTTCGTGCCGAGGGCGACCCGGCGGGCGAGAACCCGGCCGTAGGACGTGCGCACGGCCATGCCGGCGCCGGCGGAGGAGAGGCCGAGGGCCCGGGTGTTCTCGTAGATCCTGACGCCGAGGCCGAGACAGGCCCGCTTGAGGCCCCAGGCCAGCTTGGCCGGGTGGAGCATGGCCACCCCCTCCCGGTCCCACAGGCCGCCGAGGAAGGTCGGGGAGTCCACCTCGGCACGCACGGCGTCGCGGTCGAGCAGTTCCAGACCGCCGAAGCCGAGCCGACCGGCCTCCTCGTGCATCTCGCGGAGCTCGTCGAGCTGGTGGGGCTCGGTCGCCACGTCGATCTCGCCGGTGCGCTCGAAGTCGCAGTCGATGCCGTGGCGGGCGACGGCGTCCTCGATGGCGTCGAGGTTCCGCGCGCCGAGTTCCTCCAGCCTGGCCATGTCGTCCGGCCAGCGGGCCAGGCCGTTGGCGAGCCCGTGGGTCAGGGAGGCGGCGCAGAAGCCGCCGTTGCGGCCCGAGGCGGCCCAGCCCACCTCGCGGCCCTCGATCAGGACGACGTCCCGCAGCGGGTCGCGCTCCTTGGCGAGGAGCGCGGTCCACAGTCCGCTGTAGCCGCCGCCGACGACGAGCAGATCGGTCTGCTCGTCGCCGGTGAGGGCGGGCAGCGGGGCGGGCTTGCCGGGGTCTTCCAGCCAGAAGGGGACGGGCTGGGCGTCGGAGAGTGATGAGGCAAAGGTCATGGCTGCTGGGGCCATGGTTTCCACTCCTTCGGGTGCTACTTGGGCAGTGCGGTCTTCCTCCGCCGGCCGCTGATGATCTGGCCGGCGACGACGACGATGACCGCCAGGGCGAACATGGCCGTACCGATGACGTTGATCTGGACGGGCGTGCCGCGCTGGGCCGAGCCCCAGACGAACATCGGGAAGGTGACGGTGTTGCCCGAGTTGAAGTTGGTGATGATGAAGTCGTCGAACGAGAGGGCGAAGGCGAGCATCGCGCCCGCGGCGATGCCGGGCGCGGCGATCGGCAGCGTGACCCTCAGGAAGGTCTGCACGGGCCCCGCGTAGAGGTCCTTGGCCGCCTCCTCCAGCTTCGGGTCCATCGACATCACCCGTGCCTTGACCGCCACCACGACGAAGCTGAGGCAGAACATGGTGTGCGCGATGAGGATGGTCGTCGGGCCCAGCTCCGCCCCCAGGTTGAGGAAGAGCGTCAGCAGGGAGGCCGCCATGACGACCTCGGGCATCGCCATGGGCAGGAAGATCAGGGAGTTGATCGCCCCGCGGGCCCGGAAGCGGTAGCGGACGAGCGCGAAGGCGATCATCGAGCCGAGGACCGTGGCGCCGATCGTCGCCCACAGCGCGATCCACAGGGACAGGCTGAGCGAGTCGCACACGCCGGCGACGCCGCACGGGTCCTGCCACGCGTCGGTGGAGAACTCCCGCCAGGAGTAGTTGAAACGCCCGGCCGGCTTGTTGAAGGAGAACACCATCACGATGACGTTCGGCAGGACCAGGTACGCGAGCGTGAGCACGCCCGCGATCACCACCAGGTTGCGCCGTATCCACGTCGTTGAGATTCGCAGCATCAGACGAGATCCTCCGTACCGGCCCGGCGGATGTAGACCGTCACCATGATCAGCACGATGGCCATGAGAATGAACGACAGCGCGGCCGCGGTCGGGTAGTCGAGCACCCGCAGGAACTGCGACTGGATGACGTTGCCGACCATCCGGGTGTCCGTGGAGCCGAGCAGTTCGGCGTTGACGTAGTCGCCGCTCGCCGGGATGAAGGTCAGCAGCGTCCCGGAGACGACGCCCGGCATCGACAGCGGGAAGGTCACCTTGCGGAAGACCGTCGACGGCCTCGCGTAGAGGTCCCCCGCCGCCTCGTGGAGCCGCGGGTCGATCCGCTCCAGCGAGGTGTAGAGCGGCAGGATCATGAACGGCAGGAAGTTGTACGTCAGACCGGTGACCACCGCGAGCGGGGTGGCCAGCACCCGGTTCCCCTCGGTCATCCCCAGCCAGCTGGTGACGTCGAGGAAGCCGACGGTGTTGAGGACGTCCACCACCGGGCCGCCGTCCGCGAGGATCGTCTTCCAGGCGAGCGTCCGGATCAGGAAGCTGGTGAAGAACGGCGCGATGACGAGCACGAGCAGCAGATTGCGCCACCGTCCCGCCCTGAACGCGATGAGGTACGCCAGCGGATAGCCGAGCAGCAGGCACAGGATCGTGGCCGTACCCGCGTACAGCACCGACCGCAGGAACTGCGGGTAGTACTCGCTCAGGGCGTCCCAGTACGTCTGGAAGTGCCAGGTGACCTGGTAGCCCTCCTCCAGGGAGCCGGTCTGCACGGACGTCGAGGCCTGGTAGACCAGCGGCAGGGCGAAGAAGACCAGAAGCCACAGGATGCCCGGCAGCAGCAGCCAGTAGGGCACGAGCTTCCGGCGCACCGGCTGCTTGCGCGGTACCGGCCCCGTCCCGGCCGGGGCGGGCGAGGCGGGGGGTGCCTCGGTGACGGTCATGCTGTCTCCTCCACCGTCTCCACGCCCGCGTCTATGTCCTGGGCGGCGTCGAGGCCGAACGTGTGCTCCGGGTTCCAGTGCAGGACGACCTCGGCACCGGGTACCAGGCGCGGGTCCCGCTCGACGTTCTGCACGTACACCTCCAGCTCGGGGCAGACCGGGCTGTCGATGACAAACTGGGTCGAGACGCCGATGAAGCTGGAGTCCGCGATCTTGCCGGTGAACCGGTTGCGGCCCTCGGTGATCTCACCGGCGTCGTCGGCGTGCGCCAGGGATATCTTCTCGGGCCGTACCCCCACGAGGAGCTTGCCCCCGGCACGGGGCAGGGTGGCGCAGCGCGCGGACGGCAGCCTCAGCTTGGCGTCGGCGGCGGTGACGACCACCTGGCCGCCTGCGGCCTCCGCGACCTCGGCCTCGATGAGGTTGGAGGTGCCGAGGAAGTTGGCCACGAACGTCGTCTGCGGGTTCTCGTAGAGGTCGGAGGGGGCGCCCAGCTGCTCGACCCGGCCCCCGTTCATCACCGCGACCGTGTCGGCCATGGTCATGGCCTCCTCCTGGTCGTGGGTGACGTGGACGAAGGTGATGCCGACCTCGGTCTGGATGCGCTTGAGCTCCAGCTGCATCTGGCGGCGCAGCTTGAGGTCGAGCGCGCCGAGCGGCTCGTCCAGCAGCAGCACCTGCGGGTGGTTGATGAGCGCGCGGGCGACGGCGACGCGCTGCTGCTGCCCGCCGGAGAGCTGATGGGGCTTGTGCTTGGCCTTGTCGCCGAGCTGGACGAGCTCCAGCATCTCGTCGACCTGCTTCTTCACGGACTTGATGCCGCGGCGGCGGAGCCCGAAGGCGACGTTCTCGTGGATGGTCAGGTGCGGGAAGAGGGCGTAGCTCTGGAAGACGGTGTTCACCGGCCGCTTGTACGGCGGGAGGTCGGTGACGTCCTTGTCGCCGAGGAAGACGGAACCGGTGGTCGGGTCCTCCAGGCCGGCGATCATCCGCAGAGTGGTGGTCTTGCCGCAGCCGGAGGCGCCGAGGAGGGCGAAGAACGAGCCCTCGGGGACGGTCAGGTCCAGCGGGTGCACGGCCGTGAACGAGCCGTAGGTCTTGCTGATCCCGGTGAGGCGGACGTCTCCGCCCGCTGTCTTGTCATTCATGGATCGCGGTCCCAGGTGTCGAGAGGGGAGCAGGGAAGCAGGAACGGTCAGGCGCCGATGAGCTTGGCGAACTTCTCTTCGTACGCCGTCTCTTCCTCGCTGCTGAGCGAGCGGAAGGCATGGGACTTCGCGGCCATGGCCTTGTCCGGGAGGATCAGCGTGTTCTTGGCGAGCTCCGGGTCGATCTTGGCGAGTTCGGGGCCGACGCCTTCGACCGGGCAGACGTAGTTGATGTAGGCGGCGAGCTCGGCCGCGACCGGGAGCTCGTAGTAGTAGTCGATGAGCTTCTCGGCGTTGGTCTTGTGCCGGGCCCTGGCCGGGACCAGCAGGTTGTCGCTGGAGGTCATGTAGCCGGCGTCGGGGATGACGAACTCGATGTCGGGGTTGTCCACCCGGAGCTGGACGAGGTCCCCGGCCCAGGCCAGACAGGCGGCGATGTCGCCCTTGTCCAGGTCAGAGGTGTAGTCGTTGCCGGTGAAGCGGCGGATCTGCTTGGTGTCGACGGCCCGCTGGAGCTTCGCGATCGCCGCGTTGTAGTCGTCGCCGGTGACCTTGCCCGGGTCCTTGCCCATGTCGAGGAGGGTCATCCCGACGGTGTCGCGCATCTCGGAGAGACAGGCGACCCGGCCGCGCAGCGACTTGTCCTCCAGCAGCTGGGAGACGCTCTCGATCTTCCGGCCGCCGGTCGCCTTGGAGTTGTAGGCGATGACGGTGGAGATGCCGGTCCAGGGGTACGAGTAGGCCCGCCCGGGGTCCCAGTCCGGGCTCCGGAACTGCGGCGACAGATGGGCGTACGCGTTCGGCAGGTTGGCGGGGTCGAGCTTCTGCGCCCAGCCGAGGCGGATGATGCGGGCCGCGAGCCAGTCGGTGACGTTGATCAGGTCGCGCCCGGTGTCCTGGCCGGCGGCGAGCTGCGGCTTGATCTTCCCGAAGAACTCGACGTTGTCGTTGATGTCCTCGGTGTACTTGACGCTGATCCCGGTGCGTTTGGTGAACGCGTCGAGCGTCGGGCGGCTCTTCTCGTCCTCGCTGATGTCGATGTACTGGGTCCAGTTGGAGAAGGTGATCCGCTTCTCCTCGGCCGAGTGGTCGTCGGAGGCCGCCGCTCCTGCGCCCTCGCGCTTGGCGGGCGGGATGCCGCAGGCGTTCAGCGCGCCCATGCCACCTATGGTGAGCGCGCCTACGCCCGTCGCTCGCAGCAGCGAGCGACGGGAGAGCGCGCCCCGGCCGTTCGTCAAGCTCCGCCGCATAGCGGCCAGCTGGGCCTCCGAGAGGCGCTCGGGCTGGTACTGCTTCATGCGCTGTGTTGCCTTTCGGGATGGGTCGCCGTCGGTCGTAACGGCTGTGGCTGCTATCGGTCCCCGAAGATCGTGCGGTGCCAGTCCTTCCTGGCTACCGCGGTGTTGTCGTACATCACATGCTTGACCTGCGTGTACTCCTCGAAGGAGTACACCGACATGTCCTTTCCGAACCCGCTGGCCTTGTAGCCGCCGTGGGGCATCTCACTGATGATCGGGATGTGGTCGTTGACCCATACGCAACCCGCCTTGATCTCGCGGGTGGCGCGGCCCGTCCGGTACACGTCACGGCTCCAGGCGGAGGCGGCGAGCCCGTACGGGGTGTCGTTGGCGAGCGCGATGCCCTCGTCGTCGGAGTCGAAGGGCAGGACCACCAGGACGGGGCCGAAGATCTCGGACTGGACGACCTCGCTGTCCTGGGCGGCGCCGGAGATCAGCGTGGGCAGGTAGTAGGCGCCCTTCGCCAGGTCGCCGCCGGGTGCCCTGCCGCCGGTGACCACGGTGGCGTACGAACGGGCGCGGTCGACGAAGCCGGCGACCCGGTCGCGCTGGGTGTGCGAGACGAGCGGGCCGAGGTCGGTGGACGGGTCGAAGGGGTCGCCGAGCCGGACGGTCGCCATCAGGTCGGCGACTCCGGCGACGAAGGCGTCGTGGAGCGGGCGCTGGACGTAGGCGCGGGTGGCCGCGGTGCAGTCCTGACCGCTGTTGATCAGCGCACCGGCGACCGCCCCGTGCACCGCGGCGTCGAGGTCCGCGTCGTCGAACACGACGAACGGGGCCTTGCCGCCGAGCTCCAGGTGGAGCCGCTTGACGGTGGCCGTGGCGACCTCGGCGACCCGCTTGCCGACGGGGGTCGAGCCGGTGAAGGAGGTCATGGCCACGTCCGGGTGCGCGACCAGGTGCTCGCCCGCTTCCCTGCCGGTGCCGGTGACGATGTTGAGGACGCCGTCGGGGATGCCCGCCTCGGTGGCGGCCGCGGCGAACATCAGCGAGGTCAGCGGGGTGATCTCGGCGGGCTTCAGGACGATGGTGTTGCCCGCGGCGATGGCCGGGAGCACCTTCCAGGCAGCCATCTGGAGCGGGTAGTTCCAGGGCGCGACGGAGCCGACGACACCGATCGGCTCCCGGCGTACGTAAGAGGTGTGGTCGCCGCTGTACTCGCCCGCGGACTGGCCCTGGAGGTGGCGCGCGGCCCCCGCGAAGAAGGCGGTGTTGTCGACGGTCCCGGGGACGTCGAACTCCCTGCTCAGCTTGATCGGCTTCCCGCACTGCAGCGATTCCGCCCGGGCGAGGTCCTCGGCCTGCTCGGCGAGCACGGACGCGAACCGGTGCAGGGCGTCGGAGCGCTCGCCGGGCGTCGCGCCGGCCCAGCCGGGGAACGCCGCACGGGCAGCGGCGACGGCCGCATCGACGTCGTCGGTGCCCGCAAGGTCGTAGACGAGCACCTGCTCCCCGGTGGCGGGATCGACGATTGCGTGGTTACGTCCCGATGTGCCGGGGCGCAGCTCTCCGTCGATGTACTGTGCGCCGCCCTTGAAGCGGTCCTGCACCTGGAAGCGGTTGCCCATGACGCTCTCCGTAGTTCCAGATCGAAGTGAGTGCCGATCCTGACAGAGTCAAGCCTCGCCAACAAGGGATTCCGTAGTTGCCTTTTGGTTACGCGACGGATTCGGTCGACCATGTGTCGCGTCAGGAGGTGAATACCCGTACGGAGTGTCAGTGGCGGATGCCAGACTCGCCTGCATGAGGATCACCGACGTATCCGTCGAAGGGCTGACGCAGCAGGTCGGGAATGGTGGACGGGTCAAATATCTGCACTTCTGGGGCCACCGGCCGCGGCCCGACGGCGCCATCGGCGCCGGTTGTCTGAGCCAGTGGTGGCCGGCGCCGTTCACGGTTGACGGAATCGAGTATGCGACCGCCGAGCACTGGATGATGGCCCGCAAGGCCCGCCTCTTCGATGACGCGGAGGCGGAGGTCAGGGCCGTGGCGGCCGCGAGCCCGGCCCAGGCGAAGAAGGAGGGCCGGCTCGTGCGCGGCTTCAGCGACGTGACCTGGGAGCGCGAGCGCTTCGGCATCGTCGTCGAGGGCAACGTCCACAAGTTCTCGCAGCACCCGGAGCTGTCCGCGTTCCTGCTGAACACGGGCGAGCGGGTGCTGGTGGAGGCGAGCCCGATGGACCGCATATGGGGCATCGGCCTGGCAGCCGACGACGAGCGGGCGAACGACCCGGCGCGCTGGCGCGGGCTGAATCTGCTGGGCTTCGCGCTGATGGAGGTGCGGGAGCGGCTGAGGACGGGCCGGACGACGGAGTGAGGCGTCCCGGGGCCGCGGGCACGTCTCCCGGTGAGGTGGGCGGCGGCCTCGGCCCCGCGACGGGCCGGACCGGGCGGCGCGGGGGGCCGCCCGGTTCAGCGCGTCGCCGTGGCCACGGTCAGCGTCGTCGCCCAGGGGTCTTCCTCGGACCGCTCGAGGAAGTCCGGATCGTTGGCGACCGCCCAGATGACGAGGCCGAGGAAGGCGGCACCGACCACGATGCCGATCGCACCGAGGATGATCCCGGCGAGTGCCGTCCCGCCGTTGTTCGCCTCTCCGCGCCGGGCACGGGCGCGGCCGATGAAGCCGAAGATCAGTGCCAGGACGCCGAGGACGATCCCGAGCCCATAGAGGCAGAACCCCACGACGGCGATGATGCCGAGCACCAGCGCGGTGATCCCCATGCCGTTCGCCGGGGCCGGTGCCCACCCGCCGGCGCCGTAGCCGGGATAGCCCGGGTAGCCGGCGTGCGCCCCGTAGGACGATCCGCCGAACGTGCCGCCCGGTGCTCCGCCCGGGTAGCCGTACGGGCCCGGAGCCGTCTGCCCGGGGCCGCCCGGGGCGATCGGCGGCGGGGGCACGGCATTCCCGTCGCCTCCGGCGCCCGTCCCGGCAGCGGGGGCGGCGAACGGGTCGCCGGTCGGCACGGAGGTGACCGTGGGGTGGTCGTGGACGCCCGGAGGACCGCCCGGCCCGGACCGGTCCTCCTTGCCCAGCTCCACCTTGTTCTGCGGGTCCTGCGGGTCCTGCGGCGAGCGGCGCTCCGGCGGAGCCCACGGGTCCTCGGGCCCGTTCCCGCCCGGCCGCTGGTCGCTCTGGTCTGACATGAGGCTCCCCCATCGTGGACTTGTCATGCTACGGGCCGCTCCGCGCGCGGCCCGCCCCGCCTACGATGATCCCTGACCGGCACGGACAGCACACACGGAGGACCCGGTGACCGATCTGCTTCCCTTCATCGAGGGCCTTCCCAAGGCCGAGCTCCACGTGCACCACGTGGGCTCGGCGTCGCCGCGGATCGTGTCCGAGCTGGCGGCCCGGCACCCGGACACCAAGGTTCCCCTCGACCCCGGGACCCTCGCCGAGTACTTCACCTTCACCGACTTCGCGCACTTCGTCGAGGTCTACCTGTCGGTCGTGGACCTGGTCCGCACGCCCGACGACGTCCGCCTGCTGACGTTCGAGGTCGCCCGGGACATGGCCCGGCAGAACATCCGGTACGCGGAACTCACCGTGACCCCGTTCAGCTCGACCCGCCGCGGCATCCCCGAGCAGGGGTTCATGGAGGCGATCGAGGACGCCCGCAAGGCCGCCGAGACCGAGCTCGGCGTCCTGCTGCGCTGGTGCTTCGACATCCCCGGCGAGGCGGGCCTGGACGCCGCCGAGGAGACGGCCCGGCTGGCCGTCGACCTGCGCCCCGAGGGCCTGGTGTCGTTCGGTCTCGGCGGGCCCGAGATCGGCGTGCCCCGGCCGCAGTTCAAGCCGTACTTCGACCGCGCCATAGCCGCCGGGCTGCGATCCGTTCCGCACGCCGGCGAGACCACCGGACCGCAGACCGTCTGGGACGCGCTGAACGACCTGCGGGCGGAGCGCATCGGCCACGGCACCAGCGCCCCGCAGGATCCGGAGCTGCTGGCGTACCTCGCCGAACACCGGATCCCCCTGGAGGTCTGCCCGACCTCCAACATCGCCACCCGGGCCGTCGCCACGCTCGACGAGCACCCCGTCAGGGAGATGGTCGCGGCCGGCGTGCTCGTCACCGTCAACAGCGACGACCCGCCGATGTTCGGCACCGACCTCAACAACGAGTACGCGGTGGCCGCCCGGCTGCTCGAGCTGGACGAGCGGGGCGTCGCCGCCCTCGCGAAGAACGCCGTGGAGGCGTCGTTCCTCGACCCGTCCGGAAAGGCTCGGATCGCGGGCGAGATCGACGCGTACACCGAGCAGTGGCTCGCGAAGTGAGGCCCGCCCCATGCGCCGTGTCACGGTCGTAGGACACCGCGGCGATCCGTACGTCGCGCGGGAGAACACCCTGCCCTCGCTGCGGGCCGCGATCGACCGGGGCGCGGACGCCGTGGAGGTCGACGTCCGGCTGACCCGCGACGGTGTGCCCGTGCTGCTCCACGACGACACCCTCGAGCGGCTCTGGGGACACGACCGGCCGCTGGCCCGGCTCTCCCACGCGCAGCTCGACGGGCTGACCTCCGGCGGGGTGCCGACCCTCGAGGAGGCACTGGCGGCGGTCGGCGGCCACCGGCTCATGCTGGACCTGCCCGGCGCGGACGAGGCGGCCGTGCGCACGATCATCGGCGCGGTGCACGGGAGTGGCGCCGCCGACCGGGTCTACTACACGGGAGGTCCCGTCGGCATGCTCGCGGTCCGGGACACCGACCCGGACGCGGAGATCGCGCTGACCTGGACGACGCTCGCCCCACCGCGTCCCGTACTGCTCGCGTCGCTGCGGCCGCGCTGGCTCAACTACCGCTTCGGGCTGGTGAGCCGGGAGCTGGCGGACCGAGTCCACGCGAGCGGTTATCTGCTTTCCGTGTGGACCGCGGACACCCGTGGGACGATGCGCAGGCTCGTGGGTCGCGGAGTCGACTCGATCACCACGAACCGCGTGGACGCGCTCACCCGTGTCCTGCGGGGTTCCCGGACCGGGAGAGGACGCACGCCGTGACAGGGCCCGAGGACACCGGCCAGGACAGGATCCGCACCGACATCGCCCACAACGCCCGCGTCTGGAACTACTGGCTGGGCGGCAAGGACAACTACCTGATCGACCGTCAAGTGGGCGACACGGTCACCGGGATGTATCCGAGCATCGGCCATGTGGCGCGCGCCGACCGGGCGTTCCTCGGCCGCGTCGTGACGCATCTCGCCGGTGACGCCGGGGTGCGCCAGTTCCTCGACATCGGCACCGGACTGCCGACCGTGGACAACACCCACGAGGTCGCCCAGCGCATCGCCCCGTCCGCGCGGATCGTGTACGTCGACAACGACCCGATCGTGCTCTCCCACGCCCGCGCCCTCCTCACGAGCACCCCCGAGGGCCGCACCGAGTACGTCGACGCCGACGCCCACCGGCCCGGCGACATCCTCAGCGCCGCGGAGGGGACGCTCGACCTGTCGCAGCCGGTGGCCGTGATGATGCTCGGCATCCTGAACTTCGTCCTCGATACGGACGAGGCCCGCTCGATCGTCCGGCACGTCATGGACGCCGTTCCGTCCGGCAGTTTCCTCGCGCTCACCCACCCGACGCTGGAGCTCGGCGGCGAGGGCAACGCGGAGGCGATGGCGTTCTGGAACAAGAACGCGACACCGCCCATCACGGCCCGGACGCGTGCCGAGTTCGCGGGCTTCTTCGAAGGACTGGACCTGCTGGAGCCCGGCATCGTCTCCTGCGCCCGCTGGCGCGACGGCGGGGCGACCACCGTCGAGGTCGCGCAGTTCGGCGCGGTGGGGCGCAAGCGCTGACGCCCGTACGGACCGGTCGGCGCGCGCTTCCCGCTACGCCTGCAGAAGCCTCCGCGTCGACCGCCGCACCCACAGAGCCACCGTCAGCCTCAACACCCTCTTGCCAGGACCGAACAGCCCTTGACCTCACGGCCTTGCGCCACAGCGTGGCGCCCCTGGCCAGGCCCTGATGGACGGTGCGTCGAGCGGAAGACCGGGCACCGACACCTTGTTATTCATGGACGGGTGTCTATAATTCCTGGACAGCTGTCCAGAAAATCCAAGAAATGGGAGGAGCCCGTCGTGACCGCGACCGCTCATGTCCTCGTGGCGCTGGTGGCCGTACTGCACCTGTACTTCCTGGTGCTGGAGATGTTCCTGTGGGAACGGCCGCCCGGCCGGCGCCTGTCCGGCTTCGACGCGGAGACCGCGCGGGCCACCGCGCCCCTGGCTGCCAACCAGGGGCTCTACAACGGCTTTCTGGCCGCCGGGCTGGTCTGGGGCCTGGCGGCCGCGCCCCCGACGGGCCACCGGGTCCAGGTGTTCTTCCTCGTCTGCGTCGTGATCGCCGGGCTGTACGGCGGGGCCACCGCCAACCGCCGTATCTACGTCGCCCAGGCGCTCCCCGGCGCCCTGGCGCTGGCGGCAGTGTCGGCGGCGGGATGAACGGGGACCCCAGGACGGGGACGGGCGGGGACCCCAGGGCCGATCGGACCCGCGCCCGGCTGCGCGCCGCCCTCCTCGACGAGTGCCGGGAGCGGCCGCTGGCGGAGGTGAGCGTAGCGGGGCTGGTCCGGCGGGCCGGCCTGGGCCGGGCCACGTTCTATCTGCACTACCCGGACCTGGACGCCCTCGCGGTGGACGCCTGCGCGGAGATCGTCCGGGACGCGGTGGAGGCGCTGCACGCCTGGCGCGGGGTGCCGGATCCCGAGGACCCGCCGTCCGCGCTGACGGAGTTCTTCAGCGGCGTCGTCCCGCACGCCGCCCTGTACCGCGCCCTCCTCCGCGAGGGCGGCGGCGGCCCGCTCGGCGACCTCCTGCACCGCGAGCTGAGGGAGCGGAGCCGCCGTGAACGGGAGCTGGTGGGCGCGCCCGCCCCCGACCTGGTCGCCTCGGTCGTCGCGTCCGCCTTCACGGGCCTGCTCGCCGACTGGCTGCACGGCAGTGTCGACGCCGGCCCCGAGGACATGGCGGCCCGGGTCTGGCGCCTGCTGCTGGCGCTGCACACGACGCCGCTGGGCTGACCGCACACCGGTGGAGCGCCGCCCCGGGCGGTCCGAGGCCCGGGGTGTGCGCGAGGCCACCGGCGCCGATGCCCCGGTGGCCTCGCACGGTGCCGCGGGAGGCTCGGCGCTCCGGCGGGACCCTCAGGACGTCTACGCGTCCAGGGACGTCATCACGTGCTTGATGCGCGTGTAGTCGTCGAAGCCGTACGCCGACAGGTCCTTGCCGTAGCCCGACTTCTTGAAGCCGCCGTGCGGCATCTCGGCGACCAGCGGGATGTGGGTGTTGATCCACACACAGCCGAAGTCCAGCACCTTGGACATGCGCATCGCGCGGGCGTGGTCCTTGGTCCACACCGAGGACGCGAGGGCGTACTCCACGCCGTTCGCGTACTCGACGGCCTGCGCCTCGTCGGTGAAGGACTGGACGGTGATGACCGGGCCGAAGACCTCGTTCTGGACGATCTCATCGTCCTGCTTGAGGCCGGAGACGACGGTCGGGGCGTAGAAGTAGCCCTTGTCGCCGACGCGCTGACCGCCGGCCTCGACCTTCGCGTGGGCCGGGAGCCGGTCGATGAAGCCGGAGACCTGCTTCAGCTGGTTCTCGTTGTTGAGGGGACCGAACAGCACGTCCTCGTCGTCGGGCATGCCGGTCTTGGTGTCCTGCGCGGCCTTGGCCAGCGCGCTCACGAACTCGTCGTGAATGGACTCGTGCACCAGCACGCGCGTCGCGGCCGTGCAGTCCTGGCCCGCGTTGAAGAAACCGGCGACCGAGATGTCCTCGACGGCCTTCGCGATGTCGGTGTCCTCGAACACGACGACCGGTGCCTTGCCGCCCAGTTCCAGGTGGACGCGCTTCAGGTCCTTCGACGCCGACTCGGCCACCTGCATGCCGGCCCGTACGGAACCGGTGATGGAGGCCATCGCCGGGACCGGGTGCTCGACCATCATCCGGCCGGTGTCGCGGTCGCCGCAGATGACGTTGAAGACGCCCTTCGGCACGATCGAGCCGATGATCTCGGCGATGAGGACCGTGGAGGCCGGGGTGGTGTCCGACGGCTTCAGCACCACGGTGTTGCCGGCGGCGAGGGCCGGGGCGAACTTCCAGACCGCCATCATCATCGGGTAGTTCCACGGGGCGACCTGCGCGCAGACGCCGACCGGCTCGCGGCGGACGATGGAGGTCAGCCCCTCCATGTACTCGCCCGCCGAGCGGCCCTCGAGCATCCGCGCCGCGCCCGCGAAGAAGCGGATCTGGTCGACCATGGGCGGGACCTCTTCGCTGCGGGTGAGCCCGAGCGGCTTGCCCGTGTTCTCCGACTCGGCCGCGATCAGCTCCTCGGCCCGCTCCTCGAAGGCGTCCGCGATCTTCAGCAGGGCCTTCTGGCGCTCGGCCGGGGTGGTGTCGCGCCAGGCCGGGAAGGCCGCGGCGGCGGCCGCCATGGCGGCGTCCACATCCGCCTGGCCGGACAACGGGGAGGTCGCGTACGCCTCGCCCGTGGCCGGGTTGACCACCTCGATGGTCCGCCCGTCAGCGGCGTCCCGGAACTCTCCGTCGATGTAATTGCGCAGACGACGCAGTTCGGTGGTCACAGCCACCCCTCCTCAGATGTCCGATGGGTGAGACACCCCCACACTACGCGGCCCAGGCTAGCCCGACGAGTGACGCTTTCGACAGACCCAACGCCGCTGTACTTCGAAATCGGTAACTTTTGAATGCCACAACAACGAATTTCATCGCTCACCGGTTGCAGAATCTACGACTCCAGTGCACAGTGTGCTCGTGGCCAGTCGAAGCACAGACTCCAGGACCGGGGGCGGCGGTACCTCCCCCACGATCGATGCCGTCTCCCTGGCGATCATCGAGCAACTGCAGGAGGACGGGCGCCGGCCCTACGCCGCGATAGGCAAGGCCGTCGGCCTTTCCGAGGCGGCGGTCCGGCAGCGCGTCCAGAAGCTGCTCGACCAAGGCGTGATGCAGATCGTCGCCGTCACGGACCCGCTCACCGTGGGACTGCGGCGCCAGGCGATGGTCGGGATCAACGTCGAGGGCGACCTGGACCCGGTGGCAGATGCGCTGACCGCGATGTCCGAGTGCGAGTACGTCGTCATAACGGCGGGTTCGTTCGACCTGATGGTGGAGATCGTCTGCGAGGACGACGACCACCTGCTGGAAGTGATCAACCGGCGCATCCGCACCCTCCCCGGCGTGCGCTCCACCGAGAGCTTCGTCTACCTCAAGCTCAAGAAGCAGACCTACATGTGGGGAACCCGATAGCCGTGAGCAAGGACCGCAGCGACCTCTCCAAGTCCGCCTACGACCACCTGTGGATGCACTTCACCCGCATGTCGTCGTACGAGAACTCCCCCGTGCCCACCATCGTGCGCGGTGAGGGCACCTACATCTACGACGACAAGGGCAAGCGCTACCTCGACGGCCTCGCCGGCCTGTTCGTGGTCCAGGCCGGGCACGGCCGCAGGGAGCTGGCCGAGGTGGCCGCCCGGCAGGCCGAGGAGCTGGCCTTCTTCCCGGTGTGGTCCTACGCCCACCCGAAGGCGGTCGAGCTCGCCGAGCGCCTCGCGGGCGAGGCCCCCGGCGACCTCAACAAGGTCTTCTTCACCACCGGCGGCGGCGAGGCGGTCGAGACCGCGTGGAAGCTCGCCAAGCAGTACTTCAAGCTCACCGGCAAGCCGACCAAGTACAAGGTGATCTCCCGCGCGGTCGCGTACCACGGCACCCCGCAGGGCGCCCTGTCCATCACCGGCCTGCCGGGGCTGAAGGCCCCGTTCGAGCCGCTGGTGCCCGGTGCGCACAAGGTCCCGAACACCAACATCTACCGCGCGCCGCTGCACGGCGACGACCCGGAGGCCTTCGGCCGCTGGGCCGCCGACCAGATCGAGCAGCAGATCCTGTTCGAGGGCCCGGACACCGTCGCCGCGGTGTTCCTGGAGCCCGTGCAGAACGCCGGCGGATGCTTCCCGCCGCCGCCCGGGTACTTCCAGCGGGTCCGGGAGATCTGCGACCAGTACGACGTACTGCTGGTCTCCGACGAGGTCATCTGTGCCTTCGGCCGCCTCGGCAAGACCTTCGCCTGCGACAAGTTCGGCTACGTGCCGGACATGATCACCTGCGCCAAGGGCATGACCTCGGGCTACTCCCCGATCGGCGCCTGCATCGTCTCCGACCGGCTCGCCGAGCCGTTCTACAAGGGCGACAACACCTTCCTGCACGGCTACACCTTCGGCGGCCACCCGGTCTCCGCGGCCGTCGGCCTCGCCAACCTCGACCTGTTCGAGCGCGAGAAGCTCAACCAGCACGTCCTGGACAACGAGGGCGCGTTCCTCTCGACGCTGCAGAAGCTGCACAACCTGCCGATCGTCGGCGACGTCCGCGGCAACGGGTACTTCTACGGCATCGAGCTCGTGAAGGACAAGCACACCAAGGAGTCCTTCAACGAGGAGGAGACCGAGCGGGTCCTCTACGGCTTCCTCTCCAAGGCGCTGTTCGACGCCGGCCTGTACTGCCGTGCCGACGACCGCGGCGACCCGGTCGTCCAGCTCGCCCCGCCGCTGATCTCCACCCAGGAGACCTTCGACGAGATCGAGCAGATCCTGCGCGGCGTCCTCACCGAGGCCTGGTCGAAGCTGTAGGTCCGGACCCCCGGCCGGCGCCGTCGGCCGGCGCACGCGGCCCGGACGCCTCCCTTCGGGTGAGAAGGAAGGCGTCCGGGCCGCGTGCCGTGCGTACACCCGGCTCCGAGTCCCTACGGTGCTGTGACCGATCGGCCTCGGGGTCGTTCGCCCGTGCGGGGGAACGGAACCCACGGATCTGAACCGAGGTGTACGCCATGGTGGTCCCGCCGGACAACGATGTGCTCTGGGCGCGGTCCCTGAACCACGCCTTCGGCGGCTCGCCCGCCCTCTGCGGAGTCTCCCTCGGAGTGCGCGAGGGGGAGATCCTCGCGGTGAACGGCCCGCGCGGCAGCGGGAAGACGACCCTGCTGCGCTGCCTCTCGGGGCAGATCGTGCCGCACCAGGGCGAGGTGTGGTTCAACAGCACACCCGTCCACACCATGGGGGCGCTGAACCGCGAGCGGCTGAGGCGCGAGCGCTTCGGCTGGATCGGGCCGGAACCCCAGCTCGTGCCCGAACTGACCGCCTGGGAGAACGCGGCGCTGCCGCTGCTGCTGCGCGGCTCCTCGCACCGCAAGGCCAGGACCGCCGCCCTGGAATGGATGGAACGACTCGACATCGGGCGGTGCGCCCGCAAGCGGCCCCGGGCGCTGCTGCAGTCGCAGCGGCAGCGGATCGCCCTCGCCCGTGCCCTGGTCACCACTCCCGCGGTGCTGTTCGCCGACGAGCCGACCGCCACACTGCACAGCTCCGACCGGGCCCAGGTGCTGCGCACCCTCACCACCGCCGCCCGGTCCCACCGCATCACCCTCGTACTCGCGACCCATGACGAGGAGGTCGCGACCCTTGCCGACCGTGGCGTGTCGCTGGTGGACGGCCGGCGTGTCACCCCGGTGCGGGACGCGGAGGCGGAAGGCCGGGCCGAGTGCTCGCTCTCCGTCTGAGCCGCGGCTCCCACCCCCTCGTCCTGCTGCGCCGCCTCCTGGTGGCGACGGCCTCGGCGGGAGTGGGCTTCCTCCTTCTGTGCACCCTGTCCTACGCGATGTCCGGCCCGCACCCCTCCGATCCGGCGCTGCAGCGGCTGGCGTGGTGTCTCGCCCCGCTGGCGGCCACGGTCCAGTTCGCCGTGGCGGTGGCCCGCACGGATCCGAGTACGCGATCCCGTCAGGGCCTGTCCGCCGTCGGACTCGGACCGGTGCGCATGAGCGCGCTGGCGGCCGCGTCCACGGCCGTGTCCTGCGTCCTCGGCAGCACGGTGGCCCTGCTGTTCTTCCTGCACCTGCGCGGGGACCTGAGCGGAACGCCGTTCGACGGCGACGCGGCGGAACTGCTCGCCGCGGGCGAGCCCTTGCCGCTGGGGGCGGTGGTCCTGCTGCTCGCACTCGTCCCGGTCCTCGGCGCCGGGGCGGCCGCACTCGCTCTGCGCCCGCGCCGCCGGAAGGACGGCGAACTCCCCGACGACGAGACCGAGCACGCCACGGGGACGCCGGGCGGCCTCCCCTGGGGCGTCGCGCTGACGGCCGTGGGCGTCGCGATCGAGGCGTACACGGGCCGGGGCGTGGAGGGCGCCGGCGGCACCTCCGGCGGGGTGCTCGCCGGATGGACGCTGACCGCGGTGGGGCTCGCGACGGCCGGCCCCGGCATCGTCCACGTGTGCGGGCGGGTGCTGCAGTCCCTGAGGCCCGGGGCGATGCGACTGCTCGCAGGGCGGGCGCTCATGGACGACGCACGCCGGATCGGGCGGCCCCTCGGCGTCGTGTGCGCCGTGGTGTCCGCCTTCGTCGCGGCCTCCGCGCTCGCCGGGGAACACCCGCAGCCCTTCGGGCCGCTGACCGCTCTCGGGGCGACCCTCGTCGTGGCCTGCACCCTGGCGACGCTGCTCACCTCGGCCGTCGAGGCACGGCAGGCCCGGGCGGGCACACGGGCCGGTCTGCTCGAACTGGGCGCCTCAGTGGCCCTGCTGCACGCCACCGCCATGCTGCGGGCCGTGGTCCTGCTGGCCGTCTTCGCTCCGCTCACCTGGGCGGTGGCGGAGCTTGCGGCCCTGCCACTGCGGCGCTGAGCCCCGGGCGAGGTCACCGACCCGGTCACGGACAGAGGCCGCGGCTGGGCTCGTCGTTCGACGACGACCGGGAGATCGAGACGCTCGATGAGTTCGACCGGGTCGTCGCGCGGCGGGGCAGCCTCGCGGGGCTCCACCTCCAGTCCGTCGACCTGAGCGGGCGCACGCTCGCTCTCCTCTCGTGCGACACCACGGCCGCCGCCTTCCTCGGCTGCGCCATGGAGCCGGACGCCACGGCCAAGGTCCGCGCGGACGGCGCCCTCGTCTTCCCTCTCCTGCCGGACCTCCCGTTCGACCCCTGCCGGGGGCGCCTCCACACCCCCGACGAGCTCTTCGACGGCCTCGCCGACGGCGGCTACGAGGTCACGCCCGACGCGCTCGCCCACGGTGGTTCCAGCTCACCAAGGCGGACCGGGACAACTACGCCTCGATGCTCAGGGCCCTGCACGACGACGCCGTCTCGGACGCTCTGGACGAACTCCTCGACGGGGTGCCGGTCGTGGGGGTGATGGGGGGCACGCGATGAGCCGCGGCACCGGCGAGTACGCCGGAGCGGCCCGGCTCGGCCGCACCCTCGCCCGCTCGTCCTGACCGTCGCCACCGGCGGCGGGCCCGGGGCGATGGAGGCGGCGAACCTCGGCGCCTACGCGGCTCCGCACCCCGACGAGATGCTGGACGAGTCCCTCGAACTCCTCGCCAAGGCACCGTCGTTCACCCCCTCCGTCAGCGACTGGGCGGCCGTAGCCCTCGAGGTCCGCTCGCGCCGGCCGGGGGCGGCGACTCGGTCGGCATCCCCACCTGGTTCTACGGGCACGAGCCGCCCAACCCGTTCGCCGGGCACATCGCCAAGTACTTCGCCAACGCCACCCGCGAGGACGGGCTGCTCGCCCGCCGTACCGCCGGTGTCGTCTTCCTCCCCGGCGCCGCGGGCACACTGCAGGAGATCTTCGACAACGCGACCCCGAACTACGACGAGTCGCGGGGCGAGCCGACTCCGATGGTCCTGGTCGACCGCGCCCACTGGACGGAGCGGCTCCCGGCCTGGCCGCTGCTGTGTTCCCTGGCGAAGAGCCGGGCGACGCAGACGCGTATCGCCCTGGTCGACTCGGTGGAGGAGGCCCCCGGGGCGCTGGCCCGGCTGACGGCCGCCGCACGGCCCGTCGGCTGATCGCGCCGAGGCACGTCGGGCGGGCCGCCCCGCGGCACGTTGAGCAGCTGCCCCGCAGTGCCCGTCGGCCGGTGACCGCCGCACGGCCGCCAGGAGCCGACGCCGCCCGGGGCGGCTGTCCCCCGGCACCCGCCGCGCGCGGCCGTGCCGCCCCGACCGGATCAGTCGCCGGTGTCGGGTCGCAGGACCACCACGTCCTCCGCGTCGAACGCGACCCCGACCTCGACGCCCGGCTCGGGCGCGTCCCTGAGCCCGCACTCGGCCTCCAGCGGCGGCGCGTCGTCCGGCCGCAGCCGTACGGCGACATGGTGGCCGCGGAAGGTCAGGGACTCCACCGCGCACGGCAGTCCCGTGCCGCGTGGCCGAAGCCGTACCGCGGACGGCCGTACCAGCAGCCTGCAGGCGCCCTGGGGTGAGCCCACGGGAACCGGGACACCGCCCCAGGGGGTCTCGGCCGTGTCCCCGGTCACCGTCGCGGGCACCACGTTGGCGAAGCCGAGGAACCGGGCGACGAACTCCGAGACGGGCCGCTGCCACACGTCCCTGGGTGTGCCCGACTGGGCGACGCGTCCGTCGCGCATGACCACGACCCGGTCGGCGAGCGCGAAGGCCTCCCCCTGGTCGTGGGTGACGGCCAGCACCGTGGTGCCCAGCCGGCGGAACACCGCACGCAGTTCGACGACGAGCCGTTCCCGGAGAGTGCGGTCGAGCTGGCCCAGGGGCTCGTCGAGCATCAGCAGCCGCGGGCTGGGCGCGAGTGCCCGGGCCAGGGCGACGCGCTGCTGCTCACCACCGGAGAGCGTGCCGACGGCCCGTCGCGCGGCGCCCGGGAGCCCGACCAGTTCCAGCAACTCCTCGACCCGCAGACGCCGCTCGGCCTTCGGCACGCCGTGCATCCGCAGCCCGAAGGCGACGTTGCCGCCGACGTCGCGCTGCGGGAAGAGCTGGTGGTCCTGGAACATCAGGCCCACCCCGCGGCGGTGCACCAGCACTCCGGTCTGGTCGCCGCCGCCGAGCAGCACCCGGCCGCCGTCCAGGGGCTGGAGCCCGGCGACGGCCCTCAGCAGGGTCGACTTGCCGCTGCCGCTCGGTCCGAGCACACACACGATCTCGTGGTCGGCGACCTCCAGGTCCACTCCGTCCAGCGCCACCCGCCGCCCGAAGCGTACGGTCGCGTCCTCCAGCGCCAGCATCAGAACTCCCCTGCGGAACGGTCGGGACGGAGCCGGTCGAGCAGCAGCAGGGCCACCGCGCAGACCAGCATGAGGATCGTCGAAAGCGCCATTGCCTGGCCGTAGTTGAGCTCGCCGGGACGGCCGAGGAGTCGGGCCACGGCGACCGGGAGCGTCGGGTTGTCCGGCCGGGCGATGAAGACGGTGGCACCGAACTCGCCGAGCGAGACGGCGAAGGCGAAACCGGCGGCGACGAGCAGCGCCCGGCGCACCAGCGGCAGGTCCACCTCGCGCCATGCCCGCAGGGGCGAGGCGCCCAGCACGGCCGCCGCCTCCCGAAGCCGTGCGTCGACGGCCCGCAGGACGGGCAGCATCGTCCGAACGACGAAGGGCACTCCCACGAGCGCCTGGGCCAGCGGCACGAGGATCCAGGAGGTGCGCAGGTCCAGCGGCGGCTCGTCGAGGGCGATGAGGAAACCGAAACCGACGGTGACGGCGGAGACCCCGAGCGGCAGCATCAACAGCGCGTCGAAGCCGCGGACGAGCCGGCCGGCCTTGGAGGATCCCCCGGACGACGTCCGGGGGAGAGTGAGCGCCGCGGCCGCGAGACCGCCGACGACGAGCGCGATCGCGGTGGCGGCGAGCGCGTACTGGAGGGAGTTCCACACGGCCTCGACCGGCGGGACGAGGAACGTGCCGCCGCTCGCCCCGGCCGACTGCAGGGCCCGGTAGAAGGTGAGACCGTACCCGCCCGGTCCGTCGAAGGACCGTTCGACCAGCACCGCGAGCGGTGTCACGATCAGCAGGACGACGGTGGCGAGCACCCCGCCCAGCAGAGCCCACTGCCCGGCGCCCCTCGGACGGTGCGCGGTGAGCGCCGGATCGACGAGTCGCAGCGCCGTCTCCCGTCGACGGACGGTCCGGGCGTGCACGGTGAGAACCGCGCCCACGGCGGCGAACTGCACCAGGGTCAGCACGGCGGCCGTGGAGAGGTCCAGCAACTGGGCCGTCTGCCGGTAGATCTCCACCTCGAGCGTGGAGTACGCCGGGCCGCCGAGGATCTGCACGACGCCGAACGAAGTGAAGGTGAAGAGGAACACCATCAGCGCGGCAGCGGCCACGGCCGGGGCCAGCGCGGGCAGGGTGACCCGCCGCCAGGCCCCGAAGCGGCTTGCGCCGAGAACCCGTGCGGCCTCCTCCTGGCGCGGGTCGAGCTGGGCCCACAGGCCGCCCACGGTGCGTACCACCACGGCGTAGTTGAAGAACACATGAGCGAGCAGGATCGCCCAGACCGTCGTGTCGAGCCGCACCCCCCACAGGTCGTCCAGCAACCCGCCCCGGCCCAGGAGCGCCAGGAACGCGGTGCCGACCACGACGGTGGGCAGCACGAACGGCACGGTGACGACCGCCCGCAGCAGCTGCTTCCCGGGGAAGTCGCAGCGGGCGAGGACATAGGCGCCGGGGAGCGCGATCAGCAGGGTCAGCCCCGTGGAGGCGAGCGCCTGCCAGAGGGTGAACCAGAGCACCTGGAGGATGTCCGGACGGCCCACGACCTCGGCGATCCCGCCGAACCGCCAGGAATCCCCCACCCGCAGTCCGCGGCCGACGATCGAGGCCACGGGGAGGGCGAAGAAGAGAGCGAAGAACGCGACGGGCAAAGCCATCAGGGCCGAGCGAGCGGCGGTGGCGCGCAGGGTCGCCGGGCCGCGCGAGGGGTTCCGCCCGCGCGGACCGGCGTTCCCGCCGGACCGCCCGGCTACTTCAGGACGAGCGAGGACCACGACTGGATCCACTGGTCACGGTTCTCGGCGATCCTCTCCGGAGCCATCGTCCGCGGCTCGGCGATCACCTCGCCGAACTCGGTGAACAGCGGGGGCAGCTTCGCGTCCTCGGCCACCGGGTTCACGAACATGTTGAGCGGCATGTCCTCCTGGAACTTCTTGCTGATCAGGAAGTCCAGCAGGGCCTTTCCGCCGGCCTCGTTCCGCGCGCCCCTGAGCAGGCCGGCGGCCTCGGTCTGGCGGAAGCAGGTGCCGGTGGAGACGCCGGTCGGCGCCGCCTTCGGCCGCGGCTCGGCGTACAGCACCTCGACCGGCGGGCTGGAGGCGTACGAGACGACGAGCGGCCGGTCGCCCTTGGCCGCCCTGCCGCCGGCGGAACCGGAGAACTCCTGGTTGTAGGCGATCTCCCAGCTGTCGACGACCTTGACGCCGTTCGCCCGCAGCTTCTTCCAGTAGTCCTGCCAGCCCTTGTCCCCGTACGCGGCAGCGGTGCCGAGCAGGAAGCCGAGGCCCGGTGAGGAGCGTTCGGCGTTCTCGACGACGAGGAGGTTCCGGTACGCGGGCTCGGCGAGGTCGTCGAAGGTCTGCGGCGGGGCGAGCTTCCTGTCGGCGAAGTACTTCTTGTCGTAGTTGACGCAGATGTCGCCGCTGTCGACCGGCGTGACCCGGTGCCCGTCCCCGTCGAGCCGGACGGCCTCGGGGACCCGCTCCAGGCCCTTGGCCTCGTACGGGGTGAACAGGTCGTTGTCGAGGGCCCGCGAGAGCGTGGTGTTGTCGACGCCGAAGAACACGTCCCCCTGCGGGGAGCCCTTCGTGAGGATCTCCTTGTTGAGCGCCTCGACGGCGTCTCCGCTCTTCAGCACTTTGACCGTGTACCCGGTCTCCTCGGTGAACTCCTTGAGCACGGCCGGCGAGGCGTTGAAGGAGTCGTGGCTGACGAGTGTCACGGTCTTGGAGCCGCTGCCGCCTGCTCCGGCGGAGTCGTCCCCGGACGACCCGCCGCAGGCCGCGAGCGTGCTCACACCGAGGGCCGCGGCCAGCGCGGTGACGGTGATCTTCTTGGTGGTGCTCACTGATTCCTCCTGGGCATGACCAGGAAGAGACGCGGCCCTGCCCGGCCGCGGGATCCTCGGGATCCGGCAGCCGGGCAGGGCGCAACAGCTTGAGTCTCGTCCGAACTTCCTACCCGGAATGACCCGGGCGAGGTTCAGAGGGTCTGCGGTCTGACGGTCACCGCACTCTCAGCGCTGTGGCGCTCCCCTGTCGGAATATGCAGATGTTCGGGCCAGCGTACAGGGGCGCGTCGGACGCTCCCGCAGGGACCGGGGCGGCCCTGTGCCGGCCACCCGGCACTAGGGGGCGTATTGCGTCGTGATCAATCTGCGAGATCTGCCTGCGCGGCAGGGTTTGGACCGGTAGACCTCTTTGGGTGACGCGAGCGCAACTGACGGATGTGGAGTGGGAGTTGATCGAGCCGTACCTGCCGATCGGCGAGTACGGCCCGTACCCCGAGCGGCTGCGGCAGCAGTTCGAGGGCGTGATCTGGAGGTTCAAGACAGGCGGGCAGTGGCGGGAGATGCCGACGGAGTTCGGCGCCTGGTCGACCGTCCACAACCGCTTCCGGCAGTGGCGTGACTCCGGCGTCTTCGAAGCCATCATGGAGGGCCTGGTCACGGAAGCCGCGAAGCGCGGCGAGGTGGACCTGTCCCTGGTCAGCATCGATTCCACCACCGCCCGGGCCCACCACGACGCTGCCGGGATGCACATGGACGAAGACGTCCTCACCGCTTTGGAGAAGGCTGCCGCCGAGACCGAGAAGGCCAGGTCAAAAGGGGCGACTGCGACGAACAAACCGGACAGGAGGCCGAAGGCGATCCCGTGCGGGAAGAGCGGCGGCGCATCCGGCGCCGACGAAAACTCCGGCTGAAGGCCGCCCTGCTCGGGCGTTCCAGGGGAGGGCAGACCAGCAAGATCCATGTCGTCGGCGACCGGAAGTGCCGCCCGCTGGCGTTCATACTGACCGCGGGCCAGGCCGCCGACAGCCCGCAGTTCATCCCCGTATTGGGGAAGGTGCGGGTGCGCATGCCCGTCGGCCGTCCGCGCACCCGGCCCGGCGCAGTCGCCGGGGACAAGGCGTACTCGTCCTGCGGCAACCGCGCCCACCTGCGCAAACGCCGTATCAAGGCGGTCATCCCGGAGAAGAAGGACCAGGCCGCCAACCGGAAGAAGAAGGGCTCCAGAGGCGGCCGGCCCGTCAGCCACGATGCCGACCTTTACAAGGAGCGGAACACCGTCGAGCGGCTGATCAACAAGCTGAAGGCCTGGCGAGGCATCGCCACGCGGTACGACAAGACCCCCGACAGCTACCTCGCCGGCCTCCACCTCCGCGCCTCGATGATCTGGCTCAGAGAGCTCACCCGGACCACCTGATGATCACAACCACATACGCTCCCTAGGCGACGTTCGCCCCGTCGCGGCGCCCGGCACGGCGACTCGCGGCGTTGCCGAATCAACCGAGTAGGCCCACTACGAGGTCGATCCGGCGCCTTGCGATCTTCCCCTTGGCCCGGAGGGCCCGGGGAGACCCCGTGCACCGGACGCCGCTCCTTGACGGGCAAACCTCACCTGACGCGGCACTAGCTGTTCTGTCCCGGGAGGTTGTGGACGGTGAGGCAGATCTCGGCTGAGGGATCTTGAACGGGTGAGGGCCTTCCGGTTCGGTGTGGATTGCGACGTCTACACCAACAGAAAGGCCCTCGTGCCCCACCGTAATGCACCCCTGACCGAGACCGGGCGGCTACGCCTGGCCCGCTGCGTGGTCGAGGACGGCTGGCCCCTGCGCCGGGCCGCCGAACGCTTCCAGGTCTCGCCCACAACCGCCCAGCGGTGGGCCGACCGCTACCGGGCCCTGGGAGAGGCCGGGATGGCCGACCACTCCTCCCGACCGCATCGCAGTCCCCGCCGGACACCGACCCGGACCGAACGCCGGATCATCAAGGTCCGCCTCGCCCGCCGGTGGGGCCCGGCCCGCATCGCGCACCTGCTGGGCCTCGTGCCCTCGACCGTGCACCGAGTCCTCGTCCGCTACCGCCTGGCCCGGCTCACCCACCTGGACCGGGCCACCGGCCGCGTCATACGCCGCTACGAACGGGACCGCCCGGGCGAGCTGGTCCACGTGGACATCAAAAAGCTCGGCAACATCCCCGACGGCGGCGGCCACAAAACCCTCGGCCGCCAAGCCGGACGCAAGAACCGCAAGAACGCCGGCTACAGCTACGTCCACACCGCGGTCGACGACCACTCCCGCCTCGCCTACAGCGAGATCCACCCGGACGAGAAGAAGGAGACCGCCACCGCCTTCTGGACCCGCGCCCACGCCTTCTTCACCAGCGTCGGGATCACCGTCGAGCGCGTACTGACCGACAACGGCGCCTGCTACAAGTCGCACACCTGGCGCGATGCACTCGCCGACGCAGGGATCACTCACAAGCGAACCCGGCCCTACCGGCCGCAGACCAACGGCAAGGTCGAACGCCTCAACCGCACCCTGCTCGACGAATGGGCCTACGCAAAGCCCTACCGATCAGAACAGGAACGACGCGACGCCTTCCCCACATGGCTGCACACCTACAATCACCACCGCGGACACACCGCGCTGAAGGGCCAGCCACCCGCCAGCCGCGTTCCTAACCTCTCAGGGCAATACAACTAGCGCTCGGAGGCGGCGAGCTGGCCGCAGGCCCCGTCGATCTCCTGACCACGGGTGTCCCGGACGGTGACCGGGACACCGTGGGCGGCGATGGCCTCGATGAAGGCCTTCTCGTCCTCGGGCCGGGAAGCCGTCCACTTGGAGCCCGGAGTCGGGTTCAGCGGGATCAGGTTGACGTGCACCCGCTTGCCCTTGAGGAGCCGCCCGAGCAGGTCACCGCGCCATGCCTGGTCGTTGATGTCCCGGATCAGGGCGTACTCGATCGAGATCCGGCGGCCGGACCTCTCCGCGTACTCCCAGGCCGCGTCCAGGACCTCCCGGACCTTCCAGCGGGTGTTGACGGGGACGAGGGTGTCGCGCAGTTCGTCGTCCGGCGCGTGCAGGGACACGGCGAGGCGGCACTTGAAGCCCTCGTCGGCGAAGCGCAGCATCGCCGGCACGAGGCCCACCGTGGAGACGGTGATCCCGCGCTGCGACAGGCCCAGGCCGTCGGGCTCCGGATCGGTGAGCCTGCGGATGGCGCCGACCACGCGGTTGTAGTTGGCGAGCGGCTCGCCCATGCCCATGAACACGATGTTGGACAGCCGGGCCGTGCCTCCGGGGACCTCGCCGTCGCGGAGGGCCCGCATGCCGTCCACGATCTGGTGCACGATCTCGGCGGTGGACAGGTTCCGGTCGAGACCGGCCTGGCCCGTGGCGCAGAACGGGCAGTTCATCCCGCAGCCGGCCTGCGAGGAGATGCACATCGTCACCCGGTCCGGGTAGCGCATCAGCACCGACTCCACGAGCGTGCCGTCGTGGAGCCGCCACAGCGTCTTACGGGTGGTGTCGTCGTCACAGGAGACGTGCCGGACCACGGACATCAGGTCGGGCAGCAACTCCGACGCGAGCCGCTCGCGCGCGGCGGCGGG
The DNA here is from genome assembly GCF_005795905.1 of Streptomyces marianii. Lineage (NCBI taxonomy): Bacteria > Bacillati > Actinomycetota > Actinomycetes > Kitasatosporales > Streptomycetaceae > Streptomyces > Streptomyces marianii. The sequence goes on from NZ_VAWE01000001.1 coordinate 2,254,003, forward strand.
GATGTCGGTCCACTGCTCCGGGTCGTGCGCGTAGCGCGCGAAGTAGTGCTGCGACAGCTGCTTCGCCCGGAACGGCTTCTCGCCGATCGCGGCGACGGCGTCCTTGCGCTCGGCGGGCGTGAGGTCGGCGAGGTGCCGCGGGGGCTTCTTGGCTCCGCGGGGGGCGACGAAAGTGAGTTCTCCGGGCTTAGGCATGGCCGTACCAGTGTCGCAGATCCAACCGGGTGGCCTGCGGCTGTCGCTCCCTACGGCTGTCGTTAGTAGTCGTCACCGGTCGTCACTGAGCGGCGTCGGACGGCCCAGGGACGGCCCAGGGGCGATCACTCGCCAGCCGCCCGCCACTCGTCGAGCCGAACCCTGACCTGGTGGTTGTGAGTGGCGTGCCAGAAGACCTCACCACTGACGAGGGCCCCTAGGCCCGGGAGGTTCATCCACTGCGGCATGGCCGTGATCTCCGCCAGCGCCACAGCGTCCGGCACACCATCTATGCGTATGAAGACCCCGAAGGGCTGGCGACCGATGACCTCTCCGGTGATCCGGGTCCCTACGGGCAGGGCAGCGACGGTTGCCGCCCAGCTCCGCCGCACCTCGTCCGAGGCCGGCACGTCAGGGCCCGTCGGCCACGCATACTCATCCATCGCTGGATCATGACATCTCGAGCGATCAGGAGCTTAGAAGAGGTGGCCAGCCCGGTCCCAGATCGCCTGCGCCACAGTACGTCTCTCTGGTGCAATCTTCTCGTGAGCGATTCACTCCTCACCGCAGCCATTGCGGCAGTCACCGCCCTCGTGGCTTCGGGTATGACCTCATGGTTGACGCTTCGGGGCGTCGTTCGACAAGTAGAGGTGCAACGAGAAGTCGCAGCGCAGGATCATGCCGAGCGACGGGCAGTAGAGAGCCGGTCGGCGCAAAAGGACGCATGTATCCAGTTCATAGAGACGGCCATCCGCTGCGCTGCGCTCGTCCAACAGACCAGATCGCCCGGCATGGCGGACGAGGTGCATCAAGATCGATTGGAGGCAGTGCGGGCGGGGCTGGCTGAGCTCATCCGAGCTCAAGCAGTCTTGAGTATCGAGGGACCCAGCAGCGTCGCAGTAGCCGCCACTGAGGCTCGCTGGAGTCTTGAGCGCGAGTTCGCGACGGCCCTCGACGAACGCACCGGTGCGGCCTCTACTGAGGCAGTGCGCGCTGCAGGCGATGCCAGGCGCCGGGCCGTCGGCCGCGTCGGGGGTGCAGCCAGGCGGGCGTTCGGCAACGATGACGGCCCATCCGTGGCTGCTCCATGCGTCGGGGGCGCTGCGCCACCAGGCTGAGGCAGACTCACCGGACAAGTCCAGCGTTGCCAGCAAGCACATCAACGTCGAACGGCCACTCACGGGCGGCGACCACCTTCCAGAGGGGCTCTGCCTTGGGCTGGTGTGCCCCTTGTCTGCGCTCGTTGGCGGCAGGCGACCCGCGCTCTACCGGATCGCCCAGAGGAAGGACGATCTTCCCTTTTGCTGGCAAGCGGACTGTTGAGGGGTCATACTGTCCCACCAGGATGCCAAATCTGTTGGGGGTGGCTTCAGTTGGGGAACGCGGGCCGCAAGAAGACCGTCGCCTTCTATGAGATTGTCAGGCCCAAAGAATCGGGAGACCCCAGGTTTGAGCACCTCGATTGGCCAAGAGTTCTAAGAAATCTTGGAATAATTGAAATGCGTCAGCGGCGGTATAAGCATGGCGCCGATGTTTACGTAGGTGACCCCATATCAGTGCAGGGTCGTCAACATCTCGTGCTGGCGAGGCTTCGGGATGGAGATATCCAACAGATCGATTGGGAGCATAGTCACATTTCCGACTTGAGACTTGATGGGGATCGCAGCGTGGTCGATACCACGATCATTTGCTTCCTTCCCTTCGGTAATGTGATCGGCGTAATCCAGGGAAGCGCTTCCGCTCCTCGACCGACAGCATTGCAGCGTTGGCTGAATGCTATGAATGTTGTCAATGAAGACTTGGCCGTCATGCCTTTGGTGGGGAAAAAGGCATGGGAGAAGTTGAGTAACGCCGAAGCAGTCAACCTTTTTGAGATGAGGCTTCGGCCGGGGCAGATGATGTTCCCTTCGGACGCTGAGGGGTTGGGAGATTTTTCGCGACAAGCGCACAAGCGAAACCCGGATGCGTTAATCACGCTCTCTATGAAGATTCCTAAGCGGCGTGGCTTCGGGCGTGACACGTCTCGCTCGCGCGGAGAACGACGACTGCGTGAGGATGTCCAGCATTTCATCTCAGACTTCGGCAGCCTGGTCGGGCCTGGCGGGGCAGTGGATAGAGCAATTGCGCATGTAACTCTGTCAGCTTCAGATGGATCACTTATAGAAGATCAAATCAACTTTGTATCTGACCACATTACTGCACAGAAGCCGGTTTTCCTGCGCCGGAGCGAAGGGCAGGCCCCCTGGTATGAGGCGGCCGTGCATGCGGTCCTCGACGTGGCTGCGGCCCACGAGGCCGAGCTCCGCGACGCTGTCAGACCCGTGCCCTAGGCTCTCACTAGCCGAAGGGGGCAGTGATGGTCAGCGGGTTCCGATTTACTCGGAGAGCTCACAACCTGTGGAGTGAACATCCCTCCGCGGACTGGATAGGCGCAATAATTTTCGTATCGGCGCTCGGTTTATGGCAGCGCAGTCACATTCTTAGTGATCACTCTGCTGATCAACGAATGAATGTTTACGCGACAGTCGCTTCCGTCGCGGCGATTATCGGCGGTTTTGGAACTGCTGCGATTAGCCAGTATGCGACTAGTTCCGGTCGGCGGATGACGTTCCTAAGGGAGCGTTTTGGTGAGAGTCTCCGTCGGAACTGGGTGAGTATCCTAACCTCGATGACCGCAGTATCCGCCGGCTGCCTGGCGACTATGTTAAGTGACACGGGGAAGGTAATCGGCTGGCAGGGGTGGACGGTTGAATTCTTGCTCTTTCTCGGGCTTTTCCGTGCGGTGCGATTGATCTGGCTCTTCCGCCTCCTTATCGACGTATCCGATCATGACGGTACAATCGCAGCGAGAAGTGAGCCGGTGAGAATTGTTGACCCGGGGAACGACTAGTTCGCGTTTAGCTTCGCGATGGTTCGCAGTCTCGCGTGGGTGACGAGGACTCAACGATTCAGTTAGCCTGCGTGGCGTCGCCTACCCGACGGCGACGCCACGCGTCGGCACATATGGTTTGCGGTTTGGCCTCATCCTTATCAGGTCGATGACGGATTCTTTGGTGCTTGGCGAAGGACAACCTGACGACGGTCTGGTTGACGCTGGGGACCGCTCCGGTCCGGCTCCGTTCGTCGCTGTTGGTGTCAGCTGTTGATGTCAGACATCAACTGGAGGCTTGACAACTCCCTACCGCTTGGACCTGCTGAATGATGTGGCTGTCCCACTAACAGCGATCATGTGCCGCGCTCGCCAAGGAGCGAGCCCACGGCTCGAACGAAGGAATCGTGGGCTAGGGCAGAGTTACGGCGTGCTTCGCGCGCTTCCTCGACAAGGCCCACAGCTAGCGGGTTGGCGTCGTGCAGCGCCTCGGCGAGCGCCATGAGTGCAGATCGGTAGCGCCACACCGCTTGTTCCAGCTCCACCGCCTTCACATGGATGGCATCGGGTCCCACCAACTTGACGCGCTGCCGTTCCTGCTGAATTACACCCGCCGTTGTGAACATCTCTTCGAATTCAGCATCGGGTAGGTCTTCGCCAGGTGACACGTCCGCGACCTTCTGACTGGCTCGATGCGCAACTGGCGCGTGTGCGTCGTAGGCCCCGAGGAGCATCGTGTACGCCTCAAGTCGCTGCTGTCGGAGCCAATGATCGTGATCGACGGATGCTTGGTCCTGAACCTGCTGCCGGACAGCCTCTGCAGCCTTCTCCGCGCCGATGCGAGCGCCTCGTACCGCCGCCACCCCACCAACCAATGCGCCACCCAGAGCCCCCACCATCCCGGCCATGCCGGCGATGAAAGCCGCCATCCCTTGATCCATACCGACGATTCTTCACTATCCACCCCCACGCCTCATCCTGTGTGTCTCGCCCGCCCCTCGGGTACCTACGAGCACGGTCGGCGGGAGCGGCTTTGGGCGGGAGCTGCCATGGGGCGAGAGATCGGGGCCCGTAAGCTTGCCGCGAGTCGGGCAGTCTGTGGACCTGCCCGCTAAAGCCCGATGTGGGCCCCGATCTTCGAGGCTCGCCCCATGGTGGCTGCCTAAAGCCGCGGAGCCGACCGCCCCACAGCGGGCCTCCTCCACCGTCAACCCTTCGCCGTTTCGGCGTGCGGCCGGCGGGCGGGTGGCCGTGGGGCGAAGACAGGAGCGGCGGCCCGTCCGACGGGCCGCGCGCTGCCGCGCCGTGCGCGGCAGAAGCGCCTTGATTGAGTAGAGAAACTCTTACCGCGTTCTGATCACGCTCGGCCGGTTCGTTCAGGCGGCTCGCGTATCGGGCTTCGCGCCGTGCTCGAGGTACACCGGTGCCGCTTCGGCTCGGGCCTCCATGGCCGCGAGGATGCGTCGGGCCAAGCGCGGGATGGTCCGCCCATTGATCTCATCGGCTGCGACGAACGCGAAGCTCTTCAGCTCGTCAGCCTGCAAGGTGATCTTCGCCAGAACTTCAGGCGGGAGCTGGCCGCCGTCGAAGAGGTAGAGGACCTTGTCGCCCTCTGTCTCGCTCGGTGCCCAGTCGACAGCCAGCAAGCGTCCGAGTGGCGGGGTGACCCCCAGTTCTTCCTGGACCTCGCGGATAGCTGCGTGCAATGGCGATTCGCCGGTCTCGACGTAACCGCCGGGGATCTCCCAGTAGTCCTTGTAGGTCGGCTCCACCATGAGGACCCGTCCCGCGTCATCAAAGAAGAGCGCACCTGCGGCCATGCGCGGATGCGCCATCTTCGCTTCGTGTGCGTTCGGTGCCATGAAGCCGAGCGTACCCAGCTCAGACCACGTGCAGCCGGGTGGCCAGGTCGGCCAGAGTGCGGCTCGGCCGGCCGCGCTGGTTCCGCACCCAGGTGAGTACAAGCTCGCGCGCGAGGTAGTGGCTACGTACCTGCTCTGGCGCCCAGCTCTCCGCTTCGAGGATCTTGATGAGAGCGTCGTCCATTCGGTTGTGCGCGCTGAGCGCCCGGGCTATTTCGAGGTTGTGGCGCGTACGGCGCTCGGTCGGCAGGGCGCTGGTGTCGATCTGTGGGCCCAGGTCTATCGCAACCTGCATGTCTCCCAGCTCCGCTGCGGTGGCGACCCGGTGAATCGCCACGTTCGTCGGTCCGAAGGCGGTCCAGACGTGGTTGGCGTCCTGCCCGAGCTGGCGCGCCATCTGGTCGGCCTCGCTGAGGAAAGTCTGAGTCGTGGACCGGTCTTCCGCGCGGGCTGCAGCCATCGATCCTGCGAGGAACAGCGTCCCGTAGATCGAAAGAAGCTCAGGGGTCGCTCGTCCGAGTCCCGGCCGCAGGTACTCCCCTGCATCTCCGACGAGCTGCACGGCGGCATCGAACCTGCCGTTCGATAGCAGGCAGTGGGCCACGGACCGGAAGAGTGAGCCGGTCACGACGGTGTTGCCGGACTGCTGCGCCGCCGCCAGGCCGCGGTCGGCAGCGATCCATGCGAGATCGGTTTCACCGAGCTTGGTGAGGACCATGGCAGCGCTCTGATAGGTCATGGCCGTCAGCTCGTGGGCTTGTTCTCGCTCTTGGCCTTCGTACGCCTGGACAGCGATGAGTGCGTCGGCCAGGAGCAGGGGCAGCCGACGGGTAGCGAATCCGTACCGCGAGTCCTGGTAGGCGTCCCAGACTTCGGCGACGTTGCTGCGCAACTCGTTGATCGGCGTCGGCTCGCCTTCGGTCGTGACCCCCAATAGGGGAGTGAGCTGGCGGTAGTTCATCAGCGCTGAGCGCAGTGCCGGCACGGTTCGGGTGCCGCTGTCGGCGGTCCAGTCCATGAGAGTCGGCTCGGCGAGCAGGTCGCCAAGAGGGACGTCCAGTGCATCGGCGAGCGACTTGATGACCGAGAGCCTGTCCAGCTCCAACCGGTTGTTCTCGGCCTTGCTCAGCCAGTCGACGGTGCGGCCGACGAGTCCGGCCAGCACTTCTTGAGACATCCCGCGCCTCCGGCGGTACCACGCGACTCGTTCGCCGATCGTCAGGTTCGTCGTCATTCCTCGCATGGGAAGAGCGTCCACCCGTCTCTCAATGCGACCCCGGAGAGATTTTCCGGGGTGTTGCGCCGGTCCGGTCCTAGCGTTGCTGACAACCCGAGGGGCTGGCAGATCGAACTACGACGAGGGGGCCCACGATGGCGCTGACCCCGGCCGAAGTGGTGGAACTGATCCGTGATGTCAGGGCACTTGGAGAGGAGGTAGCCGATCTCGCGCGGCGCGCTGATGCGGTGGTCAGCCGTCTTGCGGATGCTTCCGAACCAGCTGCTCAAGCTGGTCCATCCGATCTGCGAGGCGGCGTACGTCCCGACGAACTTCCGCCAGGTAAGCGGTGATCTGCTCGAACTCCGGACTGTGCTTAGTCGGGCGGTCCTCGCCGGGGAGAGTCACAAAGCTGCCCTTGCCCTGGTGGGAGTACGCGTAGCCGTCCTCACGGAGGCGAGAGATCGCCTGGCGGGCCACCGTGCGCGAAACTCCGTGATCGGCCATCAGCTCTGTCTCGGACGGCAACTTGTCCCCCGGGGATAGCACCCCGTCTCGGATACGCCGCTTGAAGTCGTCGGCGATCTCCAAGTACCTCGCACGCCCGGTGAAGTCGGCCATAGCCCCTCTCAGTGGTTGACGCACTAAGTGGAGCACACACGGCAGACAAGAGTCGAGAAGCACTTGACGTACTAAGTGGGTTAGGTGCACTCTCGTTACTAGCCGACGTACTAAGTACGTCAAGTTCATCGAAGGAGCGCACTCATGCGTCAGATTCCTGTCGACACCTCCTCGGCCTCCGTGATGGTGGCGCAGGCCCCGCAGCCCAAGGTGAAGGACCGTCGTACCGGTGAGCGTGCGATGGACGCGGAGACCGGTGCCGCGCTGTCGACCGTGGACGTGATGTTCGCGGCGAACGGTGAGGTGGAGATCCTTTCCGTGACCGTCCCGGAGACCGGCGTCTCCAGCGATCTGGTCATGGGTACTCCGGTCGCGATCACAGGCCTGGTCGCCCGGCCGTGGGAGAACGAGTTCAACGGGCAGCGCCGACACGGCATCGCTTTCCGCGCGGTGGCGGTCACGTCGCTGGTCGAGAACGCCGCGAAGCCGAAGGCGGCCTGAGCATGTCCCGGCTGTTCGTCGTCCTGGTGCTGGTCGTCGCCGCCGCGGGTCTCCTGCGGTGGCGGCGCCCCGCCTGGTACTGGCTGACCTTCGGCATCGCCCTCGCGACACTGCGGGTCCTGGTCCGCTACGCCTCGGTCATGGAGGCGTGCGGGCTGACCGTCCCGCCGCCGCGCTGGCGGCTCGCCCTCGCCCGGATGGCCAACCGACCCGCCCCGGCCTCACGAGCCCCGCGCATCCTGCGGCTCCGCCCGACCCGTACCGGCCTGGTCCTACGGCTGGGGCTTCGGCCCGGTCAGGACGCCTTCGACGTGGCCGCCTCGTGCGACCGGCTGCGGCACTCGTTCGCGATGTACGGCGTCACCTCGCGAGAGATCCGCTCCGGCGTGGTCGAGCTGCGGATGACCGGCTACGACGTCCTTGCCCAGGTGCAGATGCCGGTCAAGGTCGACCGCACACCGATGCGCGTTCCAGTCGCTCTGCGCGAGGACGGGGCCGTCCACTATCGCGACTACCGCACCTGCCCGCACGCCCTGACCGTCGGTGCCACGAAGTCCGGCAAGTCCGTCTACCAGCGCAACCTGGTCGCCGAACTCGCCACTCAGGACGTGGCCTTGGTCGGCATCGACTGCAAGCAAGGGGTGGAGCTGTTCCCGCTGGCCCGCCGGTTCTCCGCGCTGGCCGACAACCCCGACACCGCCGCCGACCTCCTGGACGCGCTCGTCACGCACATGGAGGGCGTCTACCAACTGATCCGCGCCAACCAGCGCATCACTGCCGACATCCCCGACGCCGAGATCGCAGCCGACATCTGGGACCTGCCGGAGACCCTGCGCCCGACCCCGATCGTCCTGCTCGTTGACGAGGTCGCCGAACTCGCCCTGTTCGCCACGAAGGAAGAGGAGAAGCGCCGGGACCGCATCATCACCGCGCTCGCCCGCCTCGCACAGCTCGGCCGCGCTGCCGGCATCTATCTGGAGATCTGCGGGCAGCGCTTCGGCTCCGAACTCGGCAAGGGCATCACCATGCTCCGCGCCCAGCTCACCGCCCGCACCGCCCACCGCGTCAACGATGAGACCAGCGCGAACATGGCCTTCGGTGACATCGCCCCCGACGCCGTCCTGGCAGCGATCAGCATCCCGACCGACACTCCCGGCCTCGCCGTCACCGGCGACTCGACCGGCGGCTGGGCCCGCATCCGCACCCCGCACACCTCGATGCGCCAGGCCGTCAACGCCTGCAACCGGCACGCCCACCGCACTGCCGAGCTGCCCGGCCTCGCCGCCTTCCGGCCCGAGCTGCCGCCCACGGTGTCGCTCGTCAAGATCCCGGCCCCGACCGAGGCACCCGCCTCCGCCTGAGACCCGCCCTCGCATCCCGGTCGGCGCGACCGCCTCGCGCCAGCTCCCTACCCCCGCCATGCCCAAAACGCCCTGTGAAGGAGGTGAAGACATGACCCGCTCACTCCGCGTCGACGCCGTCCTGGTGCAAGCCGTGATCGCCGGGGCCCTGTCCTTCGCCCACCTGCACGACCTCGCCGCCGCTGCCGGACAGACCGGCTGGAAGGCATGGGCCTACCCGGTCTCAGTCGACCTGCTCCTGGTCGCCGCCTGGCGACGGCTCCGCAACGACGGCCCGTCCCGGCTCGCCTGGTGCTGGTTCCTGATCGCCCTGGTCGCCTCGCTCGGCGCGAACGTCGCAACCGCCGGATTCCTCGACCTCCAGCATCCGCCCGCCTGGCTGCGCTTCGGCATCGCCGGATGGCCCGCCCTCGCCTTCCTCGGCGGCACACTCCTCGCCCACTCACCCGCCGCGACCGACCCCGCACCTGAGTCGAAGCCTCAGCCGGTCGAGCATGTGCCGGCCGAATCACAGGCCGCCCCCGAGCCGGTTCCCGTCGCCGAACCGGAGACCGCCCCCGAGCTGCCCCCGGCCGCGCCCGCAGCGCCCGCAGCGCCCGAGCCCAATCCGGCCCCGGCTCAGCCCATCCCGGCCGCCCTGGTCGACCACGCCCGCAAGGTCGCCGACGACCACCACGCCCGCACCGGCACACCAATCGACACCGACACCCTGCGCACCCGCCTCGGCGTCCCGGCCCCGATGGCCGACGCCATCGCCGCCCAACTCGCCTGAGCAGAAAGGACGACCGCGATGCCCGCCCGCGACCACTTTCACTCCGTGATGCGGATCGGCCCCGTGCAGATCGGCACTCACCGCGACCGGCACGGCCGCACCAAGCACGCCGCCGTGTGCACCGCCGACCGCTGTGGCTGGTCCGCGGACTTCTCCAGCTCCTCGGCCGCCCAGCTCGCCGCCCGTACCCACCGCTGCCGCATCACCGACTGAACGGGAGACCACCGTCATGGACGTTCCGCTCTGGCTCGCGCTGATCGTCGTCGGCGCCCTCGGCATCAAGCTCATTCGCCCGCCCTGGTGGCTCGTCGCTGTGCTCCTCCTCGGCGGCTTCCTCCTCGCCGACAGCCTCCTGGCCCCCGTCATCGACACCGCCATCAGCAAGTAGCCCACCGCAGAAAGGAGACCTGCAATGTTCCGACCGAAGATCCCCACCATGCCGACCCCGACCGGCATCGTCACCCCGCCCGCCGTCGAGCCGACCGCGATCGTCCAGCACACCCCGGCCCCCGTCCCGGGCTCTGTCGCCCCGGCGGCACCGGCCCGGCCCACGGTCCAGCTCACGCCCGGCACCGCGCTCGCCCTCGTCGGTGGCGGCACCGCCGTCGTCCTGGTCGTCGGCGCGGTCCTGGTCTCGATGCTCCTGGCGGTCGCCGTCACCGCGGCCTCGGTCGCCGTGTGCGCACTCGTCGTCCGCTCGCTCATCGCCTCCGAGCACAAGCGCCGCTGACCGGCCCCCGGGGCGGTCTCAACCGCCAAGTCTCGCCCGCCCCGGAAGCCGTGCCCCAACCCATCGCAAAGGACAAGAAGGGACACTCATCATGGCCCAGCCCACCACCACGCCCGCGCGGGTCTGCTCGAACTGCGACGGCTTCCCCACCGTCCGCGTCACCCTCGGCGGCCGCGACCGACACGGCAACCTGCGCACCATCACCGTCCACTGCCCGGCCTGCCACGGCACCGGCACCCGCCCCGCCCGCACCGCCCAGCTTGTTGGGGGCCGGGCATGAACGACATCACCGTCACCGCGCACCTGACCCCCGACACCCGCACCCGCTTCGTCCTCTTCGCCGACCACGAGTTCGTGAACGTGCGTATCGGCGGCGGTCCCGTCGACGTCGTGCTCATCGCCCCCGCCGGCACCGCCGACGTCCTGCGTGCCATCTCCGCCGCCGCCGACCAGGCCGCCCGCGAACTCGACGACCTGACCACCACACCCGCCGAGGAGAGCGCGTGACGAACACCGCCACTGCGGCGGGCCTGGACCCGGCCACCCTGGACGATGTCCTCCGGGTGGCCGGGTCCCCCGGCTTCGACCGCTGGAAAGACCAGGTGCACCGCACCGGCGGCTGCTCCGACCCCATCCACCTGACCGGCTGGACCCTCGCCAAAGACAAGACCACCGGCGAGACGCTGCGCCGCTACTCCACCGAGCACGAGCCGGACGGACGACTCCGCGTCGCCTGCGGCAACCGCCGCGCCTCCCGCTGCCCCACCTGCGCCTACACCTACGCCGGAGACACCTACCACCTCATCCGCGCGGGCCTGTCCGGAGACGAGTCCAAGGACATCCCGGCGACCGTCCGGGATCACCCCCGCGTCTTCGCCACCCTCACCGCGCCCTCGTTCGGCCCCGTGCACAACCGGCCCGACCGTGGCGTCTGCCGCTGCGGCACCCGCCACCCCGAAGACGACCCCGCCCTGGGCACCGCCCTCGACCCGGCCACCTACGACTACGCGGGCACGGTCCTGTTCAACAACCACGCCGGGCAACTCTGGCAGCGCTTCACCACCCGGCTCCGCCGTGAGATCGCCGCCCGCGCCGGACTCACCCAACGCGAACTCAAAGACGTGCTGCGGGTCTCCTACGGCAAGGTCGCCGAGTTCCAGAAGCGCGGGGCGATCCACTTCCATGCCGTGATCCGCCTCGACGGACCGGACGGCCCCGACTCGGCGCCGCCCTCCTGGGCCACCGTGCAGCTGCTCACCGACTCCATCCGCGCCGCCGTCGCCCACTCCTACACCTCGATCACCGTCCCGGCCGCCGGAGACCAGCCGTGCCGGCCTTTCCGCTGGGGCTCCCAGCTCGACATCCGCCCCGTCAAAGCCTTCGGCGATGGGACCGACATCACTGAACAGGCTGTCGCCTCCTACGTCGCCAAGTACGCCACCAAGGCGGCCGAGTCGACGGGCAGCCTGGACCGCCGGATCGGGAACCGGGAGGTGCTCGACCTCCTGGACCTGCCCGACCACGCCCGCCGTCTCATCGAAGCCTGCCTCGACCTCGCCCCCCTCTATCCGGACCGCAAGCTGGGCGCCTGGGCTCACATGCTCGGCTTCCGCGGCCACTTCTCCACCAAGTCCCGCCGCTACTCCACCACCCTCGGAGCCCTGCGTCAGATCCGCGCCGACTACCGCGCCGCCCAGGAACACGACGCTCTCGGCGACCCGGACACCGTCCTCGTCCTCGCCTCCTGGGAGTACGCCGGGCACGGCCACACCCCCGGCGAATCCGCCCTCGCCGCCACCATCGCCCGCGACATCCAACTCAACCGCGAAACCGCCCGCGAAGCCCTACGCGACCAACTCGCCGACGAAAGGGAGTGCTGACCATGGCCTCAGAGCTGCCGAACCGGTTCCTGACCCCTGAGGACCTGGTCGAGATGTTCGAGCTGCCCAGCGTCGAGACGGTCTACCAGTGGCGCCGCAAGCGCACCGGCCCCCGCGGCTTCCGCGTCGGCCGGCACCTCCGCTTCGACCCCATCGACGTACGGACCTGGGTCGACTCCCAGATCGGGGAAGCTGCCTGATGGCCGGACACATCCAAGACCGCTGGTACCGGGCAGAGGTCGGACCGGACGGCAAGACCTGCAAGGTCAAGACCGACCGCCACGGTTCGGGACTGCGCTACCGGGCCCGGTACGTCGGCCCGGACGGAACCGAGAAGTCCAAGAGCTTCCCGGATCGGCACAAGCGGCTCGCCGAGCAGTGGCTGACCGAGATCGCCTCGGACATGTCCCGCGGTCGCTACATCGATCCGCGCGCAGCTCGGATCACCTTCAAGAGCTACGCCGAGAAGTGGCTCAAGACGCACGGCATCGACCCGGCCAGTCAGGTCGTGGTCGAGCAGCGGTTACGCCTGCACGCGTTCCGACTGATCGGCTCTCGCCCCTTGGATTCATTCCGCCCGGAACACATCCGGGGCTTGGTGAGCGCGCTGGAGAGCGACCCGGCCGTGAGTGGCGGCTATGCGAAAAACATCTACGGCGACGTACGGGCGGTACTCAGTGCGGCGGTTGACGATGGGTTGCTGCCCCGCAATCCGTGCTCCGCGAAGTCCGTCCGCCCGCCGGCCGCCGAGCAACGCCGTGTTGTGCCGTGGCTGCCTGCCCAGGTTCAGGCGGTGCGTGCGGCACTCCCCCAGCGCTACCGGCCCATGGCGGACGTGGGCGCCGGGTGCGGGCTCCGTCAGGGCGAGATCGTGGGACTGGCGGAGGATGCGCTCGACTTCGACGGCGGCATCATCCGGGTCGTCCGGCAGGTGAAGCTGATCCGGGGCAAGGCCGTGTTCGCTCCTCCGAAGTGCAACAAGGAGCGGGACGTACCATTGCCGCCGTCGGTTGCCGAGGCTCTGCGGGCCCACATGGACGCCTTCAAGCCGGTGGAGATCACCTTGCCCTGGCGCAAGCCGGACGGCCCGAAGGTGTCTGCTCGCCTTCTGTTCACAAACACCGCGAGCGGTCTCGTCTGGCGCAGCAACTTCAACATCCAGGAGTGGAAACCCGCTCTCGCGGAGGCTGGCCTGATCGCGGAAGCCGGTGATGACGGCAAGTACCCGTCGGCTCGCGAGCACGGCATGCACGCGCTGAGGCACTTCTACGCCTCGGTACTGCTGGACGCCGGGGAGAGCATCAAGGCCGTGAGCGAGTACCTGGGGCACGCCGACCCCGGGCTGACGCTGCGGGTGTACGCGCACCTGATGCCGTCGAGCCAGGAGCGTACGAGGAAGGCCGTGGATCGGGTGCTCCTCCCGGCCCCGCGCGAGCCTGACGGCCCAGAGACGGCCCAGTGACCCGCACCAGGCCCCCTATCCGCGCCAAACGCGCTGGTAGGGGGCTTATCGCTGCCCGCTGACCGCCAGTTCTCCGGGCTTAGGCATGGCCGTACCAGTGTCGCAGATCGAATCGTGTGACCTGCGGCGGTAGCTCGCTACGACTGTCGTCAGTGGTCACCACCGGTCGCTGCCGAGCAGCCTCGGACGGCCCAGATACTGCCCAGCGGGGGGAACTCGCCGCCTACCAGCCACTCATCGAGCCGGACCTTGACCTGGTGGTTGTGGGCGGCGTCCCCCCGCGGGGTCGGCATCCTGGGCGAGGTGGCGCAGGGCGCGCATCACCGTGTCCGCCTCCTCGCCGTGCAATTCCCGGCTGGGTCCCTCGAGGGCGGCACCCCGGGCGGCGATGTCACGCAGGGCCCGCAGCGCGGTGTCCGCCTCCCCGACCTGCAGTCGCCGGCTGGGCACCGCTGCCTGGAGATCGCTCCCCATGGCAACGGAGATCGCTTCCCGGGCCGGGAGGAACGCGACCGGGGCCGAGTACGCGGCCAGGTCGTTCACTCGGACCAGGCGCAGCTCGCCGGGTTCCGTCTCGGAGCCGGACAGGACCACTTCGGTGTTCTCGACACGGCCCCGGGCGACCCAGTAAGGGCTGCTGCCGTTCCGCCAGAGTTCGAACGTCACCGGTTTCCCCTCTGCGGTGATGGTGATGGGTTCGGAGGCCGGCAGGCCGTCAGGAAGTCCCTCAACGGGGTGGCAGTAGTCCTCCAAGGCGTCCTCCAGGGCCTCGCCGGCCTTTGCGCTGCCGGAGGAGGCGCTGAAGACCATGACGTGCTCGACCTGTGGGTCACAGGACGCCGAGCCGAACCACAGGCACACATGAATGTCGCCGGTGACTTGGTTGCCGCCGCCACCCATGAACTGCCGTGATTCCGGCCAGTCGGCATCAACTGCGACGGCCCTGAAGCCATCTGCCGAATCAGGGGTGCCTTGATCGTTCACGGGATCTCCTTGTGCTCGTCCGTGATCAGGCATCGTGCCATCACGTGACCGGGGCCGACGGGCTGGGCCCGGGCTGGTCGGTGCACCACCACTCTCACGGGACCGGTCTCACCGGGTTCTGACAGCGGAGCGCATGGGGCGCCTCATTGGGACAGTGCTTGCGCCCTCGACACCCGCTCCGGGAGCGAGAGGTGGGGCGGCTTGGGGCCTGACCTGGGCACGCCGGCCTCGGCTGACATGGGTGCGGAGCACGGTCGGCGACCGCAGTTCCGCGTGGCTCCCCGCGCCATCTGGGGTTGCGTCCTCGGAGCCGGCCCCGCGCTCGCAACAGATGCAAGCCAAAACCGCCGCCGTGGACTCCTGAGGAGATCTTCACTGCGTCGGGCTCCTCCACCGTGGGAGCGCACGATGGGCGGTAGCCGCGCATCGTGCGCATTGCCGCCCCAGCGACGGCCCAGCAAAGATCGGCAACGGGCCCGGACCGACCACAGGCGCCGGGCGGGGATGCTGAGGACCGCCGACGGCCGCTGGGCGGGGGCCAGCCCCCGTGACGCCGTTCGCAGCATGCAGGCGGCATGGCGGCGGTCACGACCGCCGTGGTCGTGACCACGGTGATGAGACCGGCCAGCCCCCTCCCCCGGCCCGTACGGATCCGGGCGCCGGTGGCCCGGTCGGCGTCAGCTGAGCGGCGGCAGCGCGTCGTACACCGCGGCGAGGTCGGCGGGGATGTCCGTGCCGTCGTCGACGGAGGTGCGGCCGTCGTGGACCAGCACCCGGGTGAGCCCGTCCATGACCGGCGGCCCGGTGGGCCGGGTCGGCAGCCGGGAGAAGTCGACCTCGTCGAGGGCTGTCCGCAGTTCGGCGAGGGCCGCCGGGGCCATCCGCCCGGGGCGGTTCTCCTTCCCCGGTGCGACCAGGAGGTACGTACCGTCGTCGTACACGACGATCGAACGGTGCCGCCCGTCGATACCGCCGCTCTCGGTGAGGGTGACGAGCGCGGACGCCCGGTCGGGCGTCGTCGCGGACGGGGTGGTGGCGGGCGCGCCGCTGGTCGCCGGGGGCACGGGAGCACTCGGCGCGGGCTGCTCCGGGCGGGCCGGGGCGGCCGTCCCGTCCGGACGGGAGTCGGCCCCGTCGTCCACTCCCCCGCACCCGGTGACGCACACGAGTACGAGCAGCAGAGCCGCTCCGCCGGACTTCCTCCTCATGTCCCCATCCTCGCCGCCCGGGCTCCCGCGTCCCGGGCCCAGCATGCAGGCTCCGGGGCCCGCTGGACAGACCGCGGAACGGACAGGGGCTCGCGGCGCCGGCCCGGACACGGCGGAAGGGCCCGCCCCCCTGGCTTAGGTTCTAGTGGTCGTCGCAACACCCCAGCTCAAGGGGTGCGATGGACTTCGAGATCCGCAAGGTGCGGACCGCGCAGGGGCCTGTGAAGCTGCGCCGGGAGCGGGAGGCATACTCCCGGCTCGTGCAGCAGGGATACAGCAACACGGAAGCCTGCCGGATCGTCGGTGTTGACCGGCGAACCGGCAACAAGTGGCGTAACGGCCGCAGCGCCGACCGTCGGCAGAAGGCGGCACCACCGATTTCCGCGGTGGCGCCGCCTTCCGGCACGTCCAGGTACCTGCGCGAGGAGGAGCGGATCCACATCGCCGACCGGTTGCGGGAGAAGGCCACGGTGCGGGCGATCGCCGCGGAGCTGGGCCGCAGCCCGTCCACGGTCAGCCGGGAGATCCGCCGCAACCGAACGGACGGCGCACGCGGCCGGTGGCACTACCGCCCTCACGCAGCCCAGGCCCGCGCCGATGCACGCCGGCCCCGCCCCAAGAGCCGCAAGATCAGCGAGAACCCCGAGCTTCGGGCCGCTGTCCAGGCAATGCTGGACGAGAAGTGGAGCCCGGAGCAGATATGCCACGCTCTGCGGGCACAGTTCCCCGACCGGCCGGAGATGCACGTGGTCCACGAGACCGTCTACCAGGCCCTCTACGTCCAGGGCAGAGGCCAGCTGCGGCGCGAGCTCGCAGGCGCCCTGCGCTCCGGGCGGGCCCGCCGCAGGCCGCAGAGGCAGGCGAACTGCCGCCAGCCGCGTTTCACCACCCCGATGGTCATGATCAGCGAACGGCCCGCTGAGATCGAGGACCGGGCCGTGCCCGGTCACTGGGAGGGCGACCTGATCATCGGCAAGGACGGCAAGTCCGCGATCGGCACCCTGGTCGAACGCGCCACCCGCTACGTCATGCTCCTGCACCTGCCCGGCGACCACGGCGCCGAGAGCGTCCTGACCTCCCTGACATCCACCGTCCAGACCCTGCCCGCCCACCTGAAGCGGTCCCTGACCTGGGACCAGGGCAGTGAGATGGCCCGGCACGGCGAGTTCACCCTCGCCACCGACATCCCGGTCTACTTCTGCGACCCCGCCAGCCCCTGGCAGCGCGGCTCGAACGAGAACACCAACGGCCTGCTGCGGCAGTACTTCCCCAAGGGCACCGACCTGTCGGTCCACACCCCCGCGCACCTGGCCGCCGTCGCCGACCAGCTCAACCGCCGCCCACGCAAAACACTCGGCTGGGAAACCCCAGCCGAGCGCCTGCATAAACTGCTCACGGCCTGATCAACACAACCACGTGTTGCGACGACCGCTAGAAACCGCCTGGAAACCGCCGGGACGACGAGCCCTTCCGACCGGAACTCCCCGGACTCCCGACCGGGACCCCGGGTCAGCCGGCGCCGACGAACACAACGAACAGCAGCCACACCACCGGCGCCGTGGGCAGCAGCGAGTCCAGCCGGTCCATGATGCCCCCATGGCCCGGCAGCAGCGTTCCCATGTCCTTGATGCCGAGGTCACGCTTGATCATCGACTCGCCGAGGTCGCCCAGCGTCGCGCTGACCGCGACCGCGAGGCCGAGGATCAGGCCCTGCCACCAGGTGCCGCCGTCGATCAGCAGCGGCACGCAGAGGGCGCCCGCCGCCATGCCGAACGCCACGGCCCCGAACAGGCCCTCGCGGGTCTTCCCGGGGCTGATGCGCGGCGCGAGCTTGTGCTTGCCGAAGCGCCAGCCGATCGCGTACGCGCCGGTGTCGCTCACGACCGTGAGCAGGAGGAACGTGAAGACCCGCTGCGGGCCGTCCTCCGCGGTCAGCATCATCGCGACGAACGTGGCGAGGAACGGGACGTAGAACGCGGCGAAGAGCCCGGCCGTCACGTCCTTGAGGTAGCCCTCGGGCGGCTCGGTCATCCGCCAGACCAGCACCGCCAGGGCGGTGAAGGCGGTGGCGACCCAGGCGCCCTCGGCACCCCGTACGTAGCCGGCCACGACCATCGCCGCTCCGCCCACCGCCAGCGGCACCAGGGGCGCCTTGATGCCCTTGCGTTCCTGGAGGCGGGAGGTGAGCTCCCACAGGCCGACGACCACGGCGACGGCGATCACGCCGACGAACACGGCCTTGACGACGAACAGTGCCGCGACGATCACCGCACCGAGCCCGACGCCGACCCCTATGGCAGCACGAAGATCGCGGCCTGCGCGCTTCTTCTGCGGCGGCTGCGGCTCCGACGGCTGGGAGGCCGCAGACGGCGGAGGGGTGGGCATGGGCTCCTGCGGCATCTCGTCGCGGACCGGGGGGCCACTCAGCCGAGCGGCCCCCCGGTCACGGTCGTCGCGGTCTGCGGCGTCTCTACCTGCGTCGGGATCGTCCGGCACGATGGGCATGGGCCGAGTCTGCTGGGCGTCAAGCTCATCGTATGCGGGACCCGCCGGGGCAGCCCCCTGGTGGGGCGGGCCCCAGTAGCCGGCACTCGTCGGGGCCCCCCAGGAAGAGTCGTTCATCAGACCTCGAGCAGCTCGGCTTCCTTGTGCTTGAGCAACTCGTCCACCTGCGCGACGTACTTCGCGGTGGTGTCATCGAGCTCCTTCTCCGCACGACGGCCCTCGTCCTCGCCGACCTCGCCGTCCTTGATCAGCTTGTCGATGGCCTCCTTGGCCTTGCGGCGCACGGAGCGGATCGAGATCCGGGAGTCCTCGGCCTTGCCCTTGGCGACCTTGATGAACTCGCGGCGGCGCTCCTCGGTGAGCTCCGGGAACACCACCCGGATGATGTTTCCGTCGTTGCTGGGGTTGACGCCGAGGTCGGAGTCGCGGATCGCCTGCTCGATGTTGCGCAGCGCGCTCTTGTCGAACGGGGTCACCACGGCCATGCGCGGCTCCGGCACCGAGAACGAGGCGAGCTGGTTGATCGGCGTCAGCGCACCGTAGTAGTCGGCCACGATCTTGTTGAACATCGCCGGGTGCGCACGCCCGGTGCGGATCGCGGCGAAGTCCTCCTTGGCGACCACGACGGCCTTCTCCATCTTCTCCTCGGCCTCGAGGAGGGTCTCTTCGATCACCACTTGCTCCTGCGTGTCTTGGTAGTACCGGCGAGTACGAGCGGCGACCCGGTACGCGACCCGTGGTGCGGGTCCGCGGACCGGTCCGTGTCACGCGTACGAGACCGGCGAACTTGGCGGCGCGTCCTCCCTGCACGGTGTCCGACCGGCAGGGCTTTGTCCATCCCGGGGCGGTGCCCCCGGGTCAGGCCCGGGTGCCCTGGTCGCTCACGAGCGTGCCGATCTTCTCACCCCGGACGGCCCGCGCGATATTGCCCGCGGCGAGCAGTTCGAAGACGAGGATCGGCAGCGCGTTGTCGCGGCAGAGGGTGATGGCGGTGGCGTCGGCGACCTTGAGGTCCCGGGCGAGTACCTCGCCGTACTCCAGCGCGTCGAACTTCACCGCGTCCGGGTTGGTCTTGGGGTCGGAGTCGTAGACGCCGTCGACACCGTTCTTGCCCATGAGCAGGGCCTCGGCGTCGATCTCCAGGGCACGCTGGGCCGCGGTGGTGTCGGTGGAGAAGTAGGGCATGCCCATACCGGCGCCGAAGATCACGACGCGCCCCTTCTCGAGGTGGCGCACCGCCCTCAGCGGGATGTAGGGCTCCGCGACCTGGCCCATGGTGATTGCGGTCTGGACGCGGGAGTCGATCCCCTCCTTCTCCAGGAAGTCCTGGAGGGCGAGGCAGTTCATGACCGTGCCGAGCATGCCCATGTAGTCGGAGCGCGCCCGGTCCATGCCGCGCACCTGGAGCTCGGCTCCGCGGAAGAAGTTGCCACCGCCGATGACCACCGCGATCTGTGCGCCGTCACGGACGACCGCGGCGATCTCCCGCGCGATGGCGTGTACGACGTCGGGGTCGACGCCCAGGCCGGTACCGCCGGAGAACGCTTCCCCGGACAGCTTCAGCATGAAGCGGCCGGCTTTCGTGCCGGTGTGGTCGCTCTTGTCGTCGGCAGCCGGATTGGCGTCCGCGCCCTTGTTCATGGAGATCTCCTCGTGCACATACGAAGAAGGCCATTGCCTGTGGGTGCTGGTGTCCCTGTGGCAATGACCTCCTCGTCAGATCTGCGGTCGTCCGGCGTTCACGCGGCCGACGACTGCTGGAAGACCCTATCGGGCTCCCGTGTCGATCGCGTACCGGCTCAGATGCCGACCTTGATGCGCGCGAAGCGCTTCAGGGCGACACCGGCCTCGTCCAGGATCTGCTGGACGGACTTCTTGTTGTCCAGCGCGTACGGCTGGCCCAGGAGGGTGGCGTCCTTGAAGAAGCCGTTGAGGCGACCCTCGACGATCTTCGGCAGGGCGGCCTCGGGCTTGCCCTCGGCGCGGGTGGTCTCCTCGGCGACGCGGCGCTCGGACTCGACGACCTCGGCCGGAACGTCCTCGCGGGACAGGTACTTCGGCGCGAAGGCGGCGATGTGCTGGGCGACGCCCTTGGCTACCTCGGCGTTCGCCTTGTCGAGCTCGACGAGGACACCGATCTGCGGAGGCAGGTCGGGCATCGTGCGGTGCATGTACGCGGCCACGTAGGCACCGGAGAACTGGGCGAAGCGGTCCAGGACGATCTTCTCGCCGAGGTTGGCGTTGGCCTCGTCGACGTACGCCTGCACGGTCTTGCCGGGCTCGATCTCGGAGGCGAGCAGGGCCTCGATGTCGGCCGGGGCGGTGGCGGCGACATGGGCGGCGAGGGCGCCCGCGACGGCCTGGAACTTGTCGCCCTTGGCGACGAAGTCCGTCTCGCACTTCAGCTCGACGATGACACCGGAGGTGTTGTCGTCGGCGATGAGGGAGACGACGGCGCCGTTCTCGGCGGAGCGGCCCTCGCGCTTGGCGACGCCCTTCTGGCCCTTGATGCGCAGGGCCTCGACGGCCTTGTCGACGTTGCCGTCGGCCTCGTCGAGCGCCTTCTTGCAGTCCATCATGCCCGCGCCGGTGAGCTCGCGGAGCTTCTTAACGTCAGCGGCGGTGTAGTTCGCCATGTCTGTGAATCTCTCTGAAGTCGAAGAGCTGAGGTCGAACGATCTACGGGCCGACGGCGGGGGCTTCATGGGCCCCCGCCGCCGGCTACCGGAACCTGGGTGTCAGGCCTTGTCGGCGTCCGCGGCCGGAGCCTCGGCGGCGTCCTCGGCCGGCTTCTCGGCCTCGGCGGCGTCCTCGGCCGGCTTCTCGGCCTCGGCGGCCGGGGTCTCGTCGGCCTTCTTCTCACCCTCGAGCAGGTCGCGCTCCCACTCGGCCAGCGGCTCGCCGGCGGCCTTGTCGCCCGGCTTCGAGTCACCGGTCGCGACGCCGGAACGGGCGATGAGGCCCTCGGCGACGGCGTCGGCGATCACGCGGGTGAGCAGGGTGACGGAGCGGATCGCGTCGTCGTTGCCCGGGATCTTGTAGTCGACCTCGTCCGGGTCGCAGTTGGTGTCGAGGATCGCGACGACCGGGATGTGGAGCTTGCGCGCCTCACCGACGGCGATGTGCTCCTTCTTGGTGTCGACGATCCAGACGGCGCTCGGCACCTTCTGCATCTCGCGGATGCCACCGAGGGTCTTCTCCAGCTTGGCCTTCTCGCGGGAGAGGACCAGGAGCTCCTTCTTGGTGAGACCGGAGGCGGCCACGTCCTCGAAGTCGATCGCCTCGAGCTCCTTCAGACGCTGAAGGCGCTTGTAGACGGTGGAGAAGTTGGTGAGCATGCCGCCGAGCCAGCGCTGGTTGACGTAGGGCATGCCGACGCGGGTCGCCTGCTCGGCGATGGCCTCCTGCGCCTGCTTCTTCGTGCCGACGAACATGATGGAGCCGCCGTGAGCGACGGTCTCCTTGACGAACTCGTAGGCGCGGTCGATGTATGACAGCGACTGGAGCAGGTCGATGATGTAGATGCCGTTGCGCTCGGTGAAGATGAAGCGCTTCATCTTCGGGTTCCAGCGACGGGTCTGGTGACCGAAGTGGACGCCGCTCTCCAGCAGCTCCCGCATCGTGACGACGGCCATGGCCGTATCTCCTTGGGTTTTCTCGGTTGTGTCCTGACGCCCCGACGCGCCGTGCCGCAAGGGACCGAGAGGCGCGGCCACCGACCGAGGATGAGGTGGTGGCGGGGCGTGCGAAGTCGACCCGGGTGACCCGGATCGCCAGAAGAAGTGTACGGGACCGCCGAGGTGCCGGGTGACGACGATGTCCACAACGGGCCGGCCGTCCACAGATCCGGACCATGATCAGCGCGGAGGCGGCCGGCTGGGGGACCGTCGGCGTCATGAATCGCGGACGACGAGTCGTGACGACGGCGCTGGCAGCGGTGCTGCTGGTGGCGCTGGCCCCGGTGGCGGCCCGGGCGGCGGTCTGGCCGGTGGGCCCGCCCCGCCCCGCGGTGGTACGGGGCTGGGAACCGCCGCCCTCCCCGTACGGGCGGGGCCACCGCGGGGTGGACCTGGCGGCTCCCCCCGGCACCGAGGTGCGCGCCGCCGCGCCGGGGCGGGTGTCCTTCGCGGGACCCGTGGCGGGACGCGGTGTGCTGTCGATCGAGCTGACGGGGACGGGCGACTTCCCGCTGCGCACGACATACGAGCCGGTGCGACCCCTGGTCCCACCGGGCGCCGTGGTGGCCGAGGGGCAGGTCGTGGCGGTGGTGGCGGCGGGTTCCTCGCACTGTCCGGGCGGGTGTCTGCACTGGGGGCTCCGGCAGGGCGAGGTGTACCTCGATCCGCTCTCCCTCCTGCCCGCGTCTGCCTTGCGACGGGGCCCGTCCCGACTGCTCCCGGTCTTCGGAGTGCCCCTGCCGCCGAGGGCTCCGGGGGTGGCCGCACCGGGGCTCGCCGAGGCGTCGGCGGCACCGTCCCGGGCCGGTGCGGACACGGTCATGGCCCTGGTACTGACAGTGGTGGCGTTCTTCTCGCACCGTGCGCTTCGCCTTGGGCGCCGGTCTGATCGGCGGGGCGGGGACGTGGGGCACGGCCCCGGAGAGGGGGTAGGGGTCGCAGCCGGGCCGGGGTGGCGCCGACGCTGCGGAGCCGGGCGGAGGCCCGGAGCACGGCGCAGGCGGGCGGAGGCACCTGTGGTTTCCGGGGCCGAGGTTCAGGGCGGTGCCGTACCGGACGGCGCAGGCGCCTCGGGGACGCCGATACGGGACCGGGCGGGAGCGCCGTGGAGGTGGGGGCGCGGGTGCCGGGGGCGCGGGGGTGGCCGGCGCGCACCGGTCCGGGGCCGACGGTCGCGAGGCCGGTTCAGGACCCGCCGAGGGCGTGTTTCGGAAGTAGCGTCGTCCGCCCCTGCCCAGACGGGGCCTTCGAAACACGGCCCAGCTGTATTGCCCTGTGAGGTCGGCGACCTCCGGGGAGGCTTTGTCCCCGTGGCGCATTCGGAACAGTCCGGGCCGCACCGGGCGGCTCACCTGTCGAATGGGCCGTCCCAGCCCCGGCGGAAAGGGCGAGGCGCGCCCGGGGGCGGGGACGAGGATCCCGGCGGAACCGAGTCAGAGGTCCCCGAGTCCCGGAATTCCCGCTGGGCTCGAAGCTCCCGGAGGGCACGGAGATCCCAGGAGGCTCGGAGGTGCCGGAGGTGCCAGGAGGCACGGAGGTGCCGGAGGCCTCGGGTGATGAGATGCGCGACAGGCCCGGGCCGGCAGTGCCCGGCGAGCACGGGCCCGAACCGACCAGAGCGCGGTCGGGCCGAACTCTGACGAGGGCCCGAACCGATCCGAGCAGGGTCCGGAGCGGGGGCTCAGTCCCCCAGCACCCCGTGGAGCGCCATCGAGACCGCGGCCTCGGCGATGGAGGAGGGGTCCTCGGCTGCGCCCAGCTCGATACGGCGCACCGCCGCGTCCACGACCCCCTGGAGGAGCATGGCCGCCAGGCGGGGCTGCCGGTGTCCCAGGTCCCCGAGCGCCTCCACGATCATGGCGATCAGCCCACCGTGCGCGGCGCGGATCTTCTCCCGGGCGCCGTCGTCCAGCTCGCTCGCCGAGATCGCGACGACCGCCCGGTGGCGCCGGTCGCCGACGAGTTCCAGCTGACGGCGCACATACGCCTCGACCTTGCCCTCGGGCGTGTCCGAGGCCGCCATGGCGGCCTCGACCTCCGCCGCCCAGACCGGGAAGTCGACAGCACACAGCTCTTCGACCACCGCGGCGCGGGAGCGGAAGTACTCGTACACGGAGGACCTGGCCAGGCCCGTGCGCTCGGCGAGGGCGGGGAAGGTCAGCGACTCCGTCCCGCCTTCGGACAGCAGGGAACGCGCGGCGTCCAGCAGGGCGGCACGCTGCATGGTCCGGTGCTCGGCCACGGAGGCCGCTCGAATCCTTGGCACGGGACCACTTTACGGCGACGGCGGCGCGCACGGGCGGACAGTGACGGTTCGGCACCGCGGCCTGCCCGCTTCCCCGGGCCGCCCCGACCCGTGGGGCTCATCGGGCGACATCCGCCAGCTTCGCCCTGAGCTGCAGCACGGACTTGGTGTGGATCTGGCTGACCCGGCTCTCGGTGACGCCCAGGACGTTGCCGATCTCGGCCAGGGTCAGGCCCTCGTAGTAGTAGAGAGTGACGACGGTCTTCTCCCGGTCGGGAAGCGTGTTGATCGCGCGGGCGAGGAGGCGCCGCAGCTCGCGGTCCTCGGCCACCTCGACCGGGTCGTCGGCGGCGGTGTCCTCCAGGGTGTCCATGAGGCTGAGCCGGTCGCCGCCCTCACCCCCGACGTGGAGAAGTTCCTCCAGGGCGACGACGTTCGCCAGCGACAACTGGCTGAAGACGGAATGAAGGTCCTCGAGCGAGATACCCATCTCCGCGGCGACCTCACTCTCGGAGGGGGTGCGCCGCAGTTGCGCCTCCAGCGTGGCGTACGCCCGCTCGACGTTGCGGGCCTTCTGCCGCACCGAGCGCGGGATCCAGTCCAGCGCCCTCAACTCGTCGATCATGGCGCCCCGGATGCGGGTGATCGCATACGTCTCGAACTTGATCGAGCGCTCGATGTCGAACTTCTCGATCGCGTCGATGAGTCCGAAGACGCCGGAGGAGACGAAGTCGGCCTGCTCGACGTTGGACGGCAGTCCGACGCTCACCCGGCCCGCGACGTACTTCACCAACGGCGAGTAGTGCAGGATCAGCTGCTCCCGCAACCGGTCGTCGCCGGTGGCCTTGTACGACCGCCACAGCTCTTCGAGCGACGAGGGCGCGGGCGGCCGCACGGAACCACGGGCAGCGGGGGGAACTGCCGCGTGGTCAGACCCGGAGGTGTGCTGGGGCATGCGTTGCCTTTGAGCCGTTCTGCTGTGGGGCGTGTCGGGACGGGTTGTCTTGGCCGGTGGCTGGGCTGTGAACCTGGCGAGCGTAGCGTGACTGGGGGATTGCGGTGCGCGAACGGCGGCGGATCGCGCTTCGGTGGGTGTGTACCGTCGGCCACATCTTCGAACGAGGGCCGGAGCAACGGGCGCCGGGCCTCGCGGTCCCGCTGAAGTGCCGCCGGGGCCATCAGGCTCACCCTTTCACCCGAATGCCCCGGATCAAGCACCGCCTCGCCGGGCGTTCGAGCCCGTTGTCGCGGCTGCGGCCAACTGCCAGCGGTCCCCGCGGCGTTCGACGAAGCCCAGGGAGTGCAGCTCGTACAGCCTCGCGAGGGCGTCGTCGGGCGTGGTCCCGGCCCGCTCGGCGACGTTCCGGCCGTCGAGGGCGCCGTTGGC
This sequence comes from Streptomyces marianii, assembly GCF_005795905.1. Taxonomy (NCBI): domain Bacteria; kingdom Bacillati; phylum Actinomycetota; class Actinomycetes; order Kitasatosporales; family Streptomycetaceae; genus Streptomyces; species Streptomyces marianii. Next base: position 2,279,478 of record NZ_VAWE01000001.1, read on the forward strand.
CGGGAGGGCCTCCAGGACCCGTGCACAGCCGGGCCCGAGCAGATCCCGCGGGAGGACAGGACCGCGGCGCGCGGGGGCGAGATCGCCGATGTCGCCGACCAGTTCGACCACTTCGTCGGCGTCGGTGACCAGCACCGCACCGGTGCGCAGCAGTTCGTGCACCCCTGCGGAGAGTCCGCTCGTCACCGGGCCGGGAACGCCCATGGTGAACCGGCCGAGGCGCTCCGCGGCACGTGCCGTGGCGAGTGAACCGCTCCGGTACTCGGCCTCCACGACGACCGTGCCCCGGGACAGGGCGGCGATGACCCGGTTCCGCAGCACGAACCTGCTGCGGGTGGGGTGGGCTCCTGGCGGCAACTCCGCCACCACCAAGCCCTGTTCGACCACACGGCGGAGCAACTCGGCATGGCCGCTGGGATAGACGGCGTCCACCCCGCAGGCCAGTACCGCGACCGTCGCGCCCTCCGCGGACAGTGCGCCTCGGTGGGCTGCGGCGTCGATCCCGTAGGCGGCGCCGGAGACGACGACCCAGCCGCGCTCGGCGAGACCCGAGGCGACACGCCCCGAAACGTGGGCCCCGTACGGGGTGCACGCTCTCGCACCCACCACGGCCACCGAGCGCAGGGCCCACATCCGCAGGTCGGGGCGGCCCCGCACCCAGAGCCCGACCGGCCTTGCGTCTCCGAGGTCGTCCAGTTGCCCCGGCCACTCCTGATCCCCCGGACACAGGAAGCGCCCGCCCAGTTCGGCCACCCGCTCGAGATCGCACTCCGGACGTGCCGCCGCGGCCCGCATCCGGTAGCCCCCGATCCGCCGCTTCCCCGCACCTGGAAGGGCGCCCTCATCCAGGGCGGGCGCCGTGAGGCGGGCCAGCAGCTCCACCGGGCCGTGCCGGCGCAGCCATCTCCCCGCGTGTTCATCACCCGGTTCGACGACCCTCGTCAACGCGGCACGCGCCCTGCGCTCCTCCTCGCCGACGCCGGCGGTCACGACCCGGCTCCCCTCACCGCGCCCGGGCACCGGTCCGGGCCGTGCCCACGCACGGGGCTCACCGCTCGGCTCCGATCCCCGCCGGGACACCCCGTGCGATGCCCGTGCGCAGTTGGAGTGCCAGGTCCACGTCCCGGGTGCCGGGCCGGTCGCGGCCCGCGAGATCGGCGATCGTCCAGGCGACCCGGAGCACACGGTCCATGCCCCGCGCGGTGAGCAGTCCCCGCTCCATGTCCCGCTCGGCCGCGGCGAGCGCGCCGGGAGCGGTGTGCCAGCGGGTACGCAGCTCATGCCCGGGAACCTCGCTGTTCGCGCGCCACGGGGTCCCATCCAGCCGGGCGGACGCTCTGTCCCGTGCCTCGCCGACCCGGGCCGCGACGACCGCGGACGGCTCTCCCCGGCCGCCCCTGCCCAGCAGGTCGGCCCGGTTGACCGGCTCCACCTCGACTCGCAGGTCGACCCGGTCGAGCAGGGGTCCCGAGAGCCGCGCCTGGTACCGCCGGATCAGCGAGGCGGGGCAGTCGCATCCCGCGCCGTGCAGGGTGTGGCGGCCGCACGGGCAGGGGTTGGCAGCCAGAACCATGAGGAACCGGGCGGGCAGCCGGAGCACCCCCGCGCTCCTCGCGACGACCACATGACCCGATTCAAGGGGCTGGCGAAGGGCGTCGAGCGCCTTGGCGGAGAACTCCGGGGCCTCGTCCAGGAACAGGACGCCCCGGTGCGCCAGGGACACGGCGCCGGGTCTCGGCATGCCCTGACCACCGCCCACGAGGGACTGCATCGTCGCCGAATGGTGCGGAGCGCAGTAGGGCGGCATGCGCACCAGGGGCTCGCCGGGCGGGAGGATGCCCGCGACCGAATGGACGGCGGTGACCTCGAGGGACTCCCTGCGGGTGAGCGGCGGGAGCACGGACGCGAGCCGCTCCGCCAGCATCGTCTTCCCCGCGCCCGGAGGGCCCTGGAGCAGCAGGTGGTGCCCCCCGGCCGCGGCGACCTCGACGGCGGTTCGCGCCCCGTGCTGCCCGGCCACGTCGGCCAGGTCCGGAAGGGAGCCCTCGCCCTGCCCCGGACCGGCGGCGAGCCCCGTGCCCACGCCGGCACCGGGGACCGTGAGTCCGGCGAGCATGGCGTCGGGCCGGCCGTCACCGTCCGGCTGCTCCTCCGGCACCGGCTCGTCGTTCAGCACCGCGATGAGCTGACGCAGGCTGCGCACCCCGAGGACCGAGACGCCCGGGACGAGCGAGGCCTCTCCCGCGGTCCGCTCGGGTACGACGACCTGCCGGTACCCTGCCTCCGCCGCGGCGAGCACCGCGGGAAGGACGCCCCGCACGGGGCGCACCCTCCCGTCGAGACCCAACTCGCCGAGGAGTACGAGATCCGCGATGGCCCTGGGATCGACCCGCTCGGCGGCGCCGAGGACGGCGCAGGCGACGGCGAGATCGAAGCCTAATGAAAGACAGGTCTAACGCAGCAGCTCAGAGGGTTGCCAGGGGGTCAGCAGGGCTCGTCGAGGTCAGCGTCACCAGTCCCCCGCGTGATCCAGATTTCATTGCGGACCATCTTGGTGAGGATCCACGTCATCTCGGCCTCAAGACGCGGACTGGCGTGCCCCTCACAGATGAGCCAGACATGCCCCGATGGCCGTTCGATCGATAGGAGCAGGCTGCCGGCAGGAAAGGTGCCGACGGGCGCGAGTTGCCAGCCAGCTTGGAGGATGCGGCGGGGGTGGACGCGATTCTCGGGCGTGTCGGGCAGTCGGTACCACTGCCCCGTCGCCATCCTGGATGCCTGCTGGGCGGTGAAGTCGTCGAGGATCTGCTGGCTGGCGTGTCCTGGTTCGATGATGACGTGGATGCCGCCGTCAGGGCCTGGTCGGATGTCGGCGATGCGGCCGATGGGCAGTTCGCCTGGCTCGGCGAACCTGAAGAGGACTTCGATGACCTTGTACATGATGCTCCTCCCCGCCCCGGCGCATCCTAATCCGCACGCCAGTTCGAACCGGCATGTGGCCGGAGCCATTGCTTCCGCCCCCCAGGCGGAGAACCATCATGCACGGGATCTTCGCACTTTCAACAGACCAAAACCGAAAGTTACAAGCCGTCAGCTTTCGGTCGAAGTTCAGCCCCGCTGGAACCTCTCCACCAGCTCCAACACCTTGCGCTGATCTTCGGGCGACAGGTCATTGAAGCCGGGGACCGTCGCCCGAACTTTTCGATCACGGCTGTACACCGAATCCATGCCGAAGAACTGCGCAGCGGCAGCGTCCTGAACCCTATGAAGCGGCACCCTCAGGCCCGCAGCCAGTGCCCGCAGCTCGGGGATTCGTGGCGGCTTGACCCGCTCGCCGGCCAAAAGGTTACCGAGAGTGCTTCGCGTCCAGAGAGGCCCAGCCTCTGGCTCCTTCGCGTCGATGCACGCCGCCGCGAGTGCGCGGACACTGATCCCGAGCTCGGCAGTGCGGTCCCGCACGAGGTCGGCAAGGTCCGTTCTCTCCTCGGACGAGTCGGTGGGGGGTGGCGTCTCGTCGATCATCAGCATGTTCCCGTCTCCAGGTCGCTATGGGCTGCCCGATGTCCATGTGACCACTGATACGCGAGCGGGATAGTCCCTGCTCAGCACATCCGCGCGACTCACTTACTGGCCACAGTGTCCAGGTTCTTAGGCAAGCCTGGCCACCCCACCCCGGGACTTTGACCAAATCCGCACGAACAATGTGCCCAGAAATCTGGACACTCCGACCAACTTTCTGGCACGCTGTGAGTGTCCAAATTTTTGGTCACTCCAGCTCTTGAGGTCGCCCTATGCACCTTGCACAGCGATACCGCCTGGTCAGCCCCACCCTGCTCCGCACCCTCATGGAACGGACCGGCGCCGGCTCCAGAGTCTCCGGCCGCGAACTCGCCACCCGAGTGGGCGTCTCCCACGGCCTGATTACCAACCTGCTCAACGGCATCACCAAGACCACCCGCGCGGAGGTCGCGCAGGGAATCTGCCGCGTCATCGGCGTCGACCTGCTGATCCTGTGGGCCCCCACAGGGCGTTCCGTCCCGGCTGATGACATCGACAACCAGCCAACGACTGTGGTGCTGGCGTGAGCGCCCCCGAGCCGTTCGATGCCGACGCTGCCAGGCGCCGATTCGGACAGGGCGCAATCGAGGCGCTCCGTCGGCTTGTAGACGCCGCGCCCCCGCTCTGCCCCGAACAGCGCGCACATCTGCGGGCCGTGTTCGAGTCCGCTCGACCGAGTCCCTCCGCATCAGCGCCTCGTCGAGCTGCATAGCCCATGAATCGGGGCCGCCCGGACGGCCAGGTCCGAGGGCCCCTCAGCTCACCCCACCACACAAGAAATGAGGCTCACCGTGAACACCAAGCCTACCGACCTTCCAGGTCGCACCGGGTTCACCGGTCACCGCGACATCCCGTTCGCCACCCGCTATGTGATGCGGGAGAAGAACGAGGCCCGCGTTGAGATCGACGCAAACGAGCACTGGCTGCCCACCCCGAACATGCAGGCCCGCCACGACGGCGTGCGGATCCTCACCACAAACATCGAGGACCTCGGCCGCTGGCTGGAGGCCCACGGCGGCGAGATCACGACCAGCGAGGCCGGTGACGGCATCCAGGTGTGGACCCTGCGCACGGCCACCGACGTGTGGCCGGACGGGTCGCGGGTGCCGGTGCTGGTGTCAGTGCTGGTGCCGGACGACTTCCCGATGATGCCGGAGATCCGCGCGGCGGTGGCGGCATGAACACGAAGCGCGTGAACGCCGCGGCGGATGTCATCCACGCCGCGATGCAGCAGGGGCAGACGCTGCCCGCGACGATCGCCGAGGTGCTGGAGTTGGCGTGCCTGCTCCAGTCGCCTGAGACAGCGAACGAAATGGAGCGACTGCGGTCGCTGACGAACGCGCAGCCCGCCCATCTCACCGAGGCGCAGCTCGACGCGCTGAGCGAAGCGGGCAACCGGGCGCTCAACGATCACTACCACACCGACCTGTGCCACTGCGGGGACTGGCCGGCCAGCTGCGCGAGCAGCGGCGACTACTTCATGGGCACGTGGGACACGGGAGCGTTTCACATCAGTCTCGGTGCGGTGCTCGGTCTGTGGGAGTCGATGCGGGCTGATGCAGCTGCTGCCGAGTTGGCGCGGCTGCGTGAGGAGCGGGACGCTTTCCGGGCGCAGCGGAACGCGGTCTTCGCTACGAACGATGAGTTGCTGGCCCGCGTAGAGCGGGTCGGGCTGGAGCGTCTTCAGACGCAGAGCGAGTTCTTCAAGGTCGCCCGGGATGCGGACCGGCTGCGGGCCCGTGTGGCCGAGTTGGAGGCTGCCGCTGGTGACGGACACACGCGGCCCGTGGATGAGGACCCGGTGCCGGTCCGGCTGACGCCGCTGGCCACGGAGGTCCTGGCGGAGTTGGCGGAGTACGGGGTGCGGAGCGCTGGTCCGTTGGCGGAGGCGGTCGCTGAGATGGGTGCGCTGCCGGTGCCGGTGGGTGACCCGATCCCGTACGAGCTGACAGACAAGGCCACCGCCCCGCTGTCCGGGGTGACGAACTGCCTCGCCTGCGGCGAGGGCCTGGACGACGAGAACATCACCGACTTCTGCTCGGCTCGCTGCGAGTCGATCGGGCGTCTGCGCGGCCTGCTGTCCCGTCAGCGGCGTGCGTGGGAGGACCCGCACGAGTCGCCGCTGGCGCGCGGCCCGCACCCGGTCCCGCACGACCTGCCGGAGACGGAGGCGCGGCCGTGACCGTCATTGCCTGGCTTCTGCTCTTCGCGGCTGTTGCTGCCGCTTTCCTCGCCCTTCAGATCCTGCTTGGAGGCACCCATGTCTGACCGTATCGACGGGCCAACCCCGTTCTACCTGCGCCCCATCCCGGGCGGTGCGCGCCTGGAGATGGACGGGCTGCGCCGCCAGGTCGTGGAGGACGTCCTCTCTCTCCTCCTCGACACCGACGACGTGTCGTTCTGGGACCGCCTCACCGAGTTGGCGAACCCGGAGGAGGGTGCGACGCCGGACGACATGCGGCTCCCGTACGAGGAGCTGGTGTCGGACCTCGCCGAGCGCTGTTCGTACCGGGTGCCGATCTACGGCCGGGAGCGGCTGATCGAGTTGTCGCGTCGGTTGCGGGAGATCGCGGCGCCGAAGTCGCTGCCGGGGCAGCAGGGCCGGAGGGCGTCATGAGCGACCTGACGACCACCCGCACGTTCGCCCGCGAGCTGCTCCAGACCCTAAACGGCGAGCCGCAGCCCGAGTGGCGCGCCTGCTTCAGCACCGACGGCAGCGAGGAGCCCACCGGCATCGCCCCGGTGTGCCCCGACGAGGACCACGAGCGCGCCGACGGCAGTGTCTACGGCTGTTGCCCGCTCCCGGTCATCGAGTGCGACTCGTACCCGATGGCGGCGTATCTGGCGGCGCTGTTGAACGCGGACCGGCAGGAGAAGGACACCCGCAAGGGCGAGTCCACTCCACAGCCTCTCGGCACGTGCGGCCGCGCTCTGTCGACGGGCAAGCCGTGCCCCGAACACCCCACGCCGCAGCCGCCCGCGCTGACTGTGTACCGCGCCTCCCACGACTCCATCGTGATGGGCCTCTACACCACCGCCACCGAAGCCCGCGCCCACTGCGTAGCTGAGGAACGGCACTCATGGGCGAAACACGAGACCCCCCTCTTCGACTGGATCGAGGACGAAGAGGACGGCGTCGCCGAGCTGGTCACCGTGGACAAGGGCGGCGAGACCGAGTCCGAGACGGGCTACGTCGTCACGGCCATTGAGGTCGCCTCCACGTACGACGAGGAGGCCGACGAGTGACGACAGCCGCGCAGGCCGGGGCTAGCACCGCCCCGGCCGCCGGCCGCCGGGTCACCCCCACCGGCCGGCTCATCCTCCCCGCCACCGCCGACCGAGACGCGTGGCTCACCGCCCGCCGCTCCGGCATCGGCTCCTCCAACGTCCCCGCGATCCTCGGGCTTGTCGAGAAAAAGCCGCCGTTGACCGTCTACTACGACAAGACCGGCCACGACGTGGACGACGCAGGCGAGCCCGCCTACTGGGGCAACGTCAACGAAGAGCCCGTGGCCCGCACCTGGGCCATGCGGAACCGGTCCGTGATCCGCCGCATCGGGCTCGTCGCCCACGTCGACCACCCGCACTGGATGACCACCCTGGACCGGCGCGTCACCGAGTGCCCGCTCTCCGAGGACGAGCAGGCGCCGTGCGCCCTGGAGGTCAAGACCCGCTCCGCGTTCAAGAGCGCGCAGTGGCACTCCGGAGCCCCCGACGACGTCACCGCCCAAGTGCTGTGGCAGATCATCGTCAACGGCTACGAGCACATGCACTACGCCGTGCTGATCGGCGGCAACGAATACCACCAGGGCACCATCCGCGCCGACCAGTACACCGACGTCATGGCGGACATCACGACCGCCGTGGACCGGTTCTGGTTCGAGCACGTGCAGGCGCAGGTACCGCCGGAGCCGACCGGCGACGGCGACGCGCTGACGAGCCTGTTCCGCCGCCTGCACCCGACCCGGTCGGGGACGGTGGACATCGCCCGGCATGACGACGCCCTCGACGCGCTCGCCGACTACAACCGGCACCAGCGCGCGGAGTCGGCCGCGAAGAAGGCCAAGAGCGCCGCGAAAGCCCGCATGATCGCCGCTCTCGACGGCGCGCAAGAGGCGCAGATCGCTGGTGAGCGCGCGTACTCGCTGGAGCCGTCGAACGCCGCCCCGCGCGTGGATCTGGAGCTCCTCGCCGAACGCTGGCCCGCCGCCTACGAGGCGTGCGTGAAGGCCAACCCGACCGAACGAATCGCCATCGCGGCGCAGTACAAGGGGGATTTCTAACATGGGCCTGCGCGAGAACGCCGCAGCCGCGGCCGGCCGCACCCTGACGGAAGGGGAGCAGGCCGCCGATGAGACGGCGCCCGAGCAGTTCGCCCCGGCGCCGGACCCGATGGCTGACTACGAGCCCGGCGACGACGACCCGGAGATGGTCCCGGTCCACGTCGCGTGGCTGCGGGTCCGCCGGGAGATTCGGGCGATCGCCAAGGGCGAGCTCTACAACCAGTCCGGCACCCGCTTCAACTTCCGCGGCGTCGACACGGTCGTGAACGTGTTCGGCCCGGTGACGCTGAAGCACGGCGTGCACGTGATGCCGACCGAGGTCACCGCCACCTACGGCGAGAAGACCACCAAGAACGGCGGCAAAATGCGGGAGTGCTCCGTCCTCGTCACCTGGACGATCATGGGGCCCAAGGGTGACACGCTCACCCTCCAGACGATGGGCGAGGCCCTCGACACCGCCGACAAGAGCACCACCAAGGCGCAGTCCGTCGCCCTACGGACGCTGCTCCTCTCCTTCGGCCTGACGCCGACGCACGACACGGACCCGGACGCCGACCGGCACGAGCGCGGCGCTGACCCGATCCGGCCGGCCGTTTCGTACGTGGACGAGGTGTGCGACCCGCGCACCAGCGCCGGGCGTCTGCGGCAGATCCACCACGAGTTGAAAACCACGCGCCAGCTCGGTGCGCTGGTCACCAACGAGGTCGGCGAAGAGGAGCCGATCGGGGACCTGGTCGTCCGTCTCGGCAAGGAGCGCGCTGCCGGGGGTGGCCAGTGAGCGCCTTCCTCACCGTCCGCCGCATCGGCTGGGACACCGAGACCACCGCTCCCGACCCGACCGAGGCCCGCATCGTCACCGCGGCCCTCGTCGCCCGGGGCGGGGCAAGCCCGGACAACGCCCAGGCGTGGCTGATCAACCCCGGCGTCCCGATCCCGCCCGAGACCACCGAGATCCACGGCATCGACGACGCCCGCGCCCAGTCCGAAGGCCAGGACCCGAAGACCGCGCTCGAAGAGATCGCCACGACCATGGCCCATGCCATCGCCTACGGCATCCCACTCGTCGCGTTCAACACCTCGTACGACTGGTCGGTCCTGCACTACGAGCTGACCCGCCACGGCCTGGCCACCATGTACGACCGCGTCGGCCCCGGCCCGCTGCCGCTCGTCGACCCGCACGTCATCGACAAGCAGTGCGACAAGTACGTCAAGGGCACCGGCATGCGGAAGCTCCAGCCCACCGCCGAACGGTACGGCGTCGAGTTCACCGACTGGCACACCGCCGAGGCCGACGCGCTCGCCGCGCTGCTGATCGCCGAGGCCCAGTTCGCCCGGTACCCGCAGCTCCAGGCGTACGGGCCGCAGCAGTTGTTCGCCGCGCAGCGCGCGTGGCGCGCCGAGCAACAGGCTGGCCTCCAGCAGTGGTTCCGCACCAAGGCCACCCCGGAGCAGGGCGGCGACCCGAACAAGGTCATCGACGGGTCGTGGCCCCTCATCCCACCGCAGCAGAACGGAGGAGCCTCATGAGCTGGCTCACCGAGATCGTGTTCCGTTCCCGGACGTCCCGCGAGGCCGAGCTCCTCGCCCGTATCGACCACTACCGGGGCCGTGCTGAGGAGGCTGAGGGGACCGCGCGTGCTGCGGTCGGCAACCAGCGGCGCATGGCCACAGACCTCGACGCGCGTGAGCGTGCCCTAGAGCAGGCGCACCGCATCATCGGCGACCTGCGCGCACAGCTCACCGCCCGGCCGGCCGAGCCCGCCACCGTGACGGCGCTCTGCGAGGAGCTCGCCGCGCAGAAGCGGGTGAACCAGCGGCTGGCGGATCAGTTGCTGGACGCGGTCGGTCACAACGCTCAGGAGCTCACGCCGACTCAGCGTCGCACCCTCGGCCTCCCCATCGGAGGTGTGAAGTGACGCTCACCGAAGCGGAGTTGGACCGGCTCATCAAGGACATCGGCCTCAAGAAGCCCCGCGGCGGCAGCCAGCGCAAGCCGATCGCGCACGGCACCTACAAGGGCGCTCGCCAGCACCGCTACCGTGAAGAGCCCCTGTGCGAGCCGTGCCGCATCGCGGAGAACGCCTATCAGAACGAGCGGTACGCGGCACGCCGCGGCTACCTCACCGAGGAGCAGTGGCAGGCCCGCCAGGCAGGGGGGTCCCTGTGACGCAGCTCGCCCTCGACACCCCCGCGCCCGGGCTGACCCCCCGCCCCCTCGTGGTCGGCCTGGACCTCTCCCTCACCTCCACCGGCGTCGCGGGCGAAGGCTGGACCGACCGCATCCGCACCAAACTCCGCGGAGACGAACGGCTCCGCCACCTCGTCGGCGCCGTCGCCCCGTTCGTCAAGGCCGCCGATCTGGTCGTGATGGAGGGACCGTCGTACGGACACGCGGCCCTCGCCGGGCACGAGGACCTCGCCGGGCTCCGCGTCCTGGTCCGCCAGTTCTGCTACCGGCAGTCCATCCCGTACGCCGTCATCCCGCCCTCCACGCTGAAGCTGTACGCCACCGGCTATGGCAAGGCGAGCAAGGGCGAGGTACGGTCCGCGGTCGCCGACCTATACGGCGTCTACACCGAGGGCGCCGCCCGCTACGACGAGGCAGACGCGTACGTGGCGATGGCCGCCGGGATGGCGTGGCTCGGGTACCCGCTCGCCGCGGTCCCGGAGCGGAACGGGAAGGCCCTCGCGGGTTGCGCGTGGCCGACGACGCCCGTGGCGGTGGCCCGATGATCCTGCCGCTCGTCCCCGCCTGGCACGACGACGCGCTCTGCGCCCAGACCGACCCTGACGCGTTCTTCCCCGAGGTCGGCAGCACGTCCGCCACCGCGAAAAGCGTGTGTACGGGGTGCCCCGTCCGCCGCGAATGCCTGGAACACGCCATCGAGCACGGCGGGAACGTCGGCGTCTGGGGCGGGACAACCCCCAACCAACGCAGGGCCATCCGGCGGGCCCGGGACGAACGCAGAGAGCTCGCCGCATGACCCCGGCAGTGGAGATCACCGGCGCCCTGTTCATCGACGGCGGCGACGGCCACGAGATCCGCAAGGGCGACCGGGCCGGCCAGATCGTCTACCGACGCGAGCCGCGGGCCCGGTTCGAGTGCCTCCGCTGCCGCACCACCGAGGGCCCCGTGTCCGGGCCCGACGACGTACGCGAGTTCGTCGCCAACGTCCGCGCCGACCACCAGACCCGCTGCCACCCCGCACCGACCGAGCACCACCAACCCAGAAAGGCCGCATGATGCCCCGACTCCCCAAGGACCAGATCCCCGAGGTCAAGCTGGACGGCTTCGGAGGCGCCATCGAAGAGTCGCTCACCCGCAACCAGCGCCGCGAACTGTTCGAGAACCCCGACAGCACCGTCATGGTCATCGCCGAACTCACCGCAAAGCAGTACACCGGCAACGCCACCAGCGAAGACAAGAAGCCCTCCGTGAAGGTCCGCGTCACCTTCGCCGAAGCCGCCCGCGGCGCCGAGATGGAGAACGTCCTCCGCGACGTCCAGCAGCGCATGTACAAGGCCCGCACCAGCGAGGGCACGTTCGATGAAGTCGGCCACGAGACGGCCGGCTCGGTGCTGCGGCACGGCGTCGGGCTCCACCTCGGCTCGGACGTGGACTGATGACCCGGTCTCGCACGACGGGCGCCGCCGACTCCCGGTGCCCGTCGTGCGGGGCCGCCGTCCACCGGCAGTGGGTCGGCCGGGTCGCAGCTCTCCGCGTCACCGCGGACCTCACGCCCCTGACCCCCGAGCAGCAGCAGGCCGTGCGCACCCCCAACCGCCTCATCTGGTGCCTCCGCCAGGGCGGCCCGCACGTCCCGCCGCAACTCCGCTCCATCAGCCACTTCCACCCGGCCGACTGCCCACACCCGCACGTCACCGACCACCAGTGCCCGCCCGCCGAGCCCACCACTCTCTTCTGAGGAGCCGCCCCGTGGAGAACGTCCGCCACCTGGAACCCCGCAACGAGGCGGACCCGCACGGCCCCGAGTACCTGGACGCCGAGCGGTACATCCTCGGTGACTGCATGTACGACGGCCGGAACGTCGACACCCTCCGCGCCGCAGGCTTCCAGCGCCATGACTTCTCCCAGCCTGCCCACGAACTCATCTGGGACGTGCTGTGCGCCCTCCACGACAAGGGCGAGCCCACCGGCGCCACCGCCGTCGTCATCGCCCTCGACAAGCGCAAGGAACTCCAGCGCGCCGGCACCGCAAACTACGTCTCCCACCTCTCCAACTTCATCAGCGGAGATCCCACCTACTACGCCCTGGAGGTCCGCAAGCGCGCCGAGCTTCGCGCCGAGGCCGACCTCGGGCGCCGCCTCGTCCAGCAGGCCACCGCCCCCGACGCCGAACCCGGCGCGGCCGTCACCTTCATTGACGACTATCTCCAGCGGCAGAAGGAACGCGCCGCCGGCCGCTCCGGCGACCCCGCAGACGCACTCCTCGCCGAACTTCTCGACGCCAGCGCCCTGGACAACATGCCCACGCTGGAACCCCTCGTCGGCGACCTGCTGCACCTCGACACCCTCGCCCGGATCATCGGCCCCTCCGGGCACATGAAGTCGTTCGTCACCATCGACCTCGCCGGGCACGTCGGCACCGGCATGCGCTGGCACGGCCACTACGTCCGTCAGGGCACCGTCGTCTACCTCGTCGCCGAGGGCGCCCGCGGCATCCGCCAACGCGTCCGCGCGTGGGAGAACCACTACGGCGTGAAGATGGACAACGTCCTCTTCCTGCCCCGCCCCGTGCAGGCCCGCGGCGCAGAGTGGGACGTCCTGATCGAGGCCATGCGGCGCCTCGGCCCGCAGCTCATCGTCATCGACACACAGGCCCGCGTCTCGGTCGGCGTGGAGGAGAACTCCAACACCGAACTCGGCATCGTCATCGAGCGCATGGACGACCTCCGCCGCGCCACCGAAGCGTGCGTCCTCCTGATCCATCACACCGGCCACGTGGGCGAGCACGGCCGCGGCGCGTCGGCCGCGAAGGGCGCCCTCCAGTCCGAGATGCACGTGTCGAAGAAGGGCGACAACGCCCGGAACATCGTCGTCACGATGAAGGTCGGCAAGCAGAAGGACAGCGAGGAAGGCGCCGACCTCCAGTTCGGGTTGAAGGTCGTCACCCTCGACGGCGAGTACAAGCCCGACGGCCGGCCCGTGACGTCCGTGGTGCTGGAGTCCCTCGACCTGCGCGGCCCGGCCGAACCGGTCAAGGGCACCCCCGAGTGGCTCGTCACCGTCCTCGACAAGGCCGACATTCCCATGCGCTGGGGCAGCCCCCGCGTCATCAAGTGGTGCTCCGAGTACGGCATCCAAATGCGCAAGGACAAGATCGAAGAGGCGGTCCGTCAGCGCAAGCGCCGGGACTCCCTCGATGAGGCCCAGGAGGCCCCCGAAGACCTCCCCCCGAACCTCCCCCGCGATCTTGAACGCGAAACTCCCCCGGATCTTGGGGGGACCTCGGGGGAGTTTGAACAAAACCGCAGGTCAAACATCCCCCCAAACCCGGGGGGAGGTCGGGGGGATGGCCCATCAAAACCTCCCTCCCCCCGCTCCCCCTCTAGGGAGGGGGGAGGTGTGGGGGAGGACGAGAAAACCACCACCCCCGACACCCCTCTCTGCACCATCTGCACCCAGCCCATGAACACCGACTGGGCCAACCGCGGCTACGACACCCACATCGGCTGCGACCCCCACACCGGCAGCCACCCAGACACCGGACACGGCGCCGCCTGACCGGCCGCTGATCCGGTTCCCGCCCGCCCCGCGCATAGCGCGCGCGTACACGTACGGAGACCCCGATGTACCCGACCCTGTTCACCGCCCCCGGCCTCAAGCGCTTCGCCGAGGCCGTCGACACCGAGCGGCAAGCCCAGTTGGCCAAGTGGGGCGACCAGAAGCACCGCGACGGCACCTGCGCGGAGTACTACGTCGGCATGGCCGACCAGGCCCGCAACGACGTCGAACACGCCGCTGAGTCCCTCAACGGCCCCCGCTGGTCCCTGATCCTGCTGGAGGAGGTCTACGAGGCACTCGCCGAGACCGACCCGGCGAAGCTGCGCGCGGAGCTGATCCAGGTCGCCGCCGTCTGCGCCGCATGGATCCACGACCTCGACACCCGCCCCCACTCGATGATCTGCGCCCACTGCGGCGAGCAGATCCCCACCAGCGACGTCGGCTACACGTGGAGCGCCCCGCTCGTACCGCCCGGCACGCCCGAGAACCTCGCCCCCCGCTTCCACATCGACCGCCCCGAGTGCCAGGCCGCGTGCCACGCCCTGTCCGACGCGGCCCGCGCCGAACGCCTCAACGCCTCGCCCACCGCCGCGCTCCTCGCCACCCCATGCGACGCCTGCCAGCACACCCTCAACTGGCACCGCAACTACGAGGGGTGCACCGTCCCGCTGTGCTCCTGCGGCCGCTTCCAGTCGCCCGCTGACGAGGGGAGCAGCGCCCCGTGACGTTCCTCCTCGCCCTCGCCTACATCGCCCTCGTCACCATCACCACCGGCATCCCCCTCGCCCACTGGGCCGACCAACCCTGGAGAAACCGATGAGCGACGTCACCCTCCGCGCCGCCGGCCTCATCTACCCCGGGCTACTGCTCTTCGCCGTCGCCGTCCTCGTCGTGCAGCTCGTCGCCGAGGGCCGCCGCCAGCGCCGCACTGCCGCGCGCCTGGCCGAGCGCGCCGCGCGCCCGCACTCCGTGAACGCTGGCACCGCGCAGCAGGACGCTGCCGCGCTCACCCTCCAGGCCATCCGGGAGCAGTGCGAGGACTGGGCGCGGCCCACCACTGCCGTCACGTACACCAGCCGCGTACGGGACAACGCCGTCGCCGGGGCCGCGGGCCTTCTCCTCGACCTGATCCACCGCCACGACAGGGAGCAGCGCCGTGCCTGACCTCGGACCCATCGGAGCCGCCCGCCGCGCCGCCGCCGAACGCGAACAGCGCGCCGCCGACACATGCCGCCCCGTAGAGGTCGACGGCGAGACCATCCGCGTACGCGGTGCGCAGGAAATGACCGACGAGGACCGAGCCGCGTTCGCTGAGGTGGTCCGCGCAGCGAAGCGCAAGTACGCGGCCGAGCACCCGCCCCGCCACACCGTCGACACGATCACCAGCGACGCACTCGACGCCCTGTACGCCGAACGCGACCGGCTCCGCGCCGAGCTCGACCGGCTGTATCGGAGCCGTGACTCTGCCGACGCCCTTCGCTACGCCTTCCCCGCCATCGATGAGCCCAAGGAGACGTGACCCATGGACAAGCTTCGGCCGCGCTTCGTGCTGAGCCGACCGCACGGCTCAGCACGACACAGGGCGCTGGAGAGAGGCGAGACCGTGCGAGAGCGCACCATGGGCATGGTTGCGATCTACACGCCAGTTCGCGTCAAACCCCGCTACTGGACAAGTCAGACGCTCTTGGGGTCCGTCATCCACATCGCGACCGGCCGAGGGCTCCTCACGCAGGGGACCGTGGCGACCCACGGGCAGATCGATGTTGAGCCCTACTGCAATGGCCATCTTGAGTGGCCCCGCGCGCTCTCTTCGCCTGCGGACTATCCAGAACGGCGCTTGTGTCAGCTGTGCCTGGACAAGGCACACGCCTCGGAGTCGCCCGAGCTCTCCCCCGCGCTGTTGCCGCTCCGCACGATCACCGTGCACATCACCACGACCTGACATGCGCGAGGGGCGCACCTCATGTCTTCCCGGACCAGGCGCGCCCCCTGGTGCGATCACCGTACCGCCCCAGCCCCACGGAGCACACGATGACCACCACCGCCACGCACCTCCGCACCATCGCCACCCTGTGGACCGACCTCCGCGACGCCCTCGCCACACCCACCACCCCCGCCGGCTTCGGCATCGGCCTCCGCGGCTACCTCGCCACGCTCGAGGAGCACGACCTCGAGGAAGCTCGAGCACTGCGCGCGCTCGAGCGTGACCCCGCACAGATCGGCCAACGCCCCGTCCCCATCAACCTCCACATCCACGACACCCTCCACGCCGTCGAAGCCGCCCTCATCGACACCGCCGACCGCATCGCCCGCGACAACCAGCGCACACCCGTCCAACCGCTACGACCGCACAGCGGCTTCTACGCCACCGCGAAGGAGGCCCGCATCGCAGCCGAGGACCGCGCCCGCCGCGCCCGCCTCGCCGCCGCCGACGCGATCCACCCCCAACGCTGGCGCTTCACCGGCCGCCGCACCGGCCCATACGCCGCACTGTGGCTGTGCGCACGCGTCCACGGCATCACCTGGCCCGGGCGGGCGCTCACCGAGCAGCAGCACCAGCACGTGGCGTCCGTCGCCGCCGGGGCGCTCCTCCGCATGGAGACGGCGCTCGACCTCGCCGACCAGCGCCGCGAACTGACCGCGCAGCACCCGTGCCAGTGTGGGGGCACGATCGAGGTGTACGGCGGGGCCGGCGCCGCCCCGGTCGCACGGTGCAAGGGGTGCGGGGCGCTGTGGACGGAGCGCGGGATCATCGCGTCGCGGGGTGCGGTCGCGGCAGCCTGAGACGTGACGGAGCCCCCGGGCCGGGATGGTCCGGGGGCTCTGCTGTGCGCGGCTACTCGTCGGCGGCCGGGGGCGTCTCGTCGGCGCGCTGCATGATCTGCCGGATCTGCTCCCGGGACCACCCGGTACGCCGCGCCGCTTCTGCCTGTACGCCCCGTTCGTCTGTGGACCGGAGTAGGGCGACCACTTCCGCCGTGAGTTCGGCGCGCGCCTTGCCTAGTGCTGCCTCGGCACGCCGGTAGCGCTTCGCGGCTGCGTCAAGAGCGGTGGTGTCCATTCGGACATGATGCCACGCGATCAGCCAACCCGATAGGCCAACCCACTTGACAATGGCCAAGCGCATTGGCCAAGCTGGTTGACGAAGCGGGAGACATCGAGACGGAACACGGCAGAGGGAGCGGAAATGACGAGTGCGCAGGCAGTCCGCTTGCAGAAGCAGGGATACCGGATCACGGTGCAGGCCGCATGGCACAAGAAGTGCCCGGAGGTCACGCACTCGCCCCGCGGAAAGGGGGACGTGTTCGCCTGGGTGACCGAGTCCGGCAAGCGCTACCGCCTGTCCCAGCTCAATACCTGGAACTGATCAACCCTGCACCGCAGCCCCGCCCGGATCTCGGGTCGGGGCTTGCGGCAGTAGAAGACAGCAGGACTGCACCAAACGGCCCCGGCCGGCGCTACGAACGCCACATGGCCGGGGCCAGGCCTACCCCGAAGCGATCGAAAGAGCAGGCCCGACATGGAGCGTACCGACCGCCCCGACCTCGACGCATTACTCGCGCGCATCCTCACCGAG
The DNA here is from genome assembly GCF_005795905.1 of Streptomyces marianii. Taxonomy (NCBI): domain Bacteria; kingdom Bacillati; phylum Actinomycetota; class Actinomycetes; order Kitasatosporales; family Streptomycetaceae; genus Streptomyces; species Streptomyces marianii. Next base: position 2,296,642 of record NZ_VAWE01000001.1, read on the forward strand.
CCCACCCGCGCCGCCCGACTCCTCACCGAGACCGCGCAGCAGCTCGAACACGAGTGGCCGCACCTCGCCATCACCGAGCAGCAACTCAACGCCGCCGGCCGCGAAGCAACCCGCACCGTCCTCGACGGCCTGCCGAAGGTCGTCGCCGACGAGGCCAACGAGCGCGCCCGGGCCGTCTGCCCGCGGGCACAGTTCCACGGCGGCGAGACGGCCGGCGAGTACGCGCTCCGCCTCCGCGACGCAGCGAAGGCCCTGTGATGGCGCCCGAGCACGACGCCCCCGAGCAGCGCACCCAGGTCACGCAGCCGCAGCCGAACCGCATCCTCGCCGAACCGGCCACGCCGCAGAACTGCGCCGCCGACTACGAGGACGCCGCCGACGTCCGCGCCCGCCTCGCACAGGGCCGCTGACACCACCAGCCGGCCGGGCCCCGACCACTCCCCCCGGGGCCCGGCCCCCTCTTCGCTCCCGGAGGAGCACGTGAAGACCCGCACCGTCTACGAAACCCGCCTCGTGCCCCACACCGTGGGCGGCCGCACCCGCCTCGTCCCCGACGAGGTCGCCATCGAGCTCCCCGCGCCCCCGCGCGACTGGGACCGCACCGTCCTCACCGGCGTGACCGCCGTCGCCGTCCTCGTCCTCACCGCGTGCGTGGTGTGGTCCACCGCGTCCGTCGGCGGGCTCCTCTCCCGCGTCGTCATCGAGCCCGCCGCGTACGGCGCAGCGATCGTGTTCGACCTCGCGTGGATCGCATGCATGGCCGTCGAATGGCTCGCCCGCTACGACCCCGACCGCGCCCGACTCCCCCGCGCCGCCGGCCACGTCGCCCTCCTCGTCGCCATGCTCGCCGTCGGCGCGCACGGCTGGATCGCCGGCTACCCGGAAATCGGGATCGTCGGCGCCGCCGTGTCCGGGCTCGCGAAGGGCCTGTGGACCGTCGTCCTCCGCCACCAGACGCCGCCCCTGGACGCACGCACCCGCGAGTTCCTCCGCCAGGAACTCGCCGAAGCGGGCGCGTCGCTCGCGCTCATCCCGGTACAGCGTCAGGTCCTGCGCGCCCGCGGGCTCGTGGCCGCCGAGCAGGCCGCGCTGCCCGCCGGTCCGGACACTCCGGACGCCGATCCGGACCAGTCCGGACAGGACACGGACCGTCCGGACCAGTCCGACGAGCAGCCCCCCGGCCCGCCCATGACCATCAAGGACGCAGTCCGGACCGCCGTGGACTCCGGCCTCACCGAACCGGATCGCGTCCTCGCCTACGTCCGCAAGCGGGCCGACGCCAACGCCCGCCCGGACACCGTGGACCGGTACATCCGCCTCGCCCGGATGGCCGGCTGATGGCCGCCCTCGTCGTGATCGGGCTCGGGATGCTCGCGCTCCTCGCCGGGGCCGCGCTCGTCGCCCTCGCCCCGCCCCTCCAGCGCGCCGCCTACGTCCTCCCCGCGGTGCGCACCGTCGCCGTCCTCACCGCCGCCATCGCCTACGTCGCAGCCCTCTGGAGCCACCCATGACCCCCACCCTCGGAGCCGTCCTCGTCGGCATGGCCCTCCTCGTCTGGGAGGTCTGGGTCTGGTTCCCCAGCATCAAGGCCCTCCAGACCAACGCCGTCAACTACCTCGCCGGCCTGCTCCCGTTCCTCGCCTGCTGGTGCGTCGGCGCCCTCACCGTGATGGTCGTCGGCGGCATCGTCGGATGGATCGGCGACACCGCCCTGTGGGGCCTCGGAACGTTCGGGGACGGCCTGCTCGTGTACGGCGTCGGCGCGCAGACCGGCACCGCACCCGGCAGCACCAGCGCCCCCCTCACCGAGGGCGGCCTGTTCATGACCGTGCTGGTCCTGGTCGCGTTCCTCGCCCGCCGGAAGCGCGGCGCGACCGGCTCGAAGTGGCGCGGCTGGCTGTCCGGGATCGGCCTCGGGCTGTCCGCCGGCGTCGCCCGGTACGCGGCCGTGCCGCTCGCATCCTCGGTGAACGTCGCCGGGGCGTGGATCACGGGAGCGTGGACGTGAGCGCCGACGCGCCCGCGGGGGAGGAGCAGGGGAGCCGCCTTGCGGGCGGTTGCGTCGCTGTCGTCCTCGTCGGCGGCTCGCTGTTCACCCTGGTGCAGGCCGTGCCCGAGTCGGCGTACGTCCTCATCGGCGCCGCCGGCACGGTCGGCGTACAGCGCGCCCGCGCGTGGAATGCCCGCCGCCGGGAGCCGGCTGCCGAGGAGGAGCAGCCGGAGCCCGTCGACATCGTCGCGACGCTCCACGAGGCCGCCGACCCGGGCCGGTCCGTACTCCTGACGCAGATCCAGAAGGTGGCCGGGCTCCCCAACACCCGGGCTGTGCGGGCCCTCCTCGGCGAGGCAGGCATCCGCACTCGCGGCGTCCGTACGCCCGCGGGAAACGGCCCGGGCGTGCACCACGAGGACATCCCGCCGCCCCTCTCCCCCGAGTCGGACACCCCTTCCGAGGGTTGTTTGTGCAGCTCAGGCGCCAACGCCAACACCAACAACGAGTCCGGAGAGGGGGCCCGAGAGGGGTTGCGTGTAGAGCTCATCGGCCAGGCCGGGGCTCGGATCATCGACCCGAACGAGGCGCGCCGCCGGCACGAGGTGCGCGCCCGCTGAACCCCGGGGCGGCCGACCAGCTGCCAGGCGAGCGACCGCCCCGGTCCCCATCCCGAACAACGAGACAGGACCGCCCATCATGACACTGAAGAAGACGATGCCCGCCGCCCCGCAGACCCGCCCCGACCCGAAGCACGAGACGACGTACAGCGCGAGCAGGGGCGGCCACTACCCGACCGGCCAGAAGCCGGTGCCCGGCGCCCCGAAGAACCGCTGAACGAGGGGTTCCGCTAGAGCGGGGCCCGGCGTAGCGTCATTGATCCGAGGGGCAGCCTGGGCCCATGCGCGGGTGGTACCCGCGTCCGGAGCACCGGTCGGGCTGCCCTCCGGGGCTGCGGCCCTCCCACTTCAGGCCGCCCGGCCCCTGCCGCCTCCACCCGGCAGGGGCTTCACTACGCCCGTAGTTGCATCCCGCGTGATCGTGCCCCATCATGGGCGGCAGATCCGGCGTGCCCGGATACAGCCACTCAGGCCCCGCCCCACGCGGGGCCTTTTGCGTGCCCGGAGGTGACCACGTGGGCGGCAACCAGCACACCAACCCGGTCACCGACGAGACCCGCGCCGACATCCGCCGCCTCCACGCCGAAGGGTGCGGCCGTAACGAGATCGCTCGCCGACTCGTACGGAGCCCGCGCACGATCAGCGTGGAAGCCGCCGCCATGGGCCTCACGTTCGACCGCACGGCGACCGAGGAGGCCACCCGCGCCCGGGTCGCCGACCTTGCCGACAAGCGCTCCATCCTCGCCGAGGCGCTCACCGACGATGCGCTGAGACTCACCGCGCAGCAGTGGCTCCCCGCGAAGGTGTTCAACATCGGCGGCAAGGACAACACGTACACCGAAGAGGACGTCCCGGAGCCACCGGCGCTCGACAAAAAGAACCTGATGTCAGCGGCCGGTATCGCGATCGAGAAGTCCCTCCGGCTCGTGCCGCTCCAGGACGACGGCGGGCACGAGGCCGCCCGGTCCATGGTCGGTCAGCTCATGACCGGACTGGCGGCCGTCTACCGGGAGCAGCAGGACACCGAGCAGGCGCCACCCGATGACGAGGGGGACGGTGATGCTCCGTGACGTGCCCCTCCCCCTGTCAGGCCGGCAGGTAGCGAGCATCGTTGAGGCGCAGGACGCGCCGATCGCCCTCTGGTCCGGGGCCGTATCGTCCGGCAAGACGATCGCGTCTCTGATCGCGTTCCTGATCCGACTGACGCTCGCCCCCGACCACGGCCTCATCGTCATCGTGGGCAGGACGTTGCAGACCATCGAGCGGAACATCCTCGACCCGCTCCAGTCCACCCACCTGTTCGGGCCCCTCGCGCGCCACGTCAAGCACACCAACGGCTCCACCACCGCCGTGATCCTCGGGCGCACCGTGCACCTGATCGGCGCGAGCGACGCCCGCGCGGAGGGCCGGATCCGCGGCGCTACGATCGCCCTCGCCTACGTGGACGAGGCCACCCTCGTGCCGCATGCGTTCTGGATGATGCTGCTCTCGCGTCTGCGTGTGGGCAGCGAGTCGCGGCTCCTCGCGACGACCAACCCCGACGGGCCGTTCCATTGGCTCCGGAAGGAGTTCATCCTCCGCGGCGCGGAGGTCGGGCTGACGAACTGGCACTTCACCCTGGACGACAATCCCAGCTTGGACCCGGGGTTCGTCCGCCGGCTGAAAGCCCAGTACATCGGCCTGTGGTACCGGCGGTTCATCCTCGGTGAGTGGTGCCTCGCGTCGGGCGCGGTGTACGACATGTTCGATGAGGCCCGCAACGTCGTGGACCTCATGCCCTACATGCGGCGATGGACGGCCGTGGGCGTGGACTATGGCACGGTCAATCCGTTCTCCGCGGTGCTCATCGGGCACGGCGAGGACGACCACCTGTACGCCGTGTCGGAGTACCGGCACGACTCGGTGGCCGCGCACCGGCAGTTGACCGACGCGGAGTACAGCCTGAACGTCCGGCGGTGGCTCGCGGACGTACGCCGCCCTGGGGAGCAGGGCGCAGCGCGCGGCGTACGCCCAGAATGGATCTTCGTGGACCCGTCGGCCGCGTCGTTCATGAACCAACTGTGGACCGAACGCGTCCCCGGGATCGCGCCCGCGATCAATGACGTCATCGACGGCATCCGGTCCGTCGGGGTCGCCCTCGGCTCGGGGCTGCTCCGCATCCACCGCTCCTGCGAGGGCCTGCTTGGGGAGCTCCCCGGCTACGCGTGGGACGAGAAAGCCGCCGAGCGCGGCGAGGACAAGCCCTTGAAGGTGGACGACCACAGTGCGGACGCCCTGCGCTACGCGCTCCACTCCACGGCGCACGAGTGGCGCCCCCTGATCGACTACGAGGAGGTGTCCGGTGCCGCTGCCTGAGAACAACACGGCATGGCCGCCGCCCCAGTACGCCGCGGAGCTCCAGGACATGCGCATCGATGACGCTTGGTACTCCGGCGACCGCACCAAGCTGCGCACCGTCTACGCCCTCCAGGGCTACGACCACGCCGCCGCGTCCAACGGCATCCGTGACGACCGCGGCCGGCCGTGGCGGTTCTGGGAGCGGCCCCGCCCGGTCGGTGCGCGGGACGGCCGGCTCCATGTGCCGCTCGCGGAGGACATTGCCGCCACGTCCGCGGCGCTCCTCTTCAGCGAGCCGCCGACGTTCACGTTCGAGTTGACCGAGACGCAGGACCGGTGGCAGGAGATCGCCGACGAGAGCGGGTTGAACAACATCCTCCGCGAGGCTGCGGAGGTGTCCGCCGCGCTCGGTGGCGTGTGCCTGCGTACGACGTGGAACAAGGACCTCGCGAAGCGGCCCCTGCCGACCGCCGTGCACGCTGACGGGGTGCTCCCCGAGTATCAGTTCGGGGTGCTCACGGGGATCACCCTGTGGCGGGAGGTGGCCCGCAACGGCGGCACCGTGCTGCGGCACCTGGAGCGCCACGAACCCGGCGTCGTCCTCCACGGCCTGTATGAGGGCACCCTCGACAACCTCGGCCAGCGCGTGCCGCTCACCGAGGACACCACGACGGAGCCGATCGCCGCCGAGCTCGACGCGGACGGGCCCGGCGACACGATCACCACCGGGGTGAAGGGCCTCGCCTGCGTCTACATCCCGAACATCCGCCCCAACCGGAAGCACCGGGGCAGCATGCTGGGACGTTCCGACTGGCAGTCCGACGGCATCCGCGACCACTTCATGTCCCTCGATGAGGTCTACACGTCGTGGATGCGGGACATCCGCCTCGCGAAGTCCCGGATCATCGCCCCGGAGCAGTTCCTGACCGACCTCGGGCCCGGGAAGGGCGCCCACTTCGATGACGACCAGGACGTGTGGACGGGCATCAAGGCCCCACCGACCGGCGGCGAGGGCCTGACCCTCAACCAGTTCACGATCCGCGTGGACGAGCACGAGCGGTCGTGGAACGCGCTCACCCGGCAGGCCGTCCAGGCGGCCGGCTACAGCGCTCAGTCCTTCGGGCTCGGGGACACCACCGCGGTCACGGCGACCGAGGTGGTCGCCCGGGAGCGCAAGAGCATGATCCTGCGGGACCAGAAGAGCGGCTATTGGCTGCCGGAGTTGGGGGCGTTCGCGGAGGCCATGCTCCAGATGGACACCGTGCTCGGGTTCTCGCGGGTGACGGTGGAGCGGCCGCGGATCCAGTTCGGTGACTCGGTGTCGGAGGACCCGAAGAGCGTCGCGGAGACGATCTCGCTGCTCGCTCAGGCGCAGGCCATCAGCACGGAGGCGAAGGTCCGCATGCGGAACCCCGAGCTGGACGACACCGCGGTCCGCGAGGAGACCGACCGGATCCTGAAGGAGACCGGGCAGATGGTCAACGACCCGACCGAGACCGGGGCCGAAGGGCCCGGCGCGCCCGGCTTCGGCCGCAAGGCAGGCGGGGAGCAGCCGAAGGGGGCGTGACCGATGCCGGTGTCCCCCGCGATGGCGGAAGACCTCGCAACGGAGGTGCGGCGCCTCTACGAGGACACTGAGCGGGCGCTCCTCGAACGCCTCGCCGCGGCGCTGGAGGCCGACATCGAGTCGCCGCGGTGGGCGGAGCTCAAGCTCGCCGCGGTCGGCAACCTCCGCACCGCCGTGGAGGCCGTCGCCGACGCGCTCCAGCGCGACTCGGACGGGGCCGTGCGGCGCGCCCTGATCGAGGCGTACAACCGGGGCCGTCAGGCCGCCGCAGCGGAGCTCGGGGCCCTGGACATCGGCCGCGCTCTCGTCGCCCGGGACACCCTGCCGAACGCGCCCGCCGTGGACCGGCTGGCCGCGTCCATGGCGGAAGACACCCGCCCGCTGTACGTGCGCATCACCCGGGCCGTGGTCGACACCTATCGGCGGATCGTCGCGAACGCCTCCGGCGGGGTGCTCCTCGGTGCGAACACCCGCAGACAGGCCGCGCAGCGCGCGTTGGACCAGTTCGCGAACCAGGGGATCACGGGGTTTGTGGATCGGGCGGGCCGGTCGTGGGACATGGCGAGCTATGCGGAGATGGCCGTCCGGTCCGTCACCGCCCGCGCCGCCGTAGAGGGCCACATCGACGCCCTCGGGGAGATCGGCGTCGGGCTCGTCATCGTCTCCGATGCGCCGCTGGAATGCCCCCTGTGCCGGCCGTGGGAGGGCGAGACGCTGACCCTGTCCGGACAGTCCGGACCGCACACCGTGCGCGCGGAGCACGCCACCGAGAACGTCGGTCGGATCCGCCGACGGCCGCGGATCATCCCCGTGCACGTCGCCGGCAGCCTCACGGAGGCCCGCGCGGCTGGCCTGTTCCACCCGAACTGCCGCCACTCCCTCGCGGCGTACCTGCCCGGGGTGACGACGCGGCCGTCGCACCATCCCACCCCGGGGACGACGTACGAGGACACTCAGCGGCAACGCGAGATCGAGCGCCACATCAGGCGGTGGAAGCGTCGCGCCGCAGCGTCCGTGGACGACAACGCGCGGCGGTCGGCGAACGCGAAGGTCCGGGCGTGGCAAGCCGCCATGCGCGAGCACATCGACGCACGCGAGCACCTGCGCCGCAAGCCGCAGAGGGAGCAAATCGACGCCGCACGCTGACCCGAGGGGAGACAGCATGGGACGGGCGTTCGTCGCCAAACTCGCCCGGCAAGGAGCGCGCGATCCGCAGGCCCTCGCGGCATGGATCGGCCGCCGGAAGCTGGGCAAGGCTGCATTCCAGCGGATCGCCAAGCAGGGCCGGGACGACGCCGAGGAGCAGCGCGAGTTCATGGGCCGCATACGGCCCGGCGGGCGCCTCTCCCGGGACCTGACCGGCTTCTCCGACACCGAACTAGGGCGCGCCCTCAGCGAGCTGAACCCCGAGGAAGCGCAGCGCGTAGCGGGCGAGATGGACCGCCGCGACACCGCCGCCCGCCTGCCCGGCGCCCGGCCCGACCTGATCGGCCTGTCCGATGCCGAGCTGGGCCGCCGAGTCGGCACGGCCACGAGGCCGGAGCTCGCCGCCATCGCCGATGAGGCAGACCGGCGGCAGAAGGTCGGCGAAGTGTTCCCCGGAGGCAGCCTCGCCGAGGACCTGTCAGGGGTGGACGAGAACACCCTCGGATGGTCCCTGGCCTACGCGCGGCCCGACGAGGCCGAACGGATCGCCGCGGAGATGGACCGCCGACACCCGCCCGCACCCCTCCCGCAAGCATCCGGCGCGGGCACCATGGACGGGCAGCTCGCCGACCGGGCCGCGATCGATGAGCTGTTGGGTTCCAGCCCGGACGGATGGGCGCACCTCGCCGACGACCGTCCGGACCCGCGCGAGGGCATGTCGTCAACGGAACGATGGCTCGCCGACCGGGAGCAGGAGCAGGAGTCGGCGCGGAGTGCGTACTCGCGCGCGCGGGTGCAGGAGATGTACCGCGAGCACGTGTACGCCCAGTACATGGCCGCCGAGGACGAGCTCCGCGGCGTGCTGCTGTCCCGCGACGCGGACCGGCAGGGCATCGACCCCATGTCGCTCTTCACGGGCCCGTCACACGTCGCCTACGCCCGCGCATCGGAGGAGCTCAAGCGCTGGTGGCAGGCGAACCCGCGCACTACGCTCACCGAGTATCAGGAGCAAGTGACCGGGCAGCGCACCGCGGCCGGCGACACGGCCCGCAAGTCGCGCGGCGACCAGCAGAACCGACTGTGAGCAGGGGGCCAAGATGGGACCGGGTGAGCAGGTGGTGAGGGCGCTCAACGAGGGAGCCGAGGCCGGGCGCCGCGGCGACCGACCGAACGCGTGCCCCTACCCGTCTGGCGACCTCCGCCGCTCCGCATGGCTGCGCGGCTACGCGAAGAACCGGCCGCTCCCGGGCGAGTAGACCTCCAACCGCTTCACCCCTTGGGCCCGCCATCGTGCGGGCCCTTTTGCATGCCCACCGCCCGCCAGGAGCGGGCCTCCACTGCCCCAGGAGGGCACCATGCACCGCAGCACCCTCGCCCGCACACGCCTGGACGGCGCAGGATGGGCACACCCCTACGGACACGGCCCTTTCTCCCCGATCGTCTACGCCGACGGAGGGGACGGCGCAGGCTCCGGATCCGGCAGCGGAGGCGCCGGTGACGGATCCGGCGGGAACGGCGCCGGCCAGGGCGGACAGGGATCCGGACAGCCCGGATCGCAGTCCGGACAGGGCGGATCCGTCACGGACCCGTGGGCCGGATACCAGTGGGACGGCAAGGTCGACTCCCTCCCGGAACCGGTCGCCAAGGCCATCCGCGACGCACGCGCGGAGGCCGGCAAGGAGCGCACGACCGCGAAGGCCAACTCCGCGGCCGAGGCCCGCAACGAGCTCCTCGGCACGATCAGCAAGGCCCTCGGGCTGGAGGCCGGTGACAAGCCGCCGACCGCGGAGCAGTTGACGCAGCAGCTCACCGAGTCGCACGGGAAGCTGACCGCCGCGGAGGAGCGGGCCGCGTCCGCGACCCTCGAACTCCACGTCTACAAGACCGCAGCGCGGCTCGGGGCGAACGCTGACGCACTCCTCGACTCCCGCGCGTTCTGCGACACGATCGACAACATCGACCCCTCGGACATGACGCCCGAGGCGTTCAACACCGCGGTAGAGCAGGCCATCAACGAGGCCCTCGGCCGCAATCCTCAGCTCCGCGTTGGCCAGGCGCCGCGGCGGGGCGGGGGCGAGTTCCCCGGCGGGCCCGGGACCACAGGTCGCCCCACCTCCCTCGGACAAGCCGTTGCCGGCGCGCTGAACGCCGGCTGACCATCAAGGAGCCCTCATGCCTGTGACTCTGGCTCAGGCCCAGCTCAACACGGCGGTCGACGTCGACTATGCCGTGATCGACAACCTGCGCCGCTACAGCTGGCTGCTCGACCGGATCGTCTTCGATGACACCGTGACCCCGGGCACCGGCGGCGGCACCCTCACCTACGGCTACACGCGGCTGAAGACCGTGCGCACCGCGGCGTTCCGCGCGTACAACACCGAGTACAGCCCCAGCGAGGCGGAGCGCGAGCGGGTCACCGTCGAGCTCCACCCGCACGGTGGCGCGTTCAACGTGGACCGTGTCCTGTCCCGGCTCGGCCCGGGCACGTCGAACGAGATCACGTTCCAGATGCAGCAGCTGCTCACCGCCACGCAGCAGAAGTGGCAGGAGGAGCTCATCACCGGGGACACCGCCGTCGACAGCAACGGGTTCGACGGACTCGACAAGTCCCTGACGGGCACGGCGACGGAGTACGACCCGCTCGACAACGGCACCACCGCCGGATACCTCGACTGGCGGGCGGCGACCGTCATCACCCAGCCACTGGCCATGGCCGCGCTGGATCAGCTGGACGAGTTCCTGTCCCTGATCACCCCGTCAAAGACCGGCGGCGGCGACGCGGGCGCCCCCGGGGCGCTCCCGCCCGGGGAGCGGGCGATCCTCGGCAACCGCAAGAGCATCACTCGCATCCGCGCCCTGGCACGGTGGGCCGGGCTGTTCACCGCCGACAAGGACTCCCTTGGCCGACGGATCGAACGCTACGGGGACTGGGCCCTCGTGGACATCGGCGACGGGCAGGCCGGCGCCAACCCGATCATTCCGATCTACTCGGAGGACGCGGACGAGGGCGGCGGCGGCAGCACCATCACGGGCCTGACGGACATCTACGCCGTCACGTTCGGTCTGGACGCTCTCCACGGCGCGTCGGTGGCGGGTATCCCGCTGGTCCAGACGTGGATGCCCGACTTCATGCACGCGGGCGCGGTCAAGTCCGGCGAGATCGAGATGGGCCCGTCCGCGATGGTGCTGAAGAACACCAAGGCGTGCGGCGTGCTGCGGAAGGTCAAGGTGCAGTGACCATGGCTGAGATCCAAGTGACCGCTCCGCAGCCCGTGACCGCCGACATCGCCGGAGTGTCCTTCCGGAAGGGTGAGGCGACCGCCGACAGCGTCCGCGACCGGCGGGCGCTGTCCTACTTCCGCCGCCACGGCTACACCGTAGAGACCGTCCGGCCGGAGCCGAAGACCAAGGCGAAGGCCAAGGCGGACCCGAAGCCGCCGCAGGACCCGAACGGCTCGTTCGACCCATCCGGGCATGACGTGCCCGAGGTCCTCGCTTACCTCGACTCGCTGAGCGAGGACGAGGCCGGCCAGGCGGAGCGGGAGCGTGTCCTCGCCGCCGAGGCCGAGGGCAAGAACCGCAAGACGATCACAGAGAAGGGCGGTGCGTCGTCGTGACGCAGCTCGGCCGATACACCGGCAACGTGCGGGACGAACTCTCGTACGCCTCGGACCACTACCGGCAGGCGTCGGCGGGCGGTTCGACCGCGACCCGCTCGAACATGCGCCGCCTCGACGCGGTCGCCGACACCGGGGCGCTGACCACGCAGGTCATGACCAGCGTGGCGCTGTACCTCCGGAAGGGCGACGTCGTCACCAACCTGACGTTCCGGTCCGGGGCGACCGCAGCCGGCACGCCCACGAACTACTGGTTCGCGCTCTACTCCTCCGCATCGACTCCGGCGCTGCTGGCGCAGACCGCGGACCAGCTCACGGCAGCGTGGGCGGCGACCACGAACAAGACACTGGCGCTGTCCTCCCCGGTCACGATCACCGAGGATGGCGTGTACTGGGCAGCGGTGATGGTGAAGGCCACCACCCCGCCCAGCCTGGTCGGCGTCTCCACGACCGCCTCCGCCGGGATCATCAGCGGGGAGAAGCCGCTCGCGCAGACGTCGGGCAGCTCGCTGACGACGACCGCTCCGGCGACCATCGCGAGCCCGACGACCGTGGCCACCGTGCCGCTGGTCGTCGCGACGTGAGGGGGCGGCTGTGGGACTCGTCTCCTCTCTGTCGGTGGCCGCTACGGCGGACCTGACGAGCGCGCTGGACCTGGCGACCGGCACGGTGCCGCTCCAGGTCCGGCACGCCGTCAACCTCTCCTCCGGCACCGGCGCCGGGCAGGCCGACAAGGTGTTCTCCGACCGGCGCACCCTCGCCGCGTCGGCGACGGAGGATCTCGACCTCGCGGGCGTCCTGCTGGACGCCTTCGGGGCCGCGATTACCTTCGCCCGCATCAAGGGCCTGATCATCAAGGCCGCCGTCGGGAACACGAACAACGTCGTCGTCGGCGCCGCAGCCACGAACACGTGGGCCACGCTCCTCGGAGCCACCCACACGATCACGCTGCGCCCCGGCGCCGCCCTGTGCGTCATGGCCGACGCCACGGACGCCACCGGCTACGCCGTGACCGCCGGCTCCGGTGACCTGCTGAAGGTCGCCAACTCGGGTGCCGGCACGTCGGTGACGTACGACATCGTCCTCATCGGCGCGAGCGCGTAAGGGGGTGCTGCCTGGTGGGCAGGGTCTACGCCACCACAGAGCAGTACGAGGCGTTCACCGGGCAGCCCGCCCCCGCGAACATCGCCCGGCTACTCGCCCGGGCTTCGCGGCTCGTGGATCGGGAGATGATCGCCGCGATCTACGACACGGACTCGGCCGGGTTCCCGTCCGACACGGACGTCCGGGACGCGTTCCGGGACGCGGTGTCGGCGCAGGCGGGCGAGTGGGCGAAGCGGGACGCGGCGGCCGCCGGGGACAGTGACGACCCGACGGCCAGCCCGTGGACGTCGGTCAGCGCCGGGGGGCTGTCGTTCTCGCGGCAGTCCGCGCCGGTGGCGACCGCCGACGACACCGACCTGACCCCGGAGGCGAGGGAGATCCTCGAATCCCTCGCGCTGGAGGGGGTGATCCTGTCGTGACCCTCCCGGGGTTCCTGCGGCAGCACACGGTCACGGTGGAGCCGCTCCTCGGCACCAGCCCCACGGGCACCGTGTACGGGGCGCCGGTGGAGGTCCGCGGACTGCTGCGGCAGTCCACGCGCCTGGTACGGAACCCGGCGGGCGAAGAGGTCACGTCCTCCAGCACGTTCTACGCGCCGCTGGACACGGTGGCGCCGGCCCGCTCACGGGTGACCCTGCCCGGCGGCCGGACCACCACCGTGATCGCGTCGGTGCCGCAGGACGGCGGGAAACTTCCCGTCCCGTCGCATCTGGAGGTGCAGCTCCAGTGACGCAGTACGCGCGCATGTCGTGGACGGGGCAGCGTCTGTGGACCGGCCGGGGCCGGCGCGCGGCGTCGAAGGGGCTTCAGAAGGCGTTGGAGCACACCCTCGGGGTCGCGAACCGGCTGGTGCCGTTGGAGGAGGGCACCCTCGAACGCTCCGGCCGGGTGAACGTGGACGGCCTGAACGGGGCGATCTCGTACGACGCAGTGTACGCCGTCCGTCAGCACGAAGAGCTGACGTGGCGACACCTGCCGGGCCGCCAGGCGAAGTACCTGGAGCAGCCCATGAACACGGAGCGGGACACCATGCTCCGCCTGATGCACGTCTCGCTGCGGGACTGGCTCCGCGGCTGACCCAGGGGGGTGACCGTGGCTCACACGCGCGCCCTCCTCGAAGGGCTGGCGGGGCTCCTCGCGGACGCGGGGCTCGGGGTGTACCGACCGAACCCCGGAGAGGTCTACGCGGCCGATGAGACGGCACTCGGGTTCGGCGCCATGCCGGACAGCCCGGACCGGGTGATCTGGCTCAACACCTACCCGGTGGAAGACACCGACCAGCCGGACGCGATCACGGGCGTCCAGTTCCGCATCCGCGTCGGACCGGATCCGCTCGAAGCGGGCGACATCGCCGACGCCGTGTTCGCCCAGCTCCACAACCGGCAGGCCCTCACCTTCGGCTCCCTGCGCGTGGGCCTGATCTGGCGCCAGTCGCAAGCCCTGATGGGGCAGGACGCGACCGGCCGCGAGGAGCTCACCGCCAACTACTACGCCCGGACCGTCAGGCCGGCGCCGTACCTGAACGACTAGGAGGACCGCGTCATGTCGACGCCGACCGAGACCGCGCTGGCCCGCCGCTGGCGGATGGACGTCAACATGGGCGCGTCCGGCTCCCCGGACTGGCAACTGTGCCCGGCGATCACCGAGTTCCAGTGGACCGCCGACCCGAACCACGAAGACGACACCACGTACGACTCCGACGGGTGGAAGACCAACGTCAAGACGGCGCAGGAGTGGGAGGTCGAAGCGACGTTCAACCGCAAGGCGTCGCCGGACTCCACGACCTACAGCCCGGTGCACGAGAAGCTGCGCGCGGCGTTCCTCGCCTACGGGGAGGACTCTCGTGTCGGGATCCGCTTCTACGACCGCAACGGCCTGCCGGAGGCGTACTCGGGTGACGTCCTCGTGGCGTGGGAGCCGCAGGGCGGCGAGTACACCGACTTGGACCAGGTGCAGGTGACGCTCACCGGCACGGGTCCGCTCACGTCGATCACGAACCCGGTGACGCCCTGATGGCCGGTTTCAAGGTCCTGGACGAGTTCCTCGGAGACTCCCTCGACCTGCCCGTCCGGTGCAACGACGGCGAGATCCGCACCTTCCACATCCCCGCCCCCTCCGCCGAGGACGGGCTCCGCGTGGAGGCCCTGATGGAGCTCGGGATCCGCATGGCCGCGGAGGGCGCCGACCCGGACACCGAGGTCCTGGACGACGCTCAGGAACTGGACCTGTACCGGACCGTTCTCGGGCCCGCCTACGACGACGCGATCAAGTTCCTCAACTCCGCGCGGTTCAAGGTCCTCGCGCTGACCGCGATGCTGTGGATCACGCAGGGCCTCGACGCCGCCGAAGCCTGCTGGAACGCGGGCGGCGTCCCTTCTCAGGCAGCCCCGAACCGGGAGCAGCGCCGCGCCTCATCCCGTGCGGCGAAATCGACCCGGTCACGGGGCTCGCAGAGTGGTACGAGTACCCCGCCGGCTACAAGCCGCGCCCGAAAGGCCGCACAGACCTGACGTGGGGGCTCCTCCTCGATGAGTGGGCGCTCATCGAGGCGGACCTCCACGAGGTGTACGGCGTCGACCTGTCTACGCCGGGCCTGCTCCAGACGCGGTCGTGGCGGTGGTTGCGGATCCGCATTCTCGGGTTGCTCTCCACGGAGTGCCGTCTGTCGCGGCACTTCGCACCCCCTGAACCGAAGCAACCGAAGCGGAAGGGGGGCCGGTAGTGGCGCTCAACATCGGCGACCTGTACGCCACCATCCGCGCGGACGACCGGGGATTCCGGAGCGGCCTGAACGAGGCGCAGCTCCGGCTCGCCGGGTTCACGCGCATGGCAGACGGCCGACTCCGCGACATGCACGGCCGGTTCGTATCACAGTCGGACGCCATGGCCCGCACGATCGGCGCCCGCTTCGCCGCCGCGGCGCGGACGGCCGGGCAAGCGCTCCTCACGGCGGGGCAGGCGGCGGCGAAGTTCGGGGCGGCGCTCGGGGTGGGCGTGCCCGCGGCGACGGCGATGCTGACCGCGCTCGGGGGTCTTGCTGCGGGGGCGGTCGCCGCGGGGGTGGCGTTCGGGGCGTTCAAGGCCGCCGCACAGCCGCAGCTCGAATCGGTCACGGAGGCGACGGAGGCCGCCGAAGCTGCCGAAGAGGCCCACGAAAAAGTCCTCCTCAAGAAGCAGCTCGCCGCGAAGCTCGCAGCCAAGGGCGGCGACAAGTACAAGCAGGCGCTCAGGGACGTGGAGTCGGCGCAGCGGGCCGCTACGGAGGCCGACGCGGCGGCGAAGACGGCGATGGAGGGGCTGCCTCCGGCGACGCAGCAGACGGCGAAGGCGTTCGCGGGTCTGAAGAGCGACTACGAGTCGTGGTCCGACAGTCTCGCGTCTACGACGATGCCGGTGTTCACCAAGGGCATTGGGGTCCTGCGGGATCTGCTGCCGCAGCTCACCCCGTTCGTGAAGGCCGCAGCCAGCGCGTTCTCCGACCTGCTCGACCGGATCGCCGTGGGGGTGAAGTCGGCCCGCTTCAAGGAGTGGGCGGCGGACATGTCCGCGGCGGCCGGCCCGGCGCTGCGGAACTTCCTGACCGCGATCGGGAACTTCGCGCGCGGGTTCGGCTCCCTGATGCAAGCCTTCCTGCCGCAGTCGGCGGCCGTCACCGGCGGACTCGTGTCCATGTCGGCGGCGTTCGCGGACTGGGCCGGGTCGCTGAAGGGCTCGGAAGGGTTCGCCGAGTTCGTCGCGCTCGCACGCGAGGGCGGGTCGACGCTCGGGCTCCTCGGCTCCGCTGCGGTGGATCTGCTGGTGGCACTGGCGCCGCTGATCGGCACCACGGCGGTGATCGCGAAGGCCCTCGCGCAGGTCATCAACAACACCCCGACGCCCGTACTGACCGCGCTGGCCACGGTGATTGCGAGCGTCGCCATCGGCATGAAGTTGTACGCCGCGGGCGCGGCGGTGGTGGCCGTGGCGAACCGGGTCATCGCCTCGTCGGCGTGGACGGCGGTGGCCGGGTGGATGCGGATGATGGCCGTCGGGCTGATGACGTACGTGCGGATCGGCGCGGCTGCGGTCGCGTCGGCGGCGACGACGGCGGCGGCGTGGGTCGGTTCTGCGCTGGTGTCGATCGGTACGTGGGTGGCGGCCGTGGTGCGGGCTGCGGTCATGGCGGTGGGGCAGTTCGCGCTCATGGCCGCGCGGGCGGTTGTGTGGGCGGCGACGATGGCCGCTCAGTGGCTGATCGCGATGGGCCCGATCGGCTGGATCATCGCTGCGGTGATCGGCCTGACGGCGCTGATCGTCGCCAACTGGGACAAGATCAAGGAGTGGACCGGTAAGGCGTGGGACTGGGTCTGGTCGAAGATCCGGGGCGTCGGCCAGATGATCGTGAACTTCATCGCGAACATCCCCCTGGTCCGGTTCTTCATCCAACACTGGGACCGCATCAAGTCCGGCGTGGTCAGCCGCACCATGGGCCTGCTCTCCTACATCCGCAGCCTCCCCGGCAAGATCATATCCGGGCTCGGGAACCTCGGCTCGCTGCTGGTCGACAAGGGCAAGGACGTCATCCGCGGCCTGTGGAACGGCATCAAGAGCATGGGCGGCTGGCTGAAGTCAGCCCTGATCGGATTCGCGAAGAGCATGATCCCAGGCCCGATCGCGTCCGCACTCGGCATCAGCAGCCCCTCCAAGCTCATGGCTCGCGAGGTCGGCCGCTGGATCCCGCCCGGTATCGCGATGGGCGCCGAGAAGAACGCAGGCGTGCTGGACCGCACCATGGCCAACCTCGTCACTCCGCCTCGCGTCGGGGCGATGGCGGGCGGGGCTTCGCTCGGCGCGGGCATGACGGGCGGCGGCCGGGCCGCACGACAACAGGTCATCGTCATCCGCGGCGACGGCAGCGCGCGGGCTGACTTCATCCTCGGTGAGCTCGCGCACGCCGTGAACAAGCGCGGCGGGGACGTACAGCTGGCCGTGACCGGCCGAAGGGGGTAACCGGTGGCGATTCCTGACAGCCCGCTCGGGACGCGGGTGGAGCTCCAGATCGGCGGCACGATGGAGAACGTCACCGCTGACGCTCTCACCCGCGACCCGATCACCATCAGCCGCGGCCGCCGTGACGGGAACTCCCGGTGCGACGTGTCGCGGGCGACGGCGTCGTTCAAGAACCGCGACGGGAAGTACAGCCCGCGGAACCCGCGCGGGCCGTGGTACGGGCAGTTCGGCCGCAACACGGAGATGCGGGTATCGGTGCAGGGCCCGGAGTCCTACCTCGCGCTGACCGGCGCCGTCGCGGACATCGCCTCCACCCCGGACACCGGAGCGCTGGACATCACCGGCGACATTGAAGTCCGGGTGGAGGCCACGGCCGATTGGTGGGCCTCGACGCCTCAGGTGCTGATCGGGAAATGGGGTACGGACGGAAACCGTAGCTGGATGATGCGCGTTTTCAACGGGCAGTTGGGGTGGTTCCACACCCCGGACGGCACCGCCGCCAGCCAGCGGTTCGCGACGTGGGTCCTGCCCGGCCTGCCTCGCCGTGCTGCTCTGCGGGTCACCGTGGACGTCGACAACGGGTCGGGGGGCTGGTCGCCGTCGCTGTACTGGGCGGAGAGCCTCGACGGGCCGTGGACGCTCGTCGCCGCCCTCGTCGGGTCCGCGCCGACCACCTCGATCTACAACAGCACCGCGCCGCTGTCGCTGGCGCCGGAGGACCCGACGACGACCCCGCCGCGGGTGCCGCTGCGGGGCCGCGTGCACCGGGCGGAGGTCCGCTCCGGGATCGGCGGCACGGTCGTCGCTAACCCGGACTTCCGCAGCAAGGCCGAGGGCACCACCAGCTTCGCCGACGGCGCGGGCCGCACCTGGACCACGGCTGGCGCGGCGGAGGTGTCCGACCGGGAGTACCGGATGGTGGGCGAGGTCCCCACGTGGGAACCGAAGTGGGGCCCGAGCGGCCGGGACGTGTGGACGCCCGTGGAGGCGTCCGGCATTCAGCGCCGGTTGGGGCAGGGGCAGAAGCCGCTCGCGAGCACGCTGCGCCGCCGGGTGCCGGCGGGCGGGCCGCTCGCGTACTGGCCGATGGAGGAGGGCCGGGACGCCACGCAGGCGTACAGCGCCGTCCCCGACGTCCCCGCGCTGACCGTGTCCGGGTTCGACTTCGAGGGAGACGACTCCCTCGGCGGCTCCGCAGCGCTCCCGAAACTGCGTAACCCGGCGCAGATGCGGGGCTCGGTGCCGCGGAGCAGCGCAGCCGGCTGGCACGCCGAAATGGTGTACTTCCTGCCGACGATGCCCGCCTCCCAGACCGAGATCCTGCGGGTGGACGTGGCCGGGTCCACGATGAGCACGGCCGTCGTCTACGCCTCCACCGCGGGCATCCGCATCGAAGCCCGCAACGGCGGAGACGTCCTCGCGTTCTTCCTGCACACCAACCCGGGCGCGATCGCTGATTTCGCCGGGGTGTGGAACCGGCTGCAGCTGTACGTCAGCGACGCCGGGGGCGGACAAACCAACGTATGCGCGCGGTGGCTGGACACCAGCGCCGGGGGCGGGAGCTGGACGTCGGCGACGCTCATCACCGGCGCGCGGGGTGCGGCGGTCGGCGTCGCCGGGACGTGGGGCGCGGCGACGGAGGGCATGGCCATCGGGCATCTGGCCGTGTTCGACGTGGGGGGCTCGGGCCTCACCCCGGGGGTGTCGATCTACGGCGGCGCGGACGATGGTTTCGCCGGGGAGTTCGCCCTGGACCGCCTGAACCGGCTGTCCAACGAGGAGTCCGCGACCATCGATCTGACGTGGGTCGACGGCGACCCGGCGAGCCCGAGCGAGGCCATGGGCCCGCAGCGCCCGGTGGAGCTGCTGGATCTGCTGTACCAGTGCGCGGAGACCGACGGCGGGATCCTGTACGAGCGGCGAGACCGGATCGGCATGGCCTACCGGGACCGCACCAGCCTCTACAACCAGGCCGCGGTGCTCGCCCTGGACTACGCGGCGGGGGAGGTCGCGCCGCCGCTGGAGCCGGTGGAGGACGACCAGGACCTCCGCAACGACATCACCCGCACTCGCGAGGGCGGGAGCTCGGCGCGGGTGGTGCTGGAGTCCGGGCCGTTGTCGGTGCAGCCGCCTCCGGCCGGTGTCGGCGTGTACGACGATGCCCAGTCTCGTTCGCTGGCGCTGGACTCACAGGCTATTCAGATCGCCGGGTGGGATCTGCACGTGGGCACGTGGGACGAGGCCCGCTATCGGGCGGTGACGGTGCGCCTGCACAAGGCCCCGCATCTGATCCCGGACGTGTTGGCGCTGGACATCGGCGACAAGCTCGTGATCGAGAATCCGCCGGAGTGGCTGCCGCCCGGGCCGATCGAGCTCATCGTCCAGGGCACGACGGAGACGTTGGGGCTGCGGACGTGGACCATCACGTTCCTGTGCACCCCGGCCGGCCCGTGGAACGTCGCGGTCCTTGAAGACCCGGTGTTGGGGCGACTGGACACGGACGGGTCGGAGCTGACGGCGGCCGTCAGCTCGTCAGACACGGTGTGGACGGTGCTGGCGACAGATGGGCCGACGTGGACCCGGGATCCGGCCGAAACGCCGTTCGCCGTCGTGGCCGGAGGTGAACTGGTCACGGTCACCGCGATCACCGGCGCGGCGGAGGACGACTTCAGCGCGGCCCAGACCGACTCGTGGGGCACCGCGGATGTGGGCGGTGCCTGGGGGCTTGGCGGGGGCACGGTGCCTGGGGATTATGACGTGGTCTCGGGGCGGGGCACGCACACCCTCGGCAGCGTCAACGTCAGCCGCAGGTCGTTCCTCACGCAGACGGTCACCGACACGGACGCACAGGTCGATATGCAGACGTCGGCTCTGGCGACCGGGGCGGGGATCACGGGCAGCATCGTGACCCGCTACCTCGATTCGGACAATCTGTATGCGGCCCGGTTGGCGTTCAACACGGATCAGACGATCACGCTCAGTCTGCGGAAGCGGGTGGGCGGGACGGAGACCCAGTTGACCGCGGTCACGGTCCCGCTGACACACGCCGCGAACACCGATGTGCGGCTGCGTTTCCGGGTGTTCGGGTCGCTTCTCCAAGCGAAGGCATGGGCACCGTCGGCGCCGGAGCCTGCGTCCTGGCAGGCCACGGCAACGGATACGGACATTTCCACGTCGGCGCTGATCGGCCTGCGGTCGATCCTGATCAGCGGAAACGCCAACAGCAGTCCCCTGGTCCGTTACGACAATTTCGTACTGCTCAACCCCACCAGGTGGACGGTGACCCGCTCCGTCACCGGGGTCTTCAAATCTCATGCCAGCGGAACCCCTGTGTCCCTGGCTCAGCCGATGCGCCTCGCACTCTGAGAGGGGGACGCCGTGCCGTTCTACGCAGGGCAGACCGTGACCGCAGGGCAGATGGACCGTGTCCAGCCCACGCCATACGAAGGGGCAGCCAGTGGCGCGCTGACGTCGACGACCACCACCTATGCAGACATCCCCGGGGCCACCGTGACGCTGACGACGAAGGCCGCGAACGCCACCTACGTCGCGGAGGCGACGCTCGACGCGAACGTAGTCGGCACGAGCCCGACCATCCTCATGGTGGGCCGGCTGATGGTGGACGGAGTGGCCGATACCGGCTTGGCCATCAAGGGGATGGTGGTCGCGGACCGGGCCACGATCTCCGGCCGCTGGAAAGGCACCCTCGCGGCTGCGGGCAGCCACACGCTGAAGCTTCAGGGGGCGCTCACGTCTGCGCTCGGCTCCGGCGGGGTGTGGCAGCAGACAGACACGAAGCTTCAAGTGACGATCACGGAGGTTGTGTAAATGACGCTGGTCATGCCGCGCGTGGAGTCGACGGTGTACGACGGCACGAACGGCCAGGCGCTGGCCTCGGAGTGGCTGGAGGACGCCACCCTGGTCAGCGACGACAGCGAGACGCTCGTCATCGACACCTCCGGCTGGCCGGACCCCGTCCGCCGGGAGATCCCCCGCGGCTGGTACGTCCTGCGGCACTACGGGCGGATCTTCAAGGAGGCTCTGCCGCCGGAGGAGTACGCCGTGCGGTGGGCTGAGGTCCCGGACCCTGCGCCCTGACCCTGCCCGCCTTCCCCTCTCGCCCCGCGCCGACCCGGCCGGGGCCTTTCTCATGTCTGGAGGCCCCACGATGGCCAACCCGATGCCAGCGCAGACGCTGGCGGACATCCTGCGCGACGAGGGCCTGACCGTGGTCGAGGTCGGCACCTGGCGCACCCACAACCGCAACCACAAGGGCCCGTGGGGGCCCGTGCACGGGGTGATGATCCACCACACCGTGACGTCCGGAACGCAGCGGACCGTCGACATCTGCCGCACCGGCTACAGCGGCCTGCCCGGTCCGCTGTGCCACGGCGTCATCGCGAAGGACGGCACGGTCTACCTGGTCGGCTACGGCCGGGCGAACCACGCCGGTTCCGGCGACGGCGACGTCCTGCGCGCCGTCATCGCCGAGACCCCGGCACTGCCGGCCGACAACGAGGCGAACACCGACGGGAACCGGCACTTCTACGGCTTCGAGTGCGAGAACCTCGGCGACGGCAAGGACCCCTGGCCGGACGTCCAGCTGGAGGCGATCGAGCGAGCGTCAGCCGCGATTTGCCGCTGGCACCGGTGGGGCCCGAGGAGCGTGATCGGGCACCTGGAGTGGCAGCCGGGCAAGGTCGACCCGCGGGGCTTCGCCATGGACGACGTGCGGGACCGGATCGCTGACCGGCTCGCCGTAGACCCGGAGCCCGAGCAGCCGCCGAAGACACCCCCGGTGCAGGGTGGCTCGTACACGGTGGAGAAGGGCGACACCCTCTCCGCGATCGGCCGGAAGCTGGATGTGCCGTGGGCGGACATCGCGACGGCCAACAGCATCAAGGCCCCGTACACGATCCGCCCGGGGCAGAAGCTGAAGATCCCCAGCAAGACGACCGCGAAGCCGCCCGCCGCGCCGAAGCCCCCGCCGCGGCCGGTGGTGGACCTGTCGCGGCTCGTCGCCGCCGCGAAGGCCGACCCGCCGAAGCGCGGCACCCCGGTCAGCTACTACGGCGTGAAGACCGTGGAACAGGCCCTCGTTAAGGAGGGGCTCCTCGGCCCGAGCCTCGCTGACGGGCACTTCGGCACCGCCACCCGCACCGCGTACGCCTCGTGGCAGCGCCGGTGCGGCTACTCCGGCAAGGACGCCGACGGCATCCCCGGAGCCACGTCCCTGAAGAAGCTGGCCGCCCGACGCGGCTTCACTGTCACCGCCTGATCGGAGTCACTCATGAATCTGCTCGCATCCATCCTCCGCACGGTGGTGCCGCTTGTCGTCGGCTGGGTCGTCACCGTTACCGGCGCGATCGGCATCGAGGTGGATTCCACGGCGGTCGCCGGGGGCGTCACAGCCGCCGTGACCGCCGTCTATTACCTGCTGCTCCGGCTCACCGAGCAGGCCGCCGAGCGCCTCCAGTGGGAGCCACTGCGGCTCGTGGCTGGTGTGCTGCTCGGCTGGGCCCGGCCGCCGAAGTACAAGCAGCCGCCGCCGGCCGGCACTGTGCAGGTGCACCTCGACGCGGAGGCTTTTGGCCAGGATCTGCACGAGATCATTCGGCGGAACATCCGCCTTGGTGGTAGCCGGTGACGCCGCCGGAGACGACGCAGATCGCGTTGGAGCTGGCCGAACTGCGCCGGACGATGGAGGTGGGGTTTGCCGAGCAGCGTGGGCAGCTCGCGCTCCTCGTGCAGCGCGGTGACCAGACGGATCAGAAGCTCGCCGACCACGAGGCGCGCCTGGACAGCCTGGAGAAGGCCCGTTGGCCACTACCGTCGCTTGCTGCTCTGGTGAGTCTCAGCGCACTCGGGGCCACCCTGTACCAGCTCGCTGCCCGCTGAAACAACCTTGCCCCCTGTCTGGTCCTCCGGGACCGGGCAGGGGCGCTTTCGTCATGCCCTTTTGCGCGCAACCAGCGGCTCGGCTGCCGGACTCAGCAATCCCCCGCAATCGACCACCGAGCGCCGCGCGGCCGTCGCATGCTGGAGCCCTCATCAGCCACGACGGAGGACGATATGACGCTTCGCTTCATCGGCACCACGTCCGAGCACGGCAACTGCCCCACCCTGTACGAGGTCGAGGAGACCGGGGACATCGTCGTCCAGGGCGACGAGGTGGACGCCGAGCACCGCGCCCAGTTGCGGGACCTCGGCGTATTGGAGACCGCCGTCGTCATCCCGCGCGAGCTGCTCACCCGCTTCGCCCCCAAGGAGTAACCGTGCCCCTGGTCCCCTTTGAGGAGATCACCCACCTGTTCGGCCAGTTCGAGCACACCGCGTTCCGGCTGGAGACCCGCCGCGGCTACGCATCCGATCGGCAGGGCGCACGGTTCCAGGCGTTCATGCGCGGGATCGATCCGCAGCCGGAGCCCGAGCACCCGTGGAACGTGAACGTGCGGGAGAAGGCGGCGTCCGGTGCCCGCTTCTCCCGGGTGCGGATCATTGACGAGCCGCCCACGGATGGGCAGCGGTTCCTCATGGCGACCGCGGCCGGCAACGTCCAAGCGGGCGAGGACATCCGTGTCCTGACCCGAACGGACGCGGAGCGGCTGTCCCTGCCGGACTGGGACTTCTGGCTGTTCGACTCCCGCACCCTGGTCCGCATGCACATCGACGCCACCGACACGACTATCGGCGTCGAGCTGGTCGACGACCCGGCGCAGGTGCTCGCCGCCTGCCGTGCCCGTGACGCCGCCTGGCCCATGGCGGCCCCTACTGCTGAGGTCTGGGCACAGGTACGTTCGTCCGTGTGACCACGGACTACCAGACCGCACGGGTCGCCCTCGGTGCGCGGCTGCGCGAGCTGCGCACCGAGGCGGGCCTGAACGGGAAAGCCTTCGCCGAACGGCTCGGCTGGCAGCCGTCGAAGGTGTCCCGGCTCGAGCATGGCAAGCAAACCGCAACGGAGTCCGACCTCGAGGACTGGGCCTCCGCCGCGGGCGCGCTCGAGCACGCCGACGATTTGAAGAGCCGACTTCGGGGACTCGAGTCGCAGCAACGCTCGTGGCGCCGGCAGCTCGCTGCCGGCCACCGGCCGGTGCAGGATCGGTATGTGGTGGAGTACCGGCGCACCGCGACCGCCCGCGGCTACGAGGCCACCGTCATCCCGGGCCTGTTCCAGACGCCCGACTACGCCCGTCAATTGCTGCTCCAGAACGCCGACTTGATGAGCTCCCCGCGCGACACCGACGAGGCCGTTGGCGCCCGTATGCGCCGTCAAGAGGTGCTGTACGAGACGGGGAAGCTGTTTCGAGTGCTGGTGTGGGAGGGTGCCCTCCATGCGCTGATCTGCCCGCGGGACGTCATGGCCGGCCAACTGGACCGGCTCGTCGGTCTCATCGGCATGAGCACCGTAGAGCTCGGGATCGTTCCGCTCGGGGCGCCCCTCGCGCTGACCCCGAAGCACGGTTTCTGGATCTTCGATGAGGGGCGCGTCGTCGTGGAGACCATCAACACCGAGCTCCAGTACGACTCGGCTGACGACGTCGCCCTGTACGGCCGAGTGTGGGACCGGCTCGCCGCAACCGCGGCGTACGGGCCGAAGGCGCACCGCTTGATTGCCCGGGCACGCGCACAACTGTCACCTGCGTGAGCAACCAGCGACAAGCCGCCCTGAGCCTCGCGCAATCCCGCGCAATCGGCGCGACCTGTCCAGGCCCCGGTTCCTACGGTCCTGGTCATGGAGACGGGAATCCAGCCCCCCGCGGGCACATCTGACGGCCAAGGCTGGTGCCACTGGCACGACGGCCCTTCGGGCACGGCTCGCCTGGTGGACGCCCACGAGCGGCAGTCCGGGCCGCCGGTCGCACTGTACGCCTGCGCCCCGTGCCGCGAACAGCGCGGCCTCCCTGTGCGGTTGGAGGCATCGTGAAGTCGGCCCCGTTCACCACGCCAGGCCGCACGGTCATCCCCTGCTACTGCTGGATTCGGGAGCCTGGCACGCCGAATCGGTGCACCGAGGACCCGGGGCACGATGGCGACCACCGCGACTGGGCCTCTGGCCGGACGTGGCCGAACCGCGGACCGGAGCCGCAGTGACCGCGGCTAACGTCGCGTACCTGCCGACCGCGCTGCCCTGCCGGGAGAGGCCGGTACCGACCGCGCAGGCCCTCAGCTGGGAGCAGTACGCCGGCCGCGCGTGCTGCTCCTGCGGAAAGCGGCTCACGACCGGCGCCGTGCACCGCGGTGTCGCCCGCGGCCGCCAGGGTGTGCACGTCCTGGACGTCGAGGTGTGGTCCTGCCCATGAACCCGCCGTGCCCGGTCAGTGCCCCGGGTACGGCGAAGCGGGTCGTCCGATGGCGTGCACGACAGGGCGCCCGCTGCCGGCCCCGGCCAGTCTTCCCCCGTCCCTATGGAGGCTGGCCGGGGCCTCTCTTCCAGCCCGGTGCGACGGACGAGCGACCCTGGCACGTAGAGCAGATGGAGGGCCGCTCGCCCACCCCGTGTACGGCCCTCGCGGAACCACCTCCCCCAGGCGGACTGTGAGGTGCCCGCGACGCCCCCGCTTCGGCGGGGGCGTTGCTGCGTTCCCGCTACTTCCAGTCGATTCGCACCGCGTCCGGATCCCAGTAGCCGCCTCCCGGGATCCGCCCCTTCCGAGCAGGGAGCACGGTCACCGTCATCAGGTAGGCGATCACGGCCCGCTTCCGGGACAGATCAAGCCCTTTCCAGGCCGCTTCCGGATCCTCAGCTCCCACCAGGCCCACTACTGGATTCACCTTCACCGCGTGAGACATCGTCTTTTCCGCCGACTCCAGGCGCGCCCTGGCCGCCGCAGAGGCAACCGTCCATGAGCGCATGTCCAGCTCGCCCCGGCCCAGCCCTTTCGCGAGTTCATCGAGCGTGGCCCTTGCCTCCCGCAACTCGGCCTGAGCTGCCCGCACATCCACCGGGTCCTCGCGCTCCGCCAACAGGTCCAAGGCGTCCGGCCGGGACAGACGCTCCAGAATGGCCAGTTGGACCCAGTCGTCCAGCAGGTCACGTCTGCGTGTGATGTGCCTCCCGGTGCGGCACCGGTAGGCAGGCCAGTGCTTCTTTCCGGGTCCGGTGCCCGCAGTCGACGCCCGCACCGTGGCACCGCACATACCGCACAGGTACAGGTTGCTACCGAGGTACTTTCGCTCGTTCCCGGGCGTGACCCGGCGAGACGGGTCGTCGAGGATCGCTACCAGGCTTCGCCACTTGGGCTCAGGGATCGCTGGATCCCACTCTCCGGGGCCGACCTCTTGGCCGCGGTGCACGCGGATGCCTGCGTTGCGGGCGCGACGGAGCATGCTGCCCAGCTCCGGCCCTGTCCACTCTGCTCCGGTGCTGGTCGTGATGTCTCTCGCGTTCCAGCCCGCGGCGATTGATCGCAGGGACGCGCCGGCCAGCACCGCGTCAGCGGCCTCGGCAATCAGGCTGCGCTCGAATTCGTTCGTGGTCACACCGTCGGCTTCCCAGCCGAACGGGCGACGCCCGCCGAAGTGCTTCCCTTTCTGCGCCATCTGATCCCGGGCTCGTCGCTGCCGCTCCACCATGCGCTCCACCTCGTAGCGGGCCTGGACCCCGAGCTGGCGAGCGATCATGCGCCCCGTGGCCGTGGAGAGGTCAAGGTGGCCTGCCTTGACCGTGCGAGTGTCGATCCTGCGGGGCTCGCATACGTCGATGTACTGCTCCAGCTCCGCGGGAGAACGGTGAAGGCGGTCGGTATGCCAGGCCAGGACGATGTCTGCGCGGCCCGCTCGCAGGTCGTCGAGGAGTTGCCGGTACCCGGGGCGGGGCTTGCCGCTGTAGGCGCTGAGGTCGTTGTCCTCGTGGATGCCGACGACGGTCAGGCCGAGGCTCTCGGCCAGGGCGGTGCAGTCTTCGAGCTGGCGTTGAATGCCGAGGCCAGCTCCTTCCCGGTCGCGGCTGATGCGGCAGTAGATGAGCGCTCGGGCGCCGTCGGTGGGTGCCATAGTTCATCCTGGCACGGAAGGACTGTCTTTGGCTCAGGTTCGCTAGGTCGAAGCCGCTGCCGCTCTTGGGCACGGAGGCCGGGCTGAGCCCGACGGTGAGCTTCTTCTGCGGCCACTCGGCATCGGAGTTGACGACGGCGGCCCGGACCCGGTCCCGGCTCTCCACCAGGCTCTTGTCCGGGAGCCCCACCAGGGCGAAGGCCGCGACTCCCGGCTCCAGGTCCGCCTGAACCTCCACTACCACGCCCTCGACCCCCACCAGCGCCACCGAGCAGGTGCGCGCGAAACCCATCAGGCCACCCCCGCCACATGCTCGACCTGGGGCGCGCCCCGCCGGGGCAGCACCACCCCGACGATGTCGATCCGTACCCCGCCCGGGGGCGGTGGTCCCCCGTGCCGCTGCAGCCAGCAGGCGGCCAGGTGTCTCAGCCGGTCCGCCTTGGCGGATGTGATCGCGGCCATCGGATGCTCGAAGGGCATCCGCCCGTCCGGGCCGCCCCTGCGGGTCTTCACCTCGCAGACGACCATCGTGTCGCCGTCCCGGGCGACGATGTCGATCTCTCCGGCCCGTCCGCACCGCCAGTTCCTGGCGAGTACGGCCATCCCGGTGTCCACCAGCAGCCGGGCGGCCAGTTCCTCCCCGTACCGCCCCAGCGCCCTCGTCGCGTTCATCCCGGCACCACCTCCGGCACCGACTCTGACGCCTGCGGTCCCGGCGAGTGGATCTTGGTGGAGAACCGGCCCGGTGTGGAAAACCT
Source organism: Streptomyces marianii (assembly GCF_005795905.1). Lineage (NCBI taxonomy): Bacteria > Bacillati > Actinomycetota > Actinomycetes > Kitasatosporales > Streptomycetaceae > Streptomyces > Streptomyces marianii. The sequence goes on from NZ_VAWE01000001.1 coordinate 2,324,766, forward strand.
CGCCACCCCTTCGGGTGGAGGTCAGCCCTGGGGAAGCTCCAGATCGCTCTTGTTCAGCTCCTCGATGTTCACGTCCTTGAACGTGAGCACCCGGACCTGCTTGACGAACCTGGCCGGCCGGTACATGTCCCACACCCAGGCATCTGCCATGGAGACCTCGAAGAAGACCTCGCCCTGCACCGAATGGACCTGCATCTCGTAGTCATTGGTGAGGTAGAAACGGCGCTCCGTCTCGATCACGTATTTGAACAGACCGACGACGTCGCGGTACTCCCGGTAGAGCTTCAGCTCCATCTCGGTCTCGTACTTCTCGAGGTCCTCGGCGCTCATGGCATGTTCCCCTTCAGCCGTGCGTCCCCCTATTGTGCGCCAGCCCCCTGTGTCCCTAGACGTTTTCCCGGGCCAGGACCACAGGCGCACTCGGAGGCCCCTCATCGAGCAGCGTGCGCAGCAGCTCGGCGAGCCTGGTCGGATACACCGTCTCACGTGCCGACGACAGTTCGGCGGAGGTCCACCACCTCAGACCCGCGACACTGCGCTGCTCCAGCCGGGTCAGGCCGGTCAGGCTGGTCGCCGTCTGCCGGGTACGGGCCAGGTAGTACCACTCGTCCTGGTCCCAGCGCCGTCCGTCGAACGGGAAGGAGCACTCCCGCTGCCAGATCACCGGACCCAGCTCGACGTCCGTGATTCCCGTCTCCTCGGCCAGCTCTCGCAGCGCGGCCTCCTCCCGGGACTCCGTGCCCTCGACCCCGCCGCCCGGTGTGAACCACCAGTCGTCGTCCGGATCGTCCGGCTCGAAGCCGTGCAGCAGCAGGACGCGGTCGTCGGGGTCGAGCAGGATCACCCGGGAGACCCGGCGCAGGGCGCGCCCGGCCCCCTCCGCGGCCGTCCCCGGCGCCGGACCGCCCGCAGACGTCCCCCGGCCCGATCCGTCCGACGGCCCCTCAGACATCCGCGGTCGCCCCGCTCCGTCCGACGGGGCGCCTCCGCCGACCCGCGAGCTTCGCGAGCGGTCCGTAGGCGGCCCCGCCCAGGATCAGCACGGCGCCGAGCGCCACCGACGCGAGGACCGGCCGGACCGGCCCCGGCTCGGAGATCCCGCCGGGCAGGGCGGCGAAGCTCCGCGGCCGTTCCAGCATTCCGCCCACCGGCCAGGCGACGGCGTCGAGCCGGGCACTCACCGCCCCGATCGGCACGGTGCCCTCGCCGGCCTCCTGGAGGTGCGAACGCGAGTCCACGGAGGTCCTGCGCTCGTCACCGAGGAGGAAGAGTTTCCCCTCGGGCACGGACACCGTGAAGCCCAACGGTGACGCGGGCTCATCGCCGCGTAGATACGGTTCCTCGACGGCCTTGCCGTTGACGGTCATCCGGCCGTCGGCTTCGCAGCAGGCGACCTTGTCGCCGCCCACCCCGACCACGCGCTTCACCATCGGGACGTCGGCCCACACCTTGTCGGTGAAGACGACGATGTCCCCGCGCCGGACCTCCGAGCCGTCGATCCGCTGCGCCAGCACCCGGTCACCCGGCTCCACAGTCGGTGACATCGAGTCCGTCGGCACCGTGTACGGCTGGTAGAGCAGCGCCCCCCAGACGAAACCGCCGAGGAAGAGCACACAGCCGACGGCCACGGCGAGCCCCGACAGCACACTGCCGAGGCGGCCGTGGCCGCTGCCCGTACGTCCCGTTCCGCTCATCGCAGCGCTCCCTGCCTCCCGGGACCGACGATCGCTGGTCCGAGCGGCACCCTACCCGTCGGTTCGCCGGCGGGTCAGCCTCCTCCGGCGGACGAGCACGATCGGCAACGCACCGGCCACCGCGAGTGCGCCCGGCGGGACGGTTCCGCCGATCACGGCCGCCGACTTCAGCCCGGGCTGGTCGAAGGTGTCCGGAACCGGCAGCGTGGACCAGCGGTTCAACGGCCAGGCCACCACGACGGCCCTCCCGACGACGTCCTCGTTGCTGACCGTGCCGTTGTAGGGCAGTTCCTGGTGGTAGCGCGAGTCCAGGGAGTTGTCGCGGTTGTCGCCCATCACCCAGATCCGGCCCTCGGGCACCCTGATCGGACCGAACGGCTTGTCGTCGCAGGGCGTGCTGCCGGGTCGGATGTACGACGTCTCGTCCAGGGCCTTGCCGTTGACCATGACCTTGCCTCCCTTCTTGCAGGAGACGGTGTCACCGCCGACCGCGATGACGCGCTTGATCAGGTCCTTCTCCTCCGACGAGGGCATCAGGCCGATGAAGCTCAGGAACTGCTGCACCACGTTGGGCTCGGGAGTCTGGGTGTCGTCCAGCCAGCCGCCCGGGTCGTGGAAGACGACGACCTCGCCGCGCTCGGGCTCGGAGCCGAACCAGGGCGTCAGCTTGTCGACCAGCACCCGGTCACCCCGCTGCAGCGTGTTCATCATCGAGTCCGACGGGATCGAGAACGCCTGCACCAGGAACGTCTTGATCAGCAACGCCAGGACCAGCGCGATTCCGACGAGGAGGGGCAGCTCCTTCCAGAAGGACCGCTGCTTCCTCGCTCCGGTACCGGACGAGCCGTCGTCGTCCGCCGGGTCACCGTCTCCCGAACCGCCGTCGCCCTGCGGGGGAAGGCCGCCGGAACCGCTGGAACCGGGGGAAGGCTTCACGTACCGCTCGGGCCGCTCCTCGGGCTCCTCGTGTCCGGATCGTGCGCCCACCGCCAAATCCCCCACATCCACTCCTCACTCCGCGCAACCGCCCGCGCCCGAGACGGCGCAGGCCCACCACTCCCATAACGAGCGGGAGTTCCGCAGGGCTCGGGAGCAGGACCAGTCCTTTATGGTCCTGGGAGGACACACTATGCGACGCTCCGTGTGCGGTGGCCGTCCCGGCACGCGCATCGGGGACCGAGGCATACGTTCCCCTCTCCTCCAGTTTGCTCCAGTGATCGAACGGCCATGCGATGACCACGGCGCGCCCGACGACCTCCTCCTCCGAGACGGTGCCGCTGTACTCCTCGTCGAGGTGGAAGCGGGAGTCGGCCGAGTTCGACCGGTGGTCGCCCATCACGAACAGCCGGCCCTCGGGGACCTGCACGTCGAACCTCAGTTTCGAGGGGACGTTGTCGGGGTGCAGATACGGCTCGTCCAGCGGGACCCCGTTGACCGTGACCTTGCCCTCCCGGTCGCAGCACTTGACCGAGTCACCGCCGACGGCGACGACCCGCTTGATCAGGTCCTGCTCGTCCTCGGACGGCAGCAGGCCGATGAAGGTCAGCACGTCCTTGGCCTGTTTGACGACGACCGGGTCGTCCCTGCGCGGCGTCTGCTCCTCCTGGAGCCAGCCGCCGGGGTCCCTGAAGACGACGACGTCGCCGCGCTCGGGCTTGGAGCCGAACCAGGGCGTCAGCTTGTCGACCAGCACCCGGTCGTCGATCCGGATCGTCTGCTCCATCGAACCCGAGGGGATGACGAACGCCTGCACCAGGAAGGTCTTGAGGACGAGGGCGATCATCAGCGCCACCGTGATGAGGAGGGGGATCTCCTTGACGGCGGAGCGCTGGCGCCGTCTCTTCACCTTCTTGGCGAGCCTGCGCCGCTCGGCGCGCCCGGGCAGCGTCCGACCGCCGTCGGTGGGCCGGGTGCCGGTGGGCAGCCGGGTGTCGGACCGGTGGCTCGCACGCCGCCCGCGGCTACCCATGGGCACCGTCCGGCGCGGTCACGCGGTCGAAGGCGCCCGTCGAAGGCAGCGTGGACCAGCGGCCGAGCGGCCAGCCGATCCAGTCCGCGCGCCCGACCACCCGGTCGACGGGCACCGCGCCCCCGCCGGGTTCGCCCAAGTGGTCGCGGGAATCACGCGACTTGCTGCGGTGGTCGCCCATGACCCACAGGGTGCCCCGCGGCACGACGATGTCGAAGGGCACATGGGACGGGGCGTCACCGGCGTACAGATAGCTCTCGTCGACCGGTACGCCGTTCACCTGGAGCCTTCCCCTCTTGTCGCAGCAGACCACGCGGTCGCCGCCCACGCCCACCACACGTTTGACGAAATCGGTGTCGGACGGTTCCGCGAGCCCGAGGGAGGCGAGCCCCTCCCGGGCGGCCGCACTGACCGGGTTCTCCTCCACGCCCTCCGGCACGAAGGATCCGGTGCCGTCGAACACGATCACGTCGCCGCGCCGCGGCTCGGACCCGAAACGGTACGCGAGCTTGTTCACCAGCACGCGGTCGCCGACCTTGAGGGCCGGCTGCATGGAGGTGCTGGGGATCAGGAACGGCTGCATCACGAAGTGGCTGAGGAGCAGCAGGAACACGGCGCAGACGCCGCCCAGCGCGCCGGCTCGCCGCCAGGGCAACCGCCGGTGAACGCGCACGGAGCGCGACCCCTCTCCGGTGCCGGACCCATCGGTCTCGGGGGCGGAAGAGCGGTCGCGCTCCGTGTGCAGTGCTTCGGTGTCCATCGGGGCCAGATGCTATCCGGCCGCCGTAAGAACCGTATGAGGCCTCAGCTGGGCGCGGGTGTGAGCCGTGGCTCAGTTCTCGCGCTTCTCCTTGATCTTCGCGGCCTTGCCGCGCAGCTCACGCAGGTAGTAGAGCTTGGCGCGGCGGACGTCACCGCGGGTGACGAGCTCGATCTTCTCGAAGATCGGGCTGTGCACCGGGAAGGTGCGCTCGACGCCGACGGAGAAGGAGACCTTGCGGACCGTGAAGGTCTCGCTGACGCCCGAACCCTGGCGGCGGATGACGACGCCCTTGAACTGCTGGATACGGGAGCGGTTGCCCTCGATGACGCGAACGTGGACGTTCACGGTGTCACCGGGACGGAAGGCGGGGAGGTCGGTCCGCAGCGAGGCGGCATTGACGGCGTCGAGCACGTGCGACATGTTTCGTCTGCTTTCTTCGCCGATGCCACAGGTCATCGACGGTATCCGGAGTGATGTTCGAGGAGCCGCCGCGTCGGGGCGGGCGTCGTGTCCCCCTGTGGCAGGGGCGCACGCCGGACGGACGGCAGCGGCCTATTCTTCCACGGCCTGAGGCCTGCGCCAAAATCGCCCGTCGGGCGACGGCGCCCAGCCCAGGATGGAGAGGATCTCCCGGTCCTTCCTGTCGAACGCGGAAGGGTCGCAGCGCTCGATCAGGTCCGGCCTGTGCAGGGCGGTCCGGCGGAACGCCTCGTCCCGCCGCCAGCGGGCGATCCTGCCGTGGTGCCCGCTGAGCAGCACGTCCGGGACACCGCGGCCGCGCCAGAGCGGCGGCTTGGTGTAGACGGGCCCCTCCAGGAGGTCGGCCATGGCGCCGGGCGCGAAGGAGTCGTCGCGGTGCGACTCGGCGTTGCCGAGGACTCCGGGCAGCAGCCGTGCGACGGCCTCCGTCATGACGAGGACGGCGGCCTCTCCGCCGGCCAGCACGTAATCGCCGATGGAGATCTCGTGAACGGGTATGCGGGTCGCGTACTCGTCGATGACGCGGCGGTCGATGCCCTCGTACCGGGCCGGGGTGAAGATCAGCCACGGCCGCTCGGACAGCTCGACGGCGAGCTCCTGGGTGAACGGCCGGCCGCTGGGGGTCGGCACCACCAGCGCCGGTGCGTGGGCGCCCGCCTCGTAGCCGGAGGCGAGGACCTCGTCCAGCGCGTCGCCCCAGGGCTCGGTCTTCATGACCATGCCCGGTCCGCCGCCGTACGGCGTGTCGTCGACGGTGCCGTGCCGGTCGTACGTCCAGTCCCGAAGGTCGTGGACGTGGACGCCTAGCTGTCCGCGTGCCCGGGCCTTGCCGACGAGCGAGACGTTCAGCGGCTCCAGGTACTCGGGGAAGATCGTGACGACGTCGAGCCGCATCAGGACCCGTCCTCGGTGTCCGCGTCCCGCTGCGAGGCGATCTCCGCGCGGTCGTCGACGAGGCCGGGGGGCGGGTCGATGACGGCCCGCTGTCCGGCGAGGTCGATCTCGGTGACGATCTCCTCGACGAACGGGATCATGACCTCGCTGCCGTCGGGCCGCTCGACGATGAGGAGGTCCTGCGACGGCAGATGGGAGATCTCCGTGATCCGGCCGATCTCCGTGCCGTCCGCGAGCACCACGTCCAGGTCCATGAGCTGGTGGTCGTAGTACTCGTCGGGCTCCTCCGGCACCGCGTCCGGATCGACCTCGGCGATCAGCAGGATGTTGCGCAGCGCCTCGGCACCGTTGCGGTCTCGGACGCCCTCGAAGCGCAGCAGCAACCGGCCGCTGTGCACCCGGCCCGTCTCGATGGTCAGCGGGCCCGCGGAGGCCGGTTCGGTGGCCAGTACGGCTCCGGGGGCGAGCCGCAGTTCCGGCTCGTCCGTACGTACCTCGACGGTGACCTCGCCCTTGATGCCGTGGGCGCGGCCGATCCGTGCGACTACCAACTGCACGCTCAAAGCTCCTGTCGTACGACGACGGGCCGGGGCGGGCCGACAGGCCCTCCCCGGCCCGCGCCGGTGATCAACTGCTCAGCGGACCTGGTCCACGTCGACGAGGTCGACACGGATACCACGGCCGCCGATGGCGCCCACGACGGTGCGCAGGGCGCGCGCGGTGCGGCCGTTGCGGCCGATCACCTTACCGAGATCGTCGGGGTGGACCCGGACCTCGAGCACCCGGCCGCGACGCAGATTGCGTGAGGCGACCTGCACGTCCTCGGGGTTGTCGACGATGCCCTTCACGAGGTGCTCGAGAGCCTCCTCGAGCATGCTCAGGCCTCGGTGGACTCGGCGGGAGCCTCAGCCTCGTCCGCCTTCTTCTCGGTCTTCTTCGACTTCTGGGTGATGGCCTCACCCTTGCCCTCTTCGCCCTCGAGAGCCTTGGCGAACTCGTCGAAGGAGCGGCGCTTCTCCTCCTTCGTGGCCGGGGCGAGGAGCGGCTTCTCCGGGGCGGGCAGGCCCTTGTGCTTCTGCCAGTCGCCGGTGAGCTTCAGGATGGCCAGGACCGGCTCGGTCGGCTGGGCGCCGACGGACAGCCAGTACTGGGCACGCTCCGAGTCGACCTCGATGCGCGAGGGGTTGTACGTCGGGTGGTACAGACCGATCTCCTCGATGGCCCGGCCGTCACGGCGGGTACGGGAGTCGGCGACGACGATGCGGTAGTGAGGCGAACGGATCTTGCCCAGACGCTTCAGCTTGATCTTGACTGCCACGGGAGTGGGATCTCCTGGTTTTGACGTGGTTGGGCACAACGAGATGCCGCGTGGGGTTGCGGTACCCGATGGCCCGATGGACGCGTCAGCCGGAGGAGAGAGGGGTCCTGTGCGACTGTCGAGTACAGCTAGACATTGTGCCACACGGATCCCGGCCGGCTGACCCGAGGCGGCGGGGCCCCGGACCGGGCCGGCCGGTCACTCCCGGCGCGCGGTCGTGTGCGGTGCCCAGCTCAGCTCGCCGCCGCCACCGGTTCGGGGATGCGGAACGGCTTGCCGCAGCCGCCGCAGACGATCGGGGCCTGGGCGAGGACCGAGGGGACGACCCGGACGTTTCTCCCGCAGTCGCAGACCGCCTTGACCCGGACGCCGCCCCCGGACGAGCCGTGGCGGGCCGCCGGGCCGCGGAAGGTCCGCTTGGTGTCGGATGCCGTGGCGACCGTGTGCGCGGCGAGAGCGCGCTGCAGCCGCTCGATGGTCGGCCGGTACCTCCGCTTCGCCTCGGGGGTGAGGACTACCAGCGAGAAGCCGCTGCTGGGGTGCGGCTCCTCCGGGTGGTCCAGGCCCATCTCCTCGGCGATCGCCAGGAACCGGCGGTTGTGGTAGCGGCCGGCGCGCGAGGTGTCGCGGACACCCCGGGCGGCGGCAATGCCGTGGACTGCCTCGTGGAGCAGTCGCTCGAAGGAGAGCTCGTGCCCGCAGGCCGACGACGACTCTCCGATCAGTGACTCTGGCGCGGCAAGATCGGGCAGCTCGGGGTGGTGCCGCTGAATGTCGGCCCACGCCTGTGCCAGCTCTGCGGCGAGAACAGGTGGTGTCGTGCTCACGTCGTGACAACGAGCCGGACACCCCGCGGGTTCCATTCCGGGGCACATCCCAAATAAATTGCACGTACCCGTCAGTTGCCGTTGATGCGTCCTGACGAGGGCGGGTGCGCCGATCTGCGGAGAAGCCTCGCAGCTCACAACAAGCTGGTACGTAGTCACGCGTCCATGCGGCAGTGCCGACACCGGGCGAGCCGATGCGCGGTCCCGCGCCGCGCTCCGGGACGGTACGCCGGAGCGGGAGCACCCGGAGGGGCGCGGTGCCGCCCGAGGGCGCCTTGCAGGCCTCCGCACGGTCCGCGGCGTTCCCGGCGGGCTCGGACACCGGACCCCTTCAGCAGGCGCGTCCGACGAAGGCGAGCCTACCGGGAGCAGCTTCGGCCCCGGGCACCGACCCGCCCCGGCAGGCCGGTACCGCACGGACACCGGCCGGTCCGCGGGTGCAGCCCTGCCGCCCGCGTCGGTACGACTGCGGGACGAAGACGGCGAGTACGCACTGGACGGCCGCCTTGGTCCGGGCGTCCGGCTCCCGCTGCGTCCGCTCCCGGAGCCCGCGGCCGCGGGGGCGGATCACCGTCTGCCGCGCACGGGCCGTTGTCCGCGGCCTCGGCCTTGCGGGTCGGGTCCCTCGAACCGGCCGGGGAAGTCCTCGGGCCGCGGTGACAGGACGGGCGTGTTCTGCCATGGCGGGAATCACAGGGGCGCTGCACTCTGGATGCGGAACGGTTCCGGGCGCGGGGGCGCACGACCGGGGCGTCCGAGACATTGCGGTGCGACCTCTGGACGTACCGAGCGAAGCGCAGTTCCCTGGCATACGGGGGGCGCGAGCGATACGACACGGGGGCTGTCCAGCAGGGCAAGGCTGACCTCTCGGCGGATTGGGGCGCTTTTCGATGACACCTACGCTCGTCCCGCACCACCCCCGAACGTCCTCAGCGCTCCCGGCGGAAGCCGGGGCGCGCGCCCGTGACTGGGCCGAGATCCAGGAACGGATGCTGGTGCCGCTCTACGAGGCGGTGTACGAGCACCTGGAGGTCGGGGCCGGCACCCGTGTACTGGGCCTCGGCTGCGGCTCGGGCCTGGCCCTCCTGATGGCATCGACGCGCGGCGCGAGCGTCACCGGAGTCGACACGGACCGGGCGAGGATGGCGCTGGCGCGCGAGCGGCTCGCTCCCGAGCCGGAGCGCGGCGGGTCCGGCGAGGCACCCGGGGCACGGCTGGTCGAGGGCGGACCGGAGGAGGCCGCCGATCCCCGGGGCCCCCGGTTCAACATGATCACGGTTTTTCAGCCGATCGGATGTACGGCCGGCGACTCCGACGGTTTGGTCCCGGCACTGGAGGCAGCAGTTCCGCTCGCTGATCACGGCAGCCCCGTGGTGCTGGCGGGCTGGGGCCCGCCCGAGCGGTGCGCCACCTCGGCGGTACTGCGGGTGGCGAGCAGGCTCACCGAGCGGCTGCGTGCGGACGGCGGCTGGCGGCAGACACTCCGGGACGATCTGGAGGACGTGGCGACCAGGGCGGGGATACGCCCGGACGGCTCGGGCCGGGTGTCGTGCCCCTTCGGCTACGCGGACCTGGACAGCGCCGTGCGCGGCCTGATGTCGACCGGCCTGTTCGACGCGGCGGTAAGGGCGACGGACCCGGCGCAGGTGGAGAAGGAGGTCGAGGAGGCGCTCCATCCGCATGTGCGGGCCGACGGGACGGTGTGGATGCCGAACGTCTTCCGATACCTGATAGCCCGTACACCGTGAGGTGAGGGACCGGCGGCACCGGGGCTCAGCGGGGCACCCTGGCTCGTGCCCTGCGTAACACCGGCGGCGGGTCCGGCCCGGAGTCCGGCGCCGGAGGCCGCGGGCCGCCTGCGCGTGGGCGTGCGGGGCGTCTCGTGCCCTGAGTAACACCGGCGCCGGGTCCGGCCCGGAGTCCGGCGCCGAAGGCCGCGGGCCGCCTGCGCGTGGGCGTGCGGGGCGTCTCGTGCCCTGAGTAACACCGGCGCCGGGTCCGGCCCGGAGTCCGGCGCCGAAGGCCGCGGGCCGCCTGCGCGTGGGCGTGCGGGGCGTGCGTCCCGGGACCGCGTCCTCCGCGGCGCGATCCTGCCGCACCCGCACCCGCACCCGCACCCGCACCGGTGACAAACCGGATCCAGCGCTCCGCCGGGTGAACGCCGGCGGCGTCACGAGCCGTGCAGCGTCGGCCGACGCTGCCACCGAGGCGGCCGGTCGGGCCATTGCGGCCACCGGCAGGAGGCGGTCCCCGGCCGCACCTGCTGCGAGGACCACCGGAACCCGAGCGCCCGGAGCCCCGGCGGGACCCGGGCGCTTCCGCTCGCGCCCCGGCGGCTCAGTGGCCGTTCGCGTCCTTCTTGAGCCGGGGGATGCCGGCGGCCCGGTACGCCTCCTCCTCGTCCAGCGTCTCGCTGGCGAGCAGTGCCTCGGCCAGCGCGTCCAGCCGGTCGCTGTTCTCGCGGAGCTGCCGGCAGGCGCTCTCGTAGCACTCCTCGGCGATCCGGCGCATCTCGTGGTCGACCGCGTCCAGCGTCGCCGGGGCGGCGGTGAGCCCGTACGGCTCCTGCCCGTCTCCCGACACGGCGGTGAAGCGTCCCACGCGCTCGCTCATCCCCCAGCGTCCGACCATGCCCCTGACCAGCCGGGTGACCTGCTCCAGGTCGTTCTCCGACCCGGTGGTGATGATCCCGAAGACGACGTGCTCCGCCGCCATGCCGCCGAGCGCCCCGATGATCCTTCCCCGCAGGTACTCCTCGGTGTACGCGTACTTGTCGGCGTCCGGGGTGGAGAGCGTGACGCCCAGCGCCCGGCCGCGCGGGACGATCGTGACCTTGCGTACGGGGTCGGCGCCCGGCTGGAGCATGCCGAGCAGGGCGTGACCGCTCTCGTGGTACGCCGTCCTGCGGCGCTCGCCCTCGGGCATCACGAGCGCGCGCTCCGCGCCGAGCTGGACCTTCTCCAGCGCGTCGGAGAGGTCGCGCTGGGTCACCTGGCCCTGCCGCCGCTTGACCGCGAGCAGCGCGGCCTCGTTGGCGAGATTGGCCAGTTCGGCACCGGTCATGCCCGGTGTCGTACGGGCCACCTGGACCAGGTCGACGCTCGGTGCGAGCGGGATGTCCCGGGTGTGGATCCTGAGGATCGCCTCCCGGCCCGCCCGGTCGGGCGGGCTGACGTGCACGATCCGGTCGAAGCGACCGGGCCGGGTGAGGGCCGGGTCGAGGACGTCGGCACGGTTGGTGGCGGCGATGACCACGACGCCCTCGGAGCCGGTGAAGCCGTCCATCTCGGTCAGAATCTGGTTGAGGGTCTGCTCGCGCTCGTCGTGGCCGCCGATGCTCGCGCCGCCGCCGCGCACCCGACCGATGGTGTCGATCTCGTCGATGAAGACGATGGCCGGGGCGACCTTGCGGGCCTCGGCGAAGAGCTCGCGAACCCGGGAGGCCCCGACGCCCACGATCATCTCGATGAACTCCGACGCGGACGCGGAGAAGAACGGCACACCGGCCTCGCCCGCCACGGCCCGCGCGAGCAGCGTCTTGCCCGTTCCCGGCGGACCGGCGAGCAGGACGCCGCCGGGCATCCGTGCCCCCATGGCCCGGTAGACCTGGGGGTTCTTGAGGAAGTCGACGACGTCGTCGAGTTCGCCCTGGACCTCGTCGATGCCCGCCACATCGGCGAAGGTGGTGCGTCTGTGGGGTTCCAGCTCCACGGGGCGGGGCGGCGCCTTGCGGCCCAGGGGGCCGCCGAGGCGTGGCCCCAGGCGTCTCGCAAGGGCGACCCAGAGCAGCACGAGGATCACGATCGGCGCGAGGGAGAGCAGCAGGTTGGTCAGCAGGCTGCGCTGGACGACGACCGGTTCGGCCGTGACGGTCACGCCCTTCTGGCTCAGCTGCTGCCAGAGGTCGTCCTCCGCGAACTCCGGCCGCTGAGTCCGGAAGGTGGTGTAGTCGCCCCCGCCGCCGGGGATCGGCTGCCCGGTCCTCAGCTCGCCCTCGATGGTGTCGCCCTTGGCGTAGATCTTGGTGACGTTACCGGCCTCGACCTGCCTGCTGAACTCGGTGTACGAGATCGTCGGCTCGTCGCCCTTGGTGAAGTACGACAGGATCCCGTAGGCGACGAGGAAGAGGACCACGGCGGTCGCGACAAGCCCGATCCAGCCACCTGGGGGCTTCCTGCGCGGCGGCGTGGGTGGCGGTGCCCCCTCCGATCGCCAGGGCTGGTCGGTGCGATCGCGCGGGGGTACGGAATTGGCCACGGCCTGCCCTCCGGTCCCTCGGCTGCTCCAGATCTCTGCCCATGACCGCACAGAACGGGCCGCGCTGCCACCCGGGGCGGAGCCCGCTCGGCACGAGCGGCCCGGCCGCCGAAGGGCCCGGCACGGGCGAGGGCCCCGCGATCGGGTGATCGCGGGGCCCTCGCCCGTGCTCGTGGCGGACTCGCCGGTCCATGGACTTCCCGGACGTCAGCCCATGAACTTCTTGAACTCGTCGGGGAGCTCGAAGTCCTGGGCGCCCTGGCCGCCCGCCGGCAGCCCGAACGGGCTCCCCTGGCCGGCCTGCTCGCGGCGGGCCTGGGCGGCCTGCTCCTCGGCCTTGCGCTTCATCGGGTTGCCGGAGCGTTGCTTGCCCTTGGCCTGCTTCTGCTTCTTCTTCTGACGGCCCGGCCCGCCGCCCATGCCGGGCATCCCGGGCATCCCGGGCATGCCGCCGCCCTGCGCCATGCGCGACATCATCTTGCGGGCCTCGAAGAACCGCTCCACCAGGTTCTTCACGGCGCTGACGTCGACACCGGAACCCCGCGCGATACGGGCCCGGCGCGAGCCGTTGATGATCGTCGGGTCGGTCCGCTCGCCGGGCGTCATCGACTTGATGATCGCCGCGGTACGGTCGACGTCACGCTCGTCGATGTTGTTGATCTGGTCCTTGATCTGGCCCATGCCCGGCAGCATCCCGAGCAGCTTGGAGATGGAGCCCATCTTCCTGACCTGCTCCATCTGCGCCAGGAAGTCGTCGAGCGTGAACTCCTTGGGGCCCTTCGCCAGCTTGGCCGCCATCTTCTCGGCCTCGGCCTGGCTGAAGGTCTGCTCGGCCTTCTCGATCAGCGAGAGCATGTCGCCCATGCCGAGGATGCGGGACGCCATGCGGTCCGGGTGGAACGCGTCGAACTCGTCCAGCTTCTCGCCGTTCGAGGCGAACATGATCTGCTTGCCGGTGACGTGCGCGATGGAGAGCGCGGCACCGCCGCGGGCGTCACCGTCCAGCTTGGACAGCACCACGCCGTCGAAGCCGACGCCGTCGCGGAAGGCCTCCGCGGTGTTGACCGCGTCCTGACCGATCATCGCGTCGACGACGAAGAGGACCTCGTCGGGGCTGACCGCGTCCCGGATGTCCGCGGCCTGCTGCATCATCTCCTGGTCGATACCGAGCCGGCCGGCGGTGTCGACGATGACGATGTCGTGGACCTTCGACTTCGCGTACTCGATCGACTCCTTGGCGACCTGGACCGGGTCGCCCACGCCGTTGCCCGGCTGGGGCGCGAAGACCCCGACGCCGGCGCGGTCGGCGACGACGGCCAGCTGGTTCACGGCGTTGGGGCGCTGCAGGTCGCAGGCGACGAGCAGCGGGGAGTGGCCCTGGCCCTTGAGCCAGAGACCGAGCTTTCCGGCGAGGGTGGTCTTACCGGCACCCTGGAGACCGGCCAGCATGATCACGGTGGGCGGCTGCTTGGCGAAGCGCAGCCGGCGGGTCTCGCCGCCGAGGATGCCGATGAGCTCCTCGTTGACGATCTTGATGACCTGCTGGGCGGGGTTCAGCGCCTGGGACACCTCGGCGCCGAGGGCGCGCTCCTTGACCTGCTTGATGAAGGCGCGCACGACGGGCAGCGCCACATCGGCCTCGAGCAGCGCGATACGGATCTCACGTGCCGTGGCGTCGATGTCGGCCTCGGACAGGCGGCCCTTGCCCCGGAGGTTCTTGAATGTCGCTGCAAGGCGGTCGGAGAGGGTGTCGAACACGGTGGTCGCGGATCCTCAGGTCTCGGGGGCGGGCGGACAGATGACACCCAAGGGTATCCGGCCGCGTGGGATGGGGTCTGCCCCCTGGGCACGCGGCCGGACGGATCCCTCGCCCGGGTCCGGGGCGTTCACGCGGTCCGCAGCGCGGCCTCCAGCGTCCGCGCCACGTCCACGGCCTCCTCGGGCGGCAGCGGGGCTCCCCCGGGACCTGTGACGTAGAACGCGTCCACGGCGTTCGCGCCGAGGGTCGAGACCCGAGCGCTGCGCACGCTGACCGCCGCCGACTCCAGGGCGTGGCCGATCCGGTGCAGCAGCCCCGGGGCGTCCTGCGCGCGCACCTCGATGACCGTGGCAAGCCGGGAGGCCGCCGGGGCGACGGTGACCCTCGGCGGCGGGGCCTTCACCCCGCGCCGGCGCGGATACGCGGCGTCCCGCTCGGCGAGCCGGGCGGCCACGTCCAGGGATCCGTCGAGGGCCCGCACGAGATCGGAGCGCAGCCGGGCGGCCTGCGGGAGCGATCCGTAGGCTGCGGCGACCCGCCAGTTCAGCACCAGGACGGTCCCGGGGCCCACCTCGTGGGGGAGCTCGACGGCCCGAAGGTCCGCGGCGCGGACGGTGAGCCGGTGCAGGGCGAGAACGCCGGCGACGGCGGGCAGCACCGCGGGCTGGTCGGGCACGGCGATGAGGAGCTCCACACCGACGGGCTCGGGTTCGCCGTCCGGCTGCTGGGTCTCGGCCTGGGCGGCGTGCAGGGCCAGGACCGGACCGCCGGTGCGCAGCGCCTCGACGGCGAGCCGCTCCTGCTCGGTGCTCGGAGCTACCGGCTCCGGTTCCTCGGGGCTCTCCCCCGCGAGTACGCCCGCGACCCGCTTGACCAGGTCGGCGACGAGTGATCCCCGCCAGGCCGACCAGGCCGCCGGCCCGGTCGCGAGGGCGTCGGCCTCGGTGAGGGCGTGCAGCAGCTCCAGAGTGCCGGGCGAGCCGACGACGTCCGCGACCGCCCGCACGGTCGCCGGGTCCTCCAGATCACGGCGGGTGGCGGTCTCGATGAGCAGCAGATGGTGGCGCACCAGGGTGGCGATCACGGCCACGTCCTGCTTGTCGAAGCCGATGCGGGTGGCGACGTCGCGCGCGATGGTCTCGCCGGCCACCGAGTGGTCGCCGGGCCAGCCCTTGCCGATGTCGTGGAGCAGGGCCGCGACGAGGAGCAGGTCGGGGCGGCCGACGCGGCGGGTGAGCGCGGAGGCGCGGACGGCGGCCTCGACGAGGTGGCGGTCGACGGTCCAGGTGTGGACGGGGTTGCGCTGGGGCCTGCAGCGGACCCGTTCCCAGTCGGGCAGCAGCCGGGTGATCAGGCCCTCGGCCTCCAGCGCCTCCCACACGGCGACGGTCGGTTCGCCCGCACCGAGCAGGGTGACGAGTTCCTCCCGTGCCTCGGCGGGCCAGGGCACGGGGAGCGGCTTGGTGGCGGCGGCCAGATGGCGTACGGCGTGGAGGGAGAGCGGCACGCCGGACTGGGCCGCTGCCGCCGCCGCGCGCAGCGGCAGCACCGGGTCCCGCTCCGGCCTGGCGGAGCGGGCGATGACGGCCTCGCCGTCCATCTCGACGACGCCCTCGGCCAGAGGGGTGCGCTCGGTCTCGGGGCGGCGACCGCCCCAGATGCTCCGCAGCCGGGGGCGCGCGGACCGGGCCCTGAGCACCCGGTTGACCTCGCGCCAGGTGACGTCGGCGGCGTAGGAGACGGTCCGCGCGGCCTCGTACACCTGGCGCAGCAGCGCGTCGGCGTCCAGCAACCCGAGCGCCTCCGCCACCTGCTCCTGCTCCTGGAGGGCGAGCCGGTCGGTGGCCCGTCCGGTGGTGAGATGGAGCGCGTCGCGGGTGTCGAGGAGGGTACGGCGGGCCTCGGCCAGGCCCTCGCGGGGGGCGTCGGCCAGCCAGGACGCGGCGACCGCGCGCAGGGCGGTGGCGTCGCGCAGCCCGCCCCGGGCCTCCTTGAGGTCGGGCTCCAGCAGGAACTGCAGCTCGCCCTGGCGTTCGGCGCGTTCGCGGCAGAGCTCGCCGAGTTCGGGAAGCCGCTTCGGCGCCTGGTTGCGCCAGTCGGCGAGGACGGCCGTGCGCAGCCCGGCGACCATACCGAGGTCGCCGGCGACGGCGCGGGCGTCGAGCAGCCCCAGCTGCACCTTGATGTCCTCGCCCGCGGTGCGGCGGGCCTCGGCGGGGGTCCGGACCGAGTGGTCGAGCGCCAGCCCGAGATCCCACACCGGATACCAGATCCGGTCGGCGAGCGCGGCGAGCGCGCCCGGTTCGGCGCCGCCGTCGTGCAGCAGCAGGAGGTCGAGGTCGCTCCGCGGCGAGAGCTCGCCGCGCCCGTACCCGCCGACGGCGACGAGGGCGGCCCCGCGCACCCCGGTGTCCTCCTTGGCGGCGGCGAACAGCGCCGCGAGCCAGTCGTCGGTGAGTCGGGCCAGCGAGGCACGGCGCGACGGCCCGGGCTGCGTCTTCTCCTGGAGAAGACGCAGCCGGGCCGCCGCATAGCCGCTGGGTCCCGAGCCCTCGGTTTCCGTGGTCAGATCGACGCTCGTCACCCAGAACTCCCGTCTACAGCGCGTCCGGGCCGCGTTCGCCGGTCCGGACGCGGACCGCGGTGTCGACCGGTACGCTCCACACCTTGCCGTCACCGATCTTCCCGGTGCGGGCGGCCTTCACGACCACGTCGATGAGCTGCTCGGCGTCGTCGTCCTCGGCCAGGACCTCGATCCGGATCTTGGGGACGAGGTCGACCGTGTACTCGGCACCCCGGTAGACCTCGGTGTGGCCGCGCTGCCGTCCGTAGCCGCTCGCCTCGGTGACCGTGAGCCCCTGGACACCGA
Organism: Streptomyces marianii; assembly: GCF_005795905.1. Classification (NCBI taxonomy): domain Bacteria; kingdom Bacillati; phylum Actinomycetota; class Actinomycetes; order Kitasatosporales; family Streptomycetaceae; genus Streptomyces; species Streptomyces marianii. The sequence goes on from NZ_VAWE01000001.1 coordinate 2,341,596, forward strand.
AGGCCTGCAGGGCCTCCTTGATCTCGTCCAGCCGGTGCGGCTTCACGACTGCGGTGATGAGCTTCATGCGTCCACCTTCTTGTTCTGCGGTCCGGCTGCCACGGTCTCGGCGGGTGCGGGGGCGGTCTTGCGGGATCCGGCGCCGCCGCCCGCCCCGCTGAAGTCGTACGCGGTCTCGGCGTGCTCGACCTGGTCGATGCCCGAGATCTCGTCGTCCTCGCTGACCCTCATGCCGATCGTCTTGTCGAGGACGAAGGCGAGGACCGCGGAGACGATCAGAGAGTAGGCCAGGACCGCGAAGACACCGACGGCCTGCTTGCCGAGCTGCTCGAACCCGCCGCCGTAGAAGAGGCCCTTGGCGTCGGACTGGACGCCGCCGGTGGCGAAGAAGCCGACGAGCAGCGAGCCGACGACACCGCCGACGAGGTGGACGCCGACGACGTCCAGGGAGTCGTCGTAGCCGAACTTGTACTTCAGGCCGACGGCCATGGCGCAGAGCAGACCGGCGACGGCACCGATGGCGATGGCTCCGAGCGGGGAGCAGGAGCCGCCGGAGGGGGTGATGGCGACGAGGCCGGCGACCGCGCCGGAGGCGGCACCGAGGGTGGTGAAGGAGCCGTGGCGGATCTTCTCGTAGCCGAGCCAGGCGAGCATCGCGGCGGCCGTGGCGACCTGGGTGTTGACGAACATGACCGCGCCCACGCCGTCGTCGTTGCCGAGCCACGAGCCGGCGTTGAAGCCGAACCAGCCGAACCACAGCAGGGCGGCGCCCAGCATGACCAGGGGCAGGCTGTGCGGCCGCATCGGGTCCTTCTTGAAGCCGACGCGCTTGCCGATGACGAGGATCACGCCGAGGGCCGCGGCGCCGGCGTTGATGTGGACCGCGGTACCGCCGGCGAAGTCGATGACGCCCATCTCGAACAGCCAGCCGCCCGCGCCCCAGACCCAGTGCGCGACCGGGAAGTAGACCACGGTGGCCCACAGGGCGATGAACAGGGCCCAGGCGGTGAACTTGACCCGGTCGGCGAGGGCGCCGCTGATCAGGGCGGGCGTGATGATCGCGAACATCAGCTGGAAGACGGCGAAGACGTACACCGGGATGGTGTAGCCGTCCCAGAGCTGGTCGACCCCGATGCCGCTCAGGCCGACGAAGTCGGAGGACCAGCCGATGAAGGAGCCGGAGTCGGTGCCGAAGGCCAGACTGAAGCCGTAGAGCACCCACAGGATGGTGACGATGCCGAGGCTGATGAAGCTCATCATCAGCATGTTCAGCGTGCTCTTGACGCGGACCATGCCTCCGTAGAAGAAGGCAAGGCCGGGCGTCATCAGCATCACCAGTGCGGAGCAGATGAGCATGAAACCGGTGTTGGCGGCAGACAGCTCGGGGGCGTCTGCGGCAAGTGTGATGCCTGGGGGCATCGGCGTCTCCTCGTCGTCGTGCGGCCTGTGCGGGGCGGGAGCCAGGGCCTCCGGCGGCCGGTCCGGCTGGATCCGGTACGGCTGCCTGTGGAGTCGGCCCGTTATGGGGCATGAGGTTGGCGCGCCGCGGTTTCCGCCGATGCCGCACGATGTTTCGCCGCAGTGACGAAGAGGTCGGGCGTGTTACACGCCCATGAACTGAAGGGTCACGGGAACGTCACGGGCGTACCCTCCCCGGACGGCAGGACCGGCGCGACGGCCACCCGGTTGACCTGGCGTGGGGAGCCGTGTCGGGCAGTAGGGGCGGCCGTCGCGCCGGAGTTCTGTGACGGGCTGCTCAGACCGCTTCGGCGGTCTCCGGCAGCTGTGCGGTGATGAGGTCCGTGAGGTGGGCGACCTCGGGGACGTCGCCGAAGTCCCTGGCCGCCGTGTCGACGGTCTTGCGCAGCCGGGTGTTGACCCGCTCCGAGCGCACTCTCCTGGCGATGTGCAGTGCCTGCTCGGCGAGTCTGGTGGACTGCTCGGGCTCCCGCTTCAGCAGGTGCACCGTCGCCATGCCGACGAGGTTGAGTGCATACGAGCGCTGGTGCTCGGCGTCCTCGCCGAAGAGCTCCACGGCGCGCTCCATGACGGGCTCGGCGAGCGAGGCGTACATGGGGCTGCGGCCGGCGACGTAGGCGAGGTCCCGGTACGAGTGGGCGTTCTCGCCGTTGAGTTCGGCCTCGGAGAAGAAGCGGATCCAGTCCGGCTCGGGCTCGGGGGCCTCGAGCGCGTCGGCGAAGGTGTCCTCGGCCATCCGGACGGCCCGCTTGGTCTTGCTGGGCTGGCCCATGTTGGCGTAGGCGCGGGCTTCCATCGCATACAGCATGGCCTGTGTGCGCGGGGTGGCGCAGTCACGGCTGCCGTACTGCGCGAGGTGGATCAGCTCCAGCGCGTCCTCGGGCCGGCCCAGGTGGATCATCTGGCGGCTCATGGAGGAGAGGACGTACGAGCCGAGGGGCTTGTCCCCCGCCTCCTTGGCGGCGTGGAGGGCGAGCACGAAGTACTTCTGGGCGGTGGGCTGCAACCCGACGTCGTAGCTCATCCAGCCGGCCAGCTCGGCCAGCTCGGCGGCGCAGGTGAACAGTCTTCTGGAGGTGGCCGCAGGCTGCGGCTCCTGGAGCAGTTCGGTCACCTCGTGCAGCTGGCCGACGACGGCCTTGCGGCGCAGCCCGCCGCCGCACTGGGCGTCCCACTGGCGGAACATCGCGGTCGTGGACTCGAGAAGGTCCAGCTCCGGTTTGGACAGCCGGGCGGGGCGCCGGACGCCCGCGGAGTCCGCCGGCCCGGGGTCGGAGGGCGGGGTGGGCACCAGCCAGCGCTGCATCGGCTCGACGAGGGCCGGCCCGGCGGAGAGCGCGAGTGACGTCCCCAGGAATCCGCGGCGGGCCAGCATCAGGTCGCTGCGGGAGAACTCGCCGAGGAGCGCAACGGTCTGCGGGCCGGCCCAGGGGAGGTCGACACCGGACACCGAGGGTGACTGGTGGGCCGTGCGGAGCCCCAGGTCCTCGATGGCGACGACGGTGCCGAACCGCTCCGAGAACAGTTCGCTGAGGATGCGCGGGATGGGCTCGCGCGGCTGCTCGCCGTCGAGCCATCTGCGGACGCGTGAGGTGTCGGTGCTGATGTGATGCGCACCGATCTGCCGGGCCCGGCGGTTGACCTGGCGGGCGAGCTCGCCCTTCGACCAGCCGCTGCGCACGAACCACGAGCCCAGCTGCTCGTTCGGGCGCTTCCCGCCACCCGTGCCGTCCGCGCCGCCGCTCACAGGTAACGCCCCCATCCGCATGATGTCCTTGCCTGTCGTGCCGACTGGTCTCGCCGGAGTGCCCTGCCCGGCGAAGCGATGTCCGAACCCCTAGCAGAATGCCGTGATTCACGGCTCCGCGTCTGGCGGTCGCCCCCCTTCGAACAGGAAATCGACTTGCCTCCGGCATACCCGCGGAAGCACCGCGCCCCCGGGTTCGTGCACCGAAAGTAATCCTACGATCACCGGTCCCGCCATGGCGATTCCAGAAACGCCACCATTCGCCACCCCTTCGAATGAACTCGCCTGCAGCCAGGCGCGATTCACTTGACATACGACAGTCAGGAACGGGCGGAGCGTTGCGCGCCGGGGCGCGTAGGGCCGGACGCACCACCCCGAACGACACTTCGCACCGGCGCGCCGTCGCGACGGCGACGCAGTGTCATCGCGAGACTCCTGACCGTAACCACCGGCGAGTTCGACCCGTTGGAGGGGGCATGGGCTTCACGATCGGCGGCTCCCGGGTCCGGGAGATCCGGCCCGGCTCACGGCGCCGCGGCCGCGCGACGGAGTGCACGGCTGCAGCCGAGTGCACAGGACTGTGGGGCTGGGACGTGGCCCCGGGCGCGCGGGCAGCGGCGGGCCGCTGCTCCTGCGGGGACCTCGGCTGCCCGGCCCCGGGGGCTCATCCCCTGGACTTCGTGCCCGAGGTGCCGGCCGGTGCGACCCTCGACGAGGTGGCGAAGGCGTGGGCGGAGGTGCCCGGCGCCTCGGTCCTGCTCCCCGTGGGGCGCACGTTCGACGTCCTGGAGGTCTCCGAGGCGGCCGGCCGCCGCGCCCTGGTGAGGCTCGAGCGGATGGGCGTGCCCCTGGGGCCCGTGTCCGCGACGCCGACGGGCCGCGCCCAGTTCTTCGTGGCCCCGGGCGCCGCCCCCGAACTGCCCCATCTGCTGTACCGGATGGGCTGGGACGACGCCGGCCTGGACCTGCGCTGCCTCGGCGCGGGCCACCATGTGACGGCCCCGCCCTCCGACCACGCCGGCCTCGGCCCGTCCCGCTGGCTCCGGCCGCCGACCCTCGGCTCCTCCGAGGCTCCGCCGCAGGCCCGGCTGCTCCTGGGGACGCTCGCCTACATCTGCCACCGCTCGACGGCCCTCTGAAACACCGCGGGGGTTTCCCGGCCGCTCACACCCGCCCCGCAGGTCACGCCGCGCCACACCCCTCTTCTTCCCGCACTCCGTGCTGCTGCCCCGTGCGAAGGCCGCGCGGAACGCGTCCGCCGCGCCGCGGAGGACGCGGCGCGGCGGACGGGCCGGACGGAGGGATCCCGGGATCCGCCGGTGCCGCGTCGGGCAGGGGTTGCCCGTCCGGGCGTGGCGACGTCGCCCGACGCGGAACTATTCGCCGATCAGGGCGTCGACGAACGCCTCGGGTTCGAAGGGGGCCAGGTCGTCCGGGCCCTCACCGAGGCCGACCAGCTTGACCGGCACACCGAGCTCGCGCTGCACGGAGATGACGATGCCGCCCTTGGCCGTGCCGTCGAGTTTGGTCAGGACGATGCCGGTGATGTCGACGACCTCGGCGAAGACACGGGCCTGAACCAGGCCGTTCTGTCCCGTCGTGGCGTCGAGGACGAGCAGCACCTCGTCCAGCGGACCGTGCTTCTCGACCACGCGCTTGACCTTGCCGAGCTCGTCCATGAGCCCGGTCTTGGTGTGCAGCCGGCCCGCGGTGTCGATGAGGACGACGTCGGCGCCCTCGGCGATGCCCTCCTTGACCGCGTCGTAGGCGATGGAGGCCGGGTCGCCGCCCTCGGGCCCGCGCACGGTACGGGCGCCGACGCGCTCGCCCCAGGTCTGCAGCTGGTCGGCGGCCGCGGCGCGGAACGTGTCCGCCGCACCCAGGACGACGCTGCGCCCGTCGGCGACGAGCACCCGGGCCAGCTTGCCGGTGGTCGTGGTCTTGCCGGTGCCGTTCACACCCACGACCATCACGACGCCGGGAGTGTCCAGGCCGCTCTCGGTCTGGACCGCGCGTTCCGCGTCCGTGCCGATGAGCCGCAGCAGTTCCTCCCGCAGCAGCCCCCGGAGCTCGTCCGGGGTGCGGGTGCCGAGGACTTTCACCCGCTCGCGCAGGTGGTCGACCAGCTCCTGCGTGGCCGCGACGCCGACGTCGGCGGTGAGAAGGGTGTCCTCGATCTCCTCCCACGTCTCCTCGTCGAGGTGCTCTCGGGACAGCAGGGTGAGCAGCCCCTTGCCCAGGGTGTTCTGGGAGCGGGCCAGGCGGGCGCGCAGCCGTACGAGGCGACCGGCGGTCGGTTCCGGGATCTCGATCGCGGGAGCCTCGGGCTCGGCGACGACCGGATCCTCGACCGCGGCGGGCTCGGCGACGGCCTCCTCCGCGGTCGGGAGGTCGACCTCCTCGATGGTGCGGCGGGGTTCTTCCCGCGGTGTCTCCGCCTCCTCGCCGACGTGCGGCTCGGCTGGCGGAGCGGTGATGGTCGGCGTGCTCGACGGCGCCGAGGGCGGCAGCTGCTTCTTCCTGCGGCTGCTGACCACGAGCCCGCTGATCGCGCCGACCGCGACCAGGGCGATGACTACAGCAAGGATGACGATTTCCATAACGCCACCCAGTATCGGCCAAGGGCACCGGGTACCGGTCCCCTCGGAGGTTCACACGAGGGAGCACGCCCATTTTTGGGCCTTTTGCCCGAGACGTTACGGTGTTCGTTCCGGCCTGGCGACGCCCCCGACGGCCCGCCGCCCTGCTGGTGGGCCCGCTGTTCACCAAGGCCGACCGGTTCAGCGGCCCGCCGGCCGGATCCTGGATCGGCAGGAACGGGCCGGGCCGGGCGGTGACCGTCGTCGTGGCGGGCACGCCGTACGCGCTGCTCCCGCGAACGGCCGTTCCGGCGGCCGCCGACGGGCGGGGCGGGGACGCGGAGGAAGAGCCGGTGCGCACGGCCGTTTCAATCTGACATAGCGTCAGCTATCGTCCCCCCTTCGCCACTCCCACACCCTGGCGGAGGGGGACGTTCGTCATGGCCTTCACAGTCGTACGCTTCAACCTCGTCGATCCCGAGGCGACACCCGACTCCCTCGCGGCGCGATACCGCGTCGCCCTCGACCTGGCGGCGTACGCGGACGAGCGCGGGGTCGACACGGTCCAGACCGAGGAGCACCACGGCGCCCCCGACAACTGGCTGTCCTCGCCCCTCACCTTCGCCGGGGCCGTGTTCGGCGCGACGCGCCGGATCGCGGTGACCGTCTCGGCGGTGATCGGCCCGCTGCACGATCCGCTGCGGCTGGCCGAGGACATCGCCGTCCTGGACCTGCTGAGCGGAGGGCGGCTGGTCACCGTGGCGGGCATCGGCTACCGGCCGGAGGAGTACGCCGCCCACGGTGTGGACTGGCACCGGCGCGGAGCCCTCCAGGACGAACTGCTGGAGACCCTGCTGGCGGCGTGGACCGGCGAGGAGTTCACCCATCGCGGCCGCCGGGTGCGGGTCACCCCCCGGCCGTACACCCAGCCGCATCCGCTGCTGCTCGTGGGCGGCTCGTCGAAGGCGGCCGCCCGGCGCGCCGCCCGCTTCGGGCTGCCGTTCTTCCCGAGCGCCCATCTGCCCGGACTGGAGGTGTACTACCACCGGATGCGCGAGGAGTACGGGACCGAGGGGTTCTGCATGATGCCGGCGGCCGAGACTCCGCTGCTGCACGTCTCCGAGGACCCGGACCGGACGTGGGCCGAGTACGGCGGGCACTTCCTGCACGAGGCCCGGACGTACGCCTCGTGGCAGTCCTCCGGCATCCGCTCCGCGGTGCGGTCGTCGGCGACGACGGTGGACGGTCTGCGGGCGGAGGGCGTCTACCGCGTGCTGACCCCGGACGAGTGCGTGGGGCTCGGGGCCGAGAGCCTGGTGCTCCATCCGCTCTGCGGCGGGATGCCTCCGGAGGAGGCGCGGCGGAGCGTCGAGCTGTTCTGCGAACGGGTACTGCCCCGGCTCAAGGGCTGAGCCGGGGCAGTGCCATGGCCATGAGGCCGAGAGGAGAGGGGCAGCGGGGTCCTATCAGGCGACGCTCGCCCCGTCGCGGCGCCCGGCACGGCGACTCGCGGCGTTGCCGGATCAACCGAGTAGGCCCACTACGAGGTCGATCCGGCGCCTTGCGATCTTCCCCTTGGCCCGGAGGGCCTGGGGAGACCCCGTGCACCGGACGCCGCTCCTTGACGGGCAAACCTCGCCTGACGCGGCACTAGGTGTTCTGTCCCGGGAGGTTGTGGACGGTGAGGCAGATCTCGGCTGAGGGATCTTGAACGGGTGAGGGCCTTCCGGTTCGGTGTGGATTGCGACGTCTACACCAACAGAAAGGCCCTCGTGCCCCACCGTAATGCACCCCTGACCGAGACCGGGCGGCTACGCCTGGCCCGCTGCGTGGTCGAGGACGGCTGGCCCCTGCGCCGGGCCGCCGAACGCTTCCAGGTCTCGCCCACAACCGCCCAGCGGTGGGCCGACCGCTACCGGGCCCTGGGAGAGGCCGGGATGGCCGACCACTCCTCCCGACCGCATCGCAGTCCCCGCCGGACACCGACCCGGACCGAACGCCGGATCATCAAGGTCCGCCTCGCCCGCCGGTGGGGCCCGGCCCGCATCGCGCACCTGCTGGGCCTCGTGCCCTCGACCGTGCACCGAGTCCTCGTCCGCTACCGCCTGGCCCGGCTCACCCACCTGGACCGGGCCACCGGCCGCGTCATACGCCGCTACGAACGGGACCGCCCGGGCGAGCTGGTCCACGTGGACATCAAAAAGCTCGGCAACATCCCCGACGGCGGCGGCCACAAAACCCTCGGCCGCCAAGCCGGACGCAAGAACCGCAAGAACGCCGGCTACAGCTACGTCCACACCGCGGTCGACGACCACTCCCGCCTCGCCTACAGCGAGATCCACCCGGACGAGAAGAAGGAGACCGCCACCGCCTTCTGGACCCGCGCCCACGCCTTCTTCACCAGCGTCGGGATCACCGTCGAGCGCGTACTGACCGACAACGGCGCCTGCTACAAGTCGCACACCTGGCGCGATGCACTCGCCGACGCAGGGATCACTCACAAGCGAACCCGGCCCTACCGGCCGCAGACCAACGGCAAGGTCGAACGCCTCAACCGCACCCTGCTCGACGAATGGGCCTACGCAAAGCCCTACCGATCAGAACAGGAACGACGCGACGCCTTCCCCACATGGCTGCACACCTACAATCACCACCGCGGACACACCGCGCTGAAGGGCCAGCCACCCGCCAGCCGCGTTCCTAACCTCTCAGGGCAATACAACTAGCTAGGGCGTGTTCTGGGTTGAGATCACGAGCTCGGTCATTCCCGCTCCAGGAGGGTGCCGGTTGCGATAGACCGGTCGCGTGACTCGTGGCGATCTGACCGATGCCGAGTGGGGGTTGGTCGAGCCGCACCTGCCGCTGGGTGCGTTCGGACCGATCCCTGACCTGCGCAGCTACTTCAACGCGGTGATGTGGCGGTTCCGCACCGGCTGCCCCTGGCGAGATGTGCCGGAGAGCTACGGCTCCTGGTCGACGATCTACGACAGGTTCCGGATGTGGGTGCGTGAGGGGGTCTTTCAGGCCCTCATGGACGCGATGATCGCCGAGGCGGCGGCCCGCGACGATGTAGATCTCAGCCTGGTCAGCGTGGACTCGACTGTTGCCCGCGCGCATCACCACGCGGCGGGCATGGTCGTCGCCCCGGAACTCCTCGAGGACCTGGAGAAGGCCGTGGCGGAGGAAAAGGGGCTGCAGCAAAGGGACAAAACAACCCCGTAGGCGAGCAACCCGCGGACATGGAGGACTCCGGGCGGGAACAGCGCCGCGCCGTGCGCCGACGCCGCAGGGCCCGGCTGCGGGCCGCCGAACTGGGCCGCTCCCGGGGCGGGCTGACCAGCAAGGTCCACCTCGCCGTCGAGCGGCGGTGCCGCCCGCTGTCCATCATCCTCACCCCCGGCCAGGCCGCGGACAGTCCGCGCTTCATCCCGGTCCTCAAGAAGATCAAGGTGCGTGTCCCGGTCGGCCGCCCCAGGACCCGGCCGGACGCGGTCGCTGGCGACAAGGCGTACTCCTCCCGCGCCAACCGCGCCCACCTGCGCAGACGCAACATTAAGGCGGTGATCCCGGAGAAGGCCGACCAGACCGCCAACCGCAAGAAGAAGGGACGCTCCGGCGGACGCCCGGTCAGCCACGACGCCGCGCTCTACAAAGATCGCAACACCGTCGAGCGCGCCATCAACAAGTTCAAGGAATGGCGGGGGCTGGCCACTCGCTACGACAAGACGCCCGAGAGCTATGCCGCCGGGCTCCACTTGCGCGGATCCATCCTCTGGTTACGCAGCCTGCCAGCCCTCCCGTGATCTCAACTCAGAACACGCCCTAGCCCATCTCCTCCAACGCCTTGCCCTTCGTCTCCGGCACCCACTTGAGGACGAACGGGATCGAGAGCACGGCGAAGACCGCGTAGATGACGTACGCGCCCGAGAGGTCCCACTCCGAGAGGGGCGGGAACGTCACGGTGATCAGCCAGTTGGCGATCCACTGGGCCGAGGCGGCGACGCCCAGCGCGGCGGCGCGGATCTTGCCGGGGAACATCTCGCCGAGCAGCACCCACACCACCACGCCCCACGAGAGGGCGAAGAAGAGCACGAAGAAGTTGGCGGCGAAGAGGGCGACGGTGCCCTGCAGGGCGGGCAGCGAGACCTCGCCGCCGACCTCGCTCTTGTACGAGAACGCCCAGGCGGCCAGTCCCAGCGAGACCGCCATTCCGGCGGAGCCGATGAGCGCGAGCGGCTTCCGGCCGATCCGGTCGACGAAGATCATCGCGATCACCGTGCCGATGATGTTCACGATCGACGTCTCGAAGGAGTAGAAGAACGAGCTCTGAGGGTTGACGCCGACCGACTGCCACAGCGAGGAGCTGTAGTAGAAGATCACGTTGATGCCGACGAGCTGCTGGAAGACGGACAGGCCGATACCGATCCAGACGATCGGCAGGAAGAGGAACTTGCCGCCGAGCAGGTCCTTGAACGAGGGCTTGCGCTCGTGGCGCATGTTCTCCTCGATCTCCGCGACCCGCTTGTCCAGGTCCACGGCCTTGCCCTCGACGTCGCGGAGCACCTCGCGCGCCTGTGCGTGGCGGCCGATGGAGATCAGATACCGGGGCGACTCGGGGATCACGAGGGACAGCAGCCCGTAGAGCGCGGCCGGGACGACCATGATGCCGAGCATCCACTGCCATGCCTCGAGGCCGCCGATCCTGCCGCGCTGCTCGCCGCCCGCGAAGTGGAGGACGCCCAGGTTGACGAGCTGCGAGACGGCGATGCCGGTGACGATGGCGGCCTGCTGGAAGGAGGCGAGCCGGCCGCGGTAGGCGGACGGGGACACCTCGGCGATGTACGCGGGGGCGATGACGGAGGCCATGCCGATGGCGACGCCGCCGATGACGCGCCACAGGGCCAGATCCCAGAGGGCGAAGGGCAGGGCGGAGCCGATCGCGCTGGCGGTGAACAGTACGGCGGCGATCTGCATGACCCGGATGCGGCCGATGCGGTCGGCGATACGGCCTGCCGTCGCCGCGCCGATCGCACAGCCGATGAGAGCGGCTGCGATGACCTGGGCGAGTGTTTCGGGGCCCACGTCGAATCGGTCGCGGATGGCCACGACGGCTCCGTTGATCACCGCGCTGTCGTAGCCGAAGAGGAAGCCTCCCATCGCGGCCGACGCCGCGATGAAGATGACATGGCTGAGGTGCTCCGGCCTGGCCTTGCGGCCTTCGGGCGCCTGCGCCTGCGGTGTGCTGGTCACGTGTACTCCTGGGGCCACCCGGCGACGGTGCCGGGGGTGGGGGACGAGCCCTTCCAGTGGCGCACAACATAACGCCGCCCACCACTTGAAGGTAAAAGCAACGCCGCAAAGCCTATGCGTCCAAGTTTCGAAGTCAAAAGTCGCCCATGAGGCCGCAGACTCGCACGACCGACACACTTGTGTATAAGTGTTGAAGATTTGAGAGCTGATCAGCGCCGGCAAGAGGAACGGTCATCGGTCAGAGGCACGCTGCCGGAGGCCACGTCTCCTCCCGGCGCGCGGCAGGGGCTCAGCGGAGCCGCTGGCTGATGACCTTCGACACGCCGTCACCCTGCATGGAGACGCCGTAGAGCGCGTCCGCGACCTCCATGGTCCGCTTCTGATGGGTGATCACGATCAGCTGGGAACTCTCCTGGAGCTCCTGCATGATGCGGATCAGGCGCTGCAGGTTGGTGTCGTCCAGCGCGGCCTCGACCTCGTCCATGACGTAGAACGGGCTGGGCCGGGCCTTGAAGATGGACACGAGCATCGCCACGGCGGTCAGCGAGCGCTCGCCGCCGGAGAGCAGCGACAACCGCTTGACCTTCTTACCCGGGGGCCTGGCCTCCACGTCCACGCCCGTGGTGAGCATGTTGTCGGGATCGGTCAGGATGAGCCGGCCCTCACCGCCAGGGAAGAGCCGCGAGAACACACCCTCGAACTCACGCGACGTGTCCCGGTACGCCTCCGTGAACACCTGCTCGACGCGCTCGTCGACCTCCTTCACGACCTGGAGCAGGTCGGCACGGGTCTTCTTCAGGTCTTCGAGCTGTTCGGACAGGAACTTGTGCCGCTCCTCCAGGGCCGCGAACTCCTCCAGGGCGAGCGGATTCACCTTTCCGAGTTGCTGGTACGCCCGTTCGGCGGACTTGAGCCGTTTCTCCTGCTCGGCGCGGACGAAGGGCCGCGGCTGGTTGCGCGGGTGACCGGGGTCCTCGGGGAGCTCCTCCCCCTCGGCAGGCGGCGACGGCGGCACGAGCTGGTCCGGACCGTACTCGGAGACCAGCCCGGCCGGTTCGACTCCCAGCTCCTCCAGCGCCCTGGTCTCCAGCTGCTCGATGCGCAGCCGCTTCTCGGCCCCGAGGACCTCGCCGCGGTGCATCGAGTCGGTGAGCTTGTCGAGCTCGCTCTTGAGGTCCCGGCCCTCCGCGCGGGCGGCGGTGAGCTCACGCTCGCGCTCCGCCTTGGCCGCCTCGGCGGCGGCACGCTCCCGCTCGGCCCGGACGACGGACACCTCGACATGGGCCAGGAGCAGGCGGGCACCCCTCGCCACCGCCTCGGCGACGGCGGCCTCGTGGCGGAGCCTGGCCCGGCGCCGCTCGGCGCGCGCCCTGGCCTCGCGCTCGGCACGTGCGCCGCGGTCGAGCGCGTCGGCCCGCCCGGCCAGCCCCTTCACCCGCTCCTCGTGCGTGCGCACCTGAAGCCGGGCCTCCATCTCGGTCTGCCGGGCATTGGCGCCGTCGGCGGCCAGGCGGTCGCGCGCCGACGTGTCCGGCTCCTCCTCGACAGGGGTCTCCTCCGCGACGGCCAGCCTCTCCGCCAGCTCCTCGGCCTCGTACAGCGCCTTCTCGAGCGCCTCCTGAGCCCGCTCGGCCGCCGCCGCCGTGCGCTCGGCCTCCCCCGCGGCGCCGCGGGCCTGCCCGGCGAGCCGTCCCAGTTGCTGGGCGACGCCGGCTTTCTCCCGCTCGGCCGCCCGTCTCCGCTCGCCCAACTCCTCGACGAGGGATGCGCACGCCGTACGCCGCTCGCCGGCCTCGCGCTGCCCCGCGGCGAGTTCGTCGCACCGTACGGCCAGTTCCTCCAGCTCGGCAGCGGCCTCGTCGACCGACGCCTGCACCTCCAGGAGACTGGGCGCGCCCGCGGAGCCCCCGTGCGCGAAGTGGGCACCGAGGACGTCGCCCTCGGCGGTGACGGCGACCAGTCCCGGCTCCGCACGGACCAGGTCCTCGGCGTCCTCCAGGGTCCCGACGACCACCATGTCCCGTACGAGCCTCGCCACGGCGGGCATCAGCCCCTCCGGCCCGCGCACCAGGTCGAGGACCCGGGACGGCCGCATCCCCCCTTCACCGCCGGCGATCGGGGAGGGGGCCGCCCCGGGATGCGCGGGTGCGGCCGCACCGGCCTCGACCGCGGGCGGCACGGGCGTGTATGCCGGGCCCCCGGACGTCGAGACGCTCTCGGCGGGCGGCCGGGTGGGGGCGGGGATCCCGGCCGTGGGCGGTCTCTCCGCGGGAGCGCCCGCCTGTCCCGGCACGGACAGCAGCAGGGACGCACGGCCCGCGTCCTGCTTGCGGAGCAGCCGGATGGCCTCGGCCGCCGTGGAGGGATCCGTGACCGCGACGGCGTCGGCCGCCGCCCCGAGCGCCGCCGCGACCGGGAGTTCGTGACCGGGAGCGACCGTCAGCAGTTCGGCGGCGGGGCCCAGCAGACCGGAGAGCCGGTCCCGGGCGGACAGCAGTGCGCCGGTGCCGTCCTTGCGGCGCAGTCCCTGCGCGAGGGCCTCGTGGCGCGCGGCGACGGCGGCCCGCTTGCGTTCGGCGGCCGTCGCCGCTTCCCGGGCTGCGGACAGGGCCGCCTCCGCCTCGGACAGTTCACGCCTCGCCGCGTCGTGCCGGTCCGCGAGCGCGCTGTCGTCCGCCTCCAGCCCGTCGACCTCCGCCTTGAGCTGCTCGTACTCCTCCTGGGCCGCGGCTGCCCGTTCGCCCGCCTCGTCACGAGCGGCCGCCAGGCGGTCGATCTCCGCCTGGGCCGAAGCGGCGCGGGAACGGGCTGCGTTGACCTGCCCGTTCAGCCGGGCGAGCCCTTCGCGGCGGTCGGCGATCGCCCGGGCGACGTCCTTCAGCCGGCGCTCCTCGACCGCCAGTTCGCGCTCCAGTTCGGCACGGTGGGCGACCGTGTCCTCCAGCGCGCGCTGCGCCGCCTCCAGCGCGGCCTCCAGCTCCGCCTCCTGTTCGCGGAACCGCGCGGCCTCCCGCTCCATGTCCTCGGGGTCACGGCCGCGCCGTTCCTCCGCGGGCACCGAGGTGGCGCTCTTCACCCGGGCCTCGGCCAGTGACACCGTGCCGCGCACCCGCTCGGCCAGCTGCGAGAGTTCGTACCAGGTCTGCTGGGCCCGCTGCAGCCGCGGCGCCAGCCGGCGCACCTCGTCCTCCAGGTCGGCCTCCCGGGCCAGTGCCGCCTTGAGCTCCGCCTCCGTGCCCTCCTTGCGCTCCTTGAGCGCGGCCTCGTCGGCGACCTCGGTCCTGAGCGCCTCGCGCATGCGCACCAGGTCGTCGGCGAGGAGGCGGAGGCGCGCGTCGCGCAGGTCGGCCTGGATGACCGCGGCCCGCCGCGCCACGGCGGCCTGCCGGCCCAGCGGCTTGAGCTGCCGCCGCAGTTCGTCGGTGAGGTCCTGGACACGGGCGAGGTTGGCCTGCATCGCGTCGAGCTTCCGCAGCGCCTTCTCCTTGCGCTTGCGGTGCTTGAGGACACCCGCGGCCTCCTCGATGAACGCGCGGCGTCCCATCGGGTCGGCGTGCAGGACGGAGTCGAGCCGTCCCTGCCCGACGATGACGTGCATCTCCCGCCCGATACCCGAGTCGGAGAGCAGTTCCTGGATGTCCAGCAGCCGGCAGGTGTCCCCGTTGATCTGGTATTCGCTGCCGCCGTTGCGGAACATGATCCGCGTGATGGTGACTTCGGCGTATTCGATGGGCAGCGCGCCGTCGGAATTGTCGATCGTGAGCGAGACCTCCGCGCGGCCGAGCGGCGGCCGCCCGGTCGTCCCGGCGAAAATGACGTCCTCCATCTTCCCGCCGCGCAGGGATTTCGCCCCCTGTTCACCCATGACCCAGGACAGCGCGTCCACGACATTGGACTTGCCGGAGCCGTTCGGCCCGACGACGCACGTGATGCCGGGCTCGAAGCGCAGCGTCGTCGCCGAGGCGAAGGATTTGAACCCGCGGAGGGTCAGGGCCTTGAGGTGCACGCCGCCGGACTCTACCTCCCGGTGCCCGGAGATCGCCGCCGGCGCAGGGCTACGGGCTCACCACGACGTGAGCGCGCCGCGGTTTCATCCCTGAATATGCAGGGCACATCAGACGGTAAGCAGTGCACTACAGAGGGGGAAACAAAGAAAGAAGGGACGCCGAAGCGTCCCTTGCATACATACCTGCCGTGCGAGAGAGTTTCTCACCGGATCCCCATAGGATCTGGGATCAGGTGAGCGCCGGCTCGCCCTTGGGTACGTCGATGTCGATGCCTTCGAGCAACGAATCGCCACGGTGCTGTGCGGCGGCAGCGCTCAGCGCGTCGTTCTCGGACTGGATCCGTACGAGCTCGGACTCCAGATCCTGGACGCGCTGCTGAAGCCGTCGCATCTCGGCGAGGAGTCGCGGGTCGGAACCGCCGACGTAACCGAGAAGCGCCTTTGCCATGATGGATGGTCCTCCACACTGAGTGACCGACCGATGCGGTGTGGGTCGTGAGGGATTTCGCACCCGCGGTGCTCGGCAGCGCTTGTTCTCACTGCGGTTCTTGCTGCCAAACAGCTAGGGTGCGCGGGGCTTCCAGCGTCTCACCAAAAAGTTTGACGGTCAACACGATCACGCCCCGTATCGGGGGCAAGCCGCGGGCTCGCGGCCGCGGCACGCGCGGCGGCGGCTCTCCTGCGGGCCCCGGGGGCTCGGAGATCATCGTTACTGGCGCAGCCTGGCACGGCGGGACCGTTATTGGCAACCACCAGCGCGTTTCTTTCGAACACGCATGCTGTGGGAAGTCAGATGAACACATCGTGTGCCCGTGCCGCGGTCTTCCGATCAGCGGATCGCGAATCCGTCGTACCCCCCGCGCGGATCGCCCCAGATTTCGGTGACACCGGAGACGGCGCCGGGCGTGTCGGACGACCGCAGCCACTCCAGAAGACGGTGGCAATTCTCACGCGGACCTTCCGCCACGATCTGCACCCTGCCGTCGTCGAGATTGAGCGCGAAGCCGCGGAGCCCGCCGATCCCCAGAGCGTTTTCCCTGGTGAACCAGCGGAATCCCACTCCCTGTACCCGGCCGCGTACCCATGCGGTCATCCGTGCGTGCTCATGCATCCGCGAAACCTACACGGACGCGCACCGGTCAATGCCACTCGGGTCACATCGCCCACTCCAGACATCGCGTACAGTCGCGACGCAACGGACTTCGCCCGTTCGGGCGAGTCCTTCCACTGATCCAGCTGAAGTCGAGACCGGAAGGGCGAGCGGATGGGACGCCACCGCCGGAAGAAGCGGGTTCCCGGGCCCGTACGCACCGGACTGCTCGGGATCGCCGCTGCGGCCGCGGTCGGCACCGTCGCCGTCGCGGCCGGGCTGGTGCCGGGCGGCGACGTGTTCACCACGGGAGGCCAGAAGACCGCCGCGCAGCACGTGCGCGAGGCGGCCACCGGTGATCTCGAGAGCCAGGGCGGCTCCGCCGCGACCCCGTCGCAGCGCGCCTCGGCCGGGGCGACCCCCCGCCCGTCGAAGGGCATGTCCTCGACGGCGGGGAAGGCCCAGAAGGGCTCCCCGTCGGCGACCGCGGCCAAGCCGAAGCCGCCCGTGACGAAGAAGGCACCCCCGGCGAAGCCGCCAGCCGCGCCCGGGAGCGCCGAGGCTCCCGGCAACAGGGCCGCGGAGCGGAAGGCGGCCCCGGAGCGCCGGGCCGTCCCCGCCAAGCCGCGACCCAAGGCACCGTCCGGCGAGACCGCCGCGGAGGCCGAGGTGCTGGCCCTGGTCAACAAGGAGCGTGCCGAGGCGGGCTGCGCCCCGGTGCGGGCGGACGCCTCGCTGAACCGCCTCGCGGGCCGGTTCAGCTCCGACATGGCTGCTCGCGGCTTCTTCGACCACACCGACCCCGAGGGCGACGGCCCCTGGGACCGTGCCGCCCAGGCCGGCGTCGGCGGACTGGGGGGCGAGAACATCGCCCGCGGCCAGGCCGACGCCCGGACCGTCATGAACGCCTGGATGAACAGCGACGGCCACCGCGCGAACATCCTGAACTGCGAGTACCGGACGCTGGGCGTGGGGGTCTCCTTCGCCCAGGGCGGCCCGTGGTGGACCCAGGACTTCGGCTTCTGAGATTTCTTCAGTCTGCGTTCGAAGGCATCAGGCTCCGGGATGGACGGGCACCGCGTGCGTCCGCAGGAAGCGTCATGGTGAGCGTGGGGCGACTCGTGGGCAAGGCCCGGCGGGCCGGTGGCAGCGGCACCCGACTCAGCGGCGACGGTCGAAGCGGTTTCGTGTCGCAGAAGCGATGACTCCGGAAATGGCGGCAGTCGCGCCGAGGCTTCCCACCATGACCGTCCCCACGCCGATCATGAAGAGGCCGCTGGAGTCGTCCGACCAGTCGTAGTAGGCGGCGACGGTCAGACCGACGGTGGTGCCGAGCACAGCGCCCACGGCGTGGCGCCGGGATGCCGCCCAGTACACCGGTGCCAGCAGAGTCAGGACGAGCCCGATCACCTGCCACGCCGCGTAGGGGCCGGTCGTGGATCCATCAGGTTGCACGTCACGACGCTGATCCCAACCCAGCCAGCCGGCCCAGGCCGTCAGCGCCACCAGAGCCAGAACGGGGATCACGAGGTGGGGAGCGAGTCTCAGTAGTCTTTGTCGCATGGCTCAAGCGTTCCGGCTCACCGCATAGGCGACCAGGGCGCAGCTACTCAGCCACACCCGAGTACTTCAGCCAAGAACGCAGGACAAGGCGCGGCAATGTTTGCTCGGTGCCCTGGGCGGCGGAGAAGCAGACCGGAGCCTGTCAAGGCCCCCGCCCGGCGATGACATCAGCGGCTGACACCAACGAGCGCGAATCTCGCCGATCGGCGCCGAACACCAGCGGCAGACCAGACGGCGCGCGGAGCGTGTCAAGCGAGGTCCCAGAGGCCCCATGATCGACCTGACAAGGACGAGCACAGACCTCAAAGCCTCGGCCTCGTACGGGCGTCGTCCTCTTGTCGGCCGGCGCCCCGCCGCTTGAGGCGAAGAATAACGACCGGCGATCGGGGCTCTTCTGTGGCCGACTACACCACGTTGAATCCACGCGACGGGTCATGGATGTCAACCTCGATCACTACTACGAACTCGATCGTCACGACGTAGTGGATCATTACGCGGTCTTCCCAGGCCGCGCGCGTCACAGTGTCGTCCGTGTAGGCGAGATGACTGTCGGCGCCTTCAGGCTCAGCTGCGATCCTGTCGACGAGCCGCAGGAACTCTTCCCGATCTGCGGTCGGCATGTAGTCGCGGAACCGCACAACCTGCTCAGTGAACTGCACCCGTCTCTTCATCAGACGAAATAATGCCATTCCCTAGTCCCCCGCTGAGATCCTGGGTACAGCAGCGAAGTACCGCAACCACAGCAACCACTCACGCCCAATAGCGTCCCTGTGCGGCCCGGCAACGGAGTTCGTGTCGAAGGGGAGACCGCGAGCCCCCTGCCCTGGCCGTCTCCGGGCCGTCCGAGGCCACACAACGACGACCAACGCTTACCGCCACCGACAGCTAAGCCGCAGGTCGCAGCGTTGATCGATGACACGGCCGCACGTCAGAAACCCGGACCTTCACTTCTTCGGCTTCTGAGAACGTCACAGCTCCGCAACCCGCGTTCTTAACCGGGCCGCCCCGAGGCCGTGATCGGCCACCGGGACGGCCCGGACCGCGTCCACGGCACCGCGGGTGCGGGTCCGGCCCGACCGCGTGGTGTCCGTCCGCCGCTTTCTGATGCCGAGCGCTCCCTCTGAGTGAGCGCTTCCCGGCGTAAGGTGTCGCGCATGGACGACTCCATCGCCTTCGACGTGTTCGACCGGCAGTGCCCGTCGCGCGGCACCCTGGAGCATGTGACCGGGCGGTGGGGCAGCCTGACCCTGGGCGCGCTGTACGAGAGCGGGTCCCGCTTCAACGAACTGCGGCGGCGCGTCGACGGCGTCAGCGAGAAGATGCTCTCGCAGACGCTGCACGCGCTGGAACGGGACGGGCTCGTCCACCGCGATGCGCAGCCCACCAATCCGCCGCGGGTCGACTACGAACTGACCCCGCTCGGACGGGAGGTCGCGGAGCGGCTGCTCGGCCTGATCCGGCTCGTGGAGGGGCGGATGCCTGAGGTGCTGGCCGCGCGTGGACGCTATGACGCGACGCGCGGCAGCGAGCGGGCCGGCCGCGGCGGGCGCTGACAGCGCGGGCAGTAGTAGCTGGAGCGGTTCATCCAGGGGCGGCGGCGCATCGCCGTACCGCAGCGGCGACAGGGCTCGTCCTCGCGCCCGTACGCGTCGAGCGACCGGTCGAAGTACCCGGATTGGCCGTTCACGTTGACGTAGAGGCTGTCGAAACTCGTTCCGCCGACAGCGAGGGCGGCGTTCATCACGTCCCGTACGTGGCCGAGGAGTTCGGCGGAGCGGGGCCGGTTCAGAGCGGCCGTGGGCCGGTCGTAGTGGAGTCTGGCCCGCCACAGGGCCTCATCGGCGTAGATGTTTCCGACACCGCTGATCAGGGACTGGTCGAGGAGGGCGCGCTTGATCGTGGTACGGCGCAGTCGGAGCGCCGCGTGGAAGGCCGCGTCGTCGAACTCGGGGTCGAGGGGGTCCCGGGCGATGTGCGCGATCGCGTCCGGCAGCCCGTCCGGGGTGGTGTCGTGGAGGGACAGTCCGCCGAAGGTGCGCTGGTCGACGAAGCGGAGTTCGGTGCCGAGGCCGTCCTCGAAACGGATCCGGATCCGCAGGTGCTTCTCGTCCGCGGCCGCCTCCGGCTGCACGAGCAGCTGACCGCTCATGCCGAGGTGTCCGAGGACGGCGCTGCCGCTGCCTTCCAGCGGCAGCCAGAGGTACTTGCCGCGCCGCCGGGCGGCTCCGATCCGCTGCCCGCGGAGCCTCGCCGCGAAGTCGACCCCGCCGCCGAGGTGCCGGCGCACGGCCCGCGGGTGCAGGACCTGGACGCCGCCCACGGTCCGCCCGGAGACCCACTGCTCGAGTCCCCGCCGCACGACTTCCACCTCGGGCAACTCGGGCACGTATCTCCTCCGGACCTCGACCGACTCGACGCCCGCAGCGTACCTCCGCTCCGCGTCCCGGCGAGCCGCCGGCCCTCCCGCCCCCGGCGGCCGGTCGGGCGGGAGGAACGCCTGCGGGAAAGCGAGGACCCCGCCGCGCGGGCGCGGCGGGGTCCGGAAGCGAAGCGTCAGGCGGTGGCGCGGGGTGAAGGGGTGTCGGCGGCCCCTTCGGCCTCCGCGGCCTCCGCGGCTTCGGCGGCCTTCGCCGCCGCCGCGCGTTCGTCGGCGGCGGCGCGGATCGCACGCCACGCGGACTCCGCCGCCTGCTGTTCCGCTTCCTTCTTGCTGCGGCCGGTGCCGGTGCCGTACGAGACACCACCGACGCGGGCGGCAGCAGTGAAGGTCTTCTCGTGGTCCGGACCCGTCTCGGAGACCACGTACTCGGGCACTCCGAGCCCCTCGGCGGCCGTCAGCTCCTGGAGACTGGTCTTCCAGTCCAGGCCGGCACCGAGGTTCGAGGACTTCTCGATCAGCGGATCGAAGAGCCGGTGCACCAGCTCGGACGCCGCGTCGAGGCCCTGGTCGAGATAGACCGCGCCGATCACCGCTTCCAGGGTGTCGGCGAGGATGGAGGCCTTGTCCCGCCCGCCCGTGCCCTCTTCGCCCCGGCCGAGGCGGATGAAGGACCCGAGATCGAGGCCGCGGCCGACCTCCGCCAGCGCACGCGAATTGACCACCGCGGCCCGCAGTTTGGCCAGCTGGCCCTCGGGCAGGTCGGGGTGGGTGCGGTACAGCGTGTCCGTGACCACCAGTCCGAGCACCGAGTCCCCGAGGAACTCCAGCCGCTCGTTGGTGGGCAGACCGCCGTTCTCGTACGCGTACGAGCGATGGGTCAGCGCGCGCACCAGAAGGGCGGACTCGAGCTGATACCCGAGCCGCCCTTCCAGAAGCGTGTGGGACGAGGCCGAACTGATGCTGTCAGACATCGCGCCTCTCACCAGCCGCTCAGACCTCGAGGACCTGGCGCTTGTTGTAGGTGCCGCAGCTCGGGCACGCGATGTGCTGCTGCTTCGGCTCCTGGCAGCGCTCACACGAAACCAGGGTGGGGACCGCAGCCTTCCACTGCGACCGGCGGTGGCGCGTGTTGCTGCGCGACATCTTCCGCTTCGGAACAGCCACGGCTACTTCTCCTGCTTCTCGTCGACGCGTGCTGATCGAGGCGCGTCGCCGCTCTTCTTGTCCTTCTCACCGGTTCCGAGTGAATCGGCGAGTCCCTGCAGTGCCGCCCAACGGATGTCGACGGCGTCGTGGTGGTGGTCCGGATCGGCGTTCAGGTCGGCCCCGCAGTCGGAACACAACCCTGCACAGTCCTCCCGGCACACCGGCTGCATCGGCAGTGCGAGCACCACCGCGTCACGCAGCACGGGCTCGAGGTCGAACAATCCGTCCTCGAGGAAGATCACGTCCTCGTCCTCGGCGTCGTCGCCGGGCCCCGGCTCCTTGGCACGGCCCCGGTCGTCGGCGTCGGGGTACGAGAACATCTCCTGGAACTCCGCCACGACCTCATGGCGCAGCGGCTCCAGACACCTTACGCAATCCCCCTCGGCCACGGCACGGGCGGTGCCCGTGACGAGCACCCCTTCCATGACGGACTCGAGGCGGAGCTCCAGCTCCACGGGCGCGCCCTCGGGCACGCCGATGACCCCTTCGACCCCGAGGACCGCCGGCGCTGCGGGCGCCGGGACGGAACGGGAGAGCCGCTGGAGCGCACCGGGCCGCCGGCCCAGCTCGTGCGTGTCGAACACGAGAGGGTTGCGGTGGTCGAGGCGGGCGTTCAGGGCTCTTCCTGCTTTCGGATCGAGTGTGGGAGGCCACGATTCCAGCGCAGCATCAATCCACGCTCGCGCGACCGAAGAGCCAGGATACTGGACCGTTCGCTCCAGGCCCAATCCGGTCCTCAGGGGATCAGCGACCCTGCTCGTAGCGCCGCAGCTGCTCCATGTCGATCATGCTGGTGTCGAAGAAGCTCGTCTCGTCCAGCGAGGCCTGCTGGGCGTGGCCCTGATGGCCCTGATGGCCCTGATGGCCCTGCTGCGGCTGCGGCTGCGGCTGCGGCTGAGCGACGTAGCCTCCGGCGTACGGGTCCTGACCGTACCCCTGGGAGTACGCCGGATCGTAGCCCTGCTGCTGTCCGTAGCCCACCGCGTACGGGTCCTGCTGGTACCCGTACATGTCCTGGGGCTGGGCCTGGGCCGCCGCGGGCTGGTAGCCGTACGGGTCGGCCTGCGCAGGGATCTGGGGCTGCGGGGCCTGCGGCTGCTGCACCTGCGGCTCCGGGTCCGCCAGCTCCGCCAGCCCGGCGAGGTAGTCGGCGTCACTGGTGTGCTGCACGCTGCCGGCGGCCTCCTGCGCGGCCATATGCGCGCCGAGCTCGTCCGTCGCGATCCGGCCGTGCAGCTTCTGCCGGCCCCGGCCGACCGCCTCCAGCGTCTTGGAGAGCACCGCCTCGAAGGCACCCAGCTTGGCGTCGACGTAGTCGTCCGCGCGCCGGATCAGCGTCTGCGGGTCCGCGCTGTACTCGGGGGCGTCGTCGTCGGCGGGGTCCGCATGGCCCTGGTCGTCCGTGCCGTGGCCGCGACCGAGCAGCTTCTCGCGCCCCCGGTCGACGGAGCCGATGGTCTTGTTGAGGACGACCTCGAAGTTGGCGAGCTTGGAGTCGACGTAGTCGTCCGCCTCGGCGCGGATCTCCTCGGCCTCCCTCCGGGCCTCGGCGAGGATCCGGTCGGCCTCCTCCTGGGACTGCCGGGCGATGTGGGTGCCGGAGACCAGCGAGCCGCGCTCGGAATGGGCGGCCTGGATGATCCGCTCGGCCTCCTGGCGGGCCTGCTCGACCATCTGCTCCCGGTCGCCGATCAGCTCCTGGGCCTGGGCGAGCGAGCCGGGCAGCGCCTGCCGCACCTCTTCGAGCATCGCGAGCAGTTCGGCGCGGTTGACCACGCAGGAGGCCGACATGGGCATGGACCGGGCGTTCCCGACCGCCTCGACGATCTCGTCGAGCTTCTTCTGCACGTCCACCGTGTGCTCGCCACTCTCTACAGTCACTACAGCCGTTTTGGAGCCGGACGCAACGACTGTACGGCCAGTCGGCGCCGGTCCGACACCGGGTGACGGCACGTCAGGAAGCGGCCGTCCGTGCCGTCCCCCGTGTCACTTCTTCGGGAGCCGTTCGGTCAGCGCCTCCAGCACGGCCGGCGGCACCAGGTGGGAGACGTCGCCGCCCCAGGCCGCGACTTCCTTGACCAGTGAGGACGACAGGAAGCTGTAGGTGGGACTGGTCGGCACGAAGAGCGTCTCGACGCCCGACAGGCCGTTGTTCATCTGGGCCATCTGAAGTTCGTAGTCGAAGTCGCTGACCGCCCGCAGGCCCTTGACGATGGCGGGGATGTCCCGCTCCTTGCAGTAGTCGACGAGCAGGCCGTGGTAGGCCTCGACCTCGACGTTGCCGTACTCGGCGGTGACCTCGCGGATCAGCTCGATCCGCTCGTCGACGGTGAACAGTCCCTGCTTGGACTGGTTGATCATCACCACGACGTGCACGACGTCGTACAGCTTGGAGGCGCGGGCGATGATGTCGAGGTGTCCATTGGTGATGGGGTCGAACGACCCCGGACAGACGGCGCGGCGCAACTGAAGTCCCTCGCTCTCCGGTCCGGTCATGGTGCGTCTTCGCACGTAGAGGCGGCGCGACCGTACCAAAGCGTCCCCTCGCCGTAGCGACGGGCCCGCAACGGTTCGATCCCGTCGGGCCAGCCGAACTCACCGCCCCTGGTGCTGCGCTCCACGGTGACGAGGGCGCCCTCCGCGAGCCAGCCTCCCGCGCGGAGTGTGAGGAGAATCTCCCGAAGATCGTCGTTGGTGACGGCGTACGGCGGATCGAGGAACACCACGTCGTACGGGTCCGCCGGCGGCTGTCCCTGCACGACCTGCTCGGCGCGGCCGGCGCGGACCTCGGCTCCCGGCAGGGCCAGGGTCCGCACGTTCTCCCTGACCGTGCGGGCGGCGCGGGTGTCGGCCTCGACGAGCAGGGCGTGGGACGCGCCGCGGGACAGCGCCTCCAGACCGACGGCACCCGAGCCCGCGTAGAGATCCGCCACACGCAGCCCCTGGAAGCCGCCGAGCAGCGACTCCCAGGTGGAGAACAGGCCCTCGCGCGCACGGTCGGAGGTGGGGCGGGTGCCGTTGCCCGGCGGCACGGCCAGGCGGCGTCCGCCGGCCGCGCCGGCGATCACGCGGGTCATCTGGGTCCTTCGCGGAAGACGGTGCTCGATCGGCTCGACCGGCCTGGTCATGGCCGTCGGACCGATCCGGTCACCTCCACGATATGGGCTCCGCGCGTCCGCGAGCCCCGCCCGTCCCCGGGGGCTCGATGCGGAAGGAGCGCTGCGGGCCGGCACGGGGCGGCCGCCCTTCCCCGGGCCCGGGGGCACGGAAGGAGCGCGCCCAGGTCCGGGCCGGGGGGCACAGGGGGAACGGGCCCGGGTCCGGGCCGGGGGGGCACAGGGGGAACGCGCCCAGGTCCGGGCCGGGGGGGCACAGGGGGAACGCGCCCAGGTCCGGGCCGCGGCTCAGCCCTTGTCCAGGTACTGCTCGCGGTCCTTGTCGAGCAGGGCGTCGAGCGCCGTCCGCAGCTCCGGAAATCCCTCCAGCTCCGGGTCGGCGCCGACGACGGACACCGCCTCGTCGCGGGCCGCGGCGATGATCTCCTCGTCCTCGATGACCGCGAGGACCCGCAATGAGGAGCGCACTCCCGACTGGGCCTGGCCCAGCACATCCCCCTCGCGCCGCTGTTCGAGGTCGATACGGGAGAGCTCGAAACCGTCCAGGGTGGCGGCGACCGCACCGAGCCGGGCGCGTGCGGGGCTCGCCTCGGGCATCTCCGTGACGAGCAGGCAGAGCCCGGGTGCCGAGCCGCGGCCGACCCGGCCGCGCAGCTGGTGGAGCTGGGAGACGCCGAAACGGTCGGCGTCCATGATCACCATCGCGGTGGCGTTCGGTACGTTCACGCCGACCTCGATGACGGTCGTGGCGACGAGCACGTCCACCTCGCCCGCGGCGAATCGGCGCATCACGCCGTCCTTGTCGTCGGGCGGCATGCGGCCGTGCAGCACTTCCACGCGCAGGCCCTTCAACGGTCCGGCCGACAGCTGCCCGGCCACGTCCAGCACGGCCAGCGGCGGCCGCTTCTCCGCATCGTCCTCCGGCGACGTCCGCCGGGCCTCGGCGGAAGTGTCGAGGTCGTCGCCGATGCGCGGGCAGACGACGTACGCCTGGTGACCGGTCTCGACCTCCTCGCGCACCCGCTCCCAGGCCCGCGCCAGGAAGTGCGGCTTGTCCGCGGCGGGGACCACGTGCGAGGCGATCGGCGAGCGTCCCGCGGGCAACTGGTCCAGCACGGACGTCTCCAGGTCGCCGAAGACCGTCATGGCGACCGTGCGGGGGATCGGGGTGGCGGTCATGACCAGCAGGTGCGGCGGCTGTTTGCCCTTGCCGCGCAGGGCGTCGCGCTGCTCGACGCCGAATCGGTGCTGCTCGTCCACGACGACCAGGCCCAGGTCGTGGAACTGGACCTTGTCCTCGATCAGGGCGTGCGTACCGATCACGATCCCCGCCTCGCCGGTGGCGAGGTCGAGCAGGGCGCGGCGGCGGGCGGGCGCGCCCATCGATCCGGTGAGCAGCACGACCTTGGTGGCGCGCTCGGCGCCGCCGAGCATCCCGCCCTCGGCGAGGTCGCCCATCATCTCGACCACGGACCGGTGGTGCTGCTGGGCGAGGACCTCGGTGGGCGCGAGCATCGCCGCCTGCCCTCCCGCGTCGACGACGGCGAGCATGGCGCGCAGGGCGACCATGGTCTTCCCGCTGCCGACCTCGCCCTGCAGCAGCCGGTGCATCGGATGCTCCGTGGCCAGATCGCCGAAGATCTCGGCGGAGACCTTCCGCTGCCCCTCGGTGAGGGTGAACGGCAGCCGTGCGTCGAAGGCGTCGAGCAGTCCGTCCGGCACGGGCCGGCGGGCGACGGCGGGGAGCTGCCCGTCCGCGTACCGCCGCCGGGCGAGGGCGACTTGGAGGACGAAGGCCTCGTCCCACTTCAGCCGCTGTCGCGCGTCCTCCACGTCGGCCTTGGTCTGCGGGCGGTGGATCTTGAGCAGGGCCTGCGGGAGGGGGACGAAGCCACGGCCGTCGCGCAGCGTGGCCGGCAGCGGGTCCACGGCCTCCGTCGCGTGCGGGAGGACGGCGTCCACGGCCTTGGCGATCTTCCAGGACTCCAGGCCCTTGCAGGCCGGGTAGATCGGGATGAGCTTTCCGGCGAAGGCGCTGACCGCTCCCTCGCCGCTCTCGGCGTCGAGCCGTTCGTACGTGGGGTGGGCGAGCTGCAGCCTGTGGTTGAACACGGAGACCTTGCCCGCGAACATGGCGCGGGTGCCGGGCAGCAGGTCCTTGTGGGGCCGGTGGATGCCGCGCCCGAAGAACACCAGCTGGAGACGTCCGCTGCCGTCGGTGATGGTGACCTCCAGCCGCTGGCCCCGCCCGCCGTTGAACGTGAGCACGCGGGCGTCGGCGACCTGGGCGACGACGGTCACGTGCTCGTCCAGCGGCAGCTCGGCGAGCCGGGTCAGCTGTCCGCGCTCCTCGTACCGGCGGGGATAGTGGTGCAGTAGATCACCGACGGTACGCAGGTCGAGGTTCTCGGCCATGACCTTGGCGGTCGCGGGGCCGAGCGTCTTGGTCAGCGGTTCGTCCAGCACGCCGTCCATTGCACACCACCGCACCGACAACCGTCGCGCGGCCGCGGGAACGGCGCGTTCCGCAGCGCGTAGGGCACGCACGGGAAGCGCCGGGGAGGTGCGGCGGCCTTGCCGTCGGAGCCCGGTCGCCCGCGAGTCGTGCGGGACGGCGACGGAGCCACCCTCCGTGGGCGACCGGTCACTCCACGCCGACGAGGAGCGGGGCTCCCGCGCCCCCGTGGTAGATCACCGTGTCCACCGCCAGGTGTCCCGCGCGCACGTGTGCCTCCAGCCGCTCGCCGAGCTCCGGCGGGGCGTCCTCGGGGAGGACCAGGGTGACGAGTTCGCCACCGGCCGAGAGCATGCGGTCCAGAACCGTTTCGGCGGTGGTCGCGAGGTCCGCGCCGATCACCGCCACATCGCCCTCGATGAGCCCCAGCACGTCCCCCGCCTGGCAGACGCCGGCGGACGTGAAGGACTGCCGTTCGGCGACGGCCAGTTCGCCGTAGCGCGTCGCGCCCGCCGCCGAGGTCATGGCGACGACGTCCTCGTCGAAGCGCCGCCCGGGCTCGTGGACGGCGAGCGCGGCGATGCCCTGGACCGCCGAGCGGGTCGGGATGAGGGCGACCCGGACGCCCTCGGTACGGGCCTGTTCGGCCGCGGCGGCCGCGGTGTGCCGCAGCTCGGCGTCGTTCGGGAGGAGCACGACCTCGCGAGCGTGCGCCCGCCGGATCGCGTCGACGAGTTCACCGCTGGCGGGCGGTTCGCCGGGCCGCGCGAGCACCGTGGTCGCGCCGGCGTCCGTGCACAGCCCGGCCAGCCCCTCCCCCGGCACCACGGCGACGACGGCCCGCTGGACCCGCTCCCGCGGCTCGGGGTGCCCGGCCGCCGCGAAGTGGGTGATCCGGATCCGGTACGGCCGGCCCGCCTCCACTCCGGCCTCCACCGCCGCACCCGCGTCGTCGACGTGCACATGGACGTTCCACAGCCCGTCTCCGCCGACCACGACCAGCGAGTCGCCGAGCGTGTCGAGCCGGGCCCTCAGCCGGGCCACGGCGGCGTCGTCGGCCTCCAGGAGGTAGATCACCTCGAAGGCGGGACCTCCGTCGACGCACGGTTCTGCGGCCGTCGCCAGGGACGGGTGGGCGCGCACGGCGGGCCGTACGGACGCCTCCCCCGTCACCGCCTCGGCCAGCGCGCCCAGCACCGCCACCAGGCCCTGTCCTCCCGCGTCCACGACGCCGGCCCGGCCCAGCACCTCGAGCTGTCCCGGTGTCTCCGCCAGAGCCCGGCGCGCGCCCGAGTAGGCGGCCGCGACCGCCGCCGCGTCGTCGCCGTGCGCCGTGCCGTGTGCGGCCTGCGCGGCGGCGGAGGCGACGCTCAGGATCGTGCCCTCCACGGGGTGCGCCACCGCCTCGCGGGCGGACTCCGCGGCCCGCCGGAGCGCCTCGGCGGCCCCGCCGCCCCGCTCCCCGAGCACCTCGGCCATGCCGCGCAGCAACTGGGCCAGGATCGTCCCCGAGTTGCCCCTCGCCCCGATCAGCGCCCCGTGCGCCATGGCCCGCACGGTGTCGGCGAGCGCGGGGGCGGCCGAACCGGTCTCGTACGCCGCGAACACCGCCTCCACGGCGGTGGCCGCGGACTCGACGGTCAGATAGAGGTTGGTGCCGGTGTCACCGTCCGCGACCGGATAGACGTTGATCGCGTCGATCTCCTCGCGCTCCCTGCCCAGTGCGTCCAGAGCGAGCGAGCACCAGGTGCGGACCGCCAGGGCATCGAGGGGCTGGGGCAACGAGATCCTCCTTCGGCGGTCCCTCCACGCCACGGTGGCGGGCGTGGGCGGGGAGGCTGGGCTGCACCGCAGGGTAGACCCGGGGCGGGCCCGGAACCGGGGTGGGGGCGTGGGTGCCCGTGGTAGTTTCGTTCTACGGGCGCAGCCGTTGTATGCTGCTCCGGTTGCCCGATGAGAATCGGGCCATTCCCCCGGCAAGCCACTTCAGACCACTGATTCCGGCACGCCGGATTTCACTGTAAGTGCATCTGAAGTCTTTGGAGTGACCCGTGGCTGCCAACTGCGACGTCTGCGGCAAGGGGCCGGGCTTCGGCAACAACATCTCCCACTCGCACCGCCGTACGTCCCGTCGCTGGAACCCGAACATCCAGCGCGTGCGTGCCGTGGTCGGTCGGACGCCGAAGCGGCTCAACGTCTGCACCTCGTGCATCAAGGCCGGCAAGGTCTCGCGCTAAGTGATGCTCCCCGCGTTCGTGCGGGGATGATCCCGCCGACGTCTCGTCGTAGCGCAGCCCTCCGGTTGCCTTGAAAGCCGGTCCACCTCTCGGTGGGCCGGCTTTTCGCCGTTCGCGCCGGGTGCCCGGGGCCGGCGCGCGGCGGCCCCGGGCGTCGTCAGCGGCCCGGCCGGTGCCGTTCCCAGGCGTGGTCGACGGGCCCGATCCCGCCACCGAGCGCGAATCCCGCGGCGATCGCGCCCGTCACATACGCCTTGGCGGCCGAGACGGCCCCGGGGACGTCGCGCCCCTTGGCGAGTTCCGCCGCGACGGCCGAGGCGAGGGTGCAGCCGGTGCCGTGGGTGTGCCGGTTGTCGTGCCGTGGGGCGCGCAGCCAGTGGGCCGCGGTGCCGTCGGTGAGCAGGTCCACCGCGTCCCCGGCGAGATGGCCGCCCTTGATCAGCGCCCAGCGCGGCCCGAGGTCGAGCAGTGCGTCCGCCGCACGGCGCAGATCGGTCTCGCTCTCCACGCGTACGCCGGTCAGCTGGACGACCTCGTCGAGGTTCGGGGTCGCGACCGTGGCCGTCGGCAGCAGCTTCCTGCGGACGGATTCGAGTGCGGAGGCGGCGAGCAGGGAGTCGCCGTGCTTGGAGACGCCGACCGGGTCGACGACCACGGGGGCGTCCGTGTCGGCCAGCAGGTCCGCGACGGCCTCGACGAGTTCCGCCGAGGCGAGCATCCCGGTCTTCACCGCCTGGACCCCGATGTCGTCCACGACGCTCCGGTACTGGGCCCGCACCGCCTCGACCGGGAGTTCCCAGGCTCCCTGCACCCCGAGGGAGTTCTGCGCGGTCACCGCCGTGACGACGCTCATCCCGTGCACGCCGAGGGCGAGCATGGTCTTGAGATCCGCCTGGATCCCGGCGCCGCCACCCGAGTCGGACCCGGCGACGGTGAGCACCCGCGGCGGTGCCTGGCGCGTCACGCACCCTCCCCGAAGTGGTCCCAGCCGCCCTTGCTGGTCCAGGGTGCCCCGTCGACGGTCACCTGGGGCAGCGCCGACGGGTTGAGCACCTCGCCGATCACCTTCCAGCGGGCGGGGAGCTTCGCGTCCGGCGGGAAGGTGGCGACGATCGCGTGGTCCTCGCCGCCGCTGAGCACCCACTGGAGGGGGTCGACGCCGACGGCCTGGCCGATGTCGTTCATCTGCGAGGGGATGTCGATGAGTCCGGAGCGCAGGTCGATGCGGACCTTGCTGGCCTCGGCGATGTGACCGAGGTCGGCGACGAGGCCGTCGCTGACATCGGTCATCGCCGTGGCGCCGAGTCCCGCGGCGGCCGGGCCCGCGTGGTACGGCGGTTCGGGGCGCCGGTGTGCCTCGACGAACGCGCGCGGCGAGCGGAACCCGCGGGAGAGGACCGCGTGTCCGGCCGCGGACCAGCCCAACCAGCCCGTGTACGCGACGACATCGCCGGGCTGCGCCCCCGCCCTGGTCACCGGGTCGTGGTTGCGCAGATCGCCGAGTGCGGTGATCGCGAGGGTGATCGTCTCGCCGCGGACGACATCGCCGCCGACGACGGCCGCGCCGGCGACCTGGCACTCGTCGCGGATGCCGTCCATCAGCTCGGTGGCCCAGGTGACCGGGAGGTCGGCGGGGACCACGAGGCCGAGCAGCAGAGCGGTCGGCACGGCGCCCATGGCGGCGATGTCGGCGAGGTTCTGTGCGGCGGCCTTGCGGCCCACGTCGTAGGCGGTGGACCAGTCGCGCCGGAAGTGGCGTCCCTCCAGCAGGAGGTCGGTGCTGGCCACGACCCTGCGGTCGGGCGCGGACACGACCGCGGCGTCGTCGCCGGGTCCGAGCCGTACCGCGGGGGTGGAGGTGAGCCTGGAGGTGAGCTCCCTGATGAGCCCGAACTCCCCCAGCTCGCCCACAGTGCCCTTCATCTCGTCATGCCCTTCGTCGCCGCGGTGCCGCCGGACGGCCCGGCCCACCTGTTCGTCGTGCGGTCGCGAGCCGTCACCGCTGTCGGTACCGTCGAGTAGGCCCCGTCGGCCGTCAACTTCTGTGCCCGGTACGCCACGCTGCGCACGCCCCGGAACGCGCGGGTCTCCCCGCGGCCCGCGGCGACGCGATACCGTGGCGTCCCTTCTCCCCACATGATCCTCGTGGCCGCCCTGGAGGTTCCGTGGTACAGGCGTACATCCTCATTCAGACCGAGGTGGGCAAGGCGTCGACGGTCGCCGACACCATCTCCAAGATCCCGGGAGTGATCCAGGCCGAGGACGTGACAGGTCCCTACGACGTGATCGTGCGCGCCCAGGCCGACACCGTCGACGAGCTGGGCCGCATGGTGGTCGCCAAGGTCCAGCAAGTGGACGGCATCACCCGTACGCTCACCTGCCCCGTCGTGCACCTGTAGCCCCCGTCTACGCTTGGCCGGTGATGACTCACCGCCGGCTCCCGTTCCTGCCCGTCGCCGCCGTGCTGCTGGCTGCCGCGGGCTGCTCCTCCACGGACGCCGCCCCGTCGGTCACGGTTCCCGCTCCCCCCGCCGAGGAGAAGGCCCTCTGCCTGGCGCTGCACAAGGCGTTGCCGGATTCGGTGGCCGGTGAGAGCCGCCGGGATCCCGAGCCCCGTTCCGTGCTGACCGCCGGGTGGGGGGACGCCGCGATCGTACTGCGCTGCGGGGTTCCGCGCCCCGCGGGGCTGGAGAGTGAGCAGGCGGACGGGGTGGAGGTGAACGGTGTGGACTGGTACTCCGAGGAACTGGAGGACGGCGCCCGGTTCACCACCACGTACCGCAGGACGTATGTCGAGGTGACGCTGTCGGACCGGTTCACGGACATGGGGCCGCTGACGGATCTGGCGGGACCGGTCGCCCGGACCGTCCCGCCTCGCTTCACCCGGAACCCGTAGGTCCCCCGCCGAACCGGCCTTCCCACACCCGGTGGCGGGTGTGGGAAGGCCGGTTCAGCGCAGGCCGGTGGAGCGGCGCAGCGCGGCCCGGATCAGAAGGTCGACGAGCTCCGCGTAGTCGACCCCGGACTCCTGCCACATGCGCGGGTACATCGAGATGGGCGTGAAGCCCGGCATGGTGTTGATCTCGTTGATCACGAACTCGCCGGCCTCGGTGAGGAAGAAGTCCGCCCGGACCAGTCCCTCGCAGGACGCGGCCTCGAACGCCGCGACGGCGAGCCGCTGCACCTCGGCGGTCTCCTCGTCGGTGAGCGGCGCGGGCACGAGTCCGGTGGCCGAGTCGATGTACTTGGCCTCGAAGTCGTAGAAGTCGTGCGAGGACACGGGCGGGATCTCGGCCGGCACACTGGCGCGGGGGCCGTCCTCGAACTCCAGGACACCGCACTCGATCTCGCGGCCGCGCAGCAGCGCCTCCACGATGATCTTCGGGTCGTGGCGCCGGGCCTCCTCGACGGCCTCCTCCAGACCCGAGAGGTCGTCGACCTTGGTGATGCCGATCGACGAACCGGCGCGGGCGGGCTTCACGAACAGCGGCCACCCGTGCTCGCCGGCGAAGTCGACGATCTTCTTGCGGGCGGCGGAGGGATCCTGCTCCCACTCACGGGGCCTGATCACCGCGTACGGGCCGACCGGCAGTCCGAAGGAGACGAAGACCCGCTTCATGTACTCCTTGTCCTGGCCGACGGCCGAGGCGAGGACACCGGCTCCCACGTACGGGACGCCGGCGAGTTCGAGCAGGCCCTGGAGCGTGCCGTCCTCGCCGTACGGGCCGTGCAGCACGGGGAAGACGACGTCGACCTCGCCCAGCACCTTGGGCACGGAGCCGGGCTCGCTGTAGACGACCTCGCGGTTGGCCGGGTCCACGGAGAGGACGACGCTGCCCTCGGCCGATTCGGCGAGGTCCGCGACGGACGGCAGCCGCCGGTCCGCGATGGCCATCCGGTCGGGCTCGTCGGCCGTCAGCGCCCAGCGGCCGTCCGCGGTGATGCCGACGGGCAGGACGTCGTACACGGTGCGGTCGATGGCACGCAGTACGGCGCCGGCCGTCAGGACGGAGATCGCGTGCTCGGAGCTTCGGCCGCCGAAGACGACCGCGACACGCGGCTTGCGGAGCGCCTCACCGCTGGTGGGGGCAAGGCCGGTGCTCTGGGACTGGTTCTCGCTCATATCGCGACGAGCGTACCCTGCGCCCCCGCCGGGCCGAAGGGGCGCGCGGCCACCGAACGGAAGAGTGCCTTCCGGCGGTCTTCCCTCAGTGGCGCTCGGGCTTGGCGCTGCGGGACATCAGCTCCTTGAGCGCGACGACCGGCGGCTTGCCCTCATGAACGATCGACACGACCGTCTCGGTGATGGGCATGTCGACGCCGTGCCGGCGGGCGAGATCGAGAACCGACTCGCAGGACTTGACGCCCTCGGCCGTCTGCTTGGTCGCCGCGATGGTCTCCTGGAGCGTCATGCCCCGGCCGAGGTTGGTGCCGAACGTGTGGTTCCGGGAGAGCGGCGAGGAGCAGGTGGCCACGAGGTCGCCGAGGCCGGCGAGGCCGGCGAACGTCATCGGGTCGGCGCCCATGGCGAGGCCGAGGCGGGTCGTCTCGGCGAGCCCCCGGGTGATGAGGGTGGCCTTGGAGTTGTCGCCGAGGCCCATACCGTCCGCGATGCCGACGGCCAGTCCGATGACGTTCTTGACCGCGCCGCCGAGTTCGCAGCCGACGACGTCGGTGTTGGTGTAGGCGCGGAAGTACGGAGTCATACAGGCGGACTGGAGGCGCCTGGCGACGCCCTCGTCGGCGCACGCGACGACCGCGGCCGCGGGCTGGCGGTCGGCGATCTCCTTGGCCAGGTTGGGCCCGGTGAGGACGGCGACCCTGCCCCGGACCTCGTCCGGGGCGCCCCCGGCGGGCGCCTTGGCGACCACTTCCTCGATGACCTCGCTCATCCGCTTGGCAGTACCGAGTTCGACGCCCTTCATCAGGGAGACGAGCACGGTGCCGGGGGCCAGCAGCGGCGCCCATTCCGTGAGGTTGGCGCGCAGGGTCTGTGAGGGGACGACGAGAACGGTGAAGTCGGCGTCGCGGGCGGCCTCGGCGGGGTCGGTGGTGGCCCGGACCGCCTCGGGGAGCTGGACCCCCGGCAGGTAGTCGGGGTTGGTGCGGGTGCCGTTCACGGCGTCGACGAGCTCGGCGCGACGGCCCCACATGGTCACCTCGCAGCCGGCGTCGGCGAGCACCATCGAGAAGGCCGTGCCCCAGGACCCGGTGCCGAAGACGGCTGCCTTGACGGAACGAGTCACTTGGTCCCCTCCCCGGCGGCCCTGCGCCGCTGTTCGGCCCGCGCCTGGCGGTTGTCGTACGGCGTCGCCGGCGCCTTCTCGCCGCGGATCTCCTCCAGCTGCGCGGTGATCGCGGCCATGATGACCTCGGTGGCCTCGCGCAGGACGTCGGGGGTGGGCTCCATGCCGTGGAACCGATCGAGGTCCACGGGCGGCCCCGCCTGCACGACCAGGGTCTTCCGGGGGAAGAGACGCAGCTTGTCCTCCTTGGCGTAGGGCGGCATCGCCATGTTGGCGCCCCACTGGGCCACGGGAATGACCGGCGCCTTGGTGAGGAGCGCGACGCGCGCGGCACCGGTCTTGCCCGCCATCGGCCACATCTCGGGGTCCCGGGTCAGCGTGCCCTCGGGGTAGAACGCGACGCACTCGCCGCGCTCGATGGCGTCGACGGCGGCGCGGAAGGCATCGAGGGCGTTCGTCGTCTCCCGGTAGACGGGGATCTGGCCGGTGCCGCGCAGTATCGTGCCCACGAAGGAGCCCTTGAAGAGCCCGGCCTTCGCCAGGAAGCGCGGGACGCGTCCGGTGTTGTACTGGTAGTGGGCGTAGGAGAGCGGATCCAGGTAGGAGTTGTGATTCACCGCGGTGATGAATCCTCCGTCGGCCGGAATGTGCTCCATTCCCCGCCAGTCCCGCTTGAACAGAACCACCAGCGGCGGTTTCGCGATGACCGCAGCAAGGCGGTACCAGAAGCCGATTCTGCGGCGGGACACTCGGACACCTTCCTCTTCGGACCTGGCTGCCGCCCGGCTGGCGCCCGGCTGCTGGGGGTCAAGTGTCGCCCCAGGCCCCTGGTCTGTCGAGAACACCGTACGCCCCGCCTGCGACGCCGGGTCGCTGGACGTTCGTGATCGCGGGTGACAATGGGCCCGTGCACTGGTCACTGGTCGTCCCCCTGAAACCGCTCGCGCTGGCCAAGAGCAGGTTGTCGGAGGCCACGGGTGGTGCGATGCGGCCGCGGTTCGCCCTCGCCTTCGCACAGGACACGGTCTCCCGGGCGCTGTCCTGCCGCACGGTGCGGGATGTGGTGGTCGTCACCGACGATCCGCTGGCGGCGGCCGAGCTGGCGGCCCTGGGCGCGCGTGTCGTCCCGGACCCGCCGGGCGCGGGGCTCAACGCGGCGCTGGCCCACGGGGCCGCCGAAGTGCGCGCGCTGCGGCCGGCCGCGGCGGTGGCCGCGCTCAACGCGGACCTCCCGGCGCTGCGCCCCGACGAATTGGAACGGGTGCTCGCCAGTGCCCGGCATTTCCCCCGGGCTTTCCTGGCGGATGCGGCCGGAATTGGCACGACATTCCTGTCGGCGGCACCCGGCACGGAATTGCGTCCGGCATTCGGCGGGCACTCACGGCAGCGGCATTTGGCCTCGGGGGCCGTGGAAATCGAATTGGACGGGGTGGAGTCGATACGCCGCGACGTCGACACGGGCGGCGATCTGCGGGCCGCTCTCGCGCTGGGCGTCGGCCCGCGAACGGCGGCCCGGTGCGCTACGGCGCCCCTCGCCTGGAGTTCCTGAAGCACTGCGGCCGGCGCCCGCCGAGGGCCGCCGGGCGCGCCGGACCCGGGCGGGCCCGGACGGAACGCCCGTCACGGGCGCCGGATAGGCTCGGGGCATGCAGGCGACCGCGTACACGTACGACCCAGTGACCCGCAGCGGGAGCGTGCTGCTCGACGACGGGACTCCGGTGGACTTCGGCACCGCGGCGTTCGACGCCGGAGGACTGCGGCTGCTGCGCCCGGGCCAGCGGGTGCGCATCGAGACCGAGGGCGAGGGCGACGCCCTCCGGATCACGCTGGTGACCCTGCAGACGTTGTGACCGCCGCCTCGCCGGGGAGGAACGCCGCGGGCCGGGCTCCCCCAGGGGAGTCCGGCCCGTCGCGTGAGTGGCCCTGAACTGGTGCGCCGCTTACTTCTTGCGGGCAGTGGTCTTCTTGGCGGTGGTCTTGCGCGCGGTGGCCTTCTTCGCCGGCGCCTTCTTGGCCGTCGCCTTCTTGGCGGGAGCGGTCTTCTTCGCCGCCGCCGTCTTCTTGGCGGTCGTCTTCTTCGCCGCCGCGGTGGTCTTCTTGGCGGTCGTCTTCTTGGCCGCCGCCGTCTTCTTCACGGCCGCGGTCTTCTTGGCCGTGGTCTTCTTCGCCGCCGCCTTCTTGGCGGTGGCCTTCTTCGCCGCCGCCTTCTTCGCGGCGGCGCCCATCTGCAGGCTGCCCTTCGGAGCCTTCTTGACGGACACTTCGCCACCCCTGGGGAGCTTCTTCGTGCCGCTCACCAGGTCCTTGAAGCCCTGGCCCGCGCGGAACCGCGGAACCGAGGTCTTCTTGACCCGTACGCGCTCGCCCGTCTGCGGGTTGCGGGCGTAGCGGGCCGGGCGGTCCACCTTCTCGAACGAGCCGAAGCCGGTGACCGAAACCCGGTCGCCGCCGACAACCGCGCGGACGATCGCGTCGAGGACCGCGTCGACAGCTTCAGCGGCCTGCTGCCGGCCGCCCATCTTGTCGGCAATCGCTTCTACGAGCTGCGCCTTGTTCACGTCTTCCCCTTCGGAGACATCGCCGGAACGAAACTGTTCAAGCTATTTCGCACGTTAGGCAGATATATACCGCAAATCAAACACGAAACGGGCTAATCACCCTAGTGCCGCAACGAAGTCGACCGCTGCGGCCAGGCGACCGCGCCGCATATCGACCCAGTCGCCGGGTGGTCAGTCACCTTGGGGGAATCGACCTTCGTCGAGGTCCTTCATCAACCGGTCCAGGCGCCTTGCGGCGTCTGCGAGATCGTGCTTCGCCACGGCCGTCACTGCCAGCAGCTTCCGGGACAGCGCCATCCGCACGCCCTCCGGAACTTGCAGTTCGCGCACCCTTGTGTGTGCGACCTTCAGTCGGGCCGCGACCGCCTCGTAGAGCTCGAGTTGGCTGTCGCGTTCCATGCACCGATTGTGCCATCTGGGGCGAGTTGTCGCCCCACAGGGCCTCAACATGCGACTGCGCCCTCCACCGGGCGGTGGAGGGCGCAGTCGGGGAAAACCGCTGCTCAGACCTCAATGGTACGAGGCTTGAAGGGTGGTCTGGAGGTTTCGTAGGCCGCGATGTGGGCTTCGTTCTGAAGGGTGAGGCTGATGTCGTCGAGGCCGTTGAGCAGTCTCCATCGGGCGTTCTCGTCGAGTTCGAAGTCGGCGGTGACGCCTGGGGCGCGGACCTGGCGTTGTTCGAGGTCGACGGTGATGTCGGCGTCGGGATCGGCCTCGGTCAGGTCCCAGAGCCGGTCGACGGTCTCCTGCGGGAGAACCACGGTCAGCAGGCCGTTCTTGAGGGAGTTGCCGCGGAAGATGTCGGCGAAGCGGGAGGAGATGACGGTTTTGAAGCCGTAGTTCTGCAGGGCCCAGACGGCGTGTTCGCGGGAGGAGCCGGTGCCGAAGTCGGGGCCGGCGACCAGCACCGTGGCGCCCTGCCGCTCGGACTGGTTGAGGACGAAGTCGTCGTTCTTGCGCCAGGCCTCGAAGAGGCCGTCCTCGAACCCGTCGCGGGTGACCTTCTTCAGCCAGTGGGCGGGGATGATCTGGTCGGTGTCGACGTTGCTGCGGCGCAGCGGTACGGCCCGGCCGGTGTGGGTGGTGAAAGCTTCCATGGTGGTCAGACTCCGGCGGGCGTGGGGGTGGCGGACACGTCGGTGAGGTCGGCGGGCGAGGCGAGGTGGCCGAGGACCGCGGTGGCGGCGGCGACCTGCGGTGAGACCAGATGGGTCCGTCCGCCTTTGCCCTGGCGGCCTTCGAAGTTGCGGTTGGAGGTGGAGGCGGAGCGCTCGCCGGGGGCGAGCTGGTCGGGGTTCATGCCCAGGCACATCGAGCAGCCCGCGTGCCGCCACTCGGCGCCGGCCTCCTTGAAGACCGTGTCCAGCCCCTCCTCGACGGCCTGCAGCGCGACCCGCACCGATCCGGGGACGACCAGCATCCGTACTCCGTCGGTGACTTTGCGGCCCTGAAGGACCGACGCCGCCGAGCGCAGGTCCTCGATACGGCCGTTGGTGCAGGAGCCTACGAAGACGGTGTCCACCTGGATGTCGCGCAGCGCCTGTCCGGCGGTCAACCCCATGTACTCCAGGGCCTTTTCCGCGGCGAGACGCTCCGATGCGTCCTCGTACGATGCGGGGTCGGGGACGTGTCCGGACAGCGGTGCGCCCTGGCCGGGGTTGGTGCCCCAGGTGACGAACGGGGCCAGTTCGGCGGCGTCGATGAACACCTCGGCGTCGAAGACCGCGTCGTCGTCGGTGCGCAGGGTCCTCCAGTACGCGACGGCCGCGTCCCAGTCCTCGCCCGTCGGGGCGTGGTCGCGCCCTTGCAGGTAGTCGAAGGTGGTCTGGTCGGGGGCGATCATGCCCGCGCGGGCGCCGGCCTCGATGGACATGTTGCAGATGGTCATCCGGGCCTCCATCGAGAGCTTCTCGATGGCCGGGCCGCGGTATTCCAGGACGTAGCCCTGGCCGCCGCCGGTGCCGATCCTGGCGATGATGGCCAGGATCAGGTCCTTGGCGGTGACCCCGTCGGGCAGTTCCCCGTCGACGGTGATCGCCATGGTCCTGGGGCGGGCCATCGGCAGGGTCTGGGTGGCCAGTACGTGCTCGACCTGGGAGGTGCCGATACCGAACGCCAGCGCGCCGAAGGCGCCGTGGGTGGAGGTGTGGGAGTCGCCGCAGACCACGGTGGTGCCCGGCTGGGTCAGACCCAGCTGCGGCCCCACCACATGCACCACACCCTGCTCGACGTCACCCAGCGGATGCAGCCGGACCCCGAACTCCGCGCAGTTCTTGCGCAGGGTCTCCAGCTGGGCACGGGAGACCGGATCCGCGATGGGCTTGTCGATGTCGAGGGTGGGAGTGTTGTGGTCCTCGGTCGCGATGGTGAGGTCGAGCCGCCGCACCCGGCGCCCGTTCTGACGGAGACCGTCGAACGCCTGCGGACTCGTCACCTCGTGCAGCAGGTGGAGATCGATGAAGAGGAGATCGGGCTCGCCCTCGACGCGCCGGACGACATGATCGTCCCAGACCTTCTCCGCGAGTGTCCTACCCATCGCTTTCCCTCCGACCCGGCAGCGTCGCCGGGCACCAACTAGAGATCGATTGCGCCGCCCTCGGCATGCCGGGCCGGGCGGGGAGCGCGGGCCCTTGTGCGGCCGCACATCCAGAGTCGCAACTTCTCGGAGAATTTGAACTTGCGTTTCACAGAGTGAGACGTGAGTATCGTTGCATGGACAACTCTAGCGGCGTCGGCGTTCTCGACAAGGCAGCTCTGGTACTGAGCGCCCTGGAGTCCGGTCCGGCCACCCTCGCCGGGCTGGTCGCGGCGACAGGGCTCGCACGACCCACGGCGCATCGCCTCGCCGTGGCACTGGAACACCACCGGATGGTGGCGAGGGACATGCAGGGCCGGTTCATCCTCGGCCCGCGCCTGGCGGAGCTCGCAGCCGCCGCCGGCGAGGACCGGCTGCTGGCCACGGCGGGGCCGGTGCTGACACACCTGCGCGATGTGACGGGCGAGAGCGCGCAGCTCTACCGCCGGCAGGGAGACATGCGCATCTGCGTGGCGGCCGCCGAGCGGCTGTCCGGACTGCGGGACACGGTACCCGTCGGCTCCACGCTGACGATGAAGGCCGGCTCCTCGGCCCAGATCCTGATGGCCTGGGAGGAGCCGGAGCGGCTGCACCGCGGTCTACAGGGGGCGCGCTTCACGGCGACGGCGCTGTCCGGCGTACGGCGCCGGGGCTGGGCACAGTCGATCGGCGAGCGGGAGCCCGGCGTCGCGTCCGTCTCCGCGCCGGTGCGCGGCCCCTCGAACCGGGTCGTCGCCGCCGTCTCGGTCTCCGGACCGATCGAGCGCCTCACCCGGCACCCCGGCCGGATGCACGCACAGGCCGTCATCGACGCGGCGGCACGCCTCTCCGACGCCCTCCGCCGCGGCTGACCCGGCCGGGCCCCGCACCCGCCCCGCCCGCCGGCGCCGCGCGGGGCCCGAGGCGTGGGATCCAAGCAGGGCGCGGCCCGAGGCGCGGGAGGACTCCCGCGGCGCCCCCTGAGACCCGGCACTCCGCGATCACGCCGAGCGCAGGCGCTCCGCGGCCCGTTCGCCGCGCCGGGCGACCGGGACGACACCGCTCACCGCCCCCAGACCGAACGCGGGCATGTTCACGTAGACGTTCTCGTACGAGCCCGCCGGCACGATGTACGTCTCGTGCCAGAAGCCGACCCTCCCCCTGCCCTCGCGCATCCGCCTGTTGAACGCCGCCCAGGCCGGGCGGTGCCCCTTGTCCTGGGCCGTCGCGTAGGCGAACAGCTTCTCCTTGGTGTCCCAGTACTGGACGGTGTAGAGGACCCGCGGACCCCCCAGCAGCAACTGGTAACCGAGCAGTCCGCTGCCCTCGTCCTTCGACAGCTCCTTCAGCATCCGCGGCATGGCCATGAACACCGGCCACCAACTCCGCACCGAACGGAAGCTGTTGATGCGCATCCCGATAAGAAAGACGACCACGTCGCCCCGTGCGTCGGCGGTCATGCGGCCCTGGATCGGTGTGCTGCCCATCGCGTTTTCCTCCTTGAGCGCCGATTGGATAGCTCCACTATCCATGATTGGATAGTGACACTCTCCAATGGAAGGCGCAAGGGCATGAGACTCGCGGAACTCAGCGAACGCAGCGGGGTGCCGATACCGACGGTCAAGTACTACCTGCGCGAGCGGCTGCTGCCACCGGGCCATCGGATCAGCGCCACCCAGGCCGAGTACGACGAGGGGCATCTACGCAGGCTCCGTCTCGTCCGTGCGCTGATCCAGGTCGGCCGGATACCGGTGGCGACCGCACGCGAGGTAGTGGCGGCCGTCGCCGACGAAGGCCTCGACCCCCATGCGCGGCTCGGCGCCGCCGTCTGGGCCATCCCGCACGGCGCGGAGCCCGACGAGGACGACCCGGCCACGGAGACGGCCCGCCGTACCGCGGACGCACTGCTGGAACAACTGGGCTGGACCTTCGGCCGGGAGGTCGGCGCACAGTCACCCGCCTACCGGATGGTGGTCTCCGGGATCGCCACGATGGTGCGCCTCGGTTATCCCTGCGGCACGGGGCAGCTGCTGCCGTACGCCCGGAGCGCGGCCGAACTGGGCGTCGCCGACCTGGACTTGGTGGAACAGTACGAGCCCGGGGAGGAGCAGGTGGAGGCGGCGGTGGCACTGACCGTGCTCTACGAGCCGGTACTGCTCGGACTGCGCAGGCTGGCCCAGGCCGAGGAGTCCCGCCGGCGCTTCGGCTGACCGCGGCGGTGGACGGCTCGCCGGAAACGCGAGAAGGCCCTCCCCGGCTGGGGAG
Organism: Streptomyces marianii; assembly: GCF_005795905.1. Classification (NCBI taxonomy): domain Bacteria; kingdom Bacillati; phylum Actinomycetota; class Actinomycetes; order Kitasatosporales; family Streptomycetaceae; genus Streptomyces; species Streptomyces marianii. The sequence goes on from NZ_VAWE01000001.1 coordinate 2,383,327, forward strand.
GGCCTTCTCGTCGCGTACCCCCGACCGGATTCGAACCGGCGCTACCGCCTTGAGAGGGCGGCGTGCTAGGCCGCTACACAACGGGGGCAAGATTTTGATCCATCGAAACGGATCAGCTGGCCTACCAGGACTCGAACCTAGACTAACTGAACCAGAATCAGCCGTGCTGCCAATTACACCATAGGCCACTGGCGGTTTAGACCAGTTGGTACCCCCGACCGGATTCGAACCGGCGCTACCGCCTTGAGAGGGCGGCGTGCTAGGCCGCTACACAACGGGGGCCCTGGGCGATCCCCATCCGGCGGCAGCCGGATGTTTGTCACTGCGAGACCACCGGGAGCGACCCTGGTGATCTCGCGGGAAGGATCTGTACCCCCGACCGGATTCGAACCGGCGCTACTGCCTTGAGAGGGCAGCGTGCTAGGCCGCTACACAACGGGGGCTTTGCAGATGAGCTCTGCGAGCTGGCCTACCAGGACTCGAACCTAGACTAACTGAACCAGAATCAGTCGTGCTGCCAATTACACCATAGGCCACCAAAACTCAACCCCCCTGCGGGGGTCTTGTTAGGTTGTGCGCTTCCGGGTCCGGCCTTTCGGCTTGCTCCCCTCGGCGCAGGAAGAACATTACCTGAAGGAGGACGGCGCTCCAAAACGGGTATCCGCCCGCAGCAGGGCGGGCAGCTCCCCCAGGCCGGTGATCCGGATCAGCTCCGGCCTGCCGCCCAGTCCGGCGCGGTCCAGCCAGATACCGGTCAGCCCCGCGGCGACGGCCCCCACCGCGTCGATGTCCGGGTGGTCGCCGACGTACGCCACCTCCCCCGGGGGCAGCCCGAGGGCGTCGCACGCGGCGTGGAAGGCGGCGGCCCGGGGTTTGGCGACGCCCAGCTCGGCCGCGCAGACGACCGCCTCGAAGCGATCACGCACGCCCAGCACGGTGAGCTTGCGGTGCTGGTTGCGGATGGAGGAGTTCGAGAGCACACCGTGCCGGAAGCCGGCTGCCAGGGTGTCCAGCGCGGGCACGGCGTCGGGGAACAGCTGCCAGGCGGCCTCGTAGTGGGTGACGTAGCGGGCGAACCACTGGTCCGCCCGGGTGTCGCTCATCCCCGGCGCCCCGAGGAAGTCCCGGACCCGGTCCCGCCGCTGGGCCTCGAAGTCCACTCCTCCGCCCTCGAAGCGCCGCCAGTGGATCCGGGTGAGCTCCTTCCAGCGAGTGAGGGCCTCGTCGACGGACTCGTACGCCTCGGCCAGGCCCTCGGCCCGGAGATGCCGCCCCATGCCGACGCGGTCGGCTCCGGCGTAGTCGAAGATCGTGTCGTCGACGTCCCACAGTACGGCTCGGATCGGCATGGTCCGAGGCTACGCCGACGGGGTGACTTCCTCGCCAGGGGCAGCGGAGAGGACGCCGTTCGCAGGTGGTTCGCGGAGGGAGGGGGCTCCTCCGCCGGTGCCGGTCGCCGGGGGCCCGCCCCCTGGGGCGGGCGTCCAGGAGGACGCCGCCCGCCCCCGGACGCGCCCGGAGGGGCGGCAGCCCGTGGCTGCCGCCCCTCCGGGCGCGTCGTGCGGCGGCGTTACGCGCCGAGCTTGGCCAGCGCCGCGTCGATGCGCGCCAGCGACTTCTCGCGGCCCAGGATCTGCAGCGACTCGAAGAGCGGCAGGCCCACCGTGCGGCCGGTGACCGCCACGCGGACCGGCGCCTGGGCCTTGCCGAGCTTGAGGCCGTGCTCCTCGCCCGCCGCCAGGACCGCGTCCTTCAGCGCCTCCGGGCCGGACCAGTCGGCGGCCGCGAGCTTCGCCCGCGCCGTGCGCAGCAGGGCGTCGGAGCCCTCCTTCATCGCCTTCTGCCAGGACGCCTCGTCCTCGACCGGCTCCTTGCGGAAGAGGAAGTCGACGTTGGCGGTGATGTCGGAGAGGACGGTCAGCCGGGTCTGGGCGTAGGGGGCGATCGCCTCCCACGCGGCCTGGTCGAAGTCCGCGGGCTCCCAGTTGGTGTGGGGCGCGCGCAGCCAGGGCTCGCACGCCTCGGCGAACGCCTTCACGTCCAGTCGGCGGATGTGGTCCGCGTTGATCGCCTCGGCCTTCTTGAGGTCGAAGCGGGCCGGGTTGGCGTTGACGTCCGCGATGTCGAACTTCCCGACCATCTCGGCGAGGGAGAAGACGTCCTGGTCCGCGGAGAACGACCAGCCGAGCAGGGAGAGGTAGTTGAGCAGGCCCTCCGGCAGGAAGCCGCGCTCCCGGTAGAGGTTGAGGGATGCCTGCGGGTCGCGCTTGGACAGCTTCTTGTTGCCCTCGCCCATGACGTACGGCAGGTGGCCGAAGGCCGGGATGCGGTGGGCGACGCCGAGATCGATCAGCGCCTTGTAGAGCGCGATCTGGCGCGGGGTGGAGGACAGCAGGTCCTCGCCGCGCAACACGTGGGTGATGTCCATCAGCGCGTCGTCGACCGGGTTGACCAGTGTGTAGAGGGGCGCGCCGTTGGCCCGGACGATGCCGTAGTCCGGCACGTTGTCCGGGGTGAAGGTGAGCTCGCCGCGGACCAGGTCGGTGAAGGTGATCGGCTCGTCGGGCATCCGGAAGCGGACGATCGACTCGCGGCCCTCGCGCTCGTACGCGGCCTTCCGCTCGTCGGACAGGTCACGGCAGTGCCCGTCGTAGCCGGAGGGCCTGCCGGCGGCGCGGGCGGCCTCGCGGCGCTCGTCGAGCTCGGTGACGGTGCAGTAGCAGCGGTAGGCGTACCCGCCGGCCAGGAGCTTCTCGGCGACGTCCCGGTAGATGTCCATGCGCTGCGACTGACGGTACGGCTCGTGCGGGCCGCCGGTCTCGGGGCCCTCGTCCCAGTCGAGCCCGAGCCAGCGCAGTGAGTCGAGGAGCTGGTCGTACGACTCCTCGGAGTCGCGCGCCGCATCCGTGTCCTCGATCCGGAAGACCATGGTGCCCTGGTTGTGCCGGGCGAACGCCCAGTTGAACAGGGCGGTGCGGACCAGGCCCACGTGGGGGTTGCCGGTCGGCGAGGGACAGAAACGTACGCGAGGGGGTACCCCCTGCTCGAGCGGAGCCGAGAGCTTGGGGGAGGGTCCGTTAGCCACGCTTGATCACCTTGTTGGTGAGAGTGCCGATGCCTTCGATGGTGACGGCGACCTCGTCGCCGACGTTGAGGGGGCCGACCCCGGCGGGGGTGCCGGTGAGGATGACGTCTCCGGGAAGGAGCGTCATGGCCTCGGTGATGTGGACGACCAGGTCCTCGATGGAGCGGATCATGTCGCTCGTGCGACCCAGCTGGCGTTGCTCGCCGTTGACCGTGCACTGGATGGTGAGGTCGCCGGCACGGGCCAGGTCGATGCCGGTCTCCACCCAGGGGCCCAGCGGGCAGGACGTGTCGAAGCCCTTGGCCCGGGCCCACTGCTTCTCGCGCTTCTGGACGTCGCGGGCGGTGACGTCGTTGGCGCAGGTGTAGCCGAGGACGACGTCCTTGACCCGGTCGCGCGGGACGTCACGGCACAACCGGCCGATCACGACGGCGAGCTCGGCCTCGTAGTGCACGTCGTCGGAGAACGAGGGGTACTCGATCGCGTCGCCGGTGCCGATCACCGAGGTGGTGGGCTTGAAGAAGGCCACCGGCGCCTCCGGGACCTCGTTGCCGAGTTCCGCGGCGTGCTCCGCGTAGTTGCGGCCGATGGCCACGACCTTGTTCGGGAGGACGGGCGGCAGCAGCCGGACCTTGCTCAGGGGGATCTTCGTGCCCGAGAGCTCGAAGTCGCCGTAGGGAATGCCCTTGATGACGTCGAGCACGAGGCCGGCCGGATCGCCGGTTCCCTCGCCCTCGACCGCGCCGAAAGCGACATTGCCGTCGATGGAGAATCTGGCGATCCGCACGGGTGCCTCGCGCCCCTCTGTTCCGCTGGCTGGAGTCTGACGCTCCAGGCTAACGCGCGAGAGGGGCCCGACCTGCCGTATTACAGCGCCGAGGGGGCGTTCACCAGGGTCGTGCGGCGGGGGTTGGCCGTCTGGGCGGGGAGTACGGCGGACGGTTCCGGCTGAGCCTCCGGCTGCAGCTCACCGGCGTCCTCGAGGTGCGCCAGGGTGGTGCGGCGGGGGTTGGCTATGTTGCGGAACAGCATCGTCGTCTTCATCGCTCGCCTAGTCAGTGTGCCGGTGCTTGTAAAGCGTCAGGCTAAGCAGCGATTTCCCTGCGAAAGGACGGAAGAGCCAACGATCTACGTGTGAGTTTGCTCACGACCTGAAGGGCAATTCCGTCATTTCGGCCAACCGAACCGTCACTCAGAAACGGACATTGCGCACCTGAATGCGCCATTCCGCTCCTGATCATCGCGACTGGGACACCCCCCACCCGTAAGCGACTCGTGAATAAACACCCGATTTCTCCGCGATCACTTTCTACGTCTCGTGACGTCTCGCTCACAACGTGTCACTCAGGTCACAGGCCGATACACGGCCCTTGTTGGAGATCCGGCACTGTGCTGGAATTCCACGCACCGCCGCAGGTCTCCGACCGGCGCGCAGGGGGCGCAACGCAGCGCCGAGTGGCGGCGGGAAGGGGGAGAGCGCCGGTCCACGACCACCTGGGGGCGCCTCCACCGCCCCTACGACGCCGACACCGTCCTTCCGTACCGCGGGGGGACGCCTGGTCCAGAGGTTGCGACGCTAGTGCAGGGACGTTTCAAGAGGGATGGCATGGGGCGTCCCCAGGCCCGCCAGGGCCAAGGGGAAGCTGCCGCTGAACAGGAGCCGCGCGGCGCGAGCGACCGCGGGCCCTCGCCCCAGCACACCCAGAACCAGGGTCCGGCAGGCGACAACGGTGACCGCGGAGCGCGCCCCGGCGCCGCCTCGGCCACCGCGGAGTCGGCGGACCGGCCCAAGGGCAAGGGTCCGACCGACACGGGCTCCCGTATCGCCCTGCGCAACTGGCGCATCAGCACCCGGCTCGTCTCCCTGCTCGCGCTCCCCGTGGTCGCCGCGACCACCCTGGGCGGTCTGCGCATCAACGAGTCGATGAGCGACATCGAGCAGCTGGACCACATGCAGCTGCTCACGAAGCTCACCAAGGAGGCCACGGCCCTCGCCGAGGCGCTCCAGGAGGAGCGCGACCACGCGGCCGGCCCGCTGTCGAACGGCGGCAGCGCCGAGGCGTTCGAGGTCAGCCAGTCCCGCACGGAGACGGACCGCCACCGGCAGTCCTTCCTGGCCGCGACCGTCGACATCGGCGACACCACGGGCGACGAGGCGCTGGAGAGCATCCACGCGAACGTCAGCCAGATCGCCCAGCAGGTCACGACGATCGCCAAGATCCGGGGCACCGCCTTCGACGGCGAGGACTCGACCACGCAGACGGTCAACCGATACAACCGGCTGATCACGTCGCTGCTCACCCTGTCCCAGGACATGGCCCAGGCGACCAACAACCCCGAGATGATCAAGCGCACCCGCGCCCTGGCGGCCTTCTCCGCCGCCAAGGAGTACGCGTCGATCCAGCGCGCGATCATCGCGGCCGCGCTCCCGGCCAACTCCAAGACCGCCGGCGACATGAGCGAGAACGACCGCCTCACCGGTGACGACGCGGCCGAGAACGAGAAGCAGGCCCTCGCCTCGTTCAAGCGTCTCTACGCCTCCCTCGGCGGCAACGCCGAGGAGCTGACCGCCCCCCTCGTGGACGGCAACTCCGAGATCGAGGAGGCGAACGACTACGCCATCCGCGTGCTCAGCCGGCCCAGTGGTCTCGCGAGCGCCGAACGCCGCGGCTACAAGGACTGGACCGACCAGGCCGACACCAAGATCGACGCGATGAACACCATCGAGAAGACGCTTCTCGGTGAGATGGAGAGCAAGGCCCGCGAGCTCAAGCAGGAGTCGCAGCAGGACGCCATCATCAACGGTGCGCTCATCCTGCTGGTGCTCGGTGTGTCGCTCATCGGCGCCTTCGTCGTCGCCCGCTCCATGATCCGCTCGCTGCGCCGGCTGCAGGACACCGCCACCAAGGTCGCCCAGGAACGCCTGCCCGAGCTGGTCAAGGAGCTGTCCGAGGCCGACCCGCAGGACGTGGACACCACGGTGGAGTCCGTGGGTGTGCACTCCCGGGACGAGATCGGAAAGGTGGCCGCGGCCTTCGACGACGTGCACCGCGAGGCGGTCCGCCTCGCCGCCGAGCAGGCCCTCCTGCGAGGCAACGTCAACGCGATGTTCACCAACCTGTCGCGCCGTTCGCAGGGTCTCATCCAGCGTCAGCTGTCCCTCATCTCCGAGCTGGAGTCCCGCGAGGCCGACCCGGACCAGCTGTCCTCCCTGTTCAAGCTGGACCACCTCGCGACCCGTATGCGCCGTAACGGCGAGAACCTCCTCGTCCTCGCGGGCGAGGAGCCGGGCCGCCGCTGGACCCGGCCCGTCCCGCTGGTCGACGTGCTCCGTGCCGCCGCCTCCGAGGTGGAGCAGTACGAGCGCATCGAGCTGGCCGCCGTGCCGGCGACCGAGGTCGCGGGCCGTGTCGTCAACGACCTCGTGCACCTCCTCGCAGAGCTGCTGGAGAACGCGACGTCGTTCTCCTCGCCGCAGACCAAGGTGCGCGTGACCGGTCACGCCCTGCCCGACGGCCGGGTGCTCGTCGAGATCCACGACACCGGCATCGGCCTCTCCCCCGAGGACCTCGCCGCGATCAACGAGCGGCTGGCGTCACCACCCACCGTGGACGTCTCGGTCTCCCGCCGCATGGGTCTGTTCGTGGTCGGCCGCCTGTCCCTGCGGCACGGCATCCGGATCCAGCTCCGTCCCTCCGACTCCGGTGGCACGACCGCGCTGGTCATGCTCCCCGTCGATGTCGCCCACGGCGGCAAGAAGGCTCCGGGCAAGCCCGGTGCGGGCGGGCAGAACAGCGCACCGCAGGCTCCGGCCGGCGCCGGCGGTGGCCGGAGTCTGACCGGCGGGCCCGGTGCGGGCGGCGGCGGACGTCCGGGCCTCGGCGGACAGCGCGGGCAGGTCGGCGCGGGACACTCCGCGCGTGCGGCCCTTCCCGGCCGCGACGGCGGTCTGTTCCAGAGCGGCCCGCAGCAGGGCGGACCAGGTCAGGATCCCGCTCAGCAGGACTTCTCCCGCCAGGGCGGTGCTGCCGCGAGCGCGTTCGGCGCCGACGCCGGGCGCGGCCGACCGGCCGGGCCGGGGGCGCAGGACCGCGGCCAGGGCGACCGGGGCCGCAACTCCGGCCGCCCGGCGCAGCCCGGCAATGACGACCCGCGTGCCGAACTGCCCGGCAGCGGCGGCCGGCAGCAGCGCCCGCAGCCCGCGGGGTGGGGCGGCGAGCAGCCGCGTTCCGCCCAGGACACGCCGCGCGGCCACGAGGACCCCGAGTCCACCGGCCAGTACGCACGGCCCGGTGCCCACCGCGGCGACGGCCACGGAGGCCGTCCGCAGGCCCAGGACCCCGCGGCCACCGAGCAGTTCGCGCGTCCCGACTTCAACGCGCCGCGTCCACCCACGGCGGGCCAGGGCCGACCCGGCGCACCGCGTCCGCGCCAGGGCGGTGCCGACTTCGGCGCGCCGCGTCCGGCCGTGGGCAGCCTGCCCGCGCAGCCGCAGCCCGAGGCGCTGCCGCCGGCGTCCGGTCCCGGCGACGGCCGTACCCCGCTGTACGACACGCTGGAGACGAACTGGTTCCACCAGAACCAGGGCGGCGGTGCCGACGGCGCCGCGCAGCCCCCGGCCGCACCGCAGCAGCCGGCCGCGCGCCCCGCTCCGTCGGGCCCGCCGCGCCGCCCCGCGGCCGGCCAGGGCCAGCCGGGTCAGGGCGGCCAGCACAACGCGGGTACCGCCTCCTGGCGGACCTCGCCCAACGACGAGCTGGTGCGCCAGGCCGAGCGGGTGCGCAAGCCCGCGGCCGGTGGTGTCACCACCTCGGGTCTGCCCCGACGTGTCCCGCGCGCCAACCTCGTGCCGGGAACCGCGCAGGAGCAGACCCACCACACCGGTCCGCAGGTGTCCCGTGCGCCGGACGACGTACGGGGCCGGCTGACCAATCTCCGTCGGGGCATCCAGCAGGGGCGTCAGGCGGGCGGCTCCGGAAACACCGGCAGCTTCAACGTCGGCCCCACTCACCAGCAGGAGCGTTAGTTGAGCCCGATGAGCCAGGCGGCACAGAATCTGAACTGGTTGATCACCAACTTCGTGGACAACACCCCCGGGGTGTCCCACACCGTGGTGGTCTCCGCCGACGGACTCCTGCTGGCGATGTCCGAAGGGTTTCCGCGCGACCGAGCCGACCAGCTGGCGGCGGTCGCGTCCGGTCTGACCTCGCTGACCGCGGGGGCTTCCCGGATCTTCGAAGGCGGCCCCGTCAACCAGACGGTGGTCGAGATGGAGCGTGGCTTCCTCTTCATCATGTCCATCTCGGACGGCTCCTCGCTGGCCGTGCTCGCCCACCCGGACGCCGACATCGGCCTCGTGGGCTACGAGATGGCCCTCCTGGTCGACCGTGCCGGCACCGTCCTCACCCCGGACCTGCGGGCCGAACTCCAAGGGAGCCTTCTCCACTAGGAACATCAAGAAAGCCCGCCGTTCGAGGGTGTGCGCCCCAGGCACACCCCGGTGATCCGTCGCCCGTCCAACTCACCGTCCGGCCGCCCCATCCGGCCCCCCACCGGCCCAGTCAGACGGCACAGCCGACCACTTGCTGTCACGCCCGGAGGATTCATGACCCCGCCCCCCGCCTCTCACGATCCGTACGGTGTCCCCGTCGACACCGACTACGGTCATGAGGGCGACCAGCCGCTGGTGCGTCCTTACGCGATGACCGGCGGCCGGACCCGGCCCCGCTACCAGCTCGCCATCGAGGCGCTGGTCAGCACCACTGCCGACCCGGCGCACCTGTCGACGCTCCTGCCCGAGCATCAGCGGATCTGCCACCTCTGCCGGGAGGTCAAGTCCGTGGCCGAGGTCTCGGCGCTGCTGTCGATGCCGCTGGGTGTGGCGCGGATCCTGGTGGCGGACCTGGCGGAGGCCGGCATGGTGGCGATCCACCAGCCGGGCAACGGAGAGGCCGGCGGAACGCCGGATGTGACACTGCTCGAAAGGGTGCTCAGTGGACTTCGCAAGCTCTAGCGGCGGTGCGGCCCGGTCGACCACCAGCGCGAAGATCGTGGTGGCGGGCGGCTTCGGCGTGGGCAAGACCACGTTCGTCGGCGCCGTCTCGGAGATCAACCCGCTGCGTACCGAGGCGGTCATGACGTCCGCGTCGGCCGGCATCGACGACCTCACCCACACCGGGGGCAAGACCACCACCACGGTGGCCATGGACTTCGGACGTATCACCCTCGACCAGGACCTGATCCTCTACCTGTTCGGCACCCCCGGACAGGACCGCTTCTGGTTCATGTGGGACGACCTCGTCCGCGGCGCCATCGGCGCCGTCGTCCTCGTCGACACCCGCAGACTCGCCGACTGCTTCCCCGCGGTCGACTACTTCGAGAACAGCGGCCTGCCCTTCGTGGTGGCTCTGAACGGCTTCGAGGGACACCAGCCGTACACGCCGGAGGAGGTGCGCGAGGCGCTGCAGATCGGGCCCGACGCCCCGATCATCACCACCGACGCACGCCACCGCGCCGACGCCAAGAGCGCCCTGATCACCCTCGTGGAACACGCACTCATGGCACGTCTCAAGTAGAAGTGGGCGTACGGAAGTTGTCGTAGACCTTTCATGGGCGGGCCGTGTCTCTTTGACACGGTCCGCCTCCATGTTCATAACGTTTCGACAGAGAATTCTCAGGGTTCGGACACCCGATGCATCCGGCTGGTATCGCTGTGCTCACGCAGGACCCTCTTTTTGCCGGAGGTGGCTCTTTATGCCCGTTTTATCTCCGGTTCGGGGAGTGCGGATCGGCCGGTTCCCACTGTTTGGAGCCGACCCCCTGGGCGTGCTGAAATCAACGAACTCATGAGTAGTACGGCCCTGAACAATAATCGGCACAACCTAGGTGCCGACGCCGAGAGGTTGTTGGTCGAGTGAGGCGAAGCAAGACGAGCTCCGCGGAACAGCAGTCGCGGGGCAACTTCACCCCGCCCCCGCGTGCAGCGGCGTCGCCTGCGGATGCGCAGCCCGTGGAGCCCCCCACCACCGGTGGCAGTTCCAGCAGGCTGTCGCCGCGCAACTGGCGTGTGCCGACCCGGCTGAACGCGATCCTCCTCATACCCGTGCTGGTCGGCCTCGTCATGGGCGGATTCCAGGTGAAGGGGTCGATCGACACCTGGAACGAGGCCCAGGACGCCGAGAAGACGGCGCTCATCGTGCGCGCCGCCTCTGAGTACGGCCAGGCCCTCCTCAACGAGCGGGACCTCACGGCGGAGCCCCTGCTGAAGGGCGACAGTCAGAACAGGGTCGTCACGGAGGCCAGGGCCGCCACGGACGCGGCCAAGGCCAAGTTCGACGAGGCCGTCAAGGACATGCCGCAGAAGGAGGGCCTCGAGCGGCGCCTGAACCTCTTCCGCGCCGCGGAGCCGGCCCTCGAGAAGCTTCGCGAGGCCGCCTACACCGTCCCGTTCGAGACGCCCACCAAGTCGGAGGGCGACGACCCGGACGACCCGAGTGACGACGAGCGGGGCCCCGTCGCCACTCAGGAGAGCTACGTCGGCGTCCAGCACTACCTGATGGAGTTCGCCAACGACCTCGGCCTCGGCACGGGCAACGTCACGAGCTACGGCCGGATGGTGTACGCCATCCAGCTGGCCAAGGCCGCCGAGTCGCTGCAGCGCTCCATCGGTACCGAACTGCTCATCCGTCCGAGCGAGAAGAAGGACATCAGGGCCGGCCAGACCATCGCGTTCACCTCCTACGCCTACCTGGAGGGCATCGCCCTCGGCGAGTACCAGTCCGGCGGCACCCAGGCCGACGTGGACCGGCTGAAGGAGGTCATGGCCAGGAAGACGGAGGAGGGCCAGAAGGCGCTGGCCGCCAAGCTGGCCGAGGCCGCCGCCGCCGGCCAGGACATCCAGGCTCCGCCGAAGGACGAGGACGGCTCGGTCCTCGGCGGCATGGTCGGTGCGATCAGTACCGGTGCCGACCCCGACGAACTCGCGGAGCAGGGCGTCACCCAGCCGATCTGGATGGCCGCCGCCACCGCCAAGTTCGAGGGCTACAGCGAGGTCGAGAGGGAACTCGTCGACAAGGCCGTGTCCGAGGCCGCCCAGATCTCCGACGATGCCAAGGCCGACGCCGTCGTCAACGGCCTGATCGTCGTCATCGCCCTGCTCGCCGCGTTCATCCTGGCCGGCATGGTGGCCCGCCAGATGAGCCGCTCGATGCGTCAGCTGCGCACCGCCGCCTTCGGCATCGCCGAGCAGCGTCTGCCGATGCTCGTCGACCAGCTCTCGCGTACCGAGCCCGGCCGGATCGACACCCGTGTGCAGCCGATCCCGATCGACAGCAAGGACGAGATCGGCGAGGTCGCCCGCGCCTTCGACCAGGTGCACCGCGAGGCCGTACGGCTCGCCGCCGAGCAGGCCCTGCTCCGCGGCAACGTCAACGCGATCTTCACCAACCTGTCGCGCCGCAACCAGTCGCTGATCGAGGGCCAGCTGACCCTGATCACCGACCTGGAGAACAACGAGGCCGACCCGGACCAGCTGGAGAACCTCTTCAAGCTGGACCACCTGGCGACCCGTATGCGCCGCAACGGCGAGAACCTCCTCGTCCTCGCCGGCGAGGAGCCCGGCCGCCGCTGGAACCAGCCGGTGCCGCTGGTCGACGTGCTCCGCGCCGCCTCCTCCGAGGTGGAGTCCTACGAGCGCATCGAACTGACCGGCGTGCCGGAGACCGAGATCCACGGCCAGGCCGTGACCGACCTCGTGCACCTGCTCGCCGAGCTGCTGGAGAACGCCACGACGTTCTCCTCGCCGCAGACCAAGGTCCGGGTCACCGCGACCCGGCTGCCCGACGGCCGGGTCATGATCGAGATTCACGACAAGGGCATCGGCCTGACCGCCGAGGACTTCGCCGACATCAACCACAAGCTGGCCAACCCGCCGACCGTGGACGCCGCCGTCTCGCAGCGCATGGGCCTCTTCGTGGTCGGCCGTCTCTCCGACCGGCACGGCATCCGCGTCCAGCTTCGCCCCTCGGGCGAGCAGGCCGGCACGACGTCGCTGGTCATGCTCCCGGACGCGATCACCCACGGTGGCGGCGGCGAGGCGCTGCCCGAGGACGACTTCACCGTCTCCCAGATGATCCCGACTCAGCAGTCCTTCGAGGCGGCGCCGATGCTCACCGCCGCGGAACTCGGCTTCGACGACTCCCGCTACGAGGACCAGCCCTCCGAACCCCGGCAGCTGGACCCGGTCAACCGCTCGCTGATGCGCGAGGAGCGCCGTGCGGCGCTGGAGGCGCAGACAGGCGACGACCGCCCGATGTTCCGCGACGAGCCCGATCAGCCCTACGCCGATCAGGGGAGCTACGCCGAGGAGCAGTACGAGCAGGGCTACGCACAGGAGCCGCAGCCCGCGTACGACCAGAACGGTTACGACCAGAACGGGTACGACCAGAACGGGTACGAGACCGGCGGCTTCCAGGAGAACGGCTACGAAGCCAACGGGTACGAGAACACCGGCGAGTTCCAGGTTTCCGGCGGTTACCCGGAGCACCAGGAGCAGGCCTATGCGGAAGCCTCGTACGATGGCTCACAGGGCTCCGCGCCGCAGTACGACAACGGGTACGCCTCCCAGCCCGACCAGGGAGAGTGGGCGGACCAGAACACCTACCAGGGTGCGTACGAGCCGGAGTACCGAGCGGATACGGAATCTACTCCCTCCGCTCCCGCGAACGGCGCCGACCGCGTAGGCTTCGAACGTCCGGATCCGGCCACCGGCTCCGGCCACCAGCTGACCGACGCCGGTCTGCCGCGTCGCGGCAGCGGGCAGCCGGGACAACCGCAGCAGGGGCAGCAGCAGTGGCAGTCCTCCAGCGGCGGCCGGACGTCGGGACAGGCCAAGCAGGCCCCCCAGGCGCCCCAGGCCGCCCAGGGCGGGGACACGGAGACGGACGGCTCAGACGAGTGGCGTTCGAAGAACGACGAGCGCTGGCAGCGGGCCGAGAAGCTCCGCAAGCCCGCGGCCGGCGGAGTCACCTCGTCCGGGCTGCCCCGCCGGGTCCCCAAGGCCAATCTGATCGAGGGTACGGCCGAGCAGACCCCGCAGAACGGCCCTCAGGTGTCCCGCGCCCCTGAGGATGTGCGTGGCAGGTTGAGCAACCTGCGGCGCGGTGTCCAGCAGGGACGCAGCGCGGGAACGGACACGAACGGATCGGGCTTCGGCCCGGGCAGTACCTACAACCAGGAGCGTTAGTGTGAGCCCGATGAGCCAGGCGGCGCAGAATCTGAACTGGTTGATCACCAACTTCGTGGACAACACCCCCGGGGTGTCCCACACCGTGGTGGTCTCCGCCGACGGACTCCTGCTGGCGATGTCCGAAGGGTTTCCGCGCGACCGAGCCGACCAGCTGGCGGCGGTCGCGTCCGGTCTGACCTCGCTGACCGCGGGGGCTTCCCGGATCTTCGAAGGCGGCGCGGTGAACCAGACCGTCGTGGAGATGGAGCGTGGCTTCCTCTTCATCATGTCCATCTCGGACGGCTCCTCGCTGGCCGTGCTCGCCCACCCGGACGCCGACATCGGCCTCGTGGGCTACGAGATGGCCCTCCTGGTCGACCGTGCCGGCACCGTCCTCACCCCGGACCTGCGGGCCGAACTCCAGGGAAGTCTTCTCAACTAGCTGAACGGCAGTGCGTTTGTCGCCACCGCGCCATAGGGTGCGGTGGCGCGGCTCCACAGGGACACGGACCGACGTACGGCACTCGGAGGAGGAATCGTGGCAACACCCCCAGGCGAACACCCATACGACGGGGCTCGGCAGTCTCCGGGTGAGCATGCTCAGAACCGCTTCAACTTCCCCTCTACACCGAGCAGAGGCGGCGGTCCCCAGCCCTACCAGCGGCCGCAGCAGCCGTACGACCCGTCGTACAACCAGCCGCAGGGCCCCCGGAACCAGCCGGTGGCTCCCCGCCGGGCCCCGGAGCCGGCGCCCGCGTCGGGCGGCAACAATCCGTTGGTGCGTCCGTACGCGATGACCGGCGGCCGGACCCGGCCCCGCTACCAGCTCGCCATCGAGGCGCTGGTCAGCACCACGGCCGATCCCGCACGGCTGCAAGGGCAGTTGCCCGAGCACCAGCGGATCTGCCGGCTGTGCTTCGAGATCAAATCGGTGGCTGAGATCTCGGCACTTCTCTCCATCCCCCTCGGCGTCGCCCGGATCCTCGTAGCCGACCTGGCCGAGGCCGGACTCGTCGCCATCCACCAGCCCGGCGGCAACGAGTCCGCCGGCGGCCAGCCAGACGTGACACTGCTCGAAAGGGTGCTCAGTGGACTTCGCAAGCTCTAGCGGCGGTGCAGCCCGCTCAACCACCAGCGCGAAGATCGTGGTGGCGGGCGGCTTCGGCGTGGGCAAGACCACGTTCGTCGGCGCCGTCTCGGAGATCAACCCGCTGCGTACCGAGGCCGTCATGACGTCCGCGTCGGCCGGCATCGACGACCTCACCCACACCGGGGACAAGACCACCACCACGGTGGCCATGGACTTCGGACGTATCACCCTCGACCAGGACCTGATCCTCTACCTGTTCGGCACCCCCGGACAGGACCGCTTCTGGTTCATGTGGGACGACCTCGTCCGCGGCGCCATCGGCGCCGTCGTCCTCGTCGACACCCGCAGACTCGCCGACTGCTTCCCCGCGGTCGACTACTTCGAGAACAGCGGCCTGCCCTTCGTGGTGGCTCTGAACGGCTTCGAGGGACACCAGCCGTACACGCCGGAGGAGGTGCGCGAGGCGCTGCAGATCGGGCCCGACGCCCCGATCATCACCACCGACGCACGCCACCGCGCCGACGCCAAGAGCGCCCTGATCACCCTCGTGGAACACGCACTCATGGCACGCCTGCGGTAGGCGCGCCCGGCCGTACCGCCCGTCCCGTTCACGGGAAGGCCCCGTGCACCGTCGCACGTGACGGTGCACGGGGCCTTCCCGTGTCCGCCGCCCGGGGGTCTTTCGGCCCGTCGGGTCCCGACGGGCGGAGAAGGGCGGGACGGAGAAAGGCGAAGGCCCCGTCCGTTCCCGGGGGAACGGACGGGGCCTCGGGGTTCGAGTGCCGCGTCAGTCAAGGTTTGCCCGTCAAGGAGCGGCGTCCGGTGCACGGGGCCTCCCCCGGCCCTCGGGGTCGAGGGGTGGGGTCTGCCCCGGGCCCTCCGGGCCGAGGGGAAGATCGCAAGGCGCCGGATCGACCTCGTGGTGGGCCTACTCGGTTGATCCGGCAACGCCGCGAGCCGCCGCGCCGGGCGCCGCGACGGAGTGAACGTCGCCCGATGCGGCACTAGCGGGCGTCAGCCCTGCCAGGAGTGCGGAGCGCGGAAGCCGGACTGACGCTCCAGACGGCGCCACCCGGCGGTGCTACGGCCGCGGTGGGCCGGGACGGCCTGCGGCTGCGAGGCGGCGCGGGCGAGGAGCACGGCTGTGATGGCGGCGAGTTCCTCGGGGTCGGCGTGCCCCTTCTCGACGCGGAGCAGGGACTCTGCGGGCGTGGTCATGTGCAGCGTTCTCCTCATGGGTTACTGCGGGGGGTTGCCGTGCTTGCGGGACGGCAGGTCGGCGTGCTTGGTACGGAGCATGGCGAGGGAGCGGATCAGCACCTCGCGGGTTTCGGCCGGGTCGATGACGTCGTCGACCAGTCCGCGCTCCGCGGCGTAGTAGGGGTGCATGAGCTCGGCCTTGTACTCCTTGACCATGCGGGCACGCATGGCGTCGGGGTCCTCGGCGTCGGCGATCTGGCGGCGGAAGATGACGTTGGCCGCACCCTCCGCACCCATCACCGCGATCTCGTTCGTGGGCCAGGCGTAGGTGAGGTCGGCGCCGATGGACTGGGAGTCCATGACGATGTACGCGCCGCCGTAGGCCTTGCGCAGGATCAGCGAGATGCGGGGCACGGTCGCGTTGCAGTAGGCGTACAGGAGCTTCGCACCGTGGCGGATGATCCCGCCGTGTTCCTGGTCGACTCCGGGCAGGAAGCCCGGCACGTCCAGCAGCGTGATGATCGGGATGTTGAAGGCGTCGCACATCTGCACGAAGCGTGCGGCCTTCTCGCTCGCCTCGATGTCGAGGACGCCGGCCAGCGACTGCGGCTGGTTGGCGACGATGCCGACGACCTGGCCGTCGAGGCGGCCCAGGGCACAGATGATGTTGCGCGCCCAGCGCTCGTGGATCTCCAGGTAGTCGCCGTCGTCGACGATCTCCTCGATGACCTTGTGCATGTCGTACGGACGGTTGCCGTCGGCCGGTACCAGGTCCAGCAGGACGTCCGAGCGGCGGTCCGCCGGGTCCTCGCTCTGCGCGTGCGGCGGGTTCTCCCGGTTGTTCTGCGGGAGCATCGACAGCAGGTACCGGACCTCCGCGATGCACGTCTCCTCGTCGTCGTAGGCGAAGTGGGCCACACCGCTGGTCTCGGCGTGGACGTCCGCGCCGCCGAGGCCGTTCTGGGTGATCTCCTCGCCGGTGACCGCCTTGACGACGTCCGGGCCGGTGATGAACATCTGCGAGGTCTCGCGGACCATGAACACGAAGTCGGTCAGCGCCGGCGAGTAGGCGGCGCCGCCCGCACACGGGCCGAGCATCACGCTGATCTGCGGGATGACGCCCGAGGCCCTGGTGTTGCGCTGGAAGATGCCGCCGTAGCCCGCGAGGGCCGAGACGCCTTCCTGGATGCGGGCACCGGCGCCGTCGTTCAGCGACACCAGAGGCGCGCCGGCAGCAATCGCCATGTCCATGATCTTGTGGATCTTCGTGGCGTGCGCCTCGCCGAGGGCACCGCCGAAGATCCGGAAGTCGTGCGCGTAGACGAAGACCGTACGGCCGTCGACCGTCCCCCACCCCGTGATCACACCGTCGGTGTAGGGCTTCCTCGACTCCAGCCCGAAGCCGGAGGCGCGGTGCCGCCGGAGTTGCTCGACCTCACGGAACGACCCCGCGTCCAGCAGCAGCTCGATGCGCTCGCGCGCGGTCAGCTTGCCCTTGGCGTGCTGCGCCTCGGTCGCCCGGTCACTGGGTCCGCGCCGCGCCTGCTCGCGAAGGGCGTGCAGTTCGGCCACACGCCCCCGTGCGTCGGTCGGCTCGCCTGCGGTCTCGTCCAAAACGGTCATGTACGAACCCTACGGAGCCGACCAAGAAAATCCTGCCGTTGACTCCGTACAGTCTCGCGCCCGATCTGCTGTCAGCCCCGCACAGAACCATTCCGCACCACAGGCGAAGTGCCAGTTGAACGGCCTGCCGTTTTGTCGTGGTCCAACAATGACGTCATCCAGTGGCCACCTCGCAGCCATGTACGACATCTGCCGCACCCGGAGTGACGCGCAACCGCAGGTGGGGGCCGGTGTCCAGCACCTCGACCGACGGAGCGGCACGCAGGACCCGGCCCACCGAACGGCCCCAGACGAGCTCCAACGGCTGCCCGGCGCGCATGGGTTCGCTGATGTGGAGCGTAGCGGTCCGGCCGCACCTCCGTACCACCACGCTCGTCGGCGACGTGACGGTGGGGGCAGCCACGGCAGCGGCCCGCCAGAGGTTCGCCGCGGTCAGTCCGAGCGAGCGGACGGCAACCGACTGACATATATCCGAATTGTCGAGGATCTCCAGCCCGGTCCGGTCGGCCGCACGGGCCGCGACCGCCCGCCGAGAAGCCCCGGGCATCAGGATGTACCCGTACGACGAGTTCACCGGATCGGTCCCGTGGTCGAGCCACAGGGTCTGGTGGAGACAGGGCCGCCGTTCGGTTGTGCCGGTGGTGCCGTTGTCCCGCCACGACCCGGTCCATGCCTCGCACAGGGTGCGCAGCCCCGAGCCGCCGGGCCGCTCCGCACCCTCGGCACCGGCCGGGCCGTACGGGAGGGGGCCCAGCCGCCGTGTCCGCCCAGATGGGCCCAGCGGAAGTGACACCCGGCGGGAGGGCGGCGGCCGGGTACTCGCCGAGGCTCCTGTCGCCGACGACCGCCTCACGGGGACACCGTCCGTACGGTATCCCGGCCCGGCAGCCGGGCCAGATCGGCGACCGCGAACCGGGGGCCGGTCAGGACAGGACTGACGGCGTCCCGTCCGGTCCAGCCCTTGATCATGGCGGGTCAGCGGGTGCGCCGCGTCGGGCGCTCCGCCCGCGAGCAGCGCATGGCCGTGGCAGTGGTCGCCGCGCATGACCCAGCGGCTGCCACCGGAGAGACGGCTACGGCTGATCGCCCGGCCGCTGACGCCGCCCCTCATCAGACCGTCGTGGATCAGCGGGGCGAAGGTGTTCTCCACGTTGCCGAGGACATCGGCCCGGCCGAGGTCGGTGATCTCCCAGGCGGAGCCCGCGAGGAGGGCGAAGAGGCGGCGCAGCCCGCCGAGCAGGGAAGCGGCACGCCGCCCGGAGGGTGCGAATGCCCGCGAAGAAAAGTTGAAACTTAAACGGGAATGTCTCTATGGTGGGAGTCGTTCAAGGTTCAACGAGTGGCCGGGAAGGCCACCGCCCCGCCCGTCCCCGAGGAGCAATCATGGGCCTGTTCAACCGCAAGACCAGCGACACCACCCCCGCCGCCCCCCGCACGGTGGACCCCGCACTGGCGGCCCTGACCGGCAAGTACACCATCGACCCGGCCCACAGCAGCATCGGCTTCACGGTCCGCCACGCGATGGTCACGAATGTGCGCGGCACGTTCAGCGACCACGAGGGCACACTCCACCTGGACGGTGCCGACCCGTCCCGCTCCGCCGCCCTCATCGACGTCAAGATCGCCAGCATCGACACCGGCATCGGCGACCGCGACGGCCACCTGCGCAGCGGTGACTTCTTCGACGCCGAGACCTTCCCGGTGATGTCCTTCCGCTCGACCACGGCCGAGCAGCTCGGCGGCGAGAAGTACCGCATCAGCGGCGACCTCACCATCAAGGACGTCACCCGCCCGCTCTCCATCGACCTGGAGTTCAACGGCGCGGCGACCGACGTCTACGGCAACGAGCGCGTCGGCTTCGAGGGCAGCGCCGAGATCCTGCGCTCCGACTGGGGCCTGACCTGGAACGCCGCACTGGAGACCGGCGGCGTGATGGTCAGCGACAGGGTGAAGCTGAACTTCGACATCTCGGCGATCAAGCAGGCCGCCTGACGGCGCGGCCGGGCTCGACCGGCGAACCCCCGTCCCCGCGGACGGGGGTTCGGCACGGACCCACCCTCCCCGTACCGCCAGGCGCGGTCACGCGGCTCGACGGTAGGCGCTGCCGTCCCTGGCGCGAGTCAGCAGCCGGGCCTCGACCGGATAGCGGCGCAGCGCCGAGCAGTCGTCGTGGACCGTGCGGACGGCGTCGTTGACCTCGCGCTCGCTGTACTCCCGACCCAGCCCGAACAGGGTCCGCGCAGGATGGTCGAGCAGTTGCCGGCGGCGGGCCGCCTTCCGCGGGACCGCCGTCAGCCGGCCCCGGGAGAAGAGCGCGGACACGTCCCGTGAGCCGCCGGGTTCGCTGTAGGACATGCGCCGAAGGCCGGTACTCACGCCCGGGGCGACGCAACGCCATTTCGCCACCCCGCACTACAGCGGTATCTCGATGTCGAGGACCGGGCCGGTGGCCCGGGCCGGCGGCGCGTCCAGGGTCTCCAGGACGTGGAGCATCGGCACGTTGGCCACGGCAACCGCCGCGGTCAGGGTGTGGTGCCCGTCCCGCCGGGCGACGTCGGCGGCATGGGCGGTGAGCGCCGTACCCAGCCCCTTGGACTGCCAGGCGTCCTCGATCAGCACCGCGAACTCGCCGACGCCCTGCCGAGTGGTGCGCATGACGTTGGTCATGGCGATGATGCGGTCCGTCCGCTGGGCGGTGGTGGTGACCAGGGTGGTGCCGCGCTCCGGATCGCACAGCAGCCGCCAGCCTGCCGCCGACAGTCCGGGCGTGCCCGCGTGGTAGCGCATGGCGCGGCTGCCGGGTGAGCAGCGGTGGTGCAGCGCCTGGACCGGGCCGAGGTCGGCGGGGGTCGCCTCCCGTGTCCGGGTGGGCGTGCCGTCGGCAAGGGTGATCGGGTGTCCGGTGCGGCGCATGCCGGTTTCGGGCATAGGGGGCCTCCTCGCGGCCGGTACGAGCGGAGTGCCGCAGACCCCCGTCGGGCGGACACCCGCCTCGGCACAGGACAAAGTCTTTTGCGATCGCAAGGCCGGCTCAAGAGGGGTTCGCGCCATCCTGGCTACGCTTCGCACAGGAAGCGTCACCGAACGGAGCTGGTCGGGAGTGGCGCAAAACCGCTGGTGCACGGGGAGCGCCGCGTACCGGACGGCGGTCGGCGGTCGGCGGTCGGCGGACGGCGGACGGCGGACGGCGGACGGCGCCCGGACGTTCCCGGAACGCCGCCGAGCCCGGAGCCGGCGGCTCATCCCTCGCGAAGGCGGTGCACCTGCTCGCCGGTGCGGGACTCGATCTCCGTGGCCACCTCGTGGAGCAGCGAGTGGCTCACCCCGTTCAGGGCCCGCGCCACCGCCAGTTCATCGCCGATGTGGGGGATGTCCTGGTCCGACCGGCTGCGGTGGGCCGTTCCCTCACCGACGTACAGCTCGGCGTCCTGCCCCCGCAGGCGCGCCTCCGCCTGGGTGGTGCGGTCGCTCTCGGTGATGACGATTTCGACGTTCCATTTCTTGGTGCGCATCAGAAGCCACCGCCTCCGTCGAATCCGCCTCCGCCACCCCAGTCCCCGCCGAAGCCGCCGCCGAAGTCGGAGGAGTTGAAGTCGGCGCCGGAGAAGTCACCACCGCCGAAGTCGCCGCCGCCGTACTCGGAGGCGTACGCCGGGGTGGACAGGGCGCTGCCCAGCAGGGTGCCGGCGAGCAGGCCCGGTAGCAGTCCGCCACCGAAGTAGCCGCCCGCCCAGGGCCCGTAGGCCGGTCCCGCCTCCCAGTACGGGCGGCGGCCGGACTCGGTCTCCACGGTGCGGGCCATGGGGTCGTCGCCGTCCTGGAGACGCGCCGCGTCGGCGGCGCACACGGGCACCTCACGGGGGGCGCCGGCCGCCGGGGTCCAGGTCATGTCGGTCACGGAAGGGCCGTGGCGGGGGTCGAAGAAGCACGGGGCGCGGCGCTCCGGGAGCGGGGCTCCCTCCCTGCGCGCGGCGAGCACCGCGAGCGCGTAGCGGCCCTCCTCCAGCTCCTCGGTGACGACCCGGACGTCGTGCGGGTGCTCGGCGGCCGCCATGGCGGACTTGGCCTCCTCGTAGGAGTCCAGGGCGCGCTCGTAGTCCGCGCGCATCGAGTCGTCCGCGCCGGGCTCGGACGGGCGGAAGTCGAGCCGGTCCAGTTCCTCGCCGTAAGCGGTGATGTCCTCGTCGACGACCACTCGCAGCTTCTCGAGCGCGGCCCGCTCCTCTTCGGCCTTGCGGCGGCGGCTGCGGCGGACCACGGCGTAGGCACCGGCCGTGCCCGCGGCGAGGACGGCGCCGATGGTGATCAGTGAACCGGTGCCGGCGCCGTCGGGCCCGGAGCCCTCGCTCCAGGAGGCCGGTGCGCTGCCTCGCACGGCCGGGAGAGCCTGGTCGACGAAGTTGCCGAGTTGCGTGGCGGCGTCGGCGCCCGGTGTGTTCACACCTGCGACGAGGTTCCGCACGGCGTTCCGCGGGAGGACGCCGCCGTCGGCGCCCGCGTCGAAGCGGTCGCCGAGGCGGATGCCGTACAGCCCGGTGACTCCGGTGGCCGTGCGCAGATCCCGCAGCACGCTGTCCGCGGGGAACTGCGGGCTCTCGGGCAGCACGGCGACGAACACGGGCTTGTCCGCGTTCAGGATCCTCTGCTCGAGGGCCTTCTCCTCGGCCGGGGAGAGCTGGGTACGGGCGGCCGGATCGACGTAGACCGGGTCCTGCTTCAGTGCGGCGGCCGCGTCGGAGATGCCCGTGGTTCCGGCGGCCGCGCCGGGAACCAGGGCCAGCAGCAGTAGGAGTGTCAGCCCGGCGAGGGCAGACAGCAGGGAAAGCGGCCTGGTCCTCATAGCATTGAAGCTACCCGAAATGGGCGGAATAGGACATAGCCCCCGGTGGGGCCACCAGGGGCGTGACCTCGTGACGGGCCCGGCTACTCCGCGGGCTCGACGCCCGCACGCAGCAGTCCGTATGTGTACGCGTCCTCGAGGGCCTGCCAGGACGCGGCGATGATGTTGTCGCCGACACCGACCGTGGACCATTCGCCGGTGCCGTCGCCGGTGGTGACCAGCACCCGGGTGGTCGAGCCCGTGCCGTGCCGCCCCTCGAGGATGCGGACGCGGTAGTCGACCAGCTCCAGCTTGGCCAGCTGGGGGTAGATCCGCTCCAGACCCACCCGCATCGCCCGGTCCAGCGCGTTGACGGGGCCGTTCCCCTCGGCGGTGGCGACGATGCGCTCGCCCTTGGCCCACAGCTTCACCGTCGCCTCGTTGGCGTGGCTCCCGTCGGGCCGGTCCTCGACGATCACGCGCCAGGACTCGGTGCGGAAGTAGGTGAGCGCACGGCCTTCCGCCTCCGCGCGCAGCAGCAGTTCGAAGGAGGCGTCGGCGGCCTCGTACGTGTAGCCGCGCAACTCGCGCTCCTTGACCCGCTCGACGACGCGGCCGACGAGCTCGCGGTCGCCGCCGAGGTCGATACCGAGTTCCCTGCCCTTGAGCTCGACGGAGGCACGGCCGGCCATGTCGGAGACGAGCATCCGCATGGTGTTGCCGACCTGCTCGGGGTCGATGTGCTGGTAGAGGTCGGGGTCGACCTTGATCGCGGAGGCGTGCAGTCCGGCCTTGTGGGCGAAGGCGGAGACACCCACATAGGGCTGGTGGGTGGACGGCGTGAGATTGACGACCTCGGCGATGGCGTGCGAGATCCGGGTCATCTCCCGGAGGGCGCCCGGCGGCAGCACCTGCTTGCCGTACTTCAGCTCCAGCGCGGCGACGACCGGGAAGAGGTTGGCGTTGCCGACGCGCTCGCCGTAGCCGTTGGCGGTGCACTGGACGTGCGTGGCGCCGGCGTCGACGGCGGCGAGCGTGTTCGCCACGGCGCAGCCGGTGTCGTCCTGGGCATGGATCCCGAGACGCGCGCCGGTGTCGGCGAGGACGGTGGCGACGACCGCCTGGACCTGGGCGGGCAGCATGCCGCCGTTGGTGTCGCAGAGGATGACGACGTCGGCGCCCGCCTCGTGGGCGGTGCGGACCACCGCCTTCGCGTAGTCGGGGTTGGCCCGGTAGCCGTCGAAGAAGTGCTCGCAGTCGACGAAGACGCGTCTGCCCTGCGCGCGCAGGTGGGAGACGGTGTCGCGGACCATGTCCAGGTTCTCGCCGAGGGTCGTGCGCAGCGCGAGTTCCACATGGCGGTCGTGGGACTTGGCCACCAGTGTGATCACCGGGGCCCCGGAGTCCAGGAGCGCCCTGACCTGCGGGTCCTCGGCAGCGGTCGCACCCGCGCGACGGGTGGCGCCGAAGGCGACCAGCCGGGCGTGCTTGAAGTCGATCTCCTGGCGGGCCCGGGCGAAGAACTCCGTGTCCCGGGGGTTGGCACCGGGCCATCCGCCCTCGATGAAGCCCACGCCGAACTCGTCGAGGTGCCGGGCGATGGTCAGCTTGTCCGCGACGGTGAGGTTGATGCCCTCGCGCTGCGCTCCGTCGCGCAGCGTGGTGTCGAAGACATGGAAACCGTCGTCGAGGACCGGGTACCTATCGGTGTCCGTGGCCTCTGTGGTCATGGCTGTTGTGACTCCTGTCGGATGAGTGGCTCCGGAAGCTCTGGCTCCACTTGCCCCCGTCTTCGCGCGCCTCGGTCTCCGGCCGGGGTGGGGCCGCAAAACGAAAAAACCCCTCGCGGGTGCGAGAGGTCTGCGCGCGGGTCTGGGGCACGGTGCCGCTGCCGCGGGGGGTTGCTGTCCACGGGTCAGCGGTCACTGCGGACCGGCGCGCTGCTGCCGATAATCATGGCGAATGCGAGCACAGTGGCAGTCTGCCACATATGCGTGCCAGCATGGACAACGGTCTCAGTATGCGGGCGATGTACCTGCCGCAGGCGGTACCGGGCCGGGCCCCGGCACCCGATCGGCGGGCGGGGGGCCGCCCGGCCGAGTGGTAGGGGAATCCCCATGAGCTCACAACCCCCCACGGGGCCGCCCTCAGGGCCCGTCCCCCGGCCTTCCGGTCCGGCCCCCGGCCCCCCGCCTCCTTCGGGCGGCGGGACGCCCCGCGGAGGCTCGCGGCGCAAGCGGGGACTGATCGCCGGGGGCGCTGCGGCGGCGGTGCTGGCACTCGTCGTCGTGCTGGTGGTGACGCTCGGCGGCGACGGGGACGGCGGCGGGAGCGCGGTCTCGCCCGTGCCCACCGACACGAAGGCCGCCGAGGCCGCGGCGCACGCCGTCGCGACGCGGGTGGCGCTCGCACCCCCCGACTGGGGATCCGGCTTCACCCAGCACAAACCGTACGAGGTGGATCCCGCACCGGAATCCCTGGTTCGGGAGAACTGCGAGTTCGCCAGCCGCCCCAGCCGCATCGGCACGCTGGCCTCGTTGCAGCGCAACGTGACGCAGGCGTCGTCCGGCATCGCGGGGACGTCCGAGGTCAAGGTGTTCGCCGACGAGGCCACGGCGAAGCAGTACCTCTCCGACGCCCGCGACAACATCCACCGCTGCCCGGACCAGTTCCGCGGCAAGGAACGCTGGAACGGTGTACGCGAGGCGAGCCCGCCGCAGCTGTCCGGCTTCGACGAGCTGGTCTCCGAGGAGGGCCGCCAGGTCGTCGCGGCGGACGGGGCCAAGGTGAACGACCTCTACGTCATCGCCACCGGCCGGGACGGCCGGAACATCCTCAGCGCCTACGTGGTCGGCAAGGCCGACCTGGACGCGCAGATCCAGAAGTACGCCACCGACTCCCTGCAGAAGATGCACCAGCGCCTCGAACAGCAGCCGGAGGCCGCGGCGGGGCGGTGACGAGCCTCCGCGCCACCCCGTGCGCACCCCGGCGCCGTCCGGAGCCGGCCCGACCGCGGGCGGCGTGGGCGGCGGTCACGGGAGCAGCGAGTCGGCGATGAACTCCTCGACGTGGGCCAGGACCTGGGCCCGGCCGGTACCCGGTATCCCGACGGCCACATGCACGCTGAAGCCGTCCAGCAGCGCGCGCAGCCGGGCGGCGTAGCGGTCGGGGTCGACGGCGCGGAACTCGCCCCGCGAGACGCCTTCGGCGAGCAGGGCGACGAGATCGCGGTGCCAGGCGCCCTCGATGGCGGCCTGCCGGGCCCTGGCGTCCTCGTCGGCGTTCCGCGAGCGGTTCCAGACCTCCAGCCACAGCGTCCAGTGCGGGTCGCGGTGGCCGTCCGGGACGTACAGGTCCACATACGCGGCGAGCCGTTCGCGGGCGGCGGCCGGCCGGGACAGCAGCGCGCTCCGCTCGGCACCGAGCCTGCCCTCGCTCCACTCCAGGGTCCGCAGCAGGAGCTCGTCCTTGGTGCGGAAGTAGTAGAGCAGGTGGCCGCTGCTCATCCCGACCTCGCGGCCGAGCCCGGCCATGGTGAGCCCGTCGAGCCCGTGCTCGGCGATCGTCGCCATCGCCGCGGCGAGCACCTCCTCGCGGGGTGGTGCGGTGTTGCGACGTCGGGGGCCCGGTGGAACGTTCACCCGTACGTTCTACCCGATCCCCCGGCCGTCCCGTGGCGGCCCCCCGGGCGGATCCGCGGGCCACCGCCCCCGAGGCCGGGCACGGGGTCAGACCCGCGGCTGCTGCTGGGTGACGCAGTGGATCCCCCCGCCGCCCGCGAAGATCGTGCGGGCGTCGACGAGGGTCACCGTCCGCTCGGGGAAGAGGCGGCGGAAGACGCCTGCCGCGAGCTCGTCGTTGGGGTCGTCGAAGGAGCAGAGGACCACTCCCCCGTTGCAGAGGTAGTGGTTGATGTAGGAGTAGTCCACCCACTCACCGTCCTCGTCCCTCAGCACGGTCGGCGCCGGGATCTCCACGACCTCCAGAGTGCGGCCGCGGGCGTCCGTGCTGCCGCGCAGGATCTCCGCGTAGGTCCTCGAACGCTCGTGGTCCGGGTGGGCCGGGTCCTTCTGGCTGTGGACGAGCACCACACCCGGCCGGGCGAACGCCGCCACGATGTCGACGTGGCCCTGCGTGCCGTACCTGCCGTAGTCGCCGGCCAGGCCGTGCGGCAGCCAGATCGCCTTGCTCGTGCCGAGCCTGGCGTGGATCTCCGCCTCGACCCGCTCTCGTGTCCAGTCGGGGTTCCGCCCGGCGCCGAGCTGGACGGTGTCGGTCAGCAGGACCGTGCCCTCGCCGTCGACGTGGATCGCGCCGCCCTCGTTGACGAGGGGCGAGGAGAGGACGGGGGCGCCCGCCAGGTCGGCCACATGGCGGGCGATCTTGGAGTCGTGCTCCCACCGGGCCCAGTCCTGGGCGCCCCAGCCGTTGAACACCCAGTCCACGGCGGCCAGCCCGCCCTCGCCGTCGGTGACGAACGTCGGCCCGATGTCCCGCATCCACGCGTCGTCCAGCTCGCGCTCCACGATCTCGACGTCCGCGCCGAGCAGTTCGCGCGCACCCTCCGTCTGCCCCGGCCCCACCACCACGGTGACCGGCTCGTAGCGGCGCACGGCGCGGGCGACGGAGGCCCAGGCGGCACGCGCCCGGGCGAGCTCCCCGTCGTCGCCGAAGGTCGGGTTGGGGCCGGGCCAGGCCATCCAGGTGCGCTCGTGCGGGGCCCACTCGGGCGGCATACGGAACGTCATCACAGGTCCTTGTGGAGAGGGTTCGGAGCGAACTCGGGGACTCGGGCGGCTCGGGCGGATCGAGCGGCGGCTCAGAGGAAGTACAGGCGGTTCAGGGACATGGACTCGACCGGATCGGAGCGCAGGGGATCCCCGTCGAGCGTGACGAGCCCGCTGCGCGCGTCCACGGCCACCTCGCCGACGCGGGAGTTGAGGAGCAGGTCGCGGGGGCCGATACCGCGGGTGCCGCGTACCCCGACACGCCGCCTGCGGGTGGGCATCGTGTCGCCGCCGAGGGCGGCCGCGGCCTGGGACACGAAGGCCACGGAGATCTCGGCGGGGGTCGCGCCGTGAGCCCCGAACTGCGGGCCGAGGACGAGCGGTTCACAGGTGTCGGTCGCGGCGTTCGGGTCGCCGGTCACCCCGTACGCCGGGAAGCCCGCCTTGAGCACCAGCTGCGGCTTCGCGCCGAAGAACTGCGGCTTCCACAGCACGATGTCGGCGAGCTTGCCCGGCTCGATCGAGCCGACCTCGTGCGCAAGGCCGTGGGCGATCGCGGGGTTGACGGTCAGTTTGGCCAGGTAGCGCAGGACGCGCGCGTTGTCGTCGTGCGCACCGTCGCCCTCCGTGGGGCCCAGCTCCGCCTTCATCTTCCCGGCCAGGGCGAAGGTGCGCCGCACGGTCTCGCCCGCACGTCCCATGCCCTGGGCGTCGGAGGAGGTGATGCCGATCGCGCCGAGGTCGTGCAGCACGTCCTCGGCCCCCATCGTCCCGGCGCGGATCCGGTCCCGGGCCATGGCCGCGTCGCCGGGCAGGTCGGTCTTGAGGTCGTGTACGGAGACGATCATCCCGTAGTGCTCGGCGACCGCGTCCCGGCCGAAGGGCAGGGTGGGGTTGGTGGAGGAGCCGATGACGTTCGGCACGCCCGCCATCCTGAGCACGTTCGGAACGTGTCCCCCGCCGCAGCCCTCGATGTGGAAGGCGTGGACGGTCCGGCCCTCCAGCACCTTCAGCGTGTCCTCGACGGAGAGGCATTCGTTGAGGCCGTCGCTGTGCAGCGCGACCTGGACGTCGTACTCCTCGGCCACCCGCAGGGCCGTGTCGAGCGCGCGGGTGTGGGCGCCCATGTCCTCGTGGACCTTGAAGCCGGACGCGCCGCCCTCGGCGAGGGCCTCGACGAGCGGGGCCTCCCCGGAGGAAGAGCCGCGCGCCAGGAAGCCGATGTTGACGGGCCAGGCGTCGAAGGCGCCGAAGGCGTGCCCGAGCGCCCAGGGGGAGTTGACGCCGACGCCCCAGACCGGGCCGAACTCCTGCCCGACGATCGTCGTGACACCGGAGGCGAGCGACGCCTCCATCACCCGCGGGGAGAGCAGATGGACATGGGTGTCCACGGCACCGGCGGTGGCGATGAGCCCTTCGCCGGACACGATCGTCGTTCCGGTGCCGACGACGACGTCCACGCCGTCGAGGGTGTCCGGGTTCCCCGCCCGGCCGATGCGGGCGATGCGGCCCTCGCGGATGCCGATGGACACCTTGCGGATGCCCAGGACGGCGTCGATGACGAGCACGTTGCTGATGACGATGTCGCAGGTGTCACGGACGGCGGCCGCCTTGAGGTGCAGTCCGTCACGGGCGGTCTTGCCGAAGCCCGCGAGGAACTCGTTCCCCGCCTGCTGAGAGTCGGACTCGACGCGGACGACCAGGCCGGAGTCGCCGAGGACCACCCGGTCGCCGGCGCGCGGGCCGTGCACGCTCGCGTACTCGTGCGGGTCGATACCGGTCACCGGTCCTCCTCCGGCCGGCAGGGCGCCTGCTGCCGGGACTCCCGTGGTGCGGGGTGCTGGTGGGCCCCGAGATAGCCACAGGCGGCGGCCCGGTGCAGGGCCTCCGCCTTCGCTCCCGGAGCATCCAGCGGGCCGTCGACCAGGCCCGCGAAGCCGATCGCGACGCGGTCGCCGCCGATCGGCACGAGCCCGACCCGGACCTCGTCGCCGGGGCCGAAGCGGACGGACGAGCCCGCGGGGACACAGAGCCGCATGCCGTAGGCCGCCGCCCGGTCGAAGTCGAGTCGCGGATTGGCCTCGAAGAAGTGGAAGTGGGAGGTGACGCTGACCGGCACGGCCGCGGTGTTGCGCACCGTGAGCCGCACCGCGGGCTCCGGCTCGGGGTCCGCGGGGCCGGGCAGCACGGCGCCGGGCGCGGAGGCGCCGAGGCTGCCGCCGCCGATCGGGTCGGAGACGACGGCCAGCCTCGATCCGTCGTCGAAGACGGCCTCGACGTGGACCTCGGTGACGACGTCGGTGACGCCGGGTAGCACGTCCTCGGGGCCGAGCACGGAACGGGCCGCCTCGACCGCCTCGGCGAGCCGGCGGCCGTCCCGGGCCGCCTCGCAGACGGTGTCGGCGATCAGCGCGGTCGCCTCGGGAACATTGAGCTTGAGCCCTCGGGCACGCCGGGCCCGGGCCAGTTCGGCCGCACCGAACAGCAGCAGCCGGTCCCGCTCGGTCGGGGTCAGTCGCACGTCACCACGCCTCCCTGGAGCCCCGTCGGGCTCTCCCGCTGGATGCACCGCTCCGGAATCTTTCCATCCGATTCCAGATGTTCGAGCGCCACTCTAACCCCAAGTTCCACACACAGGAAGCATTGACGAGGATGAACACCCGGTTCATATTGAGCGGCAGTCAATTCATTCCCGACAGAGCGGGAGAGCCGATGGGGCCGAACAGCGCGGAGTCGACGCCCCGCGGCGAAGCGGACGAGCGGCCCCGCGATCTGGTGGCGGTCCTGCCGGGCTCCAGCCTGCGCCTCGGCGTGATCGTCTTCGGCTGACGGCCGGTGTCCTTCGGCCTGGGACTCCGGGCAGTCGCCTCGGTCGCCGCGGGCACCGTCACCGATGTGGCCGTGACGGCACCGCTCGCACACGTCTCGCGGCGCACGGCGGCCCAGCCGTGCTCGTCCAGCGGCGCGCTTCCCCGGTGTGCGGGGCGGCGTGTACCGGTTCCGCGCCGGCTGGGAGCCCCGGGCGACGGCGGCCCGGGCACTCGGCACGGCCGTCGGGCCCCTCGCCCTCTCGACCCCGTTCCACGAGGGCCTGCCGCTCGGCCCGACCGCGGGTGCGGGCTGCGGCTTCGCACCGCCGGGTCTGGTGGGTGGGCGCGTGTGCGGGGCGTTGCGGCCGTGCCGGGACCGAAACGGCGCCGGTGGTGCGCCCGGGGCGAGCGGGCGGAGACCGGAACGGCGCCGGGGTACGCCCGAACCGAGCAGGCGGAGACCGGAACGGCGCCGGGGTACGCCCGGAAACGAGCAGGCGAAGACCGGAACAGCGCCGGGGTACGCCCGGAAACGAGCAGGCGGAGACCAGAACGGCACCAGGATGCCCCCGAACCGAGCAGGCGAAAACCAGAACGGCACCGGGATGCCCCCGAACCGAGCAGGCGGAGGCCGGGGCCCCCTGAAGCCGCCGCGAGAGCGGCTCGCCCGAGACGGCGGCGCCGCAGGTACCGGGCGGCGACCCCGGCCGGTCCCGGTCCGCCTCTCAGGGCGTACGGATCCGGAGCCCCGTAGGGCGGTCGGGCCACCGCACAGGGCCGGAGCCGGTGGGGTGGCGCCCCGGGGGACCACCCCACGGTGAAACGGGAACCGCGCGGCCGGACGGGGCCGCGCGGGTCCCGCGGTCGGATTGGGCGGCGCGGGGCACTTCCCGCACCGCCGGGCCCGATGGGGCCGCCGGATCAGCCGAGCTCGTGCATCCAGCCGTGCTCGTCCGCGGCCTTGCCGGTCTGGATGTCCAGGAGTGCCTTGCGCAGCTCCATCGTGACCTTGCCCGGCTCACCGTTCGACTGGGTCCACTCACCGTCGGTGGACTTGACCGTACCGACGGGCGTGATGACGGCGGCGGTGCCGCACGCGAAGACCTCGGTGAGGGTGCCGTTCTCGGTGTCGCGCTTCCACTGGTCGGTGGTGACCCTGCCCTCCTCCGACTCGTAGCCGAGGTCGCGGGCGAGCGTGAGCAGGGAGTCGCGCGTGATGCCGGCGAGCAGCGATCCGGTGAGCTCGGGCGTGACGATCCTGTCCCCGTACACGAAGTACAGGTTCATGCCGCCCATCTCCTCGACGGTCCGGTGCTCCAGCGCGTCGAGCCAGACGACCTGGTCGCAGCCCTTGGCGGCCGCCTCGGCCTGCGCGAGGAGGGAGGCGGCGTAGTTGCCGCCGGTCTTGGCGAAGCCGATGCCGCCCGGGACGGCGCGGACGTAGTTCTCCGACAGCCAGACGGAGACGGGCTTGACGCCGCCGGGGAAGTACGGGCCGGCCGGCGAGGCGATGACGATGAACAGGTACTCGTTGGCCGGACGGACGCCCAGGCCGACCTCGTTGGCGAACATGAACGGACGGAGGTAGAGGGAAGCCTCCCCGCCGTGCTCCGGGACCCATGCCTTGTCCTGCTGGACCAGGGCGTCGCAGGCCTCGATGAACGTCTCGACCGGCAGCTCCGGCATGGCCAGGCGGCGGGCGGAGAGCTGGAAGCGCCGGGCGTTCGCGTCGGGCCGGAAGGTGGCGACCGAGCCGTCGGGCCTGCGGTAGGCCTTCAGCCCCTCGAAGATCTCCTGCGCGTAGTGCAGGGTCATGTTGGCCGGGTCGACCGACAGCGGGGCGTACGGGGTGAGCTGGGCGTCGTGCCAGCCGCGGCCCTCCGTCCACTTGATCGTCACCAT
Organism: Streptomyces marianii; assembly: GCF_005795905.1. Classification (NCBI taxonomy): domain Bacteria; kingdom Bacillati; phylum Actinomycetota; class Actinomycetes; order Kitasatosporales; family Streptomycetaceae; genus Streptomyces; species Streptomyces marianii. The sequence continues at coordinate 2,414,808 of NZ_VAWE01000001.1, forward strand.
GTGATCGGTGAAGTGGCGGCCGAATCCCGGATTGGCCAGGATCGCCTCGCGCTCCGCGTCGGACAGTGGGGTCGAGGAGGGCTTGAGGTCGATCGAGGGCGTCGTCATGTCTGCGTGTCCTTCACCGTTTGGTTGTGACGGACCGCGCTCACGTCTGTACGTCTGCTCGCCCTGCGTACGGCTGTACTAGGACGTCCGAGCTTCCCCGCATGGTGCGGCCCCACGTTCGATTATCGCAGTGCGTGGGGGCCGGAACGGAACAGCGTGGGCTGCGGCCCATGGCTTGATGGTGACACCCGGAGGCCGCACAGGAGAAGCCGCCGGGTGCGAGTGCTACCCGGCGGCTCCGAGGTTTCGAGAGTCGTGGGGTCAGCCCGCCACCCGTACGGCGAGCGCGTCGCCGATCTCGTCGGTGGTGCGGGGGGTGCCGTCCCGGTCCGCCAGGTCGGCGGCGACGGCGTCCTCGATACGGACGGCCTCGGCCTCGTGACCGAGGTGGCGCAGGAGGAGGGCGACGGACAGGATCGTGGCCGTGGGGTCGGCCTTTCCGGTGCCGGCGATGTCGGGCGCGGAGCCGTGGACGGGCTCGAACATCGACGGGAATTCACCCGCCGGGTTGATGTTCCCGGAGGCGGCCAGGCCGATACCGCCGGTCACGGCGGCGGCGAGGTCCGTGAGGATGTCACCGAAAAGGTTGTCGGTGACGATGACGTCGAAGCGCTCGGGCTGGGTGACGAAGAAGATCGTCGCGGCGTCGACGTGCAGATAGTCGGTGGTGACCGCGGGGTACTCCCGGGCGACCTCGTCGAAGATCTTCTTCCACATGTGGCCCGCGTGGACGAGGACGTTGTTCTTGTGGACCAGCGTCAGCTTCCTGCGGGGGCGGACGTCGGCCCGTGCGAACGCGTCCCTGACGACCCGCTCGACGCCGTACGCCGTGTTGACGCTGACCTCGGTGGCGACCTCGGCCGGCGTGCCGGTGCGCAGGGATCCGCCGTTGCCGGTGTAGGGGCCCTCGGTGCCTTCGCGGACGACCACGAAGTCGATCTCGGGGCGGCCGGCCAGCGGGGTCGCGGTGTTCGGGAAGAGCTTGGAGGGGCGCAGGTTGACGTAGTGGTCGAAGGCGAACCGCAGCTTGAGCAGCAGCCCCCGCTCCAGGACGCCGGACGGCACGGACGGGTCGCCGATCGCTCCGAGGAGGATCGCGTCGTGCTGCCTGAGGGAGTCCAGCTCCGCGTCCGGGAGGGTCTCGCCGGTGCGGTGCCAGCGCTTGGCGCCGAGGTCGTACTCCTGGGTCTCCAGCTTCACATCCTGAGGAAGCACGGCCGAGAGGACCTTGAGGCCCTGGGCCACGACCTCCTGGCCGATGCCGTCGCCGGGGATCACTGCGAGATTGAGGCTGCGAGACATATCCGCACCGTACTCTCCGTCCCATCGCATGACACTCGATGTCCATCATGCGGACGAGTCGCGCGGTCTGCCCTTCACCGGTCCGGTGGGGCCGGTGACCCCCGGGCGCCACCGGCCGGTCTGGCGGTCAGTGGCCGGTCTCGCCGCCGTTGTCCCTGCGGTCGAGGGCGCGCTGCAGGGCGGCGGCGGCGTTCGCGGCGGCGCTTCTGCGGTCGGACTCGCTCACCCGGGGCGCGTGACGGACTCGGCGGCGGAGAAGGGTCTGCTCGGACATGGTCGACTCCTTGAGATCGGGAACGATCGAAGGCGCCGGAAGGGGCGGGGAGCGGGCCGCAGGGGTTGCCTGCCTCGGGGCTCCGGCTCGGGCCGCCATTCGCTGGATCGAGCGAGACGTTCGGCTTCTACAAAGCTAAGCGAGCGGGGCCTCACTGTCTCCACAATTAGTCGGACTTCCTACTATCTGAGACGCGATCTTGAAGAACCGCTGGTGGGGACAGCGCATCCGGAAGCGGCCCGGCAGCTCCGGCGAACGGACGACGGGGGGTCAACTGGGCCCGCGCCCCCGGCGACTGACGGGTCAGAGCACGTCGCCGTCCCGCCAGTCGAAGAGCAAGGAGGCCGCATCGGGCTCCGGGAGGGGCCGTCCGGACGGCTGCCGGAGAAAGGTGGAGCCCTCCTCCTCCGGGAGAGGGACGACGCCGTCGGGGCCCAGGGTCCCGATCCTGCCGCGCCACAGGCGCCAGCCGCGGGAGCGGTACAGTTCCGCACCGTCGTCGGAAGCCGAGAGCGCGCCGAGTTCGTACGCTCCGTCGATCACCCTCTCCAGGGCGCCCATCACCCGCCCGCCCAGCCCATGGCGCCGGCGGTCGGCCCGGACGGCGACCGCCTCGACATAGCCGACGCGGTACGAGCGTCCGCCGTGCACCACCCGGCGCATGATCACACTGCCATGGGCGGCGAGGCCGTTCCGGTCGCGGATGAAGGCGTGGACACCGCCGAGGCCGTGGGACCAGTCGTCGTCGTCGAAGTCGCCGTCGAAGGCGGCGTCGAGCAGGGCGCGGATCTCGCCGAGGACGGCTTCGGACAGCTGGTAGGTGTGGGCCGTGCGCAGCGGCCCGGTCGTGTGGTCCGTCATACGGGCAACTCTGTCAGTCCCGGGCGTCCCCACTCCTTCCGAGGACCGTCCCGGAGTCGGTAATCCGCCACTTCCGAGGGCGGGTCGGGCCCACCGCCGCCGCGGTCCCAGCCGCCGCACGCGACGGATCGCCCAGCCGGCACAGGGACGCCCCGGCCCATCCGGCCCCCGCGCGAACGGCCCGGTCCGCCGCCGTGCGTGAGAACCGGCCGCCGGCCGGACCCGGACCGGCCCCCGGCCGGGGCCCTGCTCCGCGCGGCGCGCGCTCCGACGCCGCGTCCTACCGGGAAGTGGCCTTCTCCAGCTGGCGGGCGACCCGCCCCACCCAGCCGGTGAACTCCTCGCGGTGGTGCGCCTCACCGCCGCACAGCGCGGCGACCTGCGGATCCGTGATCCGGTCAGGTCCCGCCGCCTCCAGGAGCCGGTACAGCTCCTTCATCACGGAAGCGAGTCGCTGCGCATCGGAATGCTCGATGGCGTCGACCCCGTGACCGGGGCCGAGGGTGGTGGAACCAGGCATGGCGTGCCTCCTCGCGCGGGACCTCTCCCCAGCAGCGTAAGCCCGCTCCCGGCCGGTCGCCGAACGTGAGCCGCCCCCGGCCGGTCTGTGGGGGACCGGCGGGGGGCGGTGTTCACGGAGCCCGGCCGTGCGGCCCGGCACGCGGGGCGTCAGCCCATGTGCGGGTAGCCGTACTCGGTCGGCGGGACCAGCGTCTCCTTGATCGCGCGGGTCAGCGTCCAGCGCATCAGGTTCTGCGGGGCGCCCGCCTTGTCGTTGGTGCCGGAGGCACGGCCGCCGCCGAAGGGCTGCTGGCCGACGACGGCGCCGGTCGACTTGTCGTTGATGTAGAAGTTGCCCGCGGCGTAGCGGAGCTTGTCCATCGTGTAAGCCGTCGCCGCACGGTCACCGGAGATGACCGAGCCGGTCAGCGCGTACGCCGACACCGACTCCATCTGCTCCAGCATCTCCTCGTACCTGTCGTCCTCGTAGACGTGCACCGCGAGGAACGGGCCGAAGTACTCGGTGGTGAAGACCTCGCTCGAAGAGTCCGTGCACTCGACGACCGTGGGACGGACGAACCAGCCCTCGGAGTCGTCGTACGTGCCTCCGGCGACGATCGTGCAGGTCGGGTCTTCCTTGGCACGGTCGATCGCGGCCTTGTTCTTGGCGAAGGCGCGCTCGTCGATGACGGCGCCGACGAAGTTCGTCAGGTCGGTGACGTCACCCATCCTGATGCCGTCGACCTCGGTCGCGAACTCCTCCTTGAAGCCCGAGTTCCAGATGGAGGCCGGGATGTACGCACGCGAGGTCGCGGAGCACTTCTGGCCCTGGAACTCGAAGGCGCCGCGGGTCAGCGCGGTCTTCAGGATCGCGCGGTCGGCGCTCGGGTGCGCGACCACGAAGTCCTTGCCGCCGGTCTCGCCGACGATGCGCGGGTAGGAGCGGTACTTCTCGATGTTGTTGCCGACCGTCTTCCACAGGTGCTGGAAGGTCCGGGTCGAGCCGGTGAAGTGGATACCGGCCAGGTCGGCGTGGTTCAGCGCGACCTCGGAGACGGCGATGCCGTCGCCCGTGACCAGGTTGATGACGCCCTTGGGCAGCCCGGCCTCCTCCAGCAGCTCCATGAGCAGCACGGCGGCGTGGGTCTGGGTCGGAGACGGCTTCCAGACCACCACGTTGCCCATCAGGGCCGGGGCGGTGGGAAGGTTGCCGGCGATGGCCGTGAAGTTGAACGGCGTGATCGCGTAGACGAAGCCCTCCAGCGGCCGGTGGTCCAGCCGGTTCCACACACCCGGGGAGTTGGCCGGCGGCTGCTCGGCCAGGATCTGGCGGGCGTAGGCGACGTTGAACCGCCAGAAGTCGACGAGCTCGCAGGGGGTGTCGATCTCGGCCTGCTGCGCGGTCTTCGACTGGCCCAGCATCGTGGAGGCGGCCAGGGTCTCGCGCCAGGGACCGGCCAGCAGCTCGGCGGCGCGCAGGATGATCGCGGCGCGGTCGTCGAACGACATCGCGCGCCAGGCAGGGGCGGCGGCGAGGGCCGCGTCGATCGCGTCCTGCGCGTCCTGCCGGGTGGCGCCCCGGAAGGTGCCGATGACGGCCTGGTGGTTGTGCGGCTGGACGACCTTGAACTCCTCACCGCCGCCCATGCGCTTCTCGCCGCCGATGGTCATCGGGAGGTCGATGGGGTTCTCGGCCAGCTCCTTGAGCTTGGCCTCCAGCCGGGCGCGCTCGGCCGAACCGGGAGCGTAGCCGTGCACCGGCTCGTTGACGGGGGTGGGGACCTGGGTCACAGCGTCCATGGCTACCTCTTCCGAGTGAATGGCTGACTCCAGCCGGGAGGAGCTGAAGCGGTGGCATGCGTCGAGTCGCGGTCAGGGCTTGACCATCACGCGCTCGCTGCGGCGGGTGAGTGAGAAGACCCTCGGGGCGGAGTCACGAGTTCCGTAACTCCTCTGCGCGGAAACGGGTCCGGCCCGGTCGGCCGAAGGGCGGCGGCTGTCACCATCCGGCGTGCGTCTGGGTGGTGACAGTCGAGGCCCCCTCTCCGCATCAGTTCTTGGTGATCATCGAGCGGACGAAGAACAGCAGGTTGGCCGGCTTCTCGGCGAGACGGCGCATGAAGTAGCCGTACCAGTCGGTCCCGTAGGCGGTGTACACCCGCATCCGGTGGCCCCCGGCCGCCAGCCGCAGGTGCTCGTCGCTCCGGATCCCGTACAGCATCTGGAACTCGTACTCGTCCAGTTTGCGCCCGGCGCGGCGCGCGAGCTCCTGGCTGACGGAGATGAGTCGCGGGTCGTGGGACCCGATCATCGGGTAGCCCGTGCCCTCCATGAGGATCTTCAGGATACGGACGTACGCCTTGTCGACCTCGGCCTTGTCCTGGTACGCGACGGAGGCCGGTTCCTTGTACGCGCCCTTGACGATACGCACGCGGCTGCCGTCGGCGGCGAGGCGGCGGGCGTCCTCCTCCGTGCGGAAGAGATAGGCCTGGATCACGCAACCGGTCTGCGGGAAGTCCCTCCGCAGCTCCTCGTGGATGGCGAACATCGAGTCCAGGGTGGTGTGGTCCTCGGCGTCCAGGGTGACCGTGGTGCCGATCGCGGCGGCGGCCTCGACGACCGGGCGGACGTTCTCGAGCGCCAGCTCGTGGCCGCCCTCCAGGGACTGGCCGAACATCGACAGCTTGACCGACATCTCGGCCCTGGCGCCCAGGCCCAGGGGCTCGAGGTGCTCGACCAGCCGCAGATAGGCGTCGCGCGCGGCGGTCGCCTGCTCACGGGTGGTGATGTCCTCGCCCACCACGTCCAGGGTGACCTCGAGACCCTTGGCGGTGAGGTCGGCGACGATCGGAATGACCTGGTCGACCGTCTCTCCGGGGATGAAGCGGTCGACGACCTGCTTCGTCATCGGCGCGGCCGAGACGAGACGACGCATCCTGTCGCTGCGTGACGCGGCGAGGATCACGGGACCCAGCACGGGCACCTCCACGGAACACGGGTAGCAGGGGGCCGGAACCGACTGCGCGGTGTACGGCACGGATAACCACCGTGAAACCTAAATATCGCTCCGGCGGCGGGCCATCGACACCTGTCACGCATCCAGCCGCACCTCTTCAGACATTTGTCTGAAGAGGGGTCCGCCCGATGGGAGAATGTCCGAGTGAAGGGCGATTACCAGGAACTGGTGGACGAGATATCGGGGCTGCTGGGTGCCCCGGCGACCCTGGAGAACCGGGATTTCGAACTGATCGCCTTCGGCGCGCACGACAGCGACGACGACAGCGCCATGGACCCCGTGCGCACCCGCTCGATCCTCACCAGGAAGTCCACCCCCGCGGTGCGCTCCTGGTTCGAGGGCTTCGGCATCACCCGGGCGACCGGGCCGGTGCGGATCCCGGCGGCCCCTGAGGCCGGAGTCTTCCGGGACCGGATCTGCCTCCCCGTCCGCCATCGCGGGATCGTCCTCGGCTACGTGTGGCTGCTCGACGCCCGGCCCGGGCCGACGGCCGGGCAGCTGACCTCGGCCATGCAGGTGACCGACCGGATCGGTGCCCTGCTCGCCGACGAGGAGCGGGCGGGCACGGATCTGTCCCGGGAGTTCCGCGCCGTGCTCACCGCCGAGCGCGGCTGGCAGTACGACATGGCCCTCGCCGCCCTCCGCACGGCGCTCGGGCCTGCCGCAGAAGGGCTCCACACCGTGGTGTGCATGGCCCCGTGGCCCTCCGGGGACGCCCCGTCGGCCCGTGCCGTCGCCGGGGCGTCGGCCCTGTGCACGGTGCCCTGGCCCGCCGGCTCCACCGCGCCCCAGGCCGGAGTCGGTGCTCCCGCCGGCCCCGGCGAGCCGGGCCACGGTGCCACCGCCTCGCCGGAAAGGACGAGGAAGGGGGGACGCGGCGGACCGAAGCCGGACGAGGGGCCCCTTGTCACGGACCCGGCCGGCGGCGGTGCGGACGGGCACGCCCTCGCCGTCCTGGTGCGCCTGCGCGCCGCCGACGTGCTCGCACCCGCTCTCACCGCGGCCGGCCGGCTCTCGGAGGACGCCGCATCGGTCGCCGCGGGCATCGCCCTCCCACGCCGGGGCATGGACGGCCTCGCCGCCTCCTGGCGGGAGGCCGCCTCGGCCGCACGCGCCGTCCTCGCCGAGCCCGGGCTCGGTCCGGTCGCCGACTGGTCTTCGATCGGCCCGTACCGGCTGCTGACCGCGCTGCCCCCGGGCCTGTCCCACGACCCCTCGGCCGCTGCGCTGCTCACCCCGGCGCATGCCGAACTCGCCCGTACCGCCGAGCTGTTCCTGGACTGCGCCGGTCAGGCGGGCCGTGCGGCCTCCGCCCTCGGCATCCACCGCCAGACCCTCTACTACCGCCTTTCCCGGGTGGAGCAGCTCACCGGGCTCGATCTCGACGACGGCGAGGACCGGCTGCTGCTGCACATGGCCCTGAAGGCCGCCCGGCTGTGACCCGTTTGCAGGATCCGCGACTCCGTCAGCGATGAAGGCGGCTCGTGAGCAGTGGACCGGTAGATCCGCGATCCCGTAGACAAGGGCTGCGTCCGGTGGCGACCCGCCAGGCTCTTTCGATCTTCGTTCAGCCCGCGTCGCTCGTCCTCCGAGCGGTTCCGACATGGCGGTACGCAGGGCGGAGCAGCGCCCGCCGCGTCGCTCGTCCTCCGAGCGGTTCCGACATGGCGGTACGCAGGGCGGAGCAGCGCCCGCCGCGTCGCTCGTCCTCCGTGCGGTTCCGACATGGCGGTACGCAGGGCGGGGCAGCGCCCGCCGTGTCCCCGGCCCGGGGCGGCGACGGCGACACCGTCCCCAGAAGCTGGCACATCGCCGAACTCGACGACGCGGGCAGGCCGGTCCGCCTCGCGGCCGCCCCGGGGGATCTGACCCGCATCATCCGCCGGCTGGGCGGAGCGGCGGGGTGAGGTCACTGCGTCCCCGCCAGAGGTGTTGACCTGCAGAAACGCTCCTTCCGGAAGGCCGCTTCCCCCTTCGGGTGAACGGCGCATGACGGTGATCGGGGCAGGGCAGCTTGATCGCGTCCTCCCGTCGCCAGGGACGGGGTCCGCCACCGCACTCCGGGAACCGCCATGCTCCGCAGGTCCGCCCTGTCCGCCGCCGCACTCGCCACCGCCCTCTCCCCCGCACTGCTCTCCGCCCCGGCGAGCGCGGCCCCGGTGGCGCCCGCCGCCCCCGGCCAGGTCTGCTTCTGGACCGGGGCCGGACAGCACGGCACCGGATGGTGCTACAGCCCACCGGGCTACCGGGACGTCCCCGGATTCCTGCATGACAACGCCGCCTCCTTCCGCTCCGACGTCAACCGCGACGTGTACGCGATCGACTGGGCCCGCGGCACCTGCTACGCCCGGCTGATCCGCGCCTACGACCACAGCGACAACTGGTCCTGGGGATCCCGGATCGACGGCGTCGCCGACACCGACCAGGGCTGCCAGGCCGGCTGAGCCGTGCGTGCCCTGCGAACCGCGTGCGCCGCCGTCGCGGCCCTCGTCCTCGCCGGATGCGCGGCCGGGTCCGCCCGGTCCGCCCCGGACCCGCCGGCCAACGGACGGGAACGGGCCGCCCTGATCCGGTACGCGCAGAAGGTCCTGGTGGACCGGTGTCTCGCCGAACGGGGCCTCACCACGGCGGGCAAGCCCTCGTCCCCGGAGGAGAGCAGGCGGCTCCAGGCCGCGCTCTTCGGCGCGGGTCCCACGGAACTGTCCCTCACCCTGCCCACCGGCCACACCGTCCGCGCCCACACGGACGGCTGTCTGGCCGCTGCCCGGCACACCCTCTACGGCGACCAGCGCCGCTGGTTCCGTGCGGAGGTGACCGTCAACAACCTGGGCGCCGAGGCCGCTGCGCGGATGCGTGCCGATCCGGCCCACCGTGCGGCCCGGGCCCGGTACATCCGCTGCCTGGACTCGGCCGGTGAGTCGCCAACCGGCGCTCGGGACAAGGCCGCCCAGCAGAGGTGCCGTCGCGGGAGCGGGCTGGCGTCGGCGGAGGCCCGGCTCGAGCCGGCCGAGCTCGCCGAGGTCCGTTCCCTCCGGCGCGACCAGCTGACCCTCCATGAGCGGCTGCGCACCAGCGCACTGCACCGCGCGGCGGAGATCTCCGCCGCGCACCACCACGGGAACACCCCAGAGAAAGGTTCTTCATCGCCATGACCGTGAAGCGCACCCTCGCCTCCGCGGCGACCGCCGTCCTCCTGCTGACCGGCGGGCTCGCCGCGGCCGCCGCACCGGCCGGCGCCGCAGACTGCCCGAGCGGTGAGTTCTGCGTCTGGGAGAACGCAGAATTCGCCGGCCAGCGCGCCAACTGGTCGGGGGACGACCACTGGTGGGAGAGCTGGATCGCCGACGAGGACTCGTCGTGGGCGAACCACGGCATCTCCGGGCCCGGCATCAAGGACCACGTCAAGGTGTACTCGAGCGCCCACCTGGGCGGGCACATGACGATCTGCCTGGCACCGGGGCAGGAGGTCGGCTACAACGGCGCGGCCAACGACGACGGTGACTCCCACACCTGGGCGATGAGCTGCTGACCCACTCCCGAGGGTGTCCCCGCTCTCGGGAGTGGGGACACCGGCCCTCGGATCCGCCAGGACGGGAACGCGGCGCACCCGCCCCCGCGGACGCCCGTGCGGGACGAGCGTCGCGGAGACGGGTGCGGACCGCCTGCGGGGCCGGCCTCAGGCCGTGAGGTTCACCGAACGGGCCGAGGTGGCGCCGATCTCCTCGGCGATCTCGTTGAGCACGTTCTGCGGCACGGTGTCGTCGACGGTGAGCACGACCAGCGCCTCGCCGCCCTCCTCCTGACGCGAGACCTGCATTCCGGCGATGTTGAGCCCGGCCTCGCCGAGGATGCGGCCGACGGTGCCGACGACGCCCGGACGGTCCTCGTAGCGCGCGACGACCATGTGGTCCGCCAGCGCCAGGTCGATGTCGTAGTCACCGACGGCCACGATCTTCTGCAGGTGCTTGGGGCCGGCCAGGGTGCCGGAGACGGCGACCTCCTCACCGCCCGACAGCGTCCCGCGCACCGTCACCACGTTGCGGTGGTCCGGGGACTCCGAGCTGGTGGTGAGCCGGACCTCGACGCCGCGCTCCTGCGCGAACAGCGGGGCGTTCACATACGACACGGTCTCGTCGATGACGTCCTCGAACACACCCTTCAGCGCGGAGAGTTCGAGCACCTTCACATCGTGCTGGGTGATCTCGCCGTACACCTCGACGTCGAGCCGGACCGCGACCTCGCCCGCCAGCGCGGTGAAGATCCGGCCGAGCTTCTCGGCGAGCGGCAGACCGGGGCGAACGTCCTCGGCGATGACGCCGCCCTGGACGTTGACCGCGTCCGGCACCAGCTCGCCGGCGAGGGCGAGACGCACGGACTTGGCGACGGCGATACCGGCCTTCTCCTGGGCCTCGTCCGTGGACGCGCCGAGGTGCGGGGTGCAGACGACCTGGTCGAACTGGAACAGCGGGGAGTCCGTGCACGGCTCCTTCGCGTACACGTCCAGGCCCGCGCCCGCGACCCGGCCCTCCTTGAGCGCGCTGGCCAGCGCCTCCTCGTCGACGATCCCGCCGCGCGCGGCGTTGACGACACGGACGGTCGGCTTCACCCGGTGCAGCGCCTCGTCGCCGATGAGGCCGAGCGTCTCGGGGGTCTTGGGAAGGTGGACGGTGATGAAGTCCGAGACCTCGAGCAGCTCGTCCAGCGAGAGCAGCTTGACGCCCATCTGCGCGGCGCGTGCGGGCTGTACGTAGGGGTCGTACGCGACGATCTTCATGCCGAAGGCGGACATACGCTGGGCGACCAGCACGCCGATGCGGCCGAGGCCGACGACGCCGAGGATCTTCTCGCTGAGCTCCACGCCCGTGTACTTCGAGCGCTTCCACTCGCCGTTCTTCAGCGCGGTGTTGGCCTGCGGGATGTTGCGCGCGGTGGCGACGATCAGACCGCAGGCGAGCTCGGCGGCGGTCACGATGTTGGACGTCGGTGCGTTGACGACCATGACACCGGCCTTGGTGGCCGCGGAGACGTCCACGTTGTCCAGACCGACTCCGGCCCGGGCCACCACCCTGAGCTTCCTGGCGGCGGCGATGGCCTCGGCGTCGACCTTGGTGGCGGACCGCACCAGCACGGCGTCGACATCGGCGATGGCGGGGATCAGCTCGGCGCGGTCCGCGCCGTTGCAGTGCCGGATCTCGAAGTCCGGACCGAGCGCGTCCACGGTGGCGGGCGACAGCTCTTCGGCGATGAGTACAACGGGTTTACGGGGCGCAGTGCTCACGTGAGTCCTCACTGGTCCAATGCGGACGGCCGTCCCGACGGCCGCTGGCGGTGGAGGGGCTAGCCGCGTGGAAGACGCACGACGCTGTGGGCCTGACCTGACGCGTATGTACTGACCACTCTAGTGGTGCGGGAGGGCGTCTTTTCCGCCTTCGCGGAAGGATCACCCGTCCGGGTTGGACTTGCTGTCCAACGGTGGTCCCGGGATGCGGCGCGAGGAGCTCAGCGAACCGCCGCGGAACCGTGGACGACGTGCGGCGGGCCCCGGAGGGCCCGCCGCACCGAGGCTCACGCCTCCTCGTTGTCCACCCAGCTCATGAGCTTGCGCAGCTCCTTGCCGGTGGTCTCCAGCAGGTGGTTCTCGTCCTGCTTCTTGTACTCGTTGTACTTCTTCAGACCGCCGTGGTACTCGTCCATCCAGTTCTTGGCGAAGGTGCCGTCCTGGATCTCGCCGAGGACCTTCTTCATCTCGGCCTTGGTCTGGTCCGTGATGATGCGGGGACCCGTCACGTAGTCGCCCCACTCGGCGGTCTCGGAGACGGACCAGCGCATCTTCTCCAGGCCGCCCTCGTACATGAGGTCCACGATCAGCTTCAGCTCGTGGAGGCACTCGAAGTAGGCGATCTCCGGCTGGTAGCCGGCCTCGACCAGGGTCTCGAAGCCCGCCTTGACCAGCGCGGCGGTGCCGCCGCAGAGCACGGCCTGCTCACCGAACAGGTCGGTCTCGGTCTCCTCGGTGAAGGTGGTCTTGATGACGCCGGCGCGGGTGCCGCCGATGCCCTTGGCGTAGGAGAGCGCCAGCGCGAAGGCGTTGCCGGTCGCGTCCTGCTCGACACCGGCGATGCAGGGAACGCCGCGGCCCTCCTCGTACTGGCGGCGCACCAGGTGGCCGGGGCCCTTGGGGGCGACGAGCGCGACGTCCACGCCGGCCGGCGGCTTGATGAAGCCGTACCGGATGTTGAGGCCGTGGCCGAAGAAGAGCGCGTCGCCGTCCTTCAGGTTGTCCTTGACGGACTCCTCGTACACCTGGGCCTGGATCGGGTCCGGGACCAGGATCATGATGACGTCGGCCTCGGCGGCGGCCTCCGACGGCGTCACCACGCGCAGGCCCTGCTCCTCGGCCTTGGCCTTGGACTTGGACCCCTCGTGCAGACCGACGCGGACGTCCACACCGGAGTCACGGAGCGACAGCGCGTGGGCGTGGCCCTGGCTGCCGTAGCCGATGACCGCGACCTTGCGGCCCTGGATGATGGACAGGTCGGCGTCGTCGTCGTAGAACAGCTCGGCCACTGGGTTTCTCCTTGGGTGTTCCGGTGTTGCGTCCCACCGTACGGCGGGGAGCGATGAGGGGGTCTGGGGGTCTCGCCATCCGGGCGGCCGCCCGGACGGCGGCCGGGTCCGTGTGTCAGGCGCTGCGATCGAGGGCTCGCAGGCTGCGGTCCGTGATGGACCGGGCGCCGCGCCCTATGGCGATCGTGCCGGACTGGACGAGTTCCTTGATGCCGAACTGCTCCAGCATCTTCAGCATGGCCTCGAGCTTGTCACTCGAACCGGTGGCCTCGATCGTGACGGCCTCGGGCGAGACGTCCACGGTCTTGGCTCGGAACAGCTGGACGATCTCCACGATCTGGGAGCGGGTCTCGTTGTCCGCACGGACCTTCACCAGGACGAGTTCGCGCTGGACCGCGGCGCTGGGCTCCAGCTCGACGATCTTCAGCACGTTGACCAGCTTGTTCAGCTGCTTGGTCACCTGTTCCAGCGGCAGGTCCTCGACATTGACCACGATGGTGATCCGGGAGATGTCGGGGTGCTCGGTGACCCCGACGGCGAGCGAGTCGATGTTGAAGCCGCGACGGGAGAAGAGCGCCGCGATCCTGGCGAGGATGCCGGGGGTGTTCTCCACCAGGACGGAGAGCGTGTGCTTGGACATGGTCGTCGTGTCTCTCTCTTCGCTCAGTCGTCTTCGTTGTCGCCGAAGTCGGGGCGGACGCCCCGCGCGGCCATGACCTCGTCGTTGGAGGTGCCGGCGGCGACCATCGGCCACACCATGGCGTCCTCGTGGACGATGAAGTCGATCACGACGGGGCGGTCGTTGATGGCGTTGGCCTCGGCGATGACCTTGTCCAGCTCGGCCGGGTCCTCGCAGCGCAGGGCGACGCAGCCCATGGCTTCGGAGAGTTTCACGAAGTCCGGGATGCGGGTGCCCTTGCGGGGGGTCTGGCTGGCGCCGACCTGCGAGCCGATCGTGCGGTGCCCGGTCTCGTCGGAGTGCAGGACGGTGCTGGAGTAGCGCTCGTTGTAGAACAGGGTCTGCCACTGGCGGACCATGCCCAGGGCGCCGTTGTTGATGATCGCGACCTTGATCGGGATCCCGTTCAGGGCACAGGTGACCAGCTCCTGGTTGGTCATCTGGAAGCAGCCGTCGCCGTCGATCGCCCACACGGCGCGGTCCGGCATGCCCGCCTTGGCGCCCATGGCGGCCGGAACGGCGTAGCCCATGGTCCCGGCACCGCCGGAGTTCAGCCAGGTGGCCGGCTTCTCGTAGTCGATGAAGTGCGCGGCCCACATCTGGTGCTGGCCGACCCCGGCGGCGAAGACCGTGTTCTCCGGCGCGAGCCGGCCGATCCGCTGGATGACCTGCTGCGGCGAGAGGCTGCCGTCCTCGGGCAGGTCGTAGCCCAGCGGGTAGGTCTCGCGCCAGCGGTTCAGGTCCTGCCACCAGGCGGTGTAGTCGCCGGTGTTGCCCTCGCCGTACTCGGCCTGGACGGCCTGGACCAGATCGGCGATGACCTCGCGGGCGTCACCCACGATCGGGACGTCCGCAGCCCGGTTCTTGCCGATCTCGGCGGGGTCGATGTCGGCATGGACGACCTTGGCGAACGGGGCGAAGCTGTCCAGCTTTCCGGTGACGCGGTCGTCGAAGCGGGCACCGAGGGCGACGATCAGGTCGGCCTTCTGCAGCGCGGTGACGGCGGTGACCGAACCGTGCATGCCCGGCATCCCCACGTGCAGCGGGTGGCTGTCGGGGAACGCGCCCAGCGCCATCAGGGTGGTGGTGACGGGGGCCTTGGTGAGCTCCGCGAGGACCTTCAGCTCGGCGGTGGCGCGGGCCTTGAGGACCCCGCCGCCGACATAGAGGACGGGGCGCTTCGCCTGGATGATCAGCTTGGCGGCCTCGCGGATCTGCTTGGCGTGCGGCTTGGTGACCGGCCGGTAGCCGGGCAGATCCGTCTGGGGCGGCCAGGTGAAGGTGGTCCGCGCCTGGAGGGCGTCCTTGGCGATGTCGACCAGGACGGGGCCGGGGCGGCCGGTGGAGGCGATGTGGAAGGCCTCGGCGATCGTCCGCGGGATGTCCTCGGGCTTGGTGACCAGGAAGTTGTGCTTGGTGATCGGCATCGTGATGCCGACGATGTCCGCCTCCTGGAAGGCGTCCGTACCGATGGCCTTGCTGGCCACCTGACCGGTGATCGCGACGAGCGGCACGGAGTCCATGTGCGCGTCGGCGATCGGCGTGACCAGGTTGGTGGCCCCCGGGCCCGAGGTGGCCATGCACACGCCGACCTTCCCGGTGGCCTGGGCGTACCCCGTGGCCGCGTGTCCGGCGCCCTGCTCGTGCCGGACCAGGATGTGGCGCACCCTGGACGAGTCCATCAGCGGGTCGTACGCCGGGAGGATGGCCCCGCCGGGAATGCCGAACACCGTCTCGGCCCCGACTTCCTCGAGAGAACGAATGAGGGACTGCGCGCCCGTGACGTGCTCAACGGTGGCGGAGGGCTGTCCGCCGGTGCGGGCCCGCGGCTGCGGATGGTGGGCCCCGGATGCCTGCTCGGTCATCGGCATTCTCTTCTCGAAGCTGAGGGTTTTGCGGGGGTTTGGTACTACCAGTGCAACAAAAAACCCCTCGTGCCGGGAGGCAAGCGAGGGGAGCGCGTCGGTGCGGTGTGCAGAGCCCGTGCAGGGCCGTGCTTCAGCCGACGCGCTTTCCAAGTACGAGAATTCGGGTGCGCATGGCACTGACCCTCTCCCCGGCGCACCATCACTGTCAAGTGGGTGGGACAGGCGTCTCATTATTTGAGCGCATCGGGGGACGGCCCACGATCTCGGACGGGGCCGGGGAGCGCCGGGTCGGCAACGCCCGGCCGGAGAGCACCGGCAGAGCGGACCCGGCGGGCACCGGGAACTCGCCGCGCTCAAGCACACGGCGCAGCCGGTGCTCGTCGAGCGGCCCGGAGAAGGCCATTCCCTGGCCGTGGGTGCATCCCATGGCACGTAGTGCCAGTACCTGTTCGGGAACATCCACACCGTCCGCCACGGACTTCATACCGAGGTCCCGGGCGATCCGCAGCAGACCCGCGGTGATCTTGTGCAGTCTGGCCGACTCCACCACGCCCTCGACCAGGCCGCGGTCGAGCTTGAGCACGTCGATGGGGAGACGGCGCAGGGCGATGATCGCCGCGTAGCCGCTGCCGAAGCCGTCAAGGGCGATCCGCACACCGAGTCTGCGCAGTGCCACCAGACGGTGCTCCAGTTCGTCGAAGGAGATCCGCGGGTCGCTGTCGGCCAACTCGATCACCAGGGAGCCCGAGGGCAGCCCGTGGCGGGTGAGCAGGCTCTCGATGGAGCCGAGCGGGGTGGACCGGTCCAGCAGCCGGCGCGCGGGGATCCGTACCGACACGGGGATGCGGTGACCGAGCCGGACGCGCTCCGCCGCCTGCCCGACGGCTTCCTCCAGCAGCCGGTGGCCGAATCCGGCGGTCGGGTCGCCATCCTCGGCGACCCGGCGCAGCTCGTCGGGCGTGAACAGGATGCCCTGGGACGACCGCCAGCGGGCCTGCGCCGCCACGGCCGCGATCCGGCCGTCGACGAGGCCGACCACGGGCTGGTGGAGCAGGGTGAACTCGCCGTCCTGGAGCGCGCTCCGCGCCCGCGCGGACCGGTCCGTGAGCAGGGCGGCGTCCGCCTGCATCTGGGGCGCGTACAGCTCGACCCGGTCCTTGCCGCCCGCCTTGGCCCGGTACATGGCCAGGTCGGCGTTGCGCAGCAGGTCGCCGGCGCTGATGCCGGGCTCGGCGAAGGCGACGCCGATGGACGCGGCGACCCTGAGCTCATGGCCCTCCACCCGGTACGGCTGGGAGAGCATGAGCCTCAGCCGGTCGGCGATCTCCCGCACCCGGTGCTCCCGGGCGGCGTGGTCGCGCGAGCCGTCGCCGAGGATGAGCGCGGCGAACTCGTCACCCCCGAGCCGGGCGGCGGTGTCCCCCGCCCGCACGGATTCGTGGAGGCGGCGGGCGGCCTGGATCAGCAGTTCGTCGCCCGCCTGGTGGCCGTGGCGGTCGTTCACCCCCTTGAAGCCGTCGAGGTCGATGAAGAGCACGGCCGTGCCCGCGTCCCCGGCCCGCCGGCCGCTGAGCGCCTGCCGCACCCGCTCGGTGAACAGGGCGCGGTTGGGCAGGTCGGTCAGCGGGTCGTGCTCGGCGTTGTGCTGCAACTGGGCCTGCAGACGCACCCGTTCGGTGACGTCCCTGCTGTTGAAGATCAGCCCGCCCTGGTGTCGCTTGACCGTGGACTCGACGTTCAGCCACTGGCCGGTGCCGGACCTGAAACGGCACTCGATCCGGGTCGTGGGCTCCTCGGCGGGCGAGGCCGCCAGGAATCTGCGCACCTCGTGGACGACGCGCCCGAGGTCCTCGGGATGGATGAGCGACGACAGTTCGGAGCCGATGAGCTCGTCAGCGTCGCGGCCGTAGACGCCGGCGGCGGCGGGGCTCACGTAGCGGAGTATGCCCGTCGGGGCGGCGATCATGATCACATCGCTGGAGCCCTGCACCAGGGAGCGGAAGTGGTTCTCCTTCTGGGCGAGTTCATGGGTGAGGGCGATGTTGTCGAGCAGCATGATGCCCTGCCTCACGACCAGGGCGAGGACGACCGCGCACCCGGTGAACACCACCACCCGGTCCACGCGGCGGCCCTCGATGACGTTGTAGAGGATTCCGAGCGTGCAGACGGCGGCGGCCAGGTAGGGGGTGAGCGCGGCGAGCGAGCCCGTGATGGGCCGGCCGGTCGGGCGGGGACCGCGGACCGGCGCGACGGGCGGCTCCGGCCGGCGCACCCCCCAGGGCGCGTACGCGAGCAGCAGCGAGGCGGCGAACCAGCCCGCGTCCAGCAGTTGGCCCGAGCGGTAGCTCTCCCGCAGCAGCGGCGAGGTGAACAGCGCGTCGCACAGCACGGTCAGGGCGAGTGCGGCGATCGCCGTGTTGATACCGGACCTGTTGGCGTGCGACCGCCGGAAGTGCAGGGCCAGGACCATGCTGACGAGGACGATGTCGAGCAGCGGATAGGCCAGCGAAAGCGCCGCTTCGGACACACTCTCCCCCTCGAAGTGCGCGGTGTGCGCCAGGGCGAGGCTCCAGGAGAGCGTGAGCAGGGAGCCGCCGATGAGCCAGGCGTCCAGCCCCAGGCACACCCAGCCGGCCCGGGTGACGGGCCGTTTCGCGAGGACGAGCAGTCCGACGATGGCGGGCGGGGCAAAGCAGAGGAAGAACAGATCGGCCGGGGACGGACTCGGGACCGGACGGTCGAGGACCACCTCGTACCAGCCCCAGACCGCGTTTCCGCAGGCGGCCATTGCGGAGGAGACGGAGAACAGCATCCAGGCGGGCCGGAAGCGGCTGCCCCGTGCACGCGCGTAGAGGAAACAGGAGACCGCGGCGAGTCCGGCGGCGAAGCTCAGCCCGAAGTCACCCATGACCAGGGCCAGTCGCTCGGAGCCCCAGCCGAACGCCGCACCGATGGCGTAGCCACCGCTCGCGAGGACCAGCAGGACCTGGGACAGCAGCCCCGTGCCGCCGTCTTCCCGGACCTGGCGGCGGTCGAGGAGCGCCGCGGGGGCGATCACCGTACTGCCCCTGACAGCGTTTTCATCCGGCTCCGCCTGCGGGGCCGGCCGTGCGGGCCGCCACGGAAGCGCCTGCGGGGCAGGTCCTGCCGGCCGGGCCGGGACGGGCCCGGTCCCCGCATCGGAGTGCGCGAGGGTGGTCGGCGCCGCTCCCGCCGCGTCGGATGGTTCGTCCACTGGCCGTGCATCGCCCGTCGACCCCCCTCGAAGTCTGGTCGCTCCGCAGCGCCGTTCCCGAACCCGACGCAGCCCCCAAGTCGGGACGATACACCAGAGTCGTCACTCAGGGACATAGCCCGTCTACGCTCAGTGACGGCAAGGCTGTTTGTCGACACGGCGCGCATTCGAACGACTCCGCAGGGTGTCCGGCGCGTACCAGTGTGGCGTCTACCCCGTCGTGAGGACCACGTTTCGCAGGGGCTCGCCCGCCGCGTAGCGGGTCAGCTGTGCGGCCAGCAGCCGCTTGGCCCGGGGCAGGAACGCCGTTGTGGAACCGCCGACATGGGGGCTGACGAGGACGCCGGGAGCGTGCCAGAGGGGGTGTCCGGCGGGCAGCGGCTCGGGGTCGGTGACATCGAGCGCCGCGGTGATCCGGCCGGTTGCGACTTCCTTGAGCAGCGCTTCGGTGTCGACGACCGGTCCGCGCGCCACGTTCACCAGGAGGGCGCCGTCCTTCATCCGGGTGAGGAATCCGGTGTCGGCGAGATGACGCGTGGCCGGCGTGAGCGGGGTGGAGAGGATCACCACGTCGGCCTCCGGAAGCAGCGCCGGCAGATCGGTGAGTGCGTGCACTTCGCCGCGCTCGGTGGTACGGGCGGAGCGCGCGACGCGCGCCACCCGCGCGCATTCGAACGGTACAAGCCGGTCCTCGATGGCCGCGCCGATCGAACCGTAGCCGACGATCAGCACGGACTTGTCGGCGAGCGCCGGGTAGAAGCCCGCATGCCATTCCTCCCGCCGCTGGCCCTCCACGAAGCGGGGGATGCCGCGCAGGGAGGCGAGGACCAGGGCGAGGGTGAGCTCCGCCGTGCTCGCCTCGTGGACTCCCCGGGCGTTGCACAGCCGCACGCCCGGCGGCAGCGTGCCGAGGCCCGGCTCGACGTGGTCGATGCCCGCCGAGAGGGTCTGCACGACCCGTACGTGCGTCATCGCGGCGAGCGGCCGCACCGCGACGTCCGTGCCCTTCATGTACGGGACGACGTAGAAGGCGCACTCCGCGGGGTCCGCGGGGAAATCCCGTCCGCCGTCCCAGAAGCGGTAGTTCAGCCCCGACTCCGAGGGAGCGGGGAGCCCTTCGATCTCGTCGGCCGGAATCGGGAGCCACACGTCAGCAGTCATGGTCAGGAGGCTAACCGCCGGGAGGCTGGGCGCGGCGCGGCGGGAGGCAGACGTTAGTTTGGGGGGCGGCACGAGGAGGGGTACGGGCAGGTGGACCGCAGGACAATCGGTGCGGGGGCGCTCGGTGTGGGCGCGATCGGCCTCGGGTGCATGCCGATGAGCTGGGGGTACACCGGCTCGCAGCAGCGCGGTGACCGTTCGCTGCGAACCGTGCACGCGGCGCTTGACGCCGGGGTGACGCTGCTCGACACGGCCGACATGTACGGCCCCTTCACCAACGAACTCCTGCTCGGCCGGGTGCTCAAGGAGCGGCGGGCGGACGTATTCGTCTCGACGAAGGTCGGGCTGCTCGTCGGTGACCAGCACATCGTCGCCAACGGCCGGCCCGGCTACGTGCGGCGGGCCTGTGACGCGTCGCTGCGCCGGCTCGGCACGGACTCCATCGACCTCTACCAGCTCCACCGGGCGGACCCGGAAGTTCCCGTGGAGGAGACCTGGGGTGCCATGGCGGAACTGGTGTCGGCCGGGAAGGTCCGGGCGCTCGGCCTGTGTGCCGTGGGGGCGCGCGCGTCACGCAGACTCGGCGCGGGGCGCCATGACGGAACGATCCGGCAGCTGGAGCGGGTGCAGCAGGTCTTCCCGGTGAGTGCGGTGCAGGCGGAACTGTCGGTGTGGTCGCCCGAGGCGCTCGGGTCGCTGCTGCCCTGGTGCGAGGCGCGCGGTGTGGGCTTCATGGCAGCGATGCCACTGGGCAGCGGCTTCCTCACCGGCACGCTGACGCCCGGGGAGGGTTTCGAGCCGGATGACCTCCGGGCCCGCCATCCGCGGTTCACGGCGGACATGATGGCCGCGAACCAGCCGCTGGTGGCGGGGCTGCGGCGGGTCGCCCAGCGGCACGGCCCCGGCACGACGCCCGCCCAGGTGGCGCTGGCCTGGGTACTGGGGCAGGGTCGGCATGTCGTACCGGTTCCGGGTGCGAAGCGGGAGCGGTGGGCCGTGGAGAACGCGGCGGCGGCCCGGCTGGAGCTGACACCGCGGGACGCCGCCGAGATCGCGGCGCTGCCGCCCGCCCTGGGATCCTGGGACCAGTAGGTTCGTGAAGATCGGGAACCCCGGGCCGGACCGCGGTGTAAGAACGGTACGCGTGCGGCTCCCGCGGTTCGCGCGCCGCCCCGTTCACCGGCGAAGGGAAGCAGGACCGTGCAACGTTCAGTGGTGACGGCCGTACTTGCAGCTGCCGCGCTGATGCTCTCCACCGGGTGCTCGTCCGACGGTGGGGCAGGCGCGCCGGCCGACCGTGACGGCGCTCCCTCCCACCGGGCATCGCCGTCGGCGACGGCCGGCGGCGCCTCCGCGACGGCACCGCCGGCGAAGGGGTCGGTGAAGGTGGCGACCACACTGACCCGGGACCTGGAGTCGCCCTGGGGCCTCGCGGCCCTTCCCGGCGGCGATCTGCTGGTGTCCTCACGGGACGAGGGCACGATCACGCGCGTCGACGCCGAGTCCGGTAGGCAGACGGTGCTCGGCTCGGTGCCGGGTGTGGCGCCGGCGGGTGAGGGCGGGCTGATGGGGCTTGCCGTCTCCCCCGACTTCGCCTCGGACAACCTGGTGTACGCGTACTTCACCACCGCTTCGGACAACCGCATCGCCCGCATGCTGTACGACGAGCGCAAGCCGGCGGGGCAGCAGCTCGGCGCACCCGACACGATCCTGCGGGGTATCCCGAAGGGGCGCATCCACAACGGCGGACGGATCGCCTTCGGCCCGGACGGGATGCTGTACGCGGGCACCGGCGAGACCGGTAGGACGGGTCTGGCCCAGGACAGGGAGTCCCTGGGCGGCAAGATCCTCCGCATGACCCCCGACGGCCGGCCCGTGCACGGCAATCCGTCGGCCGACTCCGTGGTCTATTCGTACGGCCACCGCAATGTGCAGGGCCTCGCCTGGGACTCCCGGAAGCGGCTGTGGGCGTCGGAGTTCGGGCAGAACACCTGGGACGAGCTGAACCTCATCGAGCCGGGGAAGAACTACGGCTGGCCCGAGGCCGAGGGCAGGGCCGGCAGGTCCGGCTTCGTGGACCCGGTGGCGCAGTGGCGCACGGAGGAGGCGTCGCCGAGCGGCATCGCCTATGCCGCAGGATCCATCTGGATGGCGGGCCTGAGGGGCGAGCGCCTGTGGCGGATCCCGCTCGCCGGCACCGAACCGGCCGCGGAACCGCAGGCGTTCCTCAAGGAGGAGTACGGCCGGCTGCGCACGGTCCTGCCGGTCGAAGGGACCGCGGGCGGCCGGGACCTCTGGCTGGTCACCAGCGAGACGGACAACAGAGGAACCCCTGCGGCCGGGGACGACAGGATCCTGCGGCTGAGGGTCGAGTGAACCGCGCCCTCCCCTTGCGGCCGGCGGACGCCGGGCCCCTCGGGGGTGCGGGCGGCGGAGTCGGGCGGGAGGGGCAGGCGGGCGCGGGGAAGCTGTCGGGCGCGGAGTTCCTCGTCGTGCACGGCGAACAACTGGTGCGAGGCGGTCATCGGGTTCACGGCGACGTACGCGTAGGTGCAGCCGTGCACCAGGGGCAGCGGGCGCAGCCCCCACCAGATCCCCGATCCTGTACCGCGTCTCGGCCCGGGCCTCACCTCGCTCACCCCCGAGCAGGCCGACGGCCTCGCCGTCGGCCTGGCCGCCCTCGGGCACTCCCTTCGGTCCGTCGGTGCGGGCCACGGCACCGCCGCCGCGTTCGCCGAGGCCCGGCAGCGGCACACAGGCGCAACGCGGCACTGCGCGTCGGGCTCCGGCTGCACCGCCTCGGCACGCTCACCCCTCCGGAGCCGTTCCCGGCGGTCCGGGGCCGCCTCGTGGGCGAGGGCGACCATGAGCAACTCATAGGGTGATGCGGCGAGTTCGCTGCGGACGTCGGGGAAGCCGTCTCCGTCGACGCCGATTCCCGGGCGAGATCCGCAGGTCCGGACCGGCCGCTCCTGCGGCGCTCCCCGCACCGGGCGGCCGGTCGCTCAGCGACGCCCGGCGGAGCGGCGCGCCCGCCACTCGGGCGCGAGGACGGACCAGACCTCCATGTCGTGGCGGACGCCCTGCCACGGGAAGCTCTCGCGCAGCACTCCGTCCCGGCTCATTCCGAGCCGCTTCGCGACGCCGATGGAGCGGTGGTTGGCGGAGGATGCGAGCCATTCGACGCGGTGCATCCCCCGTTCCTCGACGGCCCAGTCGATGAGCCGTTCCACGGCGCGGCTGATCAGTCCCCGTCCGGCGGCGGACGGCTCCAGCCAGACGCCGACCTCGCAGGACTCGTTCGAGGTGTCGAAGATCCGGAAGAGCACCCCCCCGACGAGCGTGCCGTCGAGCCGGACGGCCCAGAGGCGGCCGGTGTCAGCGGCCTGCTTGTCGGCGTAGTTCTGGAGTACGGCACGGGCGGAGCCGACGTCCTTCACGTTCACCGTCAGCGGCACCCAGGGCCCGGCGTACTCCCGGGCGCGTTCGATGTGCTCCAGGAACTCCTCGGCCTGCCAGGGTTCGATGGGCCGCAGTTCCGCGCCGTCCCCCAGGGATATCGCGAACATCCCGCTCCTTACGCCTCGTGGCGTGCCGCGTATGACGGCGCCGCCTCGTGTTCCTCGTACCGGACCGCTCCTCGACAGACGGACCCCGCCTGACTCGACACTGGCCTCGTACTTCGCAGGTCACCCGATCGCGAATATCAAGCGGTCATAGCCGATCACTCGTCGATCGGAACCGTAGTGGCGAGAGCCGGTGCCGGTCCGGATCGGTCGAGATCGGAGGCCCGGAGGCCGCTGCGGCGAACCTTTTCGGCGACCTGCGAAGTACGGGACTAGCGCGAGAGCGTGCCGTCCTCGCTCACACGCGTCCCGGCGATCCTCGCATGGGCGGGCGAAAGGCTCTCGGGAGTTTCGATGCTGATGCGCGGAAGAAGGCGGTCCAGCCAGCGCGGCAGCCACCAGTTGGCGCTGCCCAGCATGTGCATGAGCGCCGGCACCAGCAGGGTGCGCAGGACGAACGCGTCCAGCGCGACCGCGGCGGCGAGGCCGATGCCGAACATGGCGATGACCCGGTCCCCGCTGAGGACGAACGCGAGGAAGACGGAGATCATGATGACCGCGGCCGAGTTGATGACCCTGCCCGTCTCGGCGAGGCCGACCCTTACGGCACGCCGGTTGTCCCGCGTCTCCAGCCACTCCTCGTACATCCGGCTGACCAGGAACACCTGGTAGTCCATCGAGAGCCCGAAGAGCACCGAGACCATGATCACGGGGAGGAAGGGCTCGATCGGACCGGCGCTGCCGAGCCCCAGCGGTTCGGAACCCCAGCCCCACTGGAAGATCGCGACGACGACGCCGAACGCGGAGGCGACCGCGGCCACGTTCATCAGTGCGGCCTTGAGCGGGATGCCGACCGAGCGGAAGGCGAGCAGCAGTAGCACACAGCCCAGCGCGATGACCACGCCGACGAACAGCGGCAGCTTCCCGACGATCACGTCGGCGAAGTCGTCGTAGCTCGCGGTCACTCCGCCGACGCTGACCTCGAGCGAGGTCCCGCTCTCCGCCGCGGGCAGCACATCGGCGCGCAGCCGGTCGACGAGTTCGCTGGTCCGCTGCGACTGGGGAGCGGATTCGGGGATGACGGTGACCACGGCGGTGTCGGCCCGGCTGTTGAACGTCACGGGGCTGACGGAGGCGACTCCCTCGGTGACCCGGAGGGCGGCGGGCAGCTGCTGCATCGCCAGCCGGTCGTCGGCGCCGTCGAGGGCGGCGACGAGCGTGAGCGGTCCGTTGGTGCCGGGCCCGAACCCCTCGGCGACCAGGTCGTACGCCTTCCGGGTGGTGCTGGAGACGGGGGCGTTGCCCTGGTCGGAGGTGCCGAGATGGAGCGAGAACGTGGGCAGCGCGAGGACGGCCATCACCACGGTGGCGCCCAGCCCCAGCAGCTTCGGGCGGCGCTCGACGAAGGCGGACCAGCGGGCGGCGAAGCCGGTCGGGAGCTCGGGCCGCGGGCCGCGCCGGGCGATCCGTCTGCGCTCCGGGCGGCCCAGTGCACGCATCCCGATGAAGGACAGCAGCGCCGGCAGCAGGGTGACGGAGGCTGCGACGGTCAGAAGGACGGTCAGAGAGGCCGCGATCGCCACTCCGTTGAGGAAGGAGAGCTGCAGGATCAGCATGCCGAGCAGCGCGATGCAGACGGTGAGGCCGGCGAAGACGACCGCGCGCCCCGTCGTCGCCACGGCGTTCTCGGCGGCGTCGGCGACGGTCAGCCCGCGCCGCAGACCCTTGCGGTGGCGGGTGACGATGAACAGGGCGTAGTCGATCCCGACGCCGAGCCCGATGAGCAGCCCGAGCACGGGCGCGAAGTCCGCGACGTCCATGACATGGCCGAGGAGCACGATGCCCGCGTAGGCGGCGCCGACGCTGACCAGCGCGGTGGCGATGGGCAGCAGGCTGGCGGCCAGCGAGCCGAAGGCGAGGAAGAGGACCACGGCTGCCACGGCGACGCCGACGATCTCCGCGAGATGCGAGGTGGGGGTCTCGGCGAGCGCGGTGGCGCTGCCGCCGAGCTCGACCCGGAGTCCGTCGCGTGCGGCGGCCTTGGCCGTGTCGACGACCGCTCGGGCCTGGGCCTCGGGGACGTCTCCCGGCTGCGCCTCGAAGACGACGGTCGCGTAGGCGGTACGGCCGTCCTCGCTGATCCGGGCGGCGCCGTCCGGTCCGCTTCCGGCGTCGCCCGCCGCGCCCGCGGCCGCGGCACCGTCGCGGGCCTTGCCGGCGGTGCCGGACGCGGCCGAGGTGGTGCCGGCCGAGGCCGTGTCGGCGGAGGCTTCCTTCTCGATCGAGGTCTTGCCGGCCACGGTCTGGCCGGCCGAGGTCCTCCCCGATGCGGTGCCCGAACCCTTCCCGTCCGACCGCTCCTCGGCGCCCTTCTTCGTGTCCGACGTGCCCGACTTGTCCGCTTTGGCTGGCTTGGCCGTCCTGGCTGCCTTGGCTGGCTTGGCTGGCTTGGCTGCCCCGTCACCCTCGCCCGCCCCGTCCGGCGTCCCGGCGGACGCACCCGCGGCCTTCCCGGACGGCGACTGCGGGGACGTGGCATACGGACCGGTGACCGCGGCGACGCCGTCCAGCCGTTCGACCTTCTTCAGCATCGCCGTCACCCGCTGCTCGACGGCGGCCGACCGGACGCTGCCCTGCGTGCTGTGCCAGACGATGGTGTCCCCGCCGTCGAACCTCCCGTGGAAGCCGTCCCGGAGGAGTTCGGCGGCCCGACCGGACTCGGTGCCGGGTACGCCGTAGTCGTTCGAGTACGCCGTACCCGCGAAGACGGCGGCGACCGAGACGCCGCAGAGGGCCGACAGCCAGAGCAGGACGGCGACAAGTCGGTGCCTGATGCACCACCGAGCGATGGCGGCCAACGGACGAGCTCCCTGGTGGTTCGTGGATCTTCACTGGGAACTGCCCGTAAAGAACACATGACCTGCGGGGCAACACTCTCTCAGGAGAAAGTGATCGTTAGGGCCGCTTCGCCCGGTTCGTGGCAATACTCACAGGTGCGGGAGGAGTTCGGGGGCGGCCGCTCCCGAACTCCCTCCCCTCGTCGGCGTCCCGAACGTCCGCCGTCCGCGGACGCCACGGATGTCTGCGACGTCACCCGGAGACGCCGGGCCGCCCGTTCTCGATGTGCTCCATGAGATGTCGGCGAGCTCGCAGTGCAGGGGGGATGTCGCGGCGGTCGTAGTGGGCCATGGTCGCGGGGGTCTTCGCGGAGATCCAGCCGTCCGTCCAGCCGTCGCGCCACGCCCTGGCCCCGCCGTCCCACGAGTGGTCGAGATCGCCGATGTACTGCAGGTCCTTCTTCTGGGCCTCGGCGGCGCCGCGCACCGGGAACGGCAGCACGGTGCCGAGCGGCCCGGGCAGCTCGAAGACGGACACGCCCGAGGGGAGTTCGACGGCGTCGCGGTCGCCGAAGCCGCGCACTCCGCGCAGGGTGCCGAAGTAGTGGTCGAAGGACCGGTTCTCCTGCATCAGGACCACCACGTGCCGGATCGCGCGCAGACCGCCCGCGGGGGGCTCGGCGGCGAGAGCCGCCTGCGGGGAGGGCGGCAGCAGGGACCCGGCAGCGGCGGTGCCGAGGGCGCCTCCGCCGAGTGCGAACAGCCGTCGCCGTGAGATGTCGGTGGCCAAGTGGTCCTCCTCAGTCCCTCGTTACCGCCCGGAAGCCAGTGAGGCCGGATGGCGGAGGAAAGGCCCGCGGGCGGCCAAGGGATGAACGTCCAAGAGGGCGTCGGGCGAGACCAGTCGAGATCCCGCCAGTGGCCGACCGGCCGTGGGGCGAATTCGGTGGCGATGTCGGTGCGGACTGTCACCATGGGCTCATGACCAGTCGGGGGGAAACGCAGACCGTCAACGCCGGAACGACCACCTCGGCGGGCTCGGCCGCCGAAACAGCCGTGATAGCCGAGATAGCCGAGATAGCCGAGCACCTGCACGGGTCGCCCCGTGAGCATCTGGGCGGTCCGCCCGTTGCGATCGTGCACCACCGGCCCGAAGCGACACGCCTGGAGCGGCGCGAGGCGTTCCGGGAGGTCTACGGACCGATCGTGGCCACGATCGGGGAGCCGACGCTGTACGGCGGGTCGGCGTGGGGCCCCAGTGTCCGCTGGCGAGACGAGGGGCGACTGGTGCTGCTGTCGGGGGACCGGTTCCGCGTGACGCTGTCGGTGCACCGGCCCGAGGAGTTGGAGCGGGGCGAGCACCACTGCTTCACCTGGGGCGGCGCCCGGTCGGCCGGCGAGCCGCACGACTTCGACCTCCTGCCGTACAGCTGGCAGTTGTACCGCGGCGGCCCGGGCGAGTGGCCCGGCGAGCGCCCGGACCACCGGCTCGCGGGCGACTGGGAGCAGTGGGAGAGCGCCCTGGAGCTGCTGCTCGCCGCCTGGGCGGAGCAGCTTCCCGTGCAGGTGCCGGGCGACTGGGCCGGCATCACGGTCGTGGCGGACCGGGACCCCGGCCGCGATCTCGTCGTCTCGTACAGCCCGGGCGAGGGCCTGGAGGTCGCGATCGACGACCGGGACGCGCCGCAGGGCCCCGAGCGGGACCGGTTGATGCGGGAATGCGGCTGGCACGGCCACGACCGGGGCTGGTGGCACTCGGCCTTCCCGGAGGCCGATGAGCGCTCCGCGGCCGCCGCCGCGCGGCTGGCCATCTCGGAACTCCGCTCGCGCGGCGCGGCAGGCCCGCAGGAGCTGGCGGCCCGGGAGGCCGGCGTCGACGACCGCGGCGAGCTGTGGCTGCCGGGCCTGGGGATACGGACCTGCTGAGGCCCGCCGATGAGCCGGGAGGGCACGCCGGGCAGCGACAGGCCCGTGCGAGCCACCCGGATCCCCCCTGCCCGTGCCCGCCGTTCCCTTGACCGCCGGGCCGGAACGGCCCGCCTCCCGTGCACCGCGCAGGCTGCGCCGCTGCCGAGCCTCCTCGGCGACCCACACGGCCTCGGTGCGGGCGGCGGCGAGGCCTGCGCGGCCTCGGCGCGCGACCGGACCGGCGTCCACGCCGCCCGGCCCCTCGCCGTGTCCGCCCGGGACGGCACCGGCCGGCCGAGCCCGACGGGTCCCCTCGGTTGCGCCCGCCGGCGCGACCCCGGCCCGGAACGTGTGAGGGGCGGGACACCGGCCCGGTGCCCCGCCCCCCTTGTCCGTCAGGCCGGTGTTCAGCCTTCGGTCACGCCGAGCCTCTCCAGGATCAGCTCCTTGACGCGGGCCGCGTCGGCCTGGCCGCGGGTGGCCTTCATGACCGCGCCGACCAGGGCGCCGACCGCGGCGACCTTGCCGCCCCGGATCTTGTCGG
Source organism: Streptomyces marianii (assembly GCF_005795905.1). Classification (NCBI taxonomy): domain Bacteria; kingdom Bacillati; phylum Actinomycetota; class Actinomycetes; order Kitasatosporales; family Streptomycetaceae; genus Streptomyces; species Streptomyces marianii. The sequence goes on from NZ_VAWE01000001.1 coordinate 2,443,235, forward strand.
CGATGGCGGCGTTGCCGGCGATCGCCTCGTCGACGGCCGCGCCGAGCGCACCCTCGTCGGAGACGACCTTCAGACCGCGCTTCTCGACGACCGCGTCCGGGTCGCCCTCGCCGGCCAGCACTCCCTCGATGACCTGACGGGCCAGCTTGTCGTTGAGCGAGCCGTCCGCGACCAGGGCGGTCACCCGGGCGACCTGCTCCGGCGTGATCGGCAGCTCCTCGAGCGACCGGCCGGACTCGTTGGCGTTACGGGCCAGCTCGCCCATCCACCACTTGCGGGCGGAGACCGGGTCCGCGCCGGACGCGATCGTGGCCACGATCGGGTCGATCGCGCCCGCGTTCAGGATCGACTGCATGTCGTGCCCGGAGACGCCCCACTCCTCGCGGAGGCGGTTACGGCGCACCCGCGGCAGCTCGGGCAGCCCGGCGCGCAGCTCCTCGACCCAGTCACGGGACGGGGCGACCGGGACGAGGTCGGGCTCCGGGAAGTACCGGTAGTCCTCCGCCTCCTCCTTGACCCGGCCGGACGTCGTCGTACCGTCGTCCTCGTGGAAGTGACGGGTCTCCTGGACGATCGTGCCGCCGTCCCCCAGCACCGCGGCGTGGCGCTGGATCTCGAAGCGGACCGCGCGCTCCACGCTGCGCAACGAGTTGACGTTCTTGGTCTCGCTGCGTGTGCCGAACGTCTCCGAACCCTTCGGCATCAGCGAGAGGTTCACGTCGCAGCGCATCTGGCCCATCTCCATCCGGGCCTCCGACACGGCGAGGGCCCGGATGAGCTCGCGCAGTTCGGCGACGTACGCCTTGGCGACCTCGGGAGCACGGTCACCGGCGCCCACGATGGGCTTGGTGACGATCTCGATGAGCGGGATGCCGGCCCGGTTGTAGTCGAGCAGGGAGTGGGACGCGCCGTGGATACGGCCGGTGGCGCCGCCGACGTGGGTCGACTTGCCCGTGTCCTCCTCCATGTGGGCGCGCTCGATCTCCACGCGGAAGATCTCGCCGTCCTCCAGCTGGACGTCCAGATAGCCGTTGAAGGCGATCGGCTCGTCGTACTGCGAGGTCTGGAAGTTCTTCGGCATGTCCGGATAGAAGTAGTTCTTCCGGGCGAAGCGGCACCATTCGGCGATCTCGCAGTGCAGCGCGAGGCCGATCTTGACGGCGGACTCGACGCCGACCGCGTTGACCACCGGCAGCGAGCCGGGAAGGCCCAGGCAGGTGGGGCAGGTCTGCGAGTTGGGCTCGGCGCCCAGCTCGGTCGAGCAGCCGCAGAACATCTTGGTCCTGGTGCCGAGTTCGACATGGACCTCCAGGCCCATGACGGGGTCGTACGACGCGAGTGCGTCCTCGTACGACACCAGGTCAGTCGTGACGGTCACGGTGAAACTTCCCTCTCAGCCCAGCAGGACGTCGTCGTCGCCCAGGCGCTTCAGCTCCCGGTAGAGGATCGCGAGTCCGGTGACGATGGCGGCGGCGGACACGGCGGCGTCGACCAGCCGGAGCGTGTCGTGCTCCAGGCGGGCCTTCTTGGCCTGCTTCGCGACGCCGATGGCTCCGAACGCGGTGGCGGCCATGGACACGTACGTTCCGGTCCGGGACTTCGTGAAGCCCTTGGCCTTCTGCAAGCTACTCACAGTGACGGTGCCTCCTCCAGCAGCGGGTGGCCCCAGCGTGCCACGAAGGCCGCCTCGACGGCCGCACCCACCTTGTAGAGCCGTTCGTCCTTCATGGCGGGGGCGATGATCTGCAGGCCGACCGGGAGGTTGTCCTCCGGGGCGAGGCCGCAGGGCAGCGACATCGCGGCGTTGCCGGCCAGGTTCGTCGGGATGGTGCACAGGTCGGCGAGGTACATCGCCATCGGGTCGTCGGCACGCTCGCCGATCGGGAAGGCGGTGGTCGGGGTCGTCGGGGAGACGATCACGTCGACCTGCTCGAAGGCCTTCTCGAAGTCCTGTGTGATGAGCGTGCGCACCTTCTGGGCGCTGCCGTAGTACGCGTCGTAGTAACCGGACGACAGGGCGTAGGTGCCCAGCATGATCCGGCGCTTGACCTCGTCGCCGAAGCCCTCCTCTCGGGTCAGCGAGGTGACGTCCTCCGCCGAGCGCGTGCCGTCGTCGCCGACGCGCAGGCCGTAGCGCAGACCGTCGAACCGGGCGAGGTTCGAGGAGCACTCGGACGGCGCGATCAGGTAGTACGCGGAGAGCGCCAGGTCGAAGGAGGGGCAGTCGAGCTCGACGATCTCGGCGCCCAGTTCCTTCAGCAGCTGCACGGACTCGTCGAACCTCTGCACGACGCCGGCCTGGTAGCCCTCGCCGCGGAACTGCTTGACGACACCGACGCGCATGCCCTCGACCGAACCGTTGCGAGCGGCCTCGACGACCGGCGGGACCGGGGCGTCGATGGAGGTCGAGTCGAGCGGGTCGTGCCCGGCGATGACCTCATGGAGCAGCGCCGCGTCCAGGACCGTACGGGCACAGGGGCCGCCCTGGTCGAGGGACGAGGAGAAGGCGACCATGCCGTAGCGTGACACGGCGCCGTAGGTGGGCTTCACGCCGACCGTGCCGGTGACGGCGGCGGGCTGACGGATGGAGCCGCCGGTGTCCGTGCCGATGGCGAGCGGGGCCTCGTACGAGGCGAGGGCGGCGGACGAGCCGCCTCCGGAGCCGCCGGGGATGCGGGTCAGGTCCCAGGGGTTGCCGGTCGGGCCGTACGCGCTGTTCTCGGTGGAGGACCCCATGGCGAACTCGTCCATGTTGGTCTTGCCGAGGATGACGACGTCAGCCTCCCTGAGCCTGCGCGTCAGGGTGGCGTCGTACGGCGGGATCCAGCCCTCGAGGATCTTGGAGCCGACCGTGGTCGGGATGCCCTCGGTGGTGAAGATGTCCTTCAGCGCCAGCGGCACGCCGGCCAGCGGGCCGAGCTTCTCGCCGCGCTCGCGCTTCTCGTCGACGGCGCGGGCCTGCGCGAGGGCGCCGTCACGGTCGATGTGCAGGAACGCGTGGACCTTCTCGTCCACGGCCTCGATCCGGGCGAGGTGCGCCTCGGCGACCTCGACGGCGGTGAGTTCGCCGGAGGCGATCCTCGCGGCGATCTCCGCCGCGGTGAGCTTGATGATGAAGCTGTCCGTCATCGCTGGTCAGTCCTCCCCCAGGATCTGCGGCACCTTGAAACGCTGCTGCTCCTGTGCCGGGGCGCAGGAGAGCGCCTGCTCGGGGGTGAGCGACGGACGGACCTCGTCCGCGCGCATGACGTTCGTCAGCGGCAGCGGGTGGGAGGTCGGCGGTACGTCTCGGTCGGCGACCTCGGCGACGCGGGCGACCGCGCCGATGATGTCGTCCAGCTGTCCGGCGAAGTGGTCGAGCTCTTCGGCCTTCAGCTCCAGACGCGCCAGCCGGGCGAGGTGGGCGACCTCCTCGCGCGTGATGCCAGGCATGCAGCGATCCTCAGGGGTGAGTGTGATGGTTTTGGCCCAATCCTATGGGCCCGGCCCGGGTGCCCGCGAAACCCCTTTGCCCAGAGGGTGGACCCGTCCCTCGCTGCGGCGGCCGGCCGCGGGCGTCCGAGGGGTGGTTCCGGTGGCCGGCCGCAGCCCTGTGTGCTGCGGACATGGGCCCGGCGCGGACGTGGTCCGGCACCGGCCGATGCCCCGTGCCCGCGCACCGGGGCGTCCTGACCGGCACCCGGTCCGGTCGACCCGAGCCGCACCAGTGCCGCGTCAGGTCGGCGTTCGCCCCGTCGCGGCGCCCGGCACGCACGACTCGCGGCGTTGCCGAATCAACCCAGCAGGCCCACTACGAGGTCGATCCGGCACCTTGCCCTCTTTCCCCTCGACCGGAAGGCCCTCACCCGTTCGAGATCCCTCAACCGAGATCTGCCTCACCACCGTCCACAACCTCGCGGGACAGAACTCCTAGTTCACGAGGCCCGACGGGCGGTCCACCTCCGACGGGGCGGCGGCGGGGAGCTCGCCCACGGGGCGGCGCCAGCCGTGCTCACCGCGGGCCAGCAGCCAGGCCGTGGTCTCCTGCGGCGGCATGGCCGCCGCCACCAGCCAGCCCTGCACCGCGTCGCAGCCCAGGTCGCGCAGCCGCTCCCAGGTCTCGTCGTCCTCGACGCCCTCGGCGACCACGAGCAGTCCGAGGGAGTGGGCGAGGTCGACGGTGCAGCGGACGATCTCCGCATCCTCCGCGTCGATCGCCAGCCGGGCGACGAACGACCGGTCGATCTTGAGCTCGCTCACGGGCAGCCGGCGCAGATGGACCAGGGAGGAGTAGCCCGTGCCGAAGTCGTCCAGCGACATCTTCACCCCGTGGCCCGTGAGCGCCGCGAGGGTGTCCCCGGCCCGCTGCGGGTCCTCCAGCAGCACATGCTCCGTGATCTCCAGTTGCAACGCGCCCGCCGGGACGCCGTGCCGGGCGAGCCGGGCGGCGACGGAACCGGCGAAGCCCGGCGTGTGGACGTCGCGCGGCGACACGTTGACGGCGACCGGCACCTCGAGTCCCTGGGATCGCCATTCGGCGACCTGGCCCAACGCGGACTCCAGCACGTACTCGGTCAGATGCGGCATCAGCCCCGACGACTCGGCGATGGCGATGAACTCGTCGGGAGGGACCCGTCCGCGGTCCGGATGCACCCAGCGCACCAGCGCCTCCAACCCGGCGACATGCCCGTCGAAGCGCACCTTCGGCTGGTAGTGGAGCTCCACCTCGCCCGCGTCCAGGGCTCGGCGCAGATCGCCGAGCAGTCCGAGCCGGTCCGGGGTGTTCGAATCGCGCTTGGACTCGTACACCTCGACGCCGGTTCGGTCGCGCTTCGCCTGGTACATGGCCACGTCCGCGCGCCGGAGCAGCCCTTCGGCGTCCAGGGCGTGGTCGGGGAAGACGGCGAGGCCGGCACTGGCCTCCAGGACCAGGGTGAGCCCGTCGAGGTCGAGGGGCGAGGACAGCTGGCCCACGAGGTGGCGGGCGACCCGCTGGGCGCTGGTGGTGGAGTCGGTGGTGGGCAGCAGCACCGCGAACTCGTCGCCGCCCAGCCGTGCGGCCTCCGCTCCGCGCGGCAGCGCGAGCTTCAGCCGCTCGGCGATCTGGAGCAGCAGGCGGTCGCCCGCGAGATGACCGAGGGTGTCGTTGACCGAGCGGAACCGGTCGAGGTCGATCAGGACGAGGGCCGAGCGCGCTCCGACCCCCTCGGCCTCCTCCAGCGCGGTCCAGGTGCGCTCCAGCAGCCACTGGCGGTTGGGGAGTTTGGTGAGCGGGTCGCGCAGTTGCTCCTCGGCGCGGGCTCGTGCGATCCACAGCGTGGAGTCCAGGGCGATCAGCGGCACGGCGAACAGCGGCAGCACGATGGGCAGGGCCGTGGCGACGACGCAGATCAGCGGGGCGATGCCGAGCAGGGCGACCGCGACGAGACCCTGCCGCAGCAGGGCGGTCCGGGCGACGGTGGGCAGTCCGCTGCTCTGGGGTGCCAGGGCGTACCAGAGCAGCACCCTGGTGGCCGCGAGGTACGCGGCCGCGGCGAGCACCACTTCGGGGATCGCGTCCGGTCCCCACTGCAGAGGCTGCCACGGCTGCTCGACGGTGGGTGTCTCACCGAAAGCGGCGAGGACGAGTGCGGCCGCGCCGATGCCCAGGATGTCCACCGCGCCGTGCAGGGCGCCCTGCCGCCAGCGGTGCCGCCGCGCGGCGCCGACCAGCGCAGCCAAGGCGAGGCTGACCATGCCCGCCGGCACCCAGCCGTACAGCAGCAGCACCGCGAGGGTCAGCGCGGCACCGGAGCCGGTGCCGCCCCACCAGCGGTCGCGCCCGAGGGCGACCAGGTGGCCGACGACGATGGCGGTCAGCACGGCGAGGGACCAGCCCTCGGTGCCTCCGGGAAAGAGCCCGTGCCCTTCCCTGAGAGCGCCGAAGAGCCCGGTCGCCAGGGTGAGTAAGGCGAGTCCGACGACGACGAACGGCAGCGTCGAGGCGATGCCCCCAACGAACGCGAGTCCAGCGAAACCACGCGGCCGTGAGACCGGGGCGGCGCTCTCGGTCGGTTTCATTCCCGTCCCTCTCACAGCCGGCGGTGCCGATGCCACGTGGTGGCTTCCGAGTCATGCGACCACGGCCGAAACCTCACCACGCGGCCGTGCACGACAGGCGCATGCCTCAACAGTAGGCCGCCGAGGGCTCTGACGGGCAGCGCTCTACTGCTCTTGCCCGAATGCGACCCGGCCACCCTTATCCAGCTGATATGCGCCGAACGAGTGATCCTGGCGGGGAGTTGCCCCGCACAGCCGTACTATTCCCCGACCGGCGCGGACACCTCGCGGGCCGCTTCCGGCCCCTGCTCGAGAAGGACCGCGAAGCCGTCCTCGTCCAGCACGGGCACCTTCAGCTGCATGGCCTTGTCGTGCTTCGATCCGGGGTTGTCACCCACGACAACGAACGAGGTCTTCTTCGAAACGGAACCCGTCACTTTCGCTCCACGACTCTGGAGCGCGTCCTTTGCGCCATCTCTCGTGTAGCTCTCGAGTGTTCCGGTGACGACGACCGTGAGGCCCTCGAGCGGACGCGGCCCCTCGTCCTCGCCGGAGCCCTCCTCCTCCATCCGGACGCCCGCGGCACGCCACTTGCGGAGGATCTCGCGGTGCCAGTCCTCCTCGAACCACTGCTTCACCGAGGCGGCGATGGTCGGCCCGACGCCCTCGACGGCGGCCAGTTCCTCCTGTGACGCCTGCTCGATCCGCTCGATCGAACGGAACTCACGGGCCAGCTCCTCGGCGGCGACGGGGCCCACATGGCGAATGGAGAGGCCGGTGAGGATGCGGGCCAGCGGGCGCTCCTTGGCGGCCGCGATGTTCTCCAGCATGGCCAGCGTGTTCTTCTTCGGCTCGCCCTGCTGATTGGCGAAGACCGTGACGATCTTCTCCTCGCCGGTCTTCGGGTCGCGCTTGGGCAGTCCGCTGTCCTGGTCCAGCACATACGCCTTGATGGGCAGCAGCTGTTCGACCGTCAGGTCGAACAGGTCGCCCTCGTCGGCCAGGGGCGGCTCGGCGGGCTCCAGCGGCTTCGTCAGGGCCGCCGCCGCCACATAGCCGAACGCCTCGACGTCCAGCGACTTGCGGCCGGCGAGATAGAACAGCCGCTCGCGCAACTGGGCCGGGCAGCTGCGGGCGTTGGGGCAGCGCAGATCGACGTCGCCCTCCTTCATCGGCCGCAGGGGCGTGCCGCACTCGGGGCACTCGGACGGCATCACGAACTCGCGCTCGGTGCCGTCCCGCAGGTCGACGACCGGGCCCAGGATCTCCGGGATGACGTCGCCCGCCTTGCGCAGCACGACCGTGTCGCCGATCAGGACGCCCTTGGCCTTCACCACGTCCTGGTTGTGCAGCGTCGCGAACTCGACCTCGGAGCCCGCGACCGTCACCGGCTCCACCTGGGCGTACGGGGTGACCCGGCCGGTTCGGCCCACACCGACGCGGATGTCGACCAGCTTGGTGTTGACCTCCTCCGGAGGGTACTTCCAGGCGATCGCCCAGCGGGGCGCCCGCGACGTCGAGCCCAGCCGCCCCTGGAGCGGGATCTCGTCCAGCTTGACGACCACTCCGTCGATCTCGTGCTCCACGGAGTGGCGGTGCTCGCCGTAGTACCCGATGAACTCCCGGACCTCTTCGAGGGAGCCCACCACCTTGTAGTGCCGGGCGGTCGGCAGGCCCCACTCGTGCAGCAGCTCGTACGCCTCGGAGAGCCGGCCGATCTCCAGGCCCTCGCGCGCGCCGATGCCGTGCACCACCATGTGGAGCGGCAGGGTCGCCGTGACCTTCGGGTCCTTCTGGCGCAACGAACCCGAAGCCGAGTTGCGGGGGTTGGCGTAGGGCTGCTCACCGGCCGCGACCCGGCGGGCGTTGAGCTCCTCGAAGGCCTCCATCGGGAAGTAGACCTCGCCCCGGATCTCCACCAGATCGGGTACTCGCTCACCCTTCAGGCGGACCGGAATGTCCCCGATCGTCCGGACGTTGGGGGTGATGTCCTCGCCGGTGCGGCCGTCGCCCCGGGTCGCGGCCCGGACCAGCCGGCCCTTCTCGTACGTCAGGTTGACGGCCAGGCCGTCGACCTTGAGCTCGCACAGGAAGTGGTGCGCGGAGGTACCGACCTCCCTGGCGACCCGGTCCGCCCAGGCGGCGAGCTCCGCCTCGTCGAAGGCGTTGTCGAGGGAGAGCATCCGCTCGCGGTGCTCGACCGCCGTGAACTCCGTCTCGTACGCCACCGAGACCTTCTGGGTCGGCGAGTCGGGCGTGCGCAGCTCCGGGTACCGCTCCTCCAGCACCTCCAGCGACCGCATCAGCCGGTCGAACTCGGCGTCGCTGACGACCGGCTGGTCCTTCACGTAGTACCGGAAGCGGTGCTCCTCGATCTGCTCGGCCAGCCGGGCATGCTCGTCCCGCGCCTCCGCCGGCACCGGCCCCTGCTGTTCGACAGCCACCGTCACGTCCTCCCGTTACCTCAGCCCTCAGTCCATCACTCAGGGTTGTCCGCGAGTGATCTCGCCGCCCGGACGCTGTGGGCCAGAGCAGCACGGGCGTAGCCGGGCGAAGCACCCGCGAGCCCGCACGACGGGGTGACCACGACGGACTCGGCGAGAGTCCCCGGATTCAGCCCCAGCCTGCGCCACAGCGTCCTGACACCCATGACGCTACCGGCAGGGTCGGACAATGGGCCGTCGGTCGAGGGCACGATCCCCGCGAAGAGCTTCGTACCGCCTTCGGCGGCCTCTCCGATCGACTCCTCGTCACGTTCAGTGAGCAGCGCGAAATCGAACGAGATCCCGGCGGCTCCGGCCCGGCGCAGCAGGGCGAACGGCACCTCCGGAGCACAGGAGTGCACGACCACCGGCACGCCGGCCGCGCCGACGACCTCCCGCAGCGTGCTCTCGGCGAGCTGCCGGTCCACGGCGCGGTGGGTCCGGTATCCGCTGGCGGTCCTCACCAGGCCGCGCAGCACGGCCGTGAGGGACGGCTCGTCGAGCTGCAGCACCGGCCGGGCGCCGGGCACGCGGCGCCGCACCTCGGCGAGATGACCGCGGATGCCTTCGGCGAGCGAGTCCGCGAGATCCCGGCAGGCTCCGGGGTCGGCGAGGGCCGCCTCGCCGTTCCTGAGCTCCAGAGCGGCCGCGAGCGTCCAGGGCCCGACGGCCTGGACCTTGAGCGGGCCCTCGTAGCCCTGGGTGAACTCCTCCAGCGCGTCCAGGTCCTCGCCGAGCCACGACCTGGCCCGCCGGGTGTCCCGGCCGGGCCGGTCGCTCATCCGCCAGCCGCTCGGCTCCACGTGCGCGTACAGCTCCACGAGGAGCCCCGCGGTCCGGCCGATCATGTCGGCGCCGGGGCCGCGGGCGGGCAGTTCGGGCAGATGGGGAAAGTCCTCGAAGGATCCGGTCACGGTCTTCGCGGCCTCGCGCGCGTCCCCGCCGGGCAGGGAGCCGACCCCGGTGGCGGGGCCCCAGACGACGTCGCTCATCGCCCCGGCCGGACGGTGAGGTCGTGGATGTCGGCGTCGCGCGGGAGGTCCAGGGCGGTGAGGATCGTCGTCGCGACCGACTCGGGGTCGATCCACCGCGACGGGTCGTACTCCTTGCCCTCCTGCTGGTGCACCTTCGCCTGCATGGGGCTCGCGGTACGGCCGGGGTACACCGACGTGACCCGGACGCCGTGTTCCCGCTCCTCGTGGCGCAGGGCGTCGGCCAGCGCCCTGAGACCGTGCTTGGAGGCGGCGTAGGCGCCCCACTCCGCGTGGGCGTTGAGCCCGGCGCCCGAGTTGACGAAGATCACCTTGCCCCGGGAGACGCGCAGTTGGGGGAGCATCAGCCGGGTGAGCTCCGCCGGGCTGACCAGGTTCACGTTGAGCTGGGTCTGCCAGGTCTTCGGCGTGAGGTCGGCGACCCGGCCGAGGTCCACGACGCCCGCGATGTGCAGCAGCGAGTCGACGCGCTCGGGCAGCGTCTGGTGCGAGAAGGCCCAGGACAGCCGGTCGGGTGTGGCGAGGTCGCCGACGAGGGTGCGGGAGCCGGGGTAGGCCTGGGCCAGTTCCCGGGCGCGACCGGCGTCCCGGGCCAGCAGCACGAGGTCGTCGCCGCGCTCGTGCAGCCGGCGCGCGACGGCCGCGCCGATGCCGGAGCCCGCTCCGGTGATCAGATGAGTAGCCATACCGGCAATGCTCGCATCACTGCACCCCCGCGCCTTCCTCGAGGTGGGCGAGGGCGCCGACCGCGTCCTCGGCGAAGAAGACCAGGTCGGTGAGGGGCACCGGCAGGAAGCCCTCGTCGTCCATGCGCTGGAACTGCTGTTTCAGCCCGTCGTAGAACCCCGCCGTGTTGAGCAGCACCACCGGCTTCGCCGTGTGGCCGTGCTTCTTCAGCTCCAGGATCTCCGTGGCCTCGTCCAGCGTGCCCGTGCCGCCCACCATGATCACGACCGCGTCGGACTTGGCCAGGAGCAGCGCCTTCCGCTCGGCGAGGTCCCGTGCCACGAGCATCTCGTCGGCGACCGGCCTCGCCTTGTCCTGCAGGAACTCCACCGAGACCCCGATCAGTCGGCCGCCGGCCTCGTGCACCCCGTCCGCGACGACCTTCATCAGACCGACGTCGGAGCCGCCCCACACCAGCGTGTGCCCGCCCTTGCCGAGCAGCTCGGCGAACTCGCGGGCAGGGCCTGTGTAGCGGTCGTCGAGGTCGGCGGCGGAGAGGAAGACGCAGATGTTCACGGGCTCACGGTACGTGCCGCCGCCGACACCCGGCCCGCGCGGTCGGAAGCCGGGAGGAAATGGCCGGGAACCGCCCTCGTACGACGAGGAGTCCGCGGCACCCGGCCCCCGGGCCCCTCGCCGGCACGGTGCACGCTCGTCCGTGCCCGTCCCCTCCGGAGCGAGCCCCGGCGGCCCGGTGCGCCGGACGCGGTGGCCTCAGGCGGTGACGGAGCTCTGCCGGCGCGTCGTCGCCGCGATCGTCGCCGATCCGACCACACGCGTGCCGTCGTACAGCACGATCGCCTGGCCGGGGGCGACCCCGCGCACGGGTTCCGCGAACGCCACCCGCAGCTCGCCGTCCACCAGCTCGGCCGAGACCTCCGTCTCGCCGCCGTGGGCGCGCAGCTGCGCCGTGTACGTGCCGGGGCCGACGGGCGCCGAGCCGCACCAGCGGGGCTTGACCGCGGTGAGCGCGGAGACCTCCAGGGCCTCGGCCGGGCCGACGGTGACCGTGTTGCTCACCGGCGAGATGTCCAGGACGTAGCGCGGCTTGCCGTCGGGCGCGGGGTGGCCGATGCGCAGGCCCTTGCGCTGGCCGATGGTGAAGCCGTAGGCGCCGTCGTGGGTGCCCAGCTTGGTGCCGGACTCGTCGACGATGTCTCCCTCGGCCCGGCCGAGCCGCCCGGCGAGGAAGCCCTGGGTGTCGCCGTCGGCGATGAAGCAGATGTCGTGGCTGTCGGGCTTCTTGGCCACGGCCAGTCCGCGCCGCTCGGCCTCCGCGCGGATCTCGTCCTTGGTGGTGAGGGTGTCGCCCAGCGGGAACATGGCGTGGGCGAGCTGCCGCTCGTCGAGCACGCCGAGCACATAGGACTGGTCCTTGGCCATGTCGCTGGCGCGGTGCAGTTCACGGCCGCCGTCCTCGCGCACGACCACGGTCGCGTAATGGCCCGTGCACACGGCGTCGAATCCCAGGGCGAGCGCCTTGTCGAGCAGGGCCGCGAACTTGATCTTCTCGTTGCAGCGCAGGCAGGGGTTGGGGGTGCGGCCCGCCTCGTACTCTGCGACGAAGTCCTCCACCACGTCCTCGCGGAACCGCTCGGCGAGGTCCCAGACGTAGAAGGGGATGCCGATGACGTCCGCGGCGCGGCGGGCGTCGCGGGAGTCCTCGATCGTGCAGCAGCCGCGCGCGCCGGTGCGGAACGACTGCGGGTTCGCCGAGAGCGCCAGATGCACTCCGGTCACGTCGTGGCCCGCTTCGGCGGCCCGTGCGGCGGCGACGGCGGAGTCCACGCCGCCGGACATGGCGGCGAGGACGCGGAGGGGACGCTGGCGTGTCTCAGTCATAGCCCTATCAGGGTACGGGGCGCCGGGAACCGAATGCCCGCGAGTGGACGTTCGGGAGGTGATCGGGTGTGAGGAGGGGTGGCATGGGCGGCAGGAAGGCGCAGCGCGGCGTCGCCAGGCGGGCCGTGCTGATCGGTGGCGGGGCCGCGCTGGTCGGGGCGGGCGTGGTGGCCCAGGACGAGCTGCGGCGGCTGTGGTGGCGGCTGCCCGGTATGGAGAAGAAGCGGGTGGAGGGGGAGCTGGACCACGCGGGCGCGGTGTGGACGGCGGCCTCCCGGGCGAACTGGCGTCGGGCCGACCGGCCCGACGACTACACGATCGACCGGGTCGTGATCCATGTCGTCCAGGGCAGCTACCGGACGGCCCTGAGGGTGTTCAAGGACCCCGGGCACGGCGCCGCCGCGCACTACGTGGTGGGCAAGGACGGGCGGGTCGCGCAGATGATCCGCGAACTCGACGTAGCCTTCCACGCTGGCAACCGGGACGTGAACGAGCGGAGCATCGGCATCGAGCACGAGGGCTTCGTCGACCGCCCCGAGGACTTCACGGACGCGATGTACGCCTCGTCGGCACGGCTGACGGCCGGCATATGCGCGCGGTACGGGATCCCCGTGGACCGGGAGCACATCATCGGCCATGTCGAGGTGCCCGGGACCGACCACACGGACCCGGGCCCGCACTGGGACTGGGACCGGTACCTGCCGATGGTGCGGCAGGCGCTGGCCGCCCGGCCGTCGCCCGGCACGACGACGGCCGGTGCCGCGTCAGACGGCGTTCGCCGCGACGGGGCGAACGTCGCCTGACGCGGCACTAGCCTCGTACTTCGCAGGTCGCCCGATCGCGAATATCAAGCGGTCATAGCCGATCACTCGTCGATCGGAACCGTAGCGGCGAGAGCCGGTGCCGGTCCGGATCGGTCGAGATCGGAGGCCCGGAGGCCGCTGCGGCGAACCTTTTCGGCGACCTGCGAAGTACGGGACTAGCTGAGCCCCGCCGTGCGGGCACGCTCCACGGCGGGTCCGATCGCCTTGGCGACGGCTTCGACGTCCTCCTCGGTGGAGGTGTGGCCGAGGCTGAAGCGGAGCGTGCCGCGGGCCAGGTCCGGATCGGTGCCGGTGGCGAGGAGGACGTGGCTGGGCTGGGCGACGCCCGCCGTGCAGGCCGAGCCGGTGGAGCACTCGATGCCCTGGGCGTCCAGGAGCAGCAGCAGCGAGTCGCCCTCGCAGCCGGGGAACGTGAAGTGGGCGTTGGCCGGGAGCCGGTCGGCCGGGTCGCCCCCGAGGATCGCGTCGGGCACGGCGTCGAGGACGGCGCCGACGAGCCGGTCGCGCAGGCCGCCGATCTCGCGGGCGAAGTCCTCGCGGCGCTCGGTGGCGATCCGGCCGGCCACCGCGAAGGCGGCGACGGCGGGGACGTCCAGCGTCCCGGAGCGCACGTGGCGTTCCTGGCCGCCGCCGTGCAGCACGGGCACTGGCGTGTGCTCGCGGCCCAGCAGCAGCGCGCCGATGCCGTAGGGGCCGCCGACCTTGTGGCCGCTGACGGTCATCGCGGCCAGGCCGGAGGCGGCGAAGTCGACGTCGAGCTGCCCGACGGCCTGCACCGCGTCGGAGTGCAGCGGCACACCGAACTCGGCGGCGATGTCGGCGAGTCGGCGGACCGGCATGACGGTGCCGATCTCGTTGTTGGCCCACATGACGGTGGCGAGCGCCACGTCCGAGGGTTCACGTTCGAGGGCTTCCCGGAACGCCTCCGGATGCACCCGGCCGTGGCCGTCGACCGGAAGGTATTCGACGTTCGCGCCCTCGTGCTCGGCGAGCCAGTGCACGGCGTCGAGGACGGCGTGGTGCTCGACCGGACTGGCGAGTACGCGGGTGCGGCGCGGGTCGTTGGCGCGGCGGGCCCAGTAGAGGCCCTTGACGGCCAGGTTGTCCGCCTCGGTGCCGCCGGAGGTGAGGACGACCTCGCTGGGGCGCGCCCCGAGCGCCTCGGCGAGGGCCTCGCGGGCCTCCTCGACGGTACGGCGGGCCCTGCGGCCCGCTGCGTGCAACGACGAGGCGTTGCCGGTGACGGCGAGCTGGGCGGTCATCGCCTCGATCGCCTCCGGAAGCATCGGAGTGGTCGCGGCGTGGTCGAGGTAAGCCATGGTGGACACGATTCTACGAGCCGCCCGGAGCCCGCCTCGCGCCCCGGGGGCCCGGACGGGTCAGCCGACCGGACTCCAGACGACGACGCCGTCGCCCACGACGAGCACGGCGAGGACGAAGAGGTCGGCGACGCCGAGCGCCAGCCCCAGCAGGGCCCGTCCGCGCCGGGCGGTTCCGCGCCACAGCGCGAGGCCGGCGAGGACGACGGCGACGGGGCCGAGCACGATGTTCATCACGAGCAGCCCGACCAGTCCGAGGACGAACGACGCGACGGCCATGCCGTCGGCGTCGCGCGTGCCGGTGAACCGGCGGGCGGGTGAGGTGAGTTCCACGGTGGTCCCTCCTCTGATCAGCGGACGGCCCGGCGCGCGTGGCGCTCACGCGCGGCGAACACGAGCAGCCAGGCGCCGATGACGGCGGCGGCCGCGGTGGACACGGGCAGCGGGATGTGGGCCACGGCGCCCAGGACGACGCCCAGTAAGGCGACCGCGGCGACGAGGGCGATCATCTTCCTCGACCTTCCTTTCGGTGAAGCACTCTCGGAGTCGCCCCGGAGATCGGCCCGCGGTGCGGCACAGAACTCAGAGTACGACTGTTTACTGACTACCCAGTCTAGACTTTCGCATGCCAGAGAACAGCTGTTTACTGAATGCCATGAGTCACACCGTCGGCATCCGCCGGGCCCAGAAGCTGAAGACCCGTCAGGCACTGCTGGACGCCGCGCTGCGGCTACTGGAGCACCAGAGCCTGAGCAGTCTCGGACTGCGCGAGCTGACACGGGCGGTGGGCGTGGCGCCGACGGCGTTCTACCGGCACTTCGCGGATGTGGCGGAGCTCGGTGTGGCCCTGGTCGAGGAGACACTGGGCAGTCTGCACGGGCTGATCGGGGCGATTCTCGCGGAGACCGGTGACGCCGAGGTGCGGATCGCGCGGACCGTGGACCTCATCGCCCGTCACGTCCAAGAGCAGCCGGCCCACTTCCGCTTCATCGCCCGTGAGCGGCACGGCGGCGTCGGGCCGGTGCGCGCGGCGATCGCCGCCCAACTCGACGCCTTCACCGAGGAGGTGGCGGCGGCGCTCGGGCGCGAGCCGGTGTCGGCGGGCTGGAGCGAGGAGGATCTGCGCATGCTGGCGGGCGTGTACGTGGAGCACATGGTGATGACGGCCTCGGCCTTCCTCGCGGCCCAGGAGGCCGGCGGGTCCGGCGCCCCCGAGGGGCCCGGCGAGGAACAGGTCGCCCGCACCGCCCGCGACCGGCTCCGGCTGGTGTCGCTCGGCCGCCTCCACTGGGCGGAACGCGCCACCGGACGCTGAGACACCGGCCACGGCGCGCCCCTCCGAGCGGTCGCTCCCGCCCGGCCGTCGCGGCGGCGGACGTCCTCGGCCGGGCTCGCGGCAGGCGCGCCCTACTCGCCCTCGGCCGGACGCCCCTCCCCCACCATGAAGCGCCACACGAGGCCGTGCCCCAGCACCACCAACAGGATCAGCAGTACCGCCTCCGCCTGGATCGGCGCGAGACCGATCGCACCCGCGATCTCGGGCACCGTCCCCACCACCGCGATCAGGACGTAGAACAGCGCCGCGGCCCCCATGATCACGGCCAGGAACGGGGACGAGCCGTCCCTGCGCCCGAGGGCGAGGAGCCGGAGCGTGCACACACACCCGATCACGGCGAGCAGGGCGAAGCTCGCACGCCAGATCCCCGGGGTGGCATCTCCGCCGACCTGGGCGAACAGCCCCATCAACGCCGGCAGCAGGAACGAGAGATAGATCCCCCCGACGACGCGGCGCAGCGCCGGCCGGCGCATCCAGTCGCCGTGGCCCTGCACCACGTTCCACCAGAGGCCGACGAGCGTGAAGCAGGTGGCGGCGAACAGGGCGTAGAACGTGCTGACATCCATCCGGCCTCCTGCGAAGGGGCGGCCACGCGGTGGCCGGGACCGCGCCGGGTCCGCTCCCGGTGCGACCGGAACCGGTTCCGCGGAAGCGGACCGTCCGGTCACGCACCACGCCCCGGCGTGGGCGAGCGTCCCATGCCCGCGGAGCCGTCCCGGAGCACCGACACTCCCCGGCCACCCGCCCGGGTGCGGGAGGCGCCCCTCGGCCGCGGACCTGCGGCCGACGACGGCGGGAGCGGGGCGGGACGGCGGGAGCCGGACGAGGACGACGGCCGTGGTCGGGGACGGCGGGAGCCGGACGAGGACGACGGCCGTGGTCGGGGACGGCGGGAGCCGGACGAGGACGACGGCCGTGGTCGGGGACGGCGGGAGCCGGACGAGGACGACGGCCGTGGTCGGGGACGGCGGGGACCGCAGGAGGCCACCCGGCCGGCCCCGGCCGGCGAACAGCGGATCAGCCGTGCGAGAGCGGCACCTTCGCCAACTGGCGGGACTGGGCGACCAGCCGGTCCGCGCTGTCCCAGACCTCGGCGTCCTCCTCCAGGAAGCCGCCTGCGAGGTTGCGGGTGGTGATGGAGACGCGCAGCGGCCCCGGCGCCGGGCGGCAGCGGATGTGGGTGGTGAGCTCGACGGTCGGCGTCCAGCCCTTCAGGCCCAGCTCGAACGCGGTCGGCGGGAGCGCGTCGACCGTGAGCAGCAGCGAGAGCGGGTCGGCGTCGCGGCCGTCGGCAAGTCCGAACCAGCCCCGCACCTCCCCTCTTCCCGAGGGTGCCCCGACCGCCCAGCCGACGGTGGCGGGGTCGAGCTTGATGTCCAGCCGCTCGGTGATGGCCGAGGAGCCCGGGATGGCGGGCGCCGGACCGTCGCTCGGGCCGAGGCAGTCCTGGTAGGCCGGGATGGCCGGAGGCAGTGCGGTCGTCCGGACGTCGCCGGGCAGCGCGTCCAGGTCGCCGTAGGTGGCGAGCACACGGATGCGCTCGGCTTCGGTGCCGTCCTCCGCGTACTGGAGGAGGGAGGCCTGGCCGGTGGAGAGCGTGCGTCCGGTGCGGATCGTCTCGGTCCGGATCACCGCGGGGCCGGGCGCGGAGGGGCTGAGGTAGTGCGCCGAGACCGTGAACGGGTCGGGGTGCGGAAGGGCCTCCCCGAGGGCGCGCCCGAGCAGCGCCAGCAGATAGCCGCCGTTGACGGCGTTGATGATCGTCCAGCCCGCGGAGAGCTCCGCGTCGTAGACGCCGGGTACGCCGGTGTCCCGGAGGGTGACAGCGGTGTCGCGGTCGAACTCGCTGTCACCGATGGTTGCCTGTGCCACCTGTGCCATGCCCGAACCTTACAACAGATAACTACTAAGCGGTAGCTTTGCCAAAACCCTCGTTCCCGGGCTCGGTCGCACTCGACCTCCGGTTCCAGGCGCGTGGCGCCCGCCAGTGGAACCGCATCGCCAGCAGACGCATGAAGAAGGCCATAAGGACGGCAAGCCCGCTGGTCAGCCCGTTGAGCATCTCGAAGCGGATGAAGAGGACGACCATCGTGGCACCCACGATCGCGGGAACGGCGTACAGATCGCGGTCCCAGCGCAGCAGCGACGGCACCTCGTTCGCGAGGACGTCACGCAGTACACCGCCGCCGACCGCCGTCGCGAGCCCGAGGGTCGCGGAGGCGGTCAGGCCGAGGCCGTACTCGTACGCCTTGGTCGTGCCGGTGACGGCGAACAGGCCCAGCCCGGCGGCGTCGAAGACGTTGACCGAGCCCTGGATCCGCTCGACCTCGGGGTGGAGGAAGAAGACCAGCACCGCCGCCACGAGCGGCATCAGGAAGTACCCGAGGTCCGTGAACGCGGCGGGGGGTACGGCACCGATGACCAGATCGCGGAACAGCCCGCCGCCCAGTGCGGTGACCTCGGCGAGCACCGCGATGCCGAAGACGTCGAAGTTCTTCCGCACGGCGAGCAGGGCGCCGGAGATGGCGAAGACGAAGATGCCGGCGAGGTCGAGGGCGTGTTGGACGGAGGGGGTGAACAGTTCCTGGAGCACCGCCCAATTGTGCCCGCCTCCGAGCGGACGCCCGGACGGGCGCCGGACCGGGCACCCCGAGAAACGGAACCGGGGCGCGGGCCGACGGCCCGCGCCCCGGTGGACGTGCCGCTACTTGCCCGCGGGAGCCTCCGAGGCCTTCCCTTCGGAAGCCTCGTCCGCCTTGTCGAGCTTGACGGGCCCGTCCTTGTCGAGCTTGCCGGGCCCGCCGTCGGACGCCTCGGCGGCATCGGCGTCGGCCGCACCGGCGGGCGCCTCGGGAACCTCGGCCGCCCCGGACGCCTCCGCGGCGTCGGCGACGGCGTCTGCGTTCTCGCCACGCGGCGAAGGCACGGCGATCTCGCCTGCCTCGGCCGTGTGCACCGCGTCGGCCGCGTCGTCATGGGCCTCGGCCACCGACCCCGAGGTGGCGACGCCCTCCGGGTCGACGTCCTCGACGCCCTCACGGACCGCCGGGACGACCTCGCCCGAGGTTCGGGCGATCTCGCCCGCCGCGATCTCGGCCGCGAAGTGGCACGCCACCTTGTGGCCGCCCCCGAGGTCCTTGAGCTCGGGCCGCTCGGTGGCGCACAGCGTGTCCTGCTTCCACGGGCAGCGCGTGTGGAAGCGGCAGCCCGCGGGCGGGTTCGCGGGGGACGGCAGGTCCCCCAGCAGCAGAATGCGCTCGCGACGGTCCTCGACCTCAGGGTCCGGCACCGGCACCGCCGACATCAGCGCCCTGGTGTACGGGTGCTTCGGCTCCTCGTACAGCGCGTCGCTCGGGGCCTCCTCCACGAGTGAACCGAGGTACATGACCCCGATGACGTCGGAGATGTGCCGGACGACGGCGAGGTCGTGGGCGATGACGAGATACGTCAGGCCCATCGACTCCTGGAGTTCCTCCAGCAGGTTGATGACCTGTGCCTGGATGGAGACGTCCAGTGCCGAGACGGGCTCGTCGCAGATGATCACGTCCGGCTCCAGGACGAGGGCCCGTGCGATGCCGATCCGCTGGCGCTGGCCGCCCGAGAACTCGTGTGGGTAGCGGGAGAGCGCGTTGCCCGGGAGACCGACCTTGGCCAGGATCTCCTTGATCTTCTCCCGGCGCTCCTTGTCGTTCGCGCCGATGCCGTGCGCGGCCATGCCCTCCGACAGGATCGACTCGATGTTCTGCCGGGGGTTGAGGCTGCCCAGCGGATCCTGGAACACCATCTGGAGCCGGCGGCGGAAGCCGCGCAGCTGCTTCTCGGACAGCTTCGCCACGTCCGTGCCGTCGAGGACGACCTTGCCGTCCGTGACGTCGACGAGCCGCAGCACCGCGCGCCCGAGCGTGGTCTTGCCGCAGCCGGACTCGCCGACGAGCCCGTACGTCTGGCCGGCTTCGACGGACAGCGAGATGCCGTCCACGGCGTAGACGTGCCCGACCGTGCGGTCGAAGAGGATGCCCTTCTTGACGGGGAAGTGGACCTTCACTCCGTCGAGTTCGAGCAGGCTCATGCCGGGACCTCCGTCGTGGCCAGGACCGGGTTGACGCAGCGGGCCTCGTGTCCGGCCTCGCGGGGTTCGGTCAGTTGGGGCGTGCCGGTCAGGCAGCCCATCTCGTAGCGGTCGCAGCGGGGCGCGAAGGCGCAGCCGTCGGCCCAGGCGATCTGGTCGTTGATGGACCCGCGGATGGGGTTCAGCGGCTCGCCGCGCGGGGCGTCGAGCCGCGGGATGGAACCGAGCAGCCCGTGGGTGTACGGATGCGTCGGGTGCGCGAACAGCTCCCGCCGCCCCGAGGATTCGACGACCTTGCCCGCGTACAGCACGTTCACCTGGTCGCAGAGCCCGGCGACGACACCCAGGTCATGGGTGATCATCAGCAGGGCGGTGCCCTCCTGGTCGACGAGTTCCTTGAGCAGTTCGAGGATCTGCGCCTGGATGGTGACGTCGAGCGCGGTGGTGGGCTCGTCGGCGATGAGCAGCCGGGGCGCGCACGCCACCGCCATGGCGATCAGCGCGCGCTGCCGCATACCGCCGGAGAGCTGGTGCGGGTACTCCTTCAGCCGCCGGTCCGGGTCGGGGATGCCGACGCGGTCCAGCAGGTGCGCGGCCTCCTTGCGGGCGGCCTCGCCCTTCATGCCGCGGTGGCGCCGGAGGATCTCGGTCACCTGGACGCCGATCGGGATGACCGGGTTCAGGGAGGACAGCGGGTCCTGGAAGATCATCGCAAGCTTGCTGCCGCGCAGGTCCCGGATCCTGCCGGGGCTCATCGTCAGCAGGTCGGCGCCGTCGAAGTCGGCCCGCCCGCCGAGAGTCACGCCCTTGCGCGGGAGGAGGCCCATCAGGGCGAGCGAGGTGACGGACTTTCCGCAGCCCGACTCGCCGACGAGTCCGACGACCTGCCCCTCGTCCACGGAGAAGGAGACCCCGTTGACGGCCTGGACGTCCCTGCGGTCGCGTCCGCCGAAGGTGACGGTGAGTTCGTCCACATCGAGCAGTGGCATGACATCAACCTCGCAGCTTCGGGTCGAGGGCTTCGCGCATGGCCTCGCCGAGCAGGGTGAAGCCGAGGGCGGTGATGATGATGGCGACCGCCGGGTACATCGACATCATCGGAGCGTTGTCGAAGAAGCGCTGCGCCTGCGAGAGCATCACACCCCACTCCGGAACGGCCGGGTCGGGGTTGCCGAGGCCCAGGTACGACAGCGCCGCGGCCTCGATGATGGCGGTGGCGAGGCTCAGGGTCGCCTGGACGATCACCGGGCTCAGCGAGTTGGGCATGATCTGGGTGAGCACGATGCGCCGCTTGCGGATGCCGAGGGACCGCGCGGCCAGCACGTAGTCCTTGCCTCCCTGGGCGAGCATCGAACCGCGCAGCAGCCGGGCGAAGATGGGGATCTGCACCACACCGACGGCGATCATCACCGTGGTCAGCGACTGTCCCATCACGGCGGCGACGGACACGGCGAGCAGCAGCGAAGGCATCGCCAGCATGATGTCGGTGACACGCATGATGACGTCGTCGAGGCGCTGTCCCGCGCGGCCTCCGAGCGTCGCCGCGGCCCCTGACAGCGCGCCTACGAGGGCGCCGACGGTCAGGCCGATGAGCATCGAGACCACGCCGACCAGCAGGGTCTGCCGGGAGCCCACGAGCATGCGGGAGAACAGGTCGCGGCCCAGGTGGTCCAGGCCGAGCCAGTTCTCGCCGCGAGCGCCGACGAACCTGCCCTGGTTGGGGAAGACCTCACCGCGCCAGGTCTGGGCCGTCGGGGTGTACGGGGCGAACCACGGACCCACGACCGCGACCACGACGAACACGGCGATGACGATCGCGCCGATGATCGCCATCTTGCTGGAGCGCAGCCGGCGGAAGGCCTCCCGCCAGAGGCTCGCGCCGCTCGACGTCTCGGTCTTCGCGGTGAGCTCCGCGAGCCGGTCGATCTTCGATGTCTTGGTAGCAGCCAGGCTCATCAGTGCACCCGCACCCTCGGATCGATGACGCTGTACGCCAGGTCCACCAGCAGGTTGATCAGGACGTACACCATCGCGATGAACATGATGAAGCCCACGAGCACCGGGTAGTCACGGGCGTCGATCGCGTTCCGGATGAAGGAGCCGATGCCGCCGAAGGAGAACACCGACTCCGTGAGCACGGCGCCCGACAGCAGGCTTCCGGTGAGCAGACCGACCGTGGTGACCACGGGCAGCAGCGCGTTGCGCAGGATGTGGCGGCCCCGGACGGTCTTCCGCTCCAGGCCCTTGGACTCGGCCGTGCGGACGTAGTCCTCGCCGAGGACCTCCAGCACGCTGGCGCGGGTCATGCGCACGATGACGGCGAGCGGGATGGAGGAGAGGGCGAGCGCGGGCAGCACCAGGTGCATGATCGCGTCCCATGAGGCGTCGAACTCCCCGGTGAGGACGCCGTCGAGGACGGCGAAGCCGGTCACGCTGGTCGCGTCGAGGCCCGTTGCCATCCGGCCGTAGCTCGGGAAGAGACCGAGATTGACGGCGAAGATGCCCTTGAGGATCAGGGCGAGGAAGAAGACCGGGATGCAGATACCTACGAGCGATCCGGAGACGGATGCCACGTCGAGCCAGCCGCCGCGCTTGCGGGCGGCCAGGTAGCCGAGCGGAATGCCGACCGCCACGGCGATCAGCATGGCGGCGACGCCGAGTTCGACCGTCGCCGGGAAGCGGAGGACGAACTCGTCCCACACCGGCTGCCCCGTCTGGGTCGAGGTGCCGAGGTCGAGTTCGAAGATGCGCTTGAGGAAGCGTCCGTACTGGACGTAGAGCGGCTGGTCGAGTCCGAGCGCCCGGTTGATGCGTGCCACTTCGGCTTCGGTCGCCCGCTCGCCCAGGATCGCTGAGGCGGGTCCGCCGGGCAGCCGGTTCAGCCAGATGAAGAGCAGAACCGACAGGCCGAGCAGGGTGGGTACCAGCTGTAGCAGTCGTCGTACGACGAGTCGCAACACCCCGCATGCCCCTTTCTTGCGTGTGTTGTACGAGTGGTACGGGAATGGGATGCGGGTCCGCCCGGCCACGTGTGTTCCGTGGCCGGGCGGACCCCATGCGGTGTGCTACTTGAACGAGACCTCGGCGAAGTTCTCCTGCGTCAGCGGGGAGACGTTCGGCGGGTTGACGTTCTTGCCGAAGGCGATGGCCGGCGGCGAGGACGAGATCGGGAGCCCCGGCAGGTACTCCATGATCGTCTCATTGGCCTTCTTGTACGCGTCCACGCGCTTGGCGGGGTCCGCCTCCTTCGACGCGGCGTTCACGGAGTCGAAGACCTTCGCGTCGTCGAAGCCCCACTGCTTGTCCTTCTTCGCGAACCAGGTCCCGATGAAGTTGAAACCATCGTTGAAGTCACCGGTCCAGCCCAGCATGTGCAGGTCGCAGGAACCGGCCTCGGTGGCGTCCAGGTAGTCCGGGGCCCACTTCATCGGCTTCGGGGTGACGTTGATGCCGGCCTTCCCCAGGTCGGCCTTCATCAGCTCGAAGATGTCCTGCGGAGCAGGCATGTACGGGCGGGTGACCTCGGTCGGGTAGCAGAACTCGACCGAGAGCTTCTCCTCCTTGGCGCCGGCCAGCAGCGACTTGGCCTTCGCCGTGTCGAAGGGGTACTTCTTCACGTTCTCCGAGAAGCCGGCGACCGTGTCCGGCATGAACTGGGTCGCGACCTTGCCGCCCTCGGGGAGCTGGGTCTTGACGATGTTCTCCCGGTCGATGGCGTGCGCGATCGCCTGCCGCACCTCGGGCTTCTTCAGCGCCGGGTTCTTCTCCTGGGTCATGCCGAGGTAGAAGAGGTTGAAGACGTCACGGGTCGGCACCGTGAAACCGGCGCTCTCGAGGGTCTTGATGTCGGCGGGCGCGACCAGGTCGTAGCCGTCGATGTCACCGGCCTGCAGCGCCTGACGCCGGCCGTCCTCGGTGTCGATCGTACGGAAGACCAGGTTCTTCACCTTGGCCTTGTCACCCCAGTAGTCGTCGAAGCGCTCGAGGGAGACTTCCTTGTTGCCCTTGTTCCACTTCGTGATCCTGTACGGGCCGGTTCCGGCGACCGTGCCGGCCTCCTGGCTGTACTTGGGGTAGGTGATGGCGTCACCCTTGGAGGTCGCCTGCTGCTTCTTGTACTCCTCGAGCGCCTTCGGGGAGTGGATCGCGAGGGCCTGGAGGGAGAAGCCACCGGGCAGGTTGGCCGAGGGCTCGTTGACCTCGATGACCGCCGTGCTGTCGTCCTTCGCGGTGCAGGACTTGTAGTTCGCCTTCGGAGCCTCGGGGTCCTCGTTCTTCGCGAACCCGCCCATGATCTTCCGCCAGTAGTACGACACGGCGTCCAACTGGTACGTGCCCGTCCAGTTGTACCAGTGGTCGTAGTTGGCGCACACCGCGGCGGCGTTGAACGCCTCGCCGTCGTGGAACTTGACGCCCTTGCGCAGGTTGAACGTCCAGACCGTGCCCTCCGGGTTGCTGGACCACTTCTCGGCGAGACCACCGACGAGTTCACTGCCACCGGACTTGTGCTCGAGCAGCGCCTCGAACGCCTGACGGGTGACGCGGAAGGTCTCGCCGTCGCTCGCGAGGGCCGGGTCCAGGGAGCCCGGGTCACCCGGGGCACCGAAGACGAAGGTGTCCTTGTCGCCGCCCTTGTCGCCGCCCTTGCCGCGCTCACTCGCACAGCCGGTGGCGACGAGGCCGACCGCGACGGCCGCGGTGATCACTCTCACGGCTCTGGACTTGAATATTGGCATGGTCCACCCCTGGAATCCGCCTGTGGAGGAGGTCTTGACCGGCCGAACACTACAGACGAGTCTCGAACGGGAGAACAGTCCGCATAGCGGTGATGCACAGTCGAGACCCGGACACTCGCCAAACCGGTCCGATCCGGGACATCAGCCCTCGTCCCGTTAACTTCCCGGACACACGGCCCGGTTGGCCGGGGCGGCGCGGCCCCCGCGGGCCCTCAGCGGGGGAACTGGGCGGGAGGGTACCCGTAGCCGGACTGCCGGGGAGGACCGGCGTGGGCCTCCCGGTCGTAGAACGGGCGGGTGTTGGCCCGGAGCCACATGGCGACCGGGTCGTACTCGTCCGACATGGCGACGGTCGACACCGGAAGGCCGTCCGGAACGGCGGCGATCGACTGCTGCATCATGGCGCGCACCGACTCCACGGACTGCTGGCCCGTGTCGTACAGGTCGAGGCCGACGGCGAGGTAGGGGGCGCCGAGCGACGGCTGCACCCAGGCTCTGCGCAGGGAGCGGACGGCGGGGGTGCGGTGCGCGTTCTGCGTGAGCAGGGCGTAGAACTGGGGGATCTCGATGGCCGGTTCCGTCAGGCGCAGCGGACCGGCGGGCATCCGGTCGAGTCCGGTGGCGATCCGGCGCAGATCGGGCCAGGGAACACCGACGCCGCCGCCCGGCGCGTGCGGGTTGAGCCAGATGCCCCAGCGGTCGGGGTAGAGGGCGCGGGCGATGTCGGCGCCGGCGACCATCTCGTGGGCCCTGCTCCAGCCGGAGGCGGAGAGCTCCTGCGCGGAGGTGACGCAGGGCGCGTATCCGAGGCCGTCCACCTCCATGTTCCCGTACTGGGCGTCGGGGGATCCGGCCTGGCCGTGCCAGAGGAGCATCCACACCCGGCCGTCGGCGAGTGCCTGCAGCAGCGCCTCGTACGCGTCGTAGCGCCCGGGCGTCACCTGGCGCAGCATGTGCTCGACCTGCCCGGCCGCCGCGGTGCCTGACGCACTCACTCTGGGTCCCACCCCTCTTCGATCCGCCGTTCCCTCGGGCCGCCCTGGGCACGCGAGTGCGGCGACCACGTCATCAAACCAGCTTAAGCGGCCGTACCGACACCAACTTGACGGCTACGCGTACTGGCGGGTGTAGAAGGGCCGGACCCGGGTCAGCATCCAGTCGCCTACGGGGTCCTGGGCGATGTCCAGCAGGACCAGGTTGACCGGCCACCGCACGGCGACCCGGCCGAGTGCACGGCCGAGCGCGTCCATGGGGGCGGTCCGGTCGGGGCCGTCGAAGGCGGAGAGCTGGACGCCGACGAACAGGACCGGTGGGCCGCCCTCGATGCTGGCCAGGATCCGGCGGGCGGTCTGGACGACGCGGGTCGACTCGAACTCGCCGGCCGCGGCGGCGAGGAAGTCGACCGGCTCCTCCTGCCAGTCGGGCTCGAAGAGCCGGACCCGGCCGCCGCTCGCCGCGTCTCCGGCCTGGGAGGTGTCCCCGAGCGGCGTGCGGCCCGCGCGGCACAGCTCGGCGACGGCGGGCGGGGGCAGCGGTACGCCGACGGCGCCGCCCGGGTTCACGGCGATGCCGAGCTGCGGGGGCAGGCCCCGGGCGAACTCGACCGCGGGTGCGACCGTGCCGGACATGTGGTCGCCCGCGCCGAGGCGGAACTGCTCCCGGGAGCTGAAGACCGGGACGTACGGGGCGCCGTCGATCCCGATCGTCGGCAGGTCGAGGTCGGTGCTGTCGGGCCCGCCGCCCCTGGGCAGCGGCACCCACACGGCGCTCCGCCCGAGCACCTCCACGATCCGCCCCCCGGCCGAGGGGTTCCCGACCGAAGCGGCCAGCACCTCTTCGAGCTCATTGGCGGGCCATGTCGCGTCCACTGTGATCCCTGCTTCCCCCGCCGACCCGGACGGGCCGGCCACGATGTCCTCCGACAGCAGGGTAGCGGGCGGGGCGGGGGCGGAACTCGGGCGCGCGGGCCGGGGCCCCGGGGCACCGTCGAACGCCCCGCGCGGCCCGACCCGACTGGCTCCGTCTTTGCGGACCGCTCCCCGAAGCCCGTTGCCCGGAGCCGGTCGCTGCGGGCCCGGCTCGCCGGGCCCGGCTCCGTGGACCGCCCCCGAAGCCGGCCGTCCGGGGCCGCCCACTCGCCGCCGTCCCGCGTCCGCACCTCAGGACCCGTCGGTGAAGCCGATCCGGGTGAGCGCGGAGGCCGCCGCGCGGTCGAGGAGGGTCGCGGAGGCGCAGCCCTTGGGGAGGTGGCCGCGTTCGGCCACGCGGAGGAGGCGGGAGACCGCTCGGCGGTGGCGGGTGAAGGCGTAGCCGGAGACGCCGCGGCCGCGCTCCCGCTGGCCCGCACGGGCGGTCTCGGGGGTGACGTCCAGCAGCAGCAGATGGAGGTCGCGCCCCCGTCTGCGGGCCTCGCGGGCCAGCCAGCGCCGGACCCACGACTGCGTGCCGCAGTCGTGCACGACCACGCTCTCGCCGGAGCGCAGCGCCCGCCGCAGCCCCGCGTAGTGCGCGAACCGGACGAGCGGGCGGTAGGCGGCGTACGGCAGGGCACTGGGCATCCGCCGGTCCCAGCGGTCCCGGGCGTCCTGGGAGTCGATCCCGCCGCCTTCGGCCGCCCGCCGGATGAGCGTGGACTTGCCGCTGCCGGGCAGCCCGGAGATCACGACCACGTCGCCGCGGCGGAACACCAGGGCACGCGTATCGCACCCCTCGCGTTCCCGCAGGTCACGCACGACGGGCTGGGCCGTGGTGAGGCCGATCGGCAGGCCGCGCCGGGTGGCCCCGGCGGCTCGCGCGGGGACTCGGGGCCGGGCGGGTACCCCTGCGGTCGCCGGATAGGCGCCGGACTGCTGCAACGTCATCAGCTCACTCTCCCCCTGTCGGGTCTCCGAGACCCTGCCCAAGAAGCTTAAAGAAAAGGTAATGACCGACAAGTGATTTGCCGACGCGGGCGCCCGTGCAATGATGTCCGCGCAAACTGCATACCGGCCGCTTGAATCCGCGCGGGAGAGTCCTGGCCACTGTGTGGGCCGGGCGCCGAAGGAGCAAGTCCCTCCCTTGAATCTCTCAGGCCCCGTACCGCGCGCGACGAGGCAGATCTGAAAAGCGATCCGCAGTCCTGCGGTTCCACCCAAGGTGCAAGTCACGCCCTTCGCGTACGTCCGCTACGTGTGGTCGTGACGAACCTCTCAGGTTTCGATGACAGATGGGGAGGATCGTCCTCGCCAGTCATGCCCTGGGAGCCCCATCCATGAGCAACGCCCCCCGTCTCACCGCCCTCGATGCCCTGCATCGCTCGCTGGGCGCGACCATGACCGATTTCGCCGGCTGGGACATGCCGCTGCGCTACGCGAGTGAGCGCGACGAGCACAACGCCGTCCGCTCGAAGGCCGGTCTCTTCGACCTCTCCCACATGGGCGAGATCACCGTGACCGGGCCGCAGGCCGCCGCCCTGCTGGACTACGCGCTGGTCGGCAACATCGGCGGCGTCGCCACCGGCCGCGCCCGCTACACCATGATCTGCCGGGAGGACGGCGGCATCCTCGACGACCTGATCGTGTACCGCCTCGGCGACACGGAGTACATGGTCGTCGCCAACGCCTCCAACGCGCAGATCGTCCTGGACGCCCTCACCGAGCGTGCCGAGGGCTTCGACGCGGCTGTACGCGACGACCGGGACGCATATGCGCTGATCGCCGTACAGGGGCCCGAGTCGCCCGGCATCCTCAAGTCGCTCACCGACGCCGACCTGGACGGACTGAAGTACTACGCCGGCCTCCCCGGCACCGTCGCCGGCGTCCCGGCGCTGATCGCGCGTACCGGCTACACCGGCGAGGACGGTTTCGAACTGTTCGTCGAGCCGCGGCACGCGGAGACGCTGTGGCGGGCGCTGACCGAGGCCGGCGCCCCGGCCGGTCTCGTGCCGTGCGGCCTGTCCTGCCGTGACACGCTGCGCCTGGAGGCGGGCATGCCCCTGTACGGGCACGAGCTGACCACGTCGCTCACCCCCTTCGACGCCGGTCTCGGCCGGGTCGTGAAATTCGAGAAGGAGGGCGACTTCGTCGGCCGCAAGGCCCTGGAGGCCGCCGCCGAGCGTGCCGCCACGAACCCGCCGCGCAAGCTGGTCGGCCTGGTCGCCCAGGGCCGCCGGGTGCCGCGGGCCGGGATGGCCGTGGTCGCAGGCGGCCAGGTCGTCGGCGAGGTCACCTCCGGCGCGCCGTCGCCGACCCTCGGCAAGCCGCTCGCCATCGCCTACGTGGACGCCGCGCTCGCCACGCCCGGAACCGAGGGCGTGGGCGTGGACATCCGCGGTACTCATGAGCCGTACGAGGTCGTGGCGCTCCCCTTCTACAAGCGCCAGAAGTAGTCACTCCGGCATACCCCATCAGCAGCACTTCCCCGCGTACAGGAGAATTCAGGTCATGAGCAACCCCCAGCAGCTGCGCTACAGCAAGGAGCACGAGTGGCTGTCGGCCGCCGAGGACGGCGTCTCGACGGTCGGCATCACGGAGCACGCGGCGAACGCCCTCGGCGACGTCGTGTACGTCCAGCTCCCGGAGGTCGGTGACACGGTGACCGCGGGCGAGACCTGCGGCGAACTGGAGTCGACCAAGTCGGTGAGCGACCTGTACTCCCCGGTGACGGGTGAGGTCGTCGAGGCCAACCAGGACGTCGTGGACGACCCGTCGCTGGTGAACTCCGCCCCGTTCGAGGGCGGCTGGCTGTTCAAGGTGCGGGTCGCGGAGGAGCCGGAGGACCTGCTCTCCGCCGCCGAGTACACCGATTTCGCCAGCTGACCAGGACTCGACCCTAGGGATCGCGTGATGTCGCTTCTCAACACCCCTCTCCACGAGCTCGACCCGGACGTGGCCGCCGCCGTCGACGCCGAGCTCCACCGTCAGCAGTCCACCCTGGAGATGATCGCGTCGGAGAACTTCGCTCCGGTCGCGGTCATGGAGGCCCAGGGCTCCGTCCTCACCAACAAGTACGCCGAGGGCTACCCCGGCCGCCGCTACTACGGCGGCTGCGAGCACGTCGATGTCGTCGAGCAGATCGCCATCGACCGCATCAAGGAGCTGTTCGGCGCCGAGCACGCGAACGTGCAGCCGCACTCGGGCGCCCAGGCCAACGCGGCGGCGA
Source organism: Streptomyces marianii (assembly GCF_005795905.1). Taxonomy (NCBI): domain Bacteria; kingdom Bacillati; phylum Actinomycetota; class Actinomycetes; order Kitasatosporales; family Streptomycetaceae; genus Streptomyces; species Streptomyces marianii. The sequence continues at coordinate 2,472,719 of NZ_VAWE01000001.1, forward strand.
TGTTCGCCCTGCTGAAGCCGGGCGACACGATCATGGGCCTGAACCTCGCGCACGGCGGGCACCTGACCCACGGCATGAAGATCAACTTCTCCGGCAAGCTCTACAACGTGGTCGCCTACCACGTGGACGACGCCACCGGACAGGTCGACATGGCCGAGGTCGAGCGGCTCGCCAAGGAGTCCAAGCCGAAGCTGATCGTGGCCGGCTGGTCGGCGTACCCGCGTCAGCTGGACTTCGCCGCGTTCCGCCGGATCGCGGACGAGGTCGGCGCGTACCTGATGGTCGACATGGCCCACTTCGCGGGTCTGGTCGCCGCAGGGCTGCACCCGAACCCGGTGCCGCACGCCCATGTCGTGACCACCACCACCCACAAGACGCTGGGCGGCCCGCGCGGCGGTGTGATCCTCTCCACGGCGGAGCTCGCCAAGAAGATCAACTCCGCGGTCTTCCCCGGTCAGCAGGGCGGCCCGCTGGAGCACGTGATCGCCGCCAAGGCGGTGTCCTTCAAGGTCGCGGCCTCGGAGGAGTTCAAGGAGCGCCAGGAGCGCACCCTGGAAGGCGCGAAGATCATCGCGGAGCGCCTGGTGCAGGACGACGTCAAGCAGGCGGGTGTCTCCGTGCTGTCCGGCGGCACGGACGTGCACCTGGTGCTGGTGGACCTGCGGCACTCGGAGCTGGACGGCCAGCAGGCCGAGGACCGGCTCCACGAGGTCGGCATCACCGTCAACCGCAACGCGATCCCGAACGACCCCCGCCCGCCGATGGTCACCTCGGGTCTGCGGATCGGCACGCCGGCACTGGCCACCCGCGGCTTCCAGGCCGAGGACTTCCGTGAGGTCGCCGACATCATCGCCGAGGTGCTCAAGCCCTCGTACGATGCGGACGTCCTCGGGGGCCGCGTCTCGGCGCTCGCCGCGAAGCACCCGCTCTACCCTGGTCTGTAAGCAGACCTTCGCACGACCGACGGGGCACCGCGCACACCGGACGGTGAGTGCGGTGCCCCGCACCGTGCACCCGGCGCACACCCGCGCCTTCCTGCCCCGGCCCGCCGGCCGGGGATCCGGCCCGCGGCAGAGCCGCACTGGGACACCGCGTCCCCCGGGAAAGCACAGCCATCCCCCAAGGAGTACCCCGTGGCCATCTCGGTCTTCGACCTGTTCTCGATCGGCATCGGGCCGTCCAGCTCCCACACGGTCGGCCCGATGAGGGCGGCCGCCATGTTCGCCCGCCGGCTCAAGAACGAGGGCCTGCTGGCCCAGACCACGGCGATACGTGCGGAGCTGTACGGCTCGCTGGGCGCCACCGGCCACGGCCACGGCACTCCGAAGGCCGTCCTGCTGGGCCTGGAGGGCAGCTCGCCCCGGACGGTCGACGTCGAGACCGCCGACGACGAGGTCGAGCGGATCAAGGGCGACCGGCGCATCAGGCTCCTCGGAGTGCACGAGATCGGCTTCGACTTCGACGAGGACCTGGTCCTGCACCGCCGCAAGGCGCTCCCGTACCACGCGAACGGCATGACCCTGTGGGCGTACGACGCCGAGGGCGGGACGCTGCTGGAGAAGACCTACTACTCGGTCGGCGGCGGCTTCGTCGTCGACGAGGACGCGGTGGCCGGCGAGAACCCGATCGTGCCGGACGACACCGTGCTGAAGTACCCCTTCCGGACCGGTGACGAGTTGCTGCGGCTCTCCCGCGAGACGGGGCTGTCGATCTCCTCGCTGATGCTGGAGAACGAGAAGGCCTGGCGGTCCGAGGACGAGATCCGCGAGGGGCTGCTGGACATCTGGCGGGTCATGCAGGCCTGCGTCTCGCGCGGCATGTCCCGCGAGGGCATCCTCCCCGGCGGGCTGAAGGTCCGGCGGCGGGCCGCCACCACCGCGCGCAAGCTGCGCTCCGAGGGCGACCCGAAGGCGCTCGCGATGGAGTGGATCACGCTCTACGCGATGGCCGTGAACGAGGAGAACGCGGCGGGCGGCCGGGTCGTGACCGCCCCGACGAACGGTGCGGCCGGCATCATCCCGGCGGTCCTGCACTACTACATGAACTTCGTGCCCGGAGCCGACGAGGAAGGTGTGATCCGCTTCCTCCTCGCCGCCGGCGCGATCGGCATGCTCTTCAAGGAGAACGCCTCGATCTCGGGCGCCGAGGTCGGCTGCCAGGGCGAGGTCGGCTCGGCCTGCTCGATGGCGGCGGGCGCGCTCGCCGAGGTGATGGGCGGCTCCCCGGAACAGGTGGAGAACGCCGCCGAGATCGGCATGGAGCACAACCTGGGTCTGACCTGCGATCCGGTGGGTGGTCTCGTCCAGATCCCGTGCATCGAGCGCAACGGCATGGCCGCGGTGAAGGCCGTCACCGCCGCCCGGATGGCCCTGCGCGGCGACGGCAGCCACAAGGTCTCCCTCGACAAGGTCATCAAGACCATGAAGGACACCGGTGCGGACATGTCGGTGAAGTACAAGGAGACCGCTCGCGGCGGTCTCGCGGTGAACATCATCGAGTGCTGAGACTTGCCGCCTGACCTGCACCGCTGAACCTTGCTGAACCTTGCGCCGCCATGCCGGGCCATGCCGGGCCATGCAGAGTGGATCTCCCTGAGGACTCCCTCACCCCCGGCAAACTCCCTGAGATCTCCCTGAGTTGGAGTCTGCCGAGCCTGCCGGCCGTATAGAGGGCGGGCCGCTGCGCCCCGCTCGAGTCGGTAACGCAGCGGCCCTGTCGCCCGCCCGGCGTGCGCCGGGGGCCGTCGTCGTGCAGGGGGCGCCGTCGGCGCGGCGTACGAGCCGGTGTCAGGCCTGGTTCAGCGCGGCCCAGAACTCGTCGAAGGTCAGCAGGCCGTCGCCGTTGGCGTCCTTGGTCCTGATGACCGCCTCGGCGACCGTCTCGGTCACGTTGAAGTCGCCCAGCTGCGCCATGGCGCTCTTGTACTCGGCGGCCGAGATCAGCCCGTCGCCGTTCAGGTCGAATCGATCGAAGGCCTTGCGTGCCGACTCGATGTCCGCCACAGGTCCACCCCTTCTTGGTGCATTACTGACGCAGGCCAGGTTATCGGCGGGGGCGGCGGTCCGGGCGCCGGGGGCCGTCGGGGACGATGAGGGTATGAGCGACGCGGTGGCACGGATTCTGGAAGCGGCGGCGCGGGACGAGTTCCCGCCGCCGGACGGCGGCACGACGGTGGTGCCGCAGCCCAGCACCCGGGACGCGGGCGTGCTGGCGTTCACCGCTCACTCGGTGGTGTTCACGGACGCGGACCCGGGGTGGGTGCGCGACGCCCTGGCCGCGGCCGCCGGCGATCCGCTCGCCGCGAGCATGAATCCCGGCTTCCTGACCACGCTGATGGCGAAGACCGGCCGTTCGATGAACACCATCGACCTGCTCACGGTCGCCGCCGCCCGGAGCGGCGAACCCGGGCTGGAACTGCGGGAGATCGCCGACCCGGACCATCCCCGGGTGGCGCGGGCGCTGAAGTTCCGTGACGAGGTGCGGGTGTGGGCCGCAGACGGCGGCGTGCTCGTCCTGGGCCGCGGAGTGGCCGGGCGGTGGGAGGCCGCGATCGAGGTGGACCCGGAGGCGCGCGGTGCCGGGCTGGGGGTGCGACTCGCCGTCGCGGCACGCCATCTGGTGCCGGGTGCGCACGTATGGGCCCAGCAGTCGCCCGGAAACGCCCGCAGCGTACGGGCGTTCCAGCAGGCGGGCTACCGGCCGGTGGGCTCGGAGGCCCTGCTCGTGGCCGGGTAGCCGCGGCGATCGCGGGCCCGCCCGGTTCGCACGGGCGGCCACCGGCCACCGCGCCCCTGCCGGTGGTCGCACCCGGCGCCGGGCCGCGGCGACCGGTCAGCGGAACACGCCCGTGTGTCCCAGGGAGTAACGGCCGGGCTGGGGGTAGACGGCCAGGCCGTGGGGGCCGCTGCCGACGGGGATGCGGGCGAGCTGCTCGCCGGTCGTGGTGTCGATCGCGTACACCTCGGAGTGGTAGCGCCCCGACAGCCACAGCACCCTGCCGTCCGCGGATACACCGCCCATGTCCGGGGAACCCCCGTTCGGCAGCCGCCACTTCTTCGTCAGCCGGTCCTGCGCGAAGTCGAAGACGGAGACGGAGCCCTCGCCCCGGTTGGTCACGTACATCTCCCGGGAGTCGCGGCTGACGTACAGGCCGTGGCAACCCTTGCCGGTGGGCAGCAGATTCGGTGTGGTGAACCGGTCGCCGTCGAGGACCCACATGCCGTCGGCGACCATGTCGGCGACGTAGAAGGTCCTGCCGTCCGGCGAGAGCTTCACGTCCTGCGGCATGGCTCCGCCGAACGGCAGTTTCTGCTGTCCGATCACCTCCATGCTCTCCGTGTCGACCTTGAGCAGCTCGCCGGAGAACTCGCAGGAGACGATGAAGTACCGGCCGTCCGCCGAGAAGTCCGCGTGGTTGACGCCGTAGCAGGTGACGGGTGTCGTCTTGAGCGTGCGCATGGTGTGCGGGTCGCGGAAGACCAGCTCCCGGTCCATGGAGGCCATGACGACGGCGTAGCGGCCGTTGGGCGTGAAGTAGAGGTTGTACGGGTCGTGGACGTCCACCGGCCGGCCGGCGATCCCGGTGGCCGGGTCGATGGGGGTGAGGGTGTGGCCCCGGTTGTTGTTCACCCACAGGGTCTTCAGGTCCCACGAGGGGACGACGTGCTGCGGCTGGACGCCCACCGGGATGGTCTCGACGACCTTGTACGTGGTCGGGTCGATGACCGAGACGGTGTTGGAGTTGGTGTTGGGCACGTACACCCGGGACGGGAAGTCCCGCACGACGGGCGAGAGCCGGCCGGGGCGGTCGGCCGCGTAGACGTCCGCGGGGTCGAGGAGCGGTGGCATGCCGGGGAGCCCCAGGGGCACACCGGCCTCCCGCGTCCGGACCGGCGGCGGCGTCCGTGTCCCCTGCTTCTCCGCGGAAGCTTCGCAGCCGGCGCCGAGGGCCGCGAGCAGGGCGGTCGCGAGGAGCGGCAGGGATCGCTTGGTGAGATGCAGCATCAGTCGGCTCGCTCCGTGGTCGGCACCCCGGGCGATCCGTGCCCGCGCAGTGGGTGCGATGCCGACGAAAACTAGCGACGGGCCCGGTTCACGCCCACGGTCCGACACACGCCAGGCCGTCTTGCGTTCGAAGATTCACCCGTTCGCCTCGATATCTGTTCATCGTTTACCAGGAAAGCGGATCAGTTCACCTTTGATTCAATGTTGCATTGCCAACCTATGGCGACCATTGCCCGCATTTGCCGCTTTGGCGAATGGCCGGATGTCTGCCATAGTCGGTCCCACGACCCCCATCGACCCGGGCCAGGTCGTCCAGAAGAGCGGCAGCGCGGATACACCCCACCCCGTCCACGCCCGCACGCACACGAAGCCCCCCTCGCCGCCGAGACGGCGAAGGGGGCTCTCGTGCGTCCGGACCCCGGCGAGGCCGGCACGCCCTGGCACCGACGGCGAATGCGCCACGGCGGCGGCGCGGCCGCTCCGGTGTCAGCGGTCCGCGATCCGCATCTCGAACCAGGTCGTCTTGCCGCGCGGCAGCAGATCGACACCCCACCGGTCGGACAGCTTGTCGACCAGGAAGAGCCCGCGGCCGCTGGTGTCGAGCTCATGGACCGGCAGCAGGCAGGGCAGACCGCGCGAGGGGTCGCGCACCTCGATGCGGATCCAGCCGCGCCGGCGCAGCATCCGGAGCCCGAACACCCGCGCTCCGGTGTGCCGCACCGCGTTTCCCACGAGCTCGGAGACCAGCAGGATCGCGTGCTCGGCGGTCTGCGGCGAGAGCGCCCACTGACGGAGCACTCCCCACTGCGTCAACCGGCGCGCGGTGGCGGCGGACTGGGGGCGCGAGGGCAGCTCGACCTCGCCCTCCGTCGGATCACCGAACAGCTCGACCGCCTCGAGCACCCGCTCGTCGTCGACGGCCGGCGTCCACCGCGCGGCGGTCGCACTGCCGCGCGCCCGTGGTTGCTCCACACCCTCCAGCCCCGCCATGCCCCCATCATGGCCGCCCGAAGAGCCTTCCGTGACCGTTCCGGAGGAATCGGCACCCCGGGAAAGAGGGCCCCGAGGTGCCGAATTGGCATATGCCCGTGGCATCCAGAAGGCCTCCATGGCCCAACCGACCTGCGGTGACGCGCCGCTTACGCGTGATCGCCAAGAACGGCGACCGATGGGGCCTTAAGGTCCGGTTAAGGCACTCACCAAGTTGACGCGACGGGCGTCGGCGCCCAATCCCGGTCCCCGCGAGGCGAGTTCACACGAACTTGGCCTTGCCCGGGCCCTCCTCGACGAAGCTCCGCATCCCCCGCTCCCGGTCCTCGGTCGCGAACAGGCCCGCGAACCAGTTCCGTTCGATCGCGAGGCCCGTGTCGATGTCCGTCTCGAGCCCGGCGTCCACGGACTCCTTGGCCGCCCGGAGCGCCAGCGCCGGCCCCTGGGCCAGTTTCGAGGCCCAGGCGTGCGCCTGCTCGTGGACCTCGGCGGCCGGTACCACCCGGTCGACCAGTCCGATGGCCAGCGCCTCGTCCGCCTTCACATGGCGGCCGGTGAAGATGAGGTCCTTGGCCTTGGACGGGCCCACCAGCCGGGCCAGCCGCTGGGTGCCGCCCGCGCCCGGGATCAGACCGAGCAGGATCTCCGGCTGGCCCAGCCGGGCGTTGTCGGCGGCGATCCGGTAGTCGGCGCACAGCGCCAGCTCGCAGCCGCCACCCAGGGCGTAGCCGGTCACGGCCGCGACGACGGGCTTGGGGATGCGGGCGACGGCGGTGAAGGAGTCCTGCAGGGCCTTCGACCGCTTCACCATCGCGGTGTGGTCCATCACCTGCATCTCCTTGATGTCCGCGCCTGCCGCGAACACCTTCTCCCCGCCGTAGAGGATCACGGCGCGGACGTCGTCGCGGTCGGTCGCCTCGGCGGCCAGTTCGCGCAGCCGGTCCTGGGTGGCGATGTCCAGGGCGTTCATCGGGGGGCGGTCCAGGCGGATGGTGCCGACGCCTTCGGAGACTTCGAGAGTGACTGTCATACGGGGAGGTTAGCCCCCGTTAACGCCGGGGGGCCCGGTGCCGTCCGTCACAGCGCCGGGCCCTCGTCCGTGTGGTCGGGGACTACCCGGCCCACTCCGCCCAGGACATGTTCCAGCCGTTCAGGCCGTTGTCGGGGGCGATCTGCTTGTCCTTGGAGTTCTTCACGATCACCACGTCGCCGATGATCGAGTTGTTGTACATCCACGCCGCCGGCGTACCGCTGTCGTAGGCGCCGCGCACATCGCGCAGACCGACGCAGCCGTGGCTGACGTTCGCCGAGCCGAAGGTGCCGCGCGAGGCCCAGTAGTTGCCGTGCAGGAAGGTGCCGGACGTCGACAGGCGCATCGCGTGCGGCACGTCCTTGATGTCGTACTCGCCGCCGAAGCCCACGGTGGCGCCGTTCATCCGCGTCACCTTGTACTTCTCGCTGATGACCATCTGGCCGTTGTACGTCGTGGTCGACGGGGCGCCCGCGGTGATCGGAATGGTCTTGAGGAGCTTGCCGTCGCGCACGACCTTCATCGTGTGGGCGCCGGCGTCGACCGTGGAGACCTGGCTGCGGCCGATGGTGAAGGAGACCGTCTTGGCCTGCTTGCCGTACACACCGGGGCGGCCCTCGACGCCGTCCAGGTTGAGCCGGACCGTCACCTTGGTGCCCGCTGCCCAGTACTTCTCGGGGCGGAAGTCCAGGCGGTCGTTGCCGAACCAGTGACCCTCGACGGGCACCGGCGGCTCGGCGGTCACCTCGATGGCCTTCTCCACGGCCTCGGGGTCGGTGATGCCGCGGGTGAAGTTGATGGAGACGGGCATGCCGACGCCGACCGTGGCGCCGTTCTCGGGGGTGTAGTGGCCCACGAAGGTGTTCTTGGGGACGAGCGTGGTGAAGGTCGTGTCCTTAGCGGACTCACGGCCCTCGGCGTCCTCGGCGATCGCGTGCACCTTGTACTTGGTGGCCGAGGCGAGGTGCTGCAGCGGCTCCCAGCTCGCACCGCCGGCGGCGATCTTCCCCTCGACGGCGTTGCCCTTGTCGTCCTTGACGGCGACCTCGGTCAGCCTGCCCTTGTCGGCGGTCACCTTGAGCGCGCCGCTCGTGGCGACCGACTTCGCGCCGTCCTTGGGCGCGATGGTGACGACCGCCTGGGAAGCCGAAGTGCCGACCTTGCCCCCGTCCCCGGCGCCCTTGTCGCCTCCGGCCGCGCGGTCGGAGTCGCCGCCGCCGCAGGCGGAAACCAGCAGCAGTAGCGCCCCCATGGCGAGGGCCGGCAGCGCGGTGCGTCCGCGTCGCCGGCCCGGCCGGACCGATGCCCCCGATATCGGCTGCCCGTTCACGATCAGTTGTCTCCCCTCGCACGGCCTGGCCACGCCGAGGCCCGCACCCCCGCGCGCTCGAACGGCGCGCACTGCGTTAGATAACCACACCGCAGGTCGCCGGGGGTTCTCGCACATGTCACCGTTCAGTCGCAAATCTTCCCGGTGGACGTGCCGGTCATGCGGGAGGGGGCTCACCGCAGGGCGGAGCCGGCCTTCCACTCCTTCCAGCCCATGTTCCAGCCGCTCAGACCGTTCCACGGGTCGACCATCCGGTCCGGGGAGTTGACCACTTCCACCACGTCCCCGATGAGCGTCCGGTCGAAGAACCAGCCCGCCGGGGAGTCCTGGCTGCCGCCCTTCTCGTCGCGCAGCCCGATGCATCCGTGGCTGACGTTCCGCATGCCGAAGACCGCCGGATCGGCCCAGTAGTTGCCGTGCAGGAAGGTGCCCGACGTGGTGAGCCGCATCGCGTGCGGCACGTCCTTGATGTCGTACTCGCTCTTGCCGTCGTCGTCGGTGAAGCCGACCGTGGCGCCGTTCATGCGGGTGACGTCGTGCATCTCGCTGACGACCATCCTGCCGTTGTACGTCCGGGTCTTCCTGCCCCCCGTGGTGACCGGCAGCGTCGTCAGCAACCGGCCGTCGCGGCGCACCTCCATGGTCCGCTCGCGGGCGTCGACCAGGGAGATCTGCGACCTGCCCACGGTGAAGCGGACGGTCTTGCGCTGGATGCCGTACACCCCCGGCGCGCCCTCGACATCGCGCAACCGCATGTCGACGGTGACCTTGGTGCCCGGCTTCCAGTACTCGCGCGGGCGGAAGTCGAGCCGCTCCGCGTCGAACCAGTGGCCCACGACCTCGACGGGCGGTACGGAGGTGACGCGGATGGCCCGCTCGACGGCCGCCCGGTTCCTGATGCCGCGGTTGAAGTCGAACGAGACGATCATTCCGATGCCCACCGTGGAACGGTTCTCCGGGGTGAAGTAGCCGATGAAGCGGTGGTCGGGCACCACGGTGGTGAAGGTCGTGTGCCGTGCCGAACGGCGGCCGTGGGCGTCCAGAGCCACCGCGTCGACGCTGTACTTGGCCGCCAGCGCGAGCCGGGTGCCAGGCTTCGGACGCCAGCTCAGACCGTCCGGGGAGACGGCGCCCGGGACGTCGGCGGGCTGCGCGCTCTCGATCTGGGTGACCATGACCCGCTCCAGCCGCCCGCTCGCCAGCGTCACTTCGAGCCGGCCGTCCGCGGGCACCGCGCCGGCCCGTCCGCCGGGGTGATCCGGATGGTGTCGCCGGGCGCCTGCGCCCGGGGTTTGTCGCCGCCGGCACCCGGACCGGCTCCGGCACTCCCGGCTCCGCCGGTGCAGCCGGTCAGCCCGGCCAGCACTCCCGTCCACAGCACGGCGACGGCCAGCGTGGCCCTCGTCCGCCTCACCGCGTTGCTCACAGAGTCCACCTCGTGGGGTCGCAGAGACACAGCACGTCCCGACCAACGACAGCCACCCTCCTGGGGAAACGTCGCAGCGGGTCATGTTGGGAGCAGCGCGGCGTCGGGCAGAAATGGTGGGAGGCCCACACGCGGGGAGCCACGGCCGGGACGCCGTGGGCGGGAGCCGCGCGGGCCCGACGAGCCGCGGGAGGCCGACAGGTGTCGAGCGCAGCCGAGCAGGAGGCGGTACGGGAAGGTGAGCGGCCTCGTCCCGCCGCGGGGCCGCTCCCGGCCCTGAACGGACGGCCGAGAGCGGCGGACGGCTTCGGACCCCCGGTCCGGCCGGGGGCGCCGAACCCGCTGGGCGCGCGGTACCGGGTCGGTCCCGACGGTGTCGCGGGCACCAACTTCGCCCTGTGGGCGGGTGGCGCCGAGGCCGTGGAGCTCTGCCTCTTCGACGCGTCCGGAGCGGAGGTCCGGCTGCCGCTGACCGAGCTCACCCACGAGATCTGGCACGGTTTCGTGCCAGGCGTCGGGCCGGGGCAGCGGTACGGCTTCCGGGTCCACGGCCGCTGGGACCCGTGGACGGGGGCACGCTGGAACCCGGCGAAGCTGCTGCTCGACCCGTACGCCCGGGCGGTCGACGGCGAGTACGCGCTGCCGCCCGAGGTGTACGGGCACGTCCGCGACTGGCCGCAGCAGCACGTCGCGGACACCGTGCGCGACGACCGGGACTCGGCCCCGTACGTCCCGAAGGGCGTGGTCGTCCACGACGACGCGCCGGACGACGAATGGGCCGACGACCGGCGGCCGAAGACGCCGTGGGCGGACTCCGTCATCTACGAACTGCACGTGCGCGGTTTCACCAGGCTGCACCCCGGCGTCCCGCCGGAACTGCGCGGCACCTACGCGGGCCTCGCGCACCCGGCGGCCGTCGGCCACCTCGTACGGCTCGGGGTCACGGCGGTCGAACTGCTGCCGGTGCACCAGTTCGCGCACGAGGACCACCTGCTGCGGCGGGGGCTGAGGAACTACTGGGGCTACAACTCGGTCGGCTACTTCGCGCCCCACGCCGGCTACAGCGCCTCCGGGACCGCGGGACAGCAGGTCGGCGAGTTCAAGCGGATGGTGCGCGCCCTGCACGAGGCGGGCATCGAGGTCATCCTCGACGTCGTCTACAACCACACCGCGGAGGCCGGCGAGCTGGGCCCGACGCTCAGCCTCAAGGGCATCGACAACCGCGGCTACTACCGGCTCCAGCCCGACGCGCGCCGCTACGCCGACTACACCGGCTGCGGCAACACACTGCACGTGGTCCAGCCCCAGGTGCTGCGCCTCATCACCGACTCGCTGCGCTACTGGGTCACGGAGATGGGTGTCGACGGCTTCCGCTTCGATCTCGCGGCGGCCCTCGCCCGCTCGATGCACGACGTCGACATGCTGTCCCCGTTCCTCGCCGTGATCGCACAGGACCCGGTGCTGCGCCGGGTGAAGCTGATCGCCGAACCGTGGGACGTCGGCAACGGCGGCTACCAGGTCGGGGCGTTCCCGCCCCTGTGGACGGAGTGGAACGACCGCTACCGGGACGCGGTGCGGGACTTCTGGCGCGGCGCCCTGCCCGATCTGCGGGACCTGGGCTACCGGGTGTCCGGCTCCAGCGACCTGTACGCCTGGGGCGGCCGACGGCCGTACGCCTCGGTCAACTTCGTCACCGCCCACGACGGCTTCACCCTGCGCGACCTGGTCAGCTACGAGCGCAAGCACAACGAGGCCAACGGCGAGGGCAACCGGGACGGCACGAACGACAACCGCGCCTGGAACTGCGGCGCCGAGGGGGAGACGGACGACCCCGACGTCAACGCCCTGCGCCGGCGGCAGATCCGCAATCTGCTCACCACCCTGCTGCTGTCCACGGGCGTCCCGATGCTGGTGTCCGGCGACGAGATGGGCCGTACCCAGGGCGGCAACAACAACGCCTACTGCCAGGACAACGAGACCGGCTGGCTCGACTGGTCGCTGCTCGGCCGGCCGGGGCCGGACGGACTGCTGGCGCTGACCTCCCGGCTGCTCGCGCTGCGCGGCGCGCACCCGGTGCTGCGGCGCAGGGCGTTCTTCTCCGGCCGGCCGCAGACGCCCGACGGACTGCGGGACCTGGCCTGGTTCACGACGCGCGGCGCGGAGATGACCGAGCAGGACTGGTACGCCCCTTCCTCCACCCTGGCGCTGTTCCTGTCCGGCCGGGACATTCCGGGCCGGGACGCCCGGGGCACCCAGGTCACCGATGACAGCTTCCTGATCGTCCTGCACGCCGCCGACCGTCCCACGGCCTTCCGGCTGCCGGGGCCGCCGTGGGCGGAGGAGTACGAACTCGTCGTCGACACCTCGCTGGAGGACCAGTCCGCGGCACCGGGCACGGTGCACCGGGGCGGGGCACGAACCACGGTGCCCGCGCGGTCGGTGCTGCTGCTGCGGGTGCGGGACGGGGGCTGAGACCCCGGCTCGGCGCGTACGTGCCGGCCTGTCGTCCGCCGTCCGGCGGACGGCGGACGGCGGACGGCGGACGGCGGACGGCGGACGGCGGACGGCGGGGCGGGCCTGCGCCGTTGCGCGACCGGCGGCGGCGTACAGCGGCCCGCTGCTGCGGCGCGGCACCAAGCAGCGGCGGGACGGCTGTCCCGACGGAGCGGCAGGCGGCGGCACCCGGGCGAGCACCGCGCCTCGGCGCAGCGGGGACGCGCGACCGTGCGGCCCGAAAAACTCGGTGGGACTTGTCAGTGGTGAACCGTAGGCTCGCTCCTGATGTCCACCACAGCTGAAGCGCCCCGGCCCGACCGGTCCACCGTCCGCTCCCTGCTGCGGCTGTGGCCGTACGTGCGCCCGGTCAGAACCCGGCTGTTCACGGCGGCGTTCGTCGCGGTCGTCGCCTCGTGTCTGAGCCTCGTGATCCCCCTCGTCCTGAAGTGGATGGTGGACGGACCCGTCGCCGACCGGGACGTGGGCGGGGTGTGGCTCGGGGCGCTCTACCTGCTGCTGCTCGGGGTCGCGGAGGCGGTGCTGTTCGGCTTCCGCCGCTGGCTGGTGGCCCGTCCGCTGGCCGGGGTGGAGGCGGCGATGCGGGCCGACCTCTTCCGGCACCTCCAGCGGCTGCCCGTGGCCTTCCACGACCGGTGGCCGTCGGGGCAGTTGCTGTCCCGCGGGACGACGGACCTGATGCTCGTGCGGATGTTCCTCGCCTTCCCACTGACGTTCCTGCTCGTCAACGGCGTGACCATCGTCGTCGGCGCGGGCATCCTGCTGGCCCAGCAGTGGACGCTGGGGCTGGTGCTACTGGCCCCGGTCGCCCCGCTGGTGTTCGTCATCGCCCGGTTCGAGGCACGCTACTCGTCGGTGGCACGGACGGCACAGGACCAGGTGGGCGATCTGACGACCGTCGTCGAGGAGAGCGTCCTCGGCATCCGCATCATCAAGGGCTTCGGCCGCCACCGCAGCCAGGCGGCGGCCTTCCGGGCGCTGTCCGAGCGGCTGCGCGGGACCGAGCTGGCCAAAGCCCGGCTGCTGGCGGGAATCTTCGGCGTCATCATGACCGTCCCGGAGCTGGCGATCGGCGCCGCGCTGGTGCTCGGCACGATGCAGGTCGCGGACGGCACCCTGTCGGCCGGCACGCTCGTCGCGTTCCTCTCGACGGCGCTCGCGCTGCGCTGGCCGGTGGACGCGATGGGCTTCCTGCTCGCCATGAGCCAGGAGGCGGCGACGGCGACGGACCGCTACTTCGAGGTCCTGGACGCCGAGGAGGAACGGGACGAGGAGCGGCAGACCGTGCGGAGGGAGGCTCGCCGGTACGGGCCCGCCTCGCCCGCACGTCCGCCGTCCGTCACCGCGCCACGGCGGAGACCGGAGCGGGCCGCCTCCGAGGAGGGCGGCCTGCGGTTCGAAGGCGTCCGCTTCCGCTACCCCGACGCGTCCGAGGGCACGGAACCGGTGCTGAGGGACATCGAACTGCACATCCGGCCCGGTGAGACCATGGCCCTCGTCGGCGGCACCGGCAGCGGCAAGACGACGCTGACGGCGCTCGTTCCCAGGCTCTACGAGGTGACCGCCGGGCGCATCACGCTGGACGGGCGGGACATCGCCGCCATGCCGCGCGAGGAGTTGCGCACCCTGGTGTCGATGGCGTTCGAGGAACCGACCCTCTTCTCGGCGAGCGTCGGGGAGAACGTGCGGATGGGCGCGGAGCGCGCCGGTGACGAGGAGGTCCGGCGCGCGCTGGACGTGGCCCAGGCGGGATTCGTGGACACGCTGCCGCAGGGCTCCGGAACCCAGGTCGGCGAGCAGGGGCTCAGCCTCTCGGGCGGCCAGCGGCAGCGGCTCGCACTCGCCAGGGCGGTCGTCGGGAAGCCGCGGTTCCTCGTGCTCGACGACCCGCTGTCGGCGCTCGACGTGCACACGGAGGCACTCGTGGAGGCCGCGCTGCGCCGGGTCCTCGACGACACCACCGCCCTGGTCGTGGCGCACCGCCCGTCCACGGTGCTGCTCGCCGACCGGGTGGCGCTGCTGTCCGAGGGCCGGGTCGCGGCCGTCGGCACCCACCACGAACTGCTGCGGGACAACGCCGAGTACGCCTGGCTGATGTCGGGCGCTCATGCCGAGGAGCGAGACCGATGACGCCATCGACGGCCACGACGCCGCAGCCGGACGCCGGGGACGCCACGGCAGGCGCCGCCACGAAGGGCCCGGGGGCATCGGGCCCGGACGCGCAGGGCACAGGCCCTCGGGGCGCGGCCTCCCTGGGCGCGGGTTCGGGCGGTCCTGACGCGGCGGTCCCGGACGAGGAGGGCACGGACCGGGAAGGCGCCGGCCCCGAGGGCGCGGACGCGGGCGGCGACCCCTTCGACCGGGACGCGCTGCCCGCTCCCGAGGGCGCCACCGGCGCACTGCTGCGGTCGCTGCTGGTCCCCCTCCGGGGCCGGGTCGTCGTCGCCGCCGTGCTGCTGCTGCTCCAGCAGGCCGCGGCGCAGGCCGGCCCGCTGCTCGTCGCGTTCGCCATCGACAGGGGGGTGCCCGCGCTGCGGGACGGCGACCACGGTCCGCTGGTCATGGTCGGCGCCGGGTACGCGGTGTGCGCGATCGGGTCGGGCGTGTTCCAGTACGCCTTCATCCGCGCGTCGGCCGGGGTCAACCAGGACGCCCTGCTCGATCTGCGGGGCCGGATCTTCCGGCACGCCCAGGCGCTGAGTCTGGACTTCCACGAGCGCTACACCTCGGGCCGGCTGATCTCCCGTTCCACGACCGACGTCGAGTCGCTCCGCGAACTCCTCAGCGAGGGGTTGCAGGAACTCCTTGCGGTGGTCCTGTCATTCGTCTACATCTCGGCGATGCTGCTGTGGCTCGACCTCGGCATCGGCGGTCTCGCCGTGCTCAGCTTCGTCCCGCTCTACCTGCTGGTGCGGCTCTACCGGCGCCGCGCCGCGGTGGTGTTCGCCCAGCGGTCCACCGCCATCGCCTCCGTCATCGTCAAGTTCGCGGAGACGATGAACGGCATCCGGCCGGTACGCGCCTTCCGCCGGGAGCGGGCGAACGACGAGCGCTTCCACGCGCTGAACGACCGGCACGCCCGCAGCAACGGGGACTCGCTACTGGAGATGGCCCGCTACGTGGTGGGCTCCCGGCTGGTGGCAAACACCGCGGTGGCGGGCATCGTGCTGTGGGGCGCGTACCGGGTGACCGAGGGGACGCTGGCGCTGGGTGTGCTGGCGGCCGCGGTCCTCTACCTGCGGCGGCTGTACGACCCGATCGACCGGCTCGGCATGTTCCTCAACTCGTACGAGTCGGCTGCCGCGTCGCTGCAGAAGATCGCGGGCCTGCTCGCCCAGACGCCGTCCGTGCCGGAGCCCACCCGTCCTGTGGCACTGCCGGAGCGAGCCGGTGCCTCCGGTCCCGGCCGCGGGGTGGTCTTCGACGGCGTCCGCTTCGCCTACCGCACCGGCGGAGAGGTACTGCCTCACTTCGATCTGACGATCCCCGCCGGTCAGACCGTCGCCGTCGTCGGTTCGACCGGCGCGGGCAAGTCCACCCTGGCGAAGCTGCTGGCCCGGTTCTACGACCCGACGGACGGGCGGGTCCTGCTCGACGGGACCGATCTGCGCGATCTGCCGGTGCCCGAACTGCGGCGCGGGGTCGTGATG
Organism: Streptomyces marianii; assembly: GCF_005795905.1. Classification (NCBI taxonomy): domain Bacteria; kingdom Bacillati; phylum Actinomycetota; class Actinomycetes; order Kitasatosporales; family Streptomycetaceae; genus Streptomyces; species Streptomyces marianii. The sequence continues at coordinate 2,488,663 of NZ_VAWE01000001.1, forward strand.
GTGACCCAGGAGGCGTTCCTGTTCTCCGGCACGGTCGCCGAGAACATCGCCATCGGCCGGCCGGACGCGACGCGCGAGGAAATCGAGCAGGCCGCGAAGGCCATCGGCGCACACGACTTCATCAGCGGTCTGCCGGAGGGCTACGACACCGACGTGCGCAAGCGCGGTGGCCGGATCTCGGCGGGCCAGCGCCAGCTCGTCGCCTTCGCCCGGGCGCTGCTGGCCGACCCGGCGGTGCTGATCCTGGACGAGGCGACCAGCTCGCTGGACATCCCCGGCGAGCGCGCGGTGCAGCGGGCCATGGACACGGTGCTGCGCGGGCGTACGGCGATCGTCATCGCCCACCGCCTGTCGACGGTGGAGATCGCCGACCGGGTCCTGGTGATGGAGCACGGCCGCATCGTCGAGGACGGCAGCCCGTCCTCCCTCATCGACGGCACGGGCCGCTTCGCGGGACTGCACCGGGCATGGCGGGAGAGCCTGGTCTGACGGCACGACGGACCGGGATCCGCGACTTCGTCGACGATGAAGGCAGCGGTGGATCGGCAGATCCGCGATCTCGTCGACGATGACCGCGTTCAGTGGCGATCCTCGTGCTGCCTGTTTCGATCTTCCCCGGGTGTGCCGCTCCTCGCTCCGCACCGTCCCCGTCACGACCGCACGGGGCTCGGGCGGTGACCGTAGTACGCGCGGGGTTCCCACGGTGCCGATACGGCACACGGCACCGCCGCCGGCACCGCACTGCCGATCATCGCCACCGAGCACGGCCACCCCGCCTGCGGAGTCGTACCGCCGACGACGTGACGACACCGTTGGGAGGGCTACGGCACCGCCGAGGCCGTGAACGGGACGTCGCCGGGTACCGAGGCGGTGTCCAGTGGCCGGCCCAGGAGGGCGAAGGCGGAGTCCAGGCAGGCTGCGGAGCGGGCTGGAGCGGGATCGACCTTGCGCATGATCTGCAGCCCCTGGACCAGGTCGAGCAGCAGCCGCGCGCCCTGGCGCGGGCTGACGGCCGGAGCGAGCTCGCCGTCCCGCGCGGCCCGCTCCAGCTGCGCCGTGAACGCGTCCTCGGCGTGCTGGAGGTTGCGCCGGGCCAGCTTCGCGACCTCCTCGTCGTGCGGGAGCAGTTCGGCGATGCTGTTGACGCTGAAGCACCCGGCACCGCCGGAAGCCGCGTCGGCGGCGAGGAGTCGGCCCAGGACGTCCCGCAGTCGGGAGAGCGCGGGCCCCTGGTCGTCGAGCGCGGTGTCGAGCAGGCGGGTCTGGCGGTCCAGGTAGCGGCCGAGGGCCCGGACGAACAGCTGGTGTTTGTCGCCGAACGCGGCGTAGATCGATCCGCGGCCCAGCCCGAGCTCCGCCACGAGGTCGCTCATCGCGGTCGCCTCGTAGCCCTTGCGCCAGAACAGGATCATCGCCCGGTCCAGGATCGCTTCTTCGTCGAACGTGCGCGGTCTCGCCATGCACCCCACGGTAGCGAAGGGCGGCGGCCGGGGCCGCATGTATTTGACCGCTCGTTCCAAAATGGGCTACGTTATGGAACGAGCGGTCCGTAATTGTCGAAACGGAGCCGCGCCCATCCGTGAGACAGACCCGTCAGGAGCGAGCGTCGTGAAGGTCGAGATCTATTCGGACCTGGTGTGTCCGTGGTGCTACATCGGCAAGCGCCGCTTCGAGAAGGCCCTGGCCGCCTTCCCGGGGGCGGCGGGCGTCGACGTCGTCTATCGGCCGTTCCAGCTCGACCCTGCGGCCTCCGAGACTGCGGAGCCCTCCGCGGACGTCTACGAGCGCAAGTTCGGTCGCCCCGCTGCGACCATGTTCGGCCCGCTGACCAGGGCCGCAGCCGCCGAAGGCATCACGTTCCGGATGGCCGAAGCCCTGGCCGCCAACACCTTGCAGGCGCACCGGCTGCTCTGGTTCGCGCGGCAGCACGGGCGCCAGGCCGAGGTGAAGGAGCGACTGCTGGCGCACTACTTCACCGATGGCGGAGACCTCGGCGACCGGGAGGCTCTCGCGGGACTCGCCGAGGCGGCCGGCCTTGACCGCGCCGCGGCGCTGGCGTTCCTCACCTCGTCCGAGGGGACCGGCGAAGTCCGCGCCGAGCTTGCCGAAGCCGCCGCTCTCGGCGTCACGGCGGTTCCCACCTTCGTCATCGACGGCACCTTGGTGCTCGAGGGCGCCCAGAGCCCCGAAGTCCTGCTCGAAGCCCTGGAGAGGGCCGCGGCCGACGGCAGCGCCGCCACCGTCTCCTGATCCCGCCGCACACCACGTCAGGACACAGCCGCGCGCACCGCGCCGCAGGCACGCCCCTACCCCCGCCCCTCGTACACAGCCCGGCTGCTCGGCGGCCCGGTACAGACTTGATCAAGGAGATTCCCATGAAGGCAGCAGTCATCGACCGGTACGGCCAGGTCCGCGACGTCGTGCGGGTCACCGATGTGCCCGTCCCCGTCGTCGGCCCCCGCGACGTGCTCATCGAGGTCCGCGCGGCAGGGGTCAACCCGGTGGACCATCTGATCGTCAAGGGTTTCCTGAGCGCGGGTGACCCCACCCGGCCGATGGTCATCGGCAACGAGCTCGCCGGTGTGGTGACCGAGGTCGGCGCCGAGGTCACCCGCTTCGCGGTGGGCGACGAGGTCTTCTCCCGCGTCGACCCCCGCGTGGGCGGCGCCTTCGCCGAGTACGCGGCCGTGGACCAGTCCCTGGTCGCCGCCAAGCCGTCCGCCCTGAGCTTCGAGGAGGCCGCCTCGCTGCCCCTCGTCGCGCTCACCGCGCTGCAGGCCCTGACCGAGCAGGCCGACGTACGGGCCGGGAGCCGCGTGCTCGTTCACGGCGCAGCCGGCGGCGTGGGCTCCGCCGCCGTCCAGATCGCCAAGCAGCTCGGTGCCGAGGTCGTGGCCACCGCCGGCGCCGACAGCGTGGAACTGGTCCGCGAGCTCGGTGCCGACCGGGTGATCGACTACCGGGCCGAGGCGTTCGACGAGGTCGTCTCCGACCTCGACGTCGTCCTGGACACCGTCGGCGGCGAGACCCAGGAGCGGTCGTTCGGCGTGCTCAAGGCCGGCGGCACGCTCGTCTCGATCGTCCCCATCCCGGACGCGGAGGCCAAGAAGGCCCGGTGGAACGTCGAGGCCCGCAGCTTCTTCATGCGCCCGGACGGTGAGCAGCTGGCCCGTATCGCCGGCCTGGTGGGGTCCGCGCGGCTCCGGCCGATCGTCGAGACGGTCTTCCCGCTCGACGAGGCGTCCGACGCCATGCAGAAGGTGGAGCGAGGCGGCGCTCGCGGCAAGACCGTCATCGGTGTCCGCGCCTGACAGCGCGCCCCCGCACGCGGAGGCCGCCGACCGCCCCACGGCCGGCGGCCTCCCTGTCGCCTTGCCTGCCGCCCTTGCGCGACGCTCGAGGGCGGCCCGGCCCGAGCCACCCGGCACGAGGACACCGCCGACCGCGGGTGTGTCCGGGTTTCCGCACGGGTCCTGATGGCCCGTTCGGCGGACTCCGCCCACGCCACGGGACGTGCCCGGCGCGTGTCCCCCGCGGGGGCGCCCGACGGGGCATAGCGTGATCGCGGCTCGGTCACGGCGGAACGCACCGGACGCGCGGGAGAGGCCGATGGCCGGCCACGCGGCAGCGCGGGATCGGTCGTCGGGCCGCGTCCGGGTGGCCGGGCAGGGCTCACCGGGCCCACCGGTTCCGGGCGCCGCAGCCGTGTCCCCGTCCCGGCTCCGCCCCCGCCCCTGACGGGGCGTCGGCCGTTCCTGTGGGAGGTCCCCGTGCCCGGTTCCGGAGTGCGGTCGGCGCTGGTGTCCGTGGTGCTTGCGGGACTGGTGGTACCCGTCCCGCCGTCCGGTGCCCTCGAGGCACCGGCGGAGCGCGCCGTTGCGCTCCGGCCGGACGGGGGGCCACGCCACCGAGCCCTCGCCTATGTGGCCGAACTCCACTCCGACTCGGTCTCGGTGATCGACACCTGCACGGGTGGCGTCGTGGACACGGTCCCGGTCGGCAACGGGCCCGACAGCGTCGCGATCGCTCCGGACGGTTCACGGGTCTACGTCACCGACTCCGGAGCGGACACGGTGTCCGTGGTCGACACCCGCCGCCGCGAGGTCGTGGACACGGTGCCGGTCGGCGACGAGCCGAGCAGGGTGGCCGTCTCCCCCGACGGCCGCCGCGCCTACGTCGCCAACGTCGCGTCCGACGACGTCTCCGTCATCGACACCCGCCGCAACAGGGTCGTCGACACCGTCCGCGTGGGCGACGCCCCGCTGGGTCTCGCGTTCCTGCCGGACGGCTCCCGGCTCTACGTCGCGAGCGCCGGCTCGAACGAGGTGTGGGTCGTCGGGACCCACCGCCACCGGGTCGTCGGCACCGTGCCCGTGGGGGAGGGGCCGACCGCCCTGGCGGTCGCTCCGAGCGGTTCCCGTATGTACGTCACCAACCTGACCTCCGGCGATGTGTCCGTCGTCGACACCCGCCGGGAGGAGGTCGTCGCCACCGTCGGGGTGGGCGAAGGTCCGGCGGGGGTGACCGTGCTTCCCGACGGCCGCCGCGTGTACGTCGCCAACACCGTCAGCGGCGACGTGTCCGTCATCGACACCCACAGGGACGAGGTCGTGGACACCGTGCCCGTCGGTCGGGAGCCCAACGGGATCGCCGCGACCCCGGACGGCTCGCGGGTGTACGTCACCGACTTCGCGGACGACGAGGTGTCGGTGATCTCCACCCTCCGCGACCGGGTCGTCGGCACCGTCGAGGTCGGCGACGGGCCGACGGGGGTCGCGATCGGCCCGGCAACGAAGGGGACGTTCCGACGGCGCGGACGGAACGGGCCTCCCCCGGGGCGGCCGGGCACGGCCTGCCGCGTCACCGGTGTTCCGGGCGGACGGCGGTCGCGCGTCCCATCCACCCGGTCGTCCGGTGGAGCCGCCGTCCGTCTCCCGCCGGGACCACGCCCGACCGAGCGACCGTACGGCGCGCCGCCTCCGCCCCGCCCCTGACACTGCCGCCCGCAGCCCGTCCGCACGGGGCCGCCCCTGGCGGTCCTGACCGCCGAAGCGGCCACCGGGCGGCTCGCCGGCCACGCGCCCAGCGGGAGCACCCGCCCAGCGGCCGCTCCCGCCCGGCGCATCCCGCTGGGCCGTACAGCTGACGCCTTTTCAGACAATCCCCGAACGGTTCCCGCCCTGGCCGGGAGCACCGGCACGGACGGAGGCGGTCGTGCTGTATGGCCCCGCGGACCGGCACCGGATGAGGGGGCGGAACGGCCGCACGGCAGGAAACGAGCCAGGTGCGGGCGCCCGCCCGACGGGGGGCACGTACCCTCTGCCCTCCGCCGTCCCCGAATCGGATGTCTTCAGTCCGCTTCTCCGTGGCACCCTCGGATTCCGCCTGACACAGCCACCGGTCGACGCCGGCGCAACGCCCGGCGAAACGTCCGCTTAACGAACACGGCCTTTCACTCAACGGACGCAATCCGGCCATTCTCTTGACGCGCTCCTGACAGAAGACGTCCACTCCTGCGACGCTTCCACCGATCCACGCACTACATGCTCCTCAGCTCTGCCGGGCGGCCCACCCAGCCGCCCTCACCCCCCTCGCAGAAGGAGTTCGCGTGAGACCCACGCCCAGCCGTCGCGCGTCCGCGACCGGCGCTCTGCTCGCAGTCGCAGCCCTCCTGGCCGTCGGAGTCCAGTCCGGCTCCGCCGCCGCGGCCCCCGACGCCGCGCCGATCGCCCCGAAGCAGCAGTCCGCCTCCGGGGCCGACCCCGGCGCACTGCCCGCGCAGCTCTCCCCCGCCCAGCGGGCGGAGCTGCTCCGCGAGGCCAACGCCACCAAGGCGGCGACCGCGGCCGAACTCGGCCTCGGTGCCCAGGAGAAGCTCGTCGTGCGCGATGTCGTCCAGGACCGGGACGGCACCACACACACCCGCTACGAGCGCACCTACGCGGGCCTGCCCGTGCTCGGCGGCGACCTGGTGGTCGCCGAGACGAAGGCCGGACGGACCGAGTCCGTCAGCAAGGCGTCAACGGCCGCGCTGAAGAACGTCGACACCAGCGCCGACGTCGCTCCCGCCGCCGCCGAGAGCCAGGCCGTGGCCGCCGCACGCGCCGAGGGCTCGAAGGACACCGCCGCCGACCGCGCCCCGCGCAAGGTGGTCTGGATGGCACAGGGCGAACCGACGCTTGCCTACGAGACCGTCGTCGGCGGTCTGCAGCACGACGGCACCCCCAACGAGCTGCACGTCGTCACCGACGCCACCACCGGCGCGAAGCTGTACGAGTGGCAGGCGGTCCACGAGGGCACGGGCAACACGATGTACAGCGGGCAGGTGACGCTGGGCACCGCGCCGTCGTACACCCTGACCGACACCGCCCGCGGCAACCACAAGACCAACAACCTCAACCGCGGCACGTCCGGAGCCGGCACCCTGTTCTCCGGCCCCGACGACACCTGGGGCGACGGCACCCCGCAGAACGCCGAGACCGCCGGCGCCGACGCGCACTACGGCGCGGCGCTGACCTGGGACTACTACAAGAACGTGCACGGCCGTTCCGGTATCCGGGGCGACGGCGTCGGCGCGTACTCCCGGGTCCACTACGGCAACAACTACATCAACGCGTTCTGGCAGGACAGCTGCTTCTGCATGACCTACGGCGACGGCGCGGGCAACGCCAAGCCGCTCACGTCGATCGACGTGGCCGCGCACGAGATGACGCACGGCGTCACCTCCAACACGGCCAGGCTCATCTACAGCGGCGAGTCCGGCGGGCTCAACGAGGCGACGTCCGACATCTTCGCCGCCGCCGTCGAGTTCCACGCCGGCAACGCCCAGGACGTGGGCGACTACCTCGTCGGCGAGAAGATCGACATCAACGGCAACGGCACCCCGCTGCGCTACATGGACAAGCCGAGCAAGGACAGCAGGTCCAAGGACGCCTGGTACTCGGGCATCGGCGGGATCGACGTGCACTACTCCTCGGGCCCGGCGAACCACTGGTACTACCTGCTCTCCGAGGGCAGCGGCGCGAAGACCATCAACGGCGTGAACTACGACTCCCCGACCTCGGACGGTCTGCCGGTCACCGGCATCGGCCGCGACAAGGCGTCGCTGATCTGGTTCAAGGCGCTCACCACGAAGTTCAACTCGACCACCAACTACGCGGGCGCCCGCACCGGCACGCTCGCGGTCGCGACGGAGCTGTACGGCGCGAACAGCGCCGAGGTCAAGGCCGTGACCGACGCCTGGGCCGGCATCAACGTCGGCTCCCGGCCCGGCGGCGGCGAGCCCGGCCCCGGCAAGGTCTTCGAGAACACCGGCGACGTGAACATCCCGGACCTCGGCACGGTCAGCTCCCCGATCGCGGTCACCGGCATCGCCGGCAACGCACCGTCGAACCTCAAGGTCGACGTCGACATCAAGCACACCTGGCGCGGTGACCTCGTCATCGACCTGCTGGCGCCGGACGGCACCGCGTACCGCCTGAAGAACTCCAGCGGCAGCGACTCCGCGGACGACGTCATCGCCACGTACACCGTGAACGCCTCCAGCGAGGTGGCCAACGGCACCTGGAACCTGCGGGTCCAGGACGTCGCCCGCTACGACACCGGCTACATCAGCAACGTCAAGCTGACGTTCCCGTAAGCACCGGGGGCCCGTCGGGCCCGCGGTCGGCACCGTCCGGACCGCCCGGGGGAGCTCCCGCTCCCCCGGGCGGTCCCGCGCGTGGGACCGCCGGGCACGGACCGGCACGCGCACCTCCGCACGCCCGCCCGACCGATCACCCCCGGCTTCAGCGCATCAGCACCCCCGCGCCCTCCCCCGTCACCTCGGTCGGCCACGCCACCAGACCGGGATCCGCCCCGTGCGGCAGCAGCGGGTGCGCGGGCAGCACCCGGACCGTGTAGCCGAACGGGCCGGTGCGGTCGAGGGCGAGCGGGCCCTCGTAGATCCACCGCCCGGCCGTGCCGGGCCCGCCGGCGGCCGGCTTCAGCGGGAAGGTCTGGGGATCGGCGATCGCGTCGTCCGAGTCGACCCGGCCCGCCACGGCCTGCACCTCGACGTCCTCGGGCCGGAGCGTGCCGAGGGTGACGCACACACGCAGGGCCAGCGTCGAACCGAGCTCCGCCGCGCCCGTGTCCGCGCCCGCCTCGACGTGGCCGACCGAGACGCCGGGCCAGGCCGCGCGCACCCGGGCCTTCCAGGCGGCCAGTTCGCCGGCCGCGCCGGTGTCCAGGGCGAGCAGCCGGTGGGCCCGGGCGGCCGGGGCGTAGAGTCGGTCCACGTACTCGCGGACCATCCGGTCCGCCAGGACCTTCGGGCCCAGCGCGGTGAGCGTGCGCCGGACCATCTCGGTCCAGCGGGCGGGGACCCCGTCCGCGCCCCGGTCGTAGAACAACGGCGCGATGCGCTCCCCGACCAGCCCGTACAGCGCGGCGGCCTCCAGGTCGTCGCGGCGGTCCTGGTCGTGCGCGGCGGTGCCGTCGGCCGTGGGCACGGCCCAGCCGAAGTCCGGTTCGTACCACTCGTCCCACCAGCCGTCGAGCACGGAGAGATTGAGGCACCCGTTGAGCGCGGCCTTCATCCCGCTGGTGCCGCACGCCTCCAGCGGCCGAAGCGGATTGTTCAGCCACACGTCGCAGCCCGGCAGCAGCCGCCGTGCCATCGCCATGCCGTAGTCGGGCAGGAAGACGATCCGGTGCCGGACCCGCGGGTCGTCCGCGAACCGCACCAGTTCCTGGATCAGCCGCTTCCCGCCGTCGTCGGCGGGGTGCGCCTTGCCTGCGACGACGATCTGCACCGGCCGCTCGGGGTGCAGCAGCAGCTCCGTCAGCCGCTCCCGGTCGCGCAGCATGAGGGTGAGCCGCTTGTACGCGGGTACGCGGCGGGCGAACCCGACGGTGAGCACGTCCGGGTCCAGCACCCCGTCGATCCAGCCCAGTTCCGCCGTGCCGGAGCCGCGCTGGCGCCAGGACGCGTACAGCCGCCCGCGCACCTCGTGCACCAGTCGCTCCCGCAGCACCCGGCGCAGCTCCCAGAGATCGGCGTCCGGGGTCGCCGCGACGTCGTCGCCGAGGGCGAGCACCTCCGGGGCCACCCAGGTCGGGGCGTGCACCCCGTTGGTGACCGAGGTGATCGGGACCTCCGACGTGTCGAAGCCCGGCCACAGACCGCGGAACATCTCCCGGCTCACGGCGCCGTGCAGCGTGGAGACGCCGTTGGCGCGCTGCGCGAGGCGCAGCCCCATCACCGCCATGTTGAACACGTCCGGCTCACCGCCGGGGTAGCTCTCCGTGCCCAGCCCCAGCAACCGTCCCGCGTCGACGCCGGGCAGTTCGCCGTCCTCGCCGAAGTGACGGGCCACCAGCTCGCGGTCGAAGCGGTCGATACCGGCCGGGACGGGGGTGTGGGTGGTGAACACCGTCCCGGCCCTGACCGCCTCCAGCGCGGCGTCGAAGTCGAGACCGTACGTCAGCAGCTCCCGGATCCGCTCCAGCCCCTGGAAGCCGGCGTGGCCCTCGTTGGTGTGGAAGACCTCGGGCTCGGGATGGCCGGTGAGCCGGCAGTACGCGCGGACCGCGCGGACCCCGCCGATGCCCAGAAGCACCTCCTGCAGCAGCCGGTGCTCGCTGCCGCCGCCGTACAGCCGGTCGGTGACGTCCCGCTCCCCCGGTGCGTTGTCCTCCACGTCCGAGTCCAGCAGCAGCAGCGGTACGCGGCCCACCTGCGCCTGCCAGATCCGGGCCCGCAGCGAGCGGCCGCCCGGCAGGTCGAGGGACACCTGGGCGGGGCTGCCGGCGGGCTCGCGGAGCAGGGTCAGCGGAAGCTCGTCGGGATCGAGGACGGGGTAGTGCTCCTGCTGCCAGCCGTCGCGGGACAGCGACTGGCGGAAGTAGCCGTGCCGGTAGAGCAGCCCGACGCCGATCAGCGGGACTCCCAGATCGCTGGCGGCCTTCAGATGGTCGCCGGCGAGTATGCCCAGACCGCCCGAGTACTGCGGCAGCGCCGCGGTGATGCCGAACTCCGGCGAGAAGTAGGCGACGGCGGCGGGCAGGGGCGCGCCGTCGCCGGACTGCTCCTGGTACCACCGCCGCCCGCGCAGATAGGCGTCCAGGTCGCGGGCGGACTCCGAGACGCGGAACAGGAACTCAGGATCGGTGGCGAGTTCGGCGAGCCGGCTCGCGGTCACCGAACCGAGCAGCCGCACCGGGTCGCCGCCGGACGCCCGCCAGCCTGACGGGTCCGCGCCGCGGAACAGCTCCCGCGTCGGCGCATGCCACGACCAGCGCAGGTTGCGGGCCAGCTCGCTGAGCGGGGCGAGGGGTTCGGGGAGGACGGGGCGGACGGTGAATCGACGAATGGCCTTCACAGGTCCCACCTTCGAAACGGGGTTCATCCGGGGACGCACGACGCTGTGCGCCCGTCCGACCCCTCGACCGTAACGGCGCGCCGCCCGGCTCAACCACGGCGCGAGGAGGGCGCATCGAGCCGTGCCTCCATCGGCGGATCCCGGGCCGTGCCGCGTCCCGCGCCGCGAACAGGGGTTCGTACGGGGCCGGACGGGGCGGTCGCGCGGGCACCGGCCACGGTGCACGTCCCGGCCCGGCAACGGCCTGGGCCGGCTCGGGCTACGGCTCGCGTGTTCCGTCCGCCGCGCCGCCGGCGGCCGCCGGGAGCGCGTGCAGACTGCCGTGGGAAGCGGCCGCGTAGACGGTGCGGACGTCCGGGGCGTGGGCGGTGGCGAGGATCTGGCCGCCCAGGTCGAAGCTCTGCAGGGAGGCGCCGTCCGCCGCGTCCAGCAGATGCAGGCGGCCGTGCCAGCCGCCCGCGTAGACGGCGGTTCCATCGGCGCACAGCGAGAAGAACTCCTCTCCGTCCGCGTACTGGGCGCGCCAGACCTCCTCGCCGGTCTTGGCGCTGTGGCAGTGCACGACGCCCGCCGTGTCCCCGACGATCACCGTGTCGGCGACCCGTACGGGCGGGGCGACCACCGGCGCGCCGAGTCGGGTCTCCCACAGCGTGCCGCCGTCGGCCGCGGCCAGGCAGCGCAGTCCGCCGTCGCCGTCGGCGACCACGACGCCGTCGTCCAGTGCCAGCGGCGCCGCCGGCACGGGCGCGGGAAACCGCACGGCGCGGTCCCAGCACGCGCGGCCCTCCTCGTCGTCGAGCGCGAGCAGTTCGCGGCCCTGCGCGGCCGAGAGGTAGACGTGCCGGGGACCTGCCGCGACGGGCTCCGCCGGGCCGCCGCCGGAGTCCGAGAGCGGTTCGGTACGCCACCAGACCCGGCGGGTGACGGCGTCGAAGTGGTGGATCCGGCCCGTCCCGTCGCCGAGGAACACGCTCTGCCCGCGCAGCACCACCCGCGCGTACGGAAGGCTCCCGGCGGGGACGGACCACCAGAGGGTGCGGGCCCGGGTGTCCCAGGACTCCAGCCGGCCCGCGGAGTCGCACACCAGCAGCAGGGCGCCCTCGGCGCACAGCTGGACGGGGGGCGCGAAGTCCCGGAGCCGCGCCTGTTCCCGACCGCTCGCCGCGTCGAGCCAGCGCACGTCGCCGCCGCCGTCCGCGGTCACGACACCGCCGTGGCCGGTGGACACGACCTGGTGCGGCCATTCCCCCGCGCCGGCACTCCAGTTGCGCCGGCCGGCGCGGAACGGCACGGTGAGGTCGGGACCGTTGCCGGCGCCCGTGAGCAGTGCCCTCAGCTCGGACCGGTACTGCGCCAGAGTCCGCGCGACGTCACCCGGGAGCCTGAGGGTGCCCGGTTCGCCGAAGCCCTCGGCGACCTCGGCGAGGGTCGGGCGGTCGGCCGGGTCCTCCGCCAGGCAGGCGCGGATCAGGCGCCCCGCCCGGTCGTCCGGCAGCCCCGACAGGTCGGGCGCGGTGCCCGACACCCGGCGCAGCAGCATCGCGCGGGCGTCCCGCTCCCCGGTGTACGGCGGATGCCCGGTCAGCCCGTACAGCACGATCGCGCCGATCCCGAAGACATCGGTCGCGTTCACCGTCTTCGCCAGGCCCATGATCTGCTCGGGCGCGCAGAAGTGCGGATGGCCGATGACGGTGTCCAGGCTCACCGTCACCCGCTGTCCCCGGATGCGGGTCAGCCCGAAGTCGATGATCCAGGGCCCGTCCTGGGTCATCAGCACGTTGCCGGGGTGCAGGTCCCGGTGCAGAAGGCCCTTGCCGTGCGCGGTGCTCAGGGTGTCGACGAGCTCGGCGGCCACGGAGTGCACCGTGTCGCGGGGCAGTGCGCCCCCGTGCGACTCCAGGATGCGGTAGAGCGAGAGGCCGGGGATGAAACGCGTCGCCAGGGTGGGCTGCCGTCCCGCGCCGAAGTCGAAGACGAGCAACTCGGGGATGCGGGCCCCCTTGCAGCGGTCGAGCGCCTTGCTCTCCTGGTGGAAGCGCTGCAGATGCTGGGCGTCCTCGGTGAATTCGGACTTGAGCAGCTTCACGGCCCCGAGGGTGTCGAGGCCCCGCTCCTCGGCCGACTGACGGCCGAGGTAGACGGTGCCGAACCCGCCCGTGCCCAGTCTGCCGAGCAGCCGGAACCCCGCGGCCTCGGGCGGGTCGACGGCCGGATCCAGCGGCTTCACCATGACGGGGTCCTCTCCTCGGGCGGCTGGTGCGGGTGGTGGGGAACGGCAGGGACTCCCGGGAGCACGTCGCGCGGAAGGGCGCCCGGAGCCGCATCCGGATCACTGCATGGCGACGGCCTGGCTCCCGGTCTCGTGCGAGAACCCGATGCCGCACAGCACAGTGGACTTGCCGAGTTCGCACGTGCCGCTGTCGCGCAGCCGCTCCCCGCCCGGTCGCGGGGCCTCGCGGTCGCACCGCAGGACGAGCACGAGCCGGCCACCCTCGTGGCCTCCGCGGACGGTGATCCGCGCCCGTACGTCACCCGCGTCCGTCTCCTCGCTGACCTCCCGGCCGCGCAGCGCCAGCGTCTGGCGGCTACCGGTCCGCAGGTCGGTCACGGTCAGCACGCCGGACAGCGTGGGACGGCGGCGCTTGTACGCACGCCACCCGGCCGCCCCTCCGAGCAGAGCGACGAGCAGCACCAGCGGGTAGAACCAGCCCGGGGCCCGTCCGGGGACGGTCCCGACGAGGTCCACGTCCGTGACGGACGGACCGCCCGTGGTGAACTTCGCGTACCCCAGCGAGCTGCGGACGGCGGGTGTCCACGGCGAGGAGACGTCGGCCCGGAGGTCCAGCCCGGCGCGGAAGTCCCGGGCTCCCGGGATCAGGGCGAACTCCGGATCCTGGTTCCACGCCAGCGTCAGCTCGACCGTACGGCTCTGCCCCGGAGCCAGGTCCACGGCCCGCCCCGCACCGCTGACGTCCACGTCCGGACCGCCTCGTTCGGCGACCGCCCGCAGGGTGACCCGCAGCGGGACGTGCCGGGCCTCGGACGACAGCGTGACGCGCACGGTCCTGGAGCGGGCGCCCGTACGGTCCCCGGTGGCCATGGTGACCGCTCCGGGCCCGGGCCGGCGCACCCCCTCCCCCTCGACGGAGACGGCCACCCCCTTCCCCTCGTCCGCCCGGAGGACGCTCACGGCCTTCTCCGCGCGCACCTGGTCCTTGGCGACGCCGAGCTGTGTGCCCAGCGCCGCGGGGTCCACGGGCAGGATGCGCGGGGCGCCGAACGCTCCGCCGAGGACCTCGCCGACGCGGGTGCCCTCGGCGAGCGGCACACCGTAGCCGACGATCTTCCGGTTGGTCCCCATCGCCGAGTAGCGCTCCTTGAGGCGCTTCCACGCCGGAGTGCCCTGGCGCTCGTACGGGCTGCCCGGCGCGTTGACGGCGCCGTCGGTCAGCAGGAGCACCGCCCCGACCGGGGCCGTGCTGCGGTTGAGCTGCTCGGCGGCGGCCTCCAGCGCGGATCCGTGGTCGCTGGCCGACTCCGTGGCGGTGGCCGGGAGCCCCTTGGCGAAGAGGCCGCCGCCGCCCTTCGCCTTCACCGGGGACATGGGGTGGATGACGCTCGTGGCCCGGCCGAAGGTGACGACCGCGACCTCGTCGGCGGGGGTGAGGGTCCTGAGGAAGGCGTCCAGCCGCCGTTTGACGGTGGCGTAGAGCGGTGCGCCGTCGGGGCCGCGGTCCTGCATGGAGCTGGAGGTGTCGATGAGGACGACGTACGCCGCCGGCACCTCGTCGACCTTCAGCGAACGGTAGATGCCCTCGCGCGGGAGCGGGGTGTCGGCGGCCGGAGCGGCGGCGGCCGGAGCGCCGGACGCGGCCAGCGCGGCGCCGAGGGCGAGAGGCAGGGCGCGGCGCGCCGTTGCGTGGACGGTGAGCATGAGGGGTCCCCCCTGTGACGTGCGTGGAACGGGCCTCGGGGCCCGGCGTTGCGCCGGGGCCGGGAGCGGCCGGTGGGGCGGTGGTGGGTACGGCGGGTGTCGCGGTGTTGCGGGCACTGCGTGTCGGCGCGGCGGGTGCTGCGAACCGGTGGGGCGGGGCGTTTCGTGCGGGTACGGCGGCCGCTGCGGGCGGACGGTTGTCGGGGGCTCCGGGCGGGGTTACGAGCGGGCGGCTGCCGCGGGCGCGGGGCGGGGCTAGGAGCGGGTGGGGAAAGCGGCGGCCGTGGCCCCGAGTTCCCGCAGCCGGGCGATCTCCTGCTCCGTCCTCCGCTGCTTGTGCCGGAGGTCCCGGATCTCCTGCTCGATCCCGGTCCGTTCCGCGGTCAGTTGCCGGATGGCGTGGTCGCGGTAGTGCTGCCAGATCCGGGGATCCCGGCCGCCCCGGGCGAAGGCGAGTTCCAGCTCCTGCGTCTCCTCCAGTGCCCGCCCCACGCCGGTGTAGGGCTCCCAGGCCAGGCGGTACGAGGTGAGGATCGCGAGGACGCGGTGGCCGGTGCGTTCCCGTGCGGCCCAGGACTGCAGGGGGGCGCAGAGCTGGTCGGTGCCGGCCCCGGCCCGGCGGGCCGCGTAGAGCTGCGCCGCGAGTTCGCCGAGGTCCTCGGGGCTGTCCTTGGCCCGTAGGGCGGTACGGTGCACGACGCGGAGCGTCAGGGCCGTCGACAGTTGGGGCAGTCGCCCCGCGAGGCGGTTCAGCCACTGTTCGTCCAGCTCGGTCTCGTGCCAGTCGGGGTCCTCGGTCAGCAGCCGGACGGCGTCCGCCACGACCTGGACGTGCGGGCCGTGCCGGTCGAGCAGACGTGACGTCAGTTCCCGGCCGGCGCGCCCGGGACCCTCGCCGGTCTGCGGATCGACCTCCAGGACCCACTTCAGCAGCGTCTGGACCACGAGCGTGGCGTTGCTGCGCACGGTGTGCGACTCCAGCTCGGCGCACAGCGTCGAGACATAGCCGTCGAGGCGGGGGCCGAGGCCGCCGGAGCCGGGCTTCTCCGGAGCCTCGGCCAGGGCGAGGAGGGCCAGGGGCGGAAGTCCTGTGAGAGCGCAGAGCACGTCCCAGCGGGCGGCGGTCTCCGGTCGCACGGCCTGCGGGGGGTGGGTCAGCGCCCGGGTGAGCAGAAGGTGGGGCGGCTCCTCGAAGGGGTCGGACGGGGTCTTGAGGAAGGCGCAGTTGACGAGGCGCTGGAAGAACTCCTCCTGGAGCAGGTACTCCGCGCGCCCACACGCCGCGGCCGCCCCGAGCAGTCGTACGGCGGCCTCCGGGTGCGCGGTGGTCCACTTCCGGGAGGGCGTGCCGTGCCCGGATTCCAGCAGTCCGTACAGCGGGGTGAGTTCCGCGCTGCCCGCGGCCCGGGGCGGGGACCCGTCGCCGAGCCACCGGAGCCAGGCCAGGACGTCCGCGGCGGGGTCGGGTCCGGCGCAGAGGGCGTGGACGAGGCGGCCTGCGAGGCCGGGGGTGCCCAGCAGCAGGGACTGGGTGAAGGCCATGGTGCCCTCGGCGAACGGCGCCACGGCGGGCAGGAGTTGTTCCACGACGGGGTCGGGGGCCTCCGATCCCTTCCGGTCCCGCACCTCGCCGATGACGAACGCCAGGACCTGGTCGAGGGGCTCCAGGTCCTCCTTCGTGCCGGAGGTGGCGGCGCGCGCGGTCTGGAACCGGCCCCGGGCCCGTTCCGGCTCGTCGTTCAGCAGATCGTCGACGAGCTGGTCGCGGAAGGCCGCCGAGACCTCGTGGTGCTTCAGGTGGCGGGCGAGGGGGGCCATGTCGGTGGAGTGGCCCGCCAGCTTCTGCCCGGAGAGGACGGTGACGGAACGGGGGTCGGCCAGCGGGTGCCGGAGGGCCGCGTCGATGCGGTCGCCCTCCACCTCCCGCCCCGCGCGGACCTCCTGCGCGACGGCGAGCGCCGGGTCGAGGCCGCCGAGTACCCGGAGGGCTTCCCCGTGCGCGTCCGGGCCGTCGATGTCCATCGGTTCGCGCGCGTCCGCCAGATGTCCCAGGACCATCTCGCTCCCGTGCCGGGCCCACGCCTCGATCAGCAGGTCGCGGTAGGAGCGCGCGTCGGCGGACAGTCCGCCGACGTCCGGGAGCTCCCCGCCCCAGGCCAGGCTGACGACGCCCGGAGCCTCGTCGGGGACTCCCCAGTACAGGCGCATGGGGACCTCGGACCCCGAGGAGACCCAGGTGGCGGCCGAGAGGGTGCGGCGCATTCCGAAGGGCAGCATGGCCGCGACGCAGTCGAGGACGTCCAGCAGCACGAGCGGGTCGTACATGCGGCCCCCCGTCACCACCACCTTGCCGTCCAGCAGGTATCCGGCGGCCGCCGCCAGCCAGTGGACGGCCTCGGTCACGCTGGGCCCGACGTGTGCGGTCACCTGGGTCACGAGCCGCCCGCCCGCCGTGACGGGCAACCGGGCCGGTGCGGCGCCCGCCCCCGCGAGCCGCGGCGCGGCGTCCAGCGCGGCCCTGGCCAGTCCGCACCAGCCGAGGGCGAGGCCGTCGACCTCGGCCGCGGGTACGGCGAAGTGGCTGATCCGGCAGATCGGACGGTTCGTCCGGTCGACGGCGTCGGTGCCCTCGAGGAGGAAGACGCCCACCGTCGGGGTCCCGTTCGGTGCGGTGCAGGGCCCGATGGTGATCCACGGCAGCCGGTCCCCTGGCGCGGGGGTGCCGGGCGACCAGTGGTGGATGTCGCCGTTGAAGTCGGCGCTCCGGTCCGGCGGGCAGGCGGCCAGCACCCTGTAGCCGCTGTTGGTATGGGGTTCCTTGCCCCACAGGGCCCAGTCGGCCGTCAGTCCCGGTGCCATGGCGGGTTCTCCTCTCGTGCGCTTCTCGGGTGCCGGGTCAGGACTGCTGCGGGCCGACGCCCCGCAGGAACAGGAAGGGTTCGAGGATGTTGACGGGTTGGGGCGGTGCGACGAAGCGGACGGCGTCGTCCACGGGGTTCACCAGGGAGGGGTTCTCGAAGTCGAAGCCCCGTTCGGGGTCGACCCAGAAGCCGACGGCGGAGCACACGAAGTACCCGACGCGCTCGGGGGCGAAGAACAGCTCGATCTGCTGCTTGATCTCGCGCAGGCTGCCGTGCGGGAATGCCTGGCAGAGCCCGTCGAACAGGCGCTTGGCGTCCATCACCTCGGGCTGCCCGGTGCGCGGGTTGAGCCGGACGTTGCCCTGTTCGCAGGCGAAGCGGAAGACGCGGTCGTCGTCGAACTTCGCCAGGCAGACGGCGATGCTGTGCGGCAGCAGATTGCCCTCGCGTTCGCCGCGCATGTTCACCTCGGTGGCGACCCCGGCGAGGACGTCGGTGAAGAAGTCCGCGTTCTGCCGCGCGTCGTCGCCGACCGGGCCGTCGTCGCCGTTGACCTGCCACTCGCGGACCGGGTCCACGACGTAGACCATGGCGCGCGAGGCCCCGAGGTCCTTGATGAGCTTGCCGCCGAGGGCCGCGCCGGTCTGCGAGTGCAGGTCGAACGCCTCCCCGGGCAGGTCGCGGAGGGTGACCTTGAACTCCGTCAGATCGCGGCCGCGGTCGGCGCCGCGCCGCCAGCGCCTGCGGCCGGCGCGGGAGAACCGGGTCCCGGTGAGGTCCCCGGCGAGCGTGAAGCGCACCGGGCGCTGCTCGGTCAGCGTCGCCATCGGGAACGTGCGGTCGCGGTAGAGGATGTGTGCGAGATCGCTGAGGAACTTCTTGGAAGCGTGGTCCTCCGGCCACATGCTCCACCTGCCGTACATGGGGTCCTGCACCGCCCGGGACAGCGCCGCCAGCAGAGTGGACTTCCCGCTGCCCATGCCGCCCCAGAGGGTGATGGTCGACTCCGGTGCCGAGGCCGGGCCCTCGGGTTCCCTGCGCTCCTCGTCCCTGGGGACCGGCTTGTCGGAGGCGGCCGTCTTCCGCTCGGGCTTCGCGGGCTTGTCCGGCTTGTCGGTCCTGGTGGGCCTGGCGGACTTGTCGAGGACCTCGGGGCCGCCGAACCTCTCCGCGAAGCTGCCGGGCTCGGCCGGCCGGCCGGCGTCCGCGGGCGGTGCGCCGGAGGTCCGTGCCTTCTCGTCGCGGGGCCCCGGAGGCGAGGGGGCGGCCGGGCCCCCGGGCGCGTTGCCGTTCGGCGGTGCGAGCCGGGCGGGCGGGGGTACCGGCGGCAGTGCGGCCCGGCCCCCGACCAGTGTGGACGGGTCCCAGACGGCGAACGGCCCCTCCGCGGCCCGGTCGTCCCTTCTGAGGTCCTGCTTGCCGTCCTTCGGCGTGTTCTCGGGGCGCTTGTCGTCCTCGGGCATGGTGGTGCTCCCCCTGTCGTGGCGGCGGAGAGACGTCCGCCGCACGGTCGTTGTCCGATCCGCAGGCCCGACGGGCGCACGGTTCGCTTTGCCGCGGTCCTCAGCCGGCCGCCTCGTGCAGCCACTCCCCGCTCGCTCCGTCGGGGACGACCAGGCGGATGGGTGCGCCGTCCTCGGGGAGGCAGAGCGCCGGTGCCGTCACGGCCGAGGCGATGCGATGCGGGTCGTGGCCCGCGGTGAACCGGCCGTCGGCGCCGAAGAGATCCCACGCCCGGTCGGCCCATCGCGCGAGATGGGGTTCACCCTCGAGGTGGTCCATCCACGCGGGCTCGTCCACCACCGCCACGCAGGAGACGCCGTCGTAGTGGCGGGCCTCGTCCAGCGCCGCCTCCCACTCGACCCGGTCCGGGCAGATGCGCACCGCGGCGCTGCGCCGCAGCACCTGCGGAGGTGCGGCGCGCGGATGCGGCGGCCGGGAGCCGACCACGAGGAGGACCCGGTGGCTGTCCGGCCGCCACAGGTGCCGGCGGGCGGTGAGTTCGTGCGGTACGTGCTCCAGCCCGGTGGCGAAGTCGTGCCGCAGTGCGCTGTGGTGCCAGCCCGCGAGCGCGCGCTCGGCGTTCTGTGCGGTGGTCATGCCGAGCCGGTGGACGATGGGGTCGCTGTCGTTCGGGCGGTCGAGCGGAGCGTGGTCGCGGTAGCCGATCAGCCCGACGCGGAGCGTGTCGCCGCCGCCCAGGGCGTGCCGTACGGCGGCCGCGACCGCCGCCGCTTCCTGCAGGCGTTCCTCGACGGCCGTGCCGCCGCCCGCCTGAGGGCCGGCGACCTCCACGGCGAGTACGAGGTCGACGGGGCGGGGCCGGGAAAGCCTCCGGGGCGTGGTGTGCGCCAGGGCCGCCCAGGGCGCGGTCTCCGGTTCGTGGTGTCCGTCGTACGCGAGGTCGACCCGGTCGGGCCCGCGCAGCCGGTAGTGGAGCGCCGCGCGTGAACCGGGCGGGAGTTCGATGCGGTCGGCCCGCACCGGGCGCCATCGCGCGGGCGGTTCGCCGGGGCCGGCGGAGACGACCACGGCGGCGCTCGCCCCCGTGGTGGCTCCGTCCGGCGGCGCGGCGACCGGGACCCGTACGACGGCTCCGGGGTCGCCGCCGGCCGGGTCGCCGGTGCGGCTGCCGGCCGGGAAGAGCGGGCGGCGTACGAGTCCGACCGTGCCCGACGTGCCGTCGATGTCGGCGGCGGCCAGCCAGAGGGCACGACGCAGCGGGAGCGCGTCGGTGAGGTCGCCGGGGTCGGCGGGCCAGTGCGCGGGCAGGCGCAGCCGCAGGACCGGGGCGGCCTCCGGGCACAGGGCGTCGGCCGCCTGCTCGACGGGCCGCCAGCCGGCGGCCCGGACGACGACCAGGAGCGGGTCCGCGCCGAGCGGGGTCCCGCGCACAAAGGTCCGCAGTGCCCTGCCGAGGTGGCCCGTGACCTCCGCCGCGGCGGGGCCCGTTCCTCCGGCGAGGAGGAAGAGCCGGCGCAGCCGTTCGGCGGGCAGGGCCGGGGAGCACGGGTGGCCGGTGGCTTCGGCCGTGAGGTCGCCCCAGGCCGAGTCGGCGAGCGGCCGGGCCGCGGGGCCGCGGCCGTCACCGCCGTAGGCCACCCGGCTCAGCCGCAGCCGCTCGCAGCCGATCTCCAGGACGTCCAGCGCGGCGAACCGCCCGCCGGCCAGGGAGGTGAGCGCCCAGCCGAGGCCCGACCGGGTGGTGCGGGCGCTCTCCCCGGCGAGGACGTCGCGCCAGGCACGCTTCCATGCGCGGGGCGCGGAAGGGGTGTCGGTGCCGGGTACCAGATGGGCCACTCGGCGGTGGTCCGGGGCCGGCGGTTCCTGGGCGGCCTGACGGCCGGCGCGCGCCGCGGGTCCGCCTTCCATGACGTCGGCGGCGCGGAGCGCGGCGCGGAGTTCGCCGTCGAGGCCGATTGCCGCATGGTCCGGGTGCACTGTCCCCCACCCCCCGATGCGGTCGCTGGCGTGTGCTGGGAACGGCCGGCCACCGCGGTGTTTCGCACGTGGTTCAGGCATGGATGTGCCCAGGTGAGGGTGCACGCATGACTGATCGTCGGAACCCGGAGTGCCCACTCCGGATGAGGCTTCACAGTAATCATCCGGTGGACGGGGACGCAGCTCTTTTCGCAAGCTTTCAACAAAAGTCGGCCGGCGCGTTCCGCGATCATTCCGGCGCCCCCTGCGATTGGCCAAAAAGGACCGTCGGCGATCGGTTCTCTATTAGTAATCAGGAATTACCGAACTCAACACGGTAAGAAGATGACTGAAGTTGACTTCAAATGTTCACGACGGCCGCGAACCGCACGACCGGAACCCTTCCGGAAGCGACCGCACACCGCCCTCCGGACGGCCGCGGCCTTGTGCCGGGACCTACGCCCTAGTAGTTAACGGACCACCGGATTGCCGACCCGAAACGCATGGGAAGGCTCCCCCGGTACGCACCGGAACGCACTCGCGACCCTTCCATTCGAGTGAACGCGGACAGGAGCGGCCATGCCCGCAGCCCGCCAGTCGTCAACGGAGCAGTTACAAAGAACACCCGCCCCCCGTGAAGAGGGACCGCCCGTTCGACCCGCCGAGCCCGCACAGCCCCCAGGTGATGCCGTGAACCCGCTGATTGGCCGCATTCCCGTGCTGGACGTACACCCCCTCGTCGACTGCGGCCGAAGGCCCGCGAAATCGACGGTCGGCGAAACGTTCCAGATCACCGCCACCGTGTTCCGCGAAGGGCACGACGCGGTGGCCGCCAACGTCGTCCTGCGGGACCCCGGCGGCCGTCCGGGCCCCTGGACCCCGATGCGCGAACTCGCCCCCGGCACCGACCGCTGGGGCGCCGAGGTCACGCCGGACGCCGAGGGGCGGTGGACCTACAGCGTCGAGGCGTGGAGCGATCCGCTGGCCACCTGGCGGCACCACGCCGGAGTCAAGGTTCCGGCCGGGATCGACACGGCCCTGGTCCTCGCCGAGGGCGCGGAACTCTACGAGCGTGCCGCCGCGGGCGTCCCCAAGAAGGCGGGCCGGGAGGCCGTGCTCGCCGCCGCCGACGCCCTGCGCGACAAGGACCGGCCGGACCGCGAGCGGCTGGACGCGGCGCTCGCCCCGGACGCGCTCGCCGCACTCGCCCGCCATCCACTGCGCGAACTGGTCACCGCCTCGCCCCCGTTGCCCCTCCGGGTGGAACGCACCCGCGCGCTGTTCGGCTCCTGGTACGAGTTCTTCCCACGCTCCGAGGGCGCCCGGGTCAAGCGCGGCCGACTCGTCTCCGGCACCTTCCGGACGGCGGCGCGGCGGCTTCCGGCCGTCGCCGCGATGGGCTTCGACGTCGTGTACCTGCCGCCCGTCCACCCCATCGGCAGCACCTTCCGGAAGGGACCGAACAACACGCTCGGGGCCGGCCGCCACGGCGTCGGGGTGCCCTGGGCGATCGGCTCGGCCGAGGGAGGGCACGACGCGGTCCACCCGGACCTCGGCACGATCGAGGACTTCGACGCCTTCGTGCGCTGCGCCCGGGACCTGCGGATGGAGATCGCCCTGGACTTCGCGCTGCAGTGCTCTCCCGACCACCCGTGGGTGACCGAGCACCCCGAGTGGTTCCACCACCGGGCGGACGGCAGCATCGCCTACGCGGAGAACCCGCCGAAGAAGTACCAGGACATCTACCCCATCGCCTTCGACCGGGACATGGAGGGGCTCGTCGAGGAGACCGTGCGCGTACTGCGCCACTGGATGGCGCACGGGGTGCGGATCTTCCGCGTCGACAACCCGCACACCAAGCCGGTGGTCTTCTGGGAGAAGGTCATCGGCGAGATCAACCGGACGGACCCGGACGTGCTCTTCCTCGCGGAGGCGTTCACGCGCCCGGCGATGATGCGCACGCTCGGCGCGATCGGCTTCCAGCAGTCGTACACGTACTTCACCTGGCGCAACACCAAGCAGGAGCTGACCGAGTACCTGACGGAGCTGTCGGGCGAGGCGGCGGCCTGCATGCGGCCCAACTTCTTCGTGAACACCCCGGACATCCTGCACGCCTACCTCCAGGAGGGCGGCCGGCCGGCCTTCGAGGTGCGCGCGGTGCTCGCCGCGACCCTCTCCCCCACCTGGGGGATGTACGCGGGGTACGAGCTGTGCGAGAACACCCCGCTGCGGCCGGGCAGCGAGGAGTACCTGGACTCGGAGAAGTACCAACTGCGGCCCCGGGACTGGGAGTCGGCGGAGCGGGAGGGGCGCAGCATCGCCCCGCTGGTGACCACGCTCAACCGGATCAGGCGCCGCCATCCGGCACTGCAGCAGCTTCGGAACCTCCGCTTCCACCACACCGACAACGACTCCGTGATCGCGTACAGCAAGCGAACGGGTTCGAACACCGTTCTGGTGGTCGTCAATCTCGACCCCCACCACACCCAGGAGGCGACGGTCTCGTTTGACATGCCGGAACTCGGCCTCGACTGGCACGAGACCGTACCGGTGCGCGACGAGCTCACCGGCGAGACCTATCACTGGGGCAGGGCCAACTATGTGCGCCTCGAGCCGGGCGTCACGCCTGCGCACATCGTCGTCCTGCGACCGTCCCCGCCGACCGGAGGGTCACCCACATCATGATCGTCAATGAGCCCGTCCACGACACCTTCGAGGACACCCCCGCCAAGGACCGGGATCCCGACTGGTTCAAACGCGCCGTGTTCTACGAGGTACTCGTCCGCACCTTCCAGGACAGCGACGGCGACGGCATCGGCGACCTCAAGGGCCTCACCGCCAAACTGGACTACCTGCAGTGGCTGGGCGTCGACTGCCTGTGGCTGCCGCCGTTCTTCAAGTCCCCGCTCCGCGACGGTGGTTACGACGTCGCCGACTACACCTCGGTACTGCCGGAGTTCGGCGACCTCGCCGACTTCGTCGAGTTCGTCGACGCCGCTCACCAGCGCGGGATGCGGGTCATCATCGACTTCGTCATGAACCACACGAGCGACCAGCACCCGTGGTTCCAGGAGTCCCGCGGCAACCCGGACGGGCCGTACGGCGACTACTACGTCTGGGCCGACGACGACAAGCAGTTCCAGGACGCCCGGATCATCTTCGTCGACACGGAGACCTCCAACTGGACCTTCGACCCGGTCCGCAAGCAGTACTACTGGCACCGCTTCTTCTCCCACCAGCCGGACCTCAACTACGAGAACCCCGCGGTGCAGGAGGAGATCATCTCCGCGCTGCGCTTCTGGCTGGACCTCGGCATCGACGGCTTCCGGCTCGACGCCGTGCCCTACCTGTACCAGGAGGAGGGCACCAACTGCGAGAACCTCCCGGCCACCCACTCCTTCCTCAAGCGGGTCCGCAAGGAGATCGACGCCCAGTATCCGGACACGGTGCTGCTGGCCGAGGCCAACCAGTGGCCCGAGGACGTCGTCGACTACTTCGGGGACTTCCCGGCGGGCGGCGACGAGTGCCACATGGCCTTCCACTTCCCGGTGATGCCGCGCATCTTCATGGCCGTGCGGAGGGAGTCCCGCTACCCGGTCTCCGAGATCCTCGCCAAGACCCCGGCGATCCCGAAGAACTGCCAGTGGGGCATCTTCCTGCGCAACCACGACGAGCTGACCCTGGAGATGGTCACCGACGAGGAGCGCGACTACATGTACGCGGAGTACGCCAAGGACCCGCGGATGCGCGCCAACATCGGCATCCGGCGTCGGCTGGCCCCGCTGCTCGACAACGACCGCAACCAGATCGAGCTGTTCACGGCGCTGCTGCTGTCCCTGCCGGGCTCACCCATCCTCTACTACGGCGACGAGATCGGGATGGGCGACAACATCTGGCTGGGCGACCGGGACGCGGTGCGCACACCGATGCAGTGGACCCCGGACCGCAACGCCGGATTCTCGTCCTGCGATCCCGGCCGGCTCTACCTGCCGACCATCATGGACCCGGTCTACGGCTACCAGGTCACCAACGTCGAGGCGTCCATGGCGTCGCCCTCGTCGCTGCTGCACTGGACCCGTCGGATGATCGAGATCAGGAAGCAGAACCGCGCCTTCGGCCTCGGCACCTTCACCGAACTCCCGTCGTCGAACCCGGCGGTGCTGGCGTACCTGCGGGAGGCACCCGCGACCGAGGACGGCTCGGACGACCTGGTGCTGTGCGTGAACAACTTCTCCCGGTTCGCCCAGCCGACCGAACTGGACCTGCGCCGGTACAACGGGCGCCATCCGGTGGAGCTGATCGGCGGGGTCCGCTTCCCGGCGATCGGCGAGTGGCCGTACCTGCTGACGCTGGCCGGGCACGGCTTCTACTGGTTCCGGCTGCGCAAGGAGCCGGTGGCCGCGGAGACCGCGGCGAAGGGGCCCGCGCGCAAGGCCCCCGCGCCCAAGGGCGTGTGATTCCGGCACATGCCATGTCGTGTGCGGGGCGGTTGGACCGTCCCGCACGGGGCACGATTCCCCCCATATCGAGATCCGGCCCGAGTCCGTACGGACCATCCTCCGCCGACACTCCCCCTGCCTGCGGCGGGGGGACCCCCACGCACAGCCCGGACAGCTATTATTTGCCGCAATCCGGGACACTCTTCGCAACCTGTGGTGTGCCCGGGGAAAGGACGCGATGCCATGTCGGAGGCTGCATCCACCCGGACCCCCGTCGCCCTGCTGCCTTCGCTCTCGCCCCTGCTGCGCGCGTGGCTGCCCGGGCAGCGGTGGTTCGCGGGAAAGGGGCGCCCGGTCACCGGCTTCGCGCTGGTGGCGGCGGTCGAACTGCTGCCGGTCGACTCAGCCGGCCCCGGACTGCTGCATCTGCTGCTGCGCGTCAGGCAGCCCGGCCAGACCCTGGGCTCAAGGACCGCCGTCGGACGGGCCCCGGCCGGGAAGCGCGACCCCGGGACCGGCGGCGACTGCTACCAGCTGCTGCTCGGCGTACGCACCACACTGCCGCCGTACCTCGCCCCGGCGATGATCGGCCGCGTGAACGAGGGGCCGCTCGCCGGCCGGACCGTCTACGAAGGACTGCACGACCCCCGGCTCGCCGGGCTGCTGCTGGAGCGACTCCGCACGCCCGGCCGGTTCGGCCCACTCCGTTTCGACCGGGCGGCTCCCGTCCCGGGCGGGCTCCCGGCCCACGTGCTCGACGCCGAGCAGTCCAACTCCTCACTGGTGTACGGGGATTCGTACATCCTCAAGATCTTCCGCCGGGTGTACCCGGGGATCAACCCCGATCTGGAACTGCCTCTCGCACTCGCCCGGGCGGGCTGCGACCGGGTGCCCGCGCCCGTCGCCTGGTTCGAGTCGGACACGCCCGAGCCCTGCACCCTGGGCGTCCTCCAGCCGTTCCTGCGCGGCTCCCAGGACGGCTGGCAGCTGGCGCTCAAGGCGCTCGCCGCGGGCGACGACTTCACCGAGGAGGCGCAGACCCTGGGCCGAACCACCGCGGAGGTGCACACCGCGCTCGCCGCGGCGCTGCCGACCGTGTCACTGAGCGGGCCCCAGACCGAACACCTGGCGACGGCGATGAACGAGCGCCTGGACGCGGCGCTCCGGGCCGTGCCCGCGCTGCTGCCCTACGTCCGCGGGCTGCGTGCCGCCTTCGACGCGATCGCCGGCGCGACCTTCGACGGCGACGGCAGGGCCCAGCGCATCCACGGAGACCTCCACCTCGGCCAGGCCCTGCGCACACCCGACGGGAGCTGGTCCGTCATCGACTTCGAGGGGGAGCCGGCCCGGCCACTCGACGAACGCCGCCGGGTGCAGCCCCCGGTGCGGGACATCGCCGGGATACTGCGGTCCTTCGACTACGCGGCACGCTCCCACCGCCCCTGGAACCCGGCCTGGGCGGCGCGCTGCCGTGCCGCGTACTGCGAGGGCTACGCCGACGCGTCCGGCTCCGACCCTCGCGCCGAGGCGGAACTGCTGCGCGCCTACGAGACGGACAAGGCCGTGTACGAGGTCGTGTACGAGGCCCGTCACCGGCCGGACTGGCTGCCCGTCCCCATGTCCGCCATCCAGCGGCTGGCCGGCCCGGCGGGCTGACGCCGCGTCATCCCGCAGCTGAGCAGCCCCCGCCCCACCTTCCCCCTCAGCACAAGGAGGCCGTCCCGTGACTCCCCGCAATGGCGTACGCCCCGCCAAACCGCTCGACGCATCCGACCGGGAACGGCTGCTCGCCGGCACGCACCACGATCCGCACTCCCTGCTGGGGGCGCACCTGGTCCGCGGCGGGGTGGTCTTCCGGGTGCTGCGGCCCTACGCGGAGTCGGTGACGGTCCTGGCCAAGGGGCTGCGCGCCGAGCTGCACGACGACGGCGACGGATTCTTCTCGGCGCTGCTGCCCCTGCGGAAGGTCCCCGAGTACGCGCTCCAGGTCGGGTACGAGGACACGGTCGTCGAGTTCGCGGACCCGTACCGCTTCCTCCCCGCGCTGGGCGAGCTCGATCTGCATCTGATCGGCGAGGGACGGCACGAGGAGCTGTGGCACGCCCTCGGCGCCCGGCCGATGACGCACCAGGGCGTCACGGGCACCCGTTTCACGGTCTGGGCGCCGAACGCCCGCGGGGTCAGGGTCGTGGGGGACTTCAACTACTGGGACGGCACGGCCTGCGCCATGCGTTCGCTGGGCGCCTGCGGGGTGTGGGAGCTGTTCGTACCCGGTGTGGGCGAGGGCGCGCTCTACAAGTTCGAGATCACCCGGCCCGACGGCTCCCGCACGCTCCGGGCCGATCCGATGGCGCGCCGCACCGAGGTGCCGCCCGCGAACGCGTCCGTCGTCACCGAGTCCCACCACGTCTGGCACGACGAGACGTGGATGGCGAACCGCGGCGCCCGGCCGGTCCACGAGGCCCCGTTCTCCGTGTACGAGGTGCATCTGCCCTCCTGGCGCCCGGGGCTCACCTACCGCCAGCTGGCCGACCAGCTGCCCGCCTACGTCAAGGACCTGGGCTTCACCCATGTCGAGCTCATGCCGGTGGCGGAGCACCCCTTCGGCGGCTCGTGGGGCTACCAGGTCACCGGCTTCTACGCGCCCACCGCGCGGATGGGGACCCCGGACGACTTCCGCCACCTGGTCGACGCGCTGCACCGCGCCGGCATCGGGGTCGTCATGGACTGGGTGCCGGCGCACTTCCCCCGGGACGACTGGGCGCTTGCGGAGTTCGACGGGCGCCCGCTGTACGAGCACTCCGACCCGGCCCGCGCCGCACACCCCGACTGGGGCACCCTCGAGTTCGACTACGGGCGCAAGGAGGTGCGCAACTTCCTCGTCGCCAACGCCGTGTACTGGTGCGAGGAGTTCCACATCGACGGGCTGCGGGTCGACGCGGTCGCCTCGATGCTGTACCTCGACTACTCGCGCGAGCACGGCGAATGGAGCCCGAACGAGCACGGCGGCCGGGAGAACCTCGACGCCGTCGCCTTCCTCCAGGAGATGAACGCCACCGTCTACCGGCGCTGTCCCGGTGTGGTGACGATCGCCGAGGAGTCCACCGCCTGGGACGGCGTGACCCGGGCCACGCACCACGTCGGGCCGGCGGGCTTCGGCGGGCTCGGCTTCGGGCTGAAGTGGAACATGGGCTGGATGCACGACTCACTCGGCTACGTCGAGCACGAGCCGGTGCACCGCAAGTACCACCACGACGAGATGACGTTCTCGATGGTGTACGCGTACAGCGAGAACTACGTACTGCCGATCTCGCACGACGAGGTCGTGCACGGCAAGCGCGCCCTGGTGTCGAAGATGCCCGGCGACTGGTGGCAGCAGCGCGCCAACCACCGGGCGTACCTCGGCTTCATGTGGGCCCATCCGGGCAAGCAACTGCTCTTCATGGGACAGGAGTTCGCCCAGGGCGCGGAGTGGTCCGAGGGGCACGGGCCGGACTGGTGGCTGCTGGACCCCTCCTACTCGGCCGAGGGCGACCACCGCGGGGTGCGGGACCTGGTGCGCGAGCTGAACAGGGTCTACGCGGCCACTCCGGCGCTGTGGCAGCGGGACACCGTCCCCGAGGGCTTCTCCTGGGTGGACGGCGGGGCCGCCGACGACAACGTCTTCGCGTTCCTGCGCTTCGACGCCGACGGGGCCCCGCTGCTCGCCGTCTCCAACTTCTCACCCGTGGTACGCCACGAATACCGGCTCGGTGTGCCCCCGGCCGTGCCCGCCTGGACGGAGGTGCTGAACACCGACGCGGCACGGTACGGCGGCGGGGACATCCGCAACGACGACCCGGTCAAGCCCGAGTCCGTGGCCGCCCACGGCCACCGCACCAGCGTGCAGCTCACCCTGCCGCCGCTGGCGACGGTGTGGCTGAGGCCGGTGTGACGACCCCGAGCCGCTGGGTGGCCCTCGTCAGCGCCACATAGAGGTCGTTGGGAAGCATCCGCTCGGGCGCGACCACCAGCACCGTGTCGAACTCCAGGCCCTTGGCCTGCCGGGGGTCCAGCAGGACGACGGGCCGGGAGAGGTCGAGCGGCCCGCCGCCCCCGAGGCCGGTGAGCCCCGCGTGCAGCTCACGCGGGGCGATGACCGCGAGCCGGCCCTCCTCCGGCGCCTCGGCGGCGGCGAGGGCCGCCACCTCGGCGAGGTCCAGGGTGCGCTCCCAGGGAGCGGTGCCGGTGGACCGGATGGAGCGGGGCGGGGTGAAGTCCGGGTCGGTGCTCCTGCGCCGCTCCGCCGCGTACTCCATGATCTCGGTGGGCGTACGGTAGTTGACGCCGAGCCGGGCCAGCTGCCAGCGGTCCTCGACGTACGGGGCGAGGATCCGCTGCCAGAAGCCTCCGCCGTCCCCCGCCGCCCCGGGCGCGGGAGGTGCCCCCGGGTCGCCGGTCTGGGCCGGGTCGCCGACGAGGGTCATCGAGCGGGTCGGGCAGCGGCGCATCAGCAGTCGCCAGGCCATGGCCGACAGCTCCTGGGCCTCGTCGACGATGATGTGCCCGAACGCCCAGGTCCGGTCGGCGGCGGCCCGCTCGGCGGCGCTGCGGTGGTCGGCCTCCTCCTGCCGCTCGGCCATCCGCTCGGCGTCGATGACGTCGTGGGCGGCCAGCACCTCCGAGGCGTCGGCGTCGACGTCCTCCTTGTCCTCGAACTCGTAGGTGCGGGAGGCGTAGGAAACGTCCAGCACGCCCTGCGCGTAGGCGATCTGGCGGGCACGCTCGGCCTCGGCGGTGGCGCGGGCCGCGGAGTCGTCCTCGCCGAGGAGCTCCGCCGCCTCGTCGAGGAGCGGCACGTCGGCGGGGGTCCACGGTCCGCCGGTACGTCTGATCAGATCCGCGTCGGCCTCGTCGGGGTGCGTGGGGTCCGCGAGGTAGTCGGCGAGGAACTCCTCGGGGGTGAGCGGCGGCCAGAGCGAGGCGATCGCGGCGTGCACCTCGGCACTGGCGGCGACGGCCTTGCCGAGCTGGGCGATGTCGTCGGGGCCGAGGAAGTTGGGGCCGCCGTAAGGGTCCTCGCCGATGCGGTCGGCGAGCTGGGTGGTGAGGTCGTCGATGATGCGGAAGGCGAAGTAGGGCCGGGCCAGATTGTGCGGCAGCCCGGTCTCGCGGGCCCTGTGCCGCGCCTCCACGGCGATGTCCCAGTCGAGGACCAGCTCGCCGTCGTCGTGGGCGATGACGATCGGCTCGCCCTTCTCGGGCACTTGCTGCCGGTCCCGCACGGCCTCGGCGAGCACGTCCGCCATGTTCGCGCGTCCCTTCACGGCCGCGGCGGCGGGGCTGTCGGTGCCGCTGGCGCGGACCCCGGGGTACAGCTCGCCGACGGTCGACAGCAGGACCCCGGTCTCGCCGAGGGACGGCAGCACCTCGCCGATGTAGCCGAGGAACGCCGGGTTGGGCCCGACGATCAGCACGGCCCGCTTGGCGAGCTGCTCCCGGTGGGCGTACAGGAGGTACGCGGCGCGGTGCAGCGCGACCGCGGTCTTCCCGGTGCCGGGACCGCCCTCGACGACGAGCACCCCGCGCTGGGGGGCGCGGATGATGTGGTCCTGTTCGGCCTGGATCGTGGAGACGATGTCCGCCATCCGCCCGGTGCGGGCGCTGTTGAGGGCGGCGAGCAGCACCTCGTCGGCGTCGTGCGACTCGTGGCCGGTGCGGGTCGGATCAGCGAGATCCATGATCTCGTCGTGCAGCGCGGTGACGGTGCGGCCTTCAGTGGTGATGTGCCTGCGCCTGCGCAGCCCGAGCGGTTCGTATCCGGTCGCGAGATAGAAGGGGCGCGCGACGGGCGCCCGCCAGTCGATCAGCAACGGCGTTCGCTCGGTGTCGTCCCTGCGGATTCCCGTTCGCCCGATGTGGTACGTCACTCCGTCGCGCCGGTCGATACGTCCGAAACAGAGCCCGGAGTCGGCGGCATTCAGCGCGGCGATCGAGGCGGAATGCTCGGCCACCTCGATGTCGCGCTCCACGCGTGCCTGCCGGCCCGTGCTGACCTGCGCCATCGTGGCGCGCACCGCGGCCTCGGCCTCCCCCCGCAGTTGATCGAGCCGCTCATGGGCGAGGGAGACGAATTGCTGTTCCTGCCACATTTCCTCGGTTGACAATTCAGCTCCTGACGCGCTACAGTACAGTTATTGAAGTTCTCCGTGTCCCACATCGCACCCGAACACGGAACTATTCAATATACGCGGAGAAATACCCGGACCGTCAAATACGGACCGGGATTTTTTGTTGCCCGGGACACCGTGGCCCGGCACGGCGGACGATCCCGGACCGGCCCCGCGGCGCGGCGCGGCGAGCGAGGTGGACGAACGACCCGAACTGGCGCCCGAGCGCTGTGCCATACTCGGCGCGCTCAATGCCCGTACCGAAGCCCCCGGGGATCGTTCGTGAAGCCCTTGCCCGCCGAGGCCGGTGGTGCCTCCCGCGTCCCGCCGGACGTACCGTGGCCCGGCCGCCCGGCGACGGCCCGTGAGATCCGCGCGGGCGGCTGCGCATGACCGGCATACCCCTCGCGACCCCCTATCTGGACACCGGAGCCGGCCAACTGTCCTTCACACTGGGCCGGCCCGAGCACCCGGCGCTCGCCGTGCGCGACCTCACCGTCGCCGGGGTCGACGTACAACTGCGGTTGCTCGGTGCCTCGCACCAGGTCCTCGCCGGTCCGGTCCGGGAGACGGTGGCCTGCC
The DNA here is from genome assembly GCF_005795905.1 of Streptomyces marianii. Lineage (NCBI taxonomy): Bacteria > Bacillati > Actinomycetota > Actinomycetes > Kitasatosporales > Streptomycetaceae > Streptomyces > Streptomyces marianii. The sequence continues at coordinate 2,520,412 of NZ_VAWE01000001.1, forward strand.
TGCCCGGCGTCGAGGGCGGGCTGCCCGACTCCACGACGTACGAGTTCGACGACTGGCGGTACCACTTCGGCGCCCGGACGCTGCACTGCACCACCGCGGGGTTCACCGAGCGGGCGGCGGCCGTACGCGCCCGTTGCGAGGGGGACCCGCGGTCGCTCTGCGGGGTCTTCCCCGGTTCCCCTGACGCCGTCACGGCTCTGACCGTCGAGCCCCACGGCACCGGGCTGGGCTGGCGCACTTGGCACACCTATCCGCAGAGCCGCCAGATCGTGGCGACGCAGACCCGGCTGGAGGCCCGTTGAAGACCGTCCGACTCCTCACCGCGACGATGCTCGCCCTGGCCGCCCTCACCGCGTGCTCCGACGAGCCGGACGACGACGGCAACGCCACCCCGTCCTCCTGGATCCGGCAGCAGTACGGCGGCAGCGGCCCCGGCTACACCGACCCGTCGGACCGGGTCTCCAGAGTCGGTGACGAGATACACGGGCACACCGCCTCCGTGGACCGCGTCGCCGACGGCGACATGGTCTTCCTGCGCTACCGGGACGACATCGTCGCCATCAGCCCGTACCTCCAGGGCAGCCGGATCGAGATCGACGACTACCGCACCGGCCACAAGCGCTGGAGGTCCCGCATCGGCAACGTCTGGCCGGACCCCGAGACCGACGCGTTCCGCGGCGGCGGTCCCGGCTCCGGCAAGTAGTCCCCCCGCGATCCGCCCGCCCGAATCCCGACGACGTCCCCGAAAGGCACCCCCGTGGCAGAGATCCTCGAGTCGGCAGGCACCGCCCTGCTCTACGGCCTGACCGGCTTCATCGTGATGGCCGTGGGCTTCATCGCGCTCGACCTGGTGACCCCCGGCAAGCTCGTCAGCGTGGTGTGGACGGAGCGCAACCGCGGCGCCGCGGTCCTCCTCGCCGGGCAGACCGTGGCCATCGGCCTCGTCATCGACGAGTCCATCCGGGCGAGCGAGTCCGAACAGGGCCTGGGTCTGGGGCTGTTGAGCACACTGCTGTACGGCCTCGCCGGAGTCGTCGTGATGACCCTGGTGGCCTGCGTCATCGGCCTGCTGACACCCGGCCGCCTCGGCGCCGCCGTGCTCGACGACAACGACGGCCGCCCGCACCCGGCCGCCTGGGTGCAGGCCGCGATGTACCTCGGCACGGCCTTCATGGTCGGCGCCGCGGTCTCCTGACCACCCCGTGAGCACCGCCGTGCACGACCGCGCCGCACACGAACCCACCACCGCCGCCGCAGCGCCCGACTCCCCCGTCCGGTCCCGGGGGGCGCGGGTGCTGCTGCTGTTCTCGGTGTTCCTCTGCGCCGCCTGCGGCCTGGTGTACGAGCTGGCCCTGACGGCACTCGGCAGTTACCTCATCGGCAACTCCGTGCTGCAGACCTCGGTGGTCATCTCCGTCATGGTCTTCGCGATGGGCGTCGGCTCGCTGGCGGCCAAGCCGCTGCAGCGCCGTGCCGTCGGCGCGTTCGCCGCCGTGGAGGCACTGCTGGCGCTCGTCGGCGGTCTGTCGGTGCTCGTGCTCTATCTGTGCTTCGCCTGGCTGCGCGTCTACATGCCGGCCATGGTGGTCGTCTCGTTCGTCGTCGGCCTTCTCATCGGGGCCGAGATCCCGCTGCTGATGACCCTGCTGCAGCGCATCCGCCGGCAGGAGGCCGGCAGCGCCGTCGCCGACATGTTCGCCGTCGACTACATCGGTGCCCTCGTCGGCGGCCTGTGCTTCCCGCTGCTGCTCCTGCCGACGTTCGGCCAGCTCAAGGGCGCCCTGGTGGTGGGGGCGGTCAATGCCCTGGCCGGGGTCGTGGTCGTCCTGTGGATCTTCCGCCGGCAGACCCGCCGTGTGGTGCGCACCGGGCTGCTGGTCGTGGTCGCCGCGGTCCTGGCCGTGCTCGGCACGGTGTACGTGCTGGCCGACGACATCGAGGTCACCGCGCGGCAGCAGCTCTACCGCGACCCGATCATCCACGCCGAGACGACCCCGTACCAGGACATCGTCGTCACCCGGTCCACCGCCTTCACCGGGGAGCCCGACACCCGGCTCTTCCTCAACGGCGATCTGCAGTTCTCCTCCGTCGACGAGTACCGCTACCACGAGGCCCTGGTGCACCCCGCCATGTCGGGTCGTCACGCGTCCGTGCTGGTCCTCGGCGGCGGGGACGCGCTGGCCTTGCGGGAGGTGCTGCGCTACGACCGGGTCCGGAAGGTGACGCTGGTCGATCTGGACCCGGCGATGACCAGGCTGGCCCGCGGCTTCGAGCCGCTCAGCGAGCTCAACAGCAACGCGCTCGCGGACCCGCGGGTCACCGCAGTCAACGCCGACGCCTTCAACTGGCTGCGGGACGCGACGGAGCGGTTCGACACGGTCGTCGTCGACTTCCCCGACCCCGACACTGCGGCGCTGGCCAAGCTCTACTCGGTCGAGTTCTACCACCTGCTGCGGAAGGTGCTGAAGCCCGGCAGCCAGATCGTGGTGCAGGCCGGGTCCCCCTTCTTCGCCCCGAAGTCCTTCTGGTCCGTCGCCACGACGATCGGCGCGGCCGGCTACCGCACCACCGAGTACCAGGTGGACGTGCCCAGCTTCGGCAACTGGGGCTACGTCCTGGCCGTTCCCGGCAGGGAGGGCGCGGCGCCGGCCCTGCGTCTGGCCGGTGACGCCCCGCGTCTGCGCTTCCTGGATGACGCGGTCCTGCGGGCCGCGACGGTCTTCCCGCTGGACCGCCGCCCGCAGAAGGTGCGGGCGAGCACGCTGATGGATCCCGTGGTGCTGGAGTACACCCGGCACGAGTGGCAGAACTACTGAGCGCCGCCCGGTCCCGGGGAGCCGGGCCGGCCACGGCCCGTCCGGTCGCAGCCCGGCGGGGGCGACGGAGTGCGGCGCGTCCCGTGACGGGGCGGCGCCGGCCCCCAAGTGCCGTGTGCCTTCAGGAAGTCAACGCGCGCAAGGCATTGACGACCGCACTGGCTCCATCTACAAAACACTCTGAGAGCGCTCTCAATCACTTCCGGCACCATCCCCCTCCCGGAGGTCTTCCTTGAGCACGAGCCGCATCAGCAGACTCTCCCGTACCCCACTCATCACCGCGCTCACGGCCCTCGCCGTCACCCTCACCGGACTCCTCGCCCTCGGTCCCGCGAGCCCGGCCAGCGGCGCCGTACCCCCGGCGCCGGACTGGAACCTCCAGTGGAGCGACGACTTCACCGGTCCGAACCGGTCCCTGCCCTCCTCCGCCGACTGGCAGATCGACACCGGTCACGGCTATCCGGGCGGACCCGCCAACTGGGGCACCGGCGAGATCCAGAACTACACGAACAGCCCGGACAACGTCAGCCTCGACGGCAGCGGCAATCTGCGCATCACCCCGCTGCGCGACGGCGCGGGCAACTGGACGTCCGCGCGGATCGAGACCCGCCGCGCCGACTTCAAGGCCCCGGCCGGCGGCACCCTGCGCATCGAGGGCCGGATCCGGATGCCCGATGTCACCGGGGACGCGGCACTGGGCTACTGGCCCGCGTTCTGGGCGCTCGGCGCACCGTACCGGGGCAACTACTGGAACTGGCCCGGCATCGGCGAGTTCGACATCATGGAGAACGTCAACGGCCTCAACTCCGTCTGGGGCGTGCTCCACTGCGGGGTGAACCCCGGCGGGCCGTGCAACGAGACCAGCGGCCTCGGCGCCAGCCGCACCTGCCCCGGAGCGAGCTGCCAGTCGGCGTTCCACACCTACCGTTTCGAGTGGGACCGCTCCAACTCGCCCAACGTCCTGCGCTGGTACGTGGACGACCAGCTCTACCACAGCGTGAACCAGAACCAGATGGACGCCGGCACCTGGGCCGACATGACCGAGCACGCCGGATACTTCATCCTCCTCAACGTCGCGGTCGGCGGCGCCTTCCCGGATGCGCTGGCGGGGAGGACCCCGACCGCCGCGACCGTCCCCGGCCGCCCGATGCTCGTGGACTACGTCGCCGTGTGGACCCGTGGCGGCGGCACGACCCCGCCGCCGACCGACCCGCCGCCGACGGGCTCCTCCCAGCTGTACCTCCGCGGCGGCGGTGCCGCCGGGGACGCGACCGGGTCCGGCTCCACCGTCACGCTCGCGTCGGCGGGCGGAGCGAACCACGACGGCACCCCGCACAGCCCGCAGGTGTTCACCTCCGGCCCGGTCACCCGGGCGTACAACGGCGGTTCGACGCAGTTCGACCTCTTCGTGGACGCCGGTACGACCGTCGCCAACGGCCAACAGATCCGGGTGAGTTACGACCGCACGGGCGACGGGACCTGGGACCGCACCGAGACGTACCACTACTTCGCCACCGACCCCGTCCCGGGCTACGAGCACTACACCCAGTCGCGCGGACTGCGGTCCGCCACCGGCACGCACGGCGATCTGACGAACGGCAGGGTACGGATCGAGGTGTGGAACGCCATCGGCAGCGGCGCCAGCACCCTGGGCACCGGCAACCAGTCCTCCGTCCGCATCCCCTTCGGCTGAGCGGAGGAAGGACATGCTCATCCGCAGAGTCCCGGCGGGCGCGGCGGCCCTGCTCTTCCCGGCCACGGCCGGCCACGACGCGCGCGGCGACTTCTTCAACGCCTGGAACCAGGCGGAGCCGGAACGCCGGGTGCGGGACTGCGCCGTGGCGGGCTACATCTGCGGAACGGACGGACGCCCCCTCGAGCACTGAGCCACGGGCGGCGGCCGGGTGCAGTACGGTGCCGCCGCCGTGGCGTACGACGGGTGCCGCCGGTTCCCCCGCCCCGGCGGCACTTCCGCTCCCCGGGGCGTCAGGCTCCCGGCGCCCGGAAGTCGACCCGCTTCCGCGCCGCCGCGTCGATTTCCTCGACGCTGAGCAGAGGCACGGCCCGGGACGTGATCGCCCCCGTGGCACGGACCTTCATGGAGCTTGCGGCCATCGAGACGGCGTCGGGCATGTCCAGGACGAGGTACAGGTCGTCGTCGCCGAACGCGAAGTACATCCATTCGAGGGTGCCGCCGCAGGAGCGGAGGACCTGCTCCACGGCCTCCCGGCGGCCCGTGCCGCCCTCGGTGAGCAGGCCCTTGGTGCCCTCGGCGCTGTAGCTGGCCTGGACCAGGTATTTGGGCATCCGTCTCTCCCGTCCGATCGCCTTTGGGTCCACCCTTCGGCATCGGCCGCGATCCGGCCAGCCGGAGGGGGCCGTGCGGGACCCACGGGACGGTCCGGACCGGGGCATACGGATGACGTGCGCGCGGGCGGGCCCTGGTCGTACGCGGTGTGCTTCTTCCCGGCCGGCCGAGGAAGCGGGCCGACTGAGGGTGCCGCCGGCCGAGGAAGCGGGCCGGCCGGCCGCGGGGCCGGGAACGCGTGCGGGCCCGGGGCGGTGTGCGCCCCGGACCCCCACGGGCGGCGGTGGTCTCAGACCTTCACGGCCGGCTCCCTGAGAGCCTCGTCCCGCTGTTCCGGCACCTCGGCGGAGGCCGCGGCCGGGGCGTGGTCGTCGACGAAGGTCGACTCGTCGAACGGGATGCGGCCGGCGAGGACCTCGGCGGCCCGCTCCTTGTCGATCTCCTTGGTCCAGGTGCCGACCAGGACGGTGGCGACGGCGTTGCCCGCGAAGTTGGTGAGGGCGCGCGCCTCGCTCATGAAGCGGTCGATACCGACGATCAGTCCGACGCCGTCGACCAGGGCGGGCTTGTGCGACTGGAGTCCGCCCGCGAGGGTCGCGAGACCGGCGCCGGTGACGCCCGCCGCACCCTTCGAGGCGATGATCATGAAGACCAGCAGGGAGATCTGCTCACCGACCGAGAGCGGGGTCCCCATCGCCTCGGCGACGAACAGCGAGCCCATCGTCAGGTAGATGGCGGTGCCGTCCAGGTTGAAGGAGTAGCCGGTCGGGACGGTGATGCCGACGACGGGCTTCGACACGCCCAGGTGCTCCATCTTCGCGATGAGCCGCGGCAGCGCCGACTCGGACGACGAGGTGGACAGGATCAACAGGAACTCCCGGCCCAGGTACTTCAGCAGCGAGAACAGGTTGACCCCGGCGACGACCCGCAGCAGGGCGCCGAGGACGAGGACCACGAACAGCGCGCAGGTGACGTAGAAGCCGATCATGATGACCGCGAGGGACTTCAGTGCGTCGACGCCGGTCTCGCCGACGACGGCCGCGATCGCTCCGAAGGCGCCCACCGGGGCCGCCCACATGATCATCGCCAGGACGCGGAAGACGAGCTTCTGGATGTGGCCGATCCCGCGCAGCACCGGCTCCCCTGCGGAGCCCATGGCCTGCAGCGCGAAGCCCACGAGCAGCGCGACCAGCAGGGTCTGCAGCACCTCGCCCTCGGTGAAGGCGGAGACCAGGGTGGTCGGGATGACGCCGAGGAGGAAGTCCACGGTCCCCTCGCCGCCGCCCTCGGCCTGCTTCTCACCCGCGGCCCTCGCCGCGTCCGTCAGCTGCAGTCCGTGCCCCGGGTCGAGGAGGTTGCCCACGATCAGGCCGATGGCCAGCGCGACCGTCGACATCACCAGGAAGTAGCCGAGGGCCAGACCGCCGACGGCACCGACCTTGGCCGCCTTGCGCACCGAGCCGACGCCGAGCACGATCGTGCAGAAGATGATCGGGGAGATCATCATCTTGATCAGGTTCACGAACCCGGTGCCGATCGGCTTGAGTTCGACGGCGACGCCGGGGGCGGCGAAGCCCACGACGACGCCGAGGACGACGGCACCGATGACGGCGAGATACAGATAATGGGTGCGATCCCGCCTTGCGGCTGCTGGAGCGGTTGCCACGGGGGTTCCTCCTCGGCCCGATGTTCATCCACGTCCCGGTGGATGCCCGCGACTATTCAGCACCCTGTGACCCCGGTCACCATTGCGTGCGTTTCGTTCACGCGAAATCGGCCAGGCAGACTTGGGCCATGCGCATCCCCCGCCCACGGAGCCTCGCCGGCCAGCTCTTCGCGATGCAGGTCGTGCTGGTCACCGCCATCGTGGCCGGTTTCGCGCTCTTCTCCTACGTCATGGACCGCGGACAGGCCGAGGAGACCGCGCGCCGGCAGACGACGGCGACGGCGACGGCCGTGGCGGACTCCCCGTCGGTGGTGACGGCGGTCCGGTCCGCCGACCCGACGGCGCGGCTGCAACCGTACGCGGAGCGGCTGCGGAAGGACGCGGGGGTCGACTTCGTGGTGATCATGACCCCGGACGGCAGACGCTGGACCCATCCCGAACCGGGTGAGATAGGACACGTCTATCTGGGCCACATCGACGAGGCGCGGCGGGGACGCACGGTGTCGGAGACCTACACGGGGACGCTGGGCCCGTCGGTGCGGACGGTGGCACCGGTGCGGGACGACTCCGGCCGGATCGTCGCGCTCGTCAGTGCGGGCATCACCATCGACAAGATCAGCGAGCAGCTCGGCAAGCAGGTCACGGCGCTGCTGGGGATGGCCGGAGCGGCACTGGCACTGGGCGGACTCGGAACGTACGTGATCAACGCCCGGCTGCGGCGGCACACGCACGGAATGAACGCGGCGGAACTGAGCCGTATGCACGACTACCACGAGGCGACGCTGCACGCGGTGCGCGAGGGACTGCTCATGCTCGACGGGCGCCGGCGCATCGCGCTGATCAACGACGGGGCGCGGGAGTTGCTGGGGCTCGGCGCCGACGTCGTGGGCCGGACCCCCGACGAACTGGGCCTGCCCTCCGGGCTGACGGGGGCTCTGCTGGCGAGCGAGCCGCGCGTCGACGAACTGCACCTGACGGCCGACCGGGTGCTCGTCGTCTCCACCCAGCCGGTGGTCGGCGGTGAGCGGCGCGGCACGGTGGTGACCCTGCGGGACCACACCGAACTCCAGTCGTTGGCCGGTGAACTGGACTCCGAGCGCGGCTTCACCCAGGCGCTGCGCGCCCAGGCCCACGAGGCGGCAAACCGGCTGCACACCGTGGTCTCCCTCATCGAACTGGGCCGCGTGGACGAGGCGGTCGAGTTCGCCACGGCGGAACTCGAACTGGCGCAGGTCCTCACGGACCGCGTGGTGACGGCGGTCGGCGAGCCGGTCCTGGCGGCCCTGCTCCTGGGCAAGGCGGCCCAGGCCAACGAGAGCGGCGTCGAGTTCGTTCTCACCGACGACAGCCGTATCGACGACGGGGTCCTCCCGCCCTGGCTGCCGCCCCGGGACCTGGTCACCGTCCTCGGCAACCTGATCGACAACGCGGTCGAGGCGTCCTCGGGGAAGCGACCTGCCGCACCCGAGGCGCGAGCGGACCGGGCCGAGGGCCGCCGCACGGACGGGTCCGCGGCCGTCACCGCCGGTGCGGCCGCCGCACCCGGCACGCGTCCGCCGGCCTCGCCCGACGCCGCCGCACCCGGAGCGGCCGGACGGCCCACCGCTGTACGGCCCGCCTCCGGGCCGGACCAGGACGGGCCCGGGGCCGCCGTCCCGCGCGCACGGGACGCGCGATCCGGCGCTGATCGGCCGGCCACCGCCCCGGGCGGGCCCGTGGCCGCCGGGCACCGGGCCCACGACCACCGGATCCCCGGCCCCGCCCACGCCGCGCTCGACGGGCCCGGGCCCGGGCACGCAGCGCGCGCCCGCACCGCCGTCGCGCGCCCGCGAGTCGTCGTCACCGCGCGTGCCGACGACAACGAACTCGTGCTGCGCGTCAGCGACACGGGACCCGGGCTCGGTCCCGGGGACACGGAGAGCGTGTTCGAACGTGGCTGGTCGACCAGGGGCCCGGGACGGGGCCTGGGACTCGCACTGGTGCGGCAGGCCGCGCACCGGGGCCGGGGCACGGTCGAGGCGGCCCAGGGCCCTTACGGCGGCGCGGAGTTCACCGTGCGGCTGCCCCTGCACACCACGGAGGTCGACACGTGAACGGACGCCCCGGCCGGGGACGCGGGACGGAGGTGGCGGGATGACCGCCTCCGCCGGGATCCGGGTGCTCGTCGTCGAGGACGACCCCGTCGCCGCCGACGCACACGCGCTGTACGTGGGCCGCGTACCGGGGTTCACCGTGGCGGGCGTCGCCCACTCGCGGGCCGAGGCGTACCGGGTGCTGGAGCGCACCCCCGTGGAACTGATCCTGCTCGACCTCTACCTGCCGGACGGGCACGGGCTCCAGCTGCTGCGCTCCCTGCGGGCCGCCGGGCACTCCGCCGACGTGATCGCCGTGACCTCCGCGCGCGATCTGGCCGTGGTCCGCGAGGGCGTGTCCCTGGGCGTCGTCCAGTACGTCCTCAAGCCGTTCACCTTCGCCACCCTGCGAGACCGCCTCGACCGGTACGCCGAGTTCCGCACCGCCGCCGGCGAGGCGTCCGGGCAGGACGAGGTGGACCGCGCGCTGGCGACCCTGCGCACCCCGCAGCCGGCCACCCTGCCCAAGGGCCTCAGCGCACCGACCCTGGAGGCGGTCACCCGCACCCTCCGGGACGCCGACGGCGGGCTCACCGCGGCGGAGGCGGGTACGGCGGTGGGGATCTCGCGGATCACCGCACGCCGCTATCTGGAGCATCTCGTCACCGAGGGCCGGGCTGCGCGCAGCCCCCAGTACGGCCAGGTCGGCCGGCCCGAGCTGCAGTACCGCTGGCTCCGCTCCGGCCGCTGACCGGCACCGCGCGGGCCGAGCCCGGCCGACACGACGCACGGGACGCACGGTTCCCCGCCACGTACCAACTGCCGTTCGCCGGCCGGCTGACGAAGGGCGCCGTTGACACCCGCGGGGATGATCGACGCGCTGGGCCGCCCGCCGCCGGACCGCGGCGCCGTCCGGTGACGCACCGGGCGTCCTCTCAGCACCGGGCGTCCTCTCAACGGCCGACTCATGGGAACGGCCGACCGCCGGGGGTCCGGCCCGGTGGACCTTTCTACGAGTTCACACCTTGGGCGAACGCACCGTAGCCATACGTGACTCTCCGCTCCTACGGTGTGCGCGTGCACTCCACCCCGCCTTTCAACGCCCCCGCCGCCCGCCGACTGCGCGAGGGCCTGGGGATGGCGCCGGGCCATGTCGCCTACGGGCTCCAGGCCCAGTACGGGCTCCCGGTGACCGCGGACACCGTGGTCGCCTGGGAGCGCGGACTCCTGGCGCCGGACTCCCGGCAACTGACCGCGCTCGCGGGAGTGCTGTGGTGCTCGCCCGGCGAACTGCTCGGCACCCCGCAGAGCCTGCGCGAGCACCGCCTGGCCCGTGCCCTGGGCGCCGAGGACGTGGCCCGCCGGGTGGGCATGGACCTCTCGTCGTACCAGCGCATGGAGGACGGCAACCGCTGGCGCGGGAACGAACGGCAGACCGCCGCGCTCGCCGAGGCGCTGTCGCTGACCCCGCGCGAGCTGCTGACCGCGACCGGACGCGACGAGGAGCTGGCGGAGCTGCTGCGCAGCGCGGCGACCACCCGCTGGCAGGCGTACGTGCGCCCGGTGGCGAAGATGCTGCCGCTGCCCCGACGGCAGCTGGAGGTCGCGTTGCAGGAACTGCACACGGACTACCACGCCCGGATGGCGGCCACCTCCAGCTGGGGCGCCTCGGCCGGCTCCGGGGAGTCGGGCAAGGACTTCCTCGACCGGATCGCCGAGCACTTCTGGGCGCTGCTCCCCGGCTGAGTCCGGTACGGGCCCCGGGCGTCTCCCGCCCGGGGATCGGGCTTCCCGCGCCCGCTCCGCCGGCCCGACGGCAGCGGAGCCGATCGGGTCGGGGCGCACCGGGACGGGGACACCGAGGAGCGAACCGTCGAGGCGCACCGGCTTCTCCTTCGCTGCCCGAGCTCGACGTGCCCGGCCGCGTTTCCGGAGACGACGGCCCGAACCCTCGTCCGCCATTACATGGTTACCAGGGGGTAGATGGAACGCTCCATTCCGTCCATTGTTGAACGCGAACATGCCAAGGCCCTCGGTTCTCCCCGGCCGAAGGGCGTCCACCGGACCTCCTCAGGAGCGAACCCCCCATGCGTGTACGCAGATGGACCACCCGCGCCGCGGTCTCGGCCGCCGCGCTCGCCCTCACCACGTCCATGACGGCCACGGCCTCCGCCCACACCGTGAGCGCCGCACCGCGGACCGCGGCCCCGGCGTCCGTCACCACCCACGCGCCGCAGCGCTCGGACCTCACCGCCGCCGGGCTGGCCGGGATCGACTACGCCACCTGGCAACGCGACGTCACGGCGGCCCTCGCCACCGCCCGCCCCTACATCGAGCAGCGCACGGCCGGCGCGTCCGGACAGCGTCTCGCCATGGTGCTGGACGTCGACAACACCTCGCTGGAGACGGACTTCCACTACTTCTGGGAGTACCCGACGCCCGCGGTCAGGCAGGTCCGGGACCTCGTCCGCTACGCCGACTCCCGCGGGGTGGACATCTTCTTCGTCACCGCCCGCCCCGACATCATCGAGGCGCTGACGTCGTACAACCTCAGGAAGGCCGGGTACCCGGTCGACGGTCTGTACGTGCGCAGCCTGCCGGACCTGTTCGACGAGGTCAGCGCGTACAAGACCGGCAAGCGCGCGGAGATCGAGGCCAAGGGCTACACGATCATCGCCAATGTCGGCAACCGGCCCAGCGACCTGGTCGGCGGCCACGCCGAGCGGACGTTCAAGCTGCCCGACTACGACGGCAAGCTGTCCTGAGCCGAGCCGCGCGGTCCGCGCGGGTTCCGTCCGTCCGCCTGCCGGGTCGCGCCGCGACCGGGCAGGCGGACGGTCCCGTGCCGCGTGCGCGCGGGGCGGCGGACCCGCGTCAGAAGACCGACTCGGCCTCGCGGACCCGGTGCTCGGGCACCGTCTTCAGCCGGGTCACCGCCTCCGCGAGCGGCACCGTGACCACCTCGGTGCCGCGCAGCGCGGTCATCCTCCCGAACTCGCCGCGGTGGACGGCCTCCACCGCGTGCCAGCCGAAGCGGTTGGCGAGCACCCGGTCGTAGGCGGTGGGCGTTCCGCCCCGCTGCACATGGCCGAGGATGACCGGCCGGGCCTCCTTGCCCATCCGCCGCTCCAGCTCCGCGGCCAGCCGGGTGCCTATGCCGGTGAAGCGCTCGTGCCCGTACTGGTCGATCTCTCCCTTCTTGTAGACCATGGAGCCCTCGGCCGGGTGCGCGCCCTCGGCGACGCAGATGACGGCGAACTTCTTGCCCCGGGCGAAGCGTTCCTCGACCATCTTGACGAGGTCCTCGACCTGGAAGGGCCGCTCGGGCAGGCAGATCCCGTGTGCGCCGCCGGCCATGCCGGACTCCAGCGCGATCCAGCCGGCGTGCCGCCCCATGACCTCCACGACCATGACCCGCTGGTGGGACTCCGCCGTGGTCTTCAGCCGGTCGATGGCCTCGGTGGCCACCATGACGGCGGTGTCGAACCCGAAGGTGCGGTCCGTGGAGGAGATGTCGTTGTCTATGGTCTTCGGCACGCCGACGACCGGCATGCCGGCGTCCGACAGCATGCGCGCGGCGGTCAGCGTGCCCTCGCCGCCCACCGGGACCAGAGCGTCCAGCCCGTACTTCCGCGCCAACTCCGCGCTGGTCTCGGCGGCTTCGCGGAGCCTGGAGCGCTCGAGCCGGGCCGAGCCGAGGATCGTGCCGCCGCGGGCGAGGATGCCGCTGACGGCGTTGAGGTCCAGGGTGCGGTAGTGGCCCTCGAGCAGGCCCTTGAACCCGTCCTCGAACCCGATGACTTCGTCTCCGTAGCCGGTCATCGCACGGTGCACGACCGACCGGATCACTGCGTTGAGGCCGGGACAGTCGCCGCCTGCGGTCAGAATTCCGATGCGCATCGTGCCGTGTCTCCTGCTCGCTCGTGGTGCCGGTGAGCCTCATTCCGATTCTCACACGCAGGGCCGGGGCCACGCCGGTCCGGCGGCCTCGGACGACCCCGGACCCGGCGGGCGTCATATCCATCTGTGGAGGTATTGTCAAGAGGATATTGCCACCCTATCGAGTTTTCTTGAGCCCCCGAGCGCAGCGGGCACCTCGCGCTCGGCCACAGCCCAGCAGGACAGGAGAGCACGCGTGACGCGCAGCGTGTACGTGACGGGGATCGACCGCGGGGACGGCCGCCAGGTGGTGGACCTGGGAGTCATGGAACTCCTGACCCGCCAGGTGGACCGCGTGGGGGTGTTCCGGCCCCTTGTGCACGACGGACCCGATCGCATGTTCGATCTGCTGCGGGTGCGCTACCGGCTCTCCCAGGATCCCGCGACCGTGTACGGCATGGACTACAGCGAGGCGGCGGCGCTGCAGGCCGAGAAGGGCACCGACGAGCTGGTCTCCCGGCTGGTCGACCGCTTCCACGAGGTGGCACGCGACTACGAGGTCGTGCTCGTCCTCGGCACCGACTTCCGCGCCACCCAGCTCCCCGACGAGCTGGCCCTCAACGCGCGCCTGGCCAACGAGTTCGGCGCCTCGGTGATACCCGTCGTCGGCGGCAAGGGCCAGACGGCCGAGTCCGTGCGGGCCGAGGCCCGCAACGCCCACCGGGCCTACGAGGTACTGGGCTGCGACGTCCTCGCGGTGATCGTGAACCGGGTGGCGGCCGAGGACCGCGACGTGATCGCCGAGCGCCTCTCGGCCCGGCTCCCCGTCCCCTGCTACGTCCTGCCGGACGAGCCGGCGCTGGCAGCGCCCACGGTCGCCCAGGTCAGCCAGGCCCTGGGGGCCACCGTGCTGCTCGGGGACGACTCCGGGCTCGCCCGGGACGCGCTCGACTTCGTCTTCGGCGGCGCGATGCTGCCCAACGTGCTGAACGCCCTGAAGCCCGGCTGCATGCTGGTCACCCCCGGGGACCGCGCCGACCTGGTGGTGGGTGCGCTGGCCGCCCACTCCGCGGGCACCCCGCCGATCGCGGGTCTGCTGCTGACCCTCGACGAACGCCCGGGCGAGTCGATCCTCACCCTGGCGTCCCGCCTCGCCCCCGGCACCCCGGTCATCTCGGTGCCCGGCGGCTCCTGGCCGACCGCCACCGAACTGTTCTCGCTGGAAGGCAAGTTGAACGCCGCCACCCCGCGCAAGGCGGAGACGGCACTCGGTCTCTTCGAGCGGCACGTCGACACCGGGGGCCTCCTCGCGCGTCTGGAGGTCGCCCGCACGGGACGGGTCACCCCCATGATGTTCGAGCACGACCTGCTGGAGCAGGCCCGTGCCGACCGCCGCCGCGTGGTACTGCCCGAGGGCACCGAGGAGCGGGTACTGCGCGCCGCGGACGTGCTGGTGCGCCGCGACGTCTGCGATCTGACGCTGCTCGGCGACACCGACGCCATCCGCAAGAAGGCCGCCGACCTCGGCATCGACCTGGGCGACGTCCAGCTGATCGACCCCGCGGCCTCCGAGCTGCGGCCGCGCTTCGCCGAGCTGTACGCGCAGCTGCGCGCCCACAAGGGCGTCACCCTGGAGCTGGCCCACGACGTCGTGGCGGACGTCAACTACTTCGGCACCCTGATGGTCCGGGAGGGCCTGGCCGACGGCATGGTGTCGGGCTCGGTCCACTCCACGGCCGCCACCATCCGCCCCGCCTTCGAGATCATCAAGACCAGGCCCGGGGCGTCGATCGTCTCGTCGGTGTTCTTCATGTGCCTGGCCGACAGGGTGCTCGTGTACGGCGACTGCGCGGTCAATCCCGACCCGGACGCCGAACAGCTCGCGGACATCGCGGTGCAGTCGGCGGCGACCGCCTCCCGCTTCGGCGTCGAGCCGAGGATCGCGATGCTCTCGTACTCCACCGGCACCTCGGGCTCCGGCGCGGACGTGGACAAGGTGCGCGAGGCGACCAAGCTGGTGCGCGAACGCCACCCCGAACTCCGGATCGAGGGCCCGATCCAGTACGACGCGGCGGTCGAGCCGTCCGTCGCCGCCACCAAGCTGCCGGACTCCGAGGTGGCCGGCCAGGCCACCGTCCTGATCTTCCCCGACCTCAACACCGGCAACAACACCTACAAGGCCGTGCAGCGCTCGGCCGGCGCCGTCGCCGTCGGCCCGGTGCTCCAGGGCCTGCGCAAGCCGGTCAACGACCTCTCGCGCGGCGCGCTCGTCAGCGACATCGTCAACACGGTCGCGATCACCGCGATCCAGTCCCAGGGTCAGGAGTTCACCGCATGACCGGTTCCGCCACCGCCACTCGCGTCCTGGTCCTCAACTCCGGCTCCTCGTCGGTCAAGTACCAGCTGCTCGACATGGAGGACGGCACCCGGCTGGCCGTCGGACTCGTCGAGCGGATCGGGGAGGAGACGTCCCGGGTGGTGCACACCCCGCTGACCGGCGGGGCCGGGAAGCGGGAGCGCACCGGTGCCGTCCCGGACCACGCCGCCGCGCTGAAGGCGGTCGCCGAGGAGCTGGCCAGCGACGGACTGGGCCTGGACTCCCCCGAGCTCGCGGCGATCGGCCACCGGGTGGTGCACGGAGGGCTGAAGTTCTCCGCCCCGACCGTGATCACCGACGAGGTCATGGCCGAGATCGAGCGCCTGGTCCCGGTGGCGCCGCTGCACAACCCGGCCAACATCACCGGCATCCGCACGGCCCGGGCGCTCCGCCCCGACCTGCCCCAGGTCGCCGTCTTCGACACCGCGTTCCACACGACCATGCCGGAGTACGCGGCGCGCTACGCCATCGACGTGGAGACCGCCGACGCGCACCGGATCCGCCGCTACGGCTTCCACGGCACCTCGCACGCCTACGTGTCCCGCCGGGCCGCCGAGCTCCTGGGCAAGGCCCCGGAGGAGGTGAACGTGATCGTGCTGCACCTGGGCAACGGCGCTTCGGCGTCCGCGGTCCGGGGCGGGCGCTGCGTGGACACGTCGATGGGTCTGACCCCCTTGGAGGGGCTGGTCATGGGCACCCGCTCCGGGGACATCGACCCGGCGGTCACGTTCCACCTCAAGCGGGTGGCGGGGATGTCCGAGGACGACGTGGACGTGCTGCTCAACAAGAGGAGCGGGCTGGTCGGCCTCTGCGGCGACAACGACATGCGGGAGATCCGGCGGCGGATCGAGGAGGGGGACGAGCGCGCGCGGCTCGCCTTCGAGATCTACATCCACCGGCTGAAGAAGTACATCGGCGCCTACTACGCGGTGCTCGGACGGGTGGACGCGGTGGTGTTCACGGCGGGGGTCGGCGAGAACTCCGCTCCCGTACGGGAAGCTGCCGTCGCCGGTCTGGAGGAACTGGGGCTCGTGGTGGACGCGGACCTCAACACCGTACGGTCGGACGTGCCGCGGTTCGTCTCGCCCGACCACGCGCGGGTGGCGGTCGCCGTGGTGCCGACCGACGAGGAACTGGAGATCGCCCGGCAGACTTTCGCGCTGGTCGGCGTGGACCCTCGCGACCGCGACAGAGCCACGCTGAAGGGCAACGCCTGAGCGACCCCCTGCCCATTTGTACATTCCACCAGACGGAATATTCCGCGGAGAAACAAACCGATAGGATCCGCCTCATGCGCCGTTCCAAAATCGTCTGCACACTGGGCCCCGCCGTCGACTCCTACGAGCAGCTGAAAGCGCTCATCGAGGCCGGCATGAACGTGGCCCGTTTCAACATGAGCCACGGGACCCATGCGGAGCACCAGGAGCGGTACGACCGCCTCCGGCGCGCGGCGGCGGAGACCGGCCGCGCCGTGGGCGTGCTCGCCGACCTCCAGGGCCCGAAGATCCGCCTGGAGACCTTCGCCGAGGGGCCGGTCGAACTGCTCCGCGGCGACGAGTTCACGATCACCACCGAGGACGTGCCCGGCGACAAGTCGATCTGCGGCACGACCTACAAGGGCCTGCCCGGCGACATCTCCAAGGGCGACCAGATCCTGATCAACGACGGCAACGTGGAACTGCGCGCGGTCGAGGTCGAGGGACCGCGGGTGAAGACGGTCGTCATCGAGGGCGGCGTCATCTCGGACCACAAGGGCATCAACCTGCCCGGTGCGGCCGTGAACGTCCCCGCGCTGTCGGAGAAGGACATCGAGGACCTCCGCTTCGCCCTGCGCATGGGTTGCGACCTGGTCGCGCTCTCCTTCGTGCGCGACGCCAACGACGTCAAGGACGTCCACAAGGTGATGGACGAGGAGGGCCGCCGGGTCCCCGTCATCGCCAAGGTGGAGAAGCCGCAGGCCGTGGAGAACATGGCGGACGTCGTCATGGCCTTCGACGGAGTGATGGTGGCGCGCGGCGACCTGGCCGTCGAGTACCCCCTGGAGCGGGTCCCGATGGTGCAGAAGCGGCTGATCGAGCTGTGCCGGCGCAACGCCAAGCCGGTGATCGTCGCGACCCAGATGATGGAGTCGATGATCACCAACTCGCGCCCCACCCGCGCCGAGGCGTCCGACGTCGCCAACGCGATCCTGGACGGCGCCGACGCGGTCATGCTCTCGGCCGAGTCCTCGGTGGGCGCGTATCCGATCGAGACCGTCAAGACGATGTCCAAGATCGTCAGCGCGGCCGAGGAGGAGCTGCTCGCCAAGGGTCTGCAGCCCCTGGTCCCGGGCAAGAAGCCGCGCACCCAGGGCGGTTCGGTCGCCCGCGCCGCAGCCGAGATCGCCGACTTCCTCGACGGCAAGGCCCTGATCGCCTTCACCAAGTCCGGCGACACCGCCCGCCGCCTCTCCCGCTACCGCGCGGAGCAGCCGATCCTGGCCTTCACCACGGACGAGTCCACCCGCAACCAGCTCACGCTGAGCTGGGGCGTCGAGCCCTTCATCGCCCCGTTCGTGGAGACCACGGACGCGATGGTGGACCTCGTGGACGCGGCGCTGCTGAAGCTCCAGCGCTACAGCGAGGGCGACGTCATGATCATCACCGCGGGTTCCCCTCCCGGCGTCCCCGGCACCACGAACATGGTCCGGGTGCACCACCTGGGCAACGGCCACAAGCCCGCCTGACCGGGCCGCCCGTCCGCGCGCCTTCGGGCCGCGCCCCTTTCAGGGGGTGCGGCCCGAAGGCGCTCGTGCCACCCGCACGCGCGCACCGGACGAGAACGCCCCGGAGTTCGGCGCGGACATCCTCGCCTTCGCCAGAGTGAGCCGGGCAAGGGTTCCAAGGCGCTGTCACACGGCATCCGGTACCTTCGGGGCGACTCCGGCGCACGGCTCTTCTTCCGCGAGGTCGACGGCGGCTTCGAGATCACCGCAAGTCCGACAAGCGGAACGAGCCGAACGTCATCAAGGAGCTGCTGAAGATCTATGGCTCATGAGCCGCTGGTAACGGTGGAGACGGCCGATTTCTCCGTCACCCATGTACTCGCCCTGGACGACGACGCCGACACCGTCGAGGACGTCGACGCGGTCATCCGCGCTCGTAACGGCATTGGGTGGACCGCGACGTGCATGACCCCTCGGAAGATCGCCGAGGTGATGGACGACCGGGCCACCACTGGCGAGTGCGCCGACGGGCTGTACCTGCGGATCCCTGACCTCGTGATCGTCCGTGAAGGCGGTCTGGACGCCATGACCAGAGCCTTGGTCGATCTCTTCGCCAAGTACGGCATGGACACCGACGTCCTACCGCGCTTCGACGACGAGGAGGACGAGGACCGCTGACCTTGGGTACCCGCCCTCCGAGCGCCGGCGGAAGGCACCACCTTCGCCGGGGCCCCGGAACATCCGGGCACTGCCGTGTCACCCGGCCGCGAATCGGGCTCAGCGTGCCGACCCCTCGATCCGGGGCACGAACGCTTCCGGCGCCCGGCGAGCACGAGCGCGGTCCGGCCCGGGGCGTCAGTCCGACACCGTCGAGAGTCTCCGCCGTCTCGTCGGCTGACCGTCGTCGGCAGTGGCTGCGCCGGACTGTCTTCACTGCCAGTACGGCCGCGTCACTCCCAAGCCGCCATGCCCGGGATCCGGCATCCCCACGCAGGGGCCATTGCCGGTTCCAAGCTCTTGCCGGTGGTTCCGCACGATGCCCACGGGCTGGTGAACGACTGTGGGCCGCACCCCTCGTAACGAGGTGAGGTGCGGCCCACGGTCTTTTTCGCGGCTCCCGGAGGAATCAGCCGGCGTTCCCGCCGGTGAAGTAGTTGTGCAGGCCGGGCACGGACAGCGTGCCGCCGAACTGGCCGGCCTGGGTCACCTTGACGTCGGTGAACAGGGCGAACGGGACGTTCAGCGGCGGCGGGGTCTTCGGGCTGAACGTGACCGGGATGATGCCGAAGAGGTTGCCCTTCAGCTCCTCCGTGTACATGGTCACCGTGCCGTTGCGGATGGTGGAGGTGGAGCCCCGCTGCGCCTCGACGTGAGCCGTGGTGCCGTTGGGTCCCTCCACCAGCTGGTGGAGGTCCTTGATGTCCACGCCCGACGCGGTGAACTTCAGAACCTTCTTGATCTTGCCACTGCCGGTCCGCACCTCGACGATGCCCTTGTAGTCGAGCCCCTTCAGGGTGAGCCGGGAGCTCTCCAGCACCCACGGCTCGTCGGGGAGCGCCGGGATGCCGGGCTCCGCCTTGGCGTTGGCGAGTGCCTCCGGGTCGGCGGTCGGGCACGGGAAGCGCGGCTTGCCGTCGGCGCCCTCGGGGATGTCCTCGTCCTTGACGGGGTCGAGGCCCTTGACCTTGTCGTCCAGCTCCTCCACCTCGGCGCCGGCCTTCTCGGCGGCCTCCTTGATGGCTTCCTTGGTCTTGTCCGCGACCCCGTCGGCCTCGTCGGTCACGTCGGCCTCGTCGGTCACGTCGGCCTCGTCGGTCACGTCCGAGAGCGCGTCCTTCGCCGGCTCGGTGGGCTTCGACGCGGTGTCCTCGGCCGGCTTCGACGGCTCCTCGGCAGGCTCGGTCGACTCGCTCGCGGCCGGGGCGGCCTCCGGCTCCTCGTCGGGGCCGTCGAAGAGGTCCTTGATCGCGTCGCCGACACCCAGCGGGTCGAGCGGGTTCCGGGTCTCGGACTCGCTCGGGGTGGGCGTCGGGGACGGGTCCGCCTGCTCCGACGAGTCGTCGTTCGCGCGACCGGGCTCGGAGGCGGAGGGACTCTCGCCGGGTTTCGGCTCGTCGGTCTGCTCGTCCGAGGAACCGCTCGGGGACGGCTCGGGCTTGTCCGTCTCCTCCTCGGACGGCTTCTCCGACTCCGAGGCGGACGGCGACGCCGACTCGTCGGGCTCGTCGGGCTCGTCCGACCGCGTCACACAGGGCCCGGGGGCGAACGGGATGTCCTGCTTGTCGTCGGCGAGCGCCAGCTTGGGTGTCATCCCCATGCCGACGAAGACCGCCGTGGGCATCGCGGCGAGAGCCATGGCCTTGCCTGCGGGTATCTGGAGCTTGGTCAGCAGAGACTTCCTCGGAGCCGCGTGGCGCGGCCCCTTTCTCTGGCGGGGCTCCTCGCCGTCAGCCGCGATCAGTGATGTTTCGTCACCCCGCACTGTTACCCCCGCCTTCGGAGTGGATGGTCGTCTTCGTCATGCTCACGGTGTCCGAGAACTGCGGGCCGGGCACGAGCGGCACCTCGCCGTGGTCGCCCGTCGCCGGGGCGGGGGCAGTCGGCTGCGCCGTACCCTCGGCCGACTCGGCGGGCTCACCCGGCGCCCAGGAGATGGAGAGCGCGCCACCGGTCAGAGCGAACAGGAAGCCGATGGCAAAGCCACCGAAGTTGGCCACCGGGATGGAGATCAGGGCCAGCAGAATCGCCGCAACGCCGGCGAACACCCTGACGATGTGGTGGAACCACATCGTCAGACCGAGTGTGACGAGCAGCACCCCGATGATCAGTGCGCCGGCGCCCCCGGTCGTCGCCATGGAGACCGTCATCTGACCGAGGTTGAGGCTCGCGTACGGGAAGTAGGCGATGGGAATGCCGCCCAGCAGCGTGAATAGACCCGCCCAGAAGGGCCGCTGTCCCCGCCAGTCGCGGAACTGCCGCTTCAGGACGCGGACAAAGTGTTCATTCTGCCCCGGTGACTCGGCGCTCATGGAAAGCTCCCTGGAACTGGCTTGCTGGAGAAAGAGGGAGGCGGGCGGACGCGGCTGCCTCGGGCATCCCCGCCCGCCCGCACTGACCCAAAGGTCAGTAGCACTCGACGCCGGAGCCGGCGCCCTTGTGCAGGCGCATACTCAGACCGCTCAGCTTGAAGGTGCCCGCCGTGGTGGCCCACGCCTTCTGCTTGACGCCGGTAAGCTTGACCTCCTCGGCCTGCTGAGCGAACCCGTTCTGCATGATGGTCGTGTCCTTGACCGCCGGGCCCTTGCCGATGCCGTCGTCGTCCGTGTGCTTGGCCGCGACGCCGATGTCGATGTTCTTGAACTCGGCGTCGGCGTCGAGCTCGGTGACATCGAGGTACAGGTTGGTCGCCTCGACGGCTTCCTTGCCCCCACCGGCGTTGAGCTTCAGGGTGATCTTGCCGAGGAGCGGCACGTCGGTGACCACCGACTGGCACATGCCTCGGATCGACGCGTTCTTGAACGACGAGATGGCCACCGGGTGGAGGACCTTCTCGTCACCCTTGGCGACGTCCTTGTAGCCCATGTCGACGCCGCCGTACTGGGCGAAGCCCCGACCGGTCAGCGAGTCGGTCGAGACCTTGAACTCCTGGCCCGACACCGCGAACGAAGCCGCCAGCGCGCCCTGGGCCAGGCCCACGCCGATCGCGGCCGTCGCGGCCACGGACGGCACCATGACGACGGCGAACCGCTTCCATCTGGTCCCACCACGAACCTGGGACATAATTTTCCTCCTTCTCGGACGTACATCTCCGGCGCGGACGTCAAGTCCGCCCTGGGATGGGAGAAGTGCTACGTCCTCGGGAAGGAGAGCGCCGTGCCTCAGGCGCGAGCCGCGTCCGAATCACCGGCGATCACCCCCGAGCGACAACCACTGGCCACGCCTTCGCGCAACCTCGATGGACAGGCCCTGCCGGCGGGGCAGGAACCCCCCTGTCCACGGCCGGCGCCTCTGCCGCCGGCCGGCTCGGTGGGGACCCAGACCGCGGTACGCGGCTGGCTGCCGGGCTGGTGCGGTGAATGGACCGAGCGTCGCCGATCGTGGTGCATTAAGCGCCGGGGCACAAGGGGGTTCGTTACTCGCTAGTAACGGACCGATAACCACGCCACGACGGGGCGATGTCGCCCGGCGACACAGGGTGCCTCAGCCGGGCGCGCCAGACAGGTGGATTGCCGCCGAAAAGCGGACAGAAGAACGCGGTTGATTTACTGCGAGTAACAGCGGCCGCGTTTACCAAGTTTTGGTAAAGCGCGGCCGCCGTTTGTCACTGTGTCGCCAAACCGGCGCGCACGCCCGACACTCCGGGCGGTGGCCCCCACCTCAGGGCGCCGCCCGGAACGGGGGCGCCGGAAACCGGTCTCCTCGACGTCAGAAGAGGACCCTCGCAAGTGCCGTGCGCGCCGCCGTCACCCGCGGGTCGTCCGGACCGATCACCTCGAACAGCTCCAGCAGCCGCAGCCGGGCGGCGTCGCGGTCCTCGCCCGCCGTGCGGCGCACGGTCTCGACGAGCCGGCCGAAGGCGTCCTGCACATGGCCCCCGGCGAGATCCAGGTCCGCCGCGGCGATCTGCGCCGGTACGTCCTCCGGACGGTCGGCGGCCTCCTGGCGCACCTTCTGCGGATCCATCTCCCGCACCCGGGAGAGCAGTTCCGCCTGCGCGAGGCCGAGCTTGGCCTCGGAGTTCGCGGGGTCGTCGGAGAGGATGTTCCGGTATGCCCGGATGGCACCGCCGAGGTCGCCGGCGTCGAGCGCGTCGACCGCGGCCTCGAGCACCGCGTCGTGCGGGCCGGGAGCGGGCGCGGCGACGGCCGCGGGCTCGTCGGCCTCCGCGTCGACGGTCAGACCGGTGAGACCGAAGCGCTGCTCGCCGACCTGGATCAGCTGGTCGAGTGTCTCTCGGATCTGGGGCTCCGGGGCCAGGCCCTGGAAGAGCGGCAGCGCCTGGCCGGCGACCACCGCGAAGACGGCCGGGATCCCCTGGATCCCGAACTGCTGCATCAGCATCTGGTTGGCTTCGACGTCGATCTTGGCGAGCACGAAGCGGCCGTTGTACTCGCCTGCCAGCCGCTCCAGCACCGGGCTCAGCTGCTTGCAGGGCTCGCACCACTCGGCCCAGAAGTCGAGGACGACCGGGACCTCCGCCGAACGCTGGAGAACGTCCCGCTCGAAGCCCGCCTCGTCGACGTCGATCACCAGGGCGGACGGGGGCACCGCACCGCCGCCGCCCTGCCGGGCGGCCTCCGCGCGCGTCTGCTCGGCCTTGGCCTTGGCCTCACCGGCCGCCTTCACCGCGGCGAGGTCGACGACGCCGCTCATGGACATGTTCCTAGGCTGCATGAGTACATCCTCCCCCCTCGGCGCGCGCGAGTGAAAAATCCGGAGCGCCGGGCCTGTGCACCGGTCGTGCGTACCGGCCCCGCGCGCCCGCGCCGGGTCCCCACCCGGCGCCGGCGACTGTCGCTTTCGCTACGAGTCGTAGCGTAACTCGTCCGGAGGGGAGCCGGGGCGCGTCCCCCGGTGAAGTGGCTCACAGCGATCCACCTACTGGCCGGTATGGTCGCCTCCATGTGCAGTCACCGTCGCCGGGCCGCGCCCCGCACCGGCCGTCCCCGCAGCGCCGAGGCGGACGCCGCCATCCTCGACGCCACCAGGGCGGCACTGGTGGAGCTGGGATGGTCGAAGCTGACGCTCGGCGACGTGGCGACCCGGGCCGGGGTGGCGAAGACGACGGTGTACCGGCGCTGGGCGGGCAAGAGCGAGCTGGTGGTGGACGCGGTCGCGGAGCTCTTCGACGAGTTGGAGCTGCCCGACCGGGGCAGCCTGGCCGCGGACATCGAGGGCGTGGTGTTGCAGTTCGCCACGCTGCTGGAACGGCCCGAGGCCAGGACGGCGCTGATGGCCGTGGTGGCGGAGTCGACGACCGACGAGCCGCTGCGCGAGCGGATCAGGGTGTCGATCGTGGACCGGCAGAAACGGCTGGTTCTGGAGGGTCGTGCCCGGGCACAGGCGCGCGGCGAGCTCCCGGAGGAGACCGACCCGGCGGCGGCCGCCCGCACCGCCGATCTGATCTTCGACGTGATCGCGGGCGCGGTCGTGCACCGGGCGCTGGTGAGCTGCGAACCCGTCGACGAGGACTGGGTCCGCCGCTTCACCGCGGTGCTGCTGGGCGGACTGGGGGCGGCGGAGTCCTGACCGGCGGCCCGCGCCACGGGCGGGCGGGATGGCTGCCGGTCGTCGGCGGTCGAGGTGGCCGCACAAGGCGGGCCGTCGACCGCCCGCCGCCGGCAGTCGGGGTGACAGCCCGCCACCGGCCGTGGAGGAGCGCTCGCCACCGCCGACCTCACCGCCACGGACCTCACCACCGCCGACCTCACCGCCACGGACCTCACCACCGCCGACCTCACCGCCACGGACCTCACCGCGCGGAACCACGGACCGGACGCCCCCGAGGTCCCGCCGCGTACCCCCGACCGGCCGGCCCGCTCCGGAGCCTCACCGAAGCCGGTGCCGTGCCTCCACCCGGGGACGTAGGCGCCGAGCCCGGGTCTACAGGGCGAAGACGCGGCGTGCGTTGCCGGACAGGAACAACTCGCGTGCTTCCTCGTCGAGTTCCAGCCGGTCCAGGTGCTCCAGGGCTTGGGCGGGGGTGATCATCGGGTAGTTCGTGCCGAAGAGGACCTTGCGGCGGCCCCGGCCGCGCAGGTAGTCCACGAGTTCGGCCGGGTAGCGGCGGGCGGTGTAGGCGCTGGTGTCGATGTAGACGTTCTCGTGTTTGTCCGCGACCGCGATCATCTCCGTCGTCCACGGGTAGCCGATGTGCCCGCAGACGATGGTCAACTCCGGGAAGTCCAGCGCCACCTGATCGACGTAGGGGATCGGCCGCCCGGTCTCCGACGGTTTGAGCGGACCGGTGTGCCCGACCTGGGTGCAGAAGGGGACGCCGAGTTCGACGCATGCCGCGTAGAGCGGGTAGTACAGCCGGTCGGTGGGCGGCAGCTCCCACAGCCACGGCACCACGCGCAGGGCCACGAACCCCAGCTCCCGAACCGCCCGCCGCAGCTCGCGCACCGCCGCCATGGGCCGGGCCAGGTCGGCGCCCGCCACCCCGCGCAGCCGTCCGCCCGCCGCGGCGACGAACCCGGCGACCTCGTCGTTGTCGATCAGCGCACCCTGCGGCCCGTACCAGGCAGCGGCCAGACCGATCTCCACGTCCGCCGCTTCCAGCGCGGCCACCGTCAGCTCCACCGGCAGCGCCTCCTCCAGGAGTCCGAGCCCGGTCCACCTCCGCAAGGACTCGAACATCTCGTGGTTGGAGTGGCGCAACGTCGGATGCTGCATCCAGGCATCGATGACCGGCACGGTTCTGGCCCCTCCTCCGAGCCGCTGTGGCGAGCAGACCCCAGCGGCTAAGCGATCGCTTACCCGGACTCTAGCGGGAACCCGGCCGGTGGACTACCCGACAGTAGGGATGTGCCGGTACCGGCCGGCCGGGCCCTGCGGGAGCCCGCGGCCTGCCCCGCACTCATTCCCCCGTGGGCGACTCGCGTTCCTCCGTCCCCGCACCGCGACCTTCCCGTCACGGCCCTGCGGAGGCGGCCGCGGCCGGACCGTAAACCCGGCGACGCCCTCCAGCGTCACCGACCGCCCCGTCCGGCCCCGACCTCCCGCAGACGAACCAGTCCTTCGACGCCCGGCCCCGGCTCAGAAGCCGGGGGGCTCGGTGTACGTGCCCCACTCGTCCCGCAGTACGTTGCAGATCTCGCCGAGGGTGGCCTCGGCACGGACGGCGTCCAGCATCGGCTCGATCATGTTCGAGCCGTCGCGGGCGGCGGCCAGCATCCTCTCCAGCGACGCCTTGACCCGGGCGTCGTCGCGACGGGCCTTGCGGTCGCCCAGGATGCGGACCTGCTCCCACTCGACCTCGTGGCTGACGCGGAGGATCTCCAGGTCGCCGGTGACGGAGCCGTGGTGGACGTTGACGCCGACGACCCGCTTGTCGCCCTTCTCCAGCGACTGCTGGTAGCGGAAGGCCGACTCGGCGATCTCGCCGGTGAACCAGCCGTCCTCGATTCCGCGCAGGATGCCGGAGGTGATGGGCCCGATGGGGTGCTTCCCGTCCGGGTGGGCGCGCAGTCCGCGCTCCTTGATCTGGTCGAAGATCTTCTCGGCGTCCGCCTCGATACGGTCGGTGAGCTGCTCCACGTACCAGGCGCCGCCCAGCGGGTCTGCCACGTTGGCGACGCCCGTCTCCTCCATCAGCACCTGCTGCGTGCGCAGGGCGATCTCGGCGGCCTGCTCCGACGGCAGCGCCAGCGTCTCGTCCAGGGCGTTGGTGTGCAGCGAGTTCGTGCCGCCGAGGACGGCCGCGAGGGCCTCGACGGCCGTGCGCACGACGTTGTTGTACGGCTGCTGGGCGGTCAGCGAGACACCGGCCGTCTGGGTGTGGAACCGCAGCCACTGCGCCTTGTCGGTCTTCGCCCCGTAGACCTCCTTCATCCAACGGGCCCAGATGCGGCGGGCCGCGCGGAACTTGGCGATCTCCTCGAAGAAGTCCAGGTGCGCGTCGAAGAAGAAGGACAGTCCGGGCGCGAAGACGTCCACGTCCAGTCCGCGGCTGAGGCCGAGTTCGACGTACCCGAAGCCGTCGGCGAGCGTGTACGCGAGCTCCTGCGCTGCCGTCGCCCCCGCCTCGCGGATGTGGTAGCCGGAGACGGAGAGCGGCTTGTACGCCGGGATGTCGCGGGCGCAGTACTCCATCAGGTCGCCGATGAGGCGCAGATGGGGCTCCGGCTCGAACAGCCACTCCTTCTGGGCGATGTACTCCTTGAAGATGTCGGTCTGGAGCGTGCCGTTCAGGACGCCCGGGTCGACACCCTGCCGCTCGGCGGCGACGAGGTACATGCAGAAGGCGGGGACGGCGGGTCCGCTGATCGTCATCGAGGTGGTGACGTCGCCGAGCGGGATGTCCTTGAAGAGGACGTCCATGTCGGCGGCGGAGTCGATGGCGACACCGCAGTGGCCGACCTCGCCGAGGGACCGCGGGTCGTCGGAGTCGCGCCCCATCAGCGTCGGCATGTCGAAGGCGACGCTGAGCCCGCCGCCACCGGCGGCCAGGATCATCTTGTACCGCTCGTTGGTCTGCTCGGCGTTGCCGAAGCCGGCGAACTGGCGGATGGTCCAGGTGCGGCCGCGGTAGCCCGTCGGGTACAGACCGCGCGTGAACGGGTACTCGCCCGGCCATCCGATCCGCTCGAAGCCGTCGTAGGTGTCGCCGGGCCGGGGCCCGTAGACCGGCTCGACCGGATCACCGGAGAGCGTGGTGAAGTCGGCGTTCCGCTTCTTCGCGGAGTCGTACCGGGCCTGCCAGCGGCGGCGGCCCTCCTCGATGGCGTCAGCGTCCATACCCACGAATTTACTAGGACGTCCTAGTAAATGTCGATGGCAGACCGCCGTACGCGTGCGTACGGCGGGGTGACTACGCCTTGACGGCCACCGGCTCCGACTCGCTGACCAGCGGCGCTACCGAGCGTGTGACATTGCGCTCGACGAAGAAGGCGACGAAGGGGATCGTCCCGGAGAGCAGCACCCACAGCAGCCTGCCGAACGGCCACTTGGCCTTGGAGCCGAGGTCGAAGGCGAAGACCAGGTAGACGATGTAGAGGACGCCGTGCGCCTGGGAGACGGCGAAGGTGATGTCCTCACCCGTGTCGAAACCGTACTTGAACACCATGGAGGTGCACAGCACGAGCAGCATGACGGCGGTGACGTAGGCCATCACCCGGTAACGGGTCAGGACGCTCTTCTTCATGGCGATGAGGGTAACGGTCCGCTTTGGGCGATCTTCGGGTGGGTCGGCCCCGGGCCGAGGCGGCCCGGCACACGTCCGCCGGGGCCGGTCAGCCCTCGTCGAAGTCGTGCGCCGCGACCCTCAGCGGCCGCAGCAGCGCGAAGATCTCCGCGCACTCCTCGGAGTCGTAGGCGCCGAGCCCGAAGTCCATCTCCATGAGGTCCCGGGTGGCCGCCTCGACGACCTCGCGCCCCTTGTCCGTGATGGAGGCCAGCGTGCCGCGGCCGTCGTTGGGGTTGGGCCGCTTGGCGACCAGACCGGATCTCACCAGGCGGTCCACGGTGTTCGTGACGGAGGTCGGGTGGACCATCAGCCGCTCACCGATCTTGGACATCGGCAGCTCCCCGGCCTTGGAGAAGGTGAGCAGCACCAGCGCCTCGTACCGGGCGAAGGTCAGCCCGTACGGCTTGACCACGGCGTCGACCTCGGCGAGCAGGATCTGGTGGGCCCGCATGATCGAGGTGATCGCGGCCATCGAGGGCACGGGGCCCCAGCGCTGCTGCCAGAGCTCGTCGGCTCGGGCGATGGGGTCGAAGGGAAGGCTGAGCGGCTTCGGCACGGCATCGACCTTACCCACTGGTCACATGCTGGTCAGCCCTGTCTCGCACTTCGGTCGTCCCCCGCCCGCGACCAGTCCGCCTCCCGCCGCGCGGCCCGCCGCGGCCGGCGCCGTGCGGCGGGCGGCGGCGGGCGCGGCGGGAGGCGGGCGGCGGCGGGCGCGGCGGGAGGCGGGCGGCGGCGGGGGGCGGGCTGGGCACCGGGGGCGACACGGTCCCGGCCGTTCGAACGGAGACCGCGTCCGAGCGGGTGGGACGGTGCCGGTCAGGCGGACAGGTGGCGTTCCACGGTCTCGACCTTGCCCGTCAGACCGTCCGTGACGCCCGGCCTGACGTCGGCCTTGAGGACGAGGGAGACGCGCGGGGCGCGTGCCTCGACCGCGGCGACGGCGCGCCTGACGACGTCCATCACCTCGTCCCACTCACCTTCGACCGAGGTGAACATCGCATCCGTGCGGTTCGGCAGTCCGGACTCGCGGACGACGCGGACCGCGTCGGCGACGTACTCGCCGACGTCCTCGCCCACGCCGAGCGGGGTGACGGAGAAGGCGACGATCACGCGTTCACCGTGCCCTCACGGCGGGCGCGGGAGGCGATGACCGCGTCCGCGGCGGCGCGCTTGAGCTTGCGGTCGGCGAAGAAGCCGCCGAACGGGACCACCGACAGGACGAAGTAGACCGCGGCCGTCCTGACGTCCCACTTGGTGCGGTTCCAGGCGTCCAGCCAGAAGAGCACGTACAGGATGAAGAGGACGCCGTGGATCGCGCCCATGACCGGGACCGCGTTGAACTCCGTCGTGCGCTTGAGTACCGAGCAGACGAGCAGGAGCAGGAAGGACACGGCCTCGGGACCGGAGACGAGCCGGAGGCGGTGGAGGGCGGAGGCGGTCTTGATGTCCACGGCGGGCACCTTCGGGGGAGGGGGCGATGGTCTTGTGAACGGACGCACAAGCGTAGCCATTCTGGCACCGCGTTTTCCCCGCCCTTTACCCGGGTGGCCTCGGGGTCGGGTCAGGGTCGTGTTCACTCCCGGGGGCCTGTCCGAACACGCGGCCCGCCCAGTACCTTCACCCCGTGGCAATGTTCCGACTTCAAGGCAGCAAAGTGCTCGCCGTCGACATGACCGGGGACTCCGTCAAGGCGAAGAACGGGTCCATGGTCGCGTACGACGGCCACATGGACTTCAAGAAACTGTCCGGCGGCGGTGAGGGCATCCGCGGCATGGTGACCCGCCGCCTCACCGGCGAGCAGATGACCATGATGGAGGTGAAGGGCCAGGGCACCTGCTATTTCGCCGATCGCGCCTCCGAGATCAATCTCGTCTCGCTGCACGGCGACAAGCTGTACGTCGAGTCGAGCAATCTCCTCTGCACGGACGGCGGGCTGCGCACCGGCACCAGCTTCACCGGACTGCGCGGCGGCGCGACCGGCAACGGACTGTTCACGACGACCGTCGAGGGCACGGGCCAGGCCGCGATCATGTCGGACGGCCCGGCCGTGGTGCTGCGCGTGACGCCCCAGTACCCGCTCTCCGTGGACCCGGGCGCCTACATCGCGCACCAGGGCGGTCTTCAGCAGCAGTTCCAGTCCGGGGTCACCTTCCGCACGCTCATGGGCGAGGGCGGCGGCGAGGCCTTCCAGATCCGGTTCGAGGGCGACGGGCTCGTGTACGTGCAGCCGAGCGAGCGGAACACCATCGGAGGGGACGTCTGATGCCGTTCCGCGAGATCAACTCGAAGATGGTCGAGGCGACGGTGGTTCCCGGCCAGAAGATGTACAGCCAGCGCGGCGCGATGCTCGCCTACAAGGGCGACGTCTCCTTCACCCCGAACATCGCCGGCGGCCAGGGCGGCCTGATGTCGATGATCGGCCGGCGGGTCGCCGACGAGGCGACGCCGCTGATGACGGTCGAGGGCTCGGGCACGGTCATGTTCGGCCACGGCGGCCACCACATCCAGGTCATCGGCCTCACCGGCGACACCCTGTACGTCGAGGCCGACCGGCTGCTGGCCTTCGACGGCACCCTGCAGCAGGGCACGATGTTCATGGGCTCGCAGGGCGGGGTCATGGGGATGGTGCGCGGCCAGGTCACCGGCCAGGGCCTGTTCACCACCACCCTGAAGGGTCACGGCGCCGTTGCCGTCATGGCACACGGCGGGGTGATCGAACTGCCGATCACACCGGGCCGGCCGGTCCACGTGGACCCTCAGGCGTACGTCGCGCACCACGGCGACGTACGGAACAAGCTCTCCACCGCGCTGGGCTGGCGCGACATGGTGGGGCGCGGCTCGGGCGAGGCGTTCCAGCTCGAACTGAGCGGCAGTGGTGCGGTGTACGTCCAGGCGTCGGAGGAGAAGCTGTGAGCACGCCGGTGATTCATGATCCGATGACGCTGCCGAGCGACGACAACGTCAACCCGTACACCTTCTGCGTGGAGCTCAAGGGCTCCCAGTGGTTCCTGCAGAAGGGGAAGATGATCGCCTACTACGGGCGGATCGACTTCAACGGGATCGGCCACGGCCGGCTGGACCGGCTGATGCGCACCAGCTTCCACTCGCCGCTGCACGCGAGCGACTGGGTGGTGGCCGAGGGCAGCGGCAAGATGCTGCTCGCGGACCGGGCCTTCGACGTCAACTCCTTCGACCTGGACGAGGGCAATCTGACGGTCCGGGCCGGGAACCTGCTGGCGTACCAGCCCTCGCTGGCCCTGAAGCAGTCGATCGTTCCCGGCTTCCTCACGCTGATCGGCACGGGGAAGTTCGTCGCGGCGTCGAACGGCCCCGTGGTCTTCATGGAGCCCCCGATCCGGGTGGACCCGCAGGCGCTGGTGGGCTGGGCGGACTGCCCTTCGCCGTGCCACCACTACGACCACGGATACATGAGCGGGGTGATGGGCGGCCTGCGGCAGCTGTCCGGGATCGGCGGTGCCTCGGGCGAGGAGCACCAGTTCGAGTTCGTCGGCGCGGGCACGGTGCTGATGCAGTCGACCGAGGCGCTCATGCCCGAACAGGCGACCGGCGCGGTCCCGCACGCGGACGGGGTACCGGGCGGCGGTCACGGCGCCGGTCAACACGGCTCCACCCCGCGCCTGCCCGGTCAGCTGGGGGACCTCCAGCGTCGCTTCGGCTTGTGAGCGGTAGGCTGCGGAGTGTGACGTCGAACGTCTGCACCCTTCTCGGGGGACTCGGGGTGCCGGATGTGACCGTCCCCGCTTTCGTCCGGATTTCAACTTCTTAGGGTAGTATCCATATATGGAGACCGAGACGGCCACGCGCTGGCTGAGCGATACGGAGCAGTGCGCCTGGCGCACCTATCTGGATGTCAACAGACTGTTGACCTACCAGATGGAAAAGGATCTGCAACCGTTCGGCCTGACCAACAACGACTACGAAATCCTCGTCAACCTCTCGGAGTCCCCCGAGCGGCGCATGAGGATGAGCGATCTGGCGGCGGCCACGCTGCAGTCCAAGAGCCGGCTCTCCCACCAGATCACCCGCATGGAGAACGCGGGCCTGGTGCGCCGGGAGAACTGCGAGTCCGACCGCCGCGGGCTGTACGCGGTACTCACCGACCAGGGCATGGAGACCATGCAGAAGGTCGCGCCGCACCACGTCGAGTCCGTGCGCCAGCACTTCATCGACCTGCTGTCCCCGGAGGCGCTCGCCGACCTCCACGAATCCCTCAAACCGGTGGCGGAGCACCTGCGGGGCCGCCGCGGCAGGGTCTGACCGGACCCGTACGAGCAGCTGACGCGGGCTCCGGCCTGGGACGCGCGGGACCCGGCCCTGTGGTCCGGACGTCCGCACGCGTGGCCCGCCGCGCCGCCTCAGCACGTGCCTTGGGGGAATGGGCACGCGCGGGGACCGGCGCGGTGCGGGTCTGCCGGACGGGCGCGCGGGGCTCGGACCCGCGCGGCCCCTTCCGGTGCGCCCAGCCGGGCTGCGGTCCGGCACCGCGACCCCCAGTCACGAAGGCCCCGCGGTCCGGTGCGGCGCCCCGCCGACGGCCGGGCGCCGTCCGCCAGTCCCACCGGACGCCGTCCGCGGACCGTGCGGGTCGTGCGGGTCGTGCGGAACTCAGGGCTCAGGACGCCAGGGGCAGGCGGAGCACGAAGAGAGCGCCGCCTTCGGCCGCCGCCGAGACCGTCAGCGTCCCCCGTGGCGCCGGGCCACGCGGTGCCGTTGCCGAAGCCGGGCCGCTCCTCGTTGTCGCCCGGGGCGGCGGGCGCCCCGGTCATGGCCTCGAGGTCCTCGCTCGCCGCGCGGACCCGGGCGCCGCGCGGCAGTGACGCGGGCGGCGATGCACCGCGAACGTCCGCCCGGCCGCCCGGCCGAGCCCCGGAACCCGCTCTCCGGGCCGCGAGGCCTCCGTCCGGCCACGTGACCGGACGGCGCCGGTCAGTCGCCCGTCAGGCCCGCGACGAGTTCGTCAGCCGCCGCGTACGGGTCCAGTTCGCCCGCGACGATGCGCTCCGCGAGAGCGCCCAGGCGACGGTCGCCGCGGAGGTCGCCGATGCGTTCGCGGAGGGCCGTGACCGCGATGGTCTCCACCTCGTGCGCGGCGCGGCGGGCGCGGCGCTCGGCGAGGACTCCGTGCTCCTCCATCCAGGCGCGGTGCTTCTCCAGGGCCTCGACGACCTCGTCGACGCCCTGGGCCCGCGCGGCGACCGTCTTCACGATGGGCGGACGCCAGTCGCCCGGCCCCCGGGACTCGCCCAGCCCGAGCATGTGGTTCAGCTCGCGGGCGGTGGCGTCGGCGCCGTCGCGGTCCGCCTTGTTGACCACGTACACGTCGCCGATCTCCAGGATCCCCGCCTTCGCTGCCTGGATGCCGTCGCCCATGCCGGGCGCCAGCAGCACCACGGACGTGTCGGCCTGGGAGGCGATCTCCACCTCCGACTGGCCGACGCCGACCGTCTCCACGAGCACCACGTCGCAGCCGGCCGCGTCGAGGACGCGGATCGCCTGCGGCGCGGCCCAGGCGAGTCCGCCGAGATGGCCGCGGGTGGCCATCGAGCGGATGTAGACCCCCGGATCGGAGGCGTGGTCGGACATCCGCACCCGGTCCCCGAGCAGCGCACCGCCGCTGAACGGGGACGACGGGTCGACGGCGAGCACTCCGACGCGCTTGCCGGCCTTCCGGTACGCGGTCACCAGCGCCGAGGTGGACGTGGACTTGCCGACCCCCGGCGAACCCGTCAGGCCCACCACGTACGCGCCGCCGGTCAGCGGCGCGAGCTCCGCCATGACCTCGCGGAGCTGCGGGGACGCCCCCTCGACGAGCGAGATCAGCCGGGCCACGGCCCGCGGCCTGCCCTCCCTCGCCTGGGCGACCAGCTGGGGGACGTCCACCATCGTGCGTGCTCCGATCTCTGGAGGTCTTACTTCGCCGGTACGCGGACGATCAGCGCGTCGCCCTGACCGCCGCCGCCGCACAGCGCCGCCGCGCCGGTCCCGCCGCCGCGCCGCTTCAGCTCCAGCGCCAGGTGCAGCACGATGCGCGCGCCGGACATGCCGATCGGGTGGCCGAGGGCGATCGCGCCGCCGTTGACGTTCACCTTTTCCGGGGATACCCCGAGGTCCTTCATCGACTGCACGGCCACGGCGGCGAACGCCTCGTTGATCTCGATGAGGTCGAGGTCCGAGACCTCTAGGCCGTCCTTCTTGAGGGCGTGCGCGATCGCGTTGGACGGCTGGGACTGCAGCGAGTTGTCCGGGCCCGCGACGTTTCCGTGGGCACCGATCTCGGCGATCCAGTCCAGACCGAGTTCCTCGGCCTTGGCCTTGCTCATCACGACCACGGCGGCGGCGCCGTCGGAGATCTGCGAGGAGGTACCGGCCGTGATCGTGCCGTCCTTGGCGAACGCGGGGCGCAGCTTGCCGAGCGACTCGACGGTGGTCTCGGCGCGGATGCCCTCGTCCTTGCTGAAGACGACCGGCTCGCCCTTGCGCTGCGGGATCTCGACGGGCGTGATCTCGGCCTCGAACAGGCCGTTCTTCTGCGCGGCCGCGGCACGCTGGTGGGACAGCGCGGCGATCTCGTCCTGCTCGGGGCGGGCGATGCCGAGGCGGGTGTTGTGCTTCTCGGTGGACTCGCCCATGGCGATGCCCTCGAACGCGTCGGTGAGGCCGTCGTGCGCCATCGCGTCGAGCATCTCGATCGCGCCGTACTTGAAGCCCTCGCGGGACTTCGGCAGCAGGTGCGGCGCGTTGGTCATGGACTCCTGGCCGCCGGCGACGACGACGTCGAATTCACCCGCACGGATCAGCTGGTCGGCGAGGGCGATCGCGTCCAGGCCGGACAGGCACACCTTGTTGATCGTGAGGGCCGGGACGCTCATGGGGATGCCGGCCTTGACGGCCGCCTGACGGGCCGGGATCTGCCCGGCGCCCGCCTGCAGCACCTGGCCCATGATCACGTACTGCACCTGGTCACCGCCGATGCCGGCCCGGTCCAGCGCGGCCTTGATGGCGAAGCCGCCCAGGTCGGCGCCGGAGAAGGACTTCAGTGAGCCGAGCAGCCGTCCCATGGGGGTACGCGCCCCGGCGACGATGACGGATGTGGTGCTGTTCGTTCCAGTCATGAGAGGGGATCCCCTTCCAGCGCGGCGGCTGAGGAGTGAACGAGGGTTTACTCGAACTGTACTGAGCGGTATGCGCTCGGGTCACCGGGCAGCCGGTGTGATCGCGCGCACGTTGCGTAACCACCGCCGGGAGCGCTGCACTGGAACCATGCTGACGCGAATCGACCACATCGGGATCGCCTGTTTCGACCTCGACAAGACCGTCGAGTTCTACCGGGCCACGTACGGCTTCGAGGTCTTCCACACGGAGGTCAACGAGGAGCAGGGCGTGCGGGAGGCCATGCTCAAGATCAATGAGACCTCGGACGGCGGCGCCTCCTACCTCCAGCTCCTGGAGCCCACCCGCGAGGACTCCGCGGTCGGGAAGTGGCTGGCCAAGAACGGCGAAGGGGTCCACCACATCGCCTTCGGCACGGCGGACGTGGACGGTGCCGCCGGCGACATCCGGAGCAAGGGCGTACGGGTGCTCTACGACGAGCCGCGCATCGGTTCGATGGGCTCCCGGATCACGTTCCTGCACCCCAAGGACTGCCACGGCGTCCTCACCGAACTGGTCACTTCCGCCGACCCCACCTCAGCGGAGCACTGACCGCCGGGATTCCCGGCCCGGTAGAGTGGGCCGCTCCGGGCCGGGGCCGGGCCGGGGCCGCGCCGCGTCCTCGTGACTGATCTGACACCATTTCCCCGGGGGGCCGTTCAGGCGAACGGTGCTCGTCTGTAGAGAGTTGCGACCAGGGGACGGATGGGACCGCGCAGTGCGGGGCTACGAACGCCAGGAGAGCCACCGAGCTGACGACGACCACCTCTCGCGGTTCGAAGCCGAGATGGACCGGCTGAAGACCGAGCGGGAGAAGGCCGTCCAGCACGCCGAGGACCTCGGATACCAGGTCGAGGTGTTGCGCGCCAAGCTCCACGAGGCGCGTCGCACCATCGCGTCCCGTCCCGCGTACGACAGCGCCGACATCGGCTACCAGGCCGAACAGCTGCTCCGGAACGCCCAGATCCAGGCCGACCAGCTGCGTTCGGACGCCGAGCGGGAGCTGCGCGAGGTCCGGGCCCAGACGCAGCGCATCCTCCAGGAGCACGCCGAGCACCAGGCCCGTCTGCAGGCCGAGTTGCACACGGAGGCGAACCAGCGCCGCCAGCGCCTCGACCAGGAGCTGGCGGAGCGCCGGCAGACCGTCGAGGCGCACGTCAACGAGAACGTGGCCTGGGCCGAACAGCTCCGCGCCCGCAGCGAGTCCCAGGCGCGCCGGCTCCTGGACGAGTCGCGCGCCGAGGCCGAGCAGGGCCTCGCCGCCGCCCGCGCCGAGGCCGCCCGGGTCGCCGAGGAGGCCCGGCAGCGGCTCAGCTCCGAGGCGGAGTCCGCCCGCGCCGAGGCGGAGGCCGTCCTCCTGCGCGCCCGCAGGGACGCCGAGCGGCTGCTGAACGCCGCCTCCAGCCAGGCCCAGGAGGCCACCAGCCACGCCGAGCAGCTGCGCTCGGCGACGACCGCCGAGTCCGACCAGGCCCGCCAGCAGGCCGCGGAGCTCAGCCGGGGCGCCGAGCAGCGGATGCAGGAGGCCGAGGACCGGCTCCGCGAGGCGCGTACGGAGGCCGAGAAGGCCGTCGCCGAGGCCAAGGAGACCGCGGCCAAACTGCTCGGGAGCGCCGAGTCGGCGAACGAGCAGCGGGCCAGGACCGCCAAGGCCGAGATCGCCCGGCTCGTCGGCGAGGCCACCAAGGAGGCCGAGAACCTCAGGAGCGAGGCCGAGCAGGCGCTGGCGGACGCCAAGGCCGAGGCGGAGAAGCTGGTCGCGGAGGCGTCGGACAAGGCCCGTACGGTCGCCGCCGAGGACTCCGCCGCCCAGCTCGCGAAGGCGGCGCGAACCGCCGAGGAGGTCCTGGACAAGGCGTCCGAGGACGCCAAGGACACCACCCGCAAGGCCGTCGAGGAGGCCGAGCGGATCCGCCGCGAGGCCGAGGCGGAGGCGGACCGGCTGCGCGCCGAGGCCCATGGCACGGCCGAGGAGCTCAAGGGCGCGGCGAAGGACGACACCAAGGAGTACCGCGCCAAGACGGTCGAACTGCAGGAGGAGGCCCGGCGGCTGCGCGGTGAGGCCGAGCAGCTGCGTTCCGAGGCCGTCGCCGAGGGCGAGCGGATCCGCGGCGAGGCGCGCCGCGAGGCCGTCCAGCAGATCGAGGAGGCGGCGAAGACCGCCGAGGACCTGCTGACGAAGGCGAAGGCCGACGCCGACGACGTGCGGTCCAAGGCCACCACGGACAGCGAGCGCGTCCGCACCGAGGCCATCGAGCGGGCCACGACCCTGCGCCGCCAGGCCGAGGAGACGCTGGAGCGCACCCGTACCGAGGCGGACCGGCTGCGCACCGAGGCCGAGGAGCAGGCCGAGGAGACGAAGGCGGCGGCCGAGCGCGCCGCCGCCGAACTGCGCGAGGAGGCCGAGCGCGGCGTCGCCGCCCGCCAGGCCGAGGCCGCGGACGAGCTGACCCGGCTGCACTCGGAGGCGGAGGCCCGTCTCGCGTCGGCCGAGGAGGCGCTGACCGAGGCGCGCGCGGAGGCCGAGCGGATCCGCCGCGAGGCCGAGGCGGAGGCCGAGCGGCTGCGCACGGAGACGGCCGAGCGCAGCCGTACGCTCCTGGAGCAGGCCGAGCGGGAGGCCGAGCGGCTGCGCACCGAGGCCGCGTCCGACGCGTCGGCTTCCCGGGCCGAGGGCGAGGCCGTCGCCGTGCGGCTGCGCACGGAGGCCGCCACGGAGGCCGAGCGGCTGAAGTCCGATGCGCAGGAGACCGCCGACCGGGTTCGTGGCGAGGCCGCAGCGGCCGCCGAACGGGTCGGTCAGGAGGCGTCCGAGGCGCTCGCCGCCGCCCAGGAGGAGGCCAACCGGCGCCGCCGCGAGGCGGAGGAGATCCTCGGCGCGGCCCGTGGCGAGGCCGACCAGGAGCGGGAACTGGCCCGCGAGCAGAGCGAGGAGCTGCTCGCCGCCGCCCGCAAGCGGGTCGAGGACGCCCAGACCGAGGCCCAGCGGCTGGTGGAGGAGGCGGACCGGCGCGCCACCGAGATGGTGTCGGCCGCCGAGCAGACCGCCCAGCAGGTGCGGGACTCCGTGTCCGGTCTGCAGGAGCAGGCCGAACAGGAGATCTCCGGGCTGCGCAGCGCCGCCGAGCACGCGGCGGAGCGCACGAGGACGGAGGCGCAGGAGGAGGCGGACCGCGTCCGCGCCGACGCCTACGCCGAGCGGGAGCGCGCCACCGAGGACGCCAACCGCGTCCGGGCGCGCGCCGACGAGGAGGCGGAAGCCGCCAAGTCGCTCGCCGAGCGGACCATGAACGAGGCGATCACCGAGTCGGACCGGGTGCGCGCCGAGACCTCGGAGTACGCCCAGCGGATGCGCACCGAGGCGGCCGACGCGCTGGCCTCCGCCGAGCAGGACGCGACACGGGCCCGGGCCGAGGCCCGTGAGGACGCCAACCGGATGCGTTCCGAGGCCGCGGCCCAGGCCGACCGGCTCGTGGCCGAGGCCACGAGCGAGTCCGACCGCGTCACGACCGAGGCGTCCGAGCTGCTGTCGCTCGCCGAGCAGGACGCGGCACGGCTGCGGGCCGAGGCCGAGCAGGTCAAGGAGGAAGGCGCGCGCCAGGCCGAGGAGCTGCGCGCGTCCGCCCGGGCGGACGGCGAACAGCTCCTGGACGAGGCCAGGAAGTCCGCGGACAAGCGCCGTGCCGACGCTGCCGAGCAGGCCGACCAGCTCATCGCCGAGGCGGGCTCCGAGGCGGAACGGCTGCGCGCCGAGGCGGCCGACACCGTGGGCACCGCCCAGCAGCGGGCGGACCGCGTCAGGGCCGAGGCGGAGCGGCTCCGCGAGGAGGCCGAGCGCGCCGCCGAGCAGATGCGCTCGGAGGCCCGCGAGGAGGCCGACCGCACACTCGACACCGCCAGGAAGGACGCGGCCAAGCGCCGCGCGGACGCGGCGGAGCAGGTCGACCAGTTGATGGCCAAGACGCAGGAGGAGGCGCTGCGCGCCACGACCGATGCGGAGTCGCAGGCGGACACCATGGTCGGCGCGGCCCGCAAGGAGGCCGACCGGCTGGTCGCGGAGGCCACCGTCGAGGGCAACTCCCTGGTCGAGAAGGCCCGTACGGACGCCGACGAGCTGCTGGTGGGGGCGCGCGGCGACGCGACCGCCATCCGGGAGCGCGCGGAGGAGCTGCGCAGGCGCGTCGAGAACGAGGTCGAGGAGCTGCACGAGCGGGCCCGCCGGGAGTCCGCCGAGCAGATGAAGGCCGCGGGCGAGCGCTGCGACCAGTTGGTGAAGGCCGCGGAGGAGCAGCAGGCCGAGGCCGGGGCGAAGGCCAAGGAACTGGTGTCGGAGGCCAATTCGGAGGCCGGCAAGGTGCGCATCGCCGCCGTGAGGAAGGCGGAGGCGCTGCTCAAGGAGGCCGAGCAGAAGAAGGCCGGGCTGGTCCGGGAGGCCGAGAAGGTCAAGGCGGACGCGGAGCGCGAGGCCGAGCGCATGATCGAGGAGGGCCAGCGGGAGCTGGACGTGCTCGTGCGCCGGCGTGAGGACATCCAGGCGGAGATCTCCCGGGTGCAGGACGTGCTGGAGGCGCTGGAGTCGTTCGAGGCTCCGGCCGGCAAGGACGGCGGGGTCAAGGCGGGGGCGTCAGCCGGGGTTACACGTTCGAGTGGCAAGTCCTCCGAGAGCTAGCCACCCGAAAGGCTGGACATTCTCCATATCAAACGGGCATCAGCTCGATGACACGCCGCTCGGGCGCCTAGGATTCCCCCTAACACCTCAGCCGGTCTCATTCGACAGGAACCCCATGAGCGACACTTCCTCCCCCTTCGGCTTCGAGCTCGTGCGGCGTGGGTACGACCGCGGTCAGGTGGACGACCGCATTACCAAACTCGTCGCCGATCGTGACAGTGCTCTCACACGTATCACCTCACTGGAAAAGCGCATCGAGGAGCTGCATCTCGAGACGCAGAATGCCCAGGCCCAGGTCAACGACGCGGAGCCGTCCTACGCGGGACTCGGTGCGCGTGTCGAGAAGATCCTCCGCCTCGCCGAGGAGGAGGCGAAGGACCTGCGTGAGGAGGCCCGGCGCGCGGCGGAACAGCACCGCGAGCTCGCCGAGGGCGCCGCCCAGCAGGTGCGCAACGACGCCGAGGCGTTCGCGGCGGATCGCAAGCAGAAGGCCGAGGACGAGGGCGTCAGGATCGTCGAGAAGGCGCAGAGCGAGGCGAACTCGCTCCGTGCCGACGCGCAGAAGGACGCGCAGTCCAAGCGCGAGGAGGCGGACGCGCTCTTCGAGGAGACCCGCGCCAAGGCCGCCCAGGCCGCCGCGGACTTCGAGACGAACCTCGCGAAGCGCCGCGAGCAGTCCGAGCGCGACCTGGCGTCGCGTCAGGCGAAGGCGGAGAAGCGCCTCGCGGAGATCGAGCACCGCGCCGAGCAGCTGCGCCTGGAGGCCGAGAAGCTGCGCACGGACGCGGAGCGCCGTGCCCGGCAGACCGTCGAGACCGCGCAGCGCCAGGCCGAGGACATCGTGGCCGACGCGAACGCGAAGGCGGACCGTATCCGCAGCGAATCGGAGCGCGAGCTGGCGGCGCTGACGAACCGTCGCGACTCCATCAACGCCCAGCTGACCAACGTCCGCGAGATGCTGGCCACGCTGACCGGCGCGGCGGTCGCCGCGACGGGTGCCCCGGCGGACGACGAGCCGGTGTCCCGCGGCGTCCCGGCGCAGCAGACCCGCTGACGGCGCAGCCCGTACGGCAGTACGCTCCACGTGCGCCCGGTGCCTTCGAAGGCACCGGGCGCACGCGTCTTCCCGGGGCCCGCACGGCGCTGCGCGGGCCGGGCCGCTGCCGGCCGTCACCGGCCGGACGGCGAGAACCGGGTGGCGGCCGCGCTGCTCGGCGGCTTCCCGGTGCTCAAGGAGCGGGACGCCTGACCTGACCGGCGCCCGCACCGGGCAGGTCGTTCACCATGGCCGGAACCGTCAGGCCCCGGATATCCTCTAACTCTTACGGGGGGCTGCGGCCGTGTGCGACCGTGCCCCGACGACCTGACCTGTCGATGGGGCTGGAGTAATGATCGAGGCAGTCGGCCTGACCAAGCGCTACGGCGCCAAGACGGCCGTGTACAACCTTTCCTTCCAGGTGCGGCCCGGTGCCGTCACCGGCTTCCTCGGGCCGAACGGCTCGGGCAAGTCGACGACGATGCGCATGATCCTCGGCCTCGACCAGCCGACGTCCGGCCATGTCACGATCGGTGGCCACCCGTTCCGGAGGCTGCCCAACGCGCCGCGTCAGGTCGGTGCGCTCCTCGACGCCAAGGCGGTCCACGGCGGGCGGAGCGCGCGCAGCCATCTGCTGTCCCTCGCCCAGCTGTCCGGCATCCCGGCCCGCAGGGTCGACGAGGTGCTCGGGGTCGTGGGCCTCCAGGACGTCGCCAAACGGCGCTCCAAGGGCTTCTCCCTCGGCATGGGGCAGCGGCTCGGCATCGCCGCGGCCCTGCTCGGCGACCCGCAGGTACTGCTCTTCGACGAGCCGGTGAACGGTCTCGACCCGGAAGGCATCCTCTGGGTGCGCAATCTGATGAAGCAGCTGGCCTCCGAGGGCCGTACCGTCTTCGTCTCCTCGCACCTGATGAGCGAAATGGCCCTCACCGCCGATCATCTGATCGTCATCGGGCGGGGCCAGCTGCTCGCGGACATGAGCGTGAAGGACTTCATCGCGCACAACTCGGCGGGCTTCGCACGGGTGCGGACGCCGCAGACCGAGCCGCAGCAGCGGGAGAAGCTGACCGGAGTCCTCACCGAGGCCGGCGGCCAGGTCATGCCGGAGCCGGACGGGGCCTTGCGGGTGACGGGCCTCACGCTCCCCGCGATCAGCGACCTGGCGCACGACGCCGACGTCCGGCTGTGGGAGCTCTCGCCGCACCAGGCGTCCCTTGAAGAGGCGTACATGCGGATGACGCAGGCCGCCGTGGACTACCGCTCCACGGACGACCGCAAGGCCGGTCTGATGCAACCGCCGCCGGTGGGATACGACCCGTCGGCGCTGATGGTCCCGGAGGTGCCGCAGCAGGGCTGGTACGCCCCGCCGCCCCCCGGGCAGAACCCGTACGCGGCCCCTCCGGCCGCACCTCCCACCGCGACTGCGGCCGTGCCGCCGGCCCCGGCCGCGTCCGCCCCGGCTCCTGCCGCCGCCCCCGCAGCCCCGACCAAGAGCAACACCGAGGACGCCCGATGACGACCCCGTACCAGCAGCAGGGCGCGTACCCTCAGGGCGCCTACCACTCCCCCATCCCCGTGCGGGCGGCGCACCTCGGCGACGCGCTCGCCTCCGAGTGGACCAAGATCCGTTCGGTCCGCTCCACGATGTGGACGCTCGGCGTGATGATCGTGCTGATGGTCGGCATCGGTCTGCTGTCGGCGATCGCCGTGTCCT
Organism: Streptomyces marianii; assembly: GCF_005795905.1. Lineage (NCBI taxonomy): Bacteria > Bacillati > Actinomycetota > Actinomycetes > Kitasatosporales > Streptomycetaceae > Streptomyces > Streptomyces marianii. The sequence continues at coordinate 2,562,733 of NZ_VAWE01000001.1, forward strand.
CGGCGGAGCCCGAGCTGGGCGAGGAGTCCGTCCTCAGCCTCGGCTTCTTCGGCGTTCTGCTCGGCTCGATCTGCGTGATCACGCTGGGTGTGCTGACCATCGCCTCCGAGTACGGGACCGGAATGATCCGCACCACCCTGACCGCGTGCCCCAGCCGCGCCCGGGTGCTGACGGCGAAGGCGATCGTCTTCTTCCTGCTGGTCTTCGTGATCACGACCGTGACCGCCGCGATCGTCGGAGCCCTGCAGACGGCGATCGTGGACGCGGGCGTCAGCACCGGCGAGGACTGGTTCCGGGCGACGGTCGGCGTCGGGCTGTTCCTCGCCCTGCTCGGACTGCTCTCACTTGCCGTCGGAGCGCTGATCCGGCACTCCGCGGGTGCGATCACCATCATGATCGGCGTGGTCCTGCTGCCGCTGGTGCTGGCCCTGTTCATGTACGCGGAATCACTGCGGAACGTACAGGACTTCCTGCTCGAGTACTCCATCCCGAGCCAGCTGGGCGTGCTCTACGACGCGCCGGTGACGACCCAGGGCCCGCACGGCTGGGAGCCGCTGTGGATCATGCTGTGCATGGCCGGCGTGACCATGGCCGGCGCCTACCTCGCCCTCGACCGGCGCGACGTCTGACCGCCCGGCAGCCGGCCCGTCGGCGGCCGGTCCGGGCCGTTCAGTGCCGAGGCGCGTTGCGGGACCGCTGCACCCGGGAGGTGCGGCGGTCCTTCGCGTTCCAGCACGCCTTGTGCCAGTGCCGCCGGTCGTCCACGCCGCCGTACTCGGGCCAGGCCACCACGTGCGGGGTGCCGGACGGGATCTCCTGGTCGCAGCCCGGGCAGCGGTAGCGCTTGCCCGCGGCGCTCGCCCCGGCGACGTGCCGGACCCGCCAGTCGTCGCCCTGCCAGCTCTCGGACCGCTCCACACCGCCGTAGCGGTCGCTCATGTCACCGGCGCGGTCGGTCGGCTTCTCACCGCCGCGAGGGCGGTTTCTGCGCGGGGACACGTGACACCTCGGGGGCAGAGCGGACAGTTCACTCCCAAGCCTACGGTCCCGGGCGGTGGGCAGGCGTCCGCTACGGCACCGAGCACACCACCCACAGGGGCCAGTTACCGGAAAATCGCAACAACTTCTGTCGCGGCCGTGCCTTTGGCACGTGTCAGACGTTGTTGCCTGTGTGGGGGGAATGCCGCGTCGGCCGCAAGGAGGCATCAGGCGATGCGCGTTGGAGCTTTTGTACTGGCCGCCCAGTTCCCGGGCCAGGGGCATGGAGAGGCGCTGCACCGGGCCGTGCGGTCCGCCGAGGCGGCGGAGGCGGCCGGACTGGACTCGGTCTGGCTGGCCGAACACCACTTCGTGCCGTACGGGGTGTGCCCGTCGGCGGTGACCATGGCCGCGCTGCTACTCGGCCGCACGGAACGGATCCGGGTGGGCACGGCGGTGAGTGTCCTGCCGACCACCCATCCCGTGGCGCTGGGCGAGCAGGCGGCGCTGCTGCACCTCACCTCGGGAGGCCGGTTCTCCCTGGGTGTGGGCCGCGGCGGCCCCTGGGTCGATCTGGAGGTCTTCGGAACCGGCCTCGCGGCGTACGAGAAGGACTTCCCCGAGTCACTGGACCTGCTGCTGCGCTGGCTGCGGGAGGCCCGCGTGGGCAGCGAGGGGGAACGATTCGCTTTCCGCGAGGTCCCCGTCGTACCACGCCCCGACGACCTGATCGGCGAGGACGGCGACGGCCTCGCGGGCCCCGAGGTGATCGTGGCCTGCACCTCCCCCGCGTCGGTCCGGCTGGCGGGCGAGCGCGGGCTGCCGATGCTGCTCGGGATGCACTGCGGCGACGAGGAGAAGGCGGACATGGTCGCCCTCTGGCGGAGCCACGCCCTCGCGGCCGGCCACGCCCCGGAGGCGGTGGCCGCGGCCGGCCATGTGTCGGCCGGTGTGGCGCAGATCGCGGACGACCGTACGGCCGCGGAGGAGACCCTCGTCAAGGCGATGCCGGGCTGGCTCAAGCAGGGCCTCGACGCGCATGTGACGGTCGACGGACGCCGGCGCGCGATGCGTGACCCGGTCGCCTACACGGAGTTGCTGTGCCGGCTGCACCCGGTGGGCCCACCGGCGCTGGCGGCGGACCGGCTCGCGGCGACCTCCGAGCGCACCGGCATCACCCGGTTCGCGCTCCTCTCCGAGGGCTCGGGCGATCTCGCGGCGACGGAGGAGAACGTGCGGCGGCTCGGCGCCGAGGTGCTTCCGCTGCTCCGCTGAGCGGGCCGACGCGCGTGCGGGCCGCACGACCGTACGGCCCGCACGCCTCCTCCGGCCCGTCGTCCGGCGGAGGCTGCCGCCCCGGCATCCACGACGCCTCGCGCGGTGCGGAGCGGCAGCGGAAGACATCAGCAGTCGCGCAGTTCGGGCGACTGGTTGAGCAGCTGGGCCCGTACGGAAGTGAAGCGGGCGAGCCGCTCGTCCACCGAGGAGTCCAGCGGGAACACCGCGACGCGGTGGCAGTTCTGGAAAGCGAGCCGTACTCCGAAGTGCCGCTGCAGCGCACCCCGGATGGCGTCACTCGCGAGCGCGCGCAACAGCTGACCACGTGCCTGCTCGTCCGGCGGCGGCGTCTGGTTGTCGGCGAACCCTCCGCCGTCCACCTTCAGCTGAGCCACCAGAGAACTGATCATCTCCCATGCGAAGGGCAGGGAGGTCCGGACGCAGTCGACGAATGCAGCTTCGTCGACCTCGCCTCGCTCGGCCTGTTCCAACAGCGCCGGTGAGACGTCGAGCGACATGGGTTCTCCTCTCGCGACCCCGCTGAACGAGGTCTTACGGGCAGGGAAGGAGGCGACCGTTCCTGCCCGGCTGCGGCGCTGAAGACGACGCAGAGTGCACGACCGGCGACCTCCTGCTTCCACGTTATGCGCGCTGTCTGGTCCGCACCAGGAGAATGGGAACACAACCGGCCACCCACGTAAGGGCACAAGAAGGGCGACCCGTAGGGACTCGGACAGGGGCAGGGTGGGCGACAGGTGGAGGAATCGCGCACAAGGAGGTCGGTCGAGTAGCGTTGCGCACCATGCGTCTCGTCATCGCCCGCTGTTCCGTGGACTACGCCGGCCGGCTCACCGCACACCTGCCCTCCGCTCCCCGTCTGATCCTGGTCAAGGCGGACGGCAGCGTCTCCATCCACGCCGACGACCGGGCGTACAAACCGCTGAACTGGATGTCCCCGCCCTGCAGCCTCAAGGAGGGGGACGACGACGTCTGGACGGTCACCAACAAAACGGGCGAGAAACTGATCATCACGATGGAGGAGGTCCTCCACGACTCGTCCCACGAGCTGGGTGTGGACCCGGGCCTCATCAAGGACGGCGTGGAGGCACACCTCCAGGAGCTGCTGGCAGACCGTATCGAGACACTGGGCGAGGGCTACAGCCTGATCCGCCGCGAGTACCCGACGGCGATCGGTCCCGTGGACATCCTCTGCCGCGACTCCGACGGCGCGACGGTGGCGGTGGAGATCAAGCGCCGCGGCGAGATCGACGGCGTCGAGCAGCTCACCCGCTACCTGGATCTCCTGAACCGCGACCCCCATCTCGCCCCGGTACGCGGTGTGTTCGCCGCACAGGAGATCAAGCCCCAGGCGCGTGTGCTGGCGACGGACCGCGGCATCGGTTGTGTGGTGCTGGACTACGACGCCCTGCGCGGCATCGAGGACGACAAGCTGCGGCTGTTCTGACGGAGGCGCGTGTCAGCGGGCGGCCGGCGGTTGCGCGGGCCGCCCGCGACTCATGTGCGGGGGCGCGCGGCGTGGGTGTACGCGTCGATGTGGCGGCGTACGCGCGGCCGTTAGCACCGCGGGTGCGGAGCGCGTCGGTTCCGGCGGCCTTGCCGCGGCGAAGGCCGCGTACCGCCGCTCCCGGCTTCCGACGCCCTTCCGCGCGGCCGCCGGACCGAACTGAACTGAACCGGTCCGGTCCGGTCCGGTCCGAACCGCGCCGGGCGGGGCGTACCCGGGTCCGGGCCCTGACGCACCGCCCCGGTCAGGTCGACGAACTGCTGGGACCCGCCTGGCTGCTGCTGGGGCTGCTCGTCGTGGTACCCGTACCGCCGTACGTCGTAGCACCGTCCGTCGTAGCACCGTCCGTCGTACCGCCGTCGGTGGAACCGCCGTCCGTCGTACCACCGTCGGTCGTACCACCGTCCGTCGTACCACCGTCCGTCGTACCACCGTCGGTCGTACCACCGTCGGTCGTACCACCGTCAGTGGAACCACCGTCCGTCGTACCGCCGCTCGGGCCGCTGGACGTACCGCCGTCCGTCGGCGAACCCGTCGAGCCCGACGACGTGGCGCCCGTCGACGGGGAACCCCCCGTCGACGACGAGCCACCGGTCGTGCCGCCCGTCGTCGACGAGGACGAGCCACCGGTCGCCGAGCCGGTCGTGCCCGAACCACCCGTAGCGGAACCGCCGCCCGGCGCGGACGGATCGCCCGCCGAGCCGCTCTCACCGGGCCGGGCGGTGCCCGGGGCCGCCGGAGCGCCACCCGACGTACCGCCGGTGGTGCCGTCCACGGGTCGGCTCGTGGAGTTGTCGGAGGGCTCATCGGCGTTGAGGCCGTCGCTCCCCTCATCCTCGTTCGCCGACTGCTCGCTGGTCACCCGGTTCGCAGGAGTCTCCTCGTCAGAGGTCGCCCCGAGCGTCACCACCGTCCCGAGGACCACGGCCAGCAGGACGCCCGCTCCTGCCGCGACGAGATGGCGCCGGGGGCCGGAGACGACCAGCCGGCGGGCGTCGGCGACCAGGCCGGCCGGCGAGGCAGGGGTTTCACGGCGGGTCACCAGCGTCTCGACCGGTGCGGACACGGCCGCGAGGCCCTTGGCCGGAGACACCGGCCCCTCGGGGCGGACCGCCGGAGCAGCCTCGCCCTCGGACGTGCCCGTGCCGGGGAGCCTGGCCCCCTCGCGGTCGGTCACGAGTGCCAGCGCCCTCCGTCCGGCGACCGTGCCGCGCTTGTCGGACAGCGCTCCGCGCATGGCGATGGACGCCTCGAGTTCGGCACGGGCCCGGTCGAGGCTGCCCGAGCAGAGGGCCAGGACGCCGAGCTCGTGGAGGAAGTAGGCCTCCTCGGCGACCTCGCCCGCGGTCCGGGCCGCCTCCTGACCGGTGCGCAGGGCGCGCTGCCACGCCTGCCAGTGCAGTCCGGCCGCGAACGCGGGTGCGGCGCTGCGGGCCAGCAGCACGGCGGTGCCGGCGTGCCCGGTCTCCTGCACGGGCACCAGCGCGCCCAGGGCCGCGAGGATCGCGTCTGCCTCGGAGGACGCCCGCGCAGGCGTCACCGAGGGGTGCCCCGTCCACCAGGCGTAGTGCTGGGCGGCCGCGTGGGCGCGGTCGAGGGCACCCTCGCCGTAGCCGACGGCCTCGAGCTGAGCGGCGACCCCGGCCGCCAGCCGGTAGCGGGGGCCGACGGGGCTGAGCAGGGCGCAGCTGGTCAGTTCGCCGAGCGCGGCGTCCGCGTGGGTGTCGCCGACGAGGGCGGGGAGGTGGGCCTGGTGCGGGACTTCGCCGCCGAGGGCGACCGCGAACCGGAGGGTGTCCCGGGCTGACTCGCTGAGCCGGGAGGCCAGCAGCGCGGCGGGGGCGGCTCCTTCGCCGAGCGTCGGCAGCGGGACGTCGAGGCCGTCGCCGAAGACGTTGTCCCCGTCGTCGTCATCGTCGTCGCGCTCCTCCGGGACGTGGCTCAGGGCGTCGCGCTGCCTCAGCAGGGCACCGGCCTGGACGAAACGCAGGGGCAGCCCCTCCGACTCGAACCAGAGGTCGCCGGCCCAGTTGGCCTCTTCGTCGGTGAGCGGCCGGTCCACGGCCCGCTCGAGGAGCTCCAGCGCCGTGCCGCGCTCGAGCCCGGGGAGGAAGACCTCTTCGACCCGGGAGTCGGCCGAAGGCGCCGCGACGTCGGGTGTCGCGGCGAGCAGGAAGGCACATTCCGGGGTGGCGTCCAGCAGTTCATCCAGGGCGCTCCCGCCGAACTCCAGGTCGTCCACGAGGACGACGGCCCCGATCTCGCGGACGTGTTCGAGGAGCTCCGCCCGGTCGGGCCGGTACCGGGGCGCGTTGTGGACGGCGGTGAAGAGTTCGTACAGAAGCTCGGCAGGCGTGCGGTGGTATCCGGAGAGGCGGACGACGCCGTCGGGGGCGACGCCCGCGCAGTCGGCGGCCACGGTGTCGAGCAGGGCGGTGCGGCCCGATCCGGCCGGGCCGGTCAGCCGCACCGTACGGCCGTGTCCCAGGAGCCGGACGAGCCGCTCACGCACTTCCTGACGCTCCAGCAGCGGCAGCGCGGGGGCGGCCGGTCCGGGCGGGACCGGGGGCCGGCCGGTGCGCCGCAGTTCGTCGCGCTCCTCGACGGTGTGCCGGACGGGAACGGCGGGTTCCGTACCGGGGCGGCAAGGCTCGATCTCGCTGCCGTCGACCGGGTTGACGGTGAGTGCGAAGTCGCCGGCGACCACGCGCACCGTGCGTGCGGGTGGGGCCTTCTCGTGGGCGAACTCCGGTGGCACCGCGTCGCGCGGCGGCCGCTGCCGGGTGCCGCCCTCCTCGGCGCCTCGATCGCTGTCGCGGTCGTACTCGTCCGGTCCCGGATTCCTCGGGTCCATGGTCAAAGCCCCCAGATGGCGTCTCGTGCGGAAGCCCCTCCCGGCCGGTCTGCACGCTCCGCTGCCGCTTCTGGTCCGGTGCCCGCCGTGTGGGTTCGTGAAGAGGCAGGCGACCGGAGCCTAGACGCTCTGCGGGTGTCGGGGAACAGCCGGGGGGCCGCCCGCCCCAGGACGTCACGGTCTCGTGATGATTGTGCGCCCTGGCGGGTGTCGTCCGCTCAGACCCGGGGCAGGGACTCTGCGGCGATTCCGCCCTCGATGGCCAGGATGCGGTGCAGCCGGGTGGCCACGAGGAGCCGCTGCATCTGCGGTGGCACACCGCGCAGGACGAGGCGTCGGCCGCAGCGGCCGGCCCTTCGGTGCGCGCCCATGATGACCCCGAGGCCGGTGGCGTCCCAGGAGTCGAGATCGCTCAGGTCGAGCACGAGATCGCCCACTCCGTCGTCGACGGCCGAGTGCAGGACCGTTCGGGCGTCCGCCGCGCTCCGGACGTCGAGGCGGCCCCCGACGACCAGCTCGGCATGGTCGCCCCTGATGTGCATATGCGCTCCCCGAGAGTGCGTTTGTCCGTCAGGTCTGACTTGTACGTCGGTCTCCCGACTCTGCGTTCGATTGTCGCGTTCGACCGTGAGCGTTCGACCGTGAGCGTTCGACTACGTATTTCTTTGCACCAACTGACTGCCACACGGGCAGAGAAGTTGCCGTCTGTAAGCGAACCGATACCGAATTCACCCTGAGGAGTGACGGTACGCAGGGGCGTACGGCCCCCGCGCACCCGGGGTCGGAGTTCAGTGCTTGTAGAAGCCCTGCCCGCTCTTGCGCCCGATGTCACCGGCGTCCACCATCCGGCGCATCAGCTCCGGCGGCGCGAACTTCTCGTCCTGCGACTCGGTGTAGATGTTGCCGGTGGCGTGGAGCAGGATGTCGACGCCGGTCAGGTCGGCGGTGGCCAGCGGTCCCATCGCGTGGCCGAAGCCGAGCTTGCAGGCGATGTCGATGTCCTCGGCGGTCGCCACGCCCGACTCGTACAGCTTGGCGGCCTCCACGATGAGCGCCGAGATCAGACGGGTGGTCACGAAGCCCGCGACGTCGCGGTTGACGACGATGCAGGTCTTGCCCACGGACTCGGCGAACTCGCGGGCGGTGGCGAGCGTTTCGTCGCTGGTCTTGTAGCCGCGGACGAGTTCGCACAGCTGCATCATGGGAACGGGCGAGAAGAAGTGGGCGCCGACGACGCGCTCCGGCCGCTCGGTCACGGCCGCGATCTTGGTGATCGGGATGGCGGAGGTGTTGGACGCCAGCACCGCCTCGTCCCGTACGAGCTTGTCGAGCGCACGGAAGATCTCGTGCTTCACCTCGAGCTTCTCGAAGACCGCCTCGACGACGATGTCCGCGTCGGCGACCGCGTCGAGGTCCGTGGTCGTGGTGATCCGCTCCAACGCGGCCTCGGCGTCGGCCGCTTCGAGCTTCCCCTTGGCCACGAACCTGTCGTAGGACGCCTTGATGCCGTCGGTGCCGCGGGTCAGGGCCGCGTCGGTGACGTCACGCAGCACGACGTCCCAGCCCGCCTGGGCGGAGACCTGCGCGATACCGGACCCCATGAGTCCGGCCCCGATGACGGCGAGCTTCCTGGCCACTGCTGCACCCCTTAACACACGTTTACATATCGGATCTCTGCGGAGGTTAGCGGCCGCGGGCCGCCGTGTGGCGGCGAAGAGATACGCGTCACGTCTCAGATGACGGACATCACACCGGAAGTCGGGAGGGGGCCGCTCCCAATGCCGTCCCCGGCGGTGCCCGCACGGTCCCGCCGGGCCGGCCCCGGAGACGCGGCGCGTCGGACGCGCACTCAACGAGTCGCCGGGGCCGCCCCGGCGGGACCGGCACGGGGACGGGCTCGCCGCCCTGGGAGGTACGCCCCGACGGACCGCGAGGACCGCCGTCCGGGCAGGGGCGGCGCAGCGTCGCGGACACGGCCTAGGCTGGCCGCATGGTCAATCTGACGCGCATCTACACGCGCACCGGCGACAAGGGCACCACGGCGCTCGGGGACATGAGCCGCACGAGCAAGACCGATGTGCGCATCTCCGCGTACGCGGACGCCAACGAGGCCAACGCGGCCATCGGTACCGCCGTCGCGCTCGGCGGGCTCCCGGAGGAGGTCGTGAAGGTCCTCGTGCGGGTCCAGAACGACCTCTTCGACGTGGGGGCGGACCTTTCCACTCCCGTCACGGAGAACCCGCAGTACCCGCCGCTGCGCGTGGAACAGCAGTACATCGACAAGCTGGAGGCGGACTGCGACCGCTTCCTCGCCGACCTGGACAAGCTCCGCTCGTTCATCCTGCCGGGCGGCACCCCGGGCGCCGCGCTACTGCACCAGGCGTGCACGGTGGTACGGCGGGCCGAGCGATCCACCTGGGCGGCCGTGGAGGTGCACGGCGAGACGATGAACCCGCTGACGGCGACCTATCTCAACAGGCTGTCCGACCTGCTCTTCATCCTCGCCAGGACGGCGAACAAGGAGGTCGGGGACGTTCTCTGGGTGCCCGGCGGCGAGCGCTAGCCGCACTGCGCCGCGTGCGCGCCGGTACCCGGGCAGGGCGCCGCAGGGCGTGTTTCGGCATTCCCGTCGGGGCGGGGCCTCTGGCACGCACCCTCGCGGCGTCGTCGGTCGTCGGCGCAGCCCGCTGCGCTCTCCTCCCTCGCCTTGCGATCCTCCCCTCGGCCCGGAGGGCCTGGGGAGACCCCACCCCCTCGACCGGAGGGCCTGGGGAGACCCCACCCCCTCGGCCGGAGGGCCGAGGGGGACTCCATGCACCAGAGGCCCCCGCCCTGGGGCGGACGAGGCCACTTTCCAAACCTCTCAGGGCAATACGCCTAGGGCTCGGCGCGGGCCTGCTCGCGCCCCGCGTCCTCGTCCTGGGAGCCCACCGGCGCCTTCTTCGCGGCCCTCTTCGGGAAGAGCGCGTAGCTCAGCGCGAAGAGTCCGTGGAAGGCCACGATCTGCCAGCAGGTGCGCATCCAGCTCTCCAGCGAACCCGTCCTCGCGGCGTCGCCGACGTACCAGGCGGCGGCCCGCAGCAGACCGGTGGCGACGACCGCACCGACCACCGTGCCCAGCCAGACCCGGCCCTCGTGCCGGGCGCGGGCGGCGCCGTGGCGAGGGGGCTTCACCGGCGGCGGGCCGCCGCCGAGGCGGTGCGCGGCATGGCCGTCGAGCCACTTGACGGTCCGGTGGCCGTGGCCCGCGGTGTAGCCGATGTAGAGCGCGGCGAGACCGTGCCTCCAGCTCGGGTCGGCCCCGTTCCTGAGGTCGAGGGCCGTCACCACCAGCAGGACGATCTCCAGCAGCGGCTCCATGAGCAGGATGGCCAGCCCGGTCCTCGGCATCCTGAGCGGATAGCGCGCGGCGAGGCCGGCGGCCAGCAGCACCCAGAACCCGACCTCGCAGACGACGATCAGCGTGACGATCACGGTGGTTCCCCCTTCGTACCGGAACCAGGCTCCCTGACGGCGCACCCGGACGCGTCGTCGCCGGTGACGAACCGTGACTGCACCCTTCGATGTACCCGGGCTCACCCCGGACGGGGAGGCCGGGAGGCTCCCCGGCGTGTTTCATGGGGTGGTGACCATCCCCCGCCCCCATCGCGACGACGTCCTCATCTCCGTCGCCGGCCTCCTCGGCGGTCTGCTGCTGTGGTCGCTCGGTCTGCACACCACCGAGGGCGGCCGTCCGCTGTCCGGGCCGTGGGTCACACTCGTACCGCTCTTCGCCATGTCGGGTCTGGAACTGCTGCGGCGGACCATGCCGAGGACGGCGCTCCTCGCCGGCACGGTCGCGATCGTGGCGGACCAGTTCACACCGGGGAACCTCGCGACGGTCCTGATGTTCACGGACATCGTGTACGCGGCCGTCGTGTACGGCCCGCCGGCCTCGGCCCGGCGCATCCCTTACGCCACCGGGCTGATCACGGTCGGGGTGACGATCGGCTTCCTCACCTGGTTCCGGCATCCCTCCGCGCTGCTCGTCGGGGTGGTCGTGGGGCTGGTGACGTTCGGCCCGGCCGCGACCGGCGCGCTCGTGCGCGACCACCGCGAGGCCGCGGAGGCGGCACGGCTGCGCGCGGAGCAGACGGCACTGCTCGCCGAGATGGACCGGAGGGAGGCGATCACCGCCGAGCGCACCCGGATGGCCCGGGAACTGCACGACCTGGTCGCCAACCACCTCTCCGCGATCGCCATCCACTCCACCGCGGCGCTGTCCCTGGACGAGCCCGCGACGACGCGGCAGGCGCTCACCGTCATCCGGACGAACAGCGTGGAGGGCCTGGCGGAGATGCGGCGGCTGATCGGGCTGCTGCGGGACAGCGGCGACGGCGCCGAGCCCGCCGTCGCACCCACCCTGGCCGGCCTGGACGCGCTCGTGGCGCAGGCCCGCACCAACGGCGCCGCGAGCGGACTGGAGTTCATGCTGGACGACGCGATCGACGCGGATACGGCGCCTCCCGTCCCGGTGGCGCTCGCGGCCTACCGGATCGTGCAGGAGTCGCTCACGAACGCGCTGAAGCACGCGGACGCCGGCGAGGTCGCCGTCCGGCTCACCGGCACCACCGGCCGGGCGCTGACGGTGACGGTGACCAGCCCGTACGGCAGCGGGCCGGGGCCGCGCGCGCCGGGATCGGGTGCCGGGCTGGTCGGGATGCGGGAGCGGATCGCACTGCTGGGCGGTGAGTTCGAGGCGGGTCCCGAGCCCGGCCCGGCCGGCGGCCCGGCGAAGATCTGGCGGGTACGGGCGGTGCTGCCCATGGTGGACGACAAGGAGCCCTCGGCATGATCCGGGTAGTGGTCGCGGAGGACCAGATGTCCGTCAGGGCCGGTCTGGTCCTGATTCTGGGCAGCGCCCCCGACATCGAGGTGGTGGGCGAGGCCGGGGACGGCGAGGAGGCGGTACGGCTGGCTCGGGGGCTCCGGCCCGATCTGGTGCTGATGGATGTGCAGATGCCGCGACTGGACGGGGTCTCGGCGACCCGTCAGGTCGTCGCGGAGGGCCTCGCGGACGTCCTGGTGCTGACGACGTTCGACCTCGACGAGTACGTCTTCGGCGCACTGCGCGCGGGGGCCGCCGGCTTCCTGCTCAAGAACACCGAGGCGAAGGATCTGATCGAGGGGGTGCGCACGGTCGCGCGCGGCGAGGGCCTGGTCGCGCCGGCGGTGACCCGGCGGCTGCTCGCCGAGTTCGCCTCGCCGACGCCCGTGCCGTCGCCGGACGCTCCGGACACCGCCGTGCTCGACGTGCTGACGCGGCGTGAGCGCGAGGTGCTGTCCTGTCTGGGCGAGGGGCTGTCGAACGCCGAGATCGCGGTGCGGCTGCAGATGGCCGAGGCCACGGTGAAGACCCATGTCAGCAGACTGCTGGGCAAGTTGGAGCTGCGGAGCCGGGTGCAAGCGGCCGTCCTGGCCCAGGAGTTGGGGGTCTGACAGCCCCGGACACCCCACCTCGTCGCTGGTCTGGACCTCTTGACGATTGGTCCAGACCTTCCTACGCTCGCCGCACGCACACCGCGGTGAGCCCCGCGGAGTGCTCTGCACGGACCGACCCCCGACCCCGTCCGTCCGCGAACTCGAGGAGCACCCTTGAGCACGAGTACCCCCCGCACCAGAAGCAGGTTCAGGTCCAGAGCGACGGCGGGACTCACCGCCCTGCTGCTCCCCCTCGCCGCCATGGTCGGACTCGCCACACCCGCCCAGGCAGCCACCTCCGTCACCGCCGCGTACGCCAAGGTCCAGGACTGGGGCAGCGGCTTCGAGGGCAAGTGGACGGTGAGGAACACCGGCACCACCTCGATCAGCACCTGGACCGTCGAGTGGGACTTCCCCTCCGGAACCTCCGTGACCTCCGCGTGGGACGCCGACGTCACCGGCTCGGGCACCCACTGGACCGCGAAGAACAAGAGCTGGAACGGCACCCTCGCCCCCGGTGCGTCGGTGTCCTTCGGCTTCAACGGCACCGGTGCCGGCTCACCCGCCAACTGCCGGATCAACGGCGGTTCCTGCGACGGCGGCACGGTCCCCGGCGACAACCCGCCGTCCGCACCCGGGACCCCGTCCGCCGGCGGCGTCACCGCCACCTCGGTGGCGCTCAGCTGGACCGCGGCCACCGACGACAAGGGCGTCAGGAACTACGACGTCCTCCGCGACGGCACGCGCGTCGCGACCGTCACCGGCCTCACGTACACCGACACCGGGCTCACCGCGGGCACCGACTACTCGTACACGGTGCGGGCCCGCGACACCGCCGACCAGACCGGACCCGTCAGCGGCGCCCGCGCCGTGCGGACCACCGGCGGCGACCCCGGCCCCGGCCCCGGCCCCGGCCCCGGCTCGAAGATCAAGCTCGGCTACTTCACCAACTGGGGCGTCTACGGCCGCAACTACCACGTGAAGAACCTGGTGACCTCCGGCACCGCCGCCAAGATCACCCACATCAACTACGCCTTCGGCAACGTGCAGAACGGCCAGTGCACCATCGGCGACTCCTATGCCGACCACGACAAGGCCTACACCGCCGACCAGTCGGTGGACGGCGTCGCCGACACCTGGGACCAGCCGCTGCGCGGCAACTTCAACCAGCTCCGCAAGCTCAAGCAGCGCTACCCGCACATCAAGATCCTGTGGTCCTTCGGCGGCTGGACCTGGTCGGGCGGCTTCCCCCAGGCCGTCCAGAACCCGACGGCGTTCGCCAACTCCTGCTACAACCTGGTCGAGGACCCGCGCTGGGCCGACGTCTTCGACGGCATCGACCTCGACTGGGAGTACCCGAACGCCTGCGGCCTGTCCTGCGACACCAGCGGCCCCGCCGCCTTCAAGAACATGATGCAGGCCATGCGCGCCAAGTTCGGCCCGAACAACCTGGTCACGGCCGCCATCACGGCCGACGCGAGCTCCGGCGGAAAGATCGACAAAACCGACTACGCGGGCGCCGCGCAGTACTCCGACTGGTACAACGCGATGACGTACGACTTCTTCGGCGCCTTCGACGCGGACGGCCCGACCGCCCCGCACTCGCCGCTCACGCCGTACGCCGGCATACCGCAGCAGGGCTTCACCTCCGCGGAGGCGATCGCCAAACTCAGAGCCCAGGGCGTCCCGGCGGGCAAGCTGCTGCTGGGCATCGGCTTCTACGGCCGGGGCTGGACGGGTGTCACCCAGTCCGCGCCGGGCGGTTCGGCCACCGGACCCGCACCCGGCACGTACGAGCAGGGCATCGAGGACTACAAGGTCCTCAGGAACAGCTGCCCCGCCAACGGCACCGTCGCCGGGACGGCGTACGCCCACTGCGGCTCCAACTGGTGGAGCTACGACACCCCGGCGACCATCGGCGGCAAGATGAGCTGGGCGAAGAACCAGAACCTGGGAGGCGCGTTCTTCTGGGAGTTCAGCGGGGACACCGCGAACGGCGAGCTGGTGAGCGCGATCAGCGCCGCGCTGGGATAGCCGCAACGCCCGAGCGGGGGTGGTGCCCGGCACCACCCCCGCTTCCGCACGGCGCGGGGCGTCGGCGGCTCACCCCGCGCCCGCCGTTGCCCTACACCGTCACCGGATAGGACAGCAGAAGGCTCACTGCCGCCAGCAGAGCCGCCACGGTGAGCCCGAGCAGCACCCACCGGGCGCGCCCCGCCCGGGCCCGCCCGGCCACCGCGGCGAAGAACAGGACCAGGGCGAACAGCACGGCCGTCAGGACGTAGTTGTCCGATCGCTGGTTCGCCTGCCGCGCCGTCGCCGACTTGCGTTCCGCCTGGCGGAGCAGGCGGTCGGCCGCCTCGTCGGCGGCGAGCCGGTACTCCGGCATGGCGAAGGGAGTCGGTGGCGCCTCGGGGTTCGCCAGAGGACGGTTCACGAGCCAGGCGGACACGGCCGGCTTGAACTCCTTCCGGAACCGTGTGAAGAGAAAACCGGAGACGCTGTTCGGGTCCGGTGTGTACACGCCCTCGGGGCGCCTCGACGGGTCGGCGACGATCTCCTCGTTGAGCGCGGTGAGCCACTGGGTGAAGGAGATGACGTCGATGGTCAGGAGCTGGCCCGCCTCGTTGGAACGGCGTGACGACTCGGTGCGCGCCGCGGACGCCTGCGCGTAGGAGTTCGCCTGCACACCACTCCATTTGGCGCTCTGGAACCCGGCCCATGCGGTACCGACCGCGGCCAGCGCGAGGATGACCGTCAGAACGAGCTCGATCCGGTCCCGTCCGCGTCCCCCGTCCACCGGCTCGTCCCCGGCCCGGCCTCCCGTCCCGCCGCTTCCCCGGCCCGATCCGCCTTCGTCGGCGCCCTCCTCGGCACGCCCGTCCGCTGTGCTCATGGCGCGAGCCTATGTGTGCGGAGATCGGAAAACGGCCCGAACCGGACCGCAATCGTCCGGGCGGGGGTGCAACGGGCCGAGTATCACCCGGTTTCCGTAAGGACGGGAGATCGACCCCGGGGCCCGGGCCACCGCCACCACGTGCCGCGACGCACGCCGCCCCAACCAGCGACGCTCTCCGCTCAGGCCACGTTGACTCTCCCTCAGACTTCGTTCGGGGGCACCCCCCAACCAACGAGAAGGCTCTACCCAGGCAACATCGACCCTCCCCCAGACTCCGTCCAGGGGCACCCCCAACCAACGAGAAGGCTCTACCCAGGCAACATCGACCCTCCCCCAGACTCCGTCCAGGGGCACCCCCAACCAACGAGAAGGCTCTACCCAGGCAACATCGACCCTCCCCCAGACTCCGTCCAGGGGCACCCCCAACCAACGAGAAGGCTCTACCCAGGCAACATCGACCCTCCCCCAGACTCCGTCCAGGGGCACCCCCAACCAACGAGAAGGCTCTACCTAGGCAACATTGACTCGTTGGCCCGGGGGTGCCGCTTCGAGCCAGGCGAGGAAGCCGGTCAGCGCGTCCTCGCTCATCGCCAGCTCGAGACGGGTGCCGTGGTGCAGACAGCCCAGGACGACCGCGTCCGACAGCAGCGCCAGTTCCTCCTCGCCCTCGGGCAGGCGCCGGGCGACCACCTCGATCGCCGAGCGCTCCAGGGCGCGTCGCGGACGGAGGGCGTAGGAGAAGACCCGGAACCACTCGACCCGGTCGCCGTTGTAACGGGCCACGCCGTACACCCAGCCCTTGCCCGAGTGGTCGCCGTCCTCCGGGACGTTCCAGCGCAGGCTGCAGTCGAAGGTGCCGCCCGAACGCTGGATCAGTCTGCGGCGCAGACCGAAGACGAAGAGCCCGATCACCACCAGTGCGACGACCAGTCCGCTCACGAGCAGAGCGAGGAACATCTTCACCGACCTCCTCGCTTCGTCCCGTAGCGGAATACGACCTGCACCTGCATCTGCATTGCCTCAGCCGCGACCTGGTCTGGAGAAGTCCAGTCCGGGCCGCGGCTGAGAGTGGTTCATCGGCGGGGTGCGCTCAGCGCACCGCCACCGCGCGCAGCCGAACCTCGGCGCGCCGCTCGGCGGCGGCGTCGTCGTCGGCCTTGGCGCGCTCCAGCGCACGCTCGGCGCGCTGGGCGTCGATCTCGTCCGCCAGCTCGGCGATCTCCGCCAGCAGCGACAGCTTGTTGTCGGCGAACGACATGAAACCGCCGTGCACTGCGGCGACGACCGTTCCCTCGTTCGTACGGATGGTCACCGGGCCCGACTCCAGCACACCGAGCAGCGGCTGGTGACCGGGCATGACGCCGATGTCGCCGGACGTGGTGCGCGCGACGACCAGGTTGGCCTCGCCGGACCAGACCTGGCGGTCGGCGGCGACCAGCTCGACGTGCAGCTCAGCAGCCAAGGTTGGCTCCTCGGGTCACCACCCGGCGGTCATGCCGGGTGTTGGGTCATAAGTCTAATAGGGGCCCTGGCGCCGAAGCGCCCGGGGCCGTCCGGGGCCCGCCGCACGAGCGGCTGATTCAGGACCCCGGGAGGGCGTGAGAAGGGGGGCGGGACGGACCCCGCCCCCCGTCATGAGTCACGGGACTCAGGAGACGCCGAGCTCCTTGGCGTTCTTCTTGAGGTCCTCGAGACCACCGCACATGAAGAAGGCCTGCTCCGGGAAGTGGTCGAAGTCTCCGTCGCAGATCGCGTTGAACGCGGCGATCGACTCGTCCAGCGGGACGTCCGAACCGTCCACACCGGTGAACTGCTTCGCCGCGTGGGTATTCTGGGACAGGAAGCGCTCGACACGACGGGCACGGTGGACGACCAGCTTGTCCTCCTCGCCCAGCTCGTCGATACCGAGGATAGCGATGATGTCCTGGAGGTCCTTGTACTTCTGCAGGATCCCCTTGACGCGCATGGCGGTCGTGTAGTGGTCCTGCGAGATGTAACGCGGGTCCAGGATGCGGGACGTGGAGTCCAGCGGGTCCACCGCGGGGTAGATGCCCTTCTCGGAGATCGGACGGGAGAGAACCGTCGTCGCGTCGAGGTGGGCGAAGGTGGTCGCCGGCGCCGGGTCGGTCAGGTCGTCCGCGGGGACGTAGATCGCCTGCATCGAGGTGATCGAGTGACCGCGGGTCGAGGTGATGCGCTCCTGGAGGAGGCCCATCTCGTCCGCCAGGTTCGGCTGGTAACCCACCGCGGACGGCATACGGCCGAGCAGGGTGGACACCTCGGAACCCGCCTGGGTGAAGCGGAAGATGTTGTCGATGAAGAACAGCACGTCCTGCTTCTGCACATCGCGGAAGTACTCCGCCATGGTCAGACCGGCGAGGGCGACGCGCAGACGGGTGCCCGGGGGCTCGTCCATCTGGCCGAAGACCAGCGCGGTCTTGTCCAGAACGCCGGACTCCTCCATCTCGGCGATGAGGTCGTTGCCCTCACGGGTGCGCTCACCGACGCCGGCGAACACGGAAACACCCTCGTGCAGCTTCGCCACACGCATGATCATTTCCTGGATGAGGACGGTCTTGCCGACACCGGCACCACCGAACAGACCGATCTTTCCACCCTTGACGTACGGGGTGAGAAGGTCGACGACCTTCAGACCGGTCTCGAACATCTCGGTCTTCGACTCGAGGTCCTCGAACTTCGGGGCCTTGCGGTGGATCTCCCAGCGCTCGGACTCCTGGCCGTTCGCCTCGGGCTCGTTCAGCACCTCACCGAGGGTGTTGAACACCTTGCCCTTGGTGAAGTCGCCGACCGGGACGGTGATGCCCTTGCCCGTGTCGGTCACCGGGGCCTGGCGGACCAGACCGTCGGTGGGCTGCATCGAGATGGTGCGGACGACACCCTCGCCGAGGTGCTGCGCGACCTCGAGCGTCAGGGTCTTGGTGGTACCCGGGTTCGCCGGGTCCGGCACCTCGACGTTCAGCGCGTTGTAGATCTCCGGCATCGCGTCGACGGGGAACTCCACGTCGACGACCGGGCCGATGACCCGCGCGACGCGGCCAGTGGCCACGCCAGCAGGAGCGGTCGGCTCAACAGTGGTGGTCATTAGTAGTCACTCCCCGCGGTCGCGTCGGCCAGGGCGCTCGCGCCACCGACGATCTCGCTGATTTCCTGGGTGATGTCGGCCTGGCGGGCCGCGTTGGCAAGTCGGGTGTACGTGTTGATCAGATCACCCGCGTTGTCGGTCGCCGACTTCATCGCCTTTCGGCGGGACGCGTGCTCGGAAGCCGCGGCCTGCAGCAGGGCGTTGTAGATCCGGCTCTCGACGTACCGCGGAAGCAGTGCGTCGAGGACGTCCTCCGCCGACGGCTCGAAGTCGAACAGCGGAAGCAGTTCGTCCTTCCTGCCGCCCCCGGCCTCCGCCTTCGCCTCGTCGAGGCTGAGCGGCAGCAGCCGGCCGTCGATCGGCGTCTGCGTCAGCATCGAGACGAACTCGGTGAAGACGATGTGGAGCTCGTCCACGCCGCCCTCGGCCGTCTCCGTCTCGATCGCCTCGATCAGCGGCGCCGCGATGTCCTTGGCGTTGGAGTAGGAGGGGTTGTCGGTGAAGCCCGTCCACGAGTCCGCGATCTTCATCTCACGGAAGCCGTAGTAGGCCACGCCCTTGCGGCCGACGACGTAGGTGTCGACCTCCTTGCCCTCGCCGCGGAGCCGCTCGGTCAGCCGGGCGGCCGTCTTGATCGCGTTCGAGGAGTAGCCACCGGCCAGACCGCGGTCGCTCGTGAGGAGCAGGACAGCGGCACGGGCCGGGGACTCCGCCTCCGTGGTCAGCGGGTGCTTCGTGTTCGAGCCGGTCGCCACCGCCGTGACCGCGCGGGTCAGCTCGGTCGCGTACGGCGTGGAGGCCGCCACCTTGCGCTGCGCCTTGACGATGCGCGAGGCGGAGATCATCTCCATCGCCTTGGTGATCTTCTTCGTCGCGGTGACCGACTTGATACGACGCTTGTAGACCCGGAGCTGGGCTCCCATGAGTCAGGTCCCTTCCGTCGTCACTTCGAGACGTTGACGGTCGCCGGGGCGTCCTCGCCGAGCAGCTTGCCGTCGGAGGTCTCGAACTGCTTCTTGAAGTCGGCGATCGCCTCGGCGAGCTTCTCCAGCAGGTCGTCGGACATCTTGCCGCCCTCGCGGATGGAGGTCATCAGCGTCGTGTGCTCGCGGTGCAGGAACTCGAGCAGCTCGGACTCGAAGCGGCGGATGTCCTCGACCGGGACGTCGTCCATCTTGCCGGTGGTGCCGGCCCAGATGGAGACGACCTGGTTCTCCGTCGGGTACGGGGCGTACTGCGGCTGCTTCAGCAGCTCGACCATGCGCTTACCGCGCTCCAGTGCGGCCTTCGAGGCGGCGTCCAGGTCGGAACCGAAGGCGGCGAACGCCTCCAGCTCGCGGTACTGGGCGAGGTCCACACGAAGACGTCCGGAGACCTGCTTCATGGCCTTGTGCTGAGCGGAGCCACCGACACGGGAGACCGAGATACCGACGTTCAGGGCCGGGCGCTGGCCGGCGTTGAACAGGTCGGACTCCAGGAAGCACTGGCCGTCGGTGATGGAGATGACGTTGGTCGGGATGAACGCCGAGACGTCGTTGGCCTTGGTCTCGACGATCGGCAGACCGGTCATCGAGCCGGCGCCCATGTCGTCGGACAGCTTGGCGCAGCGCTCCAGCAGACGGGAGTGCAGGTAGAAGACGTCACCCGGGTAGGCCTCACGGCCCGGCGGGCGGCGCAGCAGCAGCGACACCGCGCGGTAGGCGTCGGCCTGCTTCGACAGGTCGTCGAAGACGATGAGGACGTGCTTGCCCTCGTACATCCAGTGCTGGCCGATGGCCGAACCGGTGTACGGCGCCAGGTACTTGAAGCCGGCCGGGTCGGAAGCCGGGGCGGCGACGATCGTCGTGTACTCGAGGGCACCGGCCTCCTCCAGCGCGCCGCGCACGGACGCGATGGTGGAGCCCTTCTGGCCGACGGCGACGTAGATGCAGCGGACCTGCTTCTTCGGGTCGCCGGAGCGCCAGTTGTCGCGCTGGTTGATGATCGTGTCGACGGCCAGGGCGGTCTTGCCGGTCTGGCGGTCGCCGATGATCAGCTGACGCTGACCGCGGCCGACCGGGGTCATCGCGTCGACGGCCTTGTAGCCCGTCTCCATGGGCTCGTGGACCGACTTGCGCTGCATGACCGTCGGGGCCTGCAGCTCGAGGGCGCGGCGGCCCGAGGTCTCGATCTCGCCGAGGCCGTCGATCGGGTTGCCGAGCGGGTCGACAACGCGGCCGAGGTAGCCCTCGCCGACGGCGACGGACAGGACCTCGCCGGTGCGCTGGACCGGCTGGCCCTCCTCGATGCCGCTGAACTCACCGAGGACGATGGCACCGATCTCGCGGTCCTCGAGGTTGAGGGCGAGGCCGAGGGTGCCGTCCTCGAACTTCAGCAGTTCGTTGGCCATCGTCGAGGGAAGACCCTCGACCTTCGCGATGCCGTCGCCGGCAAGGCTGACCGTACCGACCTCCTCGCGCGAGGCCGCGTCCGGCTTGTACGACTGGACAAAGTTCTCCAGCGCGTCCCGGATCTCCTCCGGCCGGATCGTGAGCTCCGCCATCTGGGTTCCCTGCTCTCCTTGTTGGGCCCGAAGTTTCTTTGGGGGTCTGGGGCTGTGTCCATGACGGCTCGCGCCGCGGGACCCCCAGGAATCCTCTGCGGCCCAACCGGGCCGCTCTAGCAATTCTGGTTTGACTTGGTGGCCGGTCAGCCCGCGAGGCGGCGCTGCGCCTCGGCGATGCGGTCCAGGACCGTCCCGTCGATCAGCTCGTCGCCGACCCGCACCGAGATCCCGCCGAGGACCTCGGGGTCCACGTCCAGGTTCAGGTGCATCTCGCGGCCGTACACGTTCGCCAGCACGGCTCCGAGGCGCTGCTTCTGCCGGTCGGACAGCGGTACCGCGGAGGTGACCACGGCGACCGTCCGGTTCCGGCGCTCGGCGGCGAGCTTGGACAGGGACTCGAGTCCCGCTTCCAGGCTACGTCCACGCGGAGCCGTGACGAGACGGGCCACGAGCCGCTCGGTGCCGACGTTGGCCTTGCCGCCGAGGAGGCTGCGGACCAGCTGCGACTTGGCGGCCGCCGTGGCGGTCCGGTCGGTCAGCGCGGCGCGCAGCTCCGGGTTGGAGGAGACGATCCGGCCGAACCGGAACAGTTCGTCCTCCACGTCGTCCAGGGCGCCGGCCTTCTGCGCGGCCGTGAGCTCGGCGGTGGCCGCCAGCTCCTCGATCACGTCCACCAGGTCGCGGGACCGCGACCAGCGGGAACGGACCATGCCGGAGACCAGGTCGACGGACTCGCCGCCCACCTGACCGCTCAGCAGTCGCGCGGCCAGCTCGGCCTTGCCCTCACCGGGCTGCGCCGGGTCGGTCAGGACCCGACGCAGCGACACCTCGCGGTCGAGCAGCGCGGTAACGGCGACCAGCTCCTCGGCGAGCTTCGCCGCGTCGACCGACGTGCTGTCGGTCAGCGCGTCGAGACGCTCGCGTGCGGCGGCCAGTGCCTCGCGGCTCGCTCCGTTCATCGGGCAGCCTCGGCCTTCTCCTCGAGCTCGTCGAGGAAGCGGTCGATGACGCGGCTCTGGCGGGCGTGGTCCTCGAGGGACTCACCGACCAGCTTGCCGGCCAGGTCGGTGGCGAGCTTGCCCACGTCCTGGCGCAGCGCGGACGCCGCGGCCTTGCGGTCGGCCTCGATCTGGGCGTGACCGGCGGCGACGATCTCCTCACGCTGCCGCTGGCCTTCCGCGCGCATCTCGGCGATGATCGCGGCGCCCTGCTCTGTGGCCTCCTGGCGCAGACGCGCGGCCTCGTGACGGGCCTCGGCGAGCTGAGCGCGGTACTGCTCGAGCACGCTCTGCGCCTCGACCTGGGCCGCCTCGGCCTTCTCCATGCCGCCTTCGATGGCCTCGCGGCGCTCTTCCAGAACCCTGTTGATGTTCGGGAGGAGCTTCTTGGCGAGGAAGAAGAAGACGATGGCGAAGGCGATCGTGCCGACGAGCAGCTCGGGGCCCGGGGGAAGGAGCGGGTTCTGCGCTCCCTCCGCCGCCAGCTGAAGGTTGGCGATCACATCAGTGCCTTTCGTCGATAAGTGGTCGGTGAGGGGCTAGATCACTGACCGTAAACGAACGGCATGACGATGCCGATGAGGGCGAGCGCCTCACAGAAGGCGAAGCCGAGGATCTGGTTGGCACGGATCAGGCCGGCGGCCTCGGGCTGACGGGCCAGGGCCTGGGTGCCGTTACCGAAGACGATGCCGACGCCGATGCCGGGGCCGATGGCGGCGAGGCCGTAGCCGATGGAGCCGAGCGAACCGGAGACAGCGGCGAGGGTCTCAGTGGCAGCCATGCTGATTCTTCCTTTTCATTTACGGACCGGTGGGGGTTGGCCACCGGACGTTCGGGGGGTGGTGCGGGCGAGGTGCGACTCAGTGGTGCTCGGCGAGAGCGCCCTGAATGTAGGAGCAGGCCAGCAGGACGAAGACGTATGCCTGGACGGCCTGGACGAAGAGCTCGAAGACGATCATGCCCATCGTCATCACGAAGGAGACGCCTGCGGCCGGGATCAGCCAGCTGTTCAGGAGGTACCAGGAGGCGACGGTGAACATCACCAGCATCAGGTGACCGGCGAACATGTTGGCGAAGAGCCGGACCGCGTGGGTGAACGGGCGGACGAGAAGGTTCGAGAAGAACTCGATGAACGACACGAGCCACTTGATCGGGCCGAGAGACGGGTCGTAACCGGTGATGTTCTTCCAGCCGCCGACGAAACCGTGGCGCTTGAAGGTCAGCGACACCCAGATCACGTAGACGATGAGCGCCAGGACCATCGGGTAGGCGATGATCGACGCCACCGGGAACTGGGCCAGCGGGACCACGGACCAGATGTTCATGATCCACGCGAAGAAGAAGATCGAGACCATCAGCGGGACGTACTTCTCGCCCTCGCGCTTCCCGATGGTCTCGTAGACGATCCCGCGGCGCACGAAGTCGTAGCCGGCCTCGCCGATCATCTGCAGCTTGCCCGGGACGACCTTCGCCCTGCCGAACGCCGCGTAGAAGAAGCCGACGACGACGAGCGTGGTGATCAGCGCGAGCAGCATCACCTTGTTGAACTCGAAGCCGCCGACGGTGGCAATCGGCTTGAAGAGGAAGGAGTGCAGGCCCGGTGCCGGAAAGCCACAGCCGTTGTCGGCCATGATGCGGCAGCTCCAGTCAAAGGCGAGCGTGGTCTGTTCAGCACTCACCGCGGGCTCCTTCGGCGTGACGCATGGGTTCGGCAACCTCGTTGTGTCGGCGCGGCGCGCAGCCGCGAGTCGGCACCGGACTGGTGTTTCGGATGTGGGGGCGGCGGTCAGGCATCGAGGCCTCGCGATCGAGCAGGCGTCAGCTCAGATGCCCGCGCCCGCAGTGCCGCAGTTGGCACCGGACGATAGCAGTTTCTCGAACGCGCACTTATCCCGGCCCTACCCGTCACGTCGACGGCCCCGTCTTCTCGCCCTTGCGGGGATCCGACGGCTCCGGTTCGACGTAGAGGATCTTGGCCTTCATGTGGGCACGGGCCTGCGCGGCCACCCAGACGAGCGTCGACGCGACGATGGAGGCCGCGAACGTCCTGGGGTTGAACAGCGTGGTGTCCTTGAAGGCGGCGACGAAGATGAACAACACGAGCAACTGGGTCGTGTAGAGCATCAGGCCCATCGCCTGGAACAGCTGCGGGAGGTGCTTCGCCGTCCTCTGCAGGACGACGATCCCGATCCCCATGAAGACGATGACCACCAGGGTGCCGACGACCGCGCCGAGGGCCCCCTTGCCGCCGGCGAGCACACCGCTGACGATCGCGGCGATCACGCCGACGGCAGCGGTGGGCACGACGGTCTGCAGGAGAGTCCGGACGTCGTTGGACGGCATGGCGGCGGCTCCGCGGGGTGGTGGGGGCACTGGTGTCGTCAAGGACGAGCGTAGATCCGGTCCGAGGTGGGTCTCGGGCACCGAGGAGACCGTCGCACTGCGGTCTCCCGGCTCTGTCTCCGGTTCTCGTGAACCGTATCACAAACTATTTGAATAGGTCTTTACCCGCTGGTGTGCCAACTCTCACACATGAGAGTGAGGCCGCGCGTGTGTGCATGACGGTGGACCACTTTGTCTGGTAATGGCCTTGATTGCTCCTGCCCATCGGCATCCCGCGGGGCGCAAGGACCGAGGGCCCCGCAGCCGCAAGGAAGGGCCGCCCGGGTGCGCCACCGGCGCACCCCGTTCATCACATTGTGTGGCCGATCGCACCACGCGTCTGTTGACGGCTACTTCCTCGCCGCCGTGAACCGCGAGCGCGCCCCGATCGCCGTCGCCCCGTTGATACCCGCAGGCACCGGGATGCGCTGCTCTTCGGGACCCACGGCGGCCGCGTCGGCGGGGTCCGGTGCCGTAGCCGACGGGACTCCCGGCGCCGTGGGCGGCGCCGGCACCACGGGGCGCGGACGGCGGCGGTAGCGCGGCGGGACGAAGGACTCCGCCCAGCGCGGCGCCCGCGGGGTGAAGCGCGGCAGCAGCAGGAGCACCAGGCCCACGAAGCTCAGCACCACGATCGCGAAGACGATCCACATCGAGGCGCTGTGCACCGAGTACAGGACCACACCGAACGCGATCAGGGCCGACCAGAAGTACATGATCAGCACCGCGCGGCTGTGCGAGTGCCCGATCTCCAGCAGCCGGTGGTGGAGATGGCCGCGGTCGGCGGCGAAGGGCGACTTGCCCTTCCAGGTCCGGCGGACGATCGCCAGCAGCAGGTCCGCCACGGGGATCGCGATGATCGTCAGCGGCAGCAGCAGCGGGATGAAGACGGGCAGTGCCGCGTGGGTCGCCTGCCGGGTGCTTCCCTCGAACAGCTTCAGCGCGTCCGGGTCCACCTGGCCGGTGACCGAGATCGCGGACGCGGCCAGGACCAGGCCGATCAGCATCGACCCCGAATCACCCATGAAGATCCGCGCCGGATGCATGTTGTGCGGCAGGAAGCCCAGGCACATGCCCATCAGGACGGATGCGAACAGCGTCGCCGGAGCCGCGGCCTCGATCCCGTAGCCGAACCAGATCCGGTACGCGTACAGGAAGAACGCCGCGGCCGCGATGCACACCATGCCCGCGGCCAGGCCGTCCAGGCCGTCCACGAAGTTCACCGCGTTGATCGTGATGACGACCAGCGCGACCGTCAGCAGCGTGCCCTGCCACTGGGTCAGGGAGACCGTCCCGACGCCCGGGATCGGCAGCCACAGGATCGTCAGACCCTGCATCACCATCACGCCCGCGGCGATCATCTGGCCGCCGAGCTTGATCAGGGCGTCGATCTCGAACTTGTCGTCCAGCACACCGATCAGCCAGATCAGCGCGGCGCCGGAGAGCAGGGCGCGCGGTTCGTTGGACAGCTCGAACACGCTGTTGAGATTGCTCAGATGGTCGGCGACGAGAAGGCCGGCGCACAGGCCGAAGAACATGGCGATGCCGCCGAGCCGCGGCGTCGGTTCGCGGTGGACGTCGCGGGCCCGGATCTCCGGCATCGCCCCGGTCGCGATGGCGAACTTCCGCACCGGTCCGGTCAGAAGGTAGGTCACCGCAGCCGTGACACAGAGCGTCAGCAGGTAATCACGCACGGGCTGCCCCAGAGGAATCGCTGGCCATCTCAGCCCCACACCCTAGCTTCGTTGGCCACATGCTTGAGGACATACGAGCGGCCCGGACGGTTCCAGGGCCCTCGCTTCTACCCTCAATACGGCGGAAATCTCCCGACCAGTTCCCGCACTTCTTCGCGAACGCGGTGGATCTCCTCGCCTTCCGCCCGCAGCGCCGTGGTGAAGAGCACGGCGATCCTCGCCATCTCGGCCTCGCCCATGCCCTGGGTGGTGACGGCCGCGGTGCCGAGGCGGATGCCGCGGCCGTCGCCGTACGGCAGCGCACAGGTGTCGAGCACCATCCCGGCGGCGGCGAGCCGCCCGCGCGCCGTGCGGCCGTCCACACCCAGCGGCGCCGGGTCCGCGGTGATCAGATGGGTGTCCGTGCCGCCGGTGGTGACCGCGAAGCCCTCCGCCTCCAGCCCTTCCGCCAGGACCTTGGCGTTGGCGACGACGTGATGGGCGTAGCCGGCGAACCCCGGGGTGGCCGCCTCGCCGAAGGCCACGGCCTTGGCGGCGATCGTGTGCATCTGGGCACCGCCCTGGGTGAAGGGGAACACCGCCCGGTCGATCCGCTCCGCCAGATGGCTGCCGCAGAGGATCATCCCGCCGCGCGGACCGCGCAGCACCTTGTGCGTCGTGGCGCACACGACGTCCGCGTACGGGACCGGACTGGGGGCCGCTCCCCCGGCGATCAGGCCCATCGGATGCGCCGCGTCGGCGATGAGGTACGCGCCCACCTCGTCGGCGATCTCCCGGAACGCGGCGTAGTCGGGGTGCCGGGGGTAGGAGATCGAGCCGCAGACGATCGCCTTCGGCCGGTGCTCCCGGGCGAGTCTGAGGATGTGCTCGTGGTCGAGCAGCCCCGACTCGGCGTCGACTCCGTACGGCACGAACGTGAACCAGCGGCCGGAGAAGTTGGCCGGTGAGCCGTGTGTGAGGTGCCCGCCGAAGGCCAGGCCCATCGCGAGGACGGTGTCCCCCGGCCGCAGCAGCGCCGCGTACGCCGCGAGGACGGCCGAGGAGCCGGAGTGGGGCTGCACGTTGGCGTGGTCGGCGCCGAAGAGGGCGGTGGCACGGTCGACCGCGATCCGCTCGGCGGCGTCGACGAGCTCGCAGCCGCCGTGGTGGCGCGCCCCTGGATAGCCCTCGGCGTACTTGTTGGCGAGTGGGGAGCCCAGGGCCGCGAGGACCGCGGGCGAGGTGAAGTTCTCCGCGGCGATCAGCTGGAGGCTGTCGGCCTGCCGGGCCATCTCGCCGAGTACGACCTCGGCGATCTCGGGGTCCCGGCGGCGCAGGACGTCGAGGTCGGCGGGCGCGGCGGGGGTGCGGGCGGGTGCGGGGGTACTGACCGGCATCGTGGTCTCCCGGCCTCACGTTGGGGTGTACGGCCCCTCCAATGTAGGCCCGGGCGGACATGGCCGCCCGGTGTCCGGCGACCTGGATCCGCCCCGCTCGGCCGTCCGGACCTCGCCACCGCTCACCGGCCCCGCGGTTGCCTTTCCGGGGACCGGCCGCCGCCCGGCGGCAGGGACGTGCGGCGTTCGGCGAGCCCGTGGCAGCGGCCCCGCCCGCCGCAGTCGCTCAGCGGCGGGCCGGTACGCCCGTCAACGCCGTCAGCACGGGGTCGAGCGCCTGGTGGATCTCGTCGCCGATGGAGCGGAAGAAGGTGATGGGCCCCCCGTACGGGTCGTAGACCTCGTCCGCCTCCGCGCTCGGCGCCAGCAGCCAGCCGCGCAGTGCCGCGGCCGCCCGCACCAGGGCCCTGGCCCGCTCGACGACACCGTCGTGGTCGGGGTCCGGCAGGGTCGCCGGGTCTATCGCCCGGACGAGCCGGGTGAACTCCTTCAGAGTGAACGTGCGCAGGCCCGCGGAGTGGCCCATGGAGATGACCTGCGCGCGGTGGTCGCGGGTGGCGGTGAGCACCAGGTCCGCCCGGATCACGTGCTCGTCGAGCAGCTCGCGCCCCGTGAAGCCGCTGGGGTCCGCGCCGAAGTCGGTGAGGACCGTCGCGGCGTTCGCCTCCATGGGTGCGCCCTCGTGGCCCCAGGTACCCGCGCTCTCCACGAGCAGCCCTCCGGCGAGGGGGTCGCCCAGCCGGTGGCTCAAGGCGTGCCGCGTCAGCCGCTCGGTGATCGGCGAGCGGCAGACGTTGCCGGTGCTGACGTGGAGGATCCGGAATGTGCCGCCGACGGCGGCCGTACCTTCTATGCCACGTCCCTCAGGGACGGTCACTGTGCCGGCCCCCGGCTGTTCGCTCCGGTCACGGTGCCACCTCGAGGTCGGGTACGACCTTGCGGAGTTCGTCCGCCTCCAGGGCGCCCACGCGCAGCAGGACCGGCACCTTGCCGGTGACGTCGACGATCGAGGACGGCACGTTGCCGGGCGTCGGGCCGCCGTCGAGGTAGACGGAGACCGAGTCGCCGAGCATGCCCTGCGCGGCGTCGCAGGTCTCGGGTGCCGGATGTCCCGTCAGGTTCGCGGACGACACGGCCATGGGGCCGACC
Source organism: Streptomyces marianii (assembly GCF_005795905.1). Classification (NCBI taxonomy): domain Bacteria; kingdom Bacillati; phylum Actinomycetota; class Actinomycetes; order Kitasatosporales; family Streptomycetaceae; genus Streptomyces; species Streptomyces marianii. Next base: position 2,590,974 of record NZ_VAWE01000001.1, read on the forward strand.
TCGGTGAGCAGTTCGATGGCGACCGGGTGCAGCGGCATACGGATGGCGACGGTGCCGCGGGTGTCCCCGAGATCCCACTGGAGCGACGGCTGGTGCCGGGCGACGAGCGTCAGCGCACCGGGCCAGAAGGCGTCGACGAGCTCCCACGCCTGCTCGGAGAAGTCGGTGACCAGGCCGTGGAGCGTGTTCGGGGAGCCGATGAGGACCGGGGTGGGCATGTTGCGGCCCCGTCCCTTGGCCGCCAGCAGGTCGGCGACGGCCTCGGAGCCGAAGGCGTCCGCGCCGATGCCGTAGACGGTGTCGGTGGGCAGCACGACGAGCTCGCCGCGGCGGACGGCCGAGGCCGCTTCGCGCAGGCCGGTGGTGCGGTCCGTCGCGTCGTTGCAGTCGTATCGCCGAGCCATCAGCGGGCCTCCTCGTTTTCGGTCACTCGGTTCTTCCCCCGGCCGCCGGCCGGGGGGACCCCCACCGAGCCGCTCGGGCGGGCGTCGACGGCCGGTCGTGCGCGGCCCCGGGCCGGCCGGGCCCTTCTCGCGGTCTCCCTCACGGCAGCGCCTTGCGGGCCGTCGCGAAGCGCGGTCGGTTGTTCAGGTCGGGGTGGTCGGCCGCGTCCGCCCAGCCCGCCTCCTCGTTGAAGATCCAGGGCACCTGGCCGCCCTGGGTGTCGGCGTGCTCGACGACGACGAGACCGCCCGGGCGCAGCAGCCGGTGCGCGGTGCGCTCGATGCCGCGGATGGTGTCGAGGCCGTCCTCACCGGAGAAGAGAGCCATCTGGGGGTCGTGGTCACGCGCCTCGGGCGCCACGTACTCCCACTCGGTGAGGGGGATGTACGGCGGGTTGGAGATGACGAGGTCGACCTGGCCGTCGAGCTCGGGGAGAGCGGCGAGGGCGTCACCGTGGTGGACGGTGACCCGGGAGCCCTCGGCGTTCTTCCGGGTCCAGCCGATCGCGTCGTCGGACAGTTCCACGGCGTACACGCGCGAGCGCGGGACCTCCTGGGCGATGGCCAGCGCGATGGCGCCCGAGCCGGAGCACAGGTCGACGACGAGCGGCTCCACGACGTCCATGGCGCGCACCGCGTCTATGGCCCAGCCGACGACCGACTCGGTCTCGGGCCGCGGTACGAAGACGCCGGGGCCCACCTGGAGCTCCAGATAGCGGAAGAAGGCGCGCCCGGTGATGTGCTGCAGCGGCTCGCGGGCCTCGCGGCGGGCGACGGCCTCCCAGTAGCGGGCGTCGAAGTCCGCGTCCTTGACCAGATGCAGTTCGCCGCGCTTCACCCCGTGGACGAACGCGGCGAGCTCCTCCGCGTCGAAGCGCGGTGAGGGCACGCCGGCATCGGCCAGCCGCTGGGTGGCCTGGGCCACCTCGGCAAGCAGCAAGGAGCGGGGGTACCGGGGTCGTCCCCCGGGGAGCGACTGCACGCTGGTCCTCCGGGCTGGGCGGGGCTGTTCGGGGTGTCGCGGACTACGCCGCGGCGAGCTTCGCGGCGGAGTCGGCGTCGACGCAGGCCTGGATCACGGCGTCCAGTTCTCCGTCGAGCACCTGGTCCAAGTTGTACGCCTTGAAGCCGACGCGGTGGTCCGAGATGCGGTTTTCGGGGAAGTTGTACGTACGGATCTTCTCGGAGCGGTCGACCGTGCGGACCTGGCTGCGCCGGGCGTCCGCCGCCTCCTGCTCGGCCGCCTCCTGGGCCGCCGCGAGAAGCCTGGAGCGCAGGATACGCATGGCCTGCTCCTTGTTCTGGAGCTGGCTCTTCTCGTTCTGGCAGGAGGCGACGACTCCGGTCGGGATGTGCGTGATGCGCACGGCGGAGTCCGTGGTGTTGACGGACTGGCCGCCGGGGCCGGAGGAGCGGTAGACGTCGATGCGCAGATCGTTGGGGTTGATCTCCACGTCGATCTCCTCGGCCTCGGGGGTCACGAGGACACCGGCGGCGGAGGTGTGGATCCGGCCCTGGGACTCGGTCGCGGGGACCCGCTGCACCCGGTGCACCCCGCCCTCGTACTTCAGGCGCGCCCAGACGCCCTGGCCTGGCTCCGGCGTCGCGTTGCCCTTGAGCTTCACGGCGACCTGGACGTCCTTGTAGCCGCCGAGCTCGGACTCGGTGGCGTCGATGATCTCGGTCTTCCAGCCGACGCGCTCGGCGTAGCGGAGGTACATCCGCAGCAGGTCGCCGGCGAACAGCGCGGACTCGTCGCCGCCCGCGCCCGCCTTGATCTCCAGGATGACGTCCTTGTCGTCGCTGGGGTCGCGGGGCACCAGCAGCAGCCGCAGCTTCTCGGTCAGCTCCTCGCGCTGCTTCTCCAGCTGCTTCACCTCGGCGGCGAAGTCCGGGTCGTCGGCGGCGAGTTCGCGGGCCGTCTCGATGTCGTCCCCGGTCTGCTTCCAGGAGCGGTAGGTGCCGACGATCGGGGTCAGTTCGGCGTACCGCTTGTTGAGCTTGCGCGCGTGTCCCTGGTCGGCGTGGACCGAAGGGTCGGCGAGCTGCTTCTCGAGGCCGGCGTGCTCGCCGACCAGTTCCTCGACCGCTTCGAACATCGAAGGCTCCTGGTTCTCGTACGGCTGGGTGGCTGCGGGAGAGACGGCAAAGCGCCGGTCCCGGCCGCCCGCGCAGGGGCAGCCGAAGACCGGCGCAGTGGCTCGCTACTTCTTGGCGGAGCCGGCAGCCTTGCCGAAGCGGGCCTCGAAGCGGGCCACACGGCCACCGGTGTCGAGGATCTTCTGCTTGCCCGTGTAGAACGGGTGGCACTCGGAGCAGACCTCGGCGCGGATGTTGCCGGCCTGGATCGTGCTACGGGTCGTGAACGACGCGCCACAGGTGCAGCTCACCTGGGTCTCGACGTACTCGGGGTGGATGTCGCGCTTCAAGGTGTCTCCTAGATTCGGGAGGGCGCCGGGTCGCACGCGCGGGATGCGCGGACGTGAACCGGGGCCGACGTACCAGTCTGCCAGGACCGGCCGCATCTCCCAAAACCGGGGGGCGCCGCCGGGTATTCCCGGGCCTCCCGGCCTGCCGCGTCCCGCCCGGGGCCGGCGCGGCCGTGGTCCCGGTCCGCCGCCGAGCCCGATCGCGGGTGGCCGGGCCGGCTGCGGCTCGCGCCCCGGCCCCCGCCCCGCTACTTCACGATGCCCTCGGCCTGCCCGTCCGCGGTGCCCTCGGTGGCGGAGGCGGGGATGGGCAGATCGTTGCGCAGCGCGGCCCAGACCTGCTCGCCCTGTTTCTCCAGGGGCGCGACGCGGTTCGGGTCCCGCTCGTCGTAGTCCACCGGCATGGTGATCATCTGGATGTCCTCGGGGCCGAGGCCCTTGAGGCCGTTGGCGAAGCCGATGAGCTCCTGGACGGAGTCGAGCTCGGAGTCGGGAGTGATCGCCTTGGTGGCGGTGTCGGCGAGGTCGTACAGCTTCTTCGGGTTGCCGAACACGCCGATGTCCCTGACCTGCTGGATCAGCGCCTTGATGAAGGCCTGCTGCAGCTGGATCCGGCCGAGGTCGCTGCCGTTGCCGACGGCCTTGCGGGTGCGCACCAGCCCGAGGGCCTGCTCCCCGCTGAGCGTGTGCGTGCCGGGTTCGAGGTCGAGGTGGCTACTGGAGTCCCTGATCGCCTCGGTGGTGGTGACGTCCACGCCGCCGAGTTCGTCCACGAGCTCCTTGAAGCCGGTGAAGTCGACCTCCATGTAGTGGTCCATGCGGATGCCGGAGATCTTCTCGACGGTCTTCACCGCGCAGGCCGGGCCGCCGACCTCGTACGCCGTGTTGAACATGGCGCGGCGCTCGCCGGGAACGCTGCCGCCCCGGCTGTCGGTGCAGCCGGGGCGGTCGATCAGGGTGTCGCGGGGCACGGACACGACGGCGGCCTTCCTGTGGCCCTCGTATATGTGCACGATCATCGCCGTGTCGGAGCGGGCACCGCCCTCGTCCCTGCCGTACTCCCCGTTCGCGCCGGCGCGGGAGTCGGAACCGAGGACGAGGATGTCCATGGAGCCGTTGTCGACGTCGTCCGGGCGGTCGGTGCCGAGCTGGCCGCTGATGTCGACGCCCTGGATGTTGCCGTCGAGCTTGAGGTAGACCCAGCCGAGCCCCGACCCCCCGACGAGCACGAGCCCGGCCGCGGACCACGCGGCGAGCGTCGCGGCCCGGCGCCGCGCGGTGGGCGGCTTACGGCGACTGCCCGTACCGCGTATTCGGCCCTTGCTCTGGTCCGCCATGGCTCCCCAAGTCCTCGTAGGTCCCGTTACCCCCGGCCACGGTCTTCAGGCACGGTTTCATCCACCCTGTCAAGCTTTGTTACTCCACCTGTGAGACCGGCGAGGGGCAAGAAGGGTTGCACGGGCCCCTGAGAGGTCCATGAGAAGCGCATGAAGAAGGGCCTGTGCGCACCGAGGGTGATTCGGTGCGCACAGGCCCTCTGCGACCTGCGGTGGCGCTCCGGCCGGCGGCGGGGGCCGAGGGCCCCCTTCGCCGTGGACCGCCGCCGGGCGTGTGGTGGACGTCCCCTCACGCCCGGCGGCTTCCGCCGGTTCTGTCCAGGTTCGCGCCCCTGACGGGGTCAGCCGAACAGGTTGTACGCCTGCCAGCCGCTGCCCATCGCGACGCGGGCGTTGAAGCGGCCGTTGCCCTTGCCCGGGTAGAGCCAGAGCTTGCCCGCGGTGTCGCGGGTCAGGACGTCCGCGTGGCCGTCGCTGTTGACGTCGCCGGTGGTGACGATGGCGTTCATGGCGCCGAAGGCGCCGACCAGGACGGGGGCCGCCCAGGGCTTGGTGGCGACACCGGTGCCCTTGTAGAGGTAGGTTTTGCCGTCGCTCTTGCGGGCGAAGACGTCGGCCTTGCCGTCGGCGGTGAAGTCGCCGTGGCCGCGGACCATCGTGAACGTGCCCCAGCCCGAGCCGACGGCGATCGGCGCGGCGAATCCGCCGTTGCCCCTGCCGGGGTAGACGCGCAGGGTGCCGGTGGAGTCGACCGCGAGCATGTCGGGCAGCTCGTCGCCGGTGACGTCACCGGGGGCGACGATCTGCTTGTGCTTGCTCCAGCCCTTGGCGACGAGCTTGGACGCCCAGTCGCCCTGGGTGCCGCCGGGGCCGGGCACGTAGTGGTCCCAGTACACGTCGCCGTTGCCGACGCGGTACAGCAGGTCCTGGTTGTCGTCCCGGTCCAGGTCGGTCTGGACCAGCAGGCTGACGCCCTTGAAGTTGCCCAGGTTGTGGGTGCGGGCGAGGCTCGTCACCTTGGAGTGCCAGCTGAACAGGGAGTTGTCCGAGGCACGGCGGGCGAGCAGGTCCGCGGTGTGGCCGTCGCCGCTCCAGTTGGTGTCGTCCACGCGTGACTGGATCGGCGCGGAGTACGTGGTCGCCTTGGCGTACACGCCGTACTTGCCGGCGGCCGAGCAGTTCTCGTCGCCCCAGGAGACGATGCCGGCGAGCTTGCCGCCGACGACCAGCGGGCCGCCGGAGTCGCCGTTGCAGGTGGTCTCGCTGGTGGCGTCAGAGCCGGTGGGCGCGGCGCCGGCGCAGACCATGTGGCCCTTGATGAAGCCGTCCGGGTACGCGGCGGCGCACGAGGCGTCGGAGACGATGTCGGCGTCGGCGACCTTCAGCGTCTGCGAGGAGTTGTTGGGGTTGGTGGAGCTGGTGCGGCCCCAGCCGTACACCTTGCCGTCGCGGCCGGCCTGGTACAGCGCGGAGTCGGTCGGCTGCGCGAGCGGCAGCGTCCTGACCGTGGACGGCACCGGCGAGGTCAGCGTCAGCACGGCCACGTCGTTGTCGACCGTGTACGGGCTGTACTGCGGGTGGTGCCACTGGCGGTAGGCGCCGAGCAGGGTGCCGCCGTGGAGGTCCAGGGAGCCGTCGGTCTTCTGGGTCGGCATCTGGTCGGTGCCGACGACGACCGCGCCGTCCCGGTACCACTTGATGCCCTTGACGCAGTGCGCCGCGGTGGCGACCTTGGTAGGGGCGATCACGACGCCGCCGCAGAAGTAGCTGCCCTCGGCGTCGGAGAAGTGGAGCTGCGCCATCCAGGGCGCGGTGGAGATGGTGGTCGTGGAACCACCGATGATGCGGGCGCTCGGCGCGCTGCGGGTGCCCTCGGCGGCGGAGTCGGGCTGCTCGATGAGGGACCGCTCGTTCTTCGCGTCGCCCTTCATGGCCGCGACCACGCGCCCCCGCAGCTCGCCCTGCGACGGCGGGGCGGGCTTCTGCGACTCGGCGGTGATCTGCGGTGTCTCACCGGCCTCGGCCGACCCGGAGCCGGTGATCGCGATGCCGGCGCCGGTCAGCGCGACGATGGCGGCGACAGCAGGTACCGCGAGTCTCATGCGGCGCTTGTGCCGGCCACCGCGGGTGCGTATCTGCACTCGGTAACCCCTTGGGTAGACCCGGCAGAGCGCGACCGCCCCACCGGAGAAATCTCTGGTGACGGTGGGGCACAGCTGGCTTAGTGGGCAGCACGCCTCAGGAGGCCCCCCGGCCTCGGCTGGTGCCGCGCAGTGGATTCCCCCCACCCGGATCCGCCGATGATACGCGTGTCAACTGACGGTTGACCAGCGGACGGTGGGGCTCCGGAGAAACGAGACCGCCCCGTCACCTTCGGGGTGACGGGGCGGTCCGGTTGCCGATGACGCGACGTCAGTCGCCGTTGCCCGGCGCGGGCGTCGTCTTCTGGATCTGCAGCAGGAACTCGGCGTTCGACTTCGTCTGCTTCATCTTGTCGAGCAGCAGCTCGATCGCCTGCTGCTGGTCGAGTGCGTGCAGCACCCGGCGCAGCTTCCAGACGATGGCGAGCTCCTCGCCGCTGAGCAGGATCTCCTCCTTACGGGTGCCGGACGCGTCGACGTCCACCGCGGGGAAGATGCGCTTGTCGGCGAGCTTCCGGTCGAGCTTGAGCTCCATGTTGCCGGTGCCCTTGAACTCCTCGAAGATCACCTCGTCCATGCGCGAGCCGGTGTCGACCAGCGCGGTGGCCAGGATGGTCAGCGAGCCGCCGTCCTCGATGTTGCGCGCGGCGCCGAAGAAGCGCTTCGGCGGGTAGAGCGCGGTCGAGTCGACACCACCGGACAGGATGCGGCCGGAGGCCGGGGCCGCCAGGTTGTACGCACGGCCCAGCCGGGTGATGGAGTCCAGCAGGACGACCACGTCGTGGCCCAGCTCGACGAGGCGCTTGGCGCGCTCGATGGCCAGCTCGGCGACCGTGGTGTGGTCCTCGGCCGGGCGGTCGAAGGTCGAGGAGATGACCTCGCCCTTGACCGACCGCTGCATGTCGGTGACCTCTTCCGGACGCTCGTCGACGAGGACGACCATCAGGTGGCACTCGGGGTTGTTGTGGGTGATCGCGTTGGCGACCGCCTGCATGATCATGGTCTTGCCGGTCTTCGGCGGGGCCACGATCAGACCGCGCTGGCCCTTGCCGATCGGCGACACGAGGTCGATGATCCGCGTGGTCAGCACGCCCGGGTCGGTCTCCAGACGGAGCCGGTCCTGGGGGTAGAGCGGGGTCAGCTTGTTGAACTCCGGGCGGCCGCGGCCGGATTCGGGCGCCATGCCGTTGACGGAGTCCAGACGGACCAGCGCGTTGAACTTCTCGCGGCGCTCGCCCTCCTTGGGCTGCCGGACCGCGCCGGTGACGTGGTCGCCCTTGCGCAGGCCGTTCTTGCGGACCTGGGCGAGGGACACGTACACGTCGTTCGGGCCGGGCAGGTAGCCGGAGGTCCGGATGAACGCGTAGTTGTCCAGGATGTCCAGGATGCCCGCGACGGGGATCAGGACGTCGTCCTCGGCGAGCTGCGGCTCGCCGCCGAACTCCTCGCGGCCGCGACGGCCGCGGCGGTCGCGGTACCGGCCGCGGCGCCCGCGCCGGCCGCCCTGCTCGTCGTCGAAGTCGTCCTGCGGGCCGCCGCCCTGCCGCTGCTGCTGGCCGCCCTGCTGCTGGCGCTGGCCGCCGCCCTGCTGGTCGTCGCCCTTGCCGCCGCGGCGGTCGCGCTGACGGTCACGGCGGTCGCCGCGCTCACCGCGGTCGCGCCGGCCGTCGCCGCGACGGCCCTCGGCGGTCTCGGTGGCCGCCTCGGCCTTGGCCTCCGGCTGTCCCTCGGTCCTGGTCTCGGACCGGACCTCGGTCTTGAGGTCGCCCTTCGCCTCGCCCTTGGCCGCGTCGCCCTCCGGGCTGCCCGCGGGAGCGGTGGCCCGGCGGCGACGGCGCTCGCCCGCCGGGGCGTCGTCGCTGGCCGGCTGACCGGGGATGTCGATCTGCTGCTGGGCGGCGGGGGCCTCGGCCTTCGGCTCGGCGGCGGCCTCACCCGTACGGGCCTTGGAGGCGGCGCGGCGCTTCGGCTTCGTCTCGGCGGCGCCGCCGCTCGCCTCGGAGCCCTTCGCGGGGGCTCCTCCGGCGGCCTGCGCCTCCTTGATGACCTCGATCAGCTGGCTCTTGCGCATCCGCGCGGTGCCCCTGATCCCGAGGCCCGAGGCGACCTGCTGGAGCTCGGCCAGGACCATGCCCTCGAGGCCGGTGCCGGAACGGCGGCGCCGGGAGGTGGTGCCAGTGGCAGCACCTGCGGCGGGCGCGGCGGTGTCGACACTGTTGTCGGCAGTCACGCCCATCAGATCGGTGGTGTCGCTCACGAAGGGTCCTTCCCTGGAGCGGACGTCGGCCTTCTGGCTCGGCGACCGGTTGTGCTGTCCGGCGCGGTCTTCGATCTTTCTGATCGCGGACCGGAACCGGGGCGGTGGTCCGCCGGGGTACGGCGGAGGAATGTACGTGCTAGGTCCGGCCCGAGTTCCCCCTGCTCGGCCCTCTCTTCGGGAAAAGCGAGGGGTGTCGTGCCGGTTCCGGAGCGTGCTCGAAACTGCTCAGGCAGGCTGCTCAGGCAGTTGGGGAGGCTCCCGGAAGAATGGTGGTCCCGGAAAGGGACACGAAGCACCGCGCCACAAGATTGTGGGCTGCGTACTTGAGGTTAACACTACCGGCTCCAACAAACATTCCCCCTCTCCGTCACCGGCAATCCCGTGTCGCTACGAAGCGAGCGGGAGAACGCTGGCTCCCGCGGCGTCGAGGGCGAGCCTGTTCGCCGCCCAGCCCTCGCCCGCCAGCCGTGCGACCTTGTCGGCCGCACCCTCCTCGGCCAGCGCGAGCACGGTGGGGCCCGCACCGGAGATGACCGCGGGGACGCCGTCGGCGCGCAGTCGGTTCACCAGGTCCACGCTCTGCGGCATCGCAGGGGCACGGTACTCCTGGTGGAGACGGTCCTCGGTGGCGGGAAGCAGCAGCTCGGGGCGCCTGGTGAGGGCCTCGACGAGCAGCGCGGCCCGGCCCGCGTTGACGGCGGCGTCCACATGCGGGACCGTGCGCGGCAGCAGCCCGCGGGCGGTCTCGGTGAGCACCGGCCTGCTCGGCACGAAAACCACCGGAACGATGGATTCGGATGGGTCCATCCTGATCGCACGGGCCGCGCCGGCGTCGGTCCAGGCGAGGGTGAACCCGCCGAGGAGGCAGGCGGCGACGTTGTCGGGGTGACCCTCGATCTCGGTGGCGAGCTCCAGCAGCGCCGCGTCGTCGAGCCTGGCGTCGCCGCCTATGGTCACCGCCCGGGCGGCCACGATGCCCGCGCAGATGGCGGCCGAGGAGGAACCGAGCCCGCGGCCGTGCGGAATGCGGTTCGCGCAGACGACCTCCAGGCCGCGGGGCTGCCCGCCGAGCAGGTCGAAGGCCGTGCGCAGCGAGCGGACGAGGAGATGGCTCTCGTCGCGCGGCAGCGTCTCGGCCCCCTCACCGGCGATGTCGATGTGCAGCCCGGTGTCGGCGACACGGACGACGACATCGTCGTACAGGCCCAGCGACAGGCCGAAGGCGTCGAAGCCCGGTCCGAGGTTGGCGCTGGTGGCGGGCACGCGCACTCGGACGGCGGCGGCACGGAACGCGGGACCGGCCATCGATCGACGACACTCCTTGGGTTCTGATCGGTGCTGATCTCGATGATCTGTGTGATCGGGTCTGATCGGCGTGGTGATGACGTGAAGATGCGAAGACCCACGGGCCGGTGACGGCGGCGACCGCGGCATATGCGGCGGCGGGGTTGCGTACAGCCTATCCAAGGAAGGTTCCGCGGCGACACAGGGCGCACAGGAGGCGCACGATGCGTGTCGCACTCCCCTGTGTGCCTCATCGGGGCATGCCGGGCGACTTGCCGTCTACGCGCGCCACGCTCGCGAGACGCGGGCCCGGCGCACGGGAGCCCCCTCGCGGGCGCCCGCGTCCCCGCGGCACCGCCACCGGTGGCGGGCACGCGAGCCGGTGGCGGACACGGCCGCACCGACTCGTGCGGCCGCTCCCGCGCACCGCACGACGCCTCTCCCGCGCGCCCCGCGGACGGGGACGATACCGGGCGGTACCGGTTCCCACCCGGACGGGAACGCCTCAGACGAGCCCGAGCTGCCGTGCCGCCGCGGCCGCGTCCACCGGGACCGTGAGCGGCTGGGGTGCCCCGGCGACCGCCCAGTCGGGGTCCTTCAGGCCGTTGCCCGTGACCGTGCAGACGATCCGCTGGCCGGCGTCGACCTTGCCCTCCTCGGCGGCCTTGAGTAGTCCGGCCACCGAGGCGGCCGAGGCGGGCTCCACGAAGACGCCCTCGCGCGAGGCCAACAGCTTGTAGGCACGCAGGATCTGACGATCGGTCACCTCGTCGATGAAACCGCCCGACTCCTCCTTGGCCGCCAGCGCGAACTCCCAGGACGCGGGATTGCCGATCCGGATGGCGGTCGCGATCGTCGACGGGTCCTTGACGACCTCGCCACGTACGATGGGCGCGGAACCGGACGCCTGGAAGCCCCACATACGGGGGGTACGGGCCGACATCCCGTCCGCCGCGTACTCCTTGTAGCCCTTCCAGTACGCCGTGATGTTGCCGGCGTTGCCGACGGGCAGCACATGGACGTCCGGCGCGTCGCCGAGCGCGTCGACGATCTCGAAGGCCGCGGTCTTCTGGCCCTCGATCCGGACCGGGTTCACCGAATTGACCAGCGCCACGGGGTAGTTCTCGGACAGCCCCCGGGCCAGCACCAGACAGTCGTCGAAGTTGCCGTCGACCTGCAGGATCTTCGCCCCGTGGACCAGCGCCTGCCCCAGCTTGCCCATCGCGATCTTGCCCTGCGGGATCAGCACGGCGGACACCATTCCGGCGCGGCCGGCGTAGGCCGCCGCGGACGCCGAGGTGTTGCCGGTGGAGGCGCAGATGACGGCCTTCGCGCCCTCCTCCTTGGCCCTGGTGATCGCCATCGTCATCCCGCGGTCCTTGAAGGACCCGGTCGGGTTGGCGCCCTCGACCTTGAGATATACGTCACACCCCGTGGCCTCGGAGAGGGACTGCGCGAAGACGAGCGGCGTGCCGCCCTCGCCGAGCGTGACGACCGGCGTCGTGTCCGTCACCGGAAGCCGGTCGCGGTACTCCTCGATGATGCCGCGCCACTGGTGTGTGCGAGTGCTCATGGGTCCTTACTCTCCTTCAACCCGCATGATGCTGGCGACACCGCGCACGGTGTCGAGCTTGCGCAGCGCCTCGACGGTCCCCGAAAGGGCGGCGTCGGGAGCGCGGTGGGTGACGACGACGAGCGATGCCTCGCCGTCCTTGCCCGTCTGGCGCACCGTGTCGATGGATACGCCGTGCTCGGCGAAGACCGTCGCCACATGGGCGAGCACACCCGGTTTGTCGGCCACGTCGAGGCTGATGTGGTACCGCGTCACGACCTCGCCCATCGGGCTGACGGGCAGCTGCGTGTACACGGACTCACCGGGCCCCGTCGCCTCGGCGAGCTTGTTGCGGCAGACGGCGACCAGGTCGCCGAGGACGGCGGATGCGGTCGGCGAACCGCCGGCCCCGGGGCCGTAGAACATCAGCCGGCCGGCCGCCTCGGCCTCGACGAACACCGCGTTGTACGCCTCGCGGACGGAGGCCAGCGGGTGGCTCAGCGGGATCATCGCCGGGTGCACGCGGGCCGTGACCGACCGGCCGTCAGCCGCCCGCTCGCAGATCGCCAGCAGCTTGATGGTGCAGCCCATCTGCTTGGCGGAGGCGAAGTCCGCGGCGGTGACCTCGGTCATGCCCTCGCGGTACACGTCGTCGAGGCGCACCCGGGTGTGGAAGGCGATTCCGGCGAGGATCGCCGCCTTGGCGGCGGCGTCGAAGGCCTCGACGTCGGCGGTCGGGTCGGCCTCGGCGTACCCGAGGGCGGTGGCCTCGTCCAGCGCCTCGGAGTAGCCGGCGCCGGAGGTGTCCATCTTGTCGAGGATGAAGTTCGTCGTGCCGTTGACGATGCCGAGGACCCGGTTGACCTTGTCGCCCGCAAGGGACTCGCGCAGCGGCCTGATCAGCGGGATCGCACCGGCCACGGCGGCCTCGAAGTAGAGGTCCCGGCCGTGTTTCTCGGCGGCGGCGTACAGCGTGGCGCCGTCCTCCGCGAGCAGCGCCTTGTTGGCCGAGACCACCGAGGCGCCGTGCTCGAAGGCGGTGGTGATCAGCGTCCGGGCGGGCTCGATACCGCCGATGACCTCGACGACGACGTCGATGTCGCCGCGCGAGACGAGCGCCTTGGCGTCGGTGGTGATGAGCTCCTGCGCGATCCCCTCACGGACCTTGGCGGGGCGGCGGACGGCGACCCCGGCGAGCTCCACCGGGGCCCCGATCCGCGCGGCGAGGTCGCCGGCGTGCGTCGTCATGATGCGCGCCACCTCTGAGCCGACCACTCCACAGCCCAGCAGCGCCACCTTCAGCGGACGCGTACGCATCATCCGACCTCGATTCCTTCATAAAGCAGAGTGCGAACCAGTCTCACCCACCGCACGGGGCTTTCCGCCCCCCGTCCGGATTCTGAGACATATATTTCATCAGCCGACATCCAGACGCAGGAGATCTTCCTCCGTCTCACGCCGGACGATCACCTTCGCCTCACCGTCGCGCACGGCGACGACGGGCGGGCGGAGCGCGTGGTTGTAGTTGCTGGCCATGGAGCGGCAGTACGCGCCGGTCGCGGGCACCGCGATCAGGTCGCCCGGCGCCAGGTCGGCGGGCAGGAAGGCGTCCCGTACGACGATGTCGCCGCTCTCGCAGTGCTTGCCGACGACGCGGACCAGCATCGGCTCGGCGTCACTCGCCCGGGAGACGAGAGCCACGCTGTACTCGGCGTCGTACAGCGCGGTCCGGATGTTGTCGGACATGCCGCCGTCGACGCTGACGTACGTCCGCAGCCCGTCGAGCGGCTTGATCGTGCCGACCTCGTACAGCGTGAAGGCGGTCGGCCCGACGATCGCCCGGCCCGGCTCCACGGAGATGCGGGGGGTGCGCAGACCGGCCGCCTCGCACTCACGGGTGACGATCTCGCTCAGCGCCTTGGCGATCTCGTGCGGCTCGCGCGGGTCGTCGTCGGAGGTGTACGCGATGCCGAGGCCGCCGCCGAGGTCGATCTCGGGGAGCTCGACGCCGTGCTCGTCCCGGACCTCCTTCAGCAGTCCGACCACCCGGTGGGCGGCCACCTCGAAGCCGGAGGTGTCGAAGATCTGCGAGCCGATGTGCGAGTGGATGCCGATGAGCTCCAGCCCGTCGAGCCGAAGGGCCCGCCGCACCGCCTCGGCCGCCTGGCCGCCGGCGAGCGCGAGACCGAACTTCTGGTCCTCGTGCGCGGTGGCGATGAACTCGTGGGTGTGCGCCTCGACGCCGACGGTGACGCGGATCTGGACGCGCTGGCGCCTGCCGAGGGACCGGGCGATGTGCGCGACACGGACGATCTCCTGGAAGGAGTCGAGGACGATGCGCCCGACACCCGCCCGTACCGCCTTCTCGATCTCCTCCGGGGACTTGTTGTTGCCGTGGAAGGCGATGCGCTCGGCGGGCATCCCGGCGTCGAGCGCGGTCGACAGCTCGCCGCCGGAACAGACGTCGAGGTTGAGCCCCTCCTCGTTCAACCAGCGCACGACGGCGCGGGAGAGGAACGCCTTGCCCGCGTAGAAGACGTCGGCGTCCTTGCCGAAGGCATCGGCCCAGGCACGGCAGCGGGCGCGGAAGTCGGCCTCGTCGAGGAAGTAGGCTGGGGTGCCGAACTCCTCGGCGAGCCTGGTGACTTCGATGCCGGCGACAGTGACGACACCGTCGGCGGAGCGGTTCACGGTGCGCGACCAGACCTTCTCGTCCAGCACGTTGAGATCGGCCGGCGGGGCGGCGTAGTGGCCCTCGGGGAGGACGTCGGCGTAGCGGGGCCCGGCGGGGTGTGCGGAACGGCTCATTCTTCTCTCACATCTACAGGTGTTCGGGTGCGCTGATGCCGAGCAGGGCCAGGCCACCGGCCAGCACCGTCCCGGCGGCTTCGGCGAGGGCGAGCCGGGAGCGGTGGGCGGCCGAGGGTTTCTCGTCACCGAGGGGCAGCACGGTCTGCTGGAATCCGAGCAGGGCGTCGGCGGTGGCCTCGAGATGGCGCGCGACCCGGTCGGGGGCGCGCAGCCGGGCGGCGGACTCCAGGACGGCGGGATGGTCGCCCAGAGCGGTGAGGAGGGCGGAGGCGGCCGCGGTACCGCGAGCGCGACCGGACGGGAGCGGGCCTGCGATGCCGCGCACAGACCTCGGCGGGAACGGACCCTCGATGCCGCGAACAGACCTCGGCGGGAGCGGGCCTTCATACGCATCGTGCGCGAGGGGGACGTCCCCGTCGTGCGAGGCGCCCCCGTCACACGCGACGTTCCCCCCGTGCGGGACATCCCCGACGCACAAGACATCCTCGTCGTACGCGATGCCGCCGTCGTACGCGACGGGGATGCCGAGCCGGTCGGCCGCGCGCAGGAGGGCCCGGCTGCGGGAGTACGCGTATCTGACCCGGAAGAGCGCGTTCGACTCCTTCTGTACGAGCAGGGCGCCGTACGCGAGCGGCTGGTCGTGGGCGGCGGGCCGGAGCAGCGCCCAGAGGGCGGCATCACGGCCGGCATGCTCGAGGATCGCCTCGTCCTGCACGGGCAGTGCGGTGATCCGCTCGCTGCCCCCGGGCTCGACGAGGGCGGTCGCGCCCTGAGCCGCCAGCAACCGCACGACGGTGTCGGTGATCACCCGGGCGCGCAGCTCGCGGGCGGGCTCGAAGCCGAAGCGGACCCCGGAGAGGCCGTCGCCGTGCCCGTACTCAAGGCCGCGCTCGCCGATCGCACGCAGGAGCACGGCCGCCGGATTCCCGCGGAGGGTGAAGTTCAGGAAACCGGGGCCGGTGATCTCGACCCGGGCGATGCCGGGAGTGTCGGCGATCCGGGCCCTCAGCACTTCGGCGACGTCCCGGGCCTGCCGTCCGCTGGGCCCGGCGAGGCGGAGGGCGACATTGCTGGCGTAGTCGCCTCGTCCTCCGGGGCGGGGACGCTCGACCTTGATCCGCTCGGGTACGGGTGCCTGCAGGGCGCCCTCCTCGACCGCACGGCGCACGGCGCCCAGCACGGTACGTGAGAGATCTGCGGGGGTCACGGGACAAGCGTATGGGAGAGAGGGGGTGTGATCGCGAACCGGTTTCGCCATGCGGTCAGCCCCGCGTACTCCCCGCCCTCCCGGCACCATGCCTGCCGTCTAGGGACGGCGGGTCCTCCCCGTACATCAACCGCCGGACGAGCCGCACCAGCTCGGCGGGCTCGAAGGGCTTGGCGAGAAATGCGTCGACACCTGCGGCGATACCCGTGTCGACCTCCTGCTGCGTACAGGCGCTGATGATCGCGACGGGCACGCGCCTGGTCCTCGGGTCCGACCGCAGCCGCGCGGCGGTCCGCAGCCCGTCGAGCCGAGGCATCACCACGTCGAGCGTGATCACATCCGGCCGCACCTCGTGGACGACCTCCAGGCACTCGGCACCATCGGCCGCGGTCACGACCTCGAAGCCCTCCAGCTCGAGATTGACCCTGATCAGCTGCCGGATCACCCTGTTGTCGTCAACGACGAGCACCCGGCCGGACACGCCTGACACAACTCGAGAGTAGGTCCGCGAACGCACCCGCGTCCGGCTTTTCCCCACTTCTGCCCCGAACGGGGGTGCGGGGCGGGTGGATGGGCCGCACGGATGGGGCGCCCGGCAGGGGCGGGTGGATGGGCCCCATGGATGAGGCGCCCGGCAGGGGCGGCCGGAGTACGGCGCGGGTGGGGAGTACGGGTTGGGGCCCGGCAGAGGCAGCCGGAGTACGGGGTGCCCCGGACGCGGGCTTGGGCCTGGACCGGGGGGCATGGGCTTGGGCCGGGGGGCATGGGCTTGGGCCGGGACCGGGTGCCGGGCGCGTGGGCGGCCGGCCCCGGGGACGAACGGCCGGCGTCCCGCAGGGGTCTGCCGCCCCTCGGTCACGGGCTGGAAATACCTGTTCACGGGCACCCCATCAGAGCTGGTAGGGTTCTACCCGTCGCCGCCGAGAGCGGCGGACGCCCCCGTAGCTCAGGGGATAGAGCAACGGCCTCCGGAGCCGTGTGCGCAGGTTCGAATCCTGCCGGGGGCACCCTGTATGAGGTGCCCAAAGACCCCGTCACCAGCGGAAACGCTGAGAGCGGGGTCTTCGCGTATATGCAGGCGGATGCCGTCGAAGGCAGCCATTTGCCAGTGATCACGTAATGACGACGTAATGATCTTGGTGGGCTTTCCCGCAGGTCAGCGGCCGTTCCCGGGGGCCTTGAGCGTAACCGTGTGGACTATACGTGGACTGACGAACGGGAGCCCCGAACCTCTGTGGTCCGGGGCTCCCGTTCGTCGGTCATGTCGTTGTGTCAGTCCGGGGCGCCGTCCTCCCTCAGCCCCTGCATGATCCGGTCGTTCATCTCCTGCTCCTGGCCGTCGATGCACTTGGCATAGATCTTGAGCAGGACGTCCACCGAGTGACCCGCGCGAGCGGCGACCTCCGGCGCCGGGACACCGGAGTTGAGCCACTGGGAGACTCCGGCATGACGGAGGTCGTACGGCCGGAAGGCCAGGACCGACGACACCTGATGCGGCACGAGCGCCAGTTCCCGAGCCTGTTTCCATGCCCGCGAGTACGACGAGGCCGCGATCACGTTGCCCCGCTCGCTGGAGAACAGCCGGCCGTCCTCCGCCGTACCGAACTCCTTCAGATGCTCGCGGAGCAGCCGAACCAGCGGAGGAGGAATCGGCACGATGCGCACCTCACCGTCGGCTCGCTGCTTCAGGCCGCGCCGATCGTGTGCCTCGCCGGAGTCGGTCCACGCCTTTCCTGCCGTGGGACGGGTCTCCGTGAGTTCGATGCGGCCCCAGCCCGAAGCCGGAAGCGTGCAGTCGGACCGGCGAAGCCCGAGCGCCTCCCCTGGCCGCATGGCCGCGTAGTACAGGCACCCGAAGAACGCCCGCAGTCGCCGGCCACTGGCCCGGTCGTAGCCACCCACATAGGTAAGCGCGGTAAGCAGCTCCCGAGCCTGCCGAGGGTTGACCACCACACGGCGGTCAACCTCCTGCACCGGCCGTTTCCCCCGCTTGCGCCGGACCCGGCTCAGCGGATTGGACGGCAGGTGTTCGAGTTCGACCGCGTACTCCAGCGCGTTGAAGACCACTGCTCGACGTCGCCGGTAGGTCTGCGTTGCCGCAGGCTTACCGTCCAGCCTCCGGCCCAAAGCGTCGATCAGATCATGCGTACGAGTGATCTCCTGCAGCTCGCCCACCGGAAGCGAGGTCTTTTCGATCCACCGGACCGCCGCGGCGATCTCCTCAGGCCGCTCCCGCTCCCTGCGCGGCACGGGCAGAACGTAAGAGCGCAGAGCGCGCCGCAGCATCTCCGGAGAGGGCTGCCCCCGCCCAGGCTTGACCAGGGCGGGAACGACCGTTGCCAGTGCGTCGGTCATGCTGTCCCGCTGCTTGGCGGACGCCTCCGCCCACCGCGCATCCACGTACTTGACCGCCAGGTCGAGGAACGACAGCGCCGCCTTTCCACCACGCAGCGAGTCCGGCAGACCGGTCACGGTGTCGAACGGATCACCCTTGTCAGCGGCACGAAGGAGCTTTGCCCGGAAGCGGTCCGCCAGCGCCTTCGTCTTGTGCGACTCGTGGAACGGCGCACCGTCCACGGACCAACGGACGAGATACGTCGGCTTCTTCGCAGAGCGGTTGATACTGAGCTTCCAGATCACGACCTTGTACGACTTCACGAGACGGCCCCCTCCGCTCGTTCCTCCAACCAGTCGTTGAGCACGTCGCGCCGAACCCGAAGCTCCCCGTTCGGCAGGCGAATACAGGGCGGAGCGAGGCGCAGTTCCCGCCACCGATAGAAGGTGCGCCGGGAGATCCCGCCCAGTTCATCGAGCACCTGCCGCACCGTGAGCAGTTCAGCCGCCTTCGTACGGCTGTCACGCGCCATGACGACCACCGCCCTCCCGCACAGAGGCAGCCAGAAGCGCCGCTTCCGGTGAGTAGCCGCGCCCCGCGTAACGCCACTGGCCGACCGTGACGGTCGGGACGTCAGCCAGGCCGAGGGACGCCCGTTGCTGTTCCGCACGGTGCTCGGCACGGGCCCGCCGGAGAGCGGTCAGCGTCGTCGAGTAGCGGCGCGACTTGGAGGAGAAGTGGCCGCCGTACCCAAGCATGTGGGCCCAACGGCGCAGCCCGAGCGACTCGAAATCCGGCAGGCCACCGAGCCACCAACACGTGGCGATCATGCACAGCACATGCGCCCGCACGGGCAGCATGACCATGTCTCTCGCGCGGTAGATCCGGCCGTCCACCGCGCCGGCGGACTCCGCTCCCTTGGTGGCGTACTTGGCGATGTAGCCCGCCACGGTGGCCGGAGAAGCAGGCCGCTCCCCCGCGTCCCGTCGGTACGAGGTGACCGGGCGTACGTCGACCTGGGCCCCGAAGCGCAGAGCCCGCGGACCGATGACGCCCGCGCCGGGAGCGTTCAGCCGCACTCGTCCGACCACGGCCCGCACTGAGTCGACCAGGAGCGGGACAGTCGCCCAGTAGGGCGGATGCGAGTCGGAGCCGTCCGGGCCGTCGAGGCGGATCACGGCATGGAAGTGGACCAGGCCGCGCCGCTGGTACTCGGCGACCTTCGCGTACGACAGCCGGGCGACATCCCCGAACTCGGTACGAGACAGCCCGGCTCGCCGTGCGACCTCCCGCCGCAGTTCAAGCCCGAAGCGGTGCCAGAGCCGACCGGCGAACGCGTGCCAGAGGACGGCTCCCGCGTAGTCGTAGCAGCGCGGGCAGAGGGGTTCGCCGAGACGAGGGTCGTCCGCCGGGTGCCGCTCCCGGCATCCGGTCGGAGTCCCGTGCGGGCAGCGGTCCCTTTTCCGGCGAGGCCGACAGGGCAACATGCGTCCGTCACGTTCTCGGCGGGTGTGGACCGGGCCGAACCCGGGGGCGGTGAGCGTGGCGAACACCCGCGGGTGACCGCTCACGGCCTCCGGAACGTTCTTGCCGCCGACGAGACCGGCACGGACGAGTTGGTACGTGTCCGCCCGGTACAGGGCCGAGCAGGCCGGGCAGACCGTCGCCCGCCGGTTGCCGCATGCGGTGAGCAGGCGACCGCCGTAGACATCCGAGCCGTAGGAGAGCAGGGCGGCGCCGGTCGTCGTGTCGTAGACGGTTGCCGCGCCGACCAGGTGAATCGGGTTGGTGCAGCCACCGACGCGGACGATGTTCCGGCGCCATGCCGCGAACTCCGGCTCAGAAGCTCTGGTGACGAGAGCGGCAACGCTCTGCGGAATGGCGGTGGTCATCGGCGACCACCCCCGCCGCCGAACGCCTGCCCCATAACTGCCGAGATCCCTTCCGGCCGAGTCTTGGCGCTGAAGCGGAGTGTCGGGTCCGTGAGCCAGACGGCGGCCGCGTGCTCGGGACACAGCCACTGCTCGGTTCCGTCGAGTTCGACGAGGACGATCTGTTCCCGTCCGGCGCAGGTCGAGACCTGCGCGTCACGCTGCCTGAGGTCGCAGTCGGGCGACGGGGATTTGCGCGAATGATGCGCGGTGGACAAAGTGTGAGTGCTCCTTTCACTACTCATGTGGCGGATGGAGTGGGTTCCTGACGGGGTCGGGTTTGGCGACTTCGCGCCCCGTCGGGAGCCCGTCGTACGGGCGATCACTGCCGCTCCTCGGGAGGAATCCCGACGACGCTGTACGAGATCGGTCCGAAGTCGCGGCGTGCGTCGAAGTAGCCCCGGCCGATGTCCTCCGTCGGCGCTCCGAGCGGAACGGCAACGAACTCCACACCGTCGCGGCGAGCGGCGGGGTCGGAGGCATCGACCAGGACGACGACGGAGGCGTGACGGGGCACGACGACGGCCGGGTTGGCGGTCAGGAAGTCGACCAGCTCCCGCAGGCCGGCCAGGAAGGCGGCACGGTCACCGGCGCGGATGACGTAGTCGGACACAGGAAGTCCCCTTGTCTGGTCTGTAGTGGGGCGTTTCAGAAGCGGAGTTGGCCGAGGAAGCCGTTCACTCCGTCGAGGAGGGCCTGAACCACGGGCGCGGCCATGGTCCGGGCGAGCAGGAAGCCGAAGGCTCCGCAGAGCAGCGCGTCGGCCCACCTCAGGTACCGGATGCGCAGGAGGAACCAGATCAGCAGGCCGAGCAGCAGAACGGCCGACATGGACACCAGCACGGCAGGCCCCTTTCACGGTGCTTCGACGTGCAGTTCGGACAGGACGGGAGTCAGGTGCGCGTACTCGGCGGCGACGGCTTCGGCCTCCGCTTCCGTGATCAGGTGGGACCGGGCCCGCTCCCAGCCGTCGCCGGAGGCGAGGACGGCCGTACCGGCCTGTTCCGGGGTGATGGCCTGCGCCGCCTTCAGCGCGTCGGGGTTGAGGTCGCCAAGAGCCATCTCGGCCGTACCGGGGTCGGCCACGCGGTGGCACACCCGGCCGCCCAGCTGTGCCCGCAGCGCGGTGACACCGGGCCCCAGGTCGGAGCCGACGCGTTGGCCGGCGACGACGAGGAACACCCCGAGGGACGCTCCGAGTTGGGCCAGCCGGATCAGCGCCGTACCGGCCGCGTGCGCTTCGTCCTTCTCGTTTCGGCTCGCCACGAGGAACAATTCCGCGATCTCGTCGACGATCACGACGACGGGTACCGGGCGTTCCTTGCCGGACAGGCCCCAGATGTTCCGGACGCGAGCCGCCCGGCAGAGGGTCATCCGGTCAAGGGTCAGGTCGACGAGGGCGGCCAGCAGACGGACGGCTTGCTCTCGGTTCGTCGCGAGCGCGGACAACCTCGGTTCGTAGAGCGACAGTTCCATGCCGCCCTTGCAGTCGATCCCGACCAGGGCGACGGGTTGCGGGGCCAGGCCCGCCACGAGGGCATTGATCAGGGTGGACTTTCCGGAGCGGGTGGCCCCGACGATCAACCAGTGAGGCACGCGCCGCAGGTCGACCACCCATGCGGCCCCGGTCTCCAAGGCGCCCACGGTCACCCGGAGCAGATGGCCGGGCCCGCGCTGCTTCGGCACCCGAGGATCCGCCAACGGGTCGGCCGCCGAGGCGACGATCCGTACGACCCCCGGCTTCCAGGAGGTCACCCGCACCGAGTGCACCTGCCAGTTCTCCGCCATCGCGGGCGCAGCCTTGACGAAGTGCTCCGGGACCTGGCCCGGCAGCAGCCGGACGAGCAAGACGAAGCCGCTGGAAGTCGGGCGTATGAGTCCCCGCCGGGGCACGCGCGGCTGCGGCGGAGGCGCCCCTTTGCCGACGAGCCCGGACACCACGGTCAGCGCCGGCCGACGACTCACGGCGAGCCCGCAGCCGGCCATCAGAGGCCGCCAGGTCTGCACGACCCGGAAGGCCACGGCCGGGAAGCCGCATAACAGCCACCAGGCGACGGGATAGCGGCGGCGCAGCGCCGGGCCCGCCAGAAGCAGACCCGACACCAGCACTGCGGCCGCCACCAGCACCCAGCTCGGCCAGGTCGCACCGGCCGAAGTGGCGGAGGCCAGCTTCATCACTGACTGGCCCCCTTACCCGCCGGAGTAGCGGGAGCGCTCAGGGGCCGGATCTCCGCCGCTCGGAACGCGATCCCGTGCCGCCCCTCGTTCTCCCACGGCGTTGCGACCAGGTCCCGCACGGCCACCGGCATACCGAGCTGCACCCCGGCCGGCTCACCAGCCACGCTCACGTTCACGACGTCGGCCGATGTCCCCGCCATCAGGCAGAGGCCGACCTGATACATGGTCTTGCCCGTGTCGCGGTCAACGCGGAGCTGACCGGTATCCCGGTTGGCGACCCGCGGAGCCGGGGGAACGGCGCAGATGATCCCCGTGAACTTCGCGGTGTCGATCGGAAGGCTTGCCACTGTTCGGATCTCCTTGTCTTCGGCACCCGCAGGCCCATCCTGCGGGTTGCTTTACCACCCGTAGTACGGGTAGCCATAGCAAGAGTGACCACCCGTAGTACGGGTTGTCAACCGACCTAGCGATGAGCGAAGCTGTCTACGAACGTGGACAGCCGAACAAGACACGGCCACGGAGGGCCCGTATGCCGCCGAAGAACACGCAGCCGAAGTACCGGCAGATCGCCGACTACCTGCGCGAAGGCATCTTGGACGGCACCTTCCCCGCCGGCCAGCCACTCCCGTCCGAGGAGGCGTTGGCGAAGCAGTTCGGCGTGACGCGCCCCACAGTCCGTCAGGGCCTCAGCGAACTACGGGCATCCGGTCTCGTCGAAGCCATCATGGGCCGCGGCACCTTCGCCCGCTCTCCCCACAGCCGCCCCAGCCACACACGCCCGCGCGGCGTACGCCGGACCACAGACGGCCGCTACGTCGAGGCGGACGGCATCCGCTGGACAGACGCCGAGCCACCGGTAGCCACCCGCACCGACGCCCCTCTAGCCCTGGCCGATCTGCTCCGCATCCCGCCGGGCGAGCCGATGTTCACGTACGACGCCCTACAGACCGCAGACCACGGCCGCCTTCGCCAACTCCACCGCACGTACATCCCGTTCTCCGTGCTGCTCGACACGAAGTACGAGGAGGAGGCCCCTCCGCCGGCGCCGGAGCTCTACAGCGCGCTCGCAGACCTGGGCCACGAACTCCACTTCACGGAGTACGTCCGCACCCGCATGCCCCTTCCGGACCAGGCTCAAGCCCTACGACTCGCGGACGGAGTCCCACTACTGCACGTCATCCGCCTTACGCTCACCGACACGGACAAGCCTCTCGCTCTGGAGGAGTTCCACCTTCCGGGCCACGAGTTGGAGCTGTCGTTCCGGCTGTAGCACAGTCGAGTTGGCTCAGACTTTCTCTACGTCATCAAGGGCTCGCTCCGCTCGCCGCGCGCCCGGCTTGACGCCGGGCGACGCTCCTGTCTCCACCCCGCTCCGCCCGGCCGCCGGACGCGCGCGGCGCGAGCAGACATAGAGAAGACGGCTGGCATGGGGCTGGGGCGGTCGGCTCCACGGCTTTAGGCAGCCACCATGGGGCGAGCCTCGAAGATCGGGGGCCCACATCGGGCTATTGCGGGCAGGTCCAGAGACTGCCCGAGTCGCGGGAAGCTTACGGGCCCCCGATCTCTCGCCCCATGGCAGCTCCCGCCCAAAGCCGCTCCGCCGACCTCAGTGGGTCACTTGCGGATGATGCGACGCAGCTCCCGGATGACCTTGACGATGTCCTCGCGGCGGCAGCGCAGCAGCGCCACCAGGCCCAGGAGGACGAAAGTACCCCAGATCGCCAGGAAGATCATGCACCAGGGATTTTCGGACATAAGGAACAGACCTCTCTTGAGAGGCCTGTCGTCCGAGTTCACCAGGTGAGCCCGCGCGGCTCTTCGCACCGGAGCGACTAGGCACGCCTATTGCATGATCAATTCTTAGGCGAAGTAAGCGGAGCTCCAGCGTACGGCAAGGAGCCCGCTTCAGGAGCCGAACGCCGTTCCGTGCCCCATCCGTGCCCGAACGTGCGGGAAGCCAGGGGGAATCAGGGCGACAAGCGGGCACCGCAGAGCACAGCGGCCCCCAACCGAGTTACCTGGTCAGGGGCCGTTCACGTGCGGTGGGTGTGGGATTTGAACCCACGGTGACATCGCTGCCACGACGGTTTTCAAGATCGTTTACACTGTCTCCCCTATAGGCATCAGGCGACACTATGATGCTGCAATCGTTGCACTCTTTTCGCATGGTTCAACAGAACCATGCGCGGATAGTCCTGATGGAGGCAGCGACGGATATGGTGTGGTTAAATGTTTAGCTATGCCGCTTGCTTCGGATCCGTGGTACGCGAATGGCACGCTCTGGGCCGCCCTGAGCGTTTTCGTGACGGCCTTAGGTGTGGGAATTGGCGCATGGGCCACGAAGACAGCAGGGCGGTCGAAGCGGGCTGTCTGCTACTGGGCTAGCTCCCGTGTTCGAATGAAGCCTCATGATGGCGGAACTCCGCTCGCGACGGCTCTAACGGTCCAGCATGGAGGGGGTGAGCTGAGCGATCCCTATATAGTGTCTATTGCATTTTCAAATCGCGGTCGTCGTGACGTAACCAGCGACATGTTCCACAGTGGCAGTCTGCCTCGAATTAGGTTCAAGTCGCCAATCCTGGAGGTTTTCAATGTCCGATGCGCCTCGAGTAATTCGATCCCACCAACCGTGACCGCCAGTGGGCAAGATGTCGTCTTTAGCGATTTCTACCTTAAGGCGGGCGCAGAAGTCGACGTGAGCGTTCTCGTCGATGAGGAAAACCCTGTCGAGGAGGATGAACGTGGGCGGCTCGTAAAACCTGAAGTACTGGCGAATTTCACCGATGGACTCTTCGTTCCCGCCACGGATCGGAATGATCTCTCAATCCCGCGTCGCCAAGCATACTTCTTCCTGGCTTCGTTCTACATTCTGATGCTGATTGCTGCAGCATTGACTGCTTTTTTGCTCGGAAGTCTCTAGATCTGCGAGGTAGTTGTATTGCTCCGGTCCTGGTGATCTGAGCGTGGAGAGTGGCGCGGCCGAAGCCGTGGGAAGCAAACGACGGTCTCTGGGCAGTGATCGAGCTGCTGCTGCCCAAGGTTGAGCGTCGGCCCCGGCATCCGGGACGAAGGCGGCACCGGGCACGCGCACCACTGAGCTGTTGCCACCATCCGTGAACAGTTCAGCCTCGACACGCTCCATGCGGCCATCCAACCTGACATCACCAGTTGACATCAACGACAGCGGATGACCACGGCGTTGAGAGACCGAGCACGGTCACGCCCCCGGCGGTCAGGTCCCCCAAAGGCCCGTCCGATCGAACTTACAAGGCAGCTGTCACGCGCGATGTCTAGGCACACCCCGGACTGGTTGGCACAGGTGCAACGGGACGGACTGCGGTGAAGTCGTGGATCTCATAGCGGGTGGCGGAAAGCAACAACAGCCATTCATTGCAGCCTTGCCACGGATAGAGGTCGCCAGCACCTCCGCGCACCACGTGCGGTCCCTCCCCGGTGCGGGGACGTGCGTCCACCGGCGCGTCCGCGAAATGAGGGATCCACACGTCAGCGCAGATCTCGTTCGCCGACCCCATCGCCACCAACCCGAAGGCGTTCTCAGCTGCGGCAGTGCGCTCCTCGTCGGCGAAGTCGTCGAGCACCTGGCCCTCGTCCGGCCTCTCATCACCGCGGAAGGTCAGGGTGGTCGTGCCTGCCCGAGCCGCGTACTCCCACTCCGCCTCGCTGGGCAGTCGGAAGGGCAACGTCGCAAGCAGGTCGTCCAAGTCGTCCTGGAACCGGGCCGTGCTCGAAGCCGAGTCAGCGAAGCTGTCCTCATAGTCGGGTAGCCAGTGCCGTACCTGCGCGACCGTAAGCGGATGCCGAGCGATCATGAATGGCTCGACCCGCACTTCACGCACCGGCCGGGCTTGGACGGCACCAGCGAAGAACGGTTCGAGGTCGTCATCGGCGCCGTCGGCTCGCTCGATGGCACGGACCGCGTCCAGTTCCGCGTCGGACAAGCCCATCCGGAACGTCCCACCGGGAACGGCACGGAAGGCCACACCGGAGGGGGTGTGCCGCCAAGCCGGTCGGCCGGCCACGATCTCTTGAGCCCACATGGTGCCGGACGCTAGCAGTCGAGCATCACAGGTGAAGGAGGGGGCTCTAGATTCCATCGCGCAGCAGCTACAGATCACGAGGTGCCGTGCCACAACCGTGCCACATCAGACGGTCAGCCGCGGTCAACGACGGCTCGCTGCAGTCCACATACCTTGCTGAGCTGGGGACCGGCAAACCTGACTTGACCTGCGCACCCTCGACGACCCTGGCCACCAGGCTTACAAAGCAGATGTCGCTGATACCAGACCGCTACCAGCTATCCATAGTTTTGAATTCGACCTTCCCGGTGCTCATTCGGAAGTTCCCGTTGGAATACAAGGTGGGGCGAGCTTCCACATGATTCCCACTGTATTTCTCCACGTGTCGGATCTGAGCACCGCCAGGAACCGTAAAGTCGATCAGAGCAATGGCTACCCAGTAGGACAAATTGCGGTTGTTGAACAGGGGCACTGTAACGGTGGAGCCTCGTCCATCGGTGACAACTGCCCGGGCTCCGTACGACTTGAATGAACCAGTGCCGTTCTCTACTGCGCTGTAGGCACAGAGAAGGACGTAGCCCTGGAGGTCGGGACGACGGATCGTGATGGTCTCGCGTCCTGGAGCCCGGGAGTCGCCGTCCAGGGCAATGTACGGCGGGGCAAGGGGTGATCCGAGCTGCCGGTAGTAGATGACCTGATCTGTTTTGTTCGGACGCCTACCTTGCGGGGTGACGAGACTGCCAGGCACGTAGAGGGCGTATAGATCGAGGTCGGCGCCGGCTCGTCGTCGCGCTGCGCTTCCACCGTTCCATTCAAGTGTGGCCGTGACGACGAGATTTGGGTCGTCCTTGCGCATGTTGATGGTCGCCTGGCCAGCCTTGGTGAGGGCGACTCTCCCCAGGGGAACCGGAGGATGAGAGGCGGCCACCTGAGAGGCTGGAACAGTGGCTGGTGGGACGTTCGGTGCGTAGGTGGGTTGCGGCGGCACAGCGGGCCTATTCCGAGGGTGTGCGCCCGTCGCCATTGGTGATGCTTGAGTTGGGGATGGGCCTGGATCATCCACGACGATGCCAAAGTCTGAGGCGAGACCTGCCAGTCCGGTGTCCCATCCCTGGCCTACAGCCCGCACCTTCCACCCGCCTGCGCGTCTGTACAGCTCGATCAGGATGGCTACTGTCTCCCGGTCCGTGAGCGGCGGCGGTGAGAAGGTCGTCCGTGCGCCGCCACAGTCGAGAGCTGCCTGAGGGGTGTTGCTTGCGTCGAAGTGGGAGGCCTGCAGTTCGGGGTCGATGCTTGCGACGATGGCGATGCGATCAACCGTGGTAGGAACAGAGGCTAGGTCCGAGATGATGGTCTGCCCCTCAAGGGCGACACCATCCTGAGACGCATGGTTGTAGAAGACAAGATCGTCGTCGCTCCGAACCTTGCCATCCTGTCCCAGGAGAACGGCAGAGACATCGATGCCAGTAGTGGGGGAGGTAAGGGTGACGCGGCAGAGCCCTGCGGGCAGAGGCGCATTGCCGCCTTTGGGAAGAGTGGTAGTCATGCGCGACCTCTCGTGGCAATGTACACATCGTGGAGCCTCCGTCCGGGTCGTGTACGACAAACGCTGATGTTGCGCGCTTGAGCCTCAATTCGTGTCGATCACGCTCCTCGGGGGCGCACGACTGCCGCACCGGAAGGGCACCAGATAGAGCGGTGAACCATGGTCAACAGCGGACCGATCTCAGGTGAGGCGCAGCCTGCCAGCGGGACGTCCCTTCTGGTCAGAGCACGGAAGCGGCCGGAACCCCCCGTGATTCCCAAGCTCAGGTCTCGTCTACGCGACCGTTCCGATGGAAGAGGAGCCACTCAAGCCAGTCCGGCGTGACGCCAAGAGACGAGGCCCAGTCGTGCATGGCACTGACGTAGGTGACGTATCGGGTAGGCCAATGGCGGGTGCCAGCCGCCTTCCAGCTCGACCACCCAAGGGCGTTCAGCGAACGGAAAACCCGATCGTCGAGGATCAAGGCCCTTTCACATGTGGCTTCGCGATCATCTACTGCCGCGAACCACTTGGTGAAGAAGGATCGTCCCACTCCCTTCAGCACGAACTGCCGGTAGGCCCCGCTCAGGTCTCCGCTTCGGATGGCATCGCGCGTAGCCCCGAGGACTCTGGACAAGCGCGGGTCGGACAGGGCTGCTTCGGTGTACCGCGGCCCGCGTCCGTTGGTGGTGCCTGAGCCCCAGACCATGACAGCTACGAACAGGTCACGCAGGCCGTCGTCGTCATCACCAGCGAGGTCACGGAGACGGGCCAAGTCGCTCCGCTCGATGAGACGGTCACCGGCCGGCGCACCCGGGCATTCAACGCCGATATCGAGTACATGCGCTGCCCCGTACGACGCCAACCGCGGGTGCCACGGAGCAATTGTCAATTCCTGTGGATCACCGTGGGGAGCCTCAAGTGGCCCGCAGCCATTGATCGAGAACTGTGAAGTCTTCGTTGGTGAGGCCGCGGGACGACGCGATGCGGTGGAGGAAGGCCGGAGCGGGGTGGTTGGTGGACACCCAGTCCCGATCGGCGTCGGTGATCTCGTCATCGACCCAGATGAACGGGCGTCCGCCTGCCCATGCCGCCAGGGTTCGGGTCTTCCAGTGGAGCCCGAACCACTGGTCCTCGCGTTCCTGCGCGTCGGAGGGTTCCGGCCAGTGCACGACCGGCAGCGGCGGCAGGCCGAGCAGCGGTGCGATGTCGGTGTTCGCCGTCTCCTCCCACGTGGTGGCCCAGACCAACTCGCACGGCAGTGCCGCGAGGCGCGGTCCGAAGCGCGGGTCGAGCCGCATCAGGTGCGAATCTGTCGTGGTGCTTGACGGCTCGCGCTGCGAGCCGTCACCGAACGGGAGGAGAGGTCCGTCGACGTCCAGGAACAGCAGCGGGAGTTCCTTGGGCTCACTCATGCCGCAACCTCCCGCTCACGCTCGACCAGGACGCCACGTTCGAAGCGGGCGCCGCTGCGGACGAGGGCGACGAGGTGGGGTGCGGTGATCGCGCGCCAGCGGGCCTGGGCGGACTCGGCGAGCTTGAACACCATCGCCAGGGCCGCGGCCGGGCTGTCGGCGCCGCGGGTGACCTTGGTCCGCAGCTTCACCGTGCTGAAGGTCGACTCGATCGGATTCGTCGTGCGCAAATGGACCCAGTGCTCGGCCGGGAAGTCGTAGAACGCCAGGAGTTCATCGACGTCGTCGGTGATCTTCTTGACGGCCTTGGGCCACTTCGCGCCGTAGGAGCGCCCGAAGTCCTTCACCGCCTTCTCGGCGTGGTCGCGGTCCTCGGCGTTGTAGATCTCCTGCAGTGCCTTCTTCGCGCCGGGCTGGGCCGATCCCGGTAGGGCGTTGAGCACGTTGCGGGTTTTGTGAACCCAGCACCTTTGATGTCTGGCCTGCGGAAACACCTCGGTCAGCGCCCGCCACAGCCCCATGGCTCCGTCGCCGACGACGAGCTCGGGATCGCGCATGCCGCGTCGGCGGCAGTCCCGCAGGAGGTCGGCCCAGGACTCGGTCGACTCGCGCAGGCCCTCAGCGAGCGCGATCAGCTCCTTACTGCCGTCGGTACGCACGCCCATGAGGACCAGGACGCAGGAGCGGGCCTGGCCGAGGCGGACCTTGGGGTGGACGCCGTCAGCCCACACGTACACGTAGTCGGCCCCGGACAGGTCCCGCTCCTGGAAGGCGGCGTGATCGTCGCTCCACTGCTTGGTCAACCGAGTCACCGTGGCCGACGAGAGCCCAGCGGCCGAGCCGAGGAACTGCTCCATCGCGGGCACGAAGTCGCCCGAGGACAGACCGTGCAGGTAGAGCAGGGGAAGGACCTCGCTGATCTTCGGGGACTTCCGGCACCAGGGGGCGAGGATCTTCGACGAGAACCGCTTGCGCTCGCCCGTCTCGCCGTCGACCCGCTTGTCGTTCACCCGCGGCGCCTTCACCACGATCGGCCCGGCGGCGGTGGCCACCGTCCGCTCGCGGTGGTGGCCGTTACGGACCACCAGACGGCGACCCGCCTCGTCCCGCTCACCCGCCAACTCGGCTATGTACTGGTTGACTTCGGCCTCCAGGGCCGCGGCGAGCATCCGGCGGGCGCCCTCACGGACGATGTCGTCCATCAGGGAGCCGCTCTGGGTGGTGCCGTCCTCGTTGACTACGCTCAGCACGGGCGTGCCTTCCCGACCCGCGCTGCAACGCGGGCCTACTCGATGACCAGAAGTCGATCACTCGGGAAGGTACGCCCTTCGCGTTCCGCGAGGCACCCTCCCGGGTCCGATCCACAGGTCTTGAGCATTGCTCGCCACGTTCCTGGACGGAACCACACGGGCTTCTGTACACATTCGCCGTAGCGGTCAACGAGCCTCTGAAGCTGCTCCACCATGTTCCCCCTGGCCATGACGACGGCATGCCGTGGGCCGTAGCGTATGGGAAGCCGACCGTGCACACAGGCGAACGACCTCTTACACGGTCTCCTGGAACACCGACGAACACGCACCCGCGACTGTACCGACTCGCGCGCGCATGGAGCTTTCACACCGCTGGCTATGCGCCCTACCCATGGCTTGCAGGGCGCTGCACGCTGAGTGCCGGCCGAGTCTTCGAGCGGACTACCGGAGGGCGAACGGTGGGCGAGTGGAAGCAGAGCAGGTGCGGCTGGCCGACGGCGTCTGGAAGGTGTTGCCAGAACAAGACGCTGAAAGGCACCTCACGCTGCTACCTACACCAAGGTGACTGGACGAAGCGCGGGCAGGCCGAACTGAAGAAGAGGGTCAGCAAGCGCCGCAAGAAGTAGGGCACGGTCGGAGGTGAGTGTCTATCTGCGTGACAACGCCCCCGGGTAGCGGCGAACGAGCGCGGACACGTACGGACCATCGACGCAGGTGAGGAGCACACCAACCCCAGGCACAGCCGCCATCCAAGTTGCTTCGGGACGAAGAGGTCGCGTGTACGGTCCTGTCGGAGTCAGGGGTGCGACGACTCTCTATTGCCCTACCATCCGGCACACCGCATCCTCGGCGTATGCCGGTTTCTCCTGCTACTCGTGATCTTTGCCGGTCCGTCTTCGCGTCGGACGTGATAGAGCTGGCCGTTATGGCCCTGGGGACCTACACCGGGCCAGATGAGACGTGGGTTCACCAGGCTGCCATCAGGCTCAGCGAAGGAGAGCTCCACCGCCTGGCCCACTGGTTGGACGAGGCCGAGCGAAACTCGGACACCTTCCGCTGGTACGCCAGCGAGCCCGCCAACGTGTCACCCGAAATGCACCGGTTCGCGGTCGAGTTCACCAACGCGCTGATGGACAAGGATGTACCCAAGCCGCCAGGGCAGCAGTGAGCACCGTGCCAGATAGCGCGGTGACCACGGGGAACAGCGGTCACTCACCCAGCATGTCCGTCATGCCATCATGCCGCTGCGCAGCAGGTCAGCGCGCCTATCGAGCGCGGAGGACCCAAGCTTCCCAAGCTGATGTCATGCGCGGCCTGCCGTTCGTCCGGGCTGCGGCGCTGGGGCGCCGGTCCCGGCCGAGCGGCAGGCCGGGGAGCCCACCGGAGATCATCGAGAAAGCAGAGAGCCCCTGCGGCAGTGCCGAGGCACGATGTCGCAAGGGGCCCGGGTCATCTGAGTCCGGAACTACTTCAGGAGTGAGGCGAAGCCGGCGGCCGGGGTTCAGGCAGCAGGCGCCTCCCGTCGAGTAGTCATTGCCGGTTCACACGTCGGGTCACGGCGCTCCGTTTCCAGTCCTGCCCTGATGAGCCGCGCCAGCAACTCGGCCGCCTCAGGGCGAACCGCCCCGAGCTGCACCAACCCGGCACCCGAGACGTTGACGTCGGCCGCCAGGCCGGGGAAGTCGGAGTCCAGTCCGAGCAACACCAGTTGATCCGCCAGAGTGCTGGCGCTTCGCCGAGCGCGGTTCCAGCCGCGGACGTAGGGCACGCCAGGCGTCAAGTCCTCCGCGCGCTTGGCCACCACTCCTCGCCGGTCGGTCATGACGTCAGGTCCTTCCCTTGTGCTCATTGGTAGTGATCTGCTCAGCTTCAGCGCCGTCGAGGTCCGTGCCGAAGCCACTTGCCAGCGCCAGGCGCAAGAGCTCCGCGAGGCGTTCGGCCGTGTCGGGGGACACCCGGCCCAGTTCAACGAGCCCGTGCCCGAAAGCATTCAAGTCTGCGCGCAGGTACGGGAAGTCCTTCTCCAGACCTGCGCGCACGAGGACGTCCCGTAGTGCGGTAGTGGCATTTCTGGCCGCATACCATCCGTCGCTGTCGAGGGGCGACCACGTGGCGAAGTCGTGCCCGCTGGTCGGCTCATCCCGCATCGGTGGTCGTCTCCTCGAGGAGCGCAGCGACCGCCGCGTACGGCGTCGGGTACTGCTCGTCGAAGCGGTCGATCCTCGCCAGGAGTTCCGCAGAGGCCGCAAGAACCGTCGCGAGGGCGACTGGGCGCAGCGGGTTGGCCTCCGGCCGGCGCGTCGGTGCGCGGAGCCACTGGTAGCGGTCCGCGGAAAGCGGGATGGGGCCGGGCACTACGACGGCTGACCCATGGTCGAGGTACCTGTACATCGGCTGGGAGGGCGTTTCCCCTGCAAGGAAGTGCGTGAAGGTCTCGCGGCTGTTCGAGCCGAGGAAGAAGCCGACGCGCTGCGCCTTGCGGTCGACGACCGACGGTCCGAACGGCAGGCCACTGCGCAAGAGCCGGTCGAACATCTCCAGGCCGAGTCGCTGGTCTACGCTCACCACGTCGAAGAGGCGTCCCGTCGTGAGCAGGCAAGGCATTCGCGGATCATCCGCCCAGATCTGCCGACACTGCGCGCGATCGTCCGCCGCCGCTGACAGCCATTCCATGCCGCGCCTGGTCATCCTCTGCATGACGTCTCACCTTCAGTCGGACCACGTTGCGGCTCCGGTGCCGCAGCGCTTTCAGACTTCCGGTCCGGCCCCTGGCCAGGGCAGATGACGAGAGGTGACGGGGGATGACGCGTCCACACATCATGCGTCATCCCCCGTCCTCCCCCTCCCTTGCAGATGAACTCCGGTTACTGCCTGCACGAAGCGATGACCAGCACGTACATTCAGTAACAGAACCCCGAGTCGTCGCACCGGCATCACGCAGGGAGTGAAAGGCGCCTTGAAGCCGAGCAGTGTCCGCTTACATGAAGCTCGTACGGGCCGGGGCTGGAGCCAGCCACGATTAGTAAGGGAACTACGGCAGGCTGCCGCGCAGCGCGGCCACCAACTCCCGTCGGATGCCAGCGTGAAGCGCCGTATCGCCAGTTGGGAGAACGGCCACAGCGCGCCGGACGACTTCTACGGCCCGCTTCTGTGTGACGCCTTCAGCACCAGCGCGGCCGAACTCGGTTTGAGTCACGGAGAAGTCGCAGACAGCGCTCTACTCGACGCCGCCTATCCCGCCAGCCCGGATGACGCCATTCGGACGGTCGGCCAACTGTGGCGCGCCGATCTCAACCAGTACGACCCGTTACTCACCGCGGAACCGTCCCAGCCCGCGTGGAACGAAGCGTCCCTCCGATGGTTGGTCGCGCCCCAGCCCAGCATCCCCCAGCCTCGTACGGAAGGCGCGCGAGTCGGTCTCGGCGACGTGGCAGCCATAAAGACCACGGCGGACATGTTCGCCCAGCTCGATGACCAGTTCGGCGGAGACCACGCCCGTCATTCAGTCATCCAGTACCTCAACAACGATGTGGCCCCACTCCTGCGGGGCCGATACACCGAGCAGGTAGGACGGGCCCTCTTCTCCACCGTGGCGGAAGCGACTCTCCTGGCCGGCTGGATGTCCTACGACGCCTGTCACCACGGACTCGCGCAGCGGTACCTTCTCCAGGCTCTCCGGTTCGCCCAGGACGCCAACGACCGTCGGCTTGCAGGCAGCATCCTGTCCGCGATGAGCCACCAGGCGACGTTCATGGGGCGGTACGCTGAGGCCGCCACTCTCGCTCGAGCCGCCCTCATGGGCATCTCTCCGGTGGCAACGCCGACGTTGCGGGCGCAGTTCCATGCGATGGAGGCCCGAGCCCTGGCGCGCACCGGCGATGTCGCTGCGTGCGAGACCGCACTGAGCGCGGCTACCAAGGCACTCGAAAGCCGGAACAACGAGGACGAGCCGGAATGGATCAGCTACTTCGACGAAGCCGAGCTTGCCGCCGAGGCCGCGCACTGCTTCCGTGACGTGAACAGCGCCCGCCGAGCCGTCGCCCACGCCGAGAACGCCATGAGCGGCAGCCACGTGCGAAGCGACTTCTTCGCGACCATGGTCCTGGCCGACGCCCACCTACGGGCCGGGGACGTCGAGGAGGCCTGTCGCGTTGCGCTCGACGCGTTGGATCTCGGAGAACAGCTCAAGTCAGCCCGATGCACCAGCTATCTCGCCGAGTTCCGCCGCAATCTCAGCGCGGCCGGCAGAAGCAGCGCGGCACGTGAGCTTGCCGAGCAGGCCCGCGAACACAGGTTGTGGATCGCCTCGGAGCAGTACAGCTGACCATGCGGTGACTCGGGCTCGTCCCGGTCGTCCGGGTCGTCCTCAGAAGGGTTGCCACTCTTCGCGTGCCTCGCCCGTCCGCAGTGACCGCACCCGCCGGGTGAACTCGACGGCAGAGCGTTCACTCGTACCGGCCTGGCGGCCGACCCATGCCACCATCATCAGTTCTCGGAGGGGCCTTGGCCCCGAAGGGTGGACACCTGTTCGTGTCGTTATACGGCAAGCGTCAGGGTAGCTGACTGCTGTTCGTAGGCGATCGGTGCCTGCTGTCCGTTCGCCGAGTGCCGTCGCCGGGTGTTGTAGCGGGTGGTCCAGCGGAAGACCGCCAGGCGGCAGGCACGGGCCCCGTCGAAGCGGCGGGCGCCACGGAGCGTCTCGCGTTTGAGGGTCGCGTTGAACGACTCGGCGAGGGCGTTGTCCGCGCTGGTCCCGACCGCGCCCATGGACTGCTTCACCTCCAACTCGGCACATACGGCCGCGAATTCACGGGAGCTGTACTGGGCTCCGTGATCGCTGTGGAAGACGGCGCCGGCCAGGCTGCCCCGCGTCCGGACGGCGGCCCGGAGCGCGTCGGTGACCAGCGAGGTGCGCATGTGGTCGGCGACCGACCAGCCCACCAGCCGCCGCGAGAAGCAGTCGATCACGGTCGCCAGATACAGGAACTCGCCGTCGCCCACCGGCAGGTACGTGATGTCGCCGACGTACTTCGTGTTGGGTGCGCTCGCGGTGAAGTCGCGCCCCAGCAGGTCGGGCATCGCTGCGGCGGATGGTTCGGGCACGGTGGTGACCTGGCGCTTGCGCAGCCGCAGCCCGGCGATGCCGTACTTGCGCATGACCCGTCCGACGCGCTTGTGGTTCACGCGCTCGCCGTCCTCGCGCAGATCGGCGGTGATACGGGGCCGGCCGTAGGTGCCGTCCCATTCGGCGTGCACGGCCCTGATCCGCTCGGCGAGAGCGACGTCGGCCTGTTCACGCGCGGCGCGGGCCGCGCGGCCGGCCCGCCACTTGTAGAAGCTGGAGCGGGCGACCTCCAGCACCTGACACAACCGCTTCACGCCCCAGGCGCGGTGATGGTCCTCGACGAACTGGAAGCGGCTGGTCACCAGGTCATCTCTTGTGCGAAAAACTTCGTCGCCTTGCGGAGAATATCCCGTTCGGTGGCGAGTTTCTGCATCTCCTTGCGCGCTGCCGCCAGCTCCCGGCGCAGGGCCTCGTTCTCGGCCTGAAGCTCCTCGGCCGTCGGCGGGGAATCCACCGTGCTCTTCTCCGTGCTCGTCGTGCTGCCCCCGCCGCGGCGGGCCCGTTCGGCCCGCACCCAGTTACGCAGCGTCTCGCGGCTGATCCCCAGATCTTTGCCGATGCCCTCGAAGGTGTGGCTCGGGTCCGACAGGTACAGCGCGACAGCGTCCGCCTTGAACTCGGGCGAGTAGACCTTCATCACCATAAGAGATGCCTCCTACCCGGCCCCTGGCGGGGCCGGGCTCAGAGGTGTCCACCACTCGGGGACAGGTCCCGAGGTCGGCCAAGGTCTCGTAGCCCGGCCAGTTCATGAGGTCGAAGCCGTACCGGTGGACGAACTCCGCGTACTCCCTCTTCGAGTGCCACCCGTAACGGTCGTGGTAGATCGCCGTCAGGATCAGATCCCACTCACGTGGGGCCAGTGCGAAGCCGTCCAGGTCGATGAGTACCGCTTGTCCGTGCCTGTGCCGGAGGATGTTCCCGATGTTGGCATCTCCGTGGATCATGCCGAAGGGAAGGACGAAGTCCAGCCGGTCGTAGTCCTTGGAGAGCCTGGCCGCTCGCTCCTCCAGGAAGGCCCTGTCTTCCTCGGCCACACCGTCCAGTCCGTCGAGGGACGCCGTCAGCTTGGCCATCGGATCGAAGTACGGCAGGCCGAGCGACTCAGGTTCTTCCAGCCAGTGCAGGCGGCGCAGCAGATCGGCCAGCTCGCCGAGCGTCGCGTACTCCTCGTTCTCCTGGACGCTCTCCCAGAAGGTGACCACCAGGCCGCCGACGACCATCGGCTGACTCACCAAGACCGGCACTCGGGCGGCCGGGAAGTTCTCTGTCTCCAGCCACCGGGCCACGTTCACGGCCCGTTCCATCTCCGCCAGCACCGTCGGGTCGCGGGCGATGCGGACAATTACCGGTAACGAAGCGAGGCGGTAGACCGCGTTCGACCCCAGCCGCAGCAACTCGGCGCCGCGGGGGTCGAGTCCGGCCGTCTCGCAGGCCTCATGGAGGACGGGAGCCAGACCCTCCGCCGTGAACTCCGTGCCGCCGTCGACCGGTCCCCCACCGCTGCCCGAGATCATGCTTCGACGATACGGCCCGGAGTCATAGGCCGACAGGTGCCCCACGCAATAGGGGCGTAATGATCTTGCTCTGCACCTGCTGGGCCAGAGCCTCCGGCGCAGGTCAGGACCCCGGTGGAGTCCTGCTCTCACCTGGGCTCCGGAGCCGTGTGCGCAGGTTCGAATCCTGCCGGGGGCACTCCGGATCAAGGCGCTGAACAGCGGAAACGCGGTTCAGCGCCTTTCTTGTGCATACTAAAACGCACACGACCTACTCGGCGACACCCGCTTGGCCCAACAGGGCTGTGACCTGCGATTTTACGGTGCCGGGCGGATGAAAGCCCAAATGTCCAATCCCGCGTATGTCCCGCATGCGGGACATACGCGGGACGGGAAAGAGCGCAAGGCGGAGTCCTCACCGTAGGGCACCTGCCGTGAACTGCGCGTTTGCCAATAGAGACGGTCCGGAAACACACGGAGAAAGAGGCCGTTTCATTTTGGCCGACCGATGCTCGGCACGAATGTCAGCGGCCCGCCATCGCAGCGCGTGCGAGCGTCAGTACCACGAGGCGACGGGTTGCGGCATGCCGGGCGTATGAGCAGGTACGCCACCGCAGGCCAAGGCCGCTGCGCAGCCCCTGGATGGGTCCGCCTCCGTTCAGTCCCAGGTGAGTTGGCCGCTCGGCGTGTGGGCGCGTGGTGCCGGTACGGCGGCCTCGGCGTGATGGATGCGATGAGTGAGGGCGGTGTTGCGGCGCTGGGTGCGGTTGTTGGCGATCGCGCGTTCGACGGCTTCGCTCTGGCCGATGAGCATGGCTCCGTTGCGGGCGCGGGTGACGGCGGTGTAGAGCAGGTTGCGCTGGAGCAGCATCATCCCGGCCGCGCTGATCATGGGGATGATGACGTAGGGGTATTCGCTGCCCTGGGAGCGGTGGACGGTCAGCGCGTAGGCGTGGACCAACTCGTCGAGGTCGGCGAAGGGGTACGTCGCCGCCTCGCCGTCGTGGAAGGTGACGGTGAGCCGGTGGGCTTCGACGTCGACAGCTGTGATGGTGCCGCTGCTGCCGTTGAAGATTCCGGATTCGCCACGGTGGGGGTTGTTGCGGACTTGCTGCACGCGATCGCCGAGCCGGAAGGCGGCACCACCGTGATAGTGCTGCGGCTTGTCGTCGGCCGGAGGATTGAGGTGCTCCTGGAGGCGCAGGTTGAGGTCGGTCATGCCGGCGATGTTCTTCTTGCCGGGGCACAGGACCTGGATGTCCTCCGGGCGGGCCCCGAAGTGCTTCGGCATGAGCTCGCAGACCAGGTCCACCACGCGCTGGGCGGTGTGCTCGGCGGTGGGTACGGGACGATTCCAGAAGACCTTGGGGTCCTCCCTCGGCAGTTCACCGTGCAGGATGCGGTGGGCGTTGATGACGATCGCCGCGCTGTCGTCGTGCTGGCGGAAGACCTTGGTGAGCCGGGTGCGCGGGATGTCCTCGACATCGAGGAGATCGCGCAGCACGCGGCCGGGGCCGACGCTGGGAAGCTGGTCGATGTCGCCGACAAGCATCAGGTGGCAGCCGTTCCGGACGGCGGCGAACAGCCGGCGGGCCAGGGCCAGGTCGAGCATCGATGCCTCGTCGATGACCACCAGGTCGGCGGTCTCCAGAACGCCGGCGTGATCGAAGAGGGAGTCGCCGTCGGGCGGTCTGATCAGCCGGTGCACGGTCATCGCCGCCTGCCCGCAGGTCTCCTCCAGGCGTTTGGCGGCCTTTCCGGTCGGAGCGGCCAGCGCGATTACCGCACCGGCCTCGTCGGCGATGTCGACCAGAGTGCGCAGGGTATGGGTCTTGCCGCAGCCCGGTCCGCCGGTCAGGACCGAGAGAGGGCGGATCAGGGCGGTCAGGATCGCCTGGTGCTGCTCGTCGGTCAGCCCGGCCGTCTCCCGGCCCCTCAGCGCAGCCAGACGCTCGGCCCACGGAGCGAGGTCGGCCAGCGAGGAGGCGGAGCCGAGCAGGCGCCGTACGTGGAAGGCCAGTTGTGCCTCGTCCCGGTGCCGGTGCGCCAGCATGGCGATCTCGGTGTCAGCCACGGTGTCAGTTCCGTCCAGCACGGGTAGCGGCAGCGTCTCCGTGATCACCTCGCCCTGGGCACGCAGCGTCTCCAGCGCGTGACGCAGGACCGCGTCGTCGAGGATCTCCTCGGTCGCCGGATCGTCATCGGTCAGCAGCTGACGGGTACGGACGATCAGAACGCGCACTGGCTGGTGGCAGTGGCCACTGGCTCCGGCTTGGTCGAGTTCATGCAAGAGCGCGGCCTGAAGGCGTGCGTCGCTGTGCTTCGGGATGCCGACGGCGAGGGCGATCTTGTCGGCGTTGACAAAGCCGACACCGCGTACGTCCCGGCACAACCGGTAGGGGGTACGACGGACGATGTGCATCGGGTCGTCGTCGGTGTCGGCGTACGCGGTGTAGATCTTCACTGCGAGCGCCGGAGTGATCCGGAGGCCCTGCAGGAACACCATGATCTCGGCGATGGCCTTCTGCTCCTGCCAGGCCGCCGTGATCCGGCCCAGCCGGACCTGGCCGATCCCGTGCACATCGAGGAGCCGCTGTGGTTCGGCGTCGATGACCTTCAGGGTCCGCTCGCCGAAGGCGTCCACGATCGCCGAGGCGAGAATCGGCCCGATCCCGCAGATCATGCCCGAGGCGAGATAGAGACGGATCGCCCGTTCGTCGGCCGGCACCGTCCGCTCGCACCGCTCGGCTCTGAACTGCCGTCCGTGGCGAGGATGATGGACCCAGGCTCCGTGCAGCCGCAGGCTCTCCCCGGGCCGCACCCCGAAGAGCGCCTTGCCGAGGGCGGTGATGCTTTCCTCACCGCCCGTTGTGGCGGTCAGCCGCAGTACCGTGCGCTCATCGAAACTGACGTGCAGCAAGTGGTCGACCACGCCCTCGATGACTTCCGAGGCGTCCAGGGGCACTTGGTGGGGCACGCGCACCATCTCCAGAGGTACGTACGGCTGCGGATCATGTGGCGCTGCCGGGATACTGCAAGATCAGCATGCGTCCCCAGGTAGCCGTCTGTCGCGCGCTTGAGGAATTCCCTTCACCCCATCGAGTGACATCATCCAGATGGGGGGCCGCCGTGCAGCCGCCGGGGACGGGGCGCGCCCCGGACAATGCGGGCGCGTGTTCCACGAGTGATGCCTCACGAGGGCTCCGCAAGCACCGGGACGCATTGCTTCTCGGTAGGGTTTTCCTGTGAACGAACTCGCTGCCCCTGATGCCCCAACAACCGCTTACGGAGTCTTCCTTGGCACCCAGCGGGGAGAGCCGTCCGCCGCCATGTGCGAACGCTGGGCGGATGAGCACGCCGGTGATCCGGAGGAACCACGGGCACTGGTGGACGCCGGATGGCTCACGGTCCGACACGGCGAGGCCGAGGGGGCTCTGTCTCTGTTCCGGCGCGCCGCCGCCTGCGATGGCGAGTACCGCCTCGACGCCCACGTCGGCATCGTCGACCAGTTGTACGCGCTGGGCCGCGCGACGGAGGCCGAGCACACCCAGGAGGACCTACGGGCTCACCTCGACACCGAACACGCCGGGGAGGCGCGGCTGCGGGTCATCGACGACATGGTCGAGGCGCTGACTGAGGCAGGGCGGTACGAGCGGGCACTTGAGTGGTGCCAGGCGGGCCTGGACCGTATCACCGCAAACGACGACAGCCCGCAGGCGGCCGAGTACCGGCACGGGCTGCTCATCGACCGCGGCTTCCTGCGCGGCGAGTTGGGAATCGAGCTTGACGAGGACGACCTCGCCGCAGAGGCGGAGGCGAACGCCTCCTTCGCGCAGTTCCGGGAGGGGCTGCGGGATGCGCTGTCACAGGGACCGTCGGTGGACGTGCCCGAGGACGGGGAGGCGTTCGACGGGATCGTGCTGCGCTGGGTCCGCGAGGACTTCA
Source organism: Streptomyces marianii (assembly GCF_005795905.1). Lineage (NCBI taxonomy): Bacteria > Bacillati > Actinomycetota > Actinomycetes > Kitasatosporales > Streptomycetaceae > Streptomyces > Streptomyces marianii. The sequence goes on from NZ_VAWE01000001.1 coordinate 2,631,672, forward strand.
CTGCCGTCCGCGCCCGATGGCTGGAGTCGACCGCCCACTACGGCGACGACTACGACACCTACGCGGAGCGGCTGCAGCGTGAAGCCCGCGCCTACAGCGAGGCCGGCGCCGCCCGTGTCCGTATGGTCAGCGCCACCCTCGCCGAGTTCGAGGCGTACACGCACCGGCAGGGCCGTGACGCGGACGCGGCGGAGACCCGGCGTTCCTTCGGCGAGTGGTATGCCCTGACGGGACACCCCGAGCGTGTCCTGTTGTGGCCGCCGGCGCGCAACGGCCCGTGCTGGTGCGACTCGGGCCGCAAGTACAAGAAGTGCTGCGGTGCGCCCACGAAGAACTGACGCACGGTGGGAACTGCGGCAGCCGCGAGCCACCGGCAGCTGCGGACGCGACCGGTGACCTGGCAGCATGATCTGCTGTTCTGTCCCGGGAGGTTGTGGACGGTGACGGGGGTCACGGCTGACCGATCTTAATAGGGGTGCGGGCCTTCTGGCCCGGTGTGGATTGCTACATCTGCACCAGCGACAGAGGGCTGGACTCTGCGCCGGGCCGCCGAACGCTTTCCAGGTGTCACCCACGACAGCCCAGGGGTAGGCCACCCACTACCGCGAACTGGGCAAGGCAGGCATGACCGACCGGTCCTCACGCCCTCATCACAGCCCGCGCCGGACTCCGACCCGCACCGAACGGCGCATCATCAGGTGTCCGCGTGCTGCGCCGCTGGGGCCCGGCCCGCATCGCCTACCTCCTCGGGCTGAACCCCGCGACCGTTCACCGGGTCCTCACCCGCTACCGCCTCGCCCGCCTGACCCACGTGAGGAGGCACCCGCAGCGTGCCACCGCGGCCGGACAGCGTTAAGATCAACCCATGCCAATTCTGTATAGGTCTACCTGAACGGAAACGAGAAAGCTGTGGCTGGACAGATCGACAAGCCGGAGCGGCTGCTGGACCGTGATCACGAGTGGTCCCTCCTGAACGACTTCCTCACCGATCCGTCCCCCGAGCTGCGGCTGGCCATCGTCTCGGGGCGGCGGCGGAACGGGAAGTCGTTCCTGCTGGAGGCGCTCACGGAGGCGGTGGGCGGGCTGTACCTGACTGCCGTGCAGGAGGAGGGTCGGGTGCCCGCGCTCCACCGGTTCACCGAGGCGATCGCCGCGCACGCGGGGGTGCGGCCCGGGGCGATGCGGCTGGACGACTGGCGGGATGCGCTCACCGCCGCGCTGGAGGTGGTGAACCGGGCCTCAGGTGCACCGCTGATCGTCATCGACGAGCTGCCGTATCTGATGCAGCACTCCCCGGAGATCCCCGGGTTCCTGCAACTGCTGTACGACCAGTCGCAGTCCGGCAAGGCACCCGGCGGCCGAATCGTGCTGTGCGGGTCAGCGATGAGCGTGATGTCCGAGCTGCTGTCCGGCACCAAGCCGTTGCGCGGCCGGGCAGTGCTGGACCTGCACCTGCCGGCCTTCGACTACCGCACCGCCCGCGCCCACTGGGGGATCGAGGATCCGGCGGTGGCGCTGCAGGTCGACGCCGTGCTCGGCGGTGCCCCCGGCTACCGGCCGCTGGCTGCCGGGCCCGTGCCGCAGGGCGAGGCGGAGTTCGGCCCCTGGGTGGAACGCACCCTGCTGGACCCGGGGCGGGCCCTGTACTCACGGGTGGAGGCGGAATTCCTGCTGCGCGAGGACCCACGAATCACCCACCGCACGCTGTACTACGACGTGCTGTCCGCCGTGGCCCGGGGCGCCTCGACCCCGGCGAAGGTCGGCTCCATGCTGGAGCGCTCCCGTTCCGCCATGGTCGCTCCGCTGGAGGTGCTCGAGTCCACCGGCTGCATCCGCAAGGAGCAGGACCTGCTCAAGGCCCGGCACCCGGTCATCAGCGTGGCGGACCCAGTGATCCGCTTCAACCAGCTGATCACACTGCCAACGGTGGACCTGGTGGAGCGCAGGCGCGGAGCCCAGGTGTGGCAGTCGTCCCGGCCGACGTATCACTCGAAGATTCTGGGCCCGCACTTCGAGGAGACAGCGCGCGAATGGGCCCGCTCCTTCGCCATCGACGAAACAGGGCTGTCGCTCGGCGCGGTGGGCACGGCGGAGATCGCGGATCCGGCCGCCCGGACCAAGCACGAGGTCGACCTGCTCGCCATGGCCCCCGGCGAGCGCCCTCAGAATCCGCGAGCCGCCATCGCACTGATCGGAGAGGCCAAGGCCACCGTCCAACCCCGAGGACTCAAGGACCTCGAACGCCTCGAGCACATCCGGGCCCTCCTCGCAGACCAGGGGCACCGGTCCGATGACGCGCCCCTCGCCCTGTTCTCCCTGCACGGTTTCCATCCCGACGTCATCGACGCCGCCGGACACCGCCGCGATGTCCTGCTGGTCGACATCGGGGCACTGTACGGCGACGGACCCATCCACGGCCTGACATGAATCAGCCAGGGTTGCGTGACTCACGGGGCACCATGAGCCCAGCCCTGGTGATCGACCGGCTCGGGATCGACACCGACCGGCAAACAAAGGCGCGACCGCCATCCCAAATGGGACATTTCATTACCGCGGGACATGCGCGGGACAGCGAGGCTAACATTCCGTCAGATAGCCCGCTGAACTGCTAGTACTCCACCCGTAGATGGTTATGTGCCTTGGGCTTGGGGCTGTCTGCCGCTGGTGAGGAAACTCGGGTGGCCACGGCGCGCTATCTGGGTAAGGTCGGGCAATGCCCGAGCTGAAGCGGCTGCATGCCGGTCATGCCCCGGCGGTCCTGGCCTTCGAGCTGGCGAACCGCGCCTACTTCGCCGCCTCGGTCCCCGACCGCGGCGACGACTTCTTCGACCAGTTCACCGACCGGTACAACGCCTTGCTGGCTGAGCAGGAGGCCGGCATCTGTGCCTTCCACGTGCTCGTCGCCGAGGACGGCTCGGTATTCGGCAGGTTCAACCTGGTCGACATCGAAGACCACACTGCGGAACTCGGCTACCGGGTCGCGCAGCATGTTGCCGGCCGTGGCGTGGCGACCGCGACCGTCCGGGAACTGTGCCGACTGGCGGCGGCCCAGCACGGGCTGCGCACACTGCGGGCGGCCACTGCCCGCCAGAATGCCGCGTCCCAGAAGGTGTTGACCAAAGCCGGGTTCGTCCCTGTCGGCCCGGCAGAGCCGGGCCACCTCGGCGGTGAGCCAGGCACCTGGTATCAGCGCGACCTGGTGTTCCAGCCGGACAGTGCGATCTTGCCGGGGGACCGGCTGAGGGACGGGGACGGCCACCGCTGATCATCGGTGTGTCAATCCCCTGGTTTCGTAGAGACCTCTCCTATGCGGCCTGGCACCTCTGGTCGCTCTTCTTGCGTGCTTCGGTGATGCTCCGTTCGAACTCCTCCGGCGGCAGGCCGCCGGCCGCGCTGTGCCTGCGTCGCGGGTTGTAGAACCCGGTGATCCAGGTGGCGATCTTCAGGCGGGCCTCGGTGCGGGTGGCGAACCGGTGCCGGTGGATGTACTCGACCTTGATCAGCGAGTTGAACGACTCCGCGGCGGCGTTGTCCAGCGCCGACCCCACCCGCCCCATGGACTGCACCACGCCCAGGAGGTCACACAGGGTGTTGTACGCCTCTGACGTGTACTCACTTCCCCTGTCGCTGTGGAAGATCGTCCCGTCCCTTCGGCCACCGCGCGTCGCGGTGGCCATCTTCAACGACGCCCCGACCAAGGCCGCGTCATGGTGCTCGCCCATGGCGTAGCCGAGGCAACGGCGCGAGAACGCGTCGATGACCGTGGCTAGATAGATCTTGCCCTCGCCGGTCTCGATCTCCGTCATATCGCCGTACCAGAGAACGTCCGGGGCCACCGCGTCGAAACGGCGATTCACCAGGTCAGGGGCAGCCTCCCGCTTGCCCTGCCGGGTCAGCGACCGCCGCCTGGGCGGCTTGCGGCCCTGCAGACCGAGCCCGGCCATGATCTCCGCGACCGTGTTCACCGACACCTGCCAGCCCTCCGCCCACAGATCCAAAGTGATCCTCGGCGAGCCGTAGGTGCCGCCGGACTCCGTGAAGAAGTGGATGATCCGCTCCTCCAGCCTCGCCCTCCTGACCACGCGTTCCGTCGGCTCGTCGGGGCGCCGGCGCCACTTGTAGAACCAAGCCTCGCTCACCCCGACCACCCGGCAGGACACCCGGTGCGGGACGCCATGCCCGACCCTCTGGCTACCGATGAAGGCGACCACCGCCTCCGGAGCGTTCTCGGTCACTTCACCCAGAGGGCCATGCATCGCTTGAAGACATCACGCTCCATCTCCAGCTCCCGGATCCGCTTGCTCTTCTCCCCGATCTCCCGGCACAGCCGCTCCAGCTCGGCCCGCTCAGCCTCCCGCACCCGACCGCCACCGCCACTGGCGGCAGTCGGTTGTACGGGCCGGTCCGAGGACGTCGTCCCGTTGCGCCGCCACCGCGACACCCAGCTGTGCAGCGTGCCCGGGTTGATGCCGAGCTCCTCGGCGACCTCGCCGACCGGCCTCCCGGTCTCAACCACGATGCGCACCGCACCCTCACGGAACTCAGCGTCGTACGGCGGCTTCTTCTTGGACCCCATGAACCCCAACTTCCCCTGCAATCACGGGCTCCACGCTACGAGGGGATGGTCACCGGTTCAGGCTCCCTGGCCGTCGAGATCCAGCCTTATCAGCGCCAGCGCCTCGGCGACCTCCGCGGTCAGCTCGTCCGCGGGGCCGTAGACGACGTTCAGGTCGGCGTGCAGCGGTTCGAGGACGACCACGGCGTCGGCGGCCCGGCCCTGGGCGAGCAGCAGCATGCCGATGTCACGGCGGAGTTCGACGGCTTCCTCGCTGACGTCGCTGTCCACGGAACGGACGACGGCCAGTACCGCTTCCAGCGCCGTGAGCGCCTCCGTCACCTGGCCGAGTTCGGCGCGGCAGCGGGCGGCCTGGGCACGGCAGGCGCGGGCCTGCTCACTCGTGGGCCCCGCGATGCGCCCGTACGCGTCGGCGAGCGCCGTGAACTCGGGCAGGGCGGCCCGGTAGTCCCCGCCGAGCAGCCGGATCGCCGCCCGCTGGGTGCGCAGCTCCAGCACCTGCCGGTTCTCGGTGCCGAGGGCGCGGGCGGCCGGTTCGATCACCTCGCTCAGCACCTCCGCGGCCTGCGTGAACCGCTCCTCCTCGAGGAGGGCGTCGGAGTGCGCGTAGGCGTCCTTGATGTCCGCCCTGAGTCCGTCCGGTACGGGGACGGGCGCGGGGGGCTGCTCCCCCGAGGGCGTCGGGGCGGCCGCCGGCCGGGGCCGGGAGCGGGGCGCGTACGGGTGGCGGAACAGCCCGGTCGGGTCCGGGGCGCCGGCCGGGCCCGTCTCGCCGGGCGACGGGTCCTGGCCGGCCCGCGGGAGGAAGGGCAGCAGCCGCTCGTACACCTCCTGGACGTCGGCGGGCCGCGCCTCCGGGGCCTTGCGGAGCAGGTGCAGGACGAGTTCCTCCAGCGCGGCCGGGACCTCGGGGCGCAGCCGCCGCAGCGGGGTGGGGGCCTCGGCGACGTGCTGGTACATGAGCGCGTACTCGCTGTCCGCCTGGAACAGGGCACGGCCGGCGAGCAGTTCGTGCAGGACGCAGCCGAGCGCGTACAGGTCCGTCCGCGGGGTGACGCGCCCGCCGCGGACCTGCTCGGGCGCCATGTACTGGGACGTTCCGACCGGGCTCCCGGTCGCGGTCAGCTTGGTGGCGTCGGTGCGCAGGATGGCCGCGATGCCGAAGTCCAGGACCTTCACGGTCCCGTCGCGGGCGACGAGGACGTTGCCCGGCTTGAGGTCCCGGTGGATCACGGGGACCTCGTGGGCGTGCGACAGCACGGTGGCCACCTGCGCCGCCACGGCCACGGCCCAGCTCACCGGCAGCGGCCGGGCCGGGTCCACGTAGGCGGACAGCGGGGCGCCCTCGACCAGCTCCATGACGAGGAACAGGTGCTCGTGGGTGTCGTCGAGGACGGCGTCGTAGACCTGCGGCACACCGGGGTGCCGGATGCGGGCCGTGATCCGGGCCTCGCGCCGGAATCGCTTGGCGAGCTCGTCCGCCAGCTGCGGCGAGGTGACGGCCTGGGACCGGATGAGCTTCACCGCCACGGGCCGGTCCAGCACGGAGTCGTAGCCGCGCCAGACGTCGCCCATGCCGCCGTGGCTGAGCTCCTCCAGGAGTTCGTAGCGTCCGTCGATGATCCGCTGCGGCACCGTGCCCCCGCCCCGTGGTGTTGCTGTCGCCGACGTGCTACCCGAGGTGGTGTCGGCCGGCCCGACATGTCGGAACCAGTGTGGTGGGCGTGGCGATCTTCCGTCCAGGGAAGCGTACGAGGTCTGTCACATCTGGCCGAGAACCGTCTGTGCGTCGAGGTTTCGCCTGTCGTATTCCGCCCACACGACCTTGCCGGGCGCCGCGCAGAGCCGTGGGCCCCAGCCCCATCGGTCGGCGAGGGCGGCGACGAGGAGCAGACCGCGCCCGTCGGTACGGTCGGGGCCGGGGAAGTGCTCCGCGGGTTCCGGGAGCCGCTCGCCGCGGGTGTCGGCCACCTCGATCCGCACGGTGGAGAGCGGCTGTACGAGCACGGTGAGCCGCACCAGGAAGTCCCGGCCCGGTACCCGGCCGTGGTGGACGGCGTTCGCGCTGAGCTCGGCCACCAGGAGAGTCACGGCGTCATGCTCCTCGGTGCCGTACGGGAGCCCCCAGGCGTGCAGCCGCTCCGCGCACAGCCGGCGGGCGAGCCGGGCGCCACGGGGCGTGGAGGTGAAGCGCATCTCGAAGTGGTGTGCGGACGTGGTTGGTTGGGTGGGGTGAGCAGTGCTGGTGGGGTTGTTCGTCATGGCTCCACGCTGAGCCGTGGTGGCGTAGCGTGACCATGGGTGACGCGCCGTCGCGTTCCGCTTGTACGCGGGCGGGCGGTGCGGTGTACGCGCGCGGAAGGGTGGCGGCGGTGCGGGACGATGACGCGGGGGCCGGACGGGAGCCGGTGGAGCCGCTCGGGGCGGCGGAACCGGCGGGACAGCGGCCGGAGGACGAGCCCGGGCAGGGTGTGGTCACGGCGTTCGGGCGGCAGTTGAAGTTGTTCCGGACCCGGGCCGGGCTGGAGCGGGCGGAGTTCGGGAAGCTGGTGGGATACGCGGCGCAGTCGGTCGCCTCGTTCGAGCAGGGGCGGCGTATCCCGCCGTCCAGGTTCATCGACCGCGCGGACGAGGTACTGGACGCGGGGGGTGTACTCAAGGCGCTGAAGGAGGAGGTGGCGCGGGCGCAGTATCCGGCCTTCTTCCGGGACGCGGCGAGGCTTGAGGCGGAGGCCCTTGAGTTGTTCCTGTACGCGACGCAGGCCGTGCCTGGGCTGCTGCAAACGGAGGAGTACACGCGCGCGCTTCTCGCTATGCGGCGACCACTGTTGGATGAGGCCACCATCGAACAGCGCGTTGCCTCTCGGGCAGCCAGACAGGACATCTTCGGCCGATGGCCTGCCCCACTGATGAGTTTCGTCATCGATGAGGCAGTGCTGCGGCGCCCATATGGTGGGACAGTTGTGCTGCGCGGTGTGTTGGAACAGATTCTTCTCATCGGGCAGAAGCGCAATGTCGAGATCCAGGTCATGCCTGTCAGCCGCGAGGACAACGCGGGGGTCGACGGGCCGTTCACTCTGATCACGACCAGGACCGGTGACCACGTGGCGTACCTGGAGGTCCAGGGGCGCAGCATCCTGCTCACAGATCGCAACGAGGTCCGCTCTGTGGCGGCGCGTCATGGGATCATCCGATCGCAGGCGCTCACGCCTCAGGAGACCACGGAACTCGTCGAGAAGTTGCTGGGAGAGCTATGAACACGGCACGAACTTCACCCAAGGAACCGGAACTCCTGTGGCGGAAGAGCAGCTACAGCAGCGGCGAGGGCGGTCAGTGCGTGGAGGTCGCCTGGCGGAAGAGCAGCTACAGCGGTGCTGAGGGCGGCGAGTGCGTCGAGGTGGCCGCCACCCCCGGCACCGTGCACGTCCGCGACTCCAAGCAGCTCGGCGGGCCCGTGCTGAGCGTGAGCCCCCAGGCATGGGCCGGGCTCGTGGAGTTGGCGGCCGAGCAGACGGCCTGACACGGAAGGGGGCCTCGTACACCGGCGAGGTGTACGAGGCCCCCGACTCATGCCGAGGGCGGCTACGCCGCGTCGTCCACACCCTCCTCGCGGCGGATCATCCGCCACGCGGCGCGGCGTGCACTGCGGTCCAGGCTGGACTTGAAGTTCCGGTCCGCACCGAAGTACTGGCGGCCGAGACCGGCGATGGAGTCGACGTGGTCGGCCATCTTGTCCGCGAAGACCTTGTCGAAGACCTTGCCGAAGTTGTCCTCGTCGTTGACGACGGCCGCGGCCCGGACCTTGGCGTCGGCCTTGGCCTCCTCGAAGGGCCGGATGACGTCCTGTTCGGTGAAGTCCGTGCCGAACTTGGCGTTGAACCTCTCGATCAGCTCGGACAGGAGCGACTTCTCGGCCTCCTTGGCTCCGCCCGGCCCCTCGCCGAAGCCGGGCATCGTCGCGGGCCCTTCCGGGCTGAGGGAGACGTCATGCTCGCCGGTCTTCTGCACACGCAGATGGCTGAGGTCGACTTCGCCGATGTCCACCCCGCCGTCCGTGCGTCCGCGCAGCCGGGTGAGGAGGTAGCGGCCGTAGAGGTGGAGCCGCTCCAGGTCGGGATCGTGGTAGGGCACGATCTGGGCGAGGAAGCCGTACTTGCGCACGTAGTCGTGGAGGTCGGCGCGGAAGTCCTCGGCCGTCCTGACGTCGTCCTCGTCCTCGTCGTCGCGCAGGGCCTCGTAGCGGGTGACGGCCGGGGAGAGCAGGCGGTAGAGCTCGGCGTGCAGCTTCTCCCACTTGGCCGGTGATCCGGCGGCCTTCTCCTTCGCCTCGAACCAGGCGGCGGCGAACTCGTCCATCTCGGTCTCGGAGATGATCGGCGCGGACATGACCCGGCTCTGGGCGGTGTAGAGGAGGTTGGGATCCGAGGGGAGGGTGTTCGCCTCCTCGAAGTACGGGCGGAACGCCTCCTTGATGTCCTCGGCCTCGTTGGTGAAGTCCAGGACGGCGAGGTCGGCCTGCGCCTTGCGCTCGGCGGTCCGGTTCAGTCGGGAGAGGGTCTGGACGGCGGCGATACCGGTCAGCTTCTTGTTGACGTACATGGTCGTCAACAGGGGCTGGTCGAAGCCGGTCTGGTACTTCTCCGCGACGACCAGGATCCGGTACTCCTGCTGCCCCTTCGCCCCGGCCCTCACCGCCTTGTCATCGCCGCGCGTGTAGCCGAAGGCCTTGGGAAGGGCGGTCTCGGACAGACCTCCGTTCTCCTTGGGCTCGGTGGTCTCCTCGCCGTCGATGGTGAGGGAGCCGGAGAAGGCGACCAGGACCCCAAGGTCCGGATACCTGGTGTGGTAGTCGCGGTCCCTGATGTAGCTCTTGATGGCCCGGGCCATCTGGACGGCGGAGTGCCGGGAGGCGGTCACCACCATGGACTTGGCGCGCCCGCCGAGCCGCCCCCGGGTGTGGGCCACGAAGTGCTCGACGATCACCTGGGCGTGCTGGGAGACGGTCGAGTCGTGGGTGAGCACGTACCGGGCGAGCAGCGAGTTCGCCTTCGCGGGGTCCACCTCGCGCTCGTCCGTGTTCTGGTTCACCAGCTTCCAGTACGTGTTGTACGTGACGTAGTTGCGCAGCGGGTCGAGGATGAAGCCCTCCTCGATGGCCTGGCGCATGGAGTACGTGTGGAAGGGGCGGTAGGCGGCCTTGCCGTCCACCTGGTCCGGGGTTCCGAAGAGTTCGAGGGTCTTCGACTTCGGGGTGGCGGTGAAGGCGAAGTAGGAGAGGTTCGCGGCCCGGGACCGCTCCAACGCCTTCTTCTTCAGCTTGTCGGTGACCGTCACGCTGGTCGCGCCGGCGTCCTCGGAGTCGGAGTCGAGGCCGAGTTCACGCAGGGCGGCGCGGACGGAGGTCGCCGCGTCGCCGGACTGGGAGGAGTGGGCCTCGTCGATGACGATCGCGAAGGTGGTGCCCTTGATCTCGGTCGGGTTGCGCTGGAGGTAGTCCAGGAGCGCGGGGAACGAGTGCAGGGTGACGGTGACGATCTTGCCGGTGTCTCGGGAGAGCGCGCGGGCGAGCTGCTCGCTCTTGGCGCCCTGCTTCTCGTCGATCTTGACGACCAGGCCGTCGGTCTGGGAGAAGCTGCCGACCGTCTCACGAAGCTGGGCGTCCAGGTTCCGGCGGTCGGTGATGACGATGACCTTGTCGAATACGGGCGCCCCGGGCTTGATGAACCCCGCGGCCAGGGCCTCGGTGTTCAACGTGCGGGGGTCGTTGTCCGCGTGCAGGTCGGAGAGGCGGTGGACGAGCCAGCCGATGGTGTTGGACTTGCCGGAGCCGGCCGAGGCCATGATCAGGTAGTTCTGACCGGCGCCGTGGGTGGCGGCGTGCGCGGTCAGCTTCTTGACCACGTCCCACTGGTGGTAGCGGGGGAAGATCGTGGTGCGGGTGGTGCCGCCGCCGGGAGTCTTGGTCTTCTGCTGGTGCGCGAACCGCTGGAGGAGGTCAAGCCAGTTGTCCCGCTCCCAGACCTGCTCCCAGAGGTAGGAGGTCGCGTACCGGCCGAAGGCGGTGGGGGCGGGGTTTCCGGCGCCGCCGGGGCGGCCGGGGCCCTCGGAGCCGGTGTTGAAGGGCAGAAAGCGGGTGTTCTTGCCCTTGAGGGTGGTCGCGACGAAGGCCAGGTCGGGGTCTATGGCGAAGTTCGCGACGACCCGGCGGGTGAAGATCAGCTCGGTGGGGTCGCGGTCGGTCCGGTACTGCTCCTTGGCATGCTCGACGCCCTGTCCGGTGAGCGGGTTCTTCAGCTCGGCGGTGGCGACGGGGATGCCGTTCAGGAACAGCGTCAGGTCGAGCCGGTTGTTCCAGTCGAGCTGCTTGGTGGCGTAGGGCAGCTCGCGGACGACGGTGAGGCGGTTGGCGCGGTAGCCGTCGAGGACGGAGGGATCGGCGACCAGGTTTGGCTTGAAGTAGGTGACGCGGAGGCGTACGCCGCGGTCCTTGACTCCGTTGCGGAGGACGTGGAGGAGGCCGTCGTTGGCAATGGCCTGGTCGAGGCGGCGGGCGAAGCCGCGCTCGGCCTCTTTGGGATCGCCGTAGACGGTGCGGAGTTCGTGCCACTCCTCGGCCTGGGTCCTGCGGAGGAACTCGAAGAGTTCGCCCGTGTCCAGCCCGAGGTCGGGCTGGTACCCGGTGGGGCTCGCCTCGCGCCAGCCGCGCTCGGTCATGGCGGCGACTATCGCGTCGCCGAACGCGGACTCACTGTGGACCGGGCCGGGGCTCATGCGGTGATTCCCTCCGTGACGTTGCGTCCGCTGGCGGTGGAGACGTCGAACTGGCCGGTTACGGCGGCGGTGATGAGGGCTTGGCGGCGCTCGGCAAGAAGCTGCAATTGATGGTTGAGGACTCGGGTAAGTTCGTCCCTGTGGCGCCGGGTCCGACCAGTCACCCGAAGAAGTTCCTCCTGTCCCTGTTGGTCGGTCGGCCAGGCCAGTCGGAAATTGCCCAGGTCCTCCATGCCCAACGTGGGCTGCGCAGTATCCGAACCAGTCACGTCATGGGCCTGACGGAGGAACGAGGGAGTAGACAACCAGCTGGCGAGGAGCTCCGACGGTACGTCACTCCTGGGGCGCAACGACGCCACCGCACGGGCAACATTTGCTCCCGCGAGATCCGGCGGCACAACTGCAGAGCGCCCCATGGTCCCGACCACGCTGAGTAGAACGTCACCCGGCTTCGTCACGGTTCGGGCGTACTGTGCAGAAAGCTCGGCAGGGATCCTCGCCAGCGAGTCGCCACGACCTGGAAGGTCGAGCAAATCATTGACGCGAATAAACCGCACTCCCGTGTCGTCGAATTGTGGCACCAACACCCCGTAGCGCGGCTTCACGGCCATAAGATACTTGAGACGGGTCGGCACATGAGAGCTATCGCCGAAGGCAGCGTCAAGCGCAGAGCCAGTGCGCTCTTCCGCCAACTGAATCTGACGCTGCCGAAGTTTGACCAGTAGATCGATGCGGGAGGTCTCGGCGTCGAGGAAGTCGGCGATGCGGCGCTGCTCGTCCAGAGCGGGAAGCTGCACCGGCAAATCCCGCAGAAAAGTGTCTGGAACTCTCTGCTGACCAGCGACACCGTACATTTCTGACGCACCAAGCTTCAGGAAGCTGTGCGTGTTGACCACATAAAGAAGGAAGCGGGCATCGATCTGTGCCCCGGGACGAAGCACATGGAGCTCGGTGGTTCCGGCCCCGACACCACCAAGAAGACCGCTAATCAGTACGGCACGACCCGCTTCGAAGGTCGGAGTAATCTTCGGAACCAGGACGTCGCCATCTTGAAACCGCGTGTACCCCATGACTACTGACGACTTGCGGCGGCGCTGCGAAATGTCCAGCCGACTTCCCGGCCACACCGCTTCCATAGGGAGGAATGTCAGCTCACCCGAGTCCGACAGACGGTCGAATGCATTAGTGAGCGGATTCACCTGAACCAGATGGCGGAGCCGTACAGTTGTCATTCCGTCACCTCCCCCAACAGCGCCTGAATCTCCGCCTCCAGCGACTTCAGCTCCGCGTCGATCTCCGCCAGCGGCCTCGGCGGTTCGTACACGTAGAAGTGCCGCGTGAACGGGATCTCATAGCCGATCTTCGTCTTCGCGTGGTCGATCCACGCGTCCGGGACGTGTGGGTGGACCTCGCGCTTCAGGTACTCCTCGACGTCCTCGCCCAGCGGGACGTTCTCGTAGTCGCGCAGCTCCGTGTCCGGCTCCGGCTCGCCCTTGACCTTCTGCACCTCGCCCTCGGGGTCGCGGACGCCCACCGCCTCCCGCAGCGCCTTCGCGAACGGCGCACCCGTCGGCCACAGCAGACCGGCCGCGACCACCGCGTCCTTCAGAGCCACCAGCGCCTCGGACTTGGTCGCCCACGACGAGCCCAGCAGCGTACGCACGGCGGCCACGAACGCCTCCGCGTCCGCCAGCTTCTGGACCGGCTTGGCCGCCGCCAGAGCCGTCAGCGTCTCCTCCGTGACCTCGAAGCGGAGCTTGAGCGGGCGTTCGACCGTGATGCGCTGGTAGCCGAAGGCGCTGTTGTCGAAGACCTTGACCTTGGCGTGGAGCTCGTGGTCCGGGTCGGCCGCGGCCTGGACGGCCTCCCCGTACAGACGGGTCACGTCCTTGATGTGCTGCGTGCCCAGCTCCTTGCGCTTGTCGCCGAGCGACTTGCGCATCTTCTGGAACTGGTCGCGCGCGTCCAGCAGGACGACCTTGCCCTTGTGGTCGGGGGACTTGCGGTTGGTGAGGATCCAGAAGTACGTGGAGATGCCCGTGTTGTAGAAGAGCTGGTCCGGGAGGGCGACGATCGCCTCCAGCCAGTCGTTCTCCAGGATCCAGCGGCGGATCTCGGACTCACCCGAGCCGGCCGCGCCGGTGAAGAGCGGGGAGCCGTTGAAGACGATGGCGATGCGGGAGCCGCCACCGCCCCTGGCGTCCACCGGCTTCATCATCGAGATCATGTGCTGGAGGAAGAGGAGCGAGCCGTCGTTGATGCGGGGCAGCCCCGCGGCGAAGCGGCCGGCCTCGCCCATGTGCTTGTGCTCGTACTCGACCTCGTCCTTGACCTTCTTCCACTCCACGCCGAACGGCGGGTTGGCCAGGATGTAGTCGAACCTGTCGCGGCGGTGGGCGGGGTCGCTGAAGGAGTTGCCGAACGCGATGTGCTCCGGATCCTGCCCCTTGATCATCAGGTCGGACCGGCAGATGGCCCAGGACTCGGGGTTGAGCTCCTGGCCGTACACCTCCACCGTGGCGTCCGGGTTCAGGGACCGGATGTGCTCCTCGGCGGCCGACAGCATGCCGCCGGTGCCGCACGCCGGGTCCATGACCGTGCGGACCACGCCCGGCACCTGAAGCGCGTCGCCGTCGGGCGCGATCAGCAGGTTGACCATCAGCTTGATGACCTCGCGGGGGGTGAAGTGCTCACCGGCCGTCTCGTTGGACTGCTCCGCGAAGCGCCGGATCAGCTCCTCGAAGATGTAGCCCATGTTGTGGTTGGGCACGACCTCCGGGTGAAGGTCCAGGTCGGTGAACTTGCCGATGACCTTGTAGAGGAGGTCGGCGCCGTCGAGCCGCTTGATCTGCTGGGCGAACTCGTACTTGTCGAGGACCTCGCGGGCGTTGTCCGAGAAGGCGCCGACATAGATCTGGAGGTTCTTCGCCGCGTTCTGCGGGTCCGCGGCGATCTTCTTCAGGGTCAGGTCGCTCCTGTTGTAGAAGGAGTGGCCGGAGGCCTTGCGCAGCCAGTAGTCCGGGTCGATGTCCTCCTGGTCCCTGTACCGGGCGGCGGTGTCCACGACCTTCTCCCGGGTCGGTTCCAGGACGCACTCCAGCCGGCGCAGCACCGTGAACGGCAGGATGACCTTGCCGTAGTCGGACTGCTTGTAGTCGCCGCGCAGGAGGTCGGCGACGGACCAGGCGTGGTTCGCCAGTTCCGTGTGCTTACTGCTGTTCAAGGGGTTCCCCGGTTTCCTTCCGGACCGTCCCGCCCAACCGGAGCGGGTGCGGACAAGTGTGGTGGATGGGTGCGAAGTTCGGGTGCGGTTCAGGCCGGTTCGGTGTCGGCCGACGGCCCGGCCGTGACCGAAGGCGGGCCCTCGGTCGGGAGCAGCGCGCCGCCCGTGAGGCCGTCCGCCAGCAGGGCCGCCGTCTCCTCCGCGAGGCGCGCGGCCTGCCGTGCCCGGGCGCGCAGTCGATGGACGTGCCGGAAGGCCTCGCCGTAGCGGCGCTGCTCGTCCAGCGGGAGCAGCGGGACCCGGAGCCGGCCCGGGGCGACGTGCAGGACGGTGCTGCCGGTGGAGGCCCCGGCGACGTTCTCCGCCGAGCCGACGAATCCGGCCAGGAACCAGGAGTCCAGGCGCGCCGGGTCGGGTCGCAGGAGGTGGATCTGGGGGCCGAGGAGCGCGCCGGCGTCCCTCTCGTCGGCCACGCGGGCCATCGGCCCGGCACCGCCGGCGATCGCCCGTACGAGGACGTCTCCGGCGGCGATCACGGGCGCGGTCGCGGTCGCCGGACCCAGCTCCGCCGGATCGCCGGTCGGGCCCGTCCCCCGGGCGATGTCGGCGCCGGTGAGGACCGGCGCAGCCGCGGAGGCTCCTTCTTCCGGCTCCGGGCCTTTGGTGTCCGGGACGGTGCGGAGCAGGGCCAGCGCCCCGCCCCGGGCGAGGTCGGAGGCGGTGGCCGTACGCCACTCCCGGACCGAGCCGCCGGGTGCCGTCCAGCCGGTGAGGTCGGCCGCGTCGAGGAGGGCGCGGGCGGCCTCGGTCAGCTCGCGGCGGCCGGTCTCCGTACGGGCGGACAACTCTGCGGGATCGACCTCCGTACGCGAGATACGGACCTGGCGGGCCGGGGTGAGGTCGACGAGGTCGTCGAGGAGGTCGACGACCGGCACCGTGCGGGCGGTGCCGGGATCGGCCGTGAACCGGTCCGGGTCGGCGGTGAACGCCCCCCACTGGGCGAGCGTCCGGGCCGTCAGACCGGCCCAGTCGACGGAGACCCGGGAGGCACCCGTACGCGGCCCGCCCGGCGTCCGTTCCCCGGCCTCCGACGCGGACGCACCCGCCGTGTCGACGAACAGCACCGACCTGCGCTCCGGGCCGCCCGGCTCGGGCCGTTGCAGCACCCACAGGTGCAGGCCCACGTGCAGGGGCGGCGCGGCCCCGGCCGGGAGGGCCAGGACGGCCCGCACGGCACCGCCGCGCACCAGCTCCGCCCGGACCCGGCGCCCGGAGGCGCGGGAGGCGGTGGCGGGCGGCAGGATGAGCACGGCCCAACCGCCCGGGACGAGGTGGGCGAGGCAGTGCTGCACCCAGGCGAGCTCGGATTCGGAACGGCCCGGTACGCCGTACGCCCAGCGCGGGTCGTAGGCGAGCTCGTCGTGACCCCAGTCGCGGTCCCCGTAGGGCGGGTTGCACACCACCGCGTCCGCCGTCAGGCCGTCGAAGGCGTCCGCGCGCAGGCTGTCGCCGATGCGCATGGTGACCTCGGCGCGCGGCGCGGCGAGGCGCAGCCCGACCGCGGCGCGCTGCGCCTGCACGGGCACGGAGTCCTGGCCGAGGAGTTCGGTGGTGCCGCGCCCGGCGGCGGCCGCCAGGAGCGCGCCGCTGCCGCAGGCCGGGTCCAGGACGCGCGCGACCCCGGCCGGGAGCAGTGCCGCGACGAGCTGTGCCAAGGGCTCCGGAGTCCCGTAGACGCCGGTCGCGGCACTGTCCTCGAGTTCCCTTTCCGCGAGCACCGTGAGCGCGGCCGGACCGCCGGCCTCGCGTACGCAGCGAAGGAGCGCGCGCAGCGTGGTGCCGTCGGGCACGGAGAAGAGGGGGCTTGCGGGCGCCGGACCGGGGAGCGAGGCCAGGAGTCCGGCCACCTCCTCGGAGGCGCGAGCGGCGAGTTCGGCGTCCGTGAGGTCGGCGAGCGCCGCCGTCTCGTCCGGGGAGCGGCGGGCGAGCGTGAGGACGAAGGCGATACGGCCGGTCGTGCTGTCCGGGTCGGACGTCTGGAGGCGGACCGCGGTGCGCAGTTCCTCCCGGGGGTCGGCCACCTGCGTGTGACCGCGTGAGCCGAGCCATGCCCGGACGGCTCCGAGGTCGTAGAGCGGGCTGGTGTCGGTGCCGCCGGTCGGAGCGGGGAAGTCGGCGTGGCGCCTGCGCCAGTTGCTGACGGTGGCCCGGGTGACGCCGGCGATGCGGGAGATCTCCGCGGCTGTCACATGGGCTGTTGTCTCGGGCATGGCCGGGCAACACCTCTCCTCGGTACGGACAGCTCACAGACTACACCACAGCCCAAACGTCAATTCATGTTTGACAGTGCTTTCATGGCGCCTACTCGGGGTCACCGTGACCGTCACCGCAGTCCAGCTCCGGTCCGGCAGCGGCATCGTCGCCCGGTGCAGACGCGGTCGACACCGTCAGGCGATCGGCCTCCTCGACCAGCAGCGACTCGCGGATGAGCGGCTCGACCGCGCGCCCCCGCCACGTGGTCCAGGACCGCTCGATGCGCTCCAGGGCAAGATCGCCCCGGCCGCGCTCGAGCCCCGAATCCGCGGTCTGTCGCCGCCCGCCTACCGATTCAGCCGAACAGCCGTCGGTGCACCTGAACACCGATCTGCTGCGCCGGCAGGCGCACGCGCCCGGCCCCGGGACCACAGGCCCGCGATCCGTACACCAGTTGGGCTTGAGCGGCGCCGCCTAGGCTCCGGCGGCATGAAGGCTCTCGTCCTGTCCGGGGGGGCGGGCACGCGCCTGCGGCCCTTCACCCACACGTCTCCCAAGCAGTTGGTGCCGGTAGCCAACAAGCCGGTCCTCTACTACGTCCTCGAGGACATCGCTCAGGCCGGCATCACCGAGGTCGGCATCGTCGTCGGGGAGACGGCCAACGAGATCCGCAAGGCCGTCGGGAGCGGCGACAGATTCGGGCTCCGCGTCACCTACCTTCCGCAGGAGGCGCCCCTGGGCCTGGCTCACGCCGTCCTCATCGCCCGCGACTATCTCGGCGAGGAGGACTTCGTCATGTATCTCGGGGACAACTTCGTGGTCGGCGGCATCGCGGAGCTCGTCGACAAGTTCCGCGCGGAGCGCCCTGACGCCCAGATCCTGCTCACCCGTGTCTCCGACCCGTCCAGCTTCGGCGTGGCGGAGACCGGCTGGGACGGCCGCGTCGTCGCGCTGGAGGAGAAGCCGAGGCACCCCCGCAGTGATCTCGCTGTGGTCGGGATCTACTTGTTCACGCCGGTCGTGCACGAGGCGGTTCGCACCCTCACACCGTCACGGCGGGGCGAGCTGGAGATCACGGACGCCCTCCAGTGGCTTCTCGACAAACCCTACGACGTGCGGTCCACCACCATCTCCGGCTATTGGAAGGACACGGGAAACGTCGCGGACATGCTGGAGGTGAACCGATCCGTGCTGGACGGGATCGAGCCGGGCACGGAGGGCCAGGTCGACGCGGCCAGCGAACTGGTGGGGCGGGTACGGATCGAGGCGGGAGCGCAGATCCGGGCGTCGCGCATCGTGGGGCCCGCCATCATCGGGGCCGGGACGGTGGTGACGGAATCGTACGTCGGGCCCTACACGTCAATCGCGGAGAACTGCGCGATCGAGGACAGCGAGATCGAGTTCTCCATCATGCTGGGCGACTCCCGGCTCACGGGCACGCGCCGGGTCCAGCACTCGCTCCTGGGGCGGAACGTGACCGTCGCTCCGGCCCCCCGCGTACCCGCGGGTTCCCGTCTCATCCTCGGTGACGACAGCAGGGTGGAGATCTCCTCATGACCACAAGAATCCTGGTGACCGGCGGCGCCGGCTTCATCGGCTCGCATTACGTCCGCACCTTGCTCGGCCCACGCGGTGACGGCTCGGTCAGGGTAACGGTGCTGGACAGCCTGACCTATGCGGGAAATCCGGCCAACCTCGATCCCATACGTGGCGACGAGCGGTTCGCCTTCGTGCACGGTGACATCTGCGATACCCCGCTCGTCGATCGGCTGATCGCCGACCACGACCAGATCGTTCACTTCGCAGCCGAGTCACACGTCGACCGCTCGGTGCTGGGGGCGGCGGAATTCGTACGCACGAACGTGATGGGTATGCAAACGCTGCTGGCGGCAGCCCTGCGCCACGCTCCCAGGGTCTTCGTCCACATTTCCACGGACGAGGTGTACGGCTCCGTCGATGTCGGTGCCAGCACGGAGACCGATCCGCTGCGCCCCGGCTCCGCGTACGCGGCCACGAAGGCGTCGAGCGACCTGCTGGCGCTGTCGTACCACCACACGCACGGGCTGGACATCCGGATCACCCGGTGCTCGAACAACTATGGCACCCATCAGCATCCGGAGAAGGTCATTCCACGTTTTGTGACGACCCTGCTGAGCGGTCACCGGGTGCCGCTCTACGGCGACGGCGGCAACCTACGGAACTGGCTGCACGTCCAGGACCACGTCGACGCGGTCGAACTGGTCAGGAAGGGCGGCTCCCCGGGCGAGATCTACAACATCGGCGGCGGCACGGAGCTGTCCAACAAGGAGCTGACGGCTCTGCTGCTGGACGCGGTGGGCGCCGGCTGGGACTCCGTGGAGTTCGTCGCCGACCGCAAGGGGCACGACCGGCGCTACGCCGTCGACCACGGGAAAATCACCGCGCTGCTCGGGTATCGGCCACGCCGGGACTTCCGGGACTCGCTCGCCGAGACAGTGGCCTGGTACCGCGACCACCGCTCCTGGTGGGCACCGCTCACCGGATCCTGAGCCGACGACCCCTCCGCCGCCCGTGACCGAGGTCAGATCCAGCCGGACATACTGGCGATGCGTACCGCGTCGAGCCGGTTGCGCGCGTCCATCTTCCGGACGGTGGCCGCCAGATAGTTGCGGACCGTCCCGGGAGAGAGCGACAGCTTGACGGCGATTTCGTTGATGTCGTCCCCCGCGGCGGCGAGCTGGAGTATCTCCAACTCCCGCTCCGTGAGCGGGCATCCGGTGTTGCCCCAGGCAGCGAGCGTCAGTTCGGTGTCGAAAACGCGGCGGCCCTCGTGCACGCTGCGTATGGCATCGCTGAGATGCGCCGGGGGGGAGCTCTTCAGCACCAGGCCGCCGAGGCCGGATGCCAGCGACCGCCGCACCGTGGCCAGCCGGGCGAATCGCGCGGTGAGCAGTGTGCGGCAGTCCGGAAGGTGCTCCTGAATCGCCATGGCGGCGAGGAGACTCTCCCGCTCGTGCATGTCGACATCAATGACCGTCACGTCGGGACTGCGCTCCAGAACCGTCCGGATCAACTCGCTGTCGACGCCTGTGGAAGCGACGACTTTGATGTCCGATTCACGCTCCATTAGGAGAACCAGCGCGGCACGGACCATTTCCAGCTCTTCAGCAATCACGACACGGATCGTCATGCATTTCCTTCCCCCGGTTTCCGATGGGACTCCGCCCCTTCGCGATGCCGTTTCGACCACAATGGCATCGCGATTGAAGTGGATTCCCTGTAGCAAACGAGTCGGGGTGTCGCAGCGATCAGCCCTCGACGGACCGGCCCACCCTCCCGGTCTGTACTTTCACTTCGGGAACACCCAGGCGGACTCGCCCGGGAGTGAACGGGCAGGCGAGTTTGGCCCTGAGTCCCGCAACCGGGTGCTACTCATCTACTTCCCCGTCTTCTCTCGGCAAGGAACTGGCGTGGTCTCTGCCAACCGAGCCTGCGTACGACTATAAGAGGTTATTCGGGGAGTGGCTATGGGCGCCTGTGTGGCCGGTGAAAATATGGCGGTATCGCGGCCATGGAGTGACCGCGATTCGTGCCACTCTGGGGGCATGACCGAGACGCCGTCCCGCATGCTCCGGCTGCTGTCCCTCCTCCAGAACAGCCGGGACTGGCCGGGGCGCAAGTTGGCGGAGCGGCTCGGGGTCAGCCCGCGGACGCTGCGCCGGGACGTGGAACGGTTGCGGGATCTCGGCTACCCGGTTCAGGCGAACCCGGGCGTCGGCGGGGGCTACCGGCTGGAGGCGGGCGCCATCCTGCCTCCACTGCTCCTTGACGACGACGAGGCGGTCGCCATCGCGGTCGGGTTGCGGACGGCCGCGGGGGGAAGCGTGGCGGACATCGAGGACACCTCGATCCGTGCGCTGGCCAAACTGGAGCAGGTGCTGCCCAAGCGGCTGCGCAGCCGGGTCAACGCCCTTCAGATGTACACCGTTCCCATGTTCACAGTGGCGCCGACCGTGCGCCCCGAGTCCCTGACGTCGGTGGCCCAGGCATGCCGCGACCAGGAGCGGCTGAGGTTCACCTACCGCAAGCGCGACGGTGAGACGAGCAGCCGTCTGGTGGAGCCGTACCGCCTGGTCCACGTGAACCGTAAGTGGTACGTGCTGTCCTGGGACTTGGGACGACAGGACTGGCGCACCTTCCGCGTGGACCGCATGGAATCGCTGCTGTCGACGGGGGTCCGTTTCCAGCAGCGCGAGTTGCCTGCCGAGGACGCGGCGGCCTATGTGGCCCAGTCGATCACGTCCTCGTTGGCCGGCTACCGGGCACTGGTCACCCTGCACGCGCCGGTCGAGGTGGTGGCGGAGCGGATCCGCCCGCGCGACGGAATCCTCACGGAGGTCGACGACCGGACGTGCCGGCTGCGTTCGGCCGCCGACTCGCTGGAGTGGCTGGCGCTCACCATCGGGATGTTCGGCATCGAGTTCGAGGTGCATGAACCACCTGAACTGATCGACTACGTAAAGGAGTTGTCGGAGCGTCTGGCCCGGGCTGCGTCGCCGGGGCCCGACCGCTCGGTGGCGGTGGCACCGGCGAGGGACACTCCGATCAGCGGGCCAGCAGCCGGGTGAGCAGGGTGCCCAGCCGCTTCTGGGCCTCCGCTCCCGGCGCCACCGCCGTCCGCCAGGCGACCACGCCGTCCGGACGTATCAGGCCGGCTCCCGCCCGGCCGATCCCGTAAGTCCGCGTCAGTTCGCCGGCGGGGTCGGTGACATCGCGGCCGACGAGATGGATGTCGAGACGGATGCCCAGATCCGCGGCGGCGCGGGCGGCCGCCTGTGCCCACGCGCCGCCCTCCGGTGCCGCCAGGAGCACCCAGCGGTCGCCGAACAACTCGACGGTGGAACGCCGTGTCCCGTCCTGTTCGATCCAGAGGTGGGGCGCGCGGAAGCCGGGGCGGCCGGACGGGCGTCGCGGGTCCTCGGTCGGCTCGGAGTCGTCGTCCTCGGCGGCGACGGCGGCGGAGCGGTAGCGGAAGCCCAGGACGACCTGCGCCGTGCCGCGTTCCTCGGGAACGCTGCCGAGCAGGTGGGGGGCCATGCGCTGGGCGTAGATGGCGAGTGACTCGTCGACGACGAGGCGGGCCACGAGCGACCGCTCCGCCCCGTAGCTGTCGAGGAGCCCCTCGCCCGCCTCCCCGCGCAGCACGGCGGCCAGCTTCCAGGCCACGTCGAACCCGTCGCCTATGGCGGTGTTGCCGCCCATTCCCCCGGTGGGCGGCGTGACCTTGGCGGCGTCGCCGACCAGCAGCACCGGCCCTTCGCGCCACCGGTCGGCGATGTACGCCGCCATGTCCCATGCCTGGATGTCGAGGATGTCCGGCACGAGCCCGGGTGCGTCGACGGCCAGCCGGATCAGCTCGGTGCAGCGCTGCGGTGTGTAGTCATCCGGCGTCTCGCCGCGTTCGGGGTCGTAGCGGACGTAGAAGGTGTGCCGGTCGGGCCGGTCGGTGGGGCCGAACGTACCGGTGAAGTGCGGGTGCTGCAGGTAGTACCAGCCGGTGGAGCCGGGCGGCACGACGGCGGTGAGGTCTGCCTCGAAGATGACGCCCATGAAGTGGTCCAGGGTGCCGTGGCCGTGCCGGGTGATGCCCAGGCTCTCCCGGATCGCGCTACGGGGTCCGTCGGCGGCGACCAGGTAGCGGGCACCCACGGTGCTCTCCGCTCCCGTGCTCAGGTCGCGCAGACGGGCGGTGACACCGTCGTCGCCCGCCTGGAAGGAGGTCAGCTCGGTGGCGAACCTGATGTCCGCGCCATGCTTGACGGCGTGGGACAGCAGGACGGGCTCCACTCGGTCCTGGGGGGCGAGCGCCCAGGGCATGGGTGTGCACTGCTCCGTCGCACCGACCAGTTCCTCGAAGCTCTCCGCGAAGCTGCGCAGGACGCGGCCACCCACGCGCTCCACGACCTTGATCGTGAAGTCGCCCCGGGCACCGCGGATGTCGTCCGTGGCCAGGATGTCGTCGGCCACGCCGCCGAAGCGGAACAGCTCCATGGTGCGCGGGTTCTGGCCGGCCGCCTTGGGCAGGAGCGAGGTGGTGGCGTGCCGCTCCGCCAACAGGACCCGCACGCCCCGGCGGGCCAGGAACAGTGCGGTGGACAGTCCTCCGAGACCGCCGCCCACCACGAGGACGTCGACATCCGGCTTCGTCAAGGTCACCTCAAGCCTCCTGGGTTCGCGGCGTCCGTGGCCGCACACCCAGCGTCGGGCGCCCCACTCGAAACGGTCACGAGACCCGGTGGAGCGCCGAACGGAAAACGGCTCGGCGAGCGGGACAATCGCGGCCATGAAGTGTCCTCATTGGGGGCTACGGTACTCAACGTGAAGTCGAGTGACCGAAACCAATTACAGTGCACGCTTTGTCCGCTCCATGTGACCACTGGGGGCGTTCTGTGAACACGCAACCGACATGGGCCATCGAAACGTCCGGCCTCGTCAAGATCTTCAACGGGACGAGGGCGGTGGACGGCCTGGATCTCAACGTCCCGGCCGGTCTCGTCTACGGGATCCTGGGGCCGAACGGCTCCGGCAAGTCCACCACCATCCGCATGCTGGCGACGCTGCTGCGCCCGGACGACGGTAAGGCCCGGGTCTTCGGTCACGACGTGACGAGCGAACCCGACACGGTCCGCCGCAGGATCAGTGTCACCGGCCAGTACGCCTCCGTCGACGAGGGCCTGACCGGTACGGAGAACCTCGTCATGATGGGCCGGCTCCAGGGCTACTCCTGGGCCCGGGCCAGGGAGCGCGCCACCGAACTGATCAACGGCTTCGGGCTCGGCGACGCCCGCGACCGGCTCCTGAAGACCTACTCCGGTGGTATGCGGCGGCGGCTCGACATCGCCGCGAGCATCGTCGTCACCCCCGACCTGCTCTTCCTGGACGAACCGACCACAGGTCTCGACCCGCGCAGCCGGAACCAGGTCTGGGACATCGTCCGGGCTCTGGTGGACGCCGGCACGACGGTGCTGCTGACCACGCAGTATCTCGACGAGGCGGACCAACTGGCCGACCGCGTCGCGGTCATCGACCACGGCCGGGTGATCGCGGAGGGAACCACCGGGGAGCTGAAGTCCTCGCTGGGGTCGAACGTCCTGCGGCTGCGCCTGCACGACGCCCGGTCGCGCGCCGAGGCGGAACGGCTGCTGAGCGCGGAACTGGGAGTCACGGTCCACCGCGACTCCGACCCCACGGCGCTGACCGCGCGGATCGACGACCCCCGGCAGGGCATGCGGGCCCTGGCCGAGCTGTCGCGTACGCCGCTCGAGGTACGCAGCTTCTCCCTCGGCCAGTCCAGTCTCGACGAGGTGTTCCTGGCCCTGACCGGCCACCCGGCCGAGGACCGGCGCACCGGGGAAGCGGCGGAAGAGGAGAAGGCGGCATGACCACATCCCCCGGCACCGTGGAATCCACGACCGCTGTGAGCGGCCGGCTGCGGACGGTGCTGTCCGCAGGTGAACGCCCGGCCCGCGCGACGGCGGTGTCCGCCACCATGACCCATCTGTGGCGGGCGATGATGGCGTTCAAACACTTCCCGGTGCAGCTGATCGACATCGTCCTGATGCCGCTGATCTTCCTGCTGATGTTCACGTACCTGTTCGGCGGGGCGTTCGCGGACTCCACCGAGGAGTACCTGCAGTTCTACCTTCCGGGTGTGACAGTACAGGCGGTCGTCATGATGACGGTCTACACCGGCACCTCGCTCAACACGGACATCCACAAAGGCGTCTTCGACCGTTTCCGGACGCTCCCCTTCTGGCAGCCGGCGACGCTCGCGGGCAGTCTCCTCGGTGACGTGCTCCGGTACGTCGTCGCCCTGGCGACCACGGTGTCCCTCGGCCTGCTGCTGGGCTTCCGCCCCGACGGCGGCTTCCTCGGCGTGGTCGGCGCGATCCTGGTGCTCATCGTCTTCGGGTTCAGCGTGAGCTGGATCTTCGCCGCCCTGGGCGTGGTGGCCAGCGAGCCCGAGCGGGTCTCGGGGACCAGCATGATCGTGCTCTATCCGCTGCTCTTCATGAGCAACATCTTCGTCATGCCGGAGACGATGCCGGGATGGATGCAGGCCATCGTCGACGCCAACCCGATGAGCCACGCGGCGACGGCCTCCCGCGAGCTCATGCACGGCACTGCCGGCTTCTGGGACGTGGGCCTGGTCCTGTGCGTCTCCGCCGGTCTGGTGGCCGTCTTCGCACCGCTCACCATGCGTCTGTACCGCAACAAGAACGCCCACTGACACGGGTGCCGGAGTGCCGCTCGCGCCACGCTGGAGCGACGTTGAGGGGGTGTGAGCGGCACATCTACCGTCCCCGGAGACAGATTCCGGAGACAGTTCGCAGACACCTGGAAGGGGCGTCTCCCGTGGCCCGGTACCCGCAGGCTCCCTCGGCACCGCACACGCAGGCCCGGCCGTCGGCCGTCGTCGGCCGGCGCGATCCCCGCTACCCCGACCTGGCCGGCCGCGGCATCAACGCCCGCTTCCGCCCCGACCCCGACACGATCCGGGTGGTGGCCACCGCGGAACAAGCCGTGCGGGCGGTACAGGACAGCGTGCGCGACGGCACCCGGCTGGCGGTGCGCAGCGGGGGGCACTGCTTCGAGTCACTCGTGGACGACCCCGCCGTCGCCACGGTGATCGACGTGTCCGAGATGCGGTCGGTGTACCACGACGAGGAACTGAACGCGTTCTCCGTCGACTCGGGGGCCACCCTCGGAACCATGTACCGAAGCCTGTACCTGGGGTGGGGCGTGACCGTCCCGGCCGGGCGCTGCCCCGAGGTCGGGGTCGGCGGCCATGTGGCGGGCGGCGGGGGCGGAGCGCTGTCCCGCCGCTACGGGCTGTCGGTCGACCATCTCCACGGGGTCGAGGTCGTGGTGGTGGACTCCGCCGGGAGGGCCCGGCTGGTGCGGGCCACCAGGGAGCTGTCGGACCCGCACCGTGACCTGTGGTGGGCGCACACCGGTGGGGGCGGGGGCAGCTTCGGTCTGGTCACGCGCTATCTGTTCCGCTCCCCCGGCACGGACGAGGGCTCCCGGCCCGCGGACCCGGGCCGGCTGCTGCCCAGTCCGCCGGCCGCAGTGCTGCGCAAGACGGCGCGCTGGGACTGGCAGCACGTCGACGAGGCCGCCTTCCTCACGCTCGTGGGGAACTTCGGCACCTGGCACGAGCGGCACGCGGCCCCCGGCGATCCGGGCGCCCAGCTCGACAACAGCCTCGCCCTGCCCCGGACCGGCGGCGGGCCCCTGACGGTGGAGACGGCCGTCGACGCCACGCGGCCCGACGCGCAGGAGCTCACCGACCGGTTCATCGCGGAGGTGTCGAGGAACGTCGGCGCCCGCCCGGAGATCTCGGTGACCACGCTGCCATGGCTCGCGGCGACCCTCGTCCCGGACGAGTTCGCCGGGGTCAAGGGCCGGTTCAAGTCCAAGGCGGCCTTCCTGCGCACCGGCTGGAGCGAACAGCAGGCCCGGATGGTGTACCGGCGGCTCACCGACACCTCCGGCTACCACAACCCCGCCGCGACGGTCTATCTGCTCTCGCACGGGGGTGAGGTGAACCGGCCCGGCCCGGCGGACACAGCCATGGCCCACCGGGACGCGGTGCTCAAGACCTACTGGTCGGTGTTCTGGTTCGACGAGGGAGAGGACGCTCTCCACCTGGACTGGGTTCGGGCGTCCTACGAGGAGTTCTTCGGCGACGCCGACGGAGTGCCCGACCCCGGCCGCGGCTACGGGGGCACCTTCGTGAACTACGCCGACGCCGACCTGGCCGAGCCGGACCTCAACCGCAGTGGCGTGCCCTGGCACCGTCTGTACTTCCGGGACAACTACGCCGCGCTCCAGCAGGTCAAGGAGCGCTGGGATCCGAACGACGCCTTCCGGCACGCCCTCTCCGTCCGGCTGCCCGGGGACGACGCCCCCGGGATCAGCTGATCCGGAACTCCGGGACGTAGAGGATCCAGCGCCCCCCCTGCTTCGTGAACTCCGCCTCCCGCTCCTGGACTTCGTCCAGGTGGTTCCAGGCGAAGAGCAGCGCGTAGTCGGGATAGGGGGCCCGGAACTCCTCCGCGGAGCGGATGGGGATGTGCGACCCGGGGAGCCGCCGGCCGATCTTGGCCGGCGTGGTGTCGTAGACGCACGGCAGCAGATCGGGCCCGATTCCCGCGTAGTTGAGCACCGTGGCGCTCTTGGCGGTCGCCCCGTACCCGACGACGTAGAAGCCGAGGTCGCGCAGCTCGCGCAGGCGGGCCACCAGGTCCCAGCAGACCCGCCCGACCTGGGCGCCGAACTTCTCCAGCGTCGTCAGGTCGGCGAGCCCGCGCCGGCTCTCCTGGGCGATGAGTTCGCCGACCCGGGGGCTCGGCTGCCGTCGGCCCGCGCGGGCGATGGTGTAGCGAACCTCCCCACCGTGCACCGGGAGCCGCTCGACGTCGACCAGTTCGAACCCGAAGCGCTGGGCGGTGAGGCTCACCGAGCGGGCGGTGAACAGGTAGAAGTGCTCGTCGTAGATCTGGTCGAAGGTGTTCTTCTCGACGATGTCGCCGAGGTAGGGGTCCTCGAAGACGAACACACCGTCGGGAGCGAGCAGGGCGTCGACGCCGCGGAAGACGGAGTCCAGGTAGGGGATGTGACAGACGGTGTTGGCCGCGTAGATGACGTTCGCGCAGCCGTGCTCCTCGACGATCTCCCGGGCCGTGGACTCCTCGAAGAACGCGGTCCGCACCTGGATGCCCTCGGCCCGGGACACGTCCGCGACACCGCCGGAGGGCTCCACACCCAGGTGCCGGACACCGGCGTCGCGCACCGTGCGGAGCGTCACTCCGTCGTTGCTGCCGATCTCCACGCAGAACGGGTCCTGCCCGGTCAGCTCGGTGTCGATCAGCCGACGGGCGGTCGCCGCGAAGTGCTCGCGCATCCGCTCGGACCCGGAAGAATGGTACGGGTAGTCGTAGCGGAACATGCGATCCCGGGGCACCTCCTCCAACAGCTGGACCATGGTGCACGTGGCGCACATCCCGACCGCGAGCCGGAAGAAGAACTCGTTGTCGAGCTCCTCCTCCGACGGGAAGTAGTCGGACAGCGGCTGGCGGCCGAAGTCGAAGAACTCCCGTACTCGGCCACCGCAGATACGACATGTCGATTCGTTCGGCTCCATGATCCCTCTCGATGCTGGGTGGCCGCCGAGCCGGGGCCACCGCCCGGAACGTTTCGGGACGTTCATTCGTCGACGAAGGCGACCGCGCGGGTCCAGCCGGCGCCCGCGCCGGCGATCTTCACCGGGAAGCAGGCGACGTGGAAGCCGTCGCCCTGCGGCAGCGCGGCCAGATCTCCCAACCGCTCGATCTGGCAGTACTCCCGGTGCCGGCCGGTGACATGCGCCGGCCAGAGCACCGACCGGTCACCCGTCTCCCGGTACCGGCGGATGATGGCGCCGAACGGCGCGTCCAGGCTGAACGCGTCGGTGCCGATGACCCGCACGCCGTGGTCGAGCAGCAGGTTCACGGCGGGGCCGTCCAGACCGGTGAAGTCGGTGAAGTACCGTTCCGTCCCGACCCGCTCGGAGGCGCCGGTGCGGAGCAGCACGATGGTGCCCGGCTCCGGCACCCGGCCGATGCGGGCCAGTTCCTTCTCCAGGTCCCCGGCACCGGCCGTCGGCCCCTCGCAGCCGGTGAGGTCGAGCAGCAACCCCGGGCCGTAGAACCAGTCGAGCGGCAGCTCGTCGATGTTCCGCGGCCTGCCGTCGCCGTAGTGCGCCCGCGAGCCGTAGTGAGAGGGCGCGTCTATGTGCGTGCCGGTGTGGGACGTGAGCGTGAGCCTGTCGAGCGACAGGAACTCGCCGTCGGGCAACTCGTCGGGGTCGAACCCCACGCCGAAGTGACGCCGCATCTCCTCGCTCATGTGGACGGCGCCGTCCCGGGGGCTGAGCACCTCGTGCCGCACTTCGTCCGGTTCCCATCCCGACACGTCCACCGCGCTCGAGATGTCGATGATCCGCATGCTCGTCGCCTCCACTCCTCTCGGGCCACCACAGCACACCGGCAGGCCCTGGAACGGCGGCGGAACGCCGGTGGACCACGTGCCCGGAACCTTCGCTCCAGTGACGCTCGAACGACGGTCGGCAGCCTGCTCCCCAGGAGTTGTCTCCCATCCTTACGAGGAGTCATGAAAGAGGCATCTGTGCACGAACACCCCGGCGTCCTGGCCGACAACGGCCTGTGCGAACCCAAGACCCCGGCCGGGCGACGGCTGCTCGACCTCCTGGAGCGGTATCTGCCGACCCTGGAGGCGGAGAGCCGGGAGAACGACCGCGAGGCCACTCTGCCCGTCCACCTATTCGACCGGATGCGCAAGGAGGGAGCGCTGGGCGCCACCGTCCCGGAGGACCTCGGAGGGCTCGGCGTCCGCTCGCTGCACGACGTCGCGCTGGCCCTGGCCCGGATCGCCGGCCGGGACGCGGGCGTGGCGCTGGCCCTGCACATGCAGTTCAGCCGGGGCCTGACCCTGGACTTCGAGTGGCGGCACGGGACACCGTCGACGCGGCCGCTCGCCGAGGACCTGCTCCGGCACATGGGTTCGGGTGAGGCCGTGGTCTGCGGAGCGGTGAAGGACGTGCGCGGCACCACCGTGCTCACCCGCGCCGCGGACGGCTCCTACCGGCTGAACGGCCGCAAGACGCTGGTCAGCATGGCCGGGATCGCCACCCACTACGTGGTGTCGGCCCGGCTGGAGGAGGCGGGCGCCCCCGTCCGGCTGGCCGCGCCGGTGATCGCGCGCACGAGCCCGGGCCTGACCGTGCTGGACAACTGGGACGGGATGGGGATGCGGTCCTCGGGCAGCGTGGACATCGTCTTCGACGGCTGTCCCGTGGACCGGAGCCGGGTCCTGCCGCGCGGCGAGCCGGGCGTCCGCGACGACGCGGCGCTCGCCGGGCAGACGGTCAGCTCGATCGCCATGCTGGGCATCTACGTCGGCATCGCCGAGGCCGCCCGCAGGATCGCCGTCGTGGAACTGCTCAGGCGCGGCGGCGCGCCGCCGGCCGGGGTACGGACCACGATGGCCGAGATCGACGCCCGGCTGTTCGCGCTGCACACCGCGGTGGCGAGCGCGCTGACCACCGCCGACCGGCTCGCCGACGACCTCAGCGGCGACCTCGCCGCCCGCGGCCGCGCGATGATGACGCCCTTCCAGTACGCCAAGTTGCTGGTCAACCGGCACGCCGTGGGTGTGGTGGACGACTGTCTGATGCTCGTGGGCGGGGCCGGATACAGCAACTCCCATCCCCTGGCGCGCCTGTACCGCGATGTCCGGGCGGGCGGGTTCATGCACCCCTACAACTTCACGGACGGCGTCGACTACCTGAGCGAAGTGGCACTGGGCCGATGAGCACCGGGCCGATCAGTACCGGGCAACGCGGGACCGGGCAACGCGAGACCGGGACCCCTGAAGCCGGAGGACATCGATGAAGGCGCGGGAACTGGCGGTGCAGGGGGCGTTCACGTTCGAGCCGGAGGTGTTTCCGGACGAGCGGGGGTTGTTCGTCTCACCGTTCCGGGAGGAGGCGTTCACGGCCGCGGTCGGCCACCCGCTCTTTCCGGTGCGGCAGTCGAACCACAGCCGGTCCCGGCGTGGGGTGGTGCGGGGCGTGCACTACACCGTGACACCGCCCGGCTCGGCCAAGTACGTGTACTGCGCCCGCGGCAGGTCGCTGGACATCGTCGTCGACGTGCGGGTCGGTTCCCCGACGTACGGCCGGTGGGACGCCGTCGAGCTGGCCCCCCGGGAATTCCGGGCGGTGTACTTCCCGGTCGGGGCAGGGCACGCCTTCCTGGCCCTGGAGGACGACACCGTCATGTCGTACATGCTGTCCGGGGAGTACGTGCGGGCGAACGAGCTCGCCGTGTCGGCGCTGGACCCGGCGCTCGGGCTGCCCGTGCCGGGCGATCTGGAGGCGCTGCTGTCCGGCCGGGACCGGGCGGCACCGACGCTGGAGCAGGCCCGGGCCGCCGGGACGCTTCCGGAGTACGCCGCGTGCCGGGCGGTCGAGTCGGAGCTGTGGCCGAAAGCCGGGACGTCTGGGGACGGGTGAGGCGGGCATGCGGGTCGTGGTTCTGGGGGCGACGGGCAGCGTCGGCCGGCAGGTGTGTGCGGCGTACGCGGCGCAGGGGTGGGACGTGCACGGCGTGGCCCGTCGCCCGGCGCCGCATCTCGACAGGTGCGGGTTCACGGCGCTGGACCTCACAGCCGCCGCGCCCGGGCGGACCGCCGCGGTGCTGGGTGATCCCCCGGCGGACGTCGTGGTCAACGCGGCGGGCGGCTGGGGCGACACCGAGGAGGAGATGACGTACTCGCATCTGCGGCTGGTGCGGCGCCTGGTGGAGGCCCTCGCGCTGCTCACGTACCGGCCGCGGCTGGTCCATCTGGGTTCGGTGCACGAGTACGGTCCGGTCCCGGCGGGCACGTTGCTGCGCGAGGACCTGATGCCGGAGCCGGTCACGCCGTACGCGCGCATCAAGCTGGAGACCTCGTCGGCCGTCCTGGCCGCCGCGCGGACCGGTGTGCTGGACGCGGTGGTGCTGCGGGCGGCGAACATGTCGGGCCCGCACCCGCCGCGGGAGAGCTTCCTGGCCGACCTGATGGCGCGTATCAGCACCGCCCTCGCGGACGGCGGGCGGCTGGAGTTGAGCGTCGCCGACGCCCGGCGGGACTTCGTCGACGTGCGGGACGTCGCACAGGCGGTGGTGCGGGCCGGGCGGGCTCCGGCGGCGGGCGGGCTGGTCGTCAACATCGGGCGCGGCGAGGCGGTGCCGATCGGTGACCTGGTCGGCTGGCTGCTGGAGGCCGCCGCCTTCCCGGAGGACCGGGTCGAGCGCCGGGCCACTCCGGTGCGGAGCAAGGGCGGCGACTGGACCCGGCTGGACATCGGGCGGGCCCGGCGGTTACTGCCCTGGGCGCCGCGCATCGGTCTGCGGGACTCGGTCCACAGCATGTGGCGGACCGATCACGGCGCCCCGGCCTGAGCTCACAGGCTTCCGACGACCTCCCGGACCGCGTCGATCACCTTCTCCTGCTCGTCGGCGCGCAGGGAGGGATACATCGGCAGGGAGAAGATCTGGTCGGCCAGCCGCTCGGTCACCGGCAGATCGCCGGGGCCGTAGCCGAGGTGGGCGAATCCGCTCATCGTGTGGACCGGCCACGGGTAGCTGATGTTCAGATGGATGTCGTAGGCGGTGAGCGCCTCCATGATGCGGTCCCGTTCGGGGTGGCGCACCACGTACACGTAGTGGACGTGGTCGTTGCCCTCTGCGGTTCTGGGCAGCACCAGGCCGTCGAGGTCGCCGAGTCCCTCCTCGTAGCGGCAGGCGACGGCCCGGCGGCCCTTGGCGTAGTCGTCGAGGCGGCGCAGTTTCCGGCGAAGGATCTCGGCCTGTACCTCGTCGAGCCTGCTGTTGTGCCCGGGGGTGCGCACGACGTAGTAGCGCTCGTCCATGCCGTAGTAGCGCAACCGCCGCAGGCACCGGTCGACTTCCGCGTCGGGCGTGACGACGGCGCCGCCGTCGCCGTAGGCACCGAGGACCTTGGTCGGGTAGAAGGAGAAGGCCGCCGCGTGGCCGAGAGTGCCGACCAGCCGTCCGTGGCGGCGGGCGCCATGGGCCTGGGCGCAGTCCTCCAGCACCTTCAGGTCGTACTCGGCGGCGAGTTCGAGCACGGGAGTCATGTCCACGCTCTGTCCGTAGAGGTGGACGGGCAACAGGCACCGGGTGCGCGGGCCGATCACCGACCGGAGCCGACCGGTGTCCATGAGGTGGTTGTCCTCGTGCACGTCGACGAAGACGGGCGTGGCGCCCACGGCGTCGATGGCGATCACGGTGGGGGCCGCGGTGTTGGAGACCGTCACGACCTCGTCTCCCGGGCCGATGCCGAGCGCCCGCAGGCCGAGTACCAGCGCGTTGGTGCCGTTGTCGACGCCGGTGCAGTGCGGCAGTCCGTGATAGGCGGCGAACTCCTCCTCGAAAGAGCGGACGCTTCTCCCGAGAATGAGTTGCCCGGACTCGAATACCGTTTCCACCGCGTCGAGAATGTCGGCGCGTTCCTTCCGGTATTCATTGAGGTATTGCCAGACGTGGGTGGACACGTGACTCCTTGTCGGGGCGCGGTCAGGCAAGCGCGACGGACGCGGCTGCCGGGACTTCCGGACCGTTCCGATCGATGCCGGGATCGGCCCGCAGAATCGCGTGCTGGAGGTGCTGGAGACGGGCGGACGGTTCCACCCCCAGCTCATTCACCAGTGTCTTGCGGAGTTTGATGAAGGATTCGAGGGCCTGGCTCGTGCGGCCCGAGCGGTGCAGGGCGATCATGAACTGGGCCCACAGGTTCTCGTGCATGGGATGGCGCGCGGTGAGCGCCGACAGCTCGGGCAGCAGGCTCGCGTGCCGGCCCAGCCTGAGGTCGGTCTCCACGCGGGCCTCCAGGGCGCCGAGCCGGCCCTCCTCCAGGCGCGCCACCTCCATACCGATCCTCATGCCGGTGTGCACGTCCACGAGCGCGTCACCGCGCCACAGGCCGAGGGCCTGGCGAAAGCGTGCGGACGCCAGATCGAGCTCCCCGCGCTCGCACGCCCGCTTGCCCTCCTCGGCGAGACGCTCGAAGGCGTGCACGTCGGTGTGGGTGGGGTCCACGTCGAGCAGGTAGCCGCCGTAGCAGGTGCGCAGCACGTCCTTGGCGGGTCCGTTGTGGCTCGCGCCGAGGGCCACGGTGATGCCCCTGCGCACCTGGAGGATGTAGGTCTGAAGGGTGGTCAGCGCGCTCGCCGGGGGCTGGGTCCCCCAGAGCTCCTCCATCAGCGCGGGCACAGGCACCACGGTTCCCGCCTGGAGTGCGAGCAGTGAGAGTACTTGTCGCGGTTTTCGGGCTATCGGGGTCACCGACGTGCCATTGTGGTGTGCGACAAGCGGGCCCAACATATTGATCTGCATTGCCGGTGCTCCCTCTGTGGCGTTCCGATCGCGTCAGCAGGTGGCATATTTCCGGCGGCCGAAGGATGTTCTCGGCGGCCCCGTTTGTTCGCTCCATCCTCGCAAGTGAATGCCCGTCATGAAAGTGTGTGCGGCACTTGCTGGAATTAATTCGTCACATCTTGATGTGAGAAAGTCACAGTGGTGCGCCGGGGATGCTGTCCGCACCGGTACACGGCACGGCACCGCCCACCGCGCCGTGCGCGGTGGGCGGTGCCGTGCCGTGCCGTGGTGGCCGGCGGATCAGCGCAGCCAGGCAGGCAGTTCGGTGAGCCGGGCCGTCTGGGCCCCCTTCCGGCTCCACCGCAACTCGGCGTAGGGCACGGCCAGTCGGGCCGCGGGAAACCTGCTGCGCAGCACGCCGATCATCGTGCGCGACTCCAGCTGGGCCAACTGCTCCCCGATGCAGTAGTGCGGGCCGTCGCCGAAGGTGAGCCGCCGCCGCGAGGGACGGTCCGGGTGGAAGGTGTGCGGCTCGTCGTGATGGCGGCCGTCGGTGTTGGTGCCCTCGATGTCCACGAGCACCGGCGCTCCGCGGGGCAGCCGGACGCCGCCGATGGTCACCTCCGTGGCGGCGAACCGCCACAACGTGTAGGGCACCGGCGGGTGGTAGCGCAACGCCTCCTCCACGAACCGGGAGACGGCGTCGTCGTCGGCGTCCGCCGCGAGGCGGCCCGTCAGGACCTCCGCGAGCAGGAAGCCCAGGAAGGAGCCGGTGGTGTCGTGGCCCGCGAAGACGAGCCCGGTGATCATGTAGACGAGCTGGTCGTCGGAGACCGAGTCGAACTCGGCCTGCGCGCGTTCGTACAGCACGCGGGTCATGGTCCGGGTGTCGTTCCGCCGAGCTGAGTGCACGGCTTCGAGGAGCAGGCTCTCCAGGGCCGAGGTGTCCGGCACGCCCCCGGCCGGGTCATCGCCGTCGCCCCCGCCGCTCTGCGCGCCGCCGAGGCCGAGTACCTTGAGGACGCTGACGGCCTCGCGCGCCATCGCCGGGTCGGTGACCGGCACGCCGAGCAGCTCGCAGATGACCAACAGCGGGAAGTGGTACGCGAAGCCGCCGATCAGCTCGGCGGGTTTGCCCGACCTGGCGGAGTCGTCGGCGAGTTCGGTGAGCAGCCGGTCGGCGATCGCGGCGATGCGGTCCGTCCACTCGGCCAGCCGGCGCGGGTTGAACGCGGGTGCGTGGATGCGGCGCAGGCGCCGGTGGGCCTCGCCGTCCACCGCGATGAGGGTGAGCGGACGCAGCTCCGGGACGGGGCTGTCGAGACCGTCGTCCACCCCCCGCCAGGCGGCTGGGGCGAGGTCGGGATCCTTCACGAACCGGGGATCGGCCAGCACCTCTCGGGCGAGGGCGTCATCGGTGACGACCCAGGCGGGTCCGCCCGCGGGGGCGTTCACCTCGACGACCGGGCCCGCCTCCCGGAAGGCGTCGTGCACCTCGGGCTTGCGCTGCATGGTCATCATGGGACACGCGAACGGGTCGGCGGCCACCCGGGGCGCCTCGCCGCTCACGACGCACCGCCCGCCGCTGCGGGGTACGCCTCCCGCAGTTCGACCACCGAGAAACCGGCCCCGTGCGGGTCGAGCAGGTCCGCACGCCGTCCCCTGGGCGTGTCGGCGGGCTCGTTCTCGACGGAGCCGCCGAGTTCCACGGCGCGCCGGGCCGTCGCGTCACAGTCGCGCACGGCGAACAGCACGGCCCAGTGCGGCCGTACCGCGCCGGTGACGCCCAGCTCCCGGGTGCCGGCGACCGGTGTGTCACCGATGTGCCAGACCGGGTCGGTCACGCCCTCCAGGCCGGTTTCGGCCGGAGCCAGTCCGAGGGTCGCCGGGTAGAAGTCCCGGGCGGTGCCGATGCCGTCGGTCACCAGCTCGACCCAGCCGACCGAGCCGGGCACGCCGGTCACCTCCGCGCCCTCCATGACCCCCTTGCGCCAGACCGCGAACGCGGCACCGGCGGGGTCGGCGAAGACCGCCATCCGGCCGAGGCCCAGGACGTCCATCGGGGTCATGATGACCTCGCCGCCCGCCGTCTCGACCCGCTTGGTCAGTGCGTCGGCGTCGTCGGTGGCGAAGTACACGGTCCAGATCGCCGGCATGCCGTGCTGGTCGTTCCCGGGCCCGTACGGCCGGTGGTACGGGGTGTCGATCTGGTGGCGGGCGACCGCGGCGACCAGCTTCCCGTCGGAGCTGAACGTCGTGTATCCCCCGGCGCCCGGGTCGCTGACCACGGTGGCGGTCCAGCCGAGCAGGCCGGTGTAGAAGTCGGCCGAGGCGGCGACATCGGGCGACCCGAGGTCGAACCATGCGGGAGCGCCGGGCGCGAACCTGGTCACGGATCGTTCCTTTCGATGGATCGGCACACGAGCGTCTGCGCTCGCGGATGAGACGGACCTGCGGGCGCGGCGCGGCGGACGGCCGCCGTCACCGCGCGGTGTCGCCGACGGCGGCCGCGCCGGCCTCCCAGAGCTTCGCTGCGAGGCCGGCGTCGGCGGTCGGGCCGCTCACCGGGGACAGCCGCCGGTCGGCGTAGTAGCCGCCCGGGGTCAACTCCCCTGCCGGCGCGCCCGCCAGCCACACGAGGGTGTCGGCGCCCTTCGCCGAGGAGCGCAGGAAGGGGTTGAACCGGAAGTAGGACGAGGCGACCGTGCCCCGTCCGATGCGGGTGCGGACCTGGCCGGGGTGATAGCTGACCGCCAGCACGTCCGGCCAGCGCCTGGCGGCCTCCGCCGCGGTCATGATGTTGGCCTGTTTGGACGTGCCGTACGCCTGGCCCGCGCTGTAGCGGTGACGGTCGCCGTTGAGGTCGTCCGGGTCGATCCGGCCCTGGGTGTACGCGTCGGACGAGGTGAGGATCAGCCGCCCGCCCGCGAGCCGCTCCCGCAGCAGCCGTGCCAGCAGGAAGCCCGCGAGATGGTTGACCTGGACCGTGGCCTCGAAGCCGTCCGGGGTCGTGGTGCGCGACCAGAACATGCCGCCGGCGTTGCTGGCCATGACGTCGACGCGCGGGTACCGGTCCCGCAGCCGCTCTCCCAGGTCGCGTACCTGGCGCAGCTCGGCGAAGTCCGCGCGGAAGGCGTCCGGGGCCGGGCCGGCGGTCCGGGCCACCTCGTTCGTGACGGTCTTCAGTCGCTCGGGATCCCGGCCGACGAGCACGACGTGGGCCCCCTGCCGGGCGACCGCGAGGGCCGCCGCCCGGCCGATGCCGGACGTGGCCCCGGTGACCAGCACCGTCCGGCTCGACAGGCCGCCGTCCGGTGTCCCGTGGTGCGGGGCGGAGGGCGTCATACCGCCGCCCGCAGCCTCTCGTTGACGAAGACCAGCATGCCGTGCGGCGTCCTGATCTCCGCCAGTTCCTCCTCGGGCAGTTTCACCCCGTAGGTCCGCTCGATGCGGTTGACCGTTTCCAGGACGGCCAGGGAGTCGTACCCGAGGTCCTCGAAGGTCACGGCGTCCGCGTCCGCCAGGTCGGGGGCCTCGTCCTCCCCCATGCTCTGCCGCATGATCTCCCGCAGTTCCGCCAGGCTGAGCTCAGCCATCCCTGCTCCTCCGTACCGGTTGCTGCACGACGTGTACGGCCCGATCGGGACCGCGGCGACCACCCTCGGTTCCGCAGGTCCAGTCGTACTGGAGCGGCGGTGGACCGGCGGTTGTCCGCCCTGCCTCGAGTCGCGCGGAACAGGTTGGGCACGGCGCCGACCGGCGGGCGCACGCGGCCGGGCCGGGACCGGGCCACCCGAGGCCATCACACGACCCAAGGGACAACCATGGACGCGCTCCCGGCTGACGACGTGCCGACGACCGAGTCGGCGGATTCGGCGGACCCCGGCATCTACCTCCAGGTACAGCGGTTCTACGCCCGGCAGATGCAGCTCTTGGACGACGGCAGGGCCGAGGACTGGGCACGCACGTTCGCGCACGACGGCGTCTTCGAGGTGGGCCGCGAGGCCGTCCGCGGGGCCGCGGACATCGCGCGGGCGGCACGGCGGACCACGGACCGGTTCGCCGCCGAAGGGATCGCCCGCCGACACTGGATCGGCATGCTGACCGTCGACGGAAAGCCCGACGAGGTCACGGCCCGCAGCTACGCGGTGGTGCTGGAGACGCCGCGCGACGGCGACCCGGTGCTGCGCCGCAGCACCGGGTGCACGGACATCCTGGTGCGGGAGGCGGGCGAGTGGCGCGTCAAACACCGCACCGTCACCCGGGACGGGCTGGACTGACCATGCGTGCTCTCCCGGCCCTCTCGGTGCGCCGGCACAGCGGCGCCGCGATGACCGCCCAGATCGCCCGGTCCGTCCTCGCCCGGGACGGCCTGGGCGGCGGCATGGACCGTTTCTGGGCGTGGTACGCCGACCGCTCCGCACAGGTCGTGCACCGCACCGAGCGGATTCCGCTGGACGCCCTCAAGGGGTGGAACCGCCACCCGGTCAGCGGGACCGTCTCCCATCACACGGGCAGGTTCTTCAGCGTCGAGGGACTGGACGTGCACATCCCGGGCGCTCCCGTGCCGCGCTGGTCCCAGCCGATCCTGAACCAGCCCGAGGTGGGCATCCTCGGCTTCCTGGTGAAGGAGTGCCAGGGGGTCCTGCACTGCCTCGTCCAGGCCAAGTTCGAGCCCGGCAACCCGGGCGGGCTACAGCTCTCGCCGACGGTCCAGGCCACTCGCAGCAACTACACGCGCGTGCACGGCGGCAAGGCCATCCCGTATCTGGAACACTTCCGCGACACCGCCGAACGGCAGGTGGTCGCCGACGTGCTCCAGTCCGAACAGGGGTCCTGGTTCTACCGCAAGCGCAACCGCAACATGATCGTCCGGGTGTCCGGCGAGGTCCCGCCGCACGAGGACTTCCACTGGCTGACGCTGGGTCAGCTGCACCGTTTGCTGGGGGTCGAGAACCTCGTGAACATGGACGCGAGAACGGTACTGGCCTGCCTGCCGTTCGCGAGCGAGGGGCCGCACCCGCTGGCCGACGCGGAACCGGCCGGAGCCGACGGCCCCGGCGGCGCCCATCCCGTGGTCCCCGGTCGTCCCGACGGCGGCGCGGGCCGGGTGGACGCCGGTTTCCACCGCTCCGTCGTGCGGTCGTGCACGGCAGCCGAGGGCAGCCTGCACAGCACCGTGGGCATCGTCAGCTGGATCGCCGACCTGCGCAGCCGCACCGACGTGATCACCCGCCCGGCCGCGCTGAACGCGCTGCCGCAGTGGTACGAGCGGGACGGCGTGATCGCCCATGAGAGCGGACGCTTCCTGGAAGTGACGGCCGTCGACGTGACGGCCGCCTCACGGGAGGTGCCCGGCTGGTGCCAGCCGATGATCGAGCCCAAGGACCAAGGGGTCGCGGCCTTCCTGGTCCGCCGGATCGACGGGGTCCTGCACGTCCTGGCGCACGCGCGCGTGGAGCCCGGCTATGTCGACGTCGTGGAGATCGCGCCCACCGTGCAGTGCACCCCGGGCAGTCTGCACGCCCTGCCCCCGGAGGCCAGGCCCCGCTACCTCGACGCCGTGCTGGAGGCCCCGCCCGAGCGCGTGCGCTTTGCGACCGCCCTCGCGGAGGAAGGAGGGCGCTTCTACCACGCGGTGAACACCTACGTGATCGTCGAAGCCGACCACGACATCCCGGACGGTGGCGACTACCGCTGGCTGACGCTCCACCAACTGGTCAGGCTGCTGCGTCACTCCCACTACGTCAACGTCCAGGCGCGCACCCTGGTCGCCTGTCTCCACAGCCTGTCCGTGGGCTCGCCCGTCACCCGCTCGGCCGTGCCGTCCGCCCCGTCCCGGAGGTGAGTTCCCCGTGCGCGTCCTGTTCGCGACCATGGCCGCGCGGTCCCATGTCTACGCCCAGGTCACCCTGGCGTCGGCACTGAGGACCGCTGGGCACGAAGTGCTCGTGGCCAGCCAGCCCGACGTCCTCGACGACATCGTCCGGGCCGGTCTCACCGCCGTACGGATCGGCGAGGACCTCAACATCGAGGAGGAGACCCGGGAGGCCAACGCCGGCTTCGAGGGCGACCGCAACCTCGGCGGTCTCGCCATGAGCAACACCCGCTACGACCCCTTTCCGTCGGACCACGCGCTCGGCATGTTCACCGCGATGACCGCCTTGGTCTTCCAGAACGTGTGCCCCGAGCCCATGGTCGACGACCTCGTCGGCCTCGCCCTTGACTGGCGGCCGGACCTCGTGGTCTGGGATCCGCTGACCCTGGCCGGTCCGGTGGCCGCCCGGCTCAGCGGGGCGGCGCACGCCCGGCTGCTGTTCGGCCCGGACCAGATGGGCCGGAACAGGACGGCGTTCCGTGCCCTGCTGGACCGGCAGCCGCCCGAGCTGCGCGACGACCCGCTGGCCGAGTGGCTCACCTGGACGCTGGAGCGGTGCGGCGGCGGCGCCGGGGACATGAGCGAGGAACTGGTCCTCGGGCAGTGGACGATCGACCCCACACCGCCGTCGATGCGCATCCCCCTGGACCTGCCCTGGGTGCCGGTGCGCTACGTGCCGTACAACGGGCCCTCCCTGCTCCCGGACTGGCTGCGTGAGCCGCCCCGCCACCCGCGGCGCCTATGCCTGACCCTCGGCGTGTCGCTCGGCGAGGCGACGGGTGCCGGCACGGTCGCCGCCTCCGACATCCTCGCGGCCGTGGACGGCCTGGACGTGGAGGTCGTCGCCACCCTGCCGCGGGAGCTGCGCGAGCAACTCGGC
This sequence comes from Streptomyces marianii, assembly GCF_005795905.1. NCBI lineage: Bacteria > Bacillati > Actinomycetota > Actinomycetes > Kitasatosporales > Streptomycetaceae > Streptomyces > Streptomyces marianii. The sequence goes on from NZ_VAWE01000001.1 coordinate 2,672,241, forward strand.
ACCCTGCCGGCGAACGTGCGGGCCGTGGACTTCGTCCCGCTGAACGCCCTGCTGCCGTCCTGCTCGGGCATTATCCATCACGGTGGTTCCGGCACGTTCATGACGGCCCTGGTGCACGCGATACCGCAGCTGGTCGTGCCCGACATGATGTGGGACGCCATGGAGAAGGCGCACAGCCTGGCCCGCAGCGGTGCGGGCGGTTACGTGGACGCCGGGGACGTTTCGCCGGAGCTGCTGCGCGAGCGCGTGCTCGCCCTGCTCGACGATCCTTCCTACGCCACCGGGGCGCGCCGGGTGCGCGCCGAGATCGTCGGAACGCCGAGCCCGAACGACATCGTGCCCGTGCTGGAGCGGCTGACCGCCGAGCACCGGGCCGGCGGGACGGAGCGGCGCCCGGTGCTCAAGTCGCCTTCCACCAGCGGTGCCTAGCCTCGCCGTATGGAGAACACACAGCGATCCGTGATCGTGACCGGCGGCGGCTCCGGCATCGGACGAGCCGTCGCGCGCGCCTTCGCTGCCCGGGGCGAACGTGTCCTCGTCGTGGGCAGGACTCCCGGTCCGCTGGCAGAAACGGCGGGCGGGCACAAGGACGCGCACACGCTGGCCGTGGACATCACCGACGCCGGGGCGCCGGAGGCGGTCGCCCGGGCGGTGCGCGAGCGGCTCGGCGGCGTGGTCGACGTGCTCGTGAACAATGCCTCCACGGCCGCCTTCGGACACCTGGGCGAGCTGGACCGGACCGCAGTGGAGGCGCAGGTGGCCACGAACCTCGTGGCCCCCGTGCTGCTCACCCAGGCGCTGCTCGGCCCGCTGGAGGCCGCTTCAGGTCTGGTGGTGAACATCGGTTCGGCGGGCGCGCTCGGCCGGCGGGCCTGGCCGGGGAACGCGGTGTACGGGGCGGCCAAGGCGGGCCTGGACCTGCTGACCCGGTCCTGGGCCGTGGAACTCGGTCCCCGCGGCATCCGCGTGGCCGGTGTCGCCCCGGGGGTGGTCGAGACCGGCGCGGGGGTCCGGGCCGGGATGTCCCAGGAGGCGTACGACGACTTCCTGGAGGCCATGGGGCCGCGCGTCCCGCTCGGGCGCGTGGGCCGACCCGAGGACGTCGCGTGGTGGGTGGTGCGGCTCGCCGATCCCGAAGCCGCCTACACCAGCGGTGCCGTCCTGGCCGTGGACGGGGGCCTCTCGGTGACGTGAGGCTCACCGGCCCGGAGCTCGGGCAGGGCGCCCTGCCCGAGCTCGCCGGGGGGCGAACCGCCCTGAACACCGGCCCGAAACGCGGCGGGCCCTGCCCCGAGGAATCGGGGCAGGGCCCGTGCCGGCTCGGGACGCTCGTCTCAGGCGCTGGACTCGGCGTACTGCCTGGCCGCTTCCAGGGTCAGCAGGCTGTTGCGGCCCAGGGCCCCGCGGACGAAGTCCACGGCGTCTGTCTCGGTCGCCCCCGCACCGAGGACGCCGGGGATCGCCGAGCGGGCCACGGACACAGTGTGGGCCGAGGTGACGGCGATCCCGTCCCCGTCGTCGGCGGGACGGACCGACCAGCGGCCGAGATGGAGCGTGAGCAGCGGCGGCGTACGCAGCTGCTTGTAGACGATGACACGCCGTTCGGGGAAGCACACCCGCACCGACGCGGTGGTGTGCACCGAGCCGTCCGCGGTGAGGGTGTCCATCTCCATGTGCTGGAGCCCCGGTTCCTCCTCCTTGACCGCGATCCGCGCGACGTGGGAGAGCCGCTTTTCCCAGAGGTCGCTGCGGCGGAGGAAGTCGTAGACGTCCTCGGCACGGCCGCGGACGACGACGGTGTCCTCGAAGGTCGTCGGCTCGGTGCCGTCGGGCCGTTCCAGCGCGGTGCGCAGGGACGCCAGTTCCGCTTCGCTGTTGCGGTCCACAGCCCGGTGGAGCCAGCCGATCGTCTCCGGGTCGTCGTCCACGGTCCGGAAGTCGTGCGTGAGCCGCACCCGGGTGCCGCCGTCGCCGGCTTCCTCGACGATCCATTCGCCGCCCATCGCGGCGACGGGGTGGGCGGACACCTCCTGCCGGAAACGGATGCGCCGCGCCCCCTCGTCGAACTCGCGCCGCGATGTCCAGGTGCGCAGCGAGCAGTTGGCGGTGGCCCAGATGCGTATGCGCTCGGTGGGGCCGGTGCGCTCGACCTGTTCGACGTGGACGCTGGGCGGGAACACGACGGGCCAGGCCCGAGCGTCGGCAAGCACGGCGAACACGGCGTCCGGAGCGGCGGAGGTGTGGATCTCATGCTCGGTCTGCTGAAGCGGTGACTCGGGCATCTGCCCTCCTGAGTTCGTGTCGCGGATGGTCAGTAACCACCGAGGCCACCACAGACGTTGATGGCCTGGGCCGTGATCGAGTCGGCGCTGTCGGAGGCCAGGTAGTGGACGATCCCGGCCACCTCCTCGGGTGTCGAGTAGCGTCCGAGGGGGATCTTCGCCCGGAACTTCTCCAGGACATCGTCCTCGGTGACGTCCCAGAAAGCGGCGTAGCGCTGCCGGACGCCCTGTGCCATGGGCGTCTCGACGTACCCGGGGCAGACGGCGTTGACGGTTATGCCCGTCCTGGCCAGCTCCAGCGCGACGGCCTTCGTGAAGCCGATCAGGCCGCTCTTGGAGGCGGAGTAGGGGGCGCCGAGGGCCACTCCCTGCTTGCCGCCCGTGGAGGCGATGTTGATGATCCGGCCCCAGCCGTGCTCCGGCATGCCGCCGTCGGCCAGGACGGCGCGGGTGACCCGGAAGGCCCCGTTGAGGTTGGTGTCGACGACGTTCAGCCAGAGGTCGTCGGGGATCTCGGCGGTCACACCACCACCGCCGCGGCCCGCGTTGTTGACGACGATGTCGATCGGCCCGAAGCGGTCGCGTGCCGTGCGAACCAGCCGGTCGACGTCGGCGGTGCTCCGCACATCGCACGGCGCGCCATCCACCTCCAGTCCCGATGCCTGTAGTTCCTTCACGGTGCCGGTGACGGCGCTCTCGTGGCGAGCGCACAGGAACACCCGGGTCCCGTCCCGGGCAAGCTTGCGCGCCACCGCGAGACCGATGCCGCTGGTTCCCCCGGTGACGAGTGCGACCCGGTCGGCTGCGTCGGACATGGTCCTCCCTTCGACGGAGGGCCAACCTCGCACCTCACGCTCGAGCCGCGCTTGACGACCCGGCTTCCAGAGGGGGTCGAGCGGCGCCGCAGAGGCTCGGAGTCCGGCGTGACGCACATATGCGGACTCGGCCGCACCGTCTCACCGACGCCCCTCCCACACACCTGGACCAACGGACCCGTGGAGCAGCAATGCCTCTGCCAGAACCGAACGACGCCGACTCCGGAACGGTGACGTTCGTCAACCGATTCACCCTGAGCGGATCCGCCGAGGACTTCGAGGCGGCGTTCGCCGAAACGGCCGAGTTCCTGTGCCGCCGGCCCGGTTTCCGCCGGCACACCCTGCTGGTGCCGGCGGACACCGGTCGCGGCCCGGCGGACGCCCGCCCGCAGTACGTGAACATCGCGGTCTGGGACGACGAAGCCTCCTTCCGCGCCGCCGTGGCGCACCCGGAGTTCCCCGCCCACGCGGCCGCTCTCCGGGCCCTGAGCACCAGCGAACCGGCCCTGTACCGGCACCGCCAGGTCCGGGTCGCGCCGGGCGTCCCGGCCCCGAGCGGGCCCGGAGGGCGGGCGAGGTGAACCGGCGGGTCGTCATCACGGGGATCGGCGTGGTGGCTCCCGGCGCCACCGGGACCAAGCCGTTCTGGGAGCTCCTGCTGTCCGGAACGACCGCCACCCGCGCCATCAGCACGTTCGACGCCACGCCCTTCCGCTCCCGTGTCGCCGCCGAGTGCGACTTCGATCCGGTGGCGGCGGGGCTTTCCGAGGAGCAGGCCCGGCGTCTCGACCGGACCGGGCAGTTCGCGCTGGTCGCCGGTCAGGAGGCGCTCGCCGACAGCGGGTTGCGGATCGAGGAGGCCTCCGCGCACCGGGTCGGGGTGTGTGTGGGCACCGCCGTCGGCTGCACCCAGAAGCTGGAGTCGGAGTATGTCGCGCTCAGTGCGGGCGGAGCGCACTGGGTCGTGGATCCCGGCCGGGGTTCGCCCGAGCTGTACGACTACTTCGTGCCCAGCTCCCTGGCCGCCGAAGTGGCCTGGCTCGCCGGAGCGGAGGGGCCCGTGAACATAGTCTCGGCCGGGTGCACCTCGGGGATCGACTCCATCGGGTACGCCTGCGAGCTCATCCGCGAGGGGACGGTGGACGCCATGGTCACGGGCGGCGTGGACTCCCCGATCGCGCCGATCACGGTGGCCTGCTTCGACGCCATCAGGGCGACCTCCGACCACAACGACACACCCGGGACCGCCTCACGTCCCTTCAGTCGCAGCCGCAACGGCTTCGTGCTGGGCGAGGGCGGTGCGATCGTGGTCCTGGAGGAGGCGGAGGCGGCCCAGCGCAGAGGTGCGCGGATCTACGCCGAGATAGGCGGCTACGCCTCGCGCGGCAACGCGTACCACATGACCGGGCTGCGCGCCGACGGCGCCGAGCTGGCGGCGGCGATCACCGCGGCGCTCGACGAGGCCCGCCGCGACCCCTCGGACGTGGACTACGTCAACGCCCACGGCACGGCGACGAAGCAGAACGACCGGCACGAGACCTCCGCGTTCAAGCGCTCCCTGGGGGAGCACGCGTACCGGGTGCCCATCAGCTCCATCAAGTCGATGATCGGTCACTCCCTGGGCGCGGTCGGTTCGCTCGAAGTGGCGGCGACTGCTCTGGCCGTGGAGTACGGGGCGATCCCGCCGACCGCGAATCTGCACGACCCCGATCCCGAACTCGACCTGGACTACGTGCCGGTGACGGCGCGTGAACATCGGGTGCGGAACGCACTGACGGTGGGCAGCGGCTTCGGCGGCTTCCAGAGCGCCATGCTCCTGAGCCGTTTCGAGAGGTGACCCCCATGACACGTACCGCGGCACGGACCGCGTCTTCGCAGCTCCCCTCGTCGGCCGCGGTCCGGCGGGGCGGCACGGGCCGCACTGTGGTGACGGGTCTCGGGATCGTCGCTCCCAACGGGCTCGGGGTGCGCGCGTACTGGGACGCGGTCCTGAAGGGCCGCAACGGCATCGGACCGCTGCGGCGGTTCACCGGCGACGGCCGCCTGGGCCGGCTGGCCGGGGAGGTGAGCGACTTCGTCCCCGAGGACCATCTGCCGAAGCGGCTGCTGGCGCAGACCGATCCGATGACCCAGTACGCGCTAGCCGCCGCCGAGTGGGCCCTGCGGGAGGCCGACTGTTCCCCGTCGTCGCCGCTGGAGGCGGGTGTGATCACGGGCAGCGCGTCCGGCGGCTTCGACTTCGGCCAGCGGGAGTTGCAGAACCTGTGGAGCAAGGGACCGGCCCACGTCAGCGCGTATATGTCGTTCGCCTGGTTCTACGCCGTCAACACCGGGCAGATCGCCATCCGGCACGATCTGCGCGGCCCGGTCGGCGTGGTGGTGGCCGAGCAGGCGGGCGGCCTCGACGCCCTCGCCCACGCTCGCCGCAAGGTCCGGGGCGGAGCCGAGCTGATCGTCTCGGGCGCCGTGGACTCGTCTCTGTGCCCGTACGGCATGGCGGCCCAGGTGAAGTCGGGCCGGCTGAGCGGCTCGGACGACCCGGCGGCCGGGTATCTGCCGTTCGACCGGCGGGCGTCCGGACATGTACCCGGCGAGGGAGGGGCGATCCTCACCCTCGAGGACGCGGAGCGGACCGCCGCGCGGGGCGCGGCGGTGTACGGGGAGATCGCGGGGTACGGCGCGAGCTTCGATCCTCCGCCCGACTCCGGCCGCCCCTCCACGTTCGCCCGTGCCGTCGAAACGGCACTGGCCGATGCCGGGCTGGACGCATCCGACGTGGCGGTGGTGTTCGCCGACGGCGCGGCCGTTCCCGAAATGGACGCGGCCGAGGCGGAGGCCCTGGCGTCGGTCTTCGGGCCGCGCCGGGTGCCGGTGACGGTCCCCAAGACCCTCACCGGCCGGCTGTACTCGGGCGCGGGGCCACTGGACGTGGCGACCGCGCTGCTGGCGCTGCGGGACGAGGTGGTCCCGGCGACCGCCCACGTCGACCCCGACCCGGACCTGCCGCTCGACGTGGTGACCGGACAGCCTCGGCCACTGGCCGGCGGCAGGGCGGCCCTCGTCGTCGCCCGTGGCTACGGAGGGTTCAACAGCGCTCTGGTGGTCCGGGTGGCGGCGTGAGCGTGCCGGACACGGCGCCCGGGGACGTCCACGTGGCCGGCTGCGGCGTCTGGCTGCCCCCGCCGGTGACCATGGAACAGGCCCTGGCCGCCGGCCACTGCGACCGCAGGCTCGCCTCGTCGACGGGGATGCTGTCGGTGGCGGTCGCCGACAAGGAGACCCCGGCGGAGATGGCGGCGCTGGCGGCCCGCGCCGCCCTGGACCGCTCTGGCGTCGAACCGGCCCACGTCGACCTCGTCCTGCACGCCAGCCTGTACTTCCAGGGGCACCATCTGTGGGCGCCGGCCTCCTACGTCCAGCGGGTGGCAGTCGGGAACCGCTGTCCCGCCATGGAGGTGCGGCAGGTGTCCAACGGCGGTATGGCCGCCCTGGAACTGGCCCGCGCGTACCTGTTTGCCGCCCCGGACCGGGTGACCGCGCTGATCACCACGGGCGACCGGATGCACACGCCGGGCTTCGACCGCTGGAGAAGCGACCCCGGCACGGTGTACGCCGACGGCGGCACCGCCCTCGTGCTCTCCCGGCAGGGCGGCTTCGCCCGACTGCGCAGCCTGGTGACGGTCTCCGAACCGGTGCTGGAGGGCATGCACCGGGGCGGGCACCCGTTCGGCCCGCCGTCCCCGGAGGAACAGCGGACCGTGGACCTGGACGCGCACAAGCGGGCGTACGTGGCCGAGGCGGGAAGCTCGTTCAGCGTCGCCCGGGTCTCGGCGGGTCAGGAGGAGGCACTGACCGGCGCCCTGGAGGCGGCCGGGGTCGGTCTCGACGACATCAGCAGGGTCGTGCTGCCGCACATGGGGTGGCGCCGGCTGAGCGCCGCCTACTTCAACAAGTGGGACATCGAACCCGAGCGCACCACCTGGGAGTTCGGGCGGCGGACCGGCCACCTGGGAGGCGGTGACCCCATCGCCGGGCTCGACCACCTCGTCGGCTCCGGACGGCTCGCCCCGGGAGAGCTGTGTCTGCTGGTCAGCGTCGGCGCCGGCTTCAGCTGGTCGTGCGCCGTCGTGGAGTTGCTGGAACGCCCGTCGTGGGCGGCCGCCCCGGCCGCCCGGTGAGGAGCCCGCCATGGATGCCCCCGCGATTCTCCTGATGTTCCCCGGACAGGGGTCTCAGCACGCGCGGATGGCCGCCGGCCTGTACGGACCCGAACCGGCCTTCACGGCCGCCGTGGACGAGGTCTTCGACGCGTACGACGCCGCCGGCCGCAGCGAGGGCGGACGGCTGCGTACCGACTGGCTGAGCGAGCACCCCGTCATACCGCTGGACCACGTCACCCGTTCCCAGCCGTTGCTGTTCGCGGTGGACTACGCCCTCGGCCGGATGGTGACGGCCACGACCGGCCGGCCGTGGGCGCTGCTGGGGCACAGTGTCGGGGAGATGGCGGCGGCCGCGCTCGCCGGGGTGTTCACGCTGCGCGACGCGGCGGGCCTCCTGCTGGACCGGGTGCGACGGCTGGCCCAGGCACCGCCCGGAGGGATGCTGGCGGTCGCCGCGGGCGGGGACGTGCTGGGTCCGTATCTCGGAGACGGGGAGGTGGTGGTCGCCGCCGTCAACTCGCCCCGCCAAACTGTTCTCGCGGGGCCCGTCGCACCGCTCGCCGGGGTCGCCCGGGCGCTGCGGGAGGCAGGGCTGACATGCCGTGAGGTGCCCTCGCTGACCGCCTTCCACAGTCCGATGCTGGCCCCGTACGCGGCGGGGGCGGCCGAGCGGTTCGCGTCCACGCGCGTGGCGGCTCCGTCCATCCCCTTCCGCTCCGGGTACCGGCCGGGTGCGGTGACCGGGCAACTGGCCGCCGACCCGTCGTACTGGGCCGGGCATCCCGTGGAGACGGTCCGTTTCTGGCCGGCGCTGGACGCGGTGCTCGGCTCCCGCACGGGCGTGGTCTGTGTGGAGACGGGGCCGGGGCAGGGGCTGAGCACCATCGCCCGCCGCCATCCGACGGTGCGGTCCGGGCAGAACTCGGTGGTGCCGCTGCTGCCGCCGCGGGCCGGCACCGCCGAGGCGGACCGGACGTCCGTGGCGGCGGCGCTGGCCGCGGTGCGCGAGCAGGGCGCCGTGCTCAGTGGGCGACCTGGGCGGTGACGAAGCGGACCGGCACGTCGATGGCGAGGGCCCCGGTGGCGTCACTCAGCTTGTCGAGTCCCTCGACGAGCCGTGCGCGCAATTCCGTTCGCTGGGCCTGCGGGAGGTTCTGCCACAGCAGACGCATGCCCTGGGTGTGGGACCAGTCCACCCACGCCTCGCTGGACAGGGCCGTCATCCGCACCGGCTCGTCGGTGACGGTGACGGAGGTGTAGCCGCAGCGTTCCAGGGTGCGGACGAGATCTTCGACCCGCTCCAGCCAGCTGTTGAACCGCCGAACCAGCGCCTCGGGCCGCCACTGCTCGGGCAGGTGCTCCAGCAGCGCCTGCGGGATGAGCGGGGTGAACTCCGGTGGCAGGAAGGGGAACGTGCCGGCGCGGAAGACCGGGCTGGTGAACGCGATCCTGCCCCCGTGGTCCAGGATTCCGGCGTAGCGCGCCAGCGCCCCCACCGCGTCCGGCAGGAAGATGACGCTGTAGCTCCCCACGGCCAGGTCGAACGAGCGCGGCGGGAATTCGGGCGTCTCCGCGTCCATCACATCGAGGGCGATATTCCGCAGACCGCGTGCGGCAGCTTCCCTGCGAGCTTCATCGATCATTCCGGGAGCGATGTCGATTCCGTGGACGTGCCCCCGAGGGCCGACCTTTCGCAAAGCCGGGAAAAGGCATGCGCCGCGCCCGCAGCCTATGTCGATCACTCGTTCACCGGCGGCCGGCTCGGCCATTTCCACCAGGCGGTTGCCCATGGGCGTGAAGAATTGCACTCCCAGCCGGTCATAGGTCGACGACGACTGGTCGAAGGCGTGTGCCACCTGCTCTTTGTAGGACGAGTCCTGCATCCTCGGCTCCTGCCTCTGCGATTCCGTCTCTTCCCGACTTCCCAGTTTTCGACCCGCACTTGAAGGGCGGTGGAGTGCCGTTCGAGGCACCCCCGAAACCCTTGTACGCCGCCGCAGGCGGAACAACAATCGTTGACGCGGCCGCTGCCGGTGTCGCCGTTTCCGGTACGGGAGGGAAAAATCATGAGCATGCAGATCGATCTGGTCCGCCGCATGGTGGAGGCATACAACACGGGAAAAACCGACGATGTCACGGAATTCATTCACCCCGAGTATCTGAACCCCGGCGCACTGGAGCACAATCCGGATCTGCGCGGCCCGGAGGCGTTCGCGGCCGCCGTCACCTGGCTCAAGTACGCCTTCTCCGAAGAGGCGCACCTGGAGGAGATCGGTTACGAGGAGAACGGCCCGTGGGTGCGGGCGAAGCTGGCCCTCTACGGCCGGCACGTCGGCAATCTCGTCGGCATGCCGGCGACCGGGCGCCGGTTCTCCGGTGAGCAGATCCACCTCATCCGCATCGTCGACGGCAAGATCCGCGACCACCGCGACTGGCCCGACTACCTCGGCACCTACCGCCAGCTCGGCGAGCCCTGGCCCACCCCCGAGGGCTGCCGCCCCTGAGCTCTCCTTTACCCGCCGACGCCACGACAGGAGCACGGAAGCACCCATGACAGCCGAACAGACGGTCGCTGCCCGTCCGCAGCAGATCGACGCCCTCAGGACACTGATCCGCCTCGGAAGCCTGCACACCCCCATGGTCGTCCGGACGGCCGCCACCCTGCGGCTCGTCGACCACATCCTGGCCGGGTCCCGCACCGTGGAGGCCCTGGCGGCCAGGACCGACACCCGGCCCGAAGCACTCCTGAGGCTGATCCGCCACCTGGTGGCGATCGGGCTGCTGCAGGAGGACGCACCGGGCGAGTTCGTCCCGACCGAGGTCGGGGAGCTGCTCGCCGACGACCACCCGGCCGCGCAGCGCGCCTGGCACGACCTGACGCAGACCGTGGCGCGGGCCGACATCTCCTTCACCCACCTCCCCGACGCCATCCGCACCGGCCGTCCCACGTACGAGTCGATCTACGGCAAGCCGTTCTACGAGGACCTGGCCGGCCGCCCCGGCCTGCGCGCGTCCTTCGACTCGCTGCTCGCCTGCGACCAGGACGTCGCCTTCGACGCGCCGGCCGCCGCGTACGACTGGACGAACGTCCGGCACGTGCTCGACGTGGGCGGCGGCAAGGGTGGCTTCGCCGCGGCCATCGCGCGCCGGGCCCCGCACGTCTCGGCGACCGTCCTGGAGATGGCGGGCACCGTGGACACCGCCCGCGCCTATCTGAAGGACGAGGGTCTCTCCGAGCGCGTCGACGTCGTCGAGGGTGACTTCTTCCAGCCGCTTCCCCGCAGGGCGGACGCGATCATCCTCTCCTTCGTCCTGCTGAACTGGCCGGACCCCGACGCCGTCCGGATCCTCACCCGCTGCGCCGAGGCCCTGGAGCCCGGCGGGCGCATCCTGATCCACGAGCGCGACGACCTCCACGAGAACTCGTTCAACGAACAGTTCACGGAGCTCGATCTGCGGATGCTGGTCTTCCTCGGCGGTGCCCTGCGCACCCGCGAGAAGTGGGACGGCCTGGCCGCGTCGGCGGGCCTCGCGGTCGAGGAGGTGCGGCAACTGCCCTCGCCGACCATCCCGTACGACCTCTCGCTCCTCGTCCTTGCCCCCGCGTCCACCGGCGCCTGACACACGAGGAACGGGAAGGGTTGGTCAGCGATGCCGACACGCACGATCACCCACGACGAGGTGACCCTGTGGAGCGAGGGGCTCGGCGACCCGGCCGACGCCCCGATGCTCCTGATCGCCGGCGGCAACCTCTCGGCCAGGTCATGGCCGGACGAGTTCGTCGAACGCCTGGTCGCGGCCGGGCACTTCGTGATCCGCTATGACCACCGGGACACCGGGCGCTCCTCCCGGTGCGACTTCGAGCTCCACCCCTACGGCTTCGACGAACTGGCCGCCGACGCGCTGGCCGTCCTGGACGGCTGGCAGGTCCGCGCCGCCCATGTGGTGGGCATGTCGCTGGGCCACACCATCGGCCAGCTGCTCGCCCTGGACGCTCCGGAGCGGCTCCTCACCCTCACCGTGATGCTGGGGGGCGCGCTCGACGTCGACTTCGACGCCGACCTGGAGGCGGCCCTCAAGGGTGAGCCGTCCGTCAGCGGACTGCCCGTGCCCACCCAGCGGTTCCTCGACATGATGACGCTGCTTCAGCAACCTGCCGAGACTGACGAGGGGCGGCTGGAGCGCCGAGTGGAGAAGTGGCGCCTGCTCAACGGGAAGGGAGTGCCCTTCGACGCCGACGAGTTCCGGCGCCGCGAACTCCTGGCCGCCGGGCACGCGGGAACGTTCGACGAGCCGATCGTGCACCACATGATCCCGCAGCCGCCGGTGTCGCGGGGGGCGGAGTTGTCCCGCGTCACCACACCGGTGCTGGCGGTCCAGGCGATGTGCGACCCCGCGGCCCCGCCGCCGCACGCCCGGCACCTCGCCGACCGGATTCCCTGCGCCCGGGTAGTGGAGATCGAGAACATGGGGCACGCCCTGCCCCTCGCGGTCCACGAGCCGCTGGCCGCCGCCATCTGCGCCCACACCCGGGCCGCGACAGTGTGAGGAGCACCACGATGCCCACACCCACGTACGCGCCGCCGGCCGCCCCGACCGACAGCGAGCTGGGGCGCCATCTGCTGACCGTGCGCGGCTTCCACTTCGTCTTCGGCGCGCTGGGCGACCCCTATGCCCGGCGACTGCGCGGCGAGGCCGATCATCTGTCCCTCGGTGAGCTGGTCCGCGGCCGGGGCCCGCTCCACCGCAGTGCGCTCGGCACGTGGGTGACGGCGGACGGCGGGCTGGCGGCCCGCCTGCTGGACGACCCGCTGCTGGGTCCCCGGCACCCTGCCTCCGAGGGCCCGCAGGAGCACGTGCGTGACAACGTCTGGGAGACCTGGCGGACCTGTCACGTCACTCCGCTCGGCGAGGACCTGCTGCCCCCGGCCGCCGAGCACGACCGTCTCGCGGCCCTGCTCGGTCCGGTCCTCGGGCCCGGTACGTGCACGGCGTGGCAGATCGACGCGGAGCGTGCGGTGCATCGGGTGCTGGACGGTCTGCCGTCGCACTTCGACCTGGTGTCGGACCTGGCGCGGCCGGCGGTCGCGAGCTCGCTCGCCGCCGTCCTGGGCCTCCCGGACGCTGCACGTGCGGTACTGCCGGACCTGCTGGCCGCCTGCGGTCCGGTGCTCGACTCCGCCCTCTGCCCGCCGCGCCTCCCGGTGGCCCGGGCGATGACGCAGGCGCTGCGCCGCGTCCGGGAGCTGATGGACGCGGCCGTGGCCGACCACCTCACCGCACCGGCAGACGGCGCGCTGAGCGCCCTGCTGGCCGTGGAGCCCGATGGCGGACGCGATCCCGGGGACACCGTCACGGCCGCGGTGCTGAGCACGGTGGTCGGAGCCGAGACGGCGATCACCACCGTGGCGAACGCCGTCATGGCTCTGCTGGAGCACGGCGAGCAGTGGTCGCTGCTGCGGGCCGATCCCGAAAGGGCGGCGGACGCGGTCGAGGAGACCCTCCGCTGGACCCCGCCCGTGACACTGCGCAGCCTGATCACCCAGGGAGAGGTCGAGATCGGCGGCGAGACGCTGGAGGCGGACCAGCACGTGGTGGTGCTGGTCGACGCCGCCCAGCGGGACGCGGAGCTGTACGAGGACCCGGACCGCTTCCGCCTCGACCGCCCCCGTAGCCCCGGTTTCACACACGTGGCCCTGGCGGGCCGGGACCACCTGGGGCTGGTCGCCCCGCTCGTCCGCGTGCTGTGCACCGCCGTCCTGCGGGCGGTGGCCGAGCGGCTGCAGGTGCTGCAGGCCGAGGGCGAGCCGCTGCGGCGCGGGCGCTCCCCTGTGGTCCGCGCCGCGCTCTCGCTGCGGCTGGCCCAGAAGTGACCCGGGGAGGGTGACCCGATGAAGGTGCTCGTGACGGCGTTCGCCATGGACGCGCACTTCAACGGTGTGGTGCCGCTCGCCTGGGCGCTGCGGGCGGCCGGGCACGACGTCCGGGTGGCGAGCCAGCCCGCTCTCACCGACAGCATCACCCGCGCCGGGCTCACGGCTGTGCCGGTGGGTACGGACCACCAGGTGCAGGCGGCGATGGGGGCCATGGCGCCCGGCGTGTTCGCGCTGCACCGGAACCCGGACTACCTGGAGAACCGGCCGGAGCTGCTCGACCTGGAGTTCCTCGAAGCGTCCACGTCCATGCTGACGGCGGCGTTCTACGCCCAGATCAACAACGACTCCATGATCGACGAGATGGTGGACTTCGCCCGCTGGTGGCATCCCGACCTGGTCGTCTGGGAGCCCTTCACCTTCGCCGGCGCGGTGGCGGCCCAGGTGACCGGCGCGGCGCAGGCCCGCCTGCTGTGGGGCCCAGACCTCTTCCTGCGGGTGCACGACCGGTTCCAGCAGGTGCTGGACGAGGTGCCGGCCGAGCGCCGGGACGACGCCCTGGAGGAGTGGCTGACGTGGACGCTGGAGCGGCACGGTGCGGCCTTCGGGCCCGCGGTGATCAGCGGCCACTGGACGATCGACCAGATGCCGCCGAGCGTGCGGTTCGCCACGGCCCGCCCGACGGTGCCGATGCGGTTCGTCCCTTACAACGGCCCGGTCCCGGCGGTGGTGCCACCGTGGCTGCGGGCGGATCCCGGGCGCCCGAGGGTCCTGCTCACTCAGGGCATCACGGAGCGCTCGACGGGCTTCACGGGACTGCCCCGGGCCGGTGAGCTGCTGGCCGCGATCGCGGAGCTGGACGCCGAGGTGGTCGCCACGGTCAAGGCCGAGGAGCGCGACGGCCTGCCGCCGCTGCCCGGGAACGTGCGGGTGGTGGACAGCCTGTCCCTGCACGTCGTCCTTCCGAGCTGCGCGGCCGTCGTGCACCACGGCGGCGCCGGCACCTGGGCGACGGCGGCGCTGCACGGGGTGCCTCAGCTTGCCCTCGCCTGGCAGTGGGACGACGTCTTCCGGGCCGGGCAGCTGGAGAAGCTCGGCGCGGGGATCTTCCTCCCGCCGCACGGCGAGGGCGCCTCGGCCGGCCGGGTCAGGGACAGGCTGGCTCAGGTATCGGCCGAGCCGTCCTTCCGGCAGGGCGCGGCGCGGATCCGCGCGGAGATGCTGCGGACCCCGGCACCCGGTGCGGTGGTGCCGACGCTGGAACAGCTGACGGCCCGGCACCGTGCGCCGGCCGGGCGGGGCGTCCGGCGCTGACTTGGTCTTAACCTGTGCGGCGTGGACGAGGAGTCGTGGACTTCTTCGGCAGCGGCACCGCGGCAAGGGCCCGACGCGGCCGGGCCACCTCCACCCGGCCGGCGGCCAGGGCGTCATAGAGCCCACCGTGCCCGCGACGGTGTTCGCCCACCAGCGACAACTCCACCAGAGACCGGACCGGGCCGTCCTCACACTGCACGGCGTCGGCCCGCTCGAACAGCGCGTCCGCACGTCCGGTCAGGCAGGAGTGGAACTCACCCCGGAAGCACGACAGTTCCGCGAACGGATCCTGCCGGACTGTGTGATGCAGCAGACTCATCCCCACGGCCTTTCATGCTGGGCGTGTGTGTTCCTATTGCCGCGTCAGGCGAGGTTTGCCCGTCAAGGAGCGGCGTCCGGTGCACGGGGCCTCCCCCGGCCCTCGGGGCCGAGGGGGTGGGGCCTCCCCAGGCCCTCCCGGGCCGAGGGGAAGATCGCAAGGCGCCGGATCGACCTCGTAGGGGGCCTACTCGGTTGATCCGGCAACGCCGCGAGTCGCCGTGCCGGGCGCCGCGACGGGGCGAACGTCGCCTGATGCGGCCCTGGGTCGGAGCACCTGCTCAGCCGAAGGCATGGCGGGACGCCGCTCAGCACCCGGGGTCAAGGATCAGCGCGAGGCCCGGTGGTCGGCCTTGGAACCGGCACCCGGCAGGGACGCGGCGAGGAACCGCCCGGTGACGGAGTGCTCGGCCTCCGCCAGGTCGGCGGGGGTGCCCTCGAAGATCACCCGGCCGCCCTCGCTGCCGCCCCCGGGGCCGAGGTCGACGACCCAGTCCGCCTGCCTGACGACGTCGAGATTGTGCTCGATGACGATGACCGAGTTCCCCTTCTCGACGAGGCCGTCGAGAAGGCGGACGAGGCTGTCGACATCGGACATGTGGAGTCCGGTGGTGGGCTCGTCCATGACGTAGACGCTGCCCTTCTTCCCCAGCTCCGTGGCGAGCTTGATGCGCTGGCACTCACCGCCGGAGAGGGTGTTGAGCGGCTGCCCGAGCTGGAGATAGCCGAGGCCGACCTGGTTGATGGAACGGAGGGTCCTGGCGACCTTGGGCTCGGTGAAGAACTGGGCCGCCTCCGCGGCACTCATCGACAGCACGTCGTGGATGTTCTGCCCGCGCAGGGTCAGGCGCAGGACGTCCTCGGTGAAACGCATGCCCGCGCAGACCTCGCAGGTCGTGATCATCGGATCCATGAAGGCGAGGTCGGTGTAGATGATGCCGTGTCCCTGGCAGGTGGGGCAGGCGCCCTCGGAGTTGAAACTGAACAGTGAGGGGCTGACCTGGTTCTCACGGGCGAACAGCCTGCGGATCTCGTCCATGATGCCGGTGTACGTCGCCGGGTTCGAACGCCGGTTGGTGGTGACCGCGGACTGGTCGATGACGACCGCCGAGGGGTGCTGCCGCAGCAGTACGTCGTGGATGAGCGTGCTCTTCCCGGAGCCGGCCGGTCCGGTGACAGCGGTCAGAACGCCGAGCGGAATCCGTACGCTGATGTCCTTGAGGTTGTGGATCCGGGCTCCCGTCACCTCCAGGTGCCCCCTGGGCTCGCGGAATCGCTCCTTGATCGGGGGGATCCTGCGGAGGAACCGTCCGGTCGGCGTGTCCGCCTCTGTGAGACCCCGGACGTCGCCCCGGTAGACGATCTCGCCTCCGCACCGCCCGGCCCCGGGCCCGAGGTCGATGACGTGCTCGGCCATCTCGATGATGTCGCGGTCATGCTCGACCACCAGCACGGTGTTGCCCTTCTCGGCCAGTTCCATCAGGAGCCGGCTGAGCCGCTGGACGTCACTGGGGTGCAGGCCGATCGTGGGCTCGTCGAAGATGTACACCATGTCGACGAGCGAACTGTTCAGGTGACGCACCATCTTGATGCGCTGTGACTCGCCGCCGGAGAGCGTGGAGGTCTCACGGCTGAGGCTGAGGTATCCCAGCCCCAGTTCCATGAGGTGCTGGAGCCGCTCGATCAGACTGGCCGTCAGGGGGGAGACGGAGGACGCGTCGACCTTCTTGACCTCCTCCATCAGGTCGGCGATCTCCAAGGAGGAGAGTTCGGCGATGTTCCGGCCGTTGATGCGGCAGCCGAGCGCCTGCCGGCTGAGCCGTTGCCCCTTACAGGTGTCGCAGGGCCCCCGGGTGACGACCTGCTCCAGCGCCACCCGGTTCTTCGCGCTCATCTCGTCCGGCTCCTTGCGCAGGTAGAGCCGGTTGAACTTGTCCATCAGCCCTTCGTACTTGGAGTTGATCTTGCCTCCTTGCCACTCCAGAGCAATCGACCCCTGGGTCCCGTACAGGAACGCCTGCCACTCGCTCTCGGTGTAGTCGCGGAGCCTCTTGTCGTTGTCGAAGAGGCCGGAATTGGCGTACAGCTTCCAGAACCAGCCACCGACATTGAAGGCGGGATGCCGGATGGCGCCCTCATTGAGGGATTTGGACCTGTCGAGCAGCTTGTCGAGGTCGACCTGAACCCGGTGGCCGAGGCCCTCGCAATCGGGGCACATTCCCGAGGGGTCGTTGAACGAGAAGGCGTTCGAATAACCGATCCAAGGCTGGCCCACCCGGGAATAGAGAAGCCGGAGCAGGGCGTAGATGTCGGTGATCGTCCCGACGGTGGACCGCGCGTTCCCTCCGATCCGCTTCTGATCGATGATCACCGCAGCGGAGAGGTTCGCGATGTCGTCGACGTCGGGCTGACCGTACTTGGGCAGGCGATTGCGCACGAACGCGGTGAACGTCTCGTTGAGCTGCC
Source organism: Streptomyces marianii (assembly GCF_005795905.1). Classification (NCBI taxonomy): domain Bacteria; kingdom Bacillati; phylum Actinomycetota; class Actinomycetes; order Kitasatosporales; family Streptomycetaceae; genus Streptomyces; species Streptomyces marianii. The sequence continues at coordinate 2,689,469 of NZ_VAWE01000001.1, forward strand.
GTTGGGATTCCGCCGCGATTGTGTCGAACACCAGGGACGACTTTCCCGACCCCGATACCCCCGTGAACACGGTGACCTTGTGCTTCGGCACCTCCACGGAGATGTCCTTGAGGTTGTTCTCACGGGCACCGATGATCTGAATAGCCTTCTGCTGCATGAACATCCTCACATCGACGGAAGAGGGCCACTTCTCACGCTACCGTCGATTGCGGACAGATCCTGGCCGCAATATCGACGAGGCCCCGTCGTCAGATGACGGGTCCTCGAAGTCGGTGTGGTGCCGCCTTCCGCACCCTCCAGGAGTTCGAGGAGCGCGTCACACGTCTCACCGAGCTGGGGAAGAAGGCAGCGGCCCTGGCGCGGCACGGGCCGACCAACGGGACCCTCGTACCTCCGAGGGACGATTCCGGCGGGCGGCCTGGCGGCCGACCAGAGGGCTTCGGAGGGCTTCGGAGGGCTTCGGAGGGCTCCGGCTCCACGGAGAACGGAGCCGCCACGGAGTGGCACCTGACCCCCCGCCCGCACGTCCTCTGCTCACGCCGCACGAAACCCGCGAGGACAACGGAGTACGAGACCCGGCCCTCCACCAGTCGCCGGAAGCCACCGTGCCGCGGGAAGCCGTTCGCCGCGCGGGTCGGTGACCTCGATGCGGACGCCGCCGGATGCGGTCGCGCAGGCGAGGGCGACCCCGCGCACGAGTCCGCCGATCCGGGCGGCCGGAGCTCTTCTGTGCCGAGGACGATGAGAAGTCGCCATTCGGCACATGGGGACGACCGCCTTGGAACCGGCGAAAGCGCTCCCCAAGAATGCCGTGGTCGCGAGCAGGCAGAGGTTGGCGTTCGCCGAATTGTTCCGCGAACTCATTCCGTTCTGCACGACACGTCGCCGGGGCCGCTCACGGGTGCATACGAGCACCCTTGACGATCTTGTCCACCGCGTTGCGCGGCCCGTGTACCGCGAGGCCGACCAGGTCGAGCTGGTCACGGCGGACGGCGCGCACGGCGGCCCGGTTGTCCCGGTCGTTGTTGGTGGTGAAGAGGTCCGTGGTGAACACGGACAGGGGAACGGCCCTGCCGACGGCGCGCTGATGGCACGTCGTCAGCTGCTCCTTGTTCGCCTCGAATACGAGTACCGGCTGCCGGAACATGGGGAGGTACTCGGTGCCGTCGGCATCCGCGTAGGGTTCGCCGATCACCTCCGGCTCCTTTCGGCCGATGCCGCTGACCAGAAACGCCGTCATGTTGAGGCGCTGCCACATCTGAAGATCATCGCGCAGGACCACGGCGATCTTTGTCTCGAAACGAACGGGTTCGCTGACGGTTTCCATGGAGTTGATTCAACCCGGTGACCGGTGCGAAGTCTTGTACGATCTTTGCATGGTTGAGCGTCCGCAGATCCGGGCCTGGCGTCCGCTGCTGGCGGGAATCGACGAGGTCTTCCATGCCCGCATCACCGACCACGTCTACCCCATGCACACCCATGAGACGTGGACGCTGCTGATCGTGGACGACGGCATGGTCAGGTACGACCTCGAGCGTCATGAGCACGGCGCCCTCGACCGGACGGTCACCCTGCTGCCCCCGCACGTCCCACACAACGGACGCTCCGTCACTCCGGACGGATTCCGGAAGCGGGTGGTGTACCTCGACTCCGCCCAGCTCGATGACGGCCTCGTCGGTCTCGCGGTGGACAGCCCGGTCCTGGACGATCCGCTGTTGCGCCGCCGCATCCACCAACTGCATCTGAGCCTCGAACAGGTCGGCGACGAGCTGGAGGCGGAGAGCCGGCTGACGCTGGTGTCGGAGCGGCTGCGCGACCACCTGCTGCAGCGGGTCGAGGACCGGTCCGAGGTACGTGACGCCGGGATCGCGCACCGGCTGCGCGAACTGCTCGACGAGAGGTTCGTGGAGGGGGTGAGCCTTCAGGACGCCTCCGCGACACTGCATGTCCATCCGGCCCATCTCGTGCGGGTGTTCAGCCGCGAGTTCGGCATGGGACCGCACCAGTACCTCACCGGCCGCCGCATCGACCTCGCCAGGCGTCTGCTGCTGGGCGGAATGGCGCCACGTCTCGTGGCCGCCGCGTCCGGCTTCTACGACCAGTCCCACTTCAGCCGGCACTTCAAGCGGATGCTGGGCATCAGTCCCGGTCTGTACGCCCGCAGCGCGGTGGTGACCCCCGGTCGGCCCTGACGACGTTGTGACGTCGCCGTCGCACGGCACCGCGCACCGCACCGCACCGCACCGCACCGGAGTAGGGGACCGGAGGGGCGGCGAGCGCCCGAGCGACGACCTCTGCGGCCCGGGTACGCCCCACGGCCCCTGGGAGAGACCGCTGCCCTCACTTTCGTCCCTGGTCCCGGAGCCGCTGTCAAGTCCCGAATTCCCCTGCCACGCGATCCAGGGGCATGACGCTCGTCGCCCGGCCCGGCGTAATGGAGAGGCGGGCCCGGCCGGAGCGGTCGGACCGCGCGGCTCGTCGGTGGGTGGTTTCGCCGAATGCCCCGGGTCGTTTCGGCAGGTCCCTCTCACGCCCCTCTTGACGGAAGTGATTTTCATGTCCCATGGAACCCGACCCCTGACCCGGACGAAGCGCGCCCTTGCGCTCTCCCTCGCCGCCGCCGTCACCGGGGGTGCCGTGGCGTCCTCCACCGCGAGCGCCGCCCCGGTCACACCGCGTGCCGGTGTCGTCACCGCGATCCAGGCCGAGCTTCGCGCCGGATGGGTGAAGACCACCGACGCCCCCACGGGGATCACGGTGGACCTGCCCGGCAAGGCGACCGTCGAGAAGCACACCGAGCGCATCCTCGGCCAGGAGGTGACCAACCGCGCATACCTGGTGGAGACCGGCGAGGGCTTCGTGGTCTTCGCCGTCACCGAGGTGCCGGACGCCTACGACATGCGGCTCGGCGCCGAGCTCCGGTCCTTCGTGGAAGGAATGGAGAAGGAGACCGGCACCTCGTTCGTCAGCACGGGCGCCGAGGAGATCACGGTCGAGGGCCGGCCCGCGCTCGATGCGCGGATCGCGACGGACGACGGGGAGCGGATGACCGGGTCCACCCGTCTCATCGACGGCGACAGGTACCTCGTCCAGGTCGTGACCGTCGGCCCGGAGGCGAACGAGAAGGCGCTGGAGAAGACGCACCGGGAGATCGTCGACAGTATCCGGATCCCGTAGTCGCTTCGACGGGCCGCGCTCCGCCGAGCCGGGCAGCGGCCCGTCAGCACCGCGGTACGCCGTTCGTGCGACGGCCGTCAGGGTTGTTCCCTTCCGGCGGTCCGCGCGGCTCTGCCCGGTCGCGGGCAGACCGGATCGAGCCGGGCGGGCCCGGGGCCGACCCGCACAGGGCCCGGTCCAGGAGACACGCTCCCCGGAGCCGACCCGGGCGGCGCCCGGTCCGGGAAAGCTCCCCGGGGCCGCGCCGGGCGGGGACCGGTCCAGATGCGCCGGACACCGTCCAACCGGGCCGCACCCGCGGGGCCCGGCCGGACCAGCACCCCGCACCGGTGTTCGCGCCCCGTCATCAGCACGCCCGGCGCGCGCCCCGCGCGCCCCTCTCTCCCCTTTTGCACGCCCCGCTCACCCGTCCGGCCGAACCCCGGTCGGCACTTTGAAGACATTTGATTGATGAATTACCCATCCGTCCGGGCGCCGGTACCGAATACCTGACGGGTGCGACTCAAGCGCTTCCCGAGGCGGCTGCTACCAGCGGTCGACGCCGGGGGCCATCGCCCCGTCCCGACGAATGACAAAAGCTTTGGTGCGGTGGCCGGAACGGCGGCCATCGGCGGTTCGGCGGCCGGGATTCACGAGCGTTGCCGTCACGTCGCAGGGCAGTCCGAAGGGATCCGGTCCGAGTGGCAACCCTGCGATGCACGACGGAGACTGGTGATCGCGATTGTGACCGGAGAAGAGCTCACGACCGCGTGACTTCCGGATTGCTCGCTCCGGCCATCGCTGGAGCGTGAGGACAACGAGTGCCGGCCGCGCGGGACGATGGCGACCGGCATTTCCTCAAGGAGCTCGCATGGTGGATAAGTCTGTCGAGGTCCTGACGCCCGAGCCAGATGAATCGGCGCTCACCGAGCACCGAATTGACGGTCCGGCGGCGGGAACGGGGACGGCAGGTGCCGAGAAGGACTTCGCCGAGGTGCTGGCCGGCCTGGTCAAGGCCGAGCAGATATCGACGGAGAGCCATTTCTTCGAAGACCTGTGTGCCAACTCGCTGGTCATGGCGCAGTTCTGCGCCCGGGTCAGGAAGCGCGACGGCCTTCCCTCGGTGTCGATGAAGGACATCTATCAGTACCCCACGATCCGCAGCCTGGTGAAGGCGCTCGTGGCCGAGACGCCCGCAGCCGAAGCCTCACCGCCGTCCGAACCGGCCGAGAGCGCCGTACCCGTCAGCAGAAGGACGTACCTCCTGTGCGGAACCGCGCAGACCCTGGTCTTCCTCGCCTACTGCTTCGCCCTCGGCACCGTCACCGCCCGTGGCTACGAGTGGGTTTCCAGGGGTTCGGGCCTCTTGCACATCTATCTGCGGTCCATGGTCTTCGGCAGCGCCGCGATCATTACGCTCTGCCTCTTTCCCATCGCCGCCAAATGGATTCTGGTCGGCCGCTGGAAACCACAGGAGTTCCCCATCTGGGGACTGGCCTATCTGCGGTTCTGGACCGTCAAGGTACTGGTCAACGCGAACCCGATGAGGTTCTACGTCGGAAATCCGCTGTACGTCCTCTATCTGCGGGCCCTCGGCGCCCGTATCGGAAAGGGCGTCACCATCCTTTCCCGGACCGTCCCTGTGTGCACCGACCTGCTCACGATCGGCGACGGCACGGTCATCCGCAAGGAGTCCTACTTCATCGGCTACCGCGCCCACGCCGGACGCATCCAGACGGGACGCGTCACGATCGGGCGGGACGCTTTCGTCGGTGAGAAGACCGTGCTCGACATCGACACGTCGATGGGCGACCGGGCCCAACTGGGCCACACCTCCGCGCTGCAGAGCGGTGACTCGGTCCCGGCCGGCGAGCACTGGCACGGCTCCCCGGCCGAGCGCACCGACGTCGACTACATGCGCGTGCCCCCGGCTCGCTGCGGCCCACTGCGCCGGACGCTCTTCGGGCTCGGCACCGTGCTCCAGCTGTTCGTGCTGTACGTCCCGCTGACGGTCGGCGGCGCGTACCTCCTGGTGACGGAGATCCCGGCGCTGAACCAGGTGCTCGGTCCCGGCGCCACGCACATCACGTCGGCGGGTTTGTACGTCGACGCCCTGGTCCTGTCCGTCGTCCTGTTCTTCGGCTTCCTCGTCCTGGGGCTGGTCTGGCTGTTCACCGTGCCGCGGCTGCTGAGCCTGGCGATCGAGCCGGACAGGGTCTATCCGCTGTACGGCCTGCAGTACTCGCTGCACCGGCTCATCGCGCGGATGACCAACGTCAAGTTCTTCGGCTGGCTCTTCGGGGACAGCTCGTACATCGTCCACTACCTGCGCTTCCTCGGCTACGACCTGTCCAAGGTGGAGCAGACCGGGTCCAACTTCGGCACCCATGTGCAGCACGAGTCCCCCTACCTCACCACGGTGGGGACCGGAACGATGGTCGCCGACGGTCTCTCCGTCATGAACGCGGAATTCTCGGGGACGTCGTTTCGCGTCTCCCGGGCCGTCATAGGCCCGCACAGCTTTCTCGGCAACAACATCGCCTACCCGTCCGGGGGCAGGACCGGCGAGAACACCCTGCTCGCGACGAAGGTCATGATCCCGCTCGACGGCGAAGTCCACGAGGACGTGGGCCTGCTGGGAGCGCCGTGCTTCGGGATCCCGCGCACCGTCGAGCGCGACACCCGCTTCGACCATCTGAGGACCGGCGATGAGTTCCACCGCAACCTGGCCGCGAAGAACCGGTACAACCTCCGCACCATGGCGTACTGGCTGTTCGTGCGGTGGGTGCACTCGTACGTGCTGACGGTGTTCGCTCTGGCGACCCTCGACGTGTACGGCGTGCTCGGGCATCTGGTGATCGCGCTGTACCTCTCGATCACCCTGGCGTTCACGGCGTGCTACTTCACCCTGTCGGAACGGCTCATCACCCGCTTCCGGCCGCTGGAGCCCAAGCTGTGCTCCATCTACGACCCGTACTTCTGGTGGCACGAGCGCCTCTGGAAGGTTCCCGAGCACTACCTCAACCTCTTCAGCGGCACGCCCTACAAGACCCTGCTGTGGCGGATGCTGGGCGTGCGCATGGGCAGGCGGGTCTTCGACGACGGCGCGGGCTTCACGGAGCGGACGCTGACCACGATCGGCGACTTCTGCACGCTGAACCAGGCGAGCACGGTCCAGTGCCATTCGCAGGAGGACGGCACGTTCAAGTCCGACCGCAGCGTCCTCGGCACCGGCTGCACCCTCGGCGTCAAATCCCACGTGCACTACGGCGTGACGATGGGCGACCACGCCCAGCTCGCCGCCGACGCCTTCCTGATGAAGGGCGAGGAAGTGCCCGCGCACGCACGGTGGGTCGGGAATCCGGCCGCCGAAGCGCGTGGGGCCGCCTACCGACCCGTCGCACTGAACGGCAGCCCGCAGCCGCACGCGGCGTCCGGGCGAGGGTGAGGGAGGACGCACCGATGGAGACGCAGATGGCGCGGACGGCAGGGGCGGCGCGGACGGACCCGGGCAGGGAGTTCTGGTGCGCTGTGCTGGGTGCTGGAGGGCTGACGTCGGTTCCGCGGTGGACGGCCGAGCCGGTGTCGGGTGGTGCGGAGCGGGTGGTGCGGGTTCCGGTGGGGTTGGTGCGGGGTTTGCGGCGGTTGGCCGAGGAGTTGGGTGTTCCGTTGGGGGTGGTGGTGCTGGCGGCTCACGTCCGTGTGCTGGCGGTGTTGTCGGGTGAGGACGAGGCCGTCACGGGCTGTGTTCCCGTTCCGGGTGCGCGGGCGTTGCCGTGCCGGTTGGCGGCCGATGGTGCTCGTTCCTGGTGGGCGTTGGTGCGTGATGCGCATCGCGTGTCCACGGGGTTGTGTGCGCATCGTGATTTTCCGGTGGGGGAGTTGGCGCGTGAGTTGGGTGTTGGGGGTGTGTTGTACGAGGTGGAGTTCGACGCCTTTGGTGTGGAGGGGGAGGTTGGTGGGGGGACGGTGTTGCGGTTGTCGGTGGTGGAGGGGGTGGGTGGGGAGGTGGTGTTGCGGTTGCGGTTCCGTACCGAGGTGCTGGACGGGGAGGCGGTGGGCCGGATTGCCGGTTATCACCTGGCGGCGCTGGAGCGGATCGTGGCGGATCCGTATGCCGTGTGCGGCGAGGCGGGTCTGGTGTCCGCCGAGGAGGTGGGTTTTCAGGTGGAGGGGCTGGCGGGGCGGCGGCGGGAGTTGCCGGGGTTGCGGGTGCACGAGTTGTTCGAGGAGCGGGTGCGGATGCATCCGGACGCGGTGGCGGTGGTGGATGCGGGGCGGGAGTGGACGTACGGGGAGTTGAACGGGCGGGCGAACCGGTTGGCGCGGGCGTTGCGGGTGCGTGGTGTGGAGGGGGAGGGTGTGGTGGGGGTGGTGCTGGAGCGGAATGCGGACTGGCTGGCGTCGGTGCTTGCGGTGTTCAAGGCGGGTGGGGTGTATCTGCCGGTCGAGCCGCGTTTCCCGGCGGGCCGGATCGCGGCGACGCTGTCGCGGGCGGGGTGCCGGGTGGTGCTGACGGAGTCCGGGAGCAGCGGGTCGCTGGACGAGGCGTTGGTCTCGGTCGGTGGGGTGGAGCGGTTGCCGGTGGATGTGGCGTATGCCGAGGGGCACGCTGAGGATGATTTGGGTGTGCCGGTGGCGGCGGGGCAGTTGGCGTACATCTATTTCACCTCTGGTTCGACGGGTGAGCCGAAGGGTGCGATGTGCGAGCACGCGGGTCTGGTGAACCATCTGTTCGCGAAGATCGACGATCTGGGGATCGGTGAGGGTGGTGTGGTGGCGCAGGTCGCGCCGCAGTGTTTCGACATCTCGTTGTGGCAGTTGGTGGCGGGGTTGTTGGTGGGTGGGCGGACGGTGCTGGTGGAGCAGGACGCGGTGCTGGATGTGTCGCGGTTCTTGGACACGGTCGTCGGTGCCGGGGTGAATGTGGTGCAGGTGGTGCCGTCGTATCTGGAGGCGGTGCTGGCGGCGTTGGAGCGCGAGCCGCGGGGGCTGGGGGATCTGCGGTGTGTGTCGGTGACGGGTGAGGCGTTGAAGCGGGAGCTGGCGGAGCGGTGGTTCGCGGCGCAGCCGGGGATCGTGCTGGTGAACGCCTATGGGCTGACGGAGACCTGTGACGACACCAACCATGAGGTGATGACGGGGGTGCCGGGGCGGGTGTTGCTGGGGCGGCCGGTGGCCAATGTGCATGTGTATGTGGTGGACGAGGGGCTGCGGCCGGTGCCGTTGGGTGCGCCGGGGGAGATCGTGTTCTCGGGGGTGTGTGTGGGGCGTGGGTATGTCAATGATCCGGAGCGGACGGCGGCGGCGTTCGTGCCGGATCCGTTGCGGCCGGGTGAGCGGTTGTATCGCAGTGGGGATCGTGGCCGGTGGGATGTGTCGGGGAAGCTGGAGTTCCTGGGCCGGCGGGACACGCAGGTGAAGATCCGCGGGTTCCGGATCGAGGTCGGGGAGATCGAGAACACGCTGTTGCGTCAGGCGGGGGTGCGGGACGGTGCGGTGGTCGCGGTGGCGGGTGGTGCGGGGACGCAGTTGGTGGCGTTCTACACGGCCGCGGGGCCGTTGGAGGCGCGGGTGCTGGCCGCGGGGCTGGGGGCGACGCTGCCGTCGTACATGGTGCCGTCGGTGTTCCACTGGCGGGACGGGCTGCCGCTGACCGCGAACGGCAAGGTCGACAGGAAGGCCCTGACCGCGCTCGCCGCCACCCTGGACACCCCCACCGAGAACACCGACACCGGTGACCGCGGCGGTGGCGGTGCGCCGGCGACCCCGGCGGAACGACGGCTGGCGGCGGCCTGGTCGGCCGTGCTGGGTGTGCCCGAGGACCGGATCAGCCGCGGCGACCACTTCTTCGACCGCGGTGGCACATCGCTGTCCGCGGTGAAACTCGCCATCGCCCTGGACCGCGCCGTCACCCTCAAGGACGTCACCCGCCACCCCGTCCTCACCGACCTCGCCGCACTCCTCGACACCGACACCGACACCGACACCACCGACAACCAACCCGCCCCGAACGGCCCGAGCGCGGCGCAGAACACTCGCCGCACCGCCGGAGACGGTCTGCTGGAGCGCCTGTCGGAGCCGAAGGACGCCCGCGCCGGGGTCCTGGTCTGCTTCCCCTACGCGGGCGGCAACGCGGTGAACTTCCAGCCGCTGGCCCGCGTCCTGGCGGCCGACGGACCGGCCGTGTACGCCGTCGAGCTCCCCGGACACGACCTGGCGGCCGCCCGTGCACCCTTCGCCCCGTTGGATCAGGTGGTCGAGCGGGTCGTGGACGAGATCACCGGCCTGGGCGTGTCCCGGGTGCTGCTGTGGGGCCACTCCTCCGGCACCGCTCCCGCCGTGGAGACGGCACGGAGGCTCCAGGAGCGCGGTGTCGAGGTCGAGCGGGTGTTCCTCGCCGCGCAGCTGCTCGGCGGGGCGGCGGAACGGCGGAGCGCCGTCGACGAGCTCGCCCGCAGGAGCGACGCCGAGATCGCCGCCGGGCTGGCCGACGACCGCGGTCGCACCGGACTCGGCGAACTGGACGCCCAGCGCGCCGAGCACATCGGTGCCGCCTACCGCCACGACTGCGTGGCCGCCCACGAGTACTTCGCCGGCCTCCTGGAGGCCCCGCCCGCCGTGCGGCTGTCCGCGCCGGTCACCGTCGTCGTGGCCGCGGACGACCCCGTCACGGCGCCCCCCGGACGGCACCGCGACTGGCGGCTGCTGGCCGAACACGTCGATCTGTACGAACTCGCCGACGGAGGCCACTACTTCCTTCGCACCCGTCCGGCCGAGGCGGCACGAGCCGTGCTGCGCGCCGCTGCCCTGCCGGCCCCCTCCTGAGCCACGACCGAAAGGAAAAGAAATGTCGCCCTCATCCCACGCGTCACTGCTCGACGTGGAGTCGCGGCCGGGCAGGCCCCCGGTCCTGCACGTCGAGTCCCCCGGGGACGCGGCGAGCTGGGCGGCCGGGCAGCGGGACGCACTGCGCTCCCTGGTCGCCGAGCGCGGCTCGGTGCTGGTGCGCGGTCTGGGACTGCGTGAGGCGGACCAGGTCGGCGCGGTGTTCCAGCAGCTCGCCGGCGGGCCGCTGATGACCGAACGGGAGGCGTTCGCCGCGCGCGAGTCGTACCGGGACGGTGTCTACTCCTCCACGGCGTGGCCGCCGAACCAGCCGATGTGCATGCACCACGAACTCAGCTACACGACGACGTTCCCGGGCATGATGATGTTCGCGTGCCTGACCGCGCCGGCCGACGGCGGGGTCACCGGGGTCTCGGACTCCACCGCCGTGCTGGAGGCGCTGCCGCCGGCGATGGTGGAACGCTTCGAGCGGGAGGGCTGGCTGCTCACCCGCAGCTACAACGACGAGATCGGCGCCTCCTGGACCGAGGCCTTCGGCACCGACGACCGCACCGCCGTCGAGGAGTACTGCCGCGCCAACGCCATCGACCTCGCCTGGCAGAGCGACGGCGGCCTGCGCACCCGCCAGCGCCGCAGCGCCGTCGTGCGCCACCCGCGGACCGGAGCCCGCTGCTGGTTCAACCAGATCGCGTTCCTCAACGAATGGACCCTCGCCCCCGAGGTCCGCGAGTACCTCGTCGACGAGTACGGCGAGGACGGCCTGCCGTTCAACACCCGCTACGGCGACGGCGACCCCGTCGGCGAGGACGTCGTCCAGACCCTCAACGAGGTCTACGAGGCCCACACGGCCCGGGAACCCTGGCAGCCCGGCGACCTCATGCTCGTCGACAACATCCGCACCGCCCACAGCCGCGAGCCCTACGAAGGCCCCCGCGAGATCCTCGTCGGGCTGGCCGAGCCGGTGTCACTGTCCGACTGCTCGCCGACCGTCGAGGTGAGGGCGCTATGACAGCCATCCGATCCGGCCGGACGGAGTCCGCCGGGGAATCCGCGAAGCGCCGGGCGTACGGCCCGGGAAGTACCGGCGAACCGGATGCCGCGCCGTCGTTCGCGGTGATCCCGGGTGAGCAGGTGCAGCGTGCGCTGCAGGGCCACGAGAAGCGGATCGTCGAACTCGTCGAGGCCACGTACCGGTTGCACGGCGAGGGCCGTACCGTCAATCCGCCCTCGTACTTCCTGCGCTTCCAGGACCGTCCGGCGTCGCGGATCATCGCGCTGCCCGCGTCGCTCGGCGGGCAGGCCGGCGTGGACGGCCTCAAGTGGATCTCCAGTTTCCCGGCGAACGTGGAGGCCGGCTTTCCCCGGGCCTCGGCCGTGCTGATCCTCAACGACCACGACACCGGCTACCCCTTCGCGTGTCTGGAGGGCTCGATCATCAGCGCGACCAGGACGGCCGCCTCGGCGGCGCTGGCGGCGGACCGGCTCAGCCGGGGACGGTCGGCCGGGCGCCCGGCGCGGGTCGGGTTCTTCGGCACGGGACTCGTCGCCCGCTACATCCACACCTTCCTCGCCGGCACCGGCTGGTCCTTCGACGAGATCGGTGTCCACGACGTGGCGCCGGAGAGCGCGGCCGGGTTCCGCTGCTACCTGGAGCAGTCGGGCACGGCGGGCCGGATCAGTGTGCACGACGATCCCGAGGAACTTATCCGCTTCAGCGACCTCGTGGTATTCGCGACCATCGCCACCGAGCCGCACGTCAGCGACCCGTCCTGGTTCGGCCACAACCCGCTGGTGCTGCACGTGTCCCTACGAGATCTCGCCCCGGAGGTCCTGCTCGCCTCGGCCAATGTCGTGGACGACGTCGAGCACTGCCTCAAGGCCGACACCTCCCCGCACCTGGCGGAGCGGCTGACCGGCGGCCGCGCCTTTCTGGACGGCACGCTCGACGACGTGATCGCCGGCCGGGTGACGCTCCCCGCGGACCGGCCGGTGGTCTTCTCGCCCTTCGGCCTCGGGGTGCTGGACCTCGCGGTCGGCACATGGGTCTACGACGAGGTGGCGCGCTCCGGCGGGCTGCGCGTCGTCGACGGCTTCTTCCATGAACTGCGCCGGTACGGCTGAGCCGCCCGGAAGCCAGTGAGGAGGCACCTTGCAGAACTGGTCACCCGGAGAGATCAACGGTCAGGTCTCCGTAGCAGCTACGGACGACTCCACGGCCGCTGACGCAGGGGCCCGACGGGCCCGCTGCAGATGAGGAGGCCATCGTGCCTGTCATATCCGTTCCCCAAGACTTCAACGAAGACGATCTCTACATCGACCTCGAGTCGATATTCGGGCGCTCGCTCTTCCTGAAGTGCGAGGGCTTCAACTTCGCCGGCTCGATCAAGCTGAAGGCCGCGATCGAGATGGTGGAGACCGCCGAAAGGGACGGAGTCCTGACGCCGGATTCGATCCTCGTGGAGTCCTCCTCGGGCAACCTGGGCGTGGCACTGAGCATGATCGCGGCGAGCAAGGGCTACAGGTTCCTGTGCGTCACCGACTCGCGCTGCAATCTGACGACCCGGCTGATGATGGAGGCCCTGGGCAGCCAGGTGCACGTCATCGCCGGCCAGGAGGCCAACGGCAGCTTCCTGGGCGCGCGGATCGACTACCTCCGTACGCTGTGCGCCTCCGACAGCCGGTACGTGTGGCTCAGCCAGTACACGAACCCGGGCAACTGGAAGGCGCACTACCGCAGGACGGCGCCTGAGATCGCACATCGGTTCCCCGAGCTGGACACGCTGTTCGTCGGCGCCGGGACCACGGGCACGCTGATGGGCTGCGCCCGCTTCTTCCGCGAGTGGCACCGGCCGGTGCGGATCATCGCGGTGGACAGCGTCGGCTCCGTGTCCTTCGGCGGTGAGGCGGGGCGCAGGATGATCCCCGGGCTGGGGATGAGCATCCGTCCTCCGCTGCTCGACGAGTCCTTCGTGGACGAGGTCATCCGTGTGGAGGAACGGGACACCATCCGGGCCTGCCACCGGCTGGCCCGCCGGGGGTTCCTGTTCGGCGGCTCCACCGGCACCGTCGTCAGCGGCGCGATGGGCTGGCTCGCCGAGCACGGCGGCGACGGGCGCACGGCGGTGGCCATCGCCCCGGACCTGGGCGAGCGGTACCTCGACACCGTCTACCAGACCAACTGGCTGCACGGTCTCTACGGTGACGACGTGCTCGGCCCCGAACCGGCGAACACCGAGTCCTGGGTCCTGCCCACCTCTCCCCCGCCGGCACCGTCGCCGGGTGGACGGCGTCCCCACCTGCGCGCGGGCGAACGCGCAGGCCGCCGGCGCCACCGGCGCAAGAGCGGCGGGGAGCCGTGAGCTCCGCGTCGAGCGTACGGCCGGCACGGAACAGCTCCGCCCGCCCTGCCGCTTCGCCGGTGGCCACCAGGGCGTGACCGGCCTCTGCCACCACGCCGCCCGCCACCACGAGCCCGACGTCGGCCGCCCGACGGGCACGTGGGCGGTGCACCGGCCCACGTGCCCGTCGGGCGGGTGGAGGCAGCGCGCCGGACGGCCGGGCCTGCTCACAGAGGCGCCAGCCGGTGGCCCAGCCCTGGCAGGTCCGGGAGCTGGACATGGCCCGTGCCGTTCGTCGCCGCGAAGGTCTCCGGGGCGAGCGGCTCCTGTTCGACGAGCAGGGGCCCGACCAGGTCGGGCGGGACCGTGGCGTGCGGGAGGGCCGCTGAGAGATGGGCGGCGGCGAGGGTGGCGACGCCGAACTCCGGCATGCTGCCGATCTTCACGGACAGGCCGGCGGCCTCGGCGACGGCGGCGATCTGGCGCGCCCGGTGGAGACCGCCGACCTTCAGGATCTTGATGTTGAGCACATCGGCGGCGCCGCGGCGGACGATCTCCAGCGCGTCGTGGAGCGACTGGAGCGACTCGTCGGCCATCACCCGTGCTCCGCCCTGGGCGCGCAGCGCGGCGAGCCCGGCCAGGTCCCAGCGGGGCAGGGGCTGTTCGACGAGGTCGAGTCCGGCGTCGGCGAGGCGCGTGACCGTGCGGAGCGCGCTGCCCGGCGCGTACCCCTCGTTGGCGTCGAGGGAGAGCGACACGGAATCGGGGACGGACTTCCGCACGGCGGCGACGAGTTCGACGTCCCGGTCGGGATCCTCGCCGCCCTTGAGCTTGATGTGGTGGAAGCCGCGCTCGGCGTACCGCGCGGCCTCCTCGACGCTCTCCGCGATGCTGCCGAGTCCGACGACCCACGTGCTGGGCACACGATGGGTGACGGCCCCGCCCAGGAGGAAGTGCGCGGGCCAGCCCGCGGCGCGGGCGGCCAGGTCGTGGAGGGCGAGGTCGAGTGCGGCCTTGGCCAGGTGCTGGCCGCGGATCGCGGCGTCCATGGCCGCGTGCGCCCCTGCCAGATCGCGCGGGTCGCGGCCGATGAGGGCGGGCGCCGCGTGCTCGGTGAGGGCGGCCCGCAGCCCGGCCAGGGTCTCCCCCGTGTACGCGGTCATCGGTGAGGCCTCGCCGAAGCCCGACGCCCCGTCGGTGGTGCGTACCTCCACCAGCAGGCTGACGAGTTCGGGGCTGGTGCCGCTGCTGATCGCGAACGGGCGTCGGTAGGGGGCGCGGACCACTCGGGTGTGGAACGAGGCGATCTTCAAGCCGGCTCAGCTCCTTCGCAGGCGTCGTTTCGGTCCGGACCGTAACTTCCCTCACGGCGGCCGTACGCAAACGGACGCGGGCGGGGGTGCGGCCTCGCCCGGTCCGCCGCCCCGAACGGCACCCGTCCCGGCGCGGAGCACCGCCCCCGAACCGCACCGTTCCTGGCGGAGTACCGCCCCGCCCGGCGGCCCGCCGGCCTACAGCCGTACCCGGTACACGATCGGCGGCCGGCCCGTCCGCCCCTCCTGGCGGATTCCCGTCGGGACGGCCACACCCGCCCGCTCCAGCCGTTTGAGTATCCGGCGCGCCGTGCGTTGCTGCACCGACAGGTGCTCGGCGACCGCGTGCGCCGTGAGTCCCTCTCCGCGGTTCTCGGAGGCCAGTTCCCGCAGCCGGTCCAGCGTCTGGGGGCTGATGCCGGACCGCCGCGCCAGCAGCGCCGCTCCCCCGCGCGGGGCGGTCGCGCCGTCGGGGCCCCCCGCGGCGCCGTCGATGACGATGTCGACGTCGTCGGTCATCGACACGACGCCCGCGGCGGCCCCCACGGACCGGGCCCGGTTCACCGCGCGGCGCGCCAGTGCCTCCGCCTCGGCGGCGGTGCGCCCGAGGCCGAAGCCGATGTGGGCGGTGCCGTGCCGGGCGGCGAGACCTTCGAGGAAGGGGATGCGGGTGAACCGGTCCGTAGCCTTCTCGAGCACGCCCCGGGTGGTGACGACGAGCCGCCGGCCGTCGGGCAGGGCGGCGAGGCTGCCGCCGAGGATCCTCACGTCGTCGGCGAGCCGGTCGTCCGCGCCGGGCAGGTCGATGACCCCGAGGGCGACCTGGGCGTCGCCGCTGTGCCGTCCCGCCGTGGCGAGGGCGAGCGCCTGGAGGGTCGCGAGGATCGAGTGCCGCGAGGGTGCGAGCCGTACGGTGTGGGTCCGGTGCTCCAGGACGTGGAAGGCCGAGCCGAGACAGGTGATCGCGACCCTCGACCGCCCGGTCTCGCGCGCCTCCAGGTGGAAGTCGACGAGGTCCTGGGAGGTGAGTCCGGGCCGGTAGGGCAGGACCTGTATGTGCTCGGTGGGGAGCTTCGCCTCCGTGAGCGTCTCCAGTACCTCGTCGCGGCGCAGGGTGTCGATGGAGACGCGGGAGACGTCGTGGCCGAGCCGGAGCAGTTCGACAAGCGCCCGCAGCAGCGTGGCGCCGCTGTAGGGCACGTACATCGCGGGGCGGTCGAGGACGCCCGCCGCCTCGGCGAGGCTGTGCGGGACGACCCCGGTGAACAGCAGGGCGTCCGTGGCGGACGCGGCGCCGGTGACGACGCCCGTCGTCTCGTCCTCGTGGCGGTACGGGAGCGGCAGCAGCCGGCCCGCGCCCGCCTGGCCGCCGACGGCGACCACCTTGCGGACCAGGTCCTCGGGGCCTATCACGCCGACCGTGAGCGGCATGGCCCGGTCTCCGTTCTGCCGAGGTCGCGGCGGCGACCTGCGAGGGGTGTGACGCACGTACCGGCGGGGCCGGGGACGCGTTCCGCGGGGGGCGCTCGTGATTGACGGCCGACCACGGGGGTTCTAGTTTCGGCCCAGGCCATAATCGCGTGCTGCCGAGAGGATAATCCCCCGATGCCGCAACGGGAAATGCCACTGCCCACAGTTCTCGAACCGCGTGGCAGGACCTTCGGCGAGGAGGAGCGCGCCGCGGTGCTCCGGGTCCTCGACTCGGCGGTCCTGTGCGGGGCGTTCGGCCGGGAGACCCGGGCGCTGGAGTCGGAGATGGCGGCGCTGTACGGGCGGGCGGAGGCCGTCTCGTCCAGTTCCGGAACCGCCGCGCTGCATCTCGCGGTCGCGGCCGCCGGGGTGGGTCCCGGCGACGAGGTCGTCACCACCCCGATCTCGGACTTCGGCACGGTCGCGCCGGTCCTCGCCCAGGGCGGCAGGGTGGTGTTCGCGGACGTGCGGGCGGACGACGGCAATCTCGACCCGGAGGCGGTGGAGGCGGCGATCACTCCGCGCACCCGGGCGGTCGTCGCGGTCCATCTCTTCGGCGGTGCCGCGGACGTGGTCCGGCTGCGGGAGATCTGCGACCGGCACGGGCTGCCGCTGATCGAGGACTGCGCGCAGGCGTGGCTGGGCGAGGACGAGACCGGCCGGCTCCTCGGCACCGTCGGCGACATCGCCTGTTTCAGCCTCCAGCAGTACAAGCACATCACGGCGGGCGACGGTGGTCTGAGCATCACGGACGACCCGGAACTGGCCCGCAGGATGCGGCTGTTCATGGACAAGGGCTGGGACCGCGCGGAGGGCCGCATCCATCGCACGATGGGGCTGAACTACCGGATGACGGAGCTCGTCGCCGCGGTCGCCCGGGCCCAGCTGACCCGGGTCTCCGAGGTCGTACGGGTGCGGCGGGAGCGGGCAGCGCGGTTCGCGGCGGCCGTCGAGGGGTTCGGGCCGTCCCCGGAAGTCCGTCTCCCGTCCCGGCGGACCGGGCACGCCTGGTGGGTGATGCCGCTGCTCGTGGACGACAACTCCCGCTGGGCGAAGGACCTGCGGGCCGCGGGCGTACCGGCGCTGCCGGGCTATCTGGAACGGCCCCTGTACGCCAATCCGGCACTGTCCGGCCATCCGGCGGGCCCGTGTCCCCGGGCGGAGACGCTGATCGACCGTACGCTGCTGGTGCTTCAGTGGAACGAGGCCTACACCGAGGACGACGTCGACCGGATCGCCCGGGCGCTGGGCGAGGTGGGAGCGCGATGAGCACGAGCACGACGGTCGAGTACGACCGGCCGCCCGCGTACGACTGGCTGACACCGTCGCCACGGGAGCAGGTCGGCTGGGACGTGGACGTGCTGTACGGGCCGTGGCCCCGGCACCACCGGGACGCCTCGCTCGCGGAGGTGCACCGGCGCCTCGACCGCTCCCCCGTCTGCGGCGCCCTCGCGCTGTCCACGCGCGGTCCGCTGTTCGACGACCGGGCGGGCAACGAGGAGACGCTGCGCGACCTCGCTGACTGCCCGGAGCTGCTGCCGGTGGGCACCGTCGACGTCCGGGACGCGATGACCGCCGAGGACCGGCTGGACGAACTGGCGGCCGCGGGAGTCCGCTTCCTGCGGCTGTTCACCGTCGAGCAGGCCGCCGACCCGGGCTTCCCCGGCTACCGGCGGGTCGTCGACCTGGCCCTGGCGCGCGGGATGGTGCTGCTCCACGACGGCGACCCGCGCCGCTACGGCCCGCCCCTGATGGACCGCGGGGCCGATGTCGTCTTCCTGGACCTGCACGCGTATCTGCTGGCGGACTTCCTGCTGATGGCACGTGAGGAGCCTGGGTTCCGGGTGACGACCCGGATGCTGTCGGGTCCCGACTCCGTCGAGCGGGTCGTGCACGCGGTGGGGGCGCGCCATCTGGTCTTCGGCTCGCGCACCCCGTTCATGGACATCTCGCCGCTGACGCTGCGGCTGCGCTACGCGGACATCTCCGACGACGAGCGCGACGCGATCGCCACGAGGAACATCGAGGAGCTGCTGAGCTGATGCCGATCATCGACGTGCACGCCCATGTGGGCCGCTGGCAGTTCCACCTCACCTGCGGCGACGCGGACGAGAACCTGCGTCTGATGGACCGGTACGGCATCGACCTCCAACTGGTGTCGGCGTCCGAGGCGGTGGTGTACGACGCGGTCGCGGGCAACGCCGCGCTGACGAAGGAGCTGGCGTCCCGGCCGCGCCTGTACGGCTACGCCGTGGTGAACCCGAACCGGATCGAGGAGAGCTCCGCGGACCTGCGCCGTTGTCTGGACTCCGGGCGGTTCGTCGGCGCGAAGATCCACACGCACTATCCGGGGCGGCTGCCCGGCTCGCGGGAGATGGCCGAGGCGTTCGACGTGGTCGCCGAGGCGGGCGTACCGCTGCTGCTGCACACCTGGGGGCGGGAGGTCTCCCAGCTGCCCGACATGGTGGCCGCGCGCCCGGGACTGCGGGTCGTCATGGGCCACGCGGGCGGGGACGCGTGGCGGGAGGCGGCGCACGCGGCCGCTTCGTGCGAGGGGCTGTACCTGGAGCACTGCCGTACCGCCGCCGACGCGGGCCGGATCGCCTACGCGCGCGAGGCCGGGGTGCCGGTGGAGCGGATGCTGTTCGGCACGGACGCGACGCTCATCGACCCCTGCTGGTCGCTGGGCGTGCTGCGGGACGCCGGGTTCACCCCGGCGGAGCTGGACCGGGTGCTGTGGCGGAACGCCGCGGAGCTGTTCGGCCTCGAGGTCCCCGCCTGACGCCGCCGGGCGCCCGAGGGCGGGGCCCGGTTCCCGTCCTGCCGCCGGGCCCCGCCCGGTGGCCCGCCCCACCGCCGTCCGGCACTCCCCCGGCCGCTCCTGCCGGGCGCCCCCGGCGGGGGAGCGCACTCAGCGGAGCACGTCCGGCTCCTTCGCGAGCCTCTCCAGGCAGTCGACCACGGCCCGGCGCTCCGCGTCCGGCAGGTCCGGGCCGTACGGATCGTGCGCCGCCTCCTCCGGAAGGATGCCCTCCCAGACCGCCGCCCACAGCATGCGCTGCACATAGCCCTCGACGGGGTCGAGGAAGGTGGCCTCGGCGAAGGCGTCGAGCCGCGCCGAGGCCCGGACGAACGCGGTGTGGTCACCCGCGCGCCAGGCGTCCAGCACCGCGGTCGTCAGCGGTACGCGGGCCGCCGCGATACCGACGAGTGCCGAGTCGGCGCCCCACATCAGCGAGGGCCCGAACATCCGGTCCTCACCGGTGACGACGAGCTTCCCGGTGGGCTGGGCCGCGCGGATCGCGTCCTGGCAGGCCATCGCCCGGTCCAGGGTGGCGAGTTTGAGGCCGGCCGCGGAGGGCAGACCGAGGAGCCTGCCGACCAGCCGCGGCGGATAGGGGTATCCGCCCGCCTCGCCGTGCAGGAAGAAGCCGAGCACGGGAAGGCCGCTCGCGGCGGCCGCCTCCTCGTGGAGGGCGACGGCGGCGTCCTCGTCACCGGCCAGCAGGGCCGACGGGTAGACCATGACGGCGTCCGCGCCCCCCTCGGCCGCCTGCACGGCCATCGCGACCGTGGCGTCCACCGCGTCGCGCGGCCGCCCGGCCCGCACGGACCGCGGCACGCCCACGCCCGCCACGACCGGCCCGTCCACCGCCGACCGCCACACCGCGAGGACCCGGCGGCGGTCCTCCTCGGAGAGGTGGAGTCCGCGGCCCGTGTGCGCCCAGACGGCGACGCCGCCGACCGGCTGGCCGGCGACGTGCCCGGCGTAGCCGCGCAGCGCGGCGAAGTCGACGACTCCCCGCCCGTCCATGGGGGTTGCGACCGCGGGCAGCACGGTGCCGCGGAGCCGGCGCACCAGCAGGTCCGTCGCGGACATGGGCGTTCTCTCCTGTCTGTTGCGGTCGTCGCCGCTACGCTAGCCTTTACGGTCCGGACCGTAAAGGAAGGGATTCCGCTCCCATGCGCCTCGGCCTCTACGTCAATCTCTATGCCGACAAGGCCGATCGGCCACGGCTCGCCGACGCGGTGGAGCAGGTCCGCCTCGCCGAACAGGCCGGGTTCGCCTGGGTCGTGCTGGGCGAGCGCCATCTGCACCGGCCCGGCTACCACGAGGCGCTCACCTCCCTGGCCTATCTCGCCGCGCACACCGAGCGGATCGGGCTGGCGACGGCCGGGCTGATCGCTCCGGTCTACCAGCCGGTGTGGCTCGCCGAGACGCTCGCGCACATCGACGTACTGTCGGGCGGCCGGCTCACCGCGGGGTTCGTCCTGGGCTACCGGCCCGAGGAGTTCGCGCTGTTCGGCACCCGGCCGGAGCAGCGCGTGCCGCGCTTCGAGGAGTGCCTGGAACTGCTCACCCGGCTGTGGACCGAGGACGAGGTGACGTTCGAGGGCCGCTGGACCCGTGTCGACGGGGCGTACCTGTCACCGCGGCCCGTGCAGGATCCGAGGCCCCGGATCTGGAACGGCGGCCGGGTGCCCGCCGCGCTGGAGCGCACGGCCCGGATGTGCGACGGCTGGACCACGTCCTTCAACGAGACGGACGAGGAACTGCCCGGGAAGATCCGCGCCTACCGGTCGTACCCGCAGGGTCCGGCCTCACTGGGCGCCGAGGTCATCGTCTGCCGCGAAGGGTACGCGGCCGCGACCACGCAGCGGGCGCGGGCGGCGCTGGAGCGACCGCTGCGGGGGCTGTACGACGCGTACGGCGACTGGAAGCGCACGTCGGCCGACGCGGCGCGCTATGCCCAGCAGTGGGACGACATCGCGGCCCGCTCGGTGATCGGCTCGCCCGGCGAGTGCCGGGAACGGATCGGCCGTTACGCGGAGATGGGTGCGGACGGGCTGGTCCTGCGCGTGCAGCCGCCTGGGATGGCGCAGGCGGACGCCCTGCGGGCCATCGAGGCGTTCGGGGATCTCGGGGTCTGACCGCGCAGCCGCGTCTGACGGCGGAGAGCCGCGTGCGGCGGCGCGCCGGACGGACCGGTCCGGCGCGGTGCTGGCGGGAGCCGGTCGGCAGGGCGTCCACGGCGCCGTTCGGCAGGGCGTCCATGGCGCCGTTCGGGATCTGGGCGCGGTCCGGCTCGTCCAGGCTGGCCGGCGGTACCCGGCCCTGTCCGATGCGCGGACCGAGGAGGACGGCGTCTCCGAACCGGAGGCGATGCGGTGTGCGCCGCTCTCGGCGACGAGGCGCGTGAGGTGAGGCGCCGTCACATGGGTGCCGAAGGTCTCCAGCACCGGGCCGGGACAGAGCGCGGCGGCCTCGGCGACCGTCGCCGGGCGCGGCCGGGTCACGACTTGAGCCCGGAGGTGGCGATCGAGTCGGTGAGGTAGCGCTGGAGCAGTCCGAAGACGAGGAGGCAGGGGATGACGGTGATGGTCGCTCCGGCCATGATCTGGTTGATCGCCACGTTCTCCCCCTCCAGGGTCGCGAGTCCGACGGTCAGGGTGCGCATCTCCTCCGACTGGCCGATGACCAGCGGCCAGAGGAAGTCGTTCCAGTGCCACAGGAAGACGAACACGCCCAGCGTGGCGAGCACGGGCCGGATCAGGGGCACCACGACCGTCGTGTAGATACGCCATTCGGAGGCGCCGTCGATCTTCGCGGCCTCGAACAGCTCGTCGGGCAGCTGCACGATGAACTGGCGCATCAGGAACACGGCCTGCGAGTTCGCGAGCGTCGGCACGATCAGGCCCCAGTACGTGTCCACGCCGCCCAGTTCCGAGACGAGGATGTAGTACGGGATGAGGGTGGCCTGGAACGGCACCATCAGCGTCGCCAGGAACGACCAGAACAGGATCTCCCGGCCGGGGAAGCGCTTCTTGGCGAACGCGTAGCCGGCCATCGACGAGAACAGCAGGATGAGCAGCACCGACACCAGCGAGTACACGAGCGAGTTGACGGCCCAGCGGGTGATGTCGGCGTTCTCCAGGACGTCCGTGAAGTTCGCGAACGTGGCGCGGGTGACGTCGAAGGCGCCCGGGAGGGTCTGGCCCCCGGCGGGGGCGAACGCCACCAGCACCATGACCACGAACGGCGTGACGGTCACCACGGCGACCAGGACGAGCAGCAGGGGCAGGCCCAGCCGGGCCGACGGCGGCCGCGGGGCCCGTGCCGTCCCGGCCGGGGTCGCGGCCGGGGGCACGGGGGCCACGGGCCGTTCGGCGGATGTGGAGGGGGTCGCCATCAGTCCGCATCCCTTCCGATGAGCCTCCGCTGGACGAGCGAGAAGACGAGGACGACGAGGAACAGGACCAGGCCGACCGCGCTGGCGTAGCCGAAGTCGAAGAACTTGAAGCCCGAGTCGTAGAGGAAGTACACGAGCGAGTAGCTGGCGCGGACCGGGCCGCCGGCCGTCATGACGTACATGGCGTCGAAGACCTGGAAGCCGAGGATCGCCTCGATGACGAGGACGAAGAACAGCACCGGCCGCAGCAGGGGCAGCGTCACCCAGCGGAAGCGCTGCCAGCCGCTCGCGCCGTCGATGGTGGCGGCTTCGGTGACCTCGCGCGGGATGGACTGGAGTCCGGCGAGCAGGATGAGCATGGAGTAGCCGAAGCCCTTCCACGCGGAGGCGGCGGCGATGGACGGCAGGACCAGGGACTCGCTGCCGAGGAAGTCGACGGGGCCGACGCCGATGACGCCGAGTGAGGCGTTGAGCAGCCCGTCCTGGACCTCGTAGATCCACTTCCAGATGACGGCGGCCAGCACGATGCTGGTGACGTACGGGAGGAAGAACAGCCCGCGGAAGAAGCCGCGCATCCAGAGGGTGCGGTGGAGCAGCACGGCGGTGCCGAGGGCGAGGGCGACGGTCATCGGCACGTACAGGACCGTGTAGACGGCGGTGACGCCGAGGCTCTCCCAGAACAGGTCGTCGCCGAGGAGCCGGGTGTAGTTCCCGGCCCCGATGAACGTCCATTCCCCGCTGAGCCGGTAGTCGGTGACGGAGAGGAACGCCGCACCGAGCGTCGGCCCGAAGCGGAACACGACGAACAGCACGAGCATCGGCGCGACGAAAGCGAGGCCGGCGAGTGCCTCGCGCCGCCGCAGGATCCGGCTCCGTGCCCCGGGGGCGGGGCGGCCGGGGCCGCTCCGGTCCCCCGGGCCGGTGGCCTTCGCACCGGGTGGCCGGCCGCTCGTTCCGGGCAGTCCGTCCCCCTCGTCCGGGGCGATCGAGTCGGTGGCGGTCCTTCTCAACGCTGACGCGCCAGCAACTCGTCGGCCTCGGCGGCCGCCGCGTCCAGGGCCGCCTTGGGGCTCTTCTTCCCGGTCAGCGCGGCCTGGATCTCCGGGCTGATCAGCGCCATCAGCTGACGCGCCGCCGGATTCGGCTCACCCGGATAGGTGTGGTTGAGCGCCTCCTGGTACTCCTTGGCGTAGGTGCTGTCGTTCGGGACCGTCACGTCGGTCCGCGGGGAGAAGAAGCCGCCGGCCTTGCCCATGGACTCGATCTGCGCCGGCTCGACCATGTAGGCGATGAACTTCTCGGCACCCGTCACGTTCCCGGACCTGGCGTTGATGCCGAGCCCGCCTGGCATGCCGAAGCAGACCTGCTTGCCGGGCCCGGTGAGGGCGGGGCCGACGATCACGTTGCCCTTGCCCCATGCCTTCTCGGCCAGTACGGCGTCGGCGGGCGTGTTGGTGTAGCCCATGGCGACCTGCTGCTTGCCGAGCGCCTGGTCGGTGAAGAGGTTGGCGTTGTTCATGGCGGACCTCGGCACGGCCCCGCTCCTGTACAGGTCGACGAGGAAGGACAGCGCCTCGACGCCCTCGGGACCGTTGAAGGCGGCCTTCTTGCCGCCGTCGTCGAAGACCCTGCCGCCCGCCTGCCAGAGCAGCGGGTAGAAGCTCATGTTGAGCGAGGCCTCGTTGCTCGCGGAGTAGTCGAGCGTGGACGCGCCGGCCTGCTTCAGCTTCGGGGCCGCGGCCCTGATGGCGTCCCAGGTCGCGGGCGGCTCGGCGATGCCCGCCTTCTCCAGCAGCTTCTTGTTGTAGAGAGTGCTGGTGACGGTGTGATAGATCGGTGCAGCGTACACCTTGCCGTCCTGGCTCATCGCCTCCAGGGCGTTCGGGCGGAAGGCGCTCCTGGCCTTCTCGATGGCCCGGTCGACCGGGCGGATCGCGCCGTTCGCCTGGTACTGCGGAATCTGGTCGGGCCCGAGCAGGACCACGTCCGGGCCCTTGCCGCTGCCGAAGGCGGTGGCGAGCTTCTGGTCGCGGTTCTCCCAGGGCAGCTGTTCGATGCGGAGGTCGACGCCCTTCTCCTTCGTTTCGAACCCTCTCTCGATCCCGTCCCAGTACGCCGCATTGGCCTTCGGATCCATGATCACCGGGTACATCCACACGGTGACCTTCTTGGACTCGGCGCCGCTGTCGCCGCCGCATCCGGCGACCGTGAGCGTGGTGAGCGTGAGCAGTGCGAGAGGAGCGGTGGCGCGCTTGAACCCTGTCTTCATGGGGGCCTCCGGAAGCCCTGGGGACCTGGGGAAACGAGCGAAGAGCCCGGCACTTTCGGCCTGGGCCGAAAGTAACCGGGCAGTTTTGGGCTGTCAATGCTCCCTCAACACCTGCTCCGCGTGCAGGTGTTACGGCATCGGCCGAAAGGCGTAGTGCGAACGCCGCGGCAGGGGCGGCCGTGCCCGAGCACGTTCTCCCGGAGCGGCTGCGCACCGACGGGCGGGAGTGGGGGCGGGGGCGGGGGCGGGGCAGGCAGGACCGGGGAGCGGGGGCGGGAGGGCGCACGGTCCGGGCGGCCGCGCCGGGGCCCCCTGCGCCGGCGGGAGTCCGTACCCGGGCGGCGGCACCTCGGCGCCAGCACCCGGGACGAGCACCGGCCCCGACGCCCGTGACCCGAACGGCACCCCGGGCGACCGCCCGCCACGGAGCTTTCAGGACGCGCGCTTCCTGGCGGCGGCCTTCTTCGCCGCCGTCTTCTTGGCCGAGGACTTCGAGGACGCCGCCTTCGACGAGCCGGCCGCGGCCGTCTTCTTCGCCGCCGCCTTCTTGGCCGCCGGTCCGGCGGCCGTCTTCTTCGCCGCCTCCTTCGACGCGGTCTTCTTCGCCGCCGCCTTCTTGCGCGACTTCAGCTCCGTGACCGGTGCGGAGACCTCCGCCGCCTCGTCACCGCGGGCCTCCTTCGCCGCCCGCACGCTGCTCTCCAGTGCGGCCATCAGGTCGATGACCCTGCCGCCGCCCGTCGGCGCGGGCTGGGGCTCCAGTTCGACGCCCTCCGCCTTCGCGGCGATCAGCTCCTCCACCGCCTGCCGGTAGTCGTCGTGGAGCGAGTCGAGGTCGACGTCGCCGAGCGTGTCCATCAGCGCGTCGGCCAGGTCGAGTTCCGCGTCGCGGATCGTGACGTCCGTCTCGGGTGCGACCCCCTCCGGCCGGCGGACCTCGTCGGGCCAGAGCAGGCCGTGCATCGCGATCACGTCGTCGACGACGCGGAGCATGCCCAGCCGCTCCCGCCCCCGAAGGGCGAACTTGGCCAGTCCGACCTTCTTGCTCCGTTTGAGGGCTTCCCGCAGCAGCGTGTACGGCTTGGCCGCGGGCACGCCGTTCGCCGCGAGGTAGTACGCGCCGTCGATCTGGAGCGGATCGATCTCCGAGGCCGGGACGAAGGCGACGATGTCGATCGTCTTCGTGGTCGGCAGCGGCAGCGAGGCCAGGTCCTCGTCGGTGATGGGGATCATCGTCCCGTCCGCGTCCTCGTACGCCTTCCCGATCTCCGCCTGCGGTACTTCCTGGTCGTCCAGCTCACAGACCTTGCGGTACCGGATGCGCCCGCCGTCCTGGGTGTGGATCTGACGGAAGGAGACCGAGCGGCTCTCCGTGGCGTTCACGAGCTTGATCGGAATGCTGACCAGCCCGAAGGAGATCGCGCCGTTCCAGATGGATCGCACCGTTCCATCCCTTTCATCCGATACATAGGGATTCATGGGATTCTCATCGTATGACGCCCATCACCGAGGTGGAGGGGCGGCGTCTGGCCCTCAGCAATCTGGAGAAGGTGCTCCATCCGGCCACCGGGACCACCAAGGGCGAGGTGCTGCACTACTACGCCACCATCGCGGATGCGATCCTCACGCATCTGCGGGACCGGCCGCTGTCCTTCCTCCGCTATCCCGACGGCCCGGACGGCCAGCTGTTCTTCACCAAGAACCCGCCACCCGGCACCCCCGACTGGGTGGAGGTCGCCGAGGTGCCGCGCTCCTCCCGCGAGACCGGCGAGCAGGTGGTCGTCCAGGACCTGCCGTCCCTGATGTGGGCGGCGAACCTGGTCGTGGAGTTCCACACGCCCCAGTGGAAGGCGGACCGGCCGGCCTGGGCCGACCGGATGGTCCTCGATCTCGACCCCGGGGCTCCCGCCACCGTCGTGGAGTGCTGCGACGTGGCGCTGTGGCTGCGGGAGCGGCTGGCGGCCGACGGCCTGGGCGCGTACGCGAAGACCTCCGGCTCGAAGGGTCTGCACCTTCTGGTGCCGCTGGAGCCGACCCCGTCCGATGAGGTCTCGACGTATGCCAAGGGCCTGGCCGTGGAGGCCGAGGCGGCGCTGGGGGAACTGGTCGTGCACCGGATGGCGCGCGCCCTGCGACCGGGCAAGGTCTTCGTCGACCACAGCCAGAACTCCGCGGCCAAGACCACCGCCACGCCCTACACCCTGCGCGCCCGCACCGAGCCGACCGCGTCCGCGCCCGTCACCTGGGACGAGGTCGAGGGCTGCGGGTCGCCCGACGATCTGGTCCTCCGTCTGGGCGACATCCCGGCGAGGCTCGACCGGTACGGGGATCTGCTCGCGCCGCTGGCCGACCCCGCCGCGGCGGGCACGCTGCCGTGACCCCCGCCCCGGGGGGACTGCGGCCCCGATGAAGCCCGCGCTCGCCCTCGCTACGCGGCGACACCAGCCGTGACCTGCGCGTTCGACACGACGACTCTCCGCCTTGCGATGCACCGCATCTGACGCCGCGCGCTGGTCCCCCAGGATTGCGGGACGGCCCTTTGCCCAGGTCACACTCCCGCCGGAGGCAGCGACACCCGGCATGCCTCGCTATGACCTCGAACGGGTCACCCAGGCCGGTTTCACCATCACGCCAGTTACGGAATCACGTGGCACTCCAGCCTGATGCACCCGCCGGTACACGGTTGCGCGAAGGTCCGCGAGGAGGGTGAAGCACTCGAAAACCCTTGGATGAAACAGCCATTGACTCACCTCGGGTCATGAGGTCCACCCCTCAGTACAGCTCACCCACACACCAACAGTCGAAATCATCCGCTCAACTATCGACCGACCTCCGGCTCCCAAGCGATCAATATCGCTCATGGGTTACCAATTCCTCATGTTCATTGACGAGAACGCCGAGCCACCGGTCGTCGAATGGTATTCAGAGCCGAATGTCTGACTCGATATGACACCTGTGAGGGGGAGTCCAGATGGTGAATCCACTACACGCGAACGACCCATCCGAACTGCACGGATACATCCTGCGGGGCAGAATTGGACAGGGTGGAATGGGTGTGGTCTACCTGGCGCGGGATTCGACAGGCAATGAGGTCGCGGTGAAGACCATTCTGCCGTCGCGGGAGGTTGACGAAGAGTTTCAGAAGCGCTTCGCTCGCGAGACCCGAATCCTGCAGACACTTCGGGACCCCCGCATCGTCTCGGTTCTCGCCGCATTCTCCGGGCCGGGAAAACCGTGCCTGGTCACCGAATACGTTCCCGGCCCAACTCTTGCGGACCGGCTCCGTGAGGGTCCTCTGCCCCCGGACGCGGTACGGAAGCTGGCGCTCGATCTGGCTGGAGCGCTCGAGGCCGCCCACTCGCGCGGCGTGGTGCACCGCGACCTCAAGCCGTCCAACGTGTTGCTCGGTCCGCACGGCACCAAGGTCATCGACTTCGGCATCGCCCGGTTCGTCGACGGCGGGCAGCTTACCGAGGAGCAGCTCACAAAGGCAGGGCACGTCCTGGGCACCCTGCCGTATCTGGCCCCTGAACAGCTCAGGCGGGACAGCCCTCCGGCCGGCCCTCCGGCCGATGTCTGGGCCTGGGCGCTGACCGTCGGCTGCGCTGCACGCGGGCGAGGCTGCTTCGTGTTGCCGGACGGAACGGAGCATCCGTATCCCGGCCCGGACGAGTCGCCTGATCTCAGCGGCCTGTCGGACGACCTCCTCCCGCTGCTCGGTGCCGCGCTGGACAGGGACCCGGCGAAGAGGCCCACGAGCAGGGACTTGGTGAACGCCTTGCGTCCCACGGTCGAGCCACCGCCCCTACGGGCCCCGCGAGTACGGCGGGTGCGGAAGTGGCGGGCGGTGAGCGCGGGAGCGGCAGCGGCGGTACTGGTCCCTGCCCTGATCGTGATCAGCCAGGTTGACATCCCAGGCGCGCCACCGCCGAGCACCGACTGTGTCAGCGAACTGACGCTGAAAGGTTCCGAATGCGTCGGTGTCGCCGACCCGATCATCCGCTCCGACGCCTTCGGCCCCGAACTCAGGACGATTGTGGGGAAGATTGCACAGGAGAACCAGCGAGTTGCCGAGGCAGCGGCCTCGGACAAGCGGAAGCCGTTTGTCCGAGTCGCGCTCGTGATGCCGTACTCGGCGAACGACAACAGTCCGCTGTCGTGGACTGCCATCCGCGAGAGCCTGGCCGGCGCCTATACCGCCCAGTGCCGCGCCAACGCCTGCCCCGGACTGAAGGAACGGAGTACGACAGGCCTGCCCGGCACGGTCCCCGGTGTGCAACTTCTTCTGGCCAACGAGGGAAGCAGACAGCAGCACTGGGAAACGGTCGCGGATCAGCTGGCCGGAATGAGGTCGGGCAACCATCCGGTCGTCGGGGCCGTCGGCCTCGGAGTCAGCCTTCCGGAGACGCAGCGACTGGCGGACCGGCTGTCCGAACTGAAGATCCCGGCGGTCGGCGGACCCCTGACGGCCACGAGTCTCCAATCGCCCTACCTCTTCAAGACGTCTCCCTCGAACCTCGAGCACATCACCGCAGTGCGAAAACACCTCGGGCGCCTGGGGGACGAGCAACAAGGATTCCTCGTCTACGACAACAACGACGACCTCTACGTGAAGACCCTCCGAGAAGCTTTCGACCAAGAATTCAAGAAGATCATCGGTACACGCCGCACCGGATACTCGGGGACGAACGCGGGGAAAGATGTGGTTCCAAATCTCTTCGGGCAGTCCGTGCAGAACATCTGCTACTCGAACTCGGACCTGGTCTTCTACGCGGGCCGGGACAACGACTTCCCCGAGTTCATCAAGGCCCTGGCCAATCGCGGACTCTGCGACCAAGCAGGCGTCCTGAGCCCGATCACGATCGTGACATGCTGGTCGGGGCGCTCGGCCCTCAGCGGGAACCCACAGCGCGTGAAGAAACTTGCCCGCGACAAGATCACAGTGGTCGACGTGTCCGTACTCAGCCCGGAGAGCTGGAAGACGAGCGGCAGCAACCCGCCCGGCTTCACCTCATTCCGGACGAGTTTCAAGGAACTCGGACACACCGACAATGAACTCGGTGACGGGTACGCCATCATGAACCACGATGCCGTACTGACAGTGGCGTGGGCCGCAGAGTCCTTCGCCAATCAGACCGGAGGCTCCGTACCCAGTTCCCAGGACGTGTACAACCAGATCATCAATCTGCACGGGGCCAACTGGGTGGCCGCCGCCAGCGGCAACCTTGAGTTCTTCGACCCGCAGTACCCGCCGTACGGCTGGGCAAAGGGAGCGCAGCTCACCATCAGCGAATTCGGATAGCAGCCACCTGCCGGAACTCCGGCCCACGGCCTCGCCGGCCCTGGCCCGGACGAAGGCTTCCCAAGGAGCCACGCCAACGTCATCCGGTGGGACACCCTGGTGCCGGTCTCCAGACAAGCTGCTGAGTCCTGACGTGAGGGCTACTGGCCGGAGGGGAATGGTGCACGGTTGAAACAACCCCCTCCCGCCAGTCGTTCGAGACATCGTCAAAGGCTCGGCGAGGCGCGCCGCAAGCTCCGTACGAACCGTCAGGAACGCCGCCGGTTCCAGGACCGGTTCGACGCGGCGGCCACGGTGATCACGGCTGTGCCGGCGGAGAACGCCGTTCTTCGCGAACAGCTTGCCGAGACCAGCCGTCGTCGTACCCCCCTCGATCGCGCGCACGCCGTCCGCGAACGATGCTCGCGTGGCCCATGAGGCCGTCCCGGTGACGGGCCAACGAGGGTGGCGAGCCCCTCCCAGCCCTGAGAACCGCACGGGTTGAACCTGGCTGCATGGATCAGAGCTCGCCGAGAGTGGCCCTTCTCCCGCCAGTCGACGTCATGCGCCCCCGGCCGGCGGACGAGATCCCCGAGCACGACAGCACGCCCGGGGGCTATCAGTACTCCCTCAAGCTCGATGGATTCCGCGCCCTCGCCTTCGTCCTGGACGGCGGACGGGTCTTCCTGCAGTCACGCTCACGAAGGGATCTCTCCGGGGAGTTCCCCGAGATTGCCGCATACCTGCGAGACCATCTGCCACCCGGAATCGTGTTGGACGGTGAATTGTGCGCCTACCGGGAGGGGCGACTGAGCTTCACCGACCTGCTCCGGTCCCACAGCGATCGCGAGCGGATGGGAGTCCCGGTGTCCTACATCGCGTTCGACATTCTCGCCATTCCGGGCCGGGACGTCAGGGCTCTGCCTCTGAGGGACCGGTGGGAGCTGCTCGGAGCGGCGCTGCGGGACGTCGGCCCACCACTTCAGCGTGTGCTGGTAACGCTGGATGAGGAAACAGCCCACGGCTGGTTCCGTGACATGAGGGCCCTGGGCGTCGAAGGGACCGTGGCGAAAGCGCTGAACTCGCCCTATCGGGCAGGAGCTACCTGGGCCTGGAGGAAGATCCGGCATTCCGATACGCGAGACGGCGCACTGCTCGGCGTCTTCGGCCCGGTGGATCGGCCGCGGGCACTTCTTGTCCGGCTCCCCGATGATCGAACCGTGAAGACGTCGCCTCAGCTGACCTCGACGCAGTCACGGCAGGTTGGCGAACTGGTACGCGGTCATCTGGGAGAGCTGACGGAGCACCCGGACCACGGGCCCGTGCGGATGCTCACCGAGCCTCTCGCCGTTGAACTGCGCCAGGCGACCGGACGCCACGAGGCCGCCCGGTTCGTGCGCGTACGGCCCGAGGGGTGAGCAGCGGGCTTGGCCCTCAGGCTACGTCGACCTCACCGCCGATGGACGCTTCGGAGGTCAGGCCTTCGACGGATGAAGGGAAGTCCGGGGCAAGTCGCAGCCCCACAGCAGGCTCGTCCGTGAGCACCGCCCGGTGCAGTTCGGCGCCAAGCGGGTCGGCTGGTCCCGGTCAGGCGGCCGGGGCGGCTGGGGCGGTCAGGACGGCCTTGGCCGCGAGCCGGAGATTCCTGATCATCGGATTCGGGTCGCCCTTGCGGCTGAGCAGGACGACCTGGCTGGCGGGAGCGCCCTCGATCGGGACGGTGACGAGGTCGGGACGCAGTGAGCTACGCCGATCGCCGACCGGAAGCACGGCGATCGCCCTGCCGTCCGCGACGGGTTCGAGCTTGTCCTCGTAGCTCTCGATCGGCGGCACGCCGGCCCCGAGGATCCGGTAGGACGTCCAGTCCACGGTCTCGAACGGGCACGGCGCCGCCTCCTCTCCGGCCAGTTCTTCCGCGGTCACCGACGCGCGGTCGGCCAAGGGATGGCCGCGCGGGACCACGAGCATCCGGGACTCCTCGTACAGCGCGGTGGAGCCCGGGCTGGTGGCCGAGGTAGAGCGGGGCACCGCCCGGCACGCCGTCGTCACGGTCCACCGGCTCCGGAGCGACCTCATTAATCAAGTTTGACTAAATGCATCGGCGGGAATACGGTCTCCATTAGTCAAGTTTGACGAGCCTCTCACGTCTGCGCGAAGGAGCGTGTGTGCCCCAGCTTCCCGACACCGGGTACCTCCCGACCCCCGACGAACTCGCCTCGATCCAGGCGTGGTTCACCGAGTACGACGCGGCGGCAGCGCGCCGTGACATCGAGCGGATGGCCGACATGGCCGTCTTCCCGCTCAATCTGGTCAGCGACGACTCCGCGGGCAGCGGTGCCTCCGCCCAGTGGGACCGCGAGCAGTACGTCCGGACCATGGCCCAGGTCATGGGGGACGGGTCCGACGACATCGCCTTCGAGTCGGTGCGTACGCCCGTCTTCCTCGGCCCGGCGATGGCGGTCGTCTTCACCGACTCCACCATGACGGCGGGCGGCACGACCCAGCAGCTGCGGTACGCGGACGTCCTGATCAGACGGGACGGGCGGTGGGCCTTCCAGACCATGCTGCAGAGCGGCTGGGGCGACAACCTGCGCTGAGCCCCGCCCGCACCGTGCGGTCCCGCGCCCGCAGCCGTGTCGACGGCTGCGGGCGCTCATGCGTCCGGGTACGACCGGGGCGCGCTCCCGCGCCGTAGGCGGCCGCGGGCCGTACGCGCCCCCGGAGTCCGAGGGCGCCGGCACCCGCCGGACTGCCGGCGGAGAGACCAAGAGGCGTGAACGCCGGTACGCACTTTCCGGTGTGACGCGCAGTCCGGTCGTCGCCCCCTCCCACCGCTCCCCACCCCACCGGCCACCTTGCCGCTCACCTCGCCGGTCACCGGTGACCGGCGGCGCCCGGCAAGGCCGGCACAGCCCGCTGCCCGTCCGGCGAACGCGTTCATCCGGCTCAGTTGCGCGGGGTGGGTTTCCGCCGTCCTGGTGCACACTCTCCCCAGGCATCCGGCTCACGGAAGGGAACGGCGTGTTCACGGGGATGGACGAGGTCGACTGGGCCTCGATGGGGCATGCGTACGGTCCGGCTGACGACGTACCGGGGCTGCTGAGGTCGCTCGCCTCCGCGGATCCGGCCGAGCGGGAGACCGCGCTCGACGGGATGTACACCGCGGTACACCACCAAGGCGACGTGTACGACTCCACGCTGGCCTGCATCCCCTTCCTCCTGGAACTCGTCGCCAGCCCCGAGGTGCAGGACCGCGGCGCCATCGTGGAGTTGCTGACCAGCATCGGCGGCATCGACCTCGACGACGACGAACTCGACCCGGAGGACGAGGAGTTCGAGGACGCCGCGAACTACGCGATGGCCGCCGCCGCGGTGGCCGCAGGGGCTGACGTGTTCGTCGGGTTGCTGGGCGACCCGGACGCCGGGGTCCGGCTCGCGGCGCCGTGCGCCCTCGCGATGCTCCACGGCGACCCGGCGCGGGTACTGGCCCTCCTGAGGACCCGGCTGGAGGGGGAACGGGACACGGAGGTACGGCTCGCACTCGTCGAGGCGGTCGGGCGGATCGCGCTGCGCCACGAGCCGCTCCGCGCCGAGTCGGTGAGCTGGCTGACCACGCTGCTCGCCCCGGACCGGCCGCCCGGGTTGCGGCTTTCCGCACTGACCCAGCTGGCACGCTGCGCACCCGGCCTCCTGCCCGACGACGTGGCGTCGACGGCGACCGCGCTGCTGCGGGCCACGGACGAGGCCGCGGCGGGCGCCGGGCCGGGGGCCAGGTCCGGGCCGGGGGCCAGGTCCGGGGCGGAGGCCAGGTCCGGCCCGGGGGCCGGGTCCGGGGCGGAGGCCAGGTCCGGGGCGGAGGCCAGGTCCGGGGCGGAGGCCAGGTCCGGGCCGGGGGCCGGGTCCGGGCCGGGGGCCGGGTCCGGGGCGGAGGCCGGGTCCGGGGCGGAGGCCAGGTCCGGGGCGGAGGCCAGGTCCGGGGCGGAGGCCAGGTCCGGGGCGGAGGCCGGGTCCGGGCCGGGGGCCGGGTCCGGGCCGGGGGCCGGGTCCGGGGCGGAGGCCGGGTCCGGCCCGGGGGCCGGGTCCGGGGCGGAGGCCGGGTCCGGGGCGGAGGCCGGGTCCGGGGCGGAGGCGGCGGGGGACGACCGCCGGCCGGGCGCGCCCTGGGCGGATGACCTGCTGCGGACGCTCCACTCCGCTCTCGGTGACCGCGTCGACGACCGGATCGCGCTGCTCACCGGCCAGCTGACCAGCGCCGATCCTGACCAGCGCACGGACGCCGTGTGGATGTGCCACGGGCTGATCCGGGCCTGGCGCGGGCCGTACGACGAGGTGGTGCGACTCGTCGGCACGCAGCTCGGCGACCCCGATCCGCTGCTGCACGGCGCGGCGGTCAGCCTCCTGGAGAGCCTCTTCGGGCTGGCGCTGCCCGCGGCCGACGCGCTCGCGGAGCGGGTGAGGAGCGCCGGCGGGGAACGGCCGGCGGACCGTCGCGCGCTCGTCGCCCTCGCCCGGCTCGGTGACGCGCGTGCCGTCCCGGCGCTCGCCCGCGCACTGGAGCAGCCGGATCTGCCGCGCGACGCGGCGTTCGCCGTTCCGTACCTCGGCGACCGGGCCGCTCCTCTCGTGCCGGTGCTGCGGCGGCGACTCGGCGAGGTGGGCCTGGACGAGCAGCTCTACGACCGGGCGGTACCACTGCTGACCGGACTCGCCGGCGTACGGGCGGCCGAGGCGCTGCCCGAGGTGCTGCGGGTGCTGCGGGTGCTGCGCGGCGCGCCGGCGCGGGGCGGCGAGTGGGTGACCGAGGCGGCGCTGCGGGCCCTCACGACGTTCGGGGCCGCCGCCCTTCCGGCGGCACCGGAGCTCCGCGCACTGCTCGGCGGCGCGTCCTCGCACCCGTCCTCGTCGGTCGTCGCAGCCGCGGCGCGGGCGCTGTGGGCGGCGACGGGGGACGTGGCCGAGGTGGTGCCGGTGCTCCGCGAGCTGCTCACGGCGGACGGTCCGGACGAGCGCCGCGCCGCCGCCGCGGCCCTCGGCGCGGTCGGCCGGGCGGCGGCCGACGCGGCGCCCGCGCTGCGTGGCCTGCTCGCCTCGCCGGAACGCTGGCTCCGGATGGACGCGGCGGTCGCCCTGTGGCGGGTCACGGGTGAGGCCCGGGAATCCCTGCCGGTGCTGCGGACCGCGTGGGAGGAGAACCGCTACGGACGGGTCGAGATCGCCGAGTGCCTCGCCGAGATGGGCCCGTCGGCGGGTCCGGCCGCGCCCCTGCTGCGTGCGGAGCTCGCGCGGCCCCGGCGGCACAACGTGCTGGACGGGGGGTCCGGAAGCCACGACATCGAGCAGGACGAACGCCTGCTCACTCTCTGCCGCGCGGCACTGCGCCCGCACGCGTGACGCCCCGCCCCGGCGGCCGTCCCGCTCCGGTGGTGCGTGGCGCCGTCCATCCCTGCGGACCTCCCGCGGTCGGGCCCGGAACCCGTGCGGCCTCGCCGCGATCGCGATCGCCGCCGAGGCCGGCGCGGGCACCGGTGCGGAGCCTCCCGTCCGCCGCGGCGAAGCCCTGCGGCAACAGGGGCCGGGCACACGGCAGGTGCGGTGTACGGCGCCCCCCGCCGTGGGGCGTGTTCCGAGAGCCCCGTCCGGCCGGGAACGTCCGGCCCCACGGACAGGCAATCCCAAAACATCCAGAGACCCACCGCAAGGGGCAAAAAGGACTTCCGTACCCTGGAGGGCGGCCCGCATTCGAATCGACCCCTCCCAGGACTCCCGTTGCCACGCCATCGCGCCCCCCGCCCCGCGCTCGCCGCCGTCGCCGCCGCACTGCTGCTCGCCGGCTGCGACGACGCGGGCGGGCTGGAGAGCGCCGGGGCGACGCCGACCGCCGTCGGCCCGGTGCGGCTGTGGCCGGAACTGCCGGAGATATCCGCACCCCCGGTCGACTACGGCGAGAGCGACACCGAACACATCCGCGGGATCGCGGTTCCCGGCGGCGACGTCCACGCCGTGGACCCGGTCGCCGTCGTCCAGGCGGAGGTGGCCGCCCACCCGGGCCGGGTCACCGGCCCCGACGGGCTCTACGAGCAGACGGCCCGGCAGATCCGCGAGTGCCGGACGAAGCCGGCGAAGTGCCCGGTGCTGAAGCCGTACTACCGCGATCTCACCGGCGACGGGAAGGACGAGCTGATCGTCGGCATCACGATGCCCGAGCAGCAGACGGCGATCCGGGTGTACATGCCGGAGAAGGGCGGGCTGACGCGCATCATGTCCGACGCGGAGGCGATCGTCAGCGTCGAGCTCGCCGGCCGGGACCTGATCCTGCGGGCCGTGTCCGCGGGCATTCCCGGCTACGAGTACCGCACGGCATGGTCCTGGGACGAGCGGCAGCGGGCGATGCTCCCCGCGCGCGACGAGATCGTCCGGGTCAAGCCGTCCCGGCCCGCACCCGAGTCGTCGGCGGACGCACGATGACCGGCAGCACGCCGTTCCGCCGTGGCCGGCCGCGGCTGCGCCGGCCGGCCTGGACCGCCACGCTCACCTGGAAGGCCGCGGTCTTCATCACCGTGATGTGCTGCGCGCTGGCGGCGCTGCTCGGTGCGCTGGTGCATGTGTCGGTGACCCGCCAGACCGTGGAACAGGCCCGCGAGAAGGCGCTGTCGAGGCTGGAGGACGCGACCGAGGCGTACGAGGCGGGCGAGCCGATGGGGCGGTACGGCGCCCTGGACCCGCAGGCGCTGCCGTCCGGGCTGCGGGCGCTGGCGCTGCGCGGGCAGCGCGGCACGGTGGTCTCGGACGTCGACGGCCGGCCGACGATGTGGGCCGCGGGCCCGGCGGACGGCCGCGCCCTGGCGGTGCGGATCGACTACACGCTGAGCGCGCAGACCATCGTGGGCCTCGACCGGGCCATCGTCGGCTCCTCCGCACTGGCGATCGGCGCGACGCTGCTGGCGGGAGCCTTCTCGGTGACCCGGGTGACCCGCCGGCTGCATCTGACCGCGCAGGTGGCGCGACGGATCAGCGCGGGCGATCTGGACGCGCGCGTCAACGACCCCCGCACGAAGGACCCGGCGCGCTGCGAGGACGAGGTGGCCACGGTCTCCGGCGCGCTGGACACCATGGCCTCCACCCTCCAGGGCAAGCTGCTGAGCGAGCAGCGCTTCACCGCCGATGTGGCGCACGAGCTGCGCACCCCCTTGACGGGCCTGTCCGCGGCGGCCGAGCTGTTGCCGCCGGGGCGCCCGTCGGAGCTGGTGCAGGACCGGGTGCGCAGGATGCGGACGCTGACGGAGGACCTGCTGGAGATATCGCGGCTCGACGCGGGCCGGGAGAAGGTCGACCTCGACATCCGTGAACTGGCGCCGTTGGCCGAGCGGGTGGTGCGGATGGCGCGTTCCACCGGCTCGGAGACGGAACTGCTGGTCGTCCGAGGCACGAGCGTCGAGACGGACAAGCGGCGGCTGGAACGTGTGCTCGGCAATCTGATCGCCAACGCGCACAGGCACGGTGCGGGGCCGGTGGTGGTGACCGTGGACGGGCCGGTGGTGTCGGTCCGGGACCACGGGGAGGGGTATCCGGAGTACCTGCTGGAGCACGGGCCGCAGCGGTTCCGTACCGAGTCGGGCGGCAAGGGCCACGGTCTCGGTCTGACGATCGCGGTGGGCCAGGCCGCGGTGATGGGCGCGCGGCTGGAGTTCGGGAACGCTCCGGGGGGCGGGGCGCTCGCCCGGCTGACGCTGCCCGAGTACGTGCATCTCGCCGACCGCCCGGACGGGGGTGGCGCGGCCTCGCCGGACACGGCCGGCGGATACCCGGCGGCGCCCGGCCCGGACGCCGGACCTCGGACCGCGCCCGATACGGACGGCGGGTCCCCGGCGGCGCCCGGCCCGGATGCCGCTCCCGGCACCGACATGCTGCACACGAAGCCCACAGATAAGCGGACGTAAGACCCCTGCTTGCTACGTTGCGTCGCATGACCGCAACGGCAGCGGAGTCCCTCCCACCCGAACGGCCTCCTACGGCGCGACGGCGGGGCGTCGAGCTCTCGCTCCTCGTGTGCGCCGTCCTCATCTCCGTGTACGGCTATGCCGACGTGGGTCTGGCCAGGAGCGGAGCCGTTCCGCCCGACGCCCTCGCCTACGGTGCGGGCCTCGGTCTGCTCGCACTGCTCGCCCATCTCGCCGTGCGACTGCGGGCGCCCTACGCGGACCCGCTGCTGCTGCCGATCGCGGTCCTCCTCAACGGGGTGGGCCTCGTCCTCATCTACCGCCTCGACCTCGAGACCCCGGCCGACCGCGCCGCCCCGGCCCAGCTGATCTGGTCCACCCTGGGCGTCGCGCTGTTCATCGCGGTCGTCGTACTGCTGCGTGACCACCGCGTGCTGCAGCGCTACGGATACCTCTCGGTCGTCACCGCGCTCGCCCTGATGATCGTGCCGATCCTCTTCCCCGCGGTGAACGGCGCCCGGATCTGGATCCGGATCGGAGGTCTCTCGTTCCAGCCGGGCGAGTTCGCCAAGATCCTGCTGGCGGTGTTCTTCGCCGCGTACCTGGCCGCGAACCGCCATGCACTCGCCCACACGGGCCGCCGGATCGGGCCCCTGCAACTGCCCGCCGGCCGGGTGCTCGGCCCGGTCGTGGCCATCTGGCTGATCAGTGTGGTCGTACTGGTGCTGGAGCGGGACCTCGGCACCTCGCTGCTGTTCTTCGGGCTCTTCGTGGTCATGCTCTACGTCGCCACGGGCCGGACCGGCTGGATCGTGGTGGGGCTGCTGCTCGCGGGCGTCGGTGCGTTCGCCGTCGGCACCCTGGAGCCGCACGTGCACAGCCGGGTCGAGTCCTGGATCGACCCGTACGCGTCCATCACGGCCGGCGACGGGCCGAGCCAGCTCG
Source organism: Streptomyces marianii (assembly GCF_005795905.1). Lineage (NCBI taxonomy): Bacteria > Bacillati > Actinomycetota > Actinomycetes > Kitasatosporales > Streptomycetaceae > Streptomyces > Streptomyces marianii. The sequence continues at coordinate 2,728,218 of NZ_VAWE01000001.1, forward strand.
CCCAGTCGCTGTTCGCCTTCGCGTCGGGAGGGGTCCTGGGCACCGGCCTCGGCGCGGGGCACTCGATCCTGATCGGCTTCGCCGCCAAGTCCGACTTCATCCTGGCGACGGCCGGCGAGGAACTGGGGCTGGCCGGGCTGACGGCGCTCTTCCTGCTCTACACACTGCTGGTGGCGCGGGGCTACCGCGCGGGACTCGACCTGCGCGACCCCTTCGGGGGGCTGCTCTCCGTGGGCCTCGCCGCGATCGTCGCCGTACAGGTCTTCGTCATCGCGGGCGGGGTGACGGGCCTCATCCCGCTGACCGGTATGGCCATGCCCTTCCTGGCGCAGGGGGGTTCGTCCGTCGTCACCAACTGGATCATCGTGGCGCTGCTGATCCGGCTGAGCGACTCGGCCCGTGAGCCGCACCCGGAGCCGGTGGAGGCGGGGGTGATCGCACCCGCCGCGCCCCCGGCGGCCCGGACAGTACGGACGGACACGGGACCGGCGGAACCCGCGGTCCCGACGGAGGCGGCAGCGCGGACGGATCCGCCGGGACCGGCCGCGGAGGGGACGCGGTGACGCGGTACATCCGGCGCGCCGCCGCGCTGAGCCTGTTCCTCCTCGCCGCGTTGTTCGTGAACGCCGTTCGCATCCAGGTGCTGCAGGCCGACGGCCTCAACGGCAGCCCCGCGAACCGTCGTGCGGCCATCGCGCGCTACGACGAACCGCGCGGGACCATCGTCGTCGGCGGCCGGCCGGTCACGGGCTCGAAGGACACCGGCGAGCAGCTGCGGTACGAACGCACCTATCCGGACGGTCCCCTCTACGCGCCGGTCACCGGCTACTCCTCGCAGACGTACGGCACGACCCTGCTCGAGCACGCGGAGGACGGGGTGCTGTCGGGCACCGACCCGAGGCTCGCCCCGCTGCCGTTCTGGAACGAGTTCACCCGCTCCGAGCGGCCCGGCGGCAAGGTCCTGACCACGATCCGGCCGTCCGTGCAGCAGGCGGCGTACCGAGGGCTCGACGGCAGGCGCGGGGCGGTCGCGGCGATCGAGCCGTCGACGGGGAGGATCCTGGCGCTCGTCAGCAGCCCCTCGTACGACCCCGGGCTGCTGTCCGGCAACAGCCCCGAGGTCACCGCGGCATGGCGGCGGCTCAACGGTGCGGAGACCCGTCCGATGCTCAACCGGGCCATCCGGCAGACGTATCCGCCCGGCTCCACGTTCAAGATCGTGACGGCCGCGGCCGCGCTGGAGGCGCGGGTCGTCACGGACGCGGACGCCCCCACGGACACACCGGACCCGTTCGTCATCCCGGGCACCAGGACGACGCTGCCCAACCCCGTGCCGGGCTGCCGCAACGCGTCCCTGGTGTACGCGATCAAGTGGTCGTGCAACACGGTGCTGGCGAACCTGGGCGCGAAGGTGGGGCTGAAGGGGATGCTGGAGACGGCGGGCCGCTTCGGCTTCAACGACGCGTCGCTGCGGATCCCGTCCGGCGTGGCGGTGTCCAACTTCGACCGCCGCATGAGCGTGGACCAGCTGGCGCTGTCGTCCATCGGCCAGTTCGACACCACGGCCACGCCCCTGCAGATGGCGATGGTGGCCGCGGCCGTCGCCAACGGCGGCGAGCTGGCCCACCCGTACCTGGTGGACCGCACGACCACCCGGGACGGGGACACGGTGAGGGAGACACCGCGCCGGTCCTACCGTCGCGCGATGTTCCCGGCGACCGCGCTGGAACTGCGGCGGATGATGGTGGAGGCGGCGGAGAAGGGCACGGGAACGCGGGCGCTCATCGACGGGGTGACCGTGGGCGGCAAGACCGGCACGGCGCAGCACGGCGTCGGCAACGCGGGTACGCCGTACGCCTGGTTCATCGCCTGGGCGCAGCTCCCTGAGGCGCCGCGGCCCGCCGTGGCGGTCGCGGTGGTCGTCGAGGACCCGGAGGCGGCGGGCGGCGAGATCAGCGGCGGCGGCGATGCGGCGCCGATCGCACGGGCGGTGATGGTCGAGGCGCTGAAGGCGGCGAAGCCCTGAGCGACGGGCCCGGCGCCCTGACCGGTGCGGGACCGCTCAGGCTCGGGACCCCCGCTGGTTGATCGCGGTCAGGTCGATTGATCGACGGCTCGTGGCACGAGCGGCCGCGCTCAGTTCGCCCCGTCCGCGATCGCCTCCTCGACCTCGGCCACCCGCTCCGCCTCCTCCGCCGCGAAGCGCTCCCGGTCCAGGCGCTCCGCGAGTTCCTCGTCCTGGGTCATCAGCAGATCGAGGTTGGAGTCGCCGAGTTCGAAGACGCCCATGTCGACGTACGCCTTCTGGAGCCGTTCGCCCCAGAGCCCGATGTCCTTGACGCAGGGCACGATCCGGCTGAAGAGCAGCTTGCGGAAGAGGTGCAGGAACTCGGACTGCTCGGTGTACTCCTCGGCCTCCCGGCGCGGGATGCCGAAGTCCTCCAGGACCTCCAGCCCGCGGATCCGGTCCCGCATGAGGTAGCAGCCCTCGATGACGAACTCCTCGCGCTCGCGCAGCTCCGCGTCCGTGAGCTGCTTGTAGTAGTCGCGGAGCGCCATGCGCCCGAAGGCGACGTGCCGGGCCTCGTCCTGCATCACGTACGCCAGGATCTGCTTGGGGAGCGGCTTGTCGGTGGTGTCGCGGATCATGCCGAACGCGGCGAGCGCCAGGCCCTCGATGAGCACCTGCATACCGAGGTACGGCATGTCCCAGCGGGAGTCGCGGAGGGTGTCGCCGAGCAGGCCCTGGAGGTTGTCGTTGATCGGGTACAGCATCCCGATCTTCTCGTGCAGGAAGCGGCCGTAGATCTCGGCGTGCCGGGCCTCGTCCATGACCTGGGTGGCGGAGTAGAACTTCGCGTCGAGGTCGGGAACGGACTCGACGATCCGCGCCGCGCACACCATCGCGCCCTGCTCCCCGTGCAGGAACTGGCTGAACTGCCAGGAGGAGTAGTGCCGGCGCAGATCGCCCTTGTCCTTCTCGGTCATCCTGGCCCAGTGGCGCGTCCCGTAGAGGCTGAGGGCCTCGTCGGGGGTGCCGAGGGGGTCGTACGGGTCGACCTCGAGATCCCAGTCGATGCGCTTGGCGCCGTCCCACTGCTTGTCCTTGCCCTTCTGGTAGAGGGCGAGCAGCCGGTCTCGGCCGGAGCCGTACTCCCAGCTGAAGCGGGCCGCGCCGGTGGCCGGGACGGCCCAGACGGGTTGCCGGGGCGGGCTGGTGTAGTGGTCATACGTCGACACGAAAGGCTCCCTCGCCTCGCACTGACGAACTGACGGTCTGTTGGCAGGCTCACACGTTGGTAGACGCGTAGTCAACAAGTGCCGCACAGGGGATTGACGGGCTTACTGACGCACAGTCTCATCATTGACATGACGACTGTGTCCGAACGCGATCTCACGCTCCTCCGCGATGCCCTCGGGCCCCTGCGGGACCGCGAGCAGGTCGCCGCGCGCCTGCTCGAGTCCTCGGCCAAGCACTCCTTCGACCCCGACGAGGAGCTCGACTGGGACGCCCCGGTCGAGGAGGGCAAGTGGTTCTGGCCGCCGGAGCTGGTGTCCCTCTACGACACCCCGCTGTGGCGGCGGATGTCCGAGGAGCAGCGGATGGACCTGGCCCGGCACGAGGCGGCGTCCCTCGCCTCGCTCGGCATCTGGTTCGAGATCATCCTGATGCAACTGCTGGTGCGGCATATCTACGACAAGCCCGTGACCAGCAATCATGTGCGCTACGCCCTCACCGAGATAGCGGACGAGTGCCGCCACTCGATGATGTTCGCGAAGATGATCCAGAAGGGCGGCGCCCCCGCGTACCCGGTGCCGCGGGTGTACCACAACCTCGCCCGCGTCCTGAAGACCGTCTCCACGACTCCGGGCTCCTTCGCGGCCACGCTGCTCGGCGAGGAGATCCTCGACTGGATGCAGCGCCTGACCTTCCCGGACGAGCGCGTCCAGACGCTGGTCCGCGGAGTGACGCGGATCCACGTGGTGGAGGAGGCGCGGCACGTACGCTACGCGCGTGAGGAGCTGCGCCGCCAGATGGTGACCGCGCCGCGCTGGGAGCAGGAGTTCACCCGGCTCGGCTGCGGCGAGGCGGCCCGGGTCTTCTCCGTGTGCTTCATCAACCCCGACGTCTACGAGAACGTCGGCCTGGACCGGCGCGAGGCCGTCGCCCAGGTGAAGGCGAGCGGACACCGCCGTGAGGTGATGCAGTCGGGCGCCAGGCGCCTCACGGACTTCCTCGACGACATCGGCGTCCTCCGGGGCCCGGGCCGCCGGCTGTGGAAGAGCTCGGGACTCCTCGCCTGAGGGTGGCCGGGTACCGGGGCACGGTGCGCCGCGGGAGGCGGAAGCGGGCGCGTTCCGGCCGGGCGCGCCTCCCTCGCCCGGGACCGGCACACCCGTCCGGCGCAGGCGGCCCTCCCAGGCCACACACGTCCGGACTCCGGCCACCGGTCCGGACGGCATCCCGGCTCCGGGAGGCGGCGGTTAGGCTGCCCGTATGACCTCGAGTGCTCCCGCGACGCGCGCGTACCGGCGCCTGAGTGTGGAGGAGCGGCGTGACCAGCTCCTCCGCGCCGCCCTCACGCTGTTCGCACACCGGGCGCCGGAGGACGTGTCGCTCGACGACGTGGCCGAGACCGCCGGGGTGTCCAGGCCGCTCGTGTACCGGTACTTCCCGGGCGGCAAGCAGCAGTTGTACGAGGCCGCGCTGCGCAGCTCCGCAGACGCGCTCGTGCTGTGCTTCGCGGAAGCTCCCGCCGGACCGCCGACCGAACGGCTGGGCCGGGTCCTGGACCGCTACCTCGACTTCGTCGACGAGCACGACGCCGGGTTCAGCGCGCTGATGCGCGGCGGCAGCGTCGCCGAGACGTCCCGGACCTGCGCGATCGTGGACGAGGTGCGACGTGCGGCCGCCGAGCAGATCCTGGTCCACCTCGGCGTACCGGAACCCGGGGCGCGCGTGCGCATGATGGTGCGCACCTGGATCGCCGCGGTGGAGGCGGCCTCGCTGATCTGGCTGGACGAGGACAAGCGCCCGTCCGCCGGGGAGCTCCGGGACTGGCTCGTCGACCATCTCGTCGCCCTGCTCGCGGCGACCGCGGCCACGGACGAGGAGACCGCGGGCGTCGTCCGGGAACTGCTCGCCCTGGAGACCCCGTCCGGCCCGGTGGGGACGCTCGCCCGGCGGGTACTGCCCCTCGCGGGCGACGCCGGGCACCTGCTCCAGGACGTGTCGCGAAAGTAGTCCGTCCGCCCGCAGGGCGGGCCTGCGGCGTCCGGTGCGTGCCATCGCACGGCGGAGGACCGCCCTCGTACGGGACGCGCCCCGGTGTGATGCGGAACGCAGCGGGACGCCGTTCGGGGCGTCGCGAGCCGGTGGACCCGGCACGGGTGTCCGGCACCCTCGGGCACGGGTTTCCGGGCCGTCCGGTGCGCGTCGCGTGCCGTCCGGTACGGGGCCCGGGACCGCCCCGGGAAGGACGGGGCGGCGCCGCTGCGCGAGACTGGAAGGGTGAGAAGCGAGAACACCCCCTTCGTCGGCGGTCCGCTCGACGGGCGGGTCCTGCCCGTCCTGGTCGGCCCCACCGGCAACCCGCCGCTCTGGTACGAGGTACCGGTGCCGGACGAGGACGGTGGCCCGCACACCGTGTACGCCTACCGCCGGGTCACCGCCGGACACTCCAGGCGGCTCGGGCTGCCCCGCGGCTGGAAGTACGAGTACGCGCCGGAGGGGCGGGAGCGCCGCAGGCTCAACTGGCCCTGGTCGAAGCCGAAGCGGGCCGAATAGGATCAACGGCGTTCGACGACCCACGGGGGGGGAGCTTCGCCGATGGAGGCACTGCGGGAGGCGCTGCAGGACGGGGATCCGCGCCGAATCGGCCCGTACACGACGCTGGCTCGGCTCCGCGCGACCGCGAGCGCCGTCCAGTACGTGGGGCGCGACGAGGCGGCCGGCGGCGAACCGGTGGTCCTCTCCCTCGCCCGGGAGGAGCTCGCGGCGCTGCCGGCGTTCCGCTCGCGATTCTCGGCGGAGGCGCGCACCGCGGAGGGGCTGGCGGGAGGATGGGTCACCGCCCCTCTCGACCTGTCCACGGACGGTTCCGAGCTGTGGACCGCGTACGCCTACGTGCCCGCTGTGACCCTCAGCGAGGCGATCGCCCTCGCCGGGCCGCTCCCGGAGCGTGCCGTACGGACGCTGGGCGCGGGGCTCGCCGAGACCCTGTCCCGCGTCCACGCGGCGGGCACGGTACTGCACGGTCTCGCCCCGGCGACCGTGCTGCTGGTCTCCGACGGGCCCCGGCTGTCGGCCTTCGGCGCCCTGGGCGCGGCCGCGCACGCCGAACCCGCCCCCGGCGGCGGGCTGTCCGTACGGCTGGGCTACCTCACCCCCGAGCAACTGGCCGGCGAGCCGCCCGGCACGGCCTCCGACCTCTTCGTCCTCGGCCTCCTCCTCGCCTATGCCGCCACCGGCACCACGCCGTTCCCGGACGGCCGGGCCATCGCCGGCGCCGCACCCGAACTGGACGGCGTTCCTGACCGGTTGCGGGACGTGGTGGCGTCCTGCCTCGCCAAGTCCCCCGCCGACCGGCCGACCGCGGGCGGCGCCGCGGCGGCGCTCGCCCTGGAAGGCGCGGCGGCGCTGGCGAAGGAGGGCTGGCTGCCGGAGCCGGTGCTGACGGCCCTGTCCGGTCAGGCCGACGCGGTGGCCCGGCTCGCCCGGGGCGACCGAGCGGCCGTCCCCCGGGACGCGTCGCCCGTCGCGCAGGCGCTGTCACCCGGCGGCACGGCGGGCGCGGAAGCTCCCCCGCAGGACGCCGACGCGAGCGGGCAGACATCCGCCACGGCCGTCATCCGCGAGGGCGGGCAGGCAACCGCCACGGCCGCCACCGACGCGAGCGGGCAGACAACCGCCACGGCACCGGGCGACGCGAGCGGGCAGGCAACCGCCACGGCACCGGGCGACGCGAGCGGGCAGGCAACCGCCACGGCACCGGGCGACGCGAGCGGGCAGGCAACCGCCACGGCACCGGGCGACGCGAGCGGGCAGGCAACCGCCACGGCACCGGGCGACGCGAGCGGGCAGGCAACCGCCACGGCACCGGGCGACGCGAGCCGCACCGCGCTGCCCGCGCAGGACGCGACCGGGCAGACAACCGCCACGGCACCGGGCGACGCGACCGGGCAGACAACCGCCACGGCACCGGGCGACGCGACCGGGCAGACAACCGCCACGGCACCGGGCGACGCGAGCCGCACCGCGCTGCCCGCGCAGGACGCGGGTGGGGGCCGCCCCGCGCCGCTCGCCGCCCCGTCCGGCGACGCGACCGGCGCCGGCCTTCCCCCGCAGGACGCCCCGGGCACGGGGCCTGAGGACGGACGCGGCCGGGACACCCCGGCCCTCTCCCCCGCCGACGTGCGCCGCGTCGACAGGGTGACTGCGGCGCTGGGCATTCCCCGGGTCCGGAGCGCCCCGGAGGACGCCACGGCAGGCCGGGCACGCTCGGCCGCGCCGGGTGTCCTGCCGGTAGGCGGGTCCCATGCTGCGACCATCGCGCCGGACGCCCCACCGGCCCACGGAGCCGAGCCGGTCACCGCCGCGCAGGGGGCCCTCCCTGCCGCGGCCCCCGACCCGGTGCCTCCGGCACCGGAGGCACCCGCCGGACAGGCGGTCCGGCTCACGGACACGGCCCCCGCCGCGCCGGACGGCGGCGACGCGCCCAAGTCCGCCCTCACCGCATCGGTGCTCGCGGCCAAGGCGGGCGCTGAGCGGCGGGCGTTGGTGCTAGGAGCCGCCGCGGGCACCGTCGGACTGCTGGTCGGGGGTGGCGTCGGCGCGGCGCTCGCGGGCGGGGACGAGGACGAGACGACGCCCGCCGCCCCGCCCGGGCCGGCTCCGGCCGCGAAGCCGCTGCCCGGTGTGCCGCCGGCGCCGCTGTGGGCGTACCGCCACGCCGGCGACGGCTCGGCACAGGCCACCGCCTGGCGCGACCGGGTGCTGGTCGTGTCGGACGACAAGGGCTGCACGGGTGTGGATCTGCGCACGGGCCGCCGGCTGTGGAACCAGCCCGCGGCCGCGAGCGCGGGACACCGCCCCGTGGTCGCGGGCGACGGCCTCTTCGTGATCGGTGCCACGCACTTCCTCTGGCTGTCGCCGCAGGACGGTACGGTCCGCCATCGGATCGCGGCGCCCGCGCATGTCAGCGCGGTGACGGGCACCGAGGGACCGGTGGTCTGGTTCACGGGGACTGCGGGCGCCGGGACGTTCCTCGTCGCCTACGACGCCGTCGCCCGGAAGGAGTTGTGGCGCGCCCAGGTCCCGAACGGCCGCGCCCGGAACGCCGTACCCCGGTACCAGGGTGTCGCGGTCCGCCCCGACGGACTCCTCGTACGGCAGGACGGCGGCTCGCTCACCCCCCAGCAGCAGAAGGCGAACAAGGGCCGCGGACTGTTCGCCCTCTACGACAGAACCGGCGGCAAGCGTCTGTGGGGCAAGCACTTCGGCACCGTCCACCAGAGCGCACCCGTCTTCGGCGATGCCGCGGGCCGGCTGTTCGCCCTCGCGGGACCGGATCTGCACGCCTACGACACCCGCAGCGGCAGGCAACTGTGGCGGGCCGCCGGCGCGGCGGGCGAGGGGAGCGTCCACGGCGGCACCCTCTTCGTGCCGACGGCCGGGCACCGGCTGTTCGCACTCGACGCGGCGTCCGGCGCCACGCGGTGGACGCGGTCGACGGAGGCCGGCAGCGGGGGCGGTCAGCCGCGCGTGCTGCTGACCACCGGCGGGCGTACCGCGCTGGTACTGGAGTCCACCCAGGTCACAGCGTTCTCCACGGCCGACGGCAGCCGGCTGTGGAAGTTCCAGGACGCAGGCGGCCCCGATCCGGTGACCGGCTACCGGGGCGTGGTGGCCGGTCGCACCGCCGTCGTGTGGCGCGGCCGGGCCTTCTACGGGCTGCCCCTCGGGCGCTGACGGACCTCGGGCCGCCAGTCGACACGCCGCACGGCGGGCGGGGCCGCCCGCAACGGGTGACGGTGTTGGTCCGGACCGACCCCTCGGGCGGCCTTCATACGGGCCGCGCCGCATCATCGCCGACGGAGTCCGTGGGCAACCGGAGGTGATGACGTGTCAGGCAGCACACTGCGAGCTCTCCGCGCGACGGCACTGGTCGCGGTGGCGGCGCTCGGGGCCACAGGGTTCGAGCCGACCGCAGCCGGACCGACGGCGGCCGGGGCAGCGCTCGCCGGAGGTTCGGCCGCCGCATCCGCCGTCGCACCGGAGTCGTCCCGGGGACCGACCGCGGGACCGGGTACCGGACCGAGTACCGGACCGAGTACCGAGCACGACGGCGACGGCACGGAGCCCGGCGGCGCCGCGCCCCTGCCCGGGACAGCGGGGAAACCCGCCCGAGCGCCAGGAAGACCGGCCGCGGCACCCGGGAGGCCCGCCGCGGCTCCGGGGAGACCGGCGATCGGGCCGGTGGTCGGTGCGGTACCCGCGAGGGTGTCCCAGGCCCTCACCCGGCTACAGGATCTGTTCCGGCAGGCGGCGGAAGCGAGCGAGGCGTACAGCGCCTCCCGGGACATGCTCGTCGAGCAGGCCGCCGAGACCGGACGGCTCAACACCGCCCTCGCCGATGCGCGCAGCGCCCTCGCCCGCAGCCGGGACGAGGCGGGACGGCTGGCCCGGCGGCAGTACCAGGGCAGGACCGAACTGTCCCCGTACCTCCGGCTCCTACTCGCCCGCGACCCTCGGAGCGCTCTGGAGCAGGGCCGTCTCCTGTCGCGCGCGGCGGACAGCAGTCGCGCGACGATCGCACGGCTGGAGACGCGAGCGCGCCGGGCGGACACACTGGCGGCGGCCTCCCGCCGGGCCTTCGACGAGCAGCGTGCCCTCGCCGAGCGGCAGCGCGCGCAACGGGACACGCTGCGGGACCGCCTGAACGACGTGGAGGAGGTGCTGGCCTCGCTCTCACCGGAGGAACTCTCCGTTCTGGCTCCGGAGTCCTAGCCTGCGCCGGAAGTTCCTAGGTCGTTCCAGCGCAGGCTCGAACGGCCAACGCGCTTGATCGGCGTCCGGAACCCCGGTCGCAGAGGCGCGGCAGATCTACCGACGGATTACTGGCGCGACACGCAAGACGAACAGCGCTACGCGTGTCAGACGTCCTGTCCAGAACGGCTGGTGCGGAGGCGTTCCCGGAGGCCGACCACGTACACGTGCAGGGCCTCCTCGGCCGCCTCGGCGGTCAGGTGCCCTACGAGCACATGGCCGGTCAGGCCGTCCGAGAGGGCGAGCAGGGCCCGGGCCTCACGCTGCGGATCGAGCATCGCCGCACCGTCGCCGACCGGGCCGCTCTCACCGGCTTCCGCGATGAGGCCGCCGAGGAGGTCCTGGAGAGCCGCGTAACCGACTCTGAGTCTGGCGGCGAGTGGCTCGCTGACGGCGGCCTGGGCGACCTGTGCCTGGACGCAGCCCAGCATGTCGAGGACCGCCTCGGAGTGCTCACGCCGATCGACCCCCGCCCGGAAGTCCCGGCGGTCGCGCGGTAGGCGGTGCTGCGACAGGGACGGCGCCTCCCTCCTGGCCGAAGTGTCGGCGGACGGGCGTCTGCCGACCGGCACCCGCCGGGAGGTCCGAACGGGCCCCGGACAGGGCTCCGCCCCGGTCCCGGGCGTCCGGGGCCGGGGCTGGGCGTCCGGAGCCGGGGCTGGGGCCGGGGCGGAGCCGTTGGGCGTCAGGCCGTCGCACCGCCGACCGAGGCCAGGTACGCCGACGTCCTCTCGGGGTCGAAGAAGAAGTTCTCGAAGTCCGACGGGTCGTCGAAGCCGTTCGCGAAGCGGTCGGCGACCGGCTGGAGCTGCCCCGCCGCGCCGATCAGGTTGAGCACGTGCTCCGGCGGAACGCCCAGCATCGCGTTGGTCCACTTGGTGACGTGCTGAGCCGTCTCCCAGTAGCCGTCGAACGTCGTCCGCATCCACTCCTCGTCGAACGGCCTGTCGCCGTGCCCCACGATCGAGTCGAGGTAGGAAGCTGCGCACTTCGAGGCCGAGTTGGAGCCCTGGCCGGTGATCGGGTCGTTCGCGACGACCACGTCCGCGACGCCGAGCACCAGGCCGCCGCCGGGCAGTCGGCCGATCGGGTTGCGCACGGTCGGGGCGTAGCGGCCGGCCAGTGTGCCGTTGGCGTCCGTCAGCTCCACCTTCGTCGCGCGGGCGTACTCCCACGGCGTGTACTTCTCCATCAGTTCCAACGTGAGGGAGAGGTGTTCGGCCGGGTCCTTCACGCCCTGGAAGACGTCGAGCGGGCCGCCCGGAACCCCTTCCCAGAACAGGATGTCCGCACGGCCCGAGAGGGTCAGGGTCGGCATGATGAACAGCTCGCCGACACCCGGGACCAGGTTGCAGCGGACCGCGTCGTACTCGGGGTGCTCGGGGCGCGGGCCGAGACCGTGGACATAAGAGACGGCGAGGGCGCGCTGGGGCTCGCTGTACGGGGAGCGCGAGGCGTCGCGGCCGAACATGGAGACGAGTTCGCCCTTGCCCGCCGAGACGAGCACCAGGTCGTAGGCGCGGGCGAAGTAGTCGAGGTCGGAGACGGCCGCGCCGTGGATCACGAGCTGGCCGCCGCGCTGGGCGAAGGTCTCCATCCAGCCGGCCATCTTCAGCCGCTGGTCGACGGACTGGGCGTAGCCGTCGAGCTTGCCGACCCAGTCGATCAGCCGCTGGGACTCGGGACCGGCCACCGAGACGCCCAGGCCCTCGATCCTCGGGGCCTGCGACTCCCAGAAGTTGATCTGAAGATCGCGCTCGTGCTGGAGCGCGGTGTGGAACATGCACTGCGTGGACATGACCCGGCCGGACCGGATCTCGTCCGCCGTGCGGTTGGACATCAGGGTGACTTCGTAGCCCTGGGCCTGGAGTCCGAGGGCGAGCTGGAGTCCGGACTGACCGGCGCCGACAATGAGGATCTTCCGCATGGCGCGTCTCTTTCTGGACGTACGGGGATGGAGACGTACGGGAATCGGGGGACGACGGGAGGCTATTCGGGAGTGACGTCGAGCGCGTGGCCCACGAGTGCGAGCAGTGACTCGATCACCGTGATCCGGTGGCGTGCGTCCATGACCACAACCGGGACGTGCCGGGGTACGGTCAGGGCCTCCCGTACGTCCTCGGCCTCGTAGGACGGGGTCCCCTCGAAGTGGTTGACGGCGACGACGTACGGGATCCCGCAGCTCTCGAAGTAGTCGAGTGCCGGGAAGCAGTCCTTCAGCCGCCGGGTGTCGGCCATCACGATCGCGCCGATCGCGCCGCGCACCAGGTCGTCCCACATGAACCAGAATCTCTGCTGGCCCGGGGTGCCGAAGAGGTACAGCACGAGGTCGTCGTCGAGGGTGATCCGTCCGAAGTCCATCGCGACGGTCGTGGTGAGCTTCTCGGGCGTGGCGGTGAGATCGTCGGTCCCCTCGCTCGCCTGCGTCATCAGCGCCTCGGTCTGCAGGGGCGTGATCTCGGAGACCGATCCGACGAAGGTCGTCTTGCCCACGCCGAAGCCCCCCGCGACAACGATCTTGGTGGCGATCGGTGCGCGGGTGTGGTCGTTCTGCCAGGCCTGTACGTTCTCGTCATCCGGGGCGGTGGGGAGGTCAGAGACGGCGGAGTCCACTCAGCACCCTTTCGAGCAGCGCGCGGTCCGGGCGGCCGTCGCCGTGCCCGGTGCCGTACACGCGTATTCTTCCCTGGTCCGCGAGGTCGCTGAGCAGCACCCGGACCACGCCCAAGGGCATCTTCAGCAGCGCGGAGATCTCGGCGACCGTCCGCATCCGGCGGCAGAGTTCGACGATGGCCCGCATCTCCGGCATCACACGGGTCGTGAGGTTGCCGTTCGTCAGCTCCCTGCTTCCCCTGCCTCCGGCGGGGAGACCCCATTCCTCGCCCGCCTCCAGGGCCGCGACGAACGTCTCGACGAGGAGCACGTGGCCGAAGCGGGTGCGGCCTCCGGTGAGCGAGTAAGGGCGGACGCGGGCGGTGCGTTTGCCCTCACCCCGGACAGGAAGCCTGGGGGCGGGTTGGGCGGCGGACGTCACTTGGCGCTCTCCAACGATTTGCGCAGCTCACTGCGGACTTCGGGGGTGAGTACGTGTCCGGCGCGGCCCACGAAGAGCGCCATGTGGTACGCGACGACACTCATGTCGCAGTCCGCGGTGGCGTCCACGCCGAGCAGCGAGCCGTCGCTGATCGACATCACGAAGAGGCTGCCCTCCTCCATCGCGACCATGGTCTGCTTGACGCCGCCGCCGTCCATGAGCTTGGCCGCACCGATGGTGAGGCTGCCGATGCCCGAGACGATGGTGGCGAGGTCGGCACTGGAACCGCGCGGGCCGTCCTGGCGGGGTGCCGTGACGGGGGCGGCGTTCCGGGCCGGGTCGGAGGAGAGCAGGAGCAGCCCGTCGGACGAGACGACGGCGACGGCGCGCACCCCCGGTACCTCCTCGACGAGGTTGCCCAACAGCCAGTGAAGGTTACGGGCCTCACTGCTCAGCCCGAAGGTTCCTGTCGCGGTCAACTGTGTGCCTCCTCGACGGTGTCCCCCGATTCCTCGCTCTGCGACTTCTGTTCCGTGCCGTGTGTCCGGGCGGTGTCGGCGAGCTCCGCCGCCACGTCGCGGCGGCCGTCCTTGGCGCCCTGGTGGAAGCCGCCGAGCCGACGGCGCAGTTCCTCTGCGTCGACGGACCTGCGCCGCTCCTTCTGGCCACCGAGCGGGGCGACGGCCTTGGGCGTCCGCTTGGGCAGCCCCTTGTCGGTGACGGGCTCGGGTGTCACCGCGGGGTCGGCGGGCGCGGTGGTCTCCGTGACGGCGCCGGTGTCCGGCGTCTCGTGTGCGGCGGCGTCCGCGCCGTCGGCGGCGCTCCCGCCGTGCCTGCGGCCGGGGGCCGCCCCCGCCTCGTCGCGCTCGTGGGCGTCGGGCTCCGGCATGGGGTGGGGCAGCCGGACCTGGAGCGTGGTCTCCGGGGTGGAGGTGACGGGCTCGTCGGTGTGGGCGTCCTCCTCGGCGTGCCCGTACGGGTTCTCGTCGGCGGCACGGGAACCGGCCTCGGGCCGGAAGCCGCTCGGAGCGTCCGTGGGCCCGGGCGCGAAGGGCGAGCGCTCGGGCGCGGCGTCATGGGCGTCGGGGGCGGAGGCGCCCACGCCGGACGGGGCCGTGAAGCCCTCGGGACCGGGAAGGGGGTCGGCCCCGGAAGCGCCCGGCGCGTACGCACCGGCGGCCGCCTCTGGCGCGAAGGGCGAGCGCTCGGGCACGGCCTCGGCGGCGCCGCCCACCGGCGGCGCCCCGGACTCCGGCTCGAAGGCCCCGGTGCCGGACGTGGTCGCCCCGGTGCCGACGCCCGCCCCGGTGCCGGACGTGGTCGCCCCGGTGCCGACGCCCGCCCCGGTCTCCGCCTCCGGTGACTGCCGGGGGCCCGGCACGACGGGCGTGGTCCGCGGTGCGACGGCCGCGGCCTCCGGCTCGCCGGCACCGGCGTCCCGGACGGCCTTCTCCGCGGCGGCGACCAGCGGATCGCCGGCTGCGGGGCGACGGCCGGGCAGCGCGTTGGAGTTGGCCTCCGCGACCGAGCCGGGAAGGTTGACCGCCGGACCGGCTCCCGGCACCGGAGCCGTCTGCCTCGTGGCGGTCGCCGCCCCCTCGGGCAGCAGCCCCTGTGGGAGGACCACGACGGCGGCGATCCCGCCGCCCTTCTGCTCGCGCAGCTGGACGCGCGCACCGTGGCGGCGGGCGAGCAGACCGGCCACCCTCAGACCCAGTCCCTCGCCGCCCTCACCGGGGTCGAGGTCGTCGGCCCGCTCGGTGGACGCCAGCCGCGCGTTGAGCTCCTTGAGCCGGTCGGGGGACATTCCTATGCCCTCGTCCTGGACGGAGAGCATGATCTCGCCGCTCTCCAGCAGCCATCCGGAGAGCTGGACCTGGGCGTCCGGGGGCGAGAAGGAGGCGGCGTTCTCCAGCAGTTCCGCCACGAGGTGGCTCAGGTCGTCGGCGGCGAACCCCGCGACATGGGCGTGTGGCGGCAGCGACTGGATGGTGACGCGCTCGTACCGTTCGATCTCGCTGACCGCGGCCCGCATGACGTCGACCAGCGGGACCGGGCCGGGGTGGCTGTGGCCGTGCTCGGCACCGGCGAGGACCAGCAGGTTCTCACTGTGCCGGCGCATCACCGTGGCCATGTGGTCGAGCTTGAAGAGGGTGGCGAGCCGGTCCGGGTCCTGCTCGCGCTCCTCCAGGCTCTCGATGACGCCCAGCTGACGCTCGACGAGACCGAGGGTGCGCAGGGAGAGGTTGACGAAGGTGTGGCCCACGGTGCGGCGCAGCCTGTCCAGCTGCTCGGTGACCTCGGCGGTGCGCTCACGGAGTTCCGCGCGCTGGGCGGCGAACTCCTCCCGGGCGGCCGCCAGTTCCCCGTGTTCGGCGTCCAGGTGCCGGCCTCGGGCCGCGAGGTCCACCAGTCTGCCGTGCAGGGTGTTGAGGGACCGTACGACCTGGGCGAACTCGTCGTTGCGGCCGGTGAAGCGGATCGGTTCCTCGCCCTCGGGCGCGCCGGCGAGGCGGGCGGCGCCGATACGGAGCACGGCGAGCGGGCGCGTGAGGGAGCGGGCGACGGCGGCGGAGATGCCGACCACAACGAGGAGGCAGCCGCCGAGCAGGGCGATGCGCAGTTCCAGGGCGGTGACGTCGTCGTCGCGGAGCTGCTCAAGACGCTCGACCTGGGCGGAGGCGAGCGCCGACTCGACGCCGCGCATCTGCTCGATCCTGGCGGACAGCGAGGAGTCGACCTTCTCGCGGTCCGACTTGAGGTCCTTCTCGGAGAGTTCGGGCTGGTCGGTGAGCCGGGCGAGATAGGACTCGGCCGTCCTGACGTCGGGCCCGGTGACGGTGCCGGTCAGCTGTCCGCGGGCCGAGGCGCTCGCGGCCTGGTCGAAGTCGGCGAGTGCGGCGAGCTCGCGGACGCGGGCCTGCTGCGCTGCGGAGCTCAGGACGGTCCGTGCGGCCTCGGACTCGGCGCGGTCCTCGTCCTCCACGGGCAGTCCCGTGACCGGGTCGAAGGAGGGACCGTCGCTCGCGGGGCCGGGCACGGACAGTGCGGCGAGCAGCAGACCCCGGGTGGCGGACGCCTGCTCGACGGCGTGGCCGAGGGCGGCGGGTGCGCGGGTGGCGTCGGCGGCGCGGGCCGGGGTCTTCTCGGCGAGCTCGTCGGCGAGTGCGTGCAGCCCCTCGACGATGGCGTTGTACGCCTTGTGTGCCTCGAGTGCGGTGCCCTTGCCGGTGAGAGCGGTGCGCCGGACGGAGTTCACGGCGCCGAGGTCGCGGCGCAGGTCCGCGTGGGCGGCCGGGACGTTTCCGCGGATCTCGTCTATCTGCCGGTCGACGCGGGCGCTGAGGTTGGCGGAGACCTCGCGGCGGTCCTTCTTGCCGCCCTGCTGGTCCTCGCGACCGGCCGCGATGTACGCGGTGACCTCGTCGCGCTCGTCGGCGAGGGAGTGGGCCAGGGTCACGGCCTGCCGGTTGAGCTCGGCGAGGGTGACGAGCCGCTGGGACTCGGTCAGGTCGCCGGAGGCGAGGAGGATCGCCGGAGCACCGGCCGCCGCGACCGTGAGGGTCACCGCGGCGACGCCCGCGACCAGCCGGCGGCGCACCCGCACGGGCCGTCCGCCGGGGAGGAGCGCGGGGTCGGAGGCCGCACGGGCCTCGGCCGACGGCTCCGTGAACGCCGGGGGCACGGGGTTGGCAGGGCCTTCCGACGTCGCCGAGGGGATCGCGGGCGCCGGAGGCACCTGAGGTGCCACGGGCCCCGAAGAGGCCGTACTGCCCATGCTGCCCTTGCCCCGAGGCCGCTTCTTCTGCACCGGTGCTCGCATTCCTGACTCGTCCGCCCATGAAGCAGAGGTGACGGCTGGTCATCATGAGAGTCCCCCACCCCTGGCACGGTCCACGACCATTCCAGCGGCTTCAAGAGGGGGACGCGCATCGGCCGCTCCGCCACACGAACGAGTGAACATCACTCCGGAGTTGGCAAACAACTCATTCGCGATCGCACTTCCCACCCTCACGGAGGGTCGGTTGGACCTTGGGCCCAGGCTTTGGCAGGATGCCCGCCCGCAGCTCGGCGGGAAGTCGATTCCACGGAGAAGTCCCAGGTCGAGCCGGTGGTGGAGACCAATTGGAGGCACTGGCAGGCTTCGTGAAGGAATCGTGTCGGCTCATGCAGACTGGGATCATGCGCTTCGAACTCGTCACCGTGCCCGGCACCGCCGAACGCCCGAACGAGGACTGGGCGTCACTCGCCCTCCCCGCTTCGGGCCAGGGCGGATCGCTGGTCGTCCTGGACGGGGTGACGCCGCCCCGCGGCGACGACGGTTGTGTGCACGGCGTCCCCTGGTTCACCTCGCGCCTGGGCGGAGCGCTGCTCGAACTGTCCGGTTCGCGGAGGGATATGCCCCTGACCGAGGTTCTGGCCCTGTCCATTCGGCGTACCGCCGACACACATCGCGACACGTGTGACCTTTCTCACGTCCGCACGCCTCAAGCAACCGTCGTCGTCGTGCGCTGGGACGCGGAAGCGGTCGAGCACCTGGTCCTCTCGGACTCGACGCTGCTGACGGAATCGCCGGACGGCCTCGTGCGCGCCGTGCTGGACGACCGGCTGGACCGCATCCCGCGGGAGGTCCTTCGCTCGGTCAGCGCGACGGACGCCCTGCGCAACCAGGACGGCGGCTTCTTCACGGCGGCCGCGGACCCGGGGGTGGCGGTGCACGCGGTCACCGGCACGACCCCGCGCACCGAGGTGCGGGCGGTGGCGGCGCTCACCGACGGGGCGTCCCGCTGGACCGACCTCTTCGAGGAGGGGAGCTGGGCCGACCTCATGGCGCTGCTGCGCAAGGAGGGGCCGAACGGGCTGGTCGGCCGTGTTCGGGCGCTGGAGTCCGCGGACGCGCTGCGGGGCGGGGCGGGGCGCTGGAAGACCCACGACGACGCGACGGTGGTGTACGCGGAGCTTCAGGACCCGGCCGCCGAAGGCCCGCGGGCCTGACCGTCGCCCCGGCCGGCCGGCGACCGGCCGGGAACCGCGGGACGACCCTCAGCCCTCCTCGGAGCGGGCGTTGAGCTGGTGCAGCAGACGGGCCAACTCGGCCACCTCTCCGCGGTCCCAACCGGCCAGCTTCCGTACGTACCGGTCGCGCCGGGCCTTCCGTACGGCCCGGAACCTGGTGAGTCCCTCGTCGGTCAGGGCGACGAGGGAGGCACGCCCGTCGGCCGGATCGGGCTCGCGGGTGACCAGTCCCAGCTCCTCCAGCGCGCGGAGTTGCCGGCTCATGGTGGCCTTGCCGACCCCGAAGTAGCCGGCGAGATCGGTCGCGCGCTGGGCTCCGGACTCCTCCAGCCGTACGAGCAGTCCGTACGCGGCGGGCTCCAGTTCGGGATGGACCTCGCGGGCCATCTCGCCGGAGCTCGCCCGGGCCCGGCGCAGGAAGACAGCCAACTCCCTTTCCAGAGCGAGGAATACCGAGACCCCCTGGTCCACGCCGTTCCCTCCCCTCGGCTCGGGTCCGTTCCCCGTACCGCTTCCGTGCACGTCAGCACCCTTCGCGCGCTTTCCCGGCGATGAAAGTTTCCTTCGGCGGCCGCCGTCGCCGCAGCTCGTCCAGTATTTCGCAGGCGTGGGCCAACGGCAGGCGCGGGCTCCCGGGCCGCCCCGTCCCTCCGACCCGGGGCTTGCTTCTGCCATGTTCACATCGTGCCGCTTTCCGCCCCTCGACCGCGGTTCGCACGGCACCGGAGCACCGGACCGCGTCGGGGCACGCACCGACGGCCCGACCCCGGACCCGCCGGCCCCCGGAGCGTGTTCCGAGAGTCCCGTCCGGCCGGGAAGCCGCGGTCCGCGTGCGGAGCCCCCGGTGCGGCAGCGCCGCACCGGGGGCTCCGGTCAACGGGATCGATCAGCCGCAGCGGCCCGCGGGGCGGGTGCGGGTGACCAGGTCGGTGAAGCCGGTCGTGCCGTCCAGCCACACGACCTGCCTGCCGGACACCGCGGCGGGCGAGATCTGCTCACCGCGGTTGCAGGAGACGCGCTCCAGCCGGCTGCCGTCCGTGGTCAGCTGCCACAGCTTCGACAGCGTCTCGTTGCGCCACTGGGTGTCGGGCGTCTGGCTGCTGACGGTGACGGCGTCCTCGGACACGGTCAGGTCGACGCCGTGCAGTGCCCGCGGCTTCGCCTCGGGAGCGATGTCGAAGACGCTGCCCCCGTCGAGATCCGCGCGGCGCACACCCATCTGGCCGGTGTCGTTGAGGTTCTCGTCGGTCAGCCAGAAGACGTGCTTGCCGTTGATGCCGGTCTGGCCGAGGCTCTGGGGCTCGCCGAGCTGCCCCGTCAGCGTCTTGGTGCCGGTCTTCAGGTCCAGGACCTCGACGCCGAGCAGGTAGCCGGTCTCACCCGGGTAGAGCTTGGCGTAGGCGATCCTGCCCTGCGAGATCGACGGGAGCGCCGTGGCCAGGAAGAAGCTGCCGCCGTCGGCGTAGGTGGGCCGGGTGTCGCCGGGCCGGAGGTAGGCGACGTGCCGATCGCCGAAGAAGCCGAAGCTCTCGAAGACCACGACGCCGTTCTCGACCCGCAGCCCCGAGATGTCGCCGGTCGAGGTGTACAGCTTCTTGATCGGGCCGCCGGCGAGCGGACGGGAGAGGATGTCCAGGCTCGTGGTGCCGTAGGCCACCCAGACGACGTTCCTGCCGTCCGTCGCCGGGTACACGTGGAAGCGCCCGTCGTTCGGGCTGATCAGCTTCGGATGGCCGGAGCCGTCCGCCCGGCCCGCGTAGACCGAGTAGGGCTCGGAGCCGTCGTCGTTGGACTGCGACGCGGTCCACCAGCCGCCGCCGGCCTGGGCTCCCGTGCCGCTGATGTTCAGCTTGCCGAGGAGCCGGTCGGTGTCGACGCCGAGCGCGTCCTCCCAGCCGGGCACGATGCCGTGGGCACTGAAGGACCGTTTCACCACGTTCCGCTGCTTCGCGGTGACGCCGAGGTCCTTCGCCGCGGCCAGCACCGCGTTGCGGCCCTCGGTGAAGCCGTCGAGCGGCGTCATGTACTCGGACAGCGCCTTGTACACGATCCGGTCGGCGAGTTCTCCTCCGAGGTCCTGGCGCATGTCCCACAGTGCGCCCGAGAAGATGGTGGAGTTGAGGTGGACGCCGCCGTTGTCGGTGCCGAACGTCACCCCGAGGAAGTTCTTGGAGGTGGTCGCGCCGTCGTCGAGGTCGCGCAGGGCGCAGTCCCGCGCGCTCTTGGTGCGGCACAGGTCCTCGCCGATGAGGCCCGCGTCCGGGTCGTCCATGGACCGCCCGGAGGCGGTGACGTCGATCGCGTTGCCGAAGTAGTCGGCGACGGCCTCGTTCAGCGCGCCGGACTGGCCGGCGTAGACGAGGTTGGCCGTGTTCTCCACAACTCCGTGGGTCATCTCGTGGCCCACGACGTCCAGATCGGCGGAGAGCGGCTTGAACTCCTCGTCGCCCGAGCCGTACACCATCTTCTGACCGTCCCAGAAGGCGTTGACGTACGAGCCTCCGAAGAGGGTCACGCCGACCAGCGAGTTCACGGTGGAACCCCGGCCGTCGAGTCCGTTCCGGCCGTGCTGCTTCCTGTAGTAGTCGTAGACCTGTCCGGCCGCCCAGTGCGCGTCGACGGCGCCCGCTTCGGTGGCCGCCTTGCCGAACTCGGCGGTCGCGGACTCGAACACCTTGATGCCGCTGGGCCACTGGCCGGAGACGTCGCCGACGTCCTGGCTGGAGGCGTCCCAGGTGCTGAGGGTGTTCTTGCTGGTGTCGGCCATGCGGGCGTGGTCGATCATGCCGTACCGGCCGGTCGCCGCGTCGAGGCTGAGCTCCAGGTCGACCCTGGCGCCGTCCAGGCGCAGACCGCTGCCCTTGGCGGCGGGGGCCGCGGGCTCGTCGGCCGCAGCCGGCGCGGTACCCGCCCGGGCCGGGCGGGCGGCCGCGGCCATCGGCCCGGTGACGGACTTGATGCCGCTGTACTGCAGCACCGGGAAGCCGGACCGCGCGTCGACGTACACCTCCTCCAGCACCGGCTCGCCGGTCACCGGGTTCGTGCCGCGCACCGTCACATGGCGGGCCAGGACTCCGTCTCCCCGCGGGATGACGACGAGGCCGCCCGCGGTGCCGGTGAGCGCCTGCGCCTTCTGCGACTTCTCGCCCTCCTTGCGGATGGCGTCGGCCTCGGTGAGCCGGGAGTTGCCGAGCCGGGCCGCGGTGGCGCTCACCGCGCGGCGCACCGCCACGTCCTCGGTGACCGCGGCTTCGGTGCCGGTGGTCAGCCCCGTGAAGTACTTGCCGGAGGTGCCGGTGACGACGCGCTTGCCGCCGGAGGTCTCCATCCGCACCACGTACTGGCCGCCGAGGACCGGTACCCCCCGGTGCTTCTGCTGGAGCCGTACGGCTTCGTCCGCGCCCCGCTTCAGCGTGCGGACGGGTGCGAGGTCCCGTCCCGGTTCGGCGATGCGGTAGCGGCCCTCCTTGGCCGCGAGGTGCCCGCGGGCCGCGTCCGCCGGAGCGGCCTTGGCGTCCACGGGCTCGCGCAGCCCCTCGACGAGAGCGGGTGTCGCGGTGTCCTCCCCGGGGACGACCTCGACGGGCGGTGCCGGCGGCGGGGTCGCCGCCTGGGCCGGGACCGCGGTGATCAGGAGACCGGCAGCGGCCAGGAGCGCCGCGGCCCCTGTCCCCCTGGTGACGCCGAGTGCCGGTCTTGCCTGGTTGTGCCTGGGCTTGCGCACAGTACGTACCCCTCCCACGTGCTGGTAAGCCGGTTCAGGTGGTCATGGCCATGCAACCCGTGAGGCGTCAACCGATCAATGCGGCGGGTGCGTTGAGAAGTGGACATGCCCACTTGTGTGTCCTGTGAAGGCGGAGTGAGAATCCCCGCATGATCGAGGCGGAGTTGCACTACCTCGGTTTGGGGGCGACCGAGGAGCGCGCGTACGAAGCCCTGCTGGAGGAACGGGCGGAGGGGGCCGAGGACCTGGCCCTGCACCTCCGGCTGCCGAGGGACGAGGTGGACGCGGCGCTCCACCGGCTCGTGGAGCACGGGCTCGCACTGCCGCCGCTCGGGGGCGGGACGCTGCCCCGTCCGACCGCGCCGGCCGCCGCGATCCGCACCCTCATCCACCGCCGTCAGGCCGAACTGCACATGAAATCGGCCGAACTGGAGCGATTACGGATGACCGCCGATCAGCTGGCGGGACGTCTGACGGCGGGATCGCCGGCCGTTCCGGGGAGCGGCATCGAAGTGATCACGGGGCAGCGCGCGATCGGGGAGCGGGCCGACGACCTGCTCGCGTCCGCGGAACGCGAAGTGGTCGTCCTGGACCGCCCGCCTTACGTCAGGGGCCGACCGGGATACGGGATCTTCCGTATGCCGGGGTCCGGCATCGGGGGACTGCTGGACCGGGGGGTGAGCGTACGGGCCGTCCTGGACCGGGACGGTCTCGCCGCGCCGGAGCGCGTCCGGACGCTCAACGCGCTGGTGGCGCGGGGGCTTCGGGCCCGGGTCGCCCCGTCCGTACCGACCCGGCTGATCGCCGTCGACCGGCGGACCGCACTGCTGCCCCCGGGGGACGCGGCGGACCCCCGGGCATCCGCACTGGTGGTCGGGGACGCGCTGCTGCGCCACGCGCTCGTGCCGCTCTTCGAGACGGTGTGGGACCGGGCGGCCCCGGCGGGCGGGGCGCTGCCCCCGGAGCCTCCACCGGCGGGCGGGGCGCTGCCCGCCGAGCAGAGGGAACTGCTGGCCCTGCTGGCGGCCGGGCTCAAGGACGAGGCGATCGCACGCCGGCTGGGCGTCCATGTGCACACCGCGCGGCGGCGGATCAGCAGGCTGCTGGAGTCGCTCGGCGCCGAGACCCGCTTCCAGGCCGGGGCCCGGGCGAGCCTGCGGGGCTGGCTCGACGGCTCGTGACGGTGTGCCGGAAGCCACGCGGAACCGGTGCTGCTGCGACCCGCCGTGCCGTCGGCCCGGAGCACCGGGGACGAGGCGCCGTTCGGCGCGGCAATGCGTACCGGCCGCCCTCTCCCCGTTCCCCCTTGTTCCTCCCTTCCGGCACCCGGCGGCATGACTGCCGTCCCCGTGGCGCTCCGGGCATCCTGACGTGGTGCCGGTCGGGCACGGCTCGGTGCGGGGGACCCTGGCCGGCGGACCACGTCGATCCGGCCCGGCCCGGGCGGGTGATCGGCGTGCTGAGCGGGGGCGACACGGACACGGAGTCGACGGCGGTGCTGTTCGGCGCACGGGCCAGGGCCCTCTACGACGAGGCGGTCCGCGTGCGGGTGCCGGCGGGCACCGCCCGTTGAACGGAGGGAGCGGGCCCCGCCCGTGGAAACGGAGGGAGCGGCGGCCGGGCCGGACACTGATGCCCACTCAACGAGCCGAACCGGCCCACGGGGCGGACAGCCCGCCCGCTGCACGGGCCGCACCGCCCCGACGCGCACGCCCGCCCCGCCCGCTCAAGAGCCCAGACCTCCGGTCCCGGTGCGGAGGGCCCGGAAAGGCGGTCGCCGTACACGGCCCGCGGGAGCGGGCCCGTGTACGGCGACCCCGTGAAGGGCCGTGCCCCGCGGCTCACGCCGCGGCCGGCACCTGCACCTCTGCCGGGGACAGGGCGATCCCCAGAACCTGGCGGACGTCCGTCACGGGGTGGACCTCCAGCTTCTCCAGGACCTCGGCGGGGACGTCGTCCAGATCGGCCTCGTTGCGCTTGGGGATCACGACGGTGGTGATCCCGGCACGGTGCGCGGCGAGGAGCTTCTGCTTCACGCCGCCGATGGGCAGTACCCGTCCGGTCAGCGACACCTCACCGGTCATCGCCACGTCCGTGCGGACCAGCCGCCCGGAGAGCAGCGACGCCAGCGCGGTCGTCATCGTGATGCCCGCGCTCGGCCCGTCCTTCGGGACCGCACCCGCCGGGAAGTGGATGTGCACGCCGCGGTCCTTCAGATCTCCGACGGGCAGCTCCAGTTCCGCGCCGTGCGAGCGGAGGAAGCTGAGCGCGATCTGTGCGGACTCCTTCATGACGTCGCCGAGCTGACCGGTCAGGGTCAGTCCGGAGGCGCCGGTCTCCGGGTCGGCCAGCGACGCCTCGACGTACAGGACGTCGCCCCCGGCGCCGGTGACCGCGAGCCCCGTGGCCACGCCCGGCACCGCGGTGCGGCGCTCGGCCGGGTCCTGGGCGGACTCGGGCACGTGGTGCGGGCGGCCGATCAGCGCGCGGAGTTCACCGTCGGTGACCGTGAACGGGAGTGCGCGCTCGCCCAGTTCGTGCTGGGCCGCGACCTTCCGCAGCAGCCTGGCGACCGCGCGCTCGAGGTTGCGTACGCCCGCCTCGCGGGTGTACTCGCCCGCCAGCCTCCGCAGCGCGGACTCGTCGAGGGTCACCTCGCCCGGTTCCAGACCGGCCCGCTCCAGCTGGCGCGGGAGCAGGTGGTCGCGGGCGATGACGACCTTCTCGTCCTCGGTGTAGCCGTCGAGCCTGACCAGCTCCATCCGGTCGAGCAGTGCCTCCGGGATGGACTCCAGGACGTTGGCCGTGGCCAGGAAGACCACGTCCGACAGGTCGAGCTCGACCTCCAGGTAGTGGTCGCGGAACGTGTGGTTCTGCGCCGGGTCCAGGACCTCGAGCAGCGCCGCCGCCGGGTCCCCGCGGAAATCGGAGCCCACCTTGTCGATCTCGTCGAGGAGGACCACCGGGTTCATGGACCCGGCCTCCTTGACGGCACGGACGATCCGGCCGGGCAGCGCGCCGACGTAGGTGCGCCGGTGGCCGCGGATCTCGGCCTCGTCCCGGACGCCGCCGAGCGCGACGCGGACGAACTCGCGTCCCATCGCACGGGCGACGGACTCGCCGAGCGAGGTCTTCCCGACGCCGGGCGGGCCGACGAGCGCGAGGACCGCGCCGCCGCGCCGGCCGCCGACCACGCCGAGCCCGCGGTCGGAGCGCCGTTTGCGAACCGCCAGGTACTCGATGATCCGTTCCTTCACGTCGTCCAGGCCGGCGTGCTCGGCGTCCAGGACCGCCTTGGCGCCCAGGATGTCGTACGCGTCCTCCGTACGTTCGTTCCACGGCAGTTCGAGGACGGTGTCGAGCCAGGTGCGGATCCAGGAGCCCTCGGGGCTCTGGTCGCTGGACCGCTCGAGCTTCTCGACCTCCTTGAGGGCGGCCTCGCGGACGTTCTCGGGGAGTTCGGCGGCCTCGACGCGCGCACGGTAGTCGTCGGGCTCGTCGCCGTCGGACTCGCCCCCCAGCTCGCGCAGCTCCCTGCGCACGGCGTCCAGCTGGCGGCGCAGCAGGAACTCGCGCTGTTGCTTGTCGACGCCCTCCTGGACGTCCTTGGCGATGGACTCGGCCACGTCCTGTTCGGCGAGGTGCTCGCGGAGCTGCTCGGTGGCGAGCCCGAGCCGGGCGACCGGGTCGCTGGTCTCCAGCAGCTCGACCTTCTGCGCGATGCTCAGGAAGGGCGAGTAGCCGGCGTTGTCGGCGAGTGCGGGAACGTCGTCGATCTGCTGGACGCGGTCCACGACCTGCCAGGCTCCGCGCTTGCGCAGCCAGCTGGTGGCGAGGGCCTTGTACTCCTTCACGAGCTCGGTGACCGAGCCCGGCAGCGGGTCGGGCAGGCTCTCGTCGATGAGGGTGCCGTGGATCCAGAGGGCGGCACCGGGGCCGGTCGTGCCGGCCCCGACGCGTACCCGGCGGTGGCCCCTGATCAGGGCGCCCGGGTCTCCGTCGGAAAGCCGTCCCACCTGCTCGACGGTGCCGAGCACACCGGTCGCGGCGTAGGTGCCGTCGATCCGGGGCACGAGCAGCACCCGCGGCTTCCCGGGCTCCGCCCGGGCTGCCGCCTGGGCGGCCTCCACCGCGGCCCGTACGTCGTTGTCCGACAGGTCGAGCGGTACCACCATCCCCGGCAGCACGACCTCGTCGTCGAGTGGCAGCACGGGCAGGGTGAGCGGTGCGGACGTCGAAGCCATGATCTCCCCTTCGGCAGTCAAGTTGAGTTACACGGACTCAATGCAAAGGGACTCACCGATGTTCCCCCGGGGGCGTTCGCCGTGAGCGATACCACCTGCCGCCCACGGCGCCCGACCGGACGCGATAGGCACGATGTAATAGGCATTTGAGATATGCACCTATTACATAGGCTGTATCTATGACACAGGCCGGCCAGGCCTGGGGGGACGGCTGGGTCGCTCCTCCGGAGCGGCGAAGCCGGTCGCCGAGCCCTGAGGCCTCCGCCCCGCCTTCCCCACGGGCGGACGGAGCCCCGGCCCCCGTACGCCGGGCTCAGCGGGCCTCACCTCCCCCGGGGGGCGGCGCTCCCTGCGGCAGTGTCACGAGCACGTGCCCACCGGCGCACCGCCGGGCGGCTCGCCGGACCGGAGAGCACGGCCGGGGGATGGCCCAGTTGCCCAGCGGGGCCTCGTAGGCGAGCAGGTCCAGCACCAGGAGCAGCGACACGCCCGCGAGCAGGGAGGCCCCGGACCCGGCGGGCGCGCGGCGACGGCCACGGCGCCTCGCCGCGTTGTCGAATCGCCCGAACGCACCCGGCACGAGGGCGACTCTCCGCCCTGCGACGCACCGCATCCGACGCCGCGCCCCGGTTCCGCAGGGATTGCGGGGCAGCCCTTAGCCTGGGGGTCCATGGAGCCTCTCAGCCAAGACGCCGCCCCACGGACCCTCGACCGGCGCTCAGGACCGTTCGGCGAAGTCGTCCTGCGCGAACGCGGCGGCCCCGACGGGGAGATCCACGAGATCATCGCCAACGGCTGCTTCCTGATGGACACATCGGACGGCCGCTCCGAGCGGCTCCTCATGGACGCCGCGTACGAGGCCCTCGACGGCCGACCGGACCCGTCCGTGCTGATCGGCGGACTGGGGGTCGGCTTCTCCCTGGCCCGCGCGGCCGCCGAGCCCGGCTGGTCGCGGATCGCCGTCGCCGAGCGGGAACAGGCGATCATCGAATGGCACACGTCGGGCCCGCTGAAGCGCATCTCCGCCGCGGCACTGGCCGATCCGCGCACCACCGTCCTGCACACGGACCTGGTGGGGTACCTCCATAACACTTCGGACACGTATGACGCGCTCTGCCTCGACATCGACAACGGCCCGGACTGGACCGTCACCGAGGACAACGGCAGCCTCTACTCGCCGGTCGGACTGGCCGCCTGTGCACGGTGTTTGAGCCCCGGAGGCGTCCTCGCCGTCTGGTCGGCGCAGCCTTCCCGAAATTTCGAGGACTCATTGCGGAATGCCGGATTCAGCGGGGTAAGAACCGAAGAGATCCGGGTTGCCCGAGGCGTACCTGACGTGGTCCACCTGGCAGTTCGCCCTGCGTAGCCGGGACCTGGTCGGTGCCTTTACGCTGCCTACCTGACACACCGATCTACACGCAGCTCGCAGTGCGCGACAGGGGCGGGGCGATGGAGCAGACACACACCAGCAGCAACGGCGCGGCGGCGCAGCCGACCGGAAGTGCCCAGCGCCGGGTGCTGGTGGTCGAGGACGACACCACCATCGTCGACGCCATCTCGGCCCGTCTGCGCGCCGAGGGCTTCCTCGTCCAGACCGCGAACGACGGCCCCGCGGCGGTCGACGCCGCGGAGGCCTGGCAGCCGGACCTGATGATCCTCGACGTGATGCTGCCCGGCTTCGACGGCCTCGAGGTGTGCCGCCGCGTGCAGGCACAGCGGCCCGTCCCGGTGCTGATGCTCACCGCCCGCGACGACGAGACCGACATGCTGGTCGGGCTCGGCGTGGGTGCCGACGACTACATGACCAAGCCGTTCTCCATGCGCGAACTGGCCGCCCGGGTGCACGTCCTGCTCCGCCGGGTGGAGCGCGCCGCGCTGGCCGCCGTGACGCCCCGCAGCGGCATCCTGCGCCTCGGTGAGCTGGAGATCGACCACGCCCAGCGCCGCGTCCGCGTCCGGAACGAGGACGTGCACCTCACGCCGACCGAGTTCGACCTGCTCGTGTGCCTGGCCAACACCCCGCGTGCGGTCCTCTCCCGCGAGCAGCTGCTCGCCGAGGTCTGGGACTGGGCGGACGCCTCCGGCACCCGCACGGTCGACAGCCACATCAAGGCGCTGCGCCGCAAGATCGGCGCCGAGCGGATCCGTACCGTGCACGGTGTCGGGTACGCCCTGGAGACCCCGGCGCCATGATCCGGCGAAGCCGGCTCCGGTCCCGGCTGAGGGCGGTGGAGATCTCGATCAAGACCAAACTCGGCGCCTTGGTCGTCGCGGCCGTGCTGATCACGACCGGGCTGGCACTGGTCGCCTTCCGCACCGGGGCGGAGCTGCGCTACATCACGGTCTTCGCCATGATCACCACGCTGCTGATCACCCAGTTCGTGGCGCACGGGCTGACCGCTCCGCTGGACGAGATGAACACCGTCGCGAAGTCGATCTCCCACGGCGACTTCACCCGCCGGGTGCGGGGCGACGGCCGCCGCGACGAGCTGGGCGACCTCGCCTCCACGATCAACCGCATGGCGGACGACCTGGAGGCCGTGGACCGGCACCGCAAGGAGCTGGTCGCCAATGTCTCGCACGAGCTGCGCACGCCCATCGCGGCGCTGCGCGCGGTGCTGGAGAACGTCGTGGACGGCGTCTCGGCGGCCGATCCCGAGACGATGCGCACCGCGCTGAAGCAGACGGAGCGGCTGTCCCGGCTGGTCGAGACGCTGCTCGACCTCTCCCGGCTGGACAACGGCGTCGTGACGCTCAAGGCCCGGCGCTTCGAGGTCTGGCCCTATCTGTCCGGGGTGCTGAAGGAGGCCAACCTGGCCGCCGGGCAGCGCAGGCTGTCCTCCGGATCCGGCAGCCACACCCGCAAGGACGTCCATCTGCACCTGGACGTGTTCCCGCCCGAGCTGACCGCGCACGCGGACGCCGAGCGGCTGCACCAGGTCGTGGCGAATCTCATCGACAACGCGGTCAAGCACTCCCCTCCGCACGGCAGGGTCACGGTCCGTGCCCGCAGGGGTCTCCAGGCCGAGTCCCTGGACCTCGAGGTCCAGGACGAAGGACCCGGGATCCCCGAGTCCGAGTGGCACAAGGTCTTCGAGCGCTTCAACCGGGGCAGCGCCCCGTCGAAGCAGGGCTCGGGCAGCGACGGGGGCACGGGTCTGGGCCTGGCCATCGCGCGCTGGGCGGTGGAGTTGCACGGCGGCCGCATCGGCGTGGCCGAATCGACACGAGGCTGCCGCATCAGGGTCACTCTTCCGGGGAACCCCGCGCCGTGCGGTTGACGTAGGGTTCGAAGAGGAGCGAAGCCCGTGGCGAACCGGACAGGCGCGTCCTGCGTCCATACGTCCGGGGAGCAGGACAAGGGTGCGGCCCGCGGGGCCGCAGCCGTGTTCCGCTGTACCCAGTCCGCAGGGGAACCACGTTTGTTTCCCGCCATTTCCTACGCCGAAACCGGTTGCCAGGTGTGACTTAGGCGACGATGACCACGCCCGGCCTGCACCTCCCCGCCGCGTAGGCGTAGCCTTTATTTCCGCTGTCCATCACCTTGTGAAGCGGAAGAGGGCGGTTGCCGCCGTGTCGTCTCAGTCCCCCAGTAACTCGAGTACTTCGACCGACCCCGACGGGCAGGGGAAGAACCCCGCCGCCGCGTTCGGTGCCAATGAGTGGCTCGTCGACGAGATCTACCAGCAGTACCTCCAGGACCCGAATTCGGTCGACCGCGCCTGGTGGGACTTCTTCGCCGACTACAAGCCGGGCGGCGGGGCCGCCGGCGAGACCGCGCCACCGGCCGCGACGGCCACCGAGACGCCGGGCACCGCACAGGCTCCGGCTCCCAAGGCCCCCGCCGCCCAGGCACCCGCAGCACCGGCCCAGGCGCCTGCCGCTCCCGCGCAGCCCGCCGCCGCGGCACCGGCGCCGGCGCCGGCGAAGCCCGCCGCGCCCGCGAAGCCCGCCGCCGCTCCGGCCAAGCCCGCCGCCAAGGCCGCTCCGGCCGCGGGGGCACCCGACGGTCCCGAGATGCTGCCGCTGCGCGGCCCCTCCGCCGCGGTCGCGAAGAACATGAACGCCTCGCTGGAGCTGCCGACGGCGACGTCCGTCCGCGCCGTCCCGGTGAAGCTGCTCTTCGACAACCGGATCGTCATCAACAACCACCTGAAGCGCGCCCGCGGCGGGAAGATCTCCTTCACGCACATCATCGGGTACGCGATGGTGCAGGCGATCAAGGCCATGCCGTCGATGAACTGGTCGTACGGCGAGAAGGACGGCAAGCCCGTCCTGGTCAAGCCCCCGCACGTGAACCTCGGCCTCGCCATCGACCTGGTGAAGCCGAACGGCGACCGGCAGCTCGTCGTCGCGGCCATCAAGAAGGCCGAGACCATGAACTTCTTCGAGTTCTGGCAGGCCTACGAGGACATCGTCCGCCGCGCCCGCAGCAACAAGCTGACGATGGACGACTTCAGCGGCGTCACCGTCTCGCTCACCAACCCCGGTGGCCTCGGCACCGTCCACTCCGTGCCGCGGCTGATGCCCGGACAGTCGGTGATCATGGGCGTCGGCTCGATGGACTACCCGGCCGAGTTCCAGGGCACCTCCCAGGACACCCTGAACAAGCTGGGCGTCTCCAAGGTCATGACCCTGACCTCGACGTACGACCACCGGGTCATCCAGGGCGCCGCGTCCGGCGAGTTCCTGCGGATCGTCGCCAACCTCCTCCTCGGGGAGGACGGCTTCTACGACGACGTCTTCGAGGCGCTGCGCATCCCCTACGAGCCGGTCCGCTGGCTCAAGGACATCGACGCCTCGCACGACGACGACGTCACCAAGGCCGCCCGGGTCTTCGAGCTGATCCACTCCTACCGGGTCCGCGGCCACGTCATGGCCGACACCGACCCGCTGGAGTACCGCCAGCGCAAGCACCCCGACCTGGACATCACCGAGCACGGGCTCACCCTGTGGGACCTGGAGCGCGAGTTCGCGGTCGGCGGCTTCGGCGGCAAGTCGATGATGAAGCTGCGCGACATCCTCGGCGTCCTGCGCGACTCGTACTGCCGCACCACCGGCATCGAGTTCATGCACATCCAGGACCCGAAGCAGCGCAAGTGGATCCAGGACCGCGTGGAGCGCCCGCACGCCAAGCCGGAGCGCGAGGAGCAGCTGCGCATCCTGCGCCGGCTGAACGCGGCGGAGGCGTTCGAGACCTTCCTGCAGACCAAGTACGTCGGCCAGAAGCGCTTCTCGCTGGAGGGCGGCGAGTCCGTCATCCCGCTGCTCGACGCGGTCATCGACTCGGCGGCCGAGTCCCGCCTCGACGAGGTCGTCATCGGCATGGCCCACCGCGGCCGGCTGAACGTCCTGGCGAACATCGTCGGCAAGTCGTACGCCCAGATCTTCCGCGAGTTCGAGGGCAACCTCGACCCGAAGTCGATGCACGGCTCCGGCGACGTGAAGTACCACCTGGGCGCCGAGGGCACCTTCACCGGCCTCGACGGCGAGCAGATCAAGGTGTCGCTGGTCGCCAACCCGTCGCACCTGGAGGCCGTCGACCCGGTCCTCGAGGGCGTCGTGCGCGCCAAGCAGGACATCATCAACAAGGGCGGCACGGACTTCACCGTCCTGCCGGTCGCCCTGCACGGCGACGCGGCCTTCGCCGGACAGGGCGTCGTCGCCGAGACCCTGAACATGTCGCAGCTGCGCGGGTACCGCACCGGCGGCACGGTCCACATCGTCATCAACAACCAGGTCGGCTTCACCGCCGCCCCGGAGTCGTCGCGTTCGTCGATGTACGCGACCGACGTGGCGCGCATGATCGAGGCGCCGATCTTCCACGTGAACGGCGACGACCCGGAGGCGTGCGTCCGGGTGGCGCGGCTCGCCTTCGAGTTCCGCCAGACGTTCAACAAGGACGTCGTGATCGACCTCATCTGCTACCGCCGCCGCGGTCACAACGAGGGCGACAACCCGCAGTTCACCAACCCTCAGATGGTGAACCTGATCGACAAGAAGCGCTCGGTGCGCAAGCTCTACACCGAGTCGCTCATCGGCCGCGGCGACATCACGCTGGAAGAGGCCGAGCAGGCGCTGCAGGACTTCCAGGGCCAGCTGGAGAAGGTCTTCGCGGAGGTCCGCGAGGCCACCAGTCACCCGGCCCCGGCCCATGTCCCGGACGCCCAGGCCGAGTTCCCGGTGTCCGTCATCACGGGGATCTCCCAGGAGGTCGTCAAGCGGATCGCGGAGTCCCAGGTCAACGTCCCCGACAACATCACCGTCCACCCGCGGCTGCTGCCACAGCTGCAGCGCCGTGCGGCCTCGGTCGAGGACGGCACGATCGACTGGGGCATGGGCGAGACCCTCGCCATCGGCTCGCTGCTGATGGAGGGCACCCCGGTCCGGCTCGCCGGCCAGGACACCCGCCGGGGCACCTTCGGCCAGCGCCACGCGGTGCTGGTGCACCAGGAGACCAACGACGACTACACCCCGCTGCTCTACCTGTCCGACGACCAGGCCCGCTACAACGTCTACGACTCGCTGCTCAGCGAGTACGCGGCGATGGGCTTCGAGTACGGCTACTCGCTGGCCCGCCCGGAGTCGCTGGTCATGTGGGAGGCCCAGTTCGGTGACTTCGTCAACGGCGCCCAGACCGTCGTCGACGAGTTCATCTCCTCCGCCGAGCAGAAGTGGGGCCAGACCTCCGGCGTCACGCTGCTCCTGCCGCACGGCTACGAGGGCCAGGGCCCGGACCACTCGTCCGCCCGCCCGGAGCGCTTCCTCCAGCTGTGCGCGCAGAACAACATGACGGTCGCCATGCCGACTCTGCCGTCGAACTACTTCCACCTGCTGCGCTGGCAGGTCCACAACCCGCACCACAAGCCGCTCATCGTCTTCACCCCGAAGTCGATGCTGCGTCTGAAGGCCGCGGCGTCCAAGGTGGATGAGTTCACCACCGGCGGCTTCCGCCCGGTCATCGGCGACACCGCGGTCGATTCAGGAGCGGTGAACGCGGCCGACGTCCGCAAGGTCGTCTTCTGCTCCGGCAAGGTCTACTACGACCTCGAGGCCGAGCGGCAGAAGCGCGGAGCCATGGACACGGCGATCATCCGGCTCGAGCGCCTGTACCCGCTGCCGGGTGCGGAACTGCAGGCCGAGATCGCCAAGTTCCCGAACACCGAGAAGTACCTGTGGGTCCAGGAGGAGCCGGCGAACCAGGGTGCCTGGCCGTTCATCGCCCTCAACCTGATCGACCACCTGGACCTGGCGGTCGGCGCGGACATCCCGCACGGCGAGCGCCTGCGCCGCATCTCCCGCCCCCACTCGTCGTCCCCGGCAGTGGGCTCGGCGAAGCGGCACCAGGTGGAGCAGCAGCAGCTGGTGAACGAGGTCTTCGACGCCTGACACCGCTGAGGCGGTACGCACGGGACGGAGGGCCCGGCACCACGCGAGCGATCGCGAGGGGCCGGGCCCTCCGGCGTGTGGGCGACGGGCCGCTGGGGCGAGTGCGCCCGACGCGAGCCGTTCTGTCTACTCAGAGCCCTCGGCGGCCCGGGCCGCTTCGGCGGCCTTACCGTCCTGGGCGTTCTTGCCGCCCTCGGCAGCCTTGGTGTCCTCAGCGCCCTCGGCGTTCTTGTCGCCGTCCTCCGGCTCCCCCTCGGCCGAACGCGCCCCGCCCCGTGCCGCGGGGACCCGGATGAGCACGACCCCGCTGCCCAGGTCTATCGGCCCCCGCCCGGGATCGGCGTCACCGGCCTCCTCGAGCGTGAGCTCCTGACGGCGCCGCTCCTCCTCGGTGTGCCGCCGCCCAGGAGCGAACAGCTCGTTCAACGCACCGCCGAACATGGTTGCTCCTGTCTGTTTGGGTTTGCCCCTCATCGTACGAACGGTTGCGGGGCTGTGGAGGGGACGGAGGCGTGCGGTGCCCCACAGCTTGGCGACTGCGGCTCAGCTCTCCCTCAGCTGCAGCGCGATCTGCGCGCACAGCTCGACGTACACCTGGCGCCCGGTGAGCTCCAGGTTCGCCACATCGTCCCCCCACCGAGGCTCAGCGGCACCTTGTACCCGACGACCTGGTCGAACCCGACGTGTCCCGCGCCGGGGTTGGCCTTCCGCCACTCGACGAAGTAGTCGAAGGCGAGCGCGTCCTCGTCCTCGTCGGCGACCACGACCCAGAACTCGTCGAGCCCCAGATCCGTGGTGTAGTGCTCGCCCTCCTCCGGATCCACCATGATCACGTACCGGGGCCGCGCCTCGGGATCACGGATGTCGAAGAGCAGCTCACGCCCGTTCCAGTCAAAGGCGAAGGGGAAAGAGCGGGTCTTCAAAGCTATGCCGGACACACAAGGACGTCACTGCCAGTCTGGATTGCGACTCGGCGGAAAGGGTCCGAACAGGCTCTCGTACTCTCCGGTCTCATCCAAGAACACATCGCCCGGATCGGCGCTCCGCACGGCCGCGTGAAGGCGGTCCACCAGCGTCGGCACGGATTCAATCGTCAGGCCGAGCGCGCCGGCTACTCGGGACTGCGCTGTAACGATTTCCGAATCACTCGCGAGCATATCGCGCTGCAGAAAAGCCGCGGCCGCTTGCATCGAAGCCACGTCGCCATCTTCGGAGTATTTGAGACAGTCCCGCCAGTACGGCAGGCCAACCACGAGACCAAGGGCCCCGGAGAGATCCGAAGCAATGAGTCCGGCCTCACCCTCACTGCTTGCGTACAGCATCGGGCGGTCAGGCCCCTCGCCGCACAGGTAGAACTTTCCACCCGTGAAATCTCCCGCGACCACCTCAAGGGAAATTCCTGACATAAGACGCGGCGCGTCGACGTAATCAGCGCGTCGGATATCAAATTCAAACGGATACGAAAGAAGCTCCACGAGCGCCGGGTCGTCACGTAGACGCCGGAGCAGATCAGCAGACCGAGACATGCGGCAACGATAGCAGAAGGCAAAACCACCCGAATGCTCCATCGAAGAACGCCTGCGGCGAGGATCGATTCCTACGCCGCAGGCGTCCATCCGAACTAGATCTTGCCTATCCTGCGGTAATACGTCAGCAGCCTTCGGATTCCCGTGTTGTAGTAGCCGGGATCGCCGTACTGCAACTGCCCGATTCTGCGCATGTCCCAAATGTCACGTGCAAGAACGGTGCGGAACGAAAGGCCGGCCTCAAGCCGCTTCGTCCTGCGGCCCCGGCTCTTGTAGGTCCTCGTCAGAGCGTGGTCGGCAGCCTTCATTACGATCGCTCCGCCCTCGTTCCTGGGGAGGTGTCCAAGGCCGTCCTGGGGCATGTGGTGGGCTTCCAGGCCATCACCGGGCTGACCCGGATTGAGGTCCCCGAAGCGTCCTGCGTCGTTCTCTGCGACGGTCTTGCACTTGGCGTTGTGCACCAGAACCGGCGTGGCCCCCGCCAGCACGTAGTACGTGTGGACATCGGTAACCGTGAGGTTGTGGACCGTCGCCTTGTGCGCCGTCCACG
Source organism: Streptomyces marianii (assembly GCF_005795905.1). Lineage (NCBI taxonomy): Bacteria > Bacillati > Actinomycetota > Actinomycetes > Kitasatosporales > Streptomycetaceae > Streptomyces > Streptomyces marianii. Next base: position 2,763,749 of record NZ_VAWE01000001.1, read on the forward strand.
CCTCCACCGTGCTGATCTGGATCCAGGCTCCCGAAGACGCCTGGACCCACTGGCCCGGATTCAGCGCACCCGCGTCGACCCACACCCGCAGGGACGGCACCCAGAAGGGGTGTCCGGCCGTGGCTGTGACCGTGGTGGTCCTGGGTTCGGTGGAGGTTGAGCCGTCATGGACCTTCAGTGTGATGCGGACCAGGTCCTTGCTGCCCTTGCCCACGATCGTCGCCGCGGCCGTCTGGACGGAGGTTTTCCCCGTCTTCGGGTCGGTGGCGACGACTTGGTCGCCGGCCTTGACCTTCTCGATCGGCTTGGTGGAGCCGTCGGCCATCAGCACCAGCGTTCCGGGCCCGAAGCTGTTGAACTCGCATGTCCCGCTCTCGACCTGAGTCTGGACCTCCTCCTTTGCGCCTTCCTTGGCCTCCGACTTGGCTTCCTCCGCCGCCCGCCGAGTGGCCTTCTGCGCCGGCCGCTTGGCCTGCGAAGGCTTCGGCTTGGCCTTGGGCTGACTCCTCGGTTTCGGTCTGGGCTTCGGCCGGGCCGCCGCCTTTCGAGCGGCTGCACGCTTGGCCGCCGCCCGCTTGGCCGCCGCGCGCTGTGCCTTGGCGCGCGCCTGCGCAGCTGCCCTGCGTTGCGCCGCGCGCTTCGCAGCCGCCCGCTGTGCGGCGCGCTTGGCTGCGGCGCGCTTGGCTGCGGCTGCCTTGCGTGCAGCTTCGCGCTTCGCTCTGGCGGCCGCACGACGCTTGGCCGCCTCGATGGCGCGCTTGCGGGCCAGGGCCGCGGCACGACGCGCTGCCGCCTGGGCCGCCTTACGGGCCGCGATGATCGCCGCACGGCGGGCCGCGGCGCGGATGGCCGCCTGGATGGCGATGCGGGCCGCGATGCCGATCAGGATCGGGAAGAACAGCCCGTCCGGGTCGGAGAACGTCGCCGGTGCGTTGTTGCTGTAGGCGTACGGGTTCATCGTCGCCGGCTGGGTGTAGTCGACCATCGGGTCGACGGAGATGAACCTGCCGGTCGCCGGGTCGTAGTCCCGGGCACCGAGCCTGGTGAGGCCGGTCTCCTTGTCGACCGTGCCACCGACGAAGCCTCGCTGTCCGGGCCAGGTGGAGGGCTGTGCCCCCCGCTCTTCTCCGAACGGCAGGAGTTTGCGCCGAGTGACACCCATGCCCGTGTCGATCATGTCGACAACGGTGTTGGACGAGCCGTGGTGGTCGGACAGCATGAGCTGCCGGACCCCGCCGGTGGCCCTGACGGTGACCGCGCCGTCAGGATGCGCGTAGAAGCGCTCCGCCTTCTTGGTCGTCAGATCGGCAGTGACGGTCAGCTCCGCCTCACCCAAGTACAGCGTCTTGCTGCCGTCGGCGCCGGTGCGGATGAGTCGTTCGCCGTCCGCGCCGTGGAGGTAGGAAGTGGTCTTGGTACCGCCGCCCTCCACGGGCTCCGACACCGACTCCAACTCTCCCTCAACGTTCCATTTGAGCGTTTGGGTGGTGCCGTTGTCCTGCCGCGTCGTGGTGTTGCCTGCCTTGTCGTACGCGAACGTGTTGATGTTCTGGCCCGCAGGTCCTGTGGACTTGACCTCCGCGAGTGCGTTCGGACCGCCTACACCCGTCTTGCCATAGGTGTAGGTACGGGTGACGTCTTTGGTGGTGTCACCGGTGGTGTCGTGCTCCACGAGCTTGGTGCGGTTGCCCGCATCGTCGAACTCGTAGCTCTGCCAGTACGCGTCCGGACCGCCGACCGCCTCCTTGGAGGGACCGGCCGCGCAGTCGTCGGTCTTCGCCGACCAGGCAGAGGTCATCTGCCGCAGTTGGTCGTAGACGAAGCACTGGGTGTCTGTCCTGCCGGAGTCCGGGGCGGCGGCTCCAGGGGTGTCCGTGATCTTGGTGACGTTGCCGGCCTGGTCGTACGAGTAAGCGGTGTCACTGACTCGGCCGGGTGCGATCGAGCGGTCGACGGTCGACTGCATGAGCCGACGGGTGAACTCGTCGTAGAAGTACGAGCCGTAGACCTTCTTGCCGGCGGGGCCGGCTTCGGTGCGCAGGATCTCGCCGAATGCTGAGTACTGGACGTCTCCGAGGTAGGTGGAAGCACCGCTGATCGAGAGCGGCAGGTCGTCGGAGTTGTAGCGGAACACGACCCTTTCGGTGGTGAGGCCGCCGAGGCCGGGGACCTGCACCCAGGCGATATTGCCAGTCGGCGTATAGGAATAGTCGTATTGGTAGGTACCGCCCAGGCCGGTCTCCTCGGCCGGGATAACCGTCTTGGTCGACTTCACCCTGTAGGCGTTGTCGTACGCGGTGACCTCGTCGCGGTACTCGCGGCCGTTCTCATATCGGATCGCGGCGGTCGGCAGGCCCTTGGCAAGGGTGTCGTACGTCCACTCGATCCGCTTCGGTCCGGCGTCACTGCCCTCGCGGAGGGAGGTGGGGCGGCCACCCGCGTCGTACGTCGTGACCAGGGTGTTGCCGAGCGGGTCCGTGGAAGCGGTCACATTGTCCGTGTCGTCGTACGTGAGCTTCGTCCGGCCCCCGTCCGGGTCCGTCACCGCGGTCTGCCGACCCCGCCCGTCGTACTCGAAGGTGGTCACTGCACCACCGGGTGCCGTGACCTTCCTGACGTTGTCGAGATGGTCGTACTCATAGACCGTGTCTCGCCACGTCGTACGGGCGTCGTTGGTGTACTCCCGCAGCCTGGAGGTGCGTCCCTCCGCGTCGTCGAAAACCGCAGTGACGGTGTCGCCCTTTGGCGGGACGGTCGTGGTGACATCCCCGTCCACTTCTGTGGTCGTCCGGAGCTTCTCCACCCCCCGGAAGTACGTCACCTCCGCGACGGGCTCGCCCATGCCGTTGAACGTCGTCCGGTTCTGCGACGGGACCTCGTTGTCGCCGACCTGGAGGAGCTTTGCTTCGGGCTCCAGGTCGTTGTAGTAGCCGTCGTTCTCCTTCCACTTCCGGCCCGCCGTGTCGTAGAAGGTGTCGTTGACGATGCGGCCCGCGCCCACGGCTTCGTCCTGGGTCTGCCGCTCGCGCAGCAGGCCGTCGAGGATCTCGTAGGAGACGGCGTACTGGCCGTTGTCCTTCAGGGTCTTCGTCGTCACGATGGTCGGGCCGTCACGGCGCACGGTGTAGCCGTACTCCGCGGTCGGCGTCTGCGTCGCCGGGTCGCGGTCGATCTCCCAGACCTTCAGCAGCCGGCCCAGCGGGTCGTACTGCATCGTGGCCTTCTTGCCGTTGGCGTCGGTCTCGACGAGCGGCATGCCGCGCACGGCGTCGAAGTCGGTCGTCTCCGTGTGACCCAGCGGGTCGGTGGAGACCTGCTTGGTCGGGCGGGCGACCGTCGTCGGCGTGTAGACCACCGAGGTCTTGCGGTTCTCGGCGTCCCACGTCGCGGTCTCGCGGCCGTGGACGTCGTACGCGGTCCTGTCGATCGTGATGTAGCCGTCGCCCTCGGCGTTCAGTTCCTGGACCTCGGTGGCGAGACCCTTCGTCGGCGCGGCGCCGAAGGCCAGGTTGTCGTAGAGGGTACGGGTGTCCTCGATGACCTCGCCGCCCGTGGTGCCGCAGGCGCCGAGGGTGGTGAGGTCACGGGACTCGGACTCCAGCAGGTACGCCGCGGTGTTGCGGGCGTACGTGGTCGTGGAGCACATGCGCTTGCCGCCGGGCGTCGTCTCGTCCACCTGGTACGGCAGGCCGTAGCTGTCGTACTTGGTGGTCTCGGTCGACGTGCGCCAGGTCTCGCCCTTGACCCGCTCGCGGGTCCGGACGGTCTCCGGGCGGGTCATCCACGCCTCCAGCGGCGTGGTGCCGGTGCGGGCGCGTGTGGCTGTCTTCACCGACCAGGCGGTGGTGAGCGTCGAGGAGTCGACGGCGCCGCCGTCGGACTCGTAGGCGATCTGCTCGCGCAACTGGCCCTGGTACTGGGGCAGGTCGTTGACGGTGCCGCCCTGGGAGTCCTCGATGACCGAGGTCCGGGTGCCACTGGGCAGCTTGTCGCCGTGCATGCCGCGGAAGTAGCGGTGCTCGGAGAGCTGCTTGACGTCGTCGCCGGCGCCGAGGCGGGTGCGAACCCGCTCGTAGCCGCGGTACTGGGACCAGGTGCGGTGCTTGTTCTCGGTGAACTCGCTCTCGTCGTAGGCCCAGGCGGCGCCGCCGATGAACTCGTACGAGGTGACCTTGGCCGGGCTGTCGGTGACCAGGTCCTCCTCGCGCACCTCGGTGACGAGGTACTTGTGGAACCAGTCCTGGACGGGCTTCAGCGCGCCCTTGGGGGTCCAGTACTGCGGGAAGCAGCGCATGGTGTTGGTCTCGGGCGAGGCCGGCATGCGGCGCGGTTCCAGCACCTGGCAGTCGCGCGGAGAGTAGGACACGCCGATGCGGCCGCCGGTCTCCGTGTCGATCGCGTTGATGCGCAGTCGCGAGAAGGGCGGCAGGCCCTCGACGCCGTCGACGCGGTTGTCGAGCTGGACGCCCGAGAAGCTGACCTTCGGCATGGCCGCGGTCGAGCCCGCGCCGTGGCCGGTGCGGGTGAGGGAGTTCAGCCAGAGCGCCGGTGACGTGCCGTCACCGGTGTCCGGGTAGGAGCTCTCCAGCGCCCAGGAGTCGACGTTGGTCAGCGCGGACCCGGCCAGCACCTGTGTGCTGATCTTGGTGAGGCGCTTGGTGGACCAGAACGTCGGGGAGTACTTGTCGGTGCACTTGGCGCCGGACAGACACTCCTGGTCGAGCGGGGTGTCCGGCCAGCGCGAGGCGTTGGCGGTGGTCCGCTTGGACTCCGCACAGTCGAACGTCGCGTTCGGAGTACAGCGTTCGGAGACGGTGAAGGCGACCCGGCCGGCGGGCTGCGCAGTGAACAGGGTGTCCGAGCGCTGGCCGTAGTCGATACGGGCGAGGTCGGCGGAGCGCACGTACGAGATCTGCTGGTCGGCCTTCATGTTCTGGCCGTAGAAGTTCGTGTGCTTGTTCCACCACAGGGTCATGGCGTCGCCGAGCGGGTCGACGACGTAGTCCAGGTTCCAGCGGTAGGCCTGGGTGCAGTCGGAGTCCATGAACGCCGTGGCATGGCAGGGCTCACCGGGGTGGTTGCCGAACACCGGTACCGTAAGGACCGAGTTGGTGGTCTGCGTCGTGGCGTTCGGCAGCTTGTTCAGACCGAAGTGGTACTTGACGCCGTCGGTGCCGGTGACGATCCAGTACTCACCGCTCTTGGTGCCGTTGACCGCGCCGGTCTTCTGCTCGATCTTGGTGCCGTCGTCGTCGGCGGGGCGCCACTTGCCGGTGGTGTCGTCCTTGACGAGCTCGGTGGTGTTGCCGCCCAGCGACATCACCACGTGGTCGGAGCCCCAGCACAGGTCGCCGTTGTCGGTGGTGTTGTTCGGCGCCTTGTCGTCGACCTTGCCCTTGTCGTCGGAGCAGGAACGGTACTTGCGCTCGATGAAGCCGGGCTCGTAGTCCCAGCCCTCGGCGAGCCACGACGACTGGGCGTTCGTGGAGGCGGTGCGGCCGTCGACGGACTGCGAGGAGTACGAGAGCTCGATCTCCGGCTGCGGTCCGCCCGGGACCTCGGGTGCCTCGATCGGGTACGTCCACGAGAAGCCACCGGAGGAACTGCCCGCCATCCATGAGCCGGACGGCGACAGCGAGGTCGCCTCGTGGCTTCCGCCGGGACCGGACGCTGCCGCGGTGGCGGCGAGGACCATCGGGGCGGCCGCGGCGCTGCGGGCGGCGAAGCCCTGCACGGGCGCCGAGCCCAGGTCCACGGTGGCGTCGACGGTGTGGTCCGCCGGGTCGTTGGAGCCGTGCAGCTCGGTGCGGGTGCGGCACTCCGTCTTCTGAGGACTCGTCAGCGCACAGGCGGGCAGCTGGACCAGGCGGAGCCGGGAACCCCAGTCACCACCGAAGGTGTCCTTGATCGCGGTGTAGTCGAGCTCGACCTCCACGGCGCCGGACGCGGCAGCGGCGGTACCGTCCTCCGCGGCCGCCGGGGTGGCGGTGAAGAGGACGCCCTCCACACCTGCCCTGCGGGCGGTGGCGGCATCCTTGACCTGGACCCGGGCCGCCGAACCGGCTGCGGCCTTGGGCGCGTTGGCGCGGGCGCCCTTGGACCGGGGGGCGTCCTGCGCCCGGCGGAGAGTCACGGGAAGCTTGGCGAGGGCCTCCGGGGCCTTGCCGAGCGCGGGGCCGGAGGCGGCTCCCAGGCGCTGCTTGGCGGCCTTCTTCGAAGTGGTCGTGCCCTGTGGGTCCGTGACCTGGACCAGGTAGTCGCCGGCCGGGACCTTGTCCGTCGACGGCTGCCAGTCCTTCGCGGCGGCGTTCCTGGCCTCGCGACGCTCCTTGGAGAACGCCCGGCCGGCGACCGAGCGGTCGCGCTTGAGCTCTTCGAGATCCGTGCCTCGGCCTGCGGCGGCCGCCGGATCGTCCGGTATCAGAGTGATCATCATCGCCATGAAGGCGACGAACGAAACGGATCTATGCCAGTGCCCCAAGTAGCGCAACTGGCGTAGGAGTTGTTGCACGAGCTATCCCCACCCTACGCAACTGAACAATTGATCGAAGTGACCCTAAGGCGCAAGAATCCCTGCCCGCAACACAAGCTTTTGCAATGACACAACCCCTCGTTTCGCCACAAGTGGGCAAAACTCTGTCATCGGGTCCCGTGTACTGTTCCGCCGGAGTCGCTTGAGATCGACTTCACGACCGAACGAACCTGGGGGGTTCAACTACATGTCAGAGATAGGTGCGTGGAGACGGGGGGCGAGACGTTCCGCGCGCACGGCGCTCGCGGCCGCTCTCGTCGGAGGCTCGCTGGGCCTCACCCCGCTCGGCCTCGCCTCCTCGGCCGGCGCCGAGGACAAGACCTCCTCCGCTCCGGCCGGCTCCGAGGCGCACGCCCTGCAGCAGGCCAAGGAGACCGGCGAGCAGGTCGAAGTGCTCTCGGAGCGCAGCGAGACCAGCGAGACGTACGCCCTGCCCAGCGGCAACCTGCGGCGCGTCCAGCACACCGTGCCGCAGCGGGTGAAGCGCGAGGGCGCGTGGACCCCGATCGACACCACGCTTGCCGCGGTCAAGGGACGTGTCGCGCCCAGGGCCGCGGCGGGGAACGTGACCTTCTCGGCCGGCGGTGACGACCCGCTCGTGGTCCTCACCGACCAGGGCCGCAAGCTCTCCCTGAGCTGGCCGAAGCCACTGCCGGCGCCGGTTCTGGAGGGCTCCACCGCGACGTATCGCGAGGTGCTGCCCGGTGTCGACCTCGCGGTCGCCGCCGGTGTGGACGGGTTCAGCCAGGCACTGATCGTCAAGTCGGCCGCGGCGGCGGACAATCCGGAGCTGGCCACGATCGACTTCGACCTCAAGGCCGATGGCCTGTCCCTCAGGAAGGACGCCGCAAGCGGCACGCTGACGGCCGTCAACCCGGCCGGGCAGACCGTGTTCGCCACGTCGACGCCGCGGATGTGGGACTCCTCCGGCTCGGAGGAGACGGCCACGGCACCCGCGGCTCGGACCGCCTCCACGAGGACCCTCTCGGCAGCGGCGCCGTCCACCGCCTCCGCCGCACAGGAGCAGCCACCGACCGATCTGACGCCGGGCACCCGCAGTGCGGACGTCGGCGTCACCGTGACCGACGGCCAACTCACCCTGACGCCCGACCGGGAACTGCTCGAAGCTTCGGGGACGACGTACCCGGTCTACATCGACCCGCGGATGACGGGCACCCGCCAGGCCTGGACCATCGCCTACAAGCCGCACCCCAACAACAGCTACTGGAACGGAACCGGCTGGAACGGCGGCACCACCAGCGAGGCCCGTGTCGGCTACGAGAGCTCGACCGGCGGCACCGCCAGGTCGTTCTTCCGGGTCGACTCCAAATTCCTGGCCGGGGTGAAGGTCGTCGACGCGCAGTTCCAGATCACCGAGACGCACTCCTGGTCCTGCACACCGAAGCCCGTCGAGCTCTATCTGACCGGCTCCATCAGCTCATCGACCACGTGGAACAAGCAACCGTCCTGGTCCACGCGCCAGGACAGCCGCAACTACGCGCACGGCAACGAGTCCTACGGCTGCCCGGACAAGCCGGTCGACTTCACCGCCAAGGACGCGGCGGTCAAGGCCGCCGCGAGCAAGTGGACCAACATCACCTTCGGTCTCCGCGCCCCGCAGAGCGCGGAGGACAAGAAGGACGCGTACAGCTGGAAGAAGTTCAAGCCCGACGCGAAGCTGATCGTCGACTTCAACCGCCCTCCGAAGGCGCCCTGGGCGCTCGATACCATCCCGAGCACCAGGGTCAGCGCGACGGAGTGCGGAAACGGCTCCTCCTACGTGACGCTCGGCAATACGGACGTGACGCTCACGACCCAGGTCTGGGACCCGGACGGCGGTGACGTCAACGTCCAGTTCCATCTGTGGGCGACCGGCAAGCACGATGTGTCCCCCGGCGTGTTCTTCGACAAGAAGGTCAAGGTCACGGTCTCGGCCAAGAGTTCCGCGGGAGCACCCGCCCGAGTGGTCGTACCCAAGACGCTGCTGAACCAGCACAAGGGCGCGTCCAACGGCCAGTTCTCATGGAAGGCCCAGGTCGAGGACGTCGCCGACGCGGGCTTCGCCTCCGACTGGACCCCGACCCAGGGGGCTCCCGGCTGCCGCTTCGGGTTCGACCCGACGGCCCCGTCGGTGATGCCGACCGTGCGGTCCGCGGAGGACGTCTACCCGGAGAACTCCGAGGGTGCGCTCGCACGCACGCCCGGCCGGTTCGTGCTCGGCGCCAACGGCGTCGGCGACATCGCCGAGTACAAGTGGGGCCTGGACCGCACGCCTCCGAGCACCTCCGCGAAGCCCGCAAGCGCCGGCGGCGACGCCGAGATCACGGTGACGCCGCTCACCCCTGGTCCGCACACCCTGTACGTTCAGGCGTTCGACGCCGGGAAGAACGCCGGACCGATCTATCCGTACCGGTTCTACGTCAGGAGCCCCGGTGTCATGGACAAGCCGGGTGACGTCAATGGCGACGGCTTTCCCGACATGTTCGCGGTGGACGGCAACGACGACCTGCGGCTGTACGGCGGCACCGGCAACGGCGCGGTCGCGACCGCCGTCCCCCTCTCCTCCGGCGGCGGCTGGGCGGGCGCGCTGATGACCCACCGCGGTGACTGGACCGAGGACTTCTACGAGGACCTCGTCGCCCGCAAGTCCGACGGCAAGCTGTGGCTCTACCCGAACAACGGCCAGGGCGAGTTCACCGAGGACACCAAGCAGGAGGTGTACGTCTTCCCCGACGACGAGTCGGGCGTCGCCACGGACACCGCGTCGATCAGCCAGATCGTCTCGGTCGGGGACATCACCCCGAGCGAGGAGAGCTACAACCCCGACTTCGTCGCGGTCATCGGCGACCAGCTCTGGTTCCTGCCCGGCTGGTCGGGCGGGTCACTCGAATCGGGCTACCTGATCGGCACCTCCGGGTGGAGCGAGATGACGCTCGCCTCCCCCGGCGATGTGGACGGCGACGGCTTCGTCGATCTCGTCGCCCGGGACAACTCCTCCGGTGCCCTGTGGATCTACCACGGCAAGAGCAGGGGGGACTCCGACGGCGACGGCGTTCCGGACGGCGGAACCGATCCGTCCTCGCTGGGTGTCGGCTCGGGCCGCACCCAGTACGCGAGCGGCTGGACTCCGGCCGCGCGGCCCCTGGTGACGGCGAGCGGCGATTCCAACGGGGATGACGTACCCGACCTTTGGTCCACCACGTCGAACAGCACCGCCGGGCTGGAGTTCGTGCCCGGTCGCAGGACCGGGCCGGTCGGTACCCCGGCGGTCGTCGGCACCACGGGCTGGCAGGCGATCAAGGCGATCTCCTGACACGGGGAGGCCGGCGTTCACCGACCGGTCCGAGGGCCGGTCGGTGACGGCTCCGCCGGGGCACATCCGCTGCCGGCGGAACCGTTGCCGAAGGCTCATACAGCAGGCCGGGCCCCGTGGTCCGCGCGGGGCCGGGCCTGCCGGCGCCTCGACGGTTCCCGGCCCCGGGGACGCCGGACCAGTCGGACCGCCACCCGGGGCGCATTAGGCTGGTGGCCATGTACTTCACCGACCGTGGCATCGAGGAGCTGGAGAAGCGGCGCGGCGAGGAGGAGATCACCTTCGAGTGGCTCGCCGAGCAGCTGCGCACGTTCGTCGATCTCAACCCGGACTTCGAGGTGCCGGTCGAGCGGCTGGCCACCTGGCTGGCGCGCCTCGACGACGAGGACGACGAGGACGACGAGGAGTAGCGGGGAAGGCGGTGACGGTCCGGGCCGTCACCGTGCCGGCCCGCGGTCGCGGGCCAGCGCCAGGGCGCCGTGGGCGAGTAGGACCGCGCCGGCGACCGTCCACCCCGCGCTTCGGCGGGCGAGTCCCCAGACGGTCAGCGGAAAACCCGCGGCGATCTGCACGATGGCCGGGATCCCGGGCGCCGGCGGCCGGTTCCGGAGGGCGTGGGCGGTGTGCCCGCGCCCCTTGCCCGCCCCGGTTTCCTCCCTTACGGCCGCGTCGCGGGCCGCGGTCCGGACGCCGCCGGGTTCCGCGCCCGGTGCCACGCCCTCGGGCAGGGCGAGACCGGCACGGGACAGGACGGCGGTGAGTCCGAGCAGCCGGGCGCGGGCGTCGGCGTCGGCGTCGGGCCGGGTCAGCTCTTCCAGGGCCTGCACGTCCTGGACGGCGTCGAGTCCGAGCCGGGCCGCGAAGGTGTGCATCGCCTCGTCCTCCCCCGCCGGTGTGCCGTCCGCGAGCCAGACGTAGCCGACGGGGCTGCGGAACCCGGTGGCGAGTGTGAAGCCGGCGCGATCCGCGTCCCACCAGAGGGCGAGCACGGGGTGGTTGGTGGCGACGGCGAGGGCGGTGGCCCAACCCGAGAGCACCCGGTCGACGGCTTCCGCACCGCTCGGCCACGGCTGCCGGTCCGGGACGAGCACGCTCCAGCCCCGGCCGGCCGGAGCGAGGAGGAACGGCTCCCGCAGCAGGGGGACCGACGACCCGATGACGTCGTACCCGGCCCGGCAGAGCAGTAGAGCTCCCGCGGAAGTGGCGTCCATACGCCTCACGCTAGGGCACTTTGCCCGCATTCGCCGCTACTCACCCACGGACGCCCCTTGACTTCCGACGACCGCGATATATCGTGTCATCCATAAGACGCGATATGTTGCGTTCCTTGCAGGCCCGGGAGGTCAGCACCATGCCCGACTCGACGTGGGAAGTCGCCGAGCCGACCAAGCTCGCCTTCGACGAGCCCGTGACGTCCCTCAACGTACGCATCGTCAACGGGACGGTGAACGTCGTCGGCACCGAGGAGGGTTCCGCCCGGCTGGAGGTCTCCGGGATCGAGGGCCCGCCGCTGGTCGTGACGAGGACCGGCTCCGCCGTCTCGGTCGGCTACGACGACGTGCCCTGGAAGGGCTTCCTCAAGCTGCTCGACCGCAAGGAGTGGCACCGCCACGCGGTGGTGTCCCTCACCGTCCCCGCCGACGCGGCCGTCGAGGTCGGCGTCGTGGGTGCGGGAGCGGTCGTCTCCGGCATCCGCGGGCGCACGGACGTGCGGGGCGTCAGCGGGGACACGACACTCGTGGGACTGTCCGGCACCGTCCGGGCCGAGACCGTCTCCGGCAGCCTGGAGGCCCAGGCCGTCACCGGCGACCTGCGCTTCCGTTCCGTCTCGGGCGGCCTGACCGTGGTCGAGGGCGCGGGCTCTTCCGTACGGGCCGACTCCGTCAGCGGCGACATGGCGATCGACCTCGACGGGACGCCGACGGACATCCGCCTCACCAGCGTCTCCGGCGAGGTCGCCATCCGGCTGCCGCACCCCGCGGACGCCCGCGTCGAGGCCAACACCGCGAGCGGCACCGTCTCGAACGCCTTCGAGGACCTGCGCGTCAGCGGACAATGGGGCGCCAAGAAGATCACCGGCACGCTCGGCGCGGGGAGCGGTTCCCTGCGGGCCACCACCGTGTCCGGGTCGATCGCCCTCCTGCGCCGCCCGCCCCAGGCGGACGAACCGTTCGAGGACGAGACAGGAAAGGCCCTCTGACATGCCCCCCGTATTCGCCCACGGCCGGCTCCGCCTGTATCTGCTGAAGCTCCTCGACGAGGCCCCGCGCCACGGGTACGAGATCATCCGGTTGCTGGAGGAACGCTTCCAGGGGCTCTACGCGCCGTCCGCCGGCACCGTCTACCCGCGCCTGGCCAAACTCGAGGCGGAGGGCCTGGTCACCCACGCCACCGAGGGCGGGCGCAAGGTGTACTCGATCACCGACGCCGGACGCGAGGAACTCGCGGGCCGCAGCGGGGAACTGGCCGACCTCGAACTCGAGATCCGCGAGTCCGTCTCCGAACTGGCCGCGGAGATCCGCGACGACGTCCGCGGCGCGGCGGGGAAGCTGCGCAGTGAGATGCGCGCGGCGGCGGCGGAGAGCCGGAGTGCCGCCGACCCGGGCGGCGCGGGTGCGGGTGCCGACGACGCCTGGCAGGCGACAAAGGAGGAACTGCGCCGCGCCAAGCAGGAGTGGAAGGAGCAGGCGCGCCGGGCGAAGGACGAGTCCCGCCGGGCCCGCGAGGAGGCGCAGACCGCACGCCGGCAGGCGAAGGAGGCACAGGACCGGGCGCGGGACGAGGTCCAGCGGATCGCCCGCCAGGTCCAGGACCAGGTCCAGGGGCACTTCGCCCGCGGCGACTGGCCGACGGGCGTACGGGAAGGGCTGTCCGAACTCACCGCGCAGCTGGGGGGACTGACCGCCCGGGGCACGGCGTGGCCGTCGCACGGCAAGCCCGATCCGGCCGAGGCGGGCCCCGAGTGGGCGAAGGACACGACGGAGTCGGGCGACCCGGCGCGCGACCTCGAAAGGCTCCTGGACCGCTTCCGCGACGACATCCGCGACGCCGCGCGCGACCACGGGGTGACGTCCTCTCAATTCACGGACGCCCGACGCCACTTGTCGACGGCGGCGGCACACATCTCGGCGCTGCTGCGCGGGGGCGGCTGAGCGCCGAGCTCCGCCACACCGGCTCGCACTTGGCCCCGGCACGCCGCGCGATCACCGGTTCGGGCTGCACCGCCCCCTGGTTCGGGCCGCCCCGTCCGCCTGCGAGAGCCCGCCACGGCCCCGGGCGTCCTCCAGGGCCGCCTCGACGGACGCGCGCCGGCCGGAGACCCCGAGCGTGCGGAAGGCGAAGGACGCGGCCGCGGGTCGCAGTCCGCCCCGGCCTCCATGGGAACCTCCGGCACGGCGCGGATCGGCAGGGCCGGAGATCCCCTCAGCGGAACTGACGGACCATCAAGAGTTGGTCAGGACGATCTTGCCGAAGAGCTCTCCGGAAGCCATCCTCTCGAAGCCCTCACGCGCCCGGTCCAGCGGAAGCACCTCGTCGATCACCGGTCGCACACCCGTCGCGGCGCAGAAGGAGAGCAGGTCCTCCAGCTCGTCCTTGGTGCCCATCGTGGAACCGACGACCTTGAGCTCCAGGAAGAAGATCCTGGTCAGCTCGGCGTGCGAGGGCCTGTCGCCGCTCGTCGCACCGGAGATGACCAGAGTGCCACCGGGGCGGAGCGACTTGACCGAGTGCGACCAGGTGGCGGCGCCGACGGTCTCGATCACCGCGTCGACGCGCTGCGGCAGCCGGGCGCCCGGCTCGAACGCGTCGACCGCACCCAGGTCGACGGCGCGCTTGCGCTTGGCCTCGTCGCGGCTCGTGGCGAAGACGCGCAGTCCGGCCGCCTTCCCGAGCACGATCGCGGCGGTGGCGACACCGCCGCCGGCGCCCTGGACGAGCACCGAGTCACCCGGCCGGACCCCGGCGTTGGTGAAGAGCATGCGGTAGGCGGTGAGCCAGGCGGTCGGCAGGCACGCGGCCTCCTCGAAGGACAGCTCCTTCGGCTTGCGCAGGACGTTCCAACTCGGAACGGCGACCTGCTCGGCGAAGGTGCCCTGGTACCTCTCGGTGAGGATGGAGCGCGGCTCGTCCGGGCCGACGCCGTGGCCGCTCTGGCCGATGACCGAGTGGAGCACCACCTCGTTCCCGTCCGCGTCGACGCCGGCGGCGTCGCAGCCGAGGATCATCGGGAGCCTGTCCTCGGCGAGGCCCACTCCGCGCAGTGACCACAGGTCATGGTGGTTGAGGGAGGCGGCCCTGACGTCGATGGTGGTCCAGCCGGGGCGGGCCTCGGGGGCAGGGCGGTCACCCAGCTCCAGGCCGTTCAGCGGCTGGTCGCGGTCGATGCGGGCGGCGTATGCGGCGAACATGACCTTGAGCGTAGGGCGGGCCGGTGCGCGGCGGAACCGCGCACCGGTGTGACACACGTCCCTGGGTGTCCCCGGGTCCGCAGGAACCCTCCGGGTTTCGCCCTACTGCTCCCTCCGCCACTGGGCGGGAGAGTTCTTCGTCGCCGGGTCCTCGTACGAGCCCGTCCTCCCGCGGTCCACGTGGAAGGTGGTCAGGGTGGTGACGGGCGAGACCGGGTCCCGGCGGTCGGCGATCACCCGCATGTGGGCGCTGAAGCGGCGTGGCGTGACCTCGTAGACGTCGTAGCCGTAGCGGTTGCCCTCGAAGTACTTCAGATGCGGGTTGGCCGCGCCCATCAGCGGACCGTTGGTCTTGTTCCAGTCCGCCGAGTACGCCCCCGAGGTGACGGAGTGGGCCGTGAACTCCGTGCCGACCACCGGCGAGGAGGTGTCGTCGAAGTCGGGCCGGATGTCGTCGACGAAGGCGGAGTGCCAGTCGCCGGTGATCACGACGAGGTCCTCCAGGCCGCTGCCGTGCACATGGCTCAGGACCTCCTTGCGCTCGGCGAGGAACCCGTCCCACTGGTCGGTGAACATGTACGAACCGCCGGGGCGGCCGCGGAGCTGGCTCAACATGATCGAGTTGGCCCAGACGTGCCAGGTGTCCGGCGCCCGGTCTACGTTCCGCTTCAGCCAGGACTTCTGCCGGGCGCCGAGGATGGTGCCGTCGGGCAGGTTCTGCGCGGACCGGTGGGAACGCAGGTCGAGGACGGTCAGCTCCAGCAGGTCGCCCCAGCGGCGGCTGCGGTGGATCTCGGGGTCGGGCAGCGCGGAGGCTCCGGCGTCGCGGTGCGGCATGTTCTCGTACCAGGCCTGGTACGCGGCCGCGCGGCGGTTCATGAACGGGGCGCCGCCACCGGTGCCCGAGTAGTCGTTGACGACCTCGTGGTCGTCCCAGGTGAGGAACCAGGGGTGGGCGGCGTGGGCCTCGCGCAGGGAGCGGTCGCCCTTGTAGAGGGCGTGCCGGCGGCGGTAGTCGGCCACGGTGAGGATCTCGCCGCCCTCGTGGTCGCGGACGTGGTCGGCCGGCACGCCGCCGACCTGCCCGTGCTCGTAGATGTAGTCGCCCAGATGAACGACGAAGTCCACGTCCTCACGGGCGATCCCGCGGTGGGCGGCGTAGAAGCCGTCGTGGAACGCCTGGCAGTTGGCGGCGGCGAAGCGGACGGAGGCGACGTGCCCGGCGGGCGCCGTCCTGGTGCGGCCGGTGCGGCTGGTCCGGCCGAGTGCCGTGAAGGAGTACCAGTAGCGGGTGCCCGGGCGGAGCCCGGAGACGGGGACGTGGACGCTGTGTCCCAGGGTCGCGGAGGCGGGGGCCGTGCCCCGGGCGACGACCCGCCGCAGGGCCGGGTCGGTGGCGACGGCCCAGTCGACCTCCACGACCTCGGGCAGCCGCTGCTCGGCCGCCAGCGGCTCCGGGGCGAGCCGGGTCCACAGCAGGACGCTGCCGGTCCGCGGGTCGCCGGAGGCGACACCGAGGGTGAACGGCGCGGGGTCGTAGTCCGCGCCGAGTGCCTCCGCCGCCTCGCGGGCCTGGGCCGGCGTGAGCCCGGCGCTCAGCGGCCAGGCCAGGTTCAGGGCGCCGGCGGCGCCGGCGGCCTTGAGCAGATCACGACGGTTGAGCCTGGTCACTGGTGTCCCCCGGAAGGCTTCGCGATGGCGGTCAGGGTGAGCGAGACGGCGTCGGCGTAACCGTCGTTCGAGGTGCCGCCGCTGCGGGTGAAGACCAGCAGCACCCTCGCGCTGCGGGCGCCGGGCGGGACCGATGCGGACGCCGTGCGCTCCAGCAGCGCGGTACGGGACTGCCGCTCGGCCGCCGTCACGGGGCCGAGCACCGACAGGGCGACGGGCGTGCCCCTGCCGTCCCGGAACTCCACGGACAGCCGGGCGCCGTCCTCCTGCGCCGCGTATCCGCCGAGCCACCCGGCCAGCGTGTAGCGGACGTGACCGGCGTCGACGGCCTGCCGCCCGGTGCGGCCGTGCGTGGGCAGTGCGACGTCCTGTACGAGCGCGGTGCGCGGGCTGTTCCCGCCGGAGAAGAACCGGCTGCCACGGGCGGCGGGACCGGGGTCGGATGCCGTCGGGTAACCGCCCCCGAGGCTGTACGCGACGAGTGCCGGAGCCCCTTCCCACACGTCCCAGCCGTTCACGGCCGCCACCGGATCCGCGGACCCTCCCGGCCCGCTCTCGGCATCACCGTTCACCATGAGATTCACTCACGCCTCCCCTGCTCCATTCGGCGTGCGCATCCCAGCAGTTGGCGGTGAACCGGGGAAGACGGCGTGGGTAACACACGGGTCCCGGCGGCAGGCGTGTTGCGCTGTGCGGGCGGGTGGGGCGCAGGGGGGGGAGCCGGCCGTCCGTCCGGGCGGCTCCGTCCGGGCGGCCCCTGCGCCCCGCCGTTCATGCGGGCGCCCGCTCTCCGTGGGGGCGCCTCGTGTGTCCGTCCGGCCCGTGTGCCCGCGAGGCCCGGGGTCCGCGAGGCCCGGACGGACGCCGGGCCCGGACGCCCCGCCGTTCATGCGGGCGGCCGCTCCGTGGGGGCGCCTCGTGTGTCCGTGCACCGCTGGGCCGGGCCGCCCGGCCTCGCGGACGGGCACTCCCGCACACCGGCATGCCACCAGGCACGAACCCGGACACGCCTCCCACACGTACGGGCCCCGACACGCCGCGGCCCCGGACGCGTCCAGCGCGTCCGGGGCCGTGGAGGAAGGGTTTCGGGGGCCTCAGCCCCCGACGAGTGCCGTCAGCGTCGGGCCACACCCTCGGCTCGCGCCGCCGCGGCCACGGCGGCGGTGACCGCCGGGGCGACCCGCTCGTCGAACGGCGAGGGGATGACGTAGTCGGGGGCGAGCGCGTCGCCCACCACGTCGGCCAGCGCGTTCGCCGCCGCGATCTTCATGCCCTCGGTGATCCGCGAGGCCCGCACCTGCAGCGCGCCGGCGAAGATGCCCGGGAAGGCGAGGACGTTGTTGATCTGGTTGGGGTAGTCGCTGCGGCCGGTGGCCACGACGGAGGCGTACTTGTGCGCCACGTCCGGGTGGACCTCGGGGTTCGGGTTGGCCATCGCGAAGACGAAGGCTCCCGGCGCCATCGAGGCGACCGCCGGCTCCGGCACGGTGCCGCCGGACACTCCGATGAAGACGTCCGCTCCGGCCAGCGCCGTCTCCAGCGAGCCGCTGAGTCCGGCCCGGTTCGTGATCTCGGCGAGTTCCCGCTTGACCGGGGTCAGGTCGTCGCGGTCACGGCTGACGATCCCCTTGCGGTCGGCCACCGCCACGTCGCCGAGCCCCGCCTCGAGGAGGAACTTGGCGATGGCCACGCCGGCCGCGCCCGCTCCCGAGATCACGGCGCGCAGCTCGCCCAGGCCGCGGCCGGTCAGTCTGGCCGCGTTGCGCAGGGCCGCGAGGGTGACCACGGCGGTGCCGTGCTGGTCGTCGTGGAAGACCGGGATGTCGAGCCGCTCCTGGAGCCTGCGCTCGATCTCGAAGCACCGCGGCGCCGAGATGTCCTCCAGGTTCACTCCGCCGAAGGACGGCGCCAGCCGGACGACCGTGTCCACGATCTCGTCGGTGTCCGTGGTCGCGAGGGCGATCGGAACGGCGTCGACGCCGCCGAACTGCTTGAAGAGGATCGCCTTGCCCTCCATCACGGGGAGCGAGGCCTCCGGTCCGATGTCACCGAGCCCGAGGACCGCCGTACCGTCGGTCACGACCGCGACCACCTGCGACTTCCAGGTGTAGTCGTGGACGAGCTCCGGCTTCTCGGCGATCGCGGTGCACACCTTGGCGACACCGGGTGTGTACGCGAGGGACAGGTCGTCCTTGTTCCGGACGGGCACTGTGGCCTGGACGGCCATCTTGCCGCCGCGGTGCAGCGCGAAGGCCGGATCGAAGGGTTCCCCGGAGTCCCCGGGTGCACTCTCCGTCCCGCTGGCGCTGCCGGGATTGACGATCTCCGCTGCCATGTTCGTTTGACCCCTTAAGTCTTCATCAGTTGAGGGTTGCCACTCCTGGTTGAGGAGGGGTGGGCTGGCACCGCGTCCGTTCCCTGTCCCGGGTGGTTGGCCCGCCCCGACGGGGGGAGGTACGTACGCGCGGGCGCGCCGCACAACGCGCCCTGAGCCCCGGATGAGGGGTGTAAGGATCCTTCTTACCGGACGGACGGCACCGGAGACGAGCCCATTGGCCCGTCCATGATCTCCCAGTGACCTGATTCATAGCGACATATGCTGACAAGGCAGGAACACTTGGCGAAAAGCACGATGAATGCCGTCCGCATCCCGAGACGATCCGAAGATCTTCCGGCTGGAAGAAGAAACCACCGCAGATGATGCGGCTGGTGGGGCCCTGACGTACCGGCCCGTAGCGCTTCGGGGGTCACCCGTTATCCGATTTTGACATGCGTAGCCCACTGTATGGGCTAGTCCGAATGGCAAGATGCCGGAAACACACAAGGTCGACACTCGAAGACGAGTGCACGACGCCTGGCAAACCCACACCTGCCCGGAGGGCCACGATCATGACCGCAAGCACCACCCGCCGCTCGACCGCCGCCAAGTCCAGGATCGCCGCGGTGAGCGCGATCGCGGTCGCCGGTGCCCTGCTGCTCACCTCCTGCGGTGACCAGACGAACTCGGGATCGGGCACCAAGGAGAAGGACGGCGCGGCCACCTCCACGGCGCCGCTGGCGGACAAGCTGCCGCAGTCGATCCGGGACAAGGGTGTCGTCAAGGTCGGTTCGGACATCGCCTACCCGCCGGTGGAGTTCAAGGACGGTTCCGGCAAGGTCGTCGGCATCGACCCCGACATCGCCGACGCCCTGGGCAAGCAGCTCGGCGTGAAGTTCGAGTTCGAGAACGGCACCTTCGACACCCTGATCACGGGTCTGCGCTCGAAGCGCTACGACATGGCCATGTCGGCGATGACGGACACGAAGGACCGCCAGGAGGGCGTGGACTCCGGGACCGGCAAGAAGGTCGGCGAGGGCGTCGACTTCGTCGACTACTTCACCGCCGGTGTCTCGATCTACACCAAGAAGGGCGACGACAAGGGCATCAAGACCTGGTCGGACCTGTGCGGCAAGAAGATCGTCGTGCAGCGCGGCACGGTCTCCGAGGACCTGGCCAAGGCCGAGAACGACAAGTGCGTGAAGGCCAAGAAGGGCAAGATCACGATCGAGGCCTTCGACAACGACCAGCAGGCCCAGACCCGTCTGCGCGCCGGCGGCGCCGACGCCGGTTCCTCGGACTTCCCCGTCGCCGCCTACGCCGTGAAGACCTCCGGTGGCGGCAACGACTTCCAGATCGTGG
Source organism: Streptomyces marianii (assembly GCF_005795905.1). Lineage (NCBI taxonomy): Bacteria > Bacillati > Actinomycetota > Actinomycetes > Kitasatosporales > Streptomycetaceae > Streptomyces > Streptomyces marianii. The sequence goes on from NZ_VAWE01000001.1 coordinate 2,783,353, forward strand.
GCGAGCAGGTCGAGGCGGCCCCGTACGGCATCGCGGTGGCCAAGGGCAACACGGAGCTGCGCGACGCGCTCCAGGCCGCGCTGGACGCCATCATCAAGAACGGCGAGTACGAGAAGATCATCGCCAAGTGGGGTGTCCAGGCCGGCGCGGTGACCGAGGCCAAGATCAACGGCGGTTCCTGATCCCGGTCGGGATCTGACCTCGGCACTGAAGCACTGAAAGGCTCCACGTGACTGTCGACATCGACAAGACGGGTCCGGAGGACACGCCGCCCACGCCCAAGGCCGGACCGGAGGCCATCAAGGCCATTCCGGTGCGGCACTACGGCCGGTACGTCTCCGCCGTCGTGGCGATCGCGCTGTTCGCCGCGATCGTCTACGCCTTCTCCCAAGGCAAGATCAACTGGGGCGCGATCCCCGAGTACTTCTTCGACCAGCGCATCCTCGACGGCGTCGGGAACACCCTGATCCTGACCGTCCTGTCGATGGCCATCGGCATCGCCGGCGGCATCCTCCTCGCGGTCATGCGCCTGTCGAAGAACCCGGTGACCTCCTCCATCGCCTGGTTCTACATCTGGTTCTTCCGCGGCACCCCGGTCCTGGTCCAGCTCATCGTCTGGTTCAACCTCGGTCTCGTCTTCGAGTACATCAACCTCGGACCGTTCTACCGCGACGAATGGTCCGACTTCATGACCCCGATGCTCACCGCACTGCTGGGACTGGGCCTCAACGAAGCCGCCTACATGGCCGAGATCTGCCGCGCCGGCCTCCTGTCCGTCGACGAAGGCCAGAGCGAGGCCTCCCACGCGCTCGGCATGAGCCACGGCAAGACCCTGCGCCGCATCGTCATCCCCCAGGCCATGCGCGTCATCGTGCCCCCCACGGGCAACGAGGTCATCAACATGCTCAAGACCACGTCCCTGGTCTCGGTGGTCCAGTTCTCCGAACTGTTCCGCCAGGCCCAGGACATCGGCCAGACCTCCGGCGCCCCCGTCGAAATGCTCTTCCTCGCCGCCGCCTGGTACCTGATCATGACCTCGATCCTCAGCGTCGGCCAGTACTACCTCGAGCGCTACTACGCCCGGGGCTCCAGCCGCAGCCTGCCGCCCACCCCCCTGCAGAAGATCAAGGCCACCGTCTTCTCGGTGCGCCGCCCGAAGGGAGTCGCGGCATGACCGCCATGGTCAAGGCCGAAGGCGTCCACAAGTCCTACGGCCACATCGAAGTCCTCAAGGGCATCGACCTCGAGGTCGCCCCGCGCGAGGTGTTCTGCCTCATCGGCCCCTCCGGCTCCGGCAAGTCGACCTTCCTCCGGTGCATCAACCACCTGGAGAAGATCAACGCAGGCCGGCTCTGGGTCGACGGCGAACTCGTCGGCTACCGCCAGAAGGGCGACAAGCTCTACGAACTCAAGGACAGCGAGGTCGCCCTCAAGCGCCGTGACATCGGCATGGTGTTCCAGCGCTTCAACCTGTTCCCCCACATGACCGCCGTCGAGAACGTCATGGAGGCCCCCGTCCAGGTCAAGGGGGAGGCCAAGGCCGTCGCCCGGGAACGGGCCCTGAAGCTCCTCGACCGCGTCGGCCTCGGCGACAAGGCAGGGAACTACCCCTCCCAGCTCTCCGGCGGCCAGCAGCAGCGCGTCGCCATCGCCCGGGCCCTGGCGATGGAACCCAAGCTGATGCTCTTCGACGAGCCCACCTCGGCCCTCGACCCCGAGTTGGTCGGCGACGTCCTCGACGTCATGCGCGGCCTCGCCGAGGACGGCATGACCATGGTCGTCGTCACCCACGAAATGGGCTTCGCCCGCGAGGTCGGCGACAACCTCGTCTTCATGGACGGTGGTGTCGTCGTCGAATCGGGCAATCCCCGCGACGTCCTCACCAACCCCCAGCACGACCGCACCAAGGCCTTCCTCTCCAAGGTGCTGTAAAGCTCGGTGGACCGCCGTACCGGACGCCGGAGGCGGCAGGGCATGCCCTGCCGCCTCCGGCGTTCGTCCGTCCGGGCCGGGTCACTTCAGCGCGAGCACCAGCGCGTCGGAGGGCGACGCCCACACCGGCCGGGCCTCGGCGAAGCCGGCGGCCCGCAGGATGTCGGCGTGCCACCGGGCGGACGGGGTGTCGCCGTCTGCGTGCTCTCCGTAGATCTCGAAGCGGCGGGCGGTGGGGGCGGCCAGGACGGGGTCCGCGGCCGCCAGGGCCCACCAGTCGGCCCAGTCGAGCGCCCCGGCGGCCCTTGCCCGGTCCATCGCGGCATGCCGGTGGCTGCGCTCGGCCGCGTTGATGCGCGGGGTGGCGCCGTCCTTCATGTGGTCGGCGTTCATGAGGACACCGCCGTCCACGACCAGGCCGGCGAGCTGCCCGTAGAGGGCGGCGAGCGGTTCGGCGTGCAGCCAGTGCAGCGCGGTGGCGGTCAGCACGGCGTCGTACGAGGTGTGCGGCAGGGCCGCGGTCCAGTCCGGGTCCTTGAGGTCGGCGGTGACGAAGGTGACGCGCCGGTCCCCGGCGAAGTACCCCTCGGCGATGGTCAGCAGCGCGGGGTCGAGGTCGACGCCGACACTCTCGGCCTTCGGGAACCGCTTGAGCAGCCTGTCCGTGATACTTCCCGTACCGCAGGCGAGGTCGAGGACCCTCGGCTCGGGGCCCGCGAAGGCCTCGACCATGTCCAGCATCACCCGGAACCGCTCCTCGCGGTCGGGCATGTACCACTCCTGCTGGCGGTCCCAGCTCTCCTGCCAGGCCCGCCAGTCGGTTCCGGTGACGGCCGCGCTCTCGGTCATCCGCACTCCTCCCGTCCGTAATACCCTCGGATGCAAAGCATTACTTACCTCATCCGTCGCCGACACTAGACCTCCTCCGTAAGGACTACAAGTGGAACTGGCCTCTTACTCGGACTACGCCGTGCGTCTGGTCAACACCGAGGAGCCGGCCCGCACCAAGGACACGCTCACGTCGGTGGAGGCCGTCCGCGAACTCTTCGGCCCCTCCTCCCAGATGGCACGCCGGGCCACCGACGCGGACGTCACCCGGTTCCGGTCGGTACGGGCCAGACTCCGCGCGGTCTTCACCGCAGCGGACTCCGGCGACCAGACCCAGGCCGTCGACCTGCTGAACTCACTGCTCCTGGAGTTCCCGGTCAGCCCGCAGATCTCCGGCCACGACTTCCTGGACGACGAGGGACGGCCCCGCTGGCACATGCACCTCGCCGACCACCCGTCCAACGCGACCTCCGGCTACGCCGCGATCGCCGCGATGGGACTCGCCGTCCATCTCACCGAGTACGGCGTCGACCGGCTCGGCCTCTGCCAGGCCGCGCCCTGCCGCAACGCCTACCTGGACACGTCCACCAACCGCTCACGCCGCTACTGCTCGGACCGCTGCGCCACCCGCGCCAACGTCGCCGCCTACCGCGCCCGCAAACGCCTGGAGACCGAGCGGTCGGAGAGCACGGGCCGCACCGCGGAGAACGCCCAGGCCAGCAGCCCGAACCCGGACCTCTGACCTTGCGGGCGCGGTCGGTACCGCGCCCGTACCCGCCCCAGCAGCAGGCTCTCGGGCACCGTGCCGAACACCCGGCTGTCCCCTTCCGCATACGGGTTGTCGCCCAGCACCCACCAGCCCTCCCGGCGCCGCTCGACCACCCGCTTCACGATCAGCAGGTCCTGCTGCAGCGGATGCCGGAGCACGGCCACGTCCCCGGGTCGCACGGCGGCCCCGTAGTGCACCAGCAGCCGGTCCCCGTGCGCCAGCGTGGGATGCATGGAGGGCCCGGCCACCTCCGCGACCCCGAAGGGCGCACTCGGCTCCCGCCCCTGCTCCGTCATCGGCCACCTCCGGGTCCCTCGGTGTCTTCCACCACACGTCCCATGGTCACCCTGGACTTTTGACCTAAGCCGCAGGGGGCACTCGCGAAAACGCGCCACTCACGGAGTAATGTCCCACCTGAGAAGACGATCACGAGGAAGGACAGCTCAATGCTCTCCCGCCTGTTTGCCCCCAAGGTGAAGGTCAGCGCGCACTGCGACCTGCCCTGCGGCGTCTACGACCCGGCCCAGGCCCGGATCGAGGCCGAGTCGGTCAAGGCCGTGCAGGAGAAGATGGCCGCGAACGACGACCCGCACTTCCAGGCCCGCGCCACGGTGATCAAGGAGCAGCGCGCGGAGCTCGCCAAGCACCATGTGTCGGTGCTCTGGAGCGACTACTTCAAGCCCCCGCACTTCGAGAAGTACCCGGAGCTGCACCAGCTGGTCAACGAGACCCTGAAGGCGCTCTCCGCGGCCAAGGCCTCGACCGACCCGAAGACTGGCGAGAAGGCCCTGGAGCTCATCGCCGAGATCGACCGCATCTTCTGGGAGACGAAGAAGGCCTGATCTCGGCCTAGGCAGCCTGACCTGCATTTTCGCGGGTCTGGCTACCTACCTGTCCGCACCCGGACCGCAGGCCGCCGCGCACGGCGACCACGGCGGCCCGGGTGCGGTCTTCTACGCCCGGCCACCGGTGCGCGTAGATCCGCAGCGTGATGACGGCGGACGCGTGCCCGAGGACGAGCTGGACCTGCTTGACGCTCGCGCCGCCGGCGATGAGCGCGGAGGCGCAGAAGTGCCGCAGGTCATGGGTGACCATGTGCGGCAGCTCGACGGCCTTACGGCCCTCCCTCTCGGCGGCCCCGTTCTCGGCTGCCTGGAGCGCGCGGCGGGCGCAGTTCCACTCGGCCTTCCAGCGCCGGTAGTTGAACGGCTCCCCCCTCCTCCATCGTGAACAGCCACCAACCACCCCAGCACGTCTGGCACTGCCCGGTCCGTACCGCGCCCGGCGACCGCTACCTCACCGACTGGCGGAACTGCGGGCGGCGGCGACGGCGTTCAACCGCGCCCGCCGCTCCGCCACCCGCGCCGACCACCAGGCCGCCACCCCAAACGGGCGTGACCACGCCGCCGACCCCACGACTGACTCTGGACGCCGCCCGTGCCCTTCAGGAGTACGCAGCCGGACGAGCAAGGCGCCGATCCCGGTGTCGCCCCATGCCGTCCCCCAGGAACACCTGACCTCTGGCCCCCGTAGTGGCCCTCGCCTTGGCCCCCGCGCTGGCTCCCGACCCGAATGAGTTGAGAGCGTCCGCCAGCAGGCGGTGAGCCCCGTCGCACCACCGCTGTCGCGTCTATGACCTACTGGCGGACGCTCCTATCATCTTCTGACCCCGTTGAGGTAGACAATGATCTCGCGCGTGCCACCGGAGGACGGCCCGAACTCGGCTTCGCCGGTAACGTTCCTGAACCTTGCTGTGCCCCCGGTCACCGCGGATGAGAAGACTGCGAAGTTGCCTTCCGTGAAGGCCCGGGTTTCGAACTGCCCGTCAGGTGTTCTGAACCCCGATTCGCAGATGATTCTGCGTGGTGTGGAGGCCGCGACCGTGCAGATTCTGGCATAGCTTCCGAAGTGCTTGCCGTGCATGGTCAGGGCTCCGGTTGCGCCGAAGGTGGCTCCGGGCGTCGGGTCAGAGCTGTTGCCGAACTGAGTCTCCTGCATGGTTTTCAGTTTCAGGACCACAGTCTGTTTGTTGTCGTAGTCGGCTTGAGCTGGTGATCCCGTGATGGCTGCGCCGCTGAGTGCAAGAACCGCTACAGCGATGGTGCTCGATACTGCTGCCTTGTTCATGGGGAGCCCTTCTGTGGCTGGCCGATTAGCGCTGCGCCAATGGCCTCATCCTGGCCGCCAAGCTGATCGGCTGCCACCGAAGGACCAGGTCACTAGTCCATCTAGGGGGCGTATTTGCTTGTGATCAACAGATGGTCCGGGTGAGGTGAGGTCCTTGAGCCAGATCATCGAGGCGCGAAGGTGGAGGCCGGCGAGGTAGCTCGCGGGTGTCTTGTCTTACCGGGTAGCGATGCCTCGCCAGGCCCTCAGCCTGTTGATCAGCCGACGCGCTTCCCGAAGCTCTGCGCTCTTCTGGCTGGTCGTTCCGGCTTGGTCCCGTCGTCGATGTCCGCGCGACGCATCCACTTCCACAACGCCATGGGATGGACTCCGAAGTCGGTGGCCACCTGCTCGACCGTCACACCCGGCCCCGCGGTTCCTCGCGACCCGCACGACGTCCTGGCGGACTCCTCCGGATAAGCCTTGGGTACAGCGACATCCTTCCCACTCGCCCCACAGGGCAAGCCAGTTCAGATGTCACCCGATCGTGCGGCAGACCCGTTGTGCGCTGCCGGCGGAGCGGGACGCCAGGCCCTCTCCGAAAAGGGATCAAGCCGGGGCTCAGTCGCCAGTTGCGCGACCTCGGCGGCAGCCGCAGCCACGGAAAGGCCAAGCCCTTCAGATGGACGACGTCGAGCATGTGAAAGGCTGAGCCACATGGTCAGCGAAGCCGGGGAACCACGTCGAGTCCTGTTCCTCCGAGGCTGTCTGGAGGCTGCGGACATGGTGCGTGCTCACCATGAGGCGCTTCGTGTCCTGCGGGACGGCATCGAGACCGCTCACATCGATGCCTACAGCGATATCGCCTGGCCACGGGAAGCGCTGCCCGCATACGAGCACGCGTTGCTGATGGCCGAGAACGAGGTGGCCGAGGGTGTCCGGTCGGCGAAGGGTGATCCTGGTATGGGGATTGACGTCGATGTCCGCGACGACACGCAGTTCGACGTGCTGCTGGCCTTGGCTCCCTACACGATTCATGCCGAGGCGTCGCGGCGGGGCCGGCAGATCTTCAGCGCCGGCGACACCGGCACAGCCCTGTGGATCGCCGTCACATCAGAGCAAGAGGATCAGCTCATGTCACGGCTCGATGCGCTGGGTGTCCCGCAAACAGCGTTCACGACTCAACCTCGCAGGCAGCGAAGGCTGTTCGCCCCGTGGTCACCGCGCCGGACCGCGTAGCCACACAGTGAGCGAGCCTGGCTGAAGTCCCGCGGATCGTGCTGCGCGGCCGGGCTCCACGGCGGGCCGCTCCCCCGAAGGTCCCGCCGGAGCGGATTCATGCCGCAGGTGTCTGCAGCAACGGGCTCTTGTTGCGCAGCAGCCAGTGCCGGTACGGGGCGGAGCGGAGGGCCACCTCCCGGTAGGCCGCGAGGAGTTCGGCGTACACGAGGGCGAAGGTCTCCGTGCCTGGCCCGGGTCGCCGGTAGAGCAGCAGCCGTACCGCGAGCGGGTCGTCGCGCAGGGGGCGGATCGCCATGTCGTCGCGCCGGCCCGAGGTGGGCTGGCAGGGGGCGACCGCCTCGCCGACCACGATGAGGGACGTGGCGGTGTGGTAGTCGGCGTGCAGCACCTGCGGGTCGATCCCCGCGGCGGTGAGGACCCGGCGCAGTCCGTCCCACTCGCCGTCGACCGTGGGGTCCACCATCCAGCGGTCCTCGGCGAGGTCGGCGAGGTCGACCACCGGGGCCGCGGCGGCCGGGTGGTCGCGGGCCATGGAGATGAACTGCGGTTCGCGCTCCACGAGGACCCGACGTTCGAGCCCTTCCGGCACCAGCAGTGGGCAGCCTTCGACCTCGTGGACGAACGCCACGTCCAGGTGCCCGGCGGCGACCATGCGCAGCAGCGTGCCGGCGGAGACGTTCATGTGCAGGGAGAGGTCCGTGCCGTCGGGCAGCCGCTGTCTGAGCCGTCTCAGCCAGCCCGCGAGGGCGCGGCTCGCCGTGGAACCGATGCGTAGCCGGGGGTCGTCCGCGCGGGCGACCGCCGCCCGGGTCTCCGTCACGAGCGCCGACATCCCGGCGATCAGCGGGCGGGCCCGGCTGAGGACGGCACGGCCGAGCGGGGTGGGCCGGCAGCCCGTGCGTTCCCTGAGGAAGAGCTCGCCGCCCAGGGCGTTCTCGATCCGGCGGAGCTGGGTCGTCAGGGAGGGCTGGCTCATGCCCAGTCGGCGGGCGGCCTTGTGCAGACTGCCCGCGTCGGCGATCGCGCACAGCACGCGCAGGTGTCTCACCTCCAGCTCCATACTGCGAGAGTAGGACGGCACCCCTCGTCCCACCAGACACCTTCGTCGCTCCAATTCCCTTGCTGCATAGGCGAGTTGGGGCTGGTCGCACTCGTGATGCCGCGGTGTTATCACCAGTTGGCATCATCCGCCGGCGGGCGGGGCTCCCCGACACTCTCCTCACCGATCCCCACTCGGATGAGGAGAACCCCCCATGAGACACCCCGAGCGACGCCCGCGGGCGTTACTCTCCGCCGCACTCGGTCTGGGCCTCGCCGCCGCCCTGGCCTTCGCCGCACCCGCCACCGCCGCCCCGGCTCCCGACGCCGCGAGCCCCGCCGTCCCCACCGGCCCGGCCGCGGCGTACAACGGCTCCGCAGAGGACGCCCGCGCGACCAAGGCGTTCTTCGACGCGGTGGTGAAGTCGGTCGCCGAGAAGCGGGCCCAGAACCCGGGCGCCCAGGCCGTCACCGTCGTCTACAGCGCCGGCAGCGCGCCGAGCTTCCGCTCCCAGATAGCCAGCAGCACGCGGATATGGAACAGCTCCGTGTCGAACGTGCGGCTGCTGGAGGGCTCCAGCCCGGACTTCCGGTACTACGAGGGCAACGATCCGCGCGGCTCGTACGCCAGCACCGACGGGCACGGCCGCGGCTACATCTTCCTCGACTACCGGCAGAACCAGCTGTACAACTCCACCCGGGTCACCGCCCACGAGACCGGCCACGTGCTCGGGCTCCCCGACCACTACTCCGGTCCGTGCAGCGAACTGATGTCGGGCGGCGGTCCCGGCACCTCCTGCCAGAACGCGTACCCCAACGCGGCCGAGCGGACCCGGGTGAACCAACTCTGGGCGAACGGCCTCGCTGCGGCCCTCGCCAAGGTCTCCTGACGCACGCCCCCCACGGCGCCCCGTGCCCGGGTTCCCGCCCGGGCACGGGGCGTTCGCTCGCCGGCGGTGCCACCGGCGTCAGGCGGCGGCCGAGTGCGGCGACGACGAGCCGTCAGGCGCTCTCCAGCAGCTTCCGGCCGAGGTCGGCACCCTCAGGCAGCTGCCGCCTGATCCGCCCGAGCGCTTCGTCGAAGTCGCCGTCGGCCACCCCGGACTCGTACGCCGCCCCGCCGAAGTGCAGGGTGAGGTTCAGATCCACCCTGCCGGGCGTGCCCTCGGGCCCGGCCTCGCCGAGGGTCAGCAGGCAGCTGAGCGTGGCCCGCTCCGCCGCCCCGTCCAGAACGACGGGCAGCGGCATGTCCCATTCCAGGACGCAACCGGACAGGCGTTCGCCCGATTCCGCAGCGCCCAGGGCGGCGAAACTCGGCCCTTCGTACTCGGTTCCCCTGATGCGGGTGCTCACTCTGGGCCCGCTCGGGGCGATCGCCAGCGCGATCGCCTCCGCACCCCGGCGGTCCCGGTACCAGCCGGTCCACACGTCCGTCGACTCCGTTGACATGGCGCGGACTGTAGCGGTCCGCCCGGCCGTGTTGTACAGCCGGTCGGCACTCGAATGGTTCTGCGCCACCCGAGTCAGCCTGACGGGCCCGCGGCCGGCTCCTCGTTCGTCCTCTTCGCGCCTTCCCCGCCCGGCCCGCGCCCCGCTCCGGAGGCGTCCCCGGCACTGCGCGCGCACGCGGGGTTGTGACAGGGACCGGGGCCCCACTCCGGGACGAACACACCGAGCACCTTGCGTCGTCTGATGGCGGAACCGACAGGCTGTCCGCAGGTCGGACACGTGTACTCGTCCTGCGGGCGGCGGACGGTCCGGCGTCCTTCGCTGCCCATGGATCCAGGATAGGTCGGCATGCTCAGGGCGAACAGCGCTCGCGCGGAACGGTGGACCCGCCGCCGACGCGGCTACCGCTTCCTGCGGTACTTCCGTACGAGCACCCCGTTGCCGAAGGTGCGCACCCAGTCCAGGGTGAAGTCGGTGACGGCGAATCCGGCACCGAACATGGGCATACCGCTGCCGTAGACCTGCGGATAGGTCTTGATCACCAGTTCGTCGATCTCGTCGAGCAGTTCGCCGGCGACTTGCGAGCCGCCGCAGAGGTAGATGCCGAGCCCGCGGTCCTCGGCCTTGAGGGCGCGCACCCTGCCGACCAGGTCGTCGGCGATGATCTCGACGCCCGTGTCGGGCGACTCCTCCAGCGTGCGCGAGGCGACGTACTCGCGCAGTTGGGCGTAGGGGCTGGTGATCCCGGCATCGAGTGCCAGCTGGTAGCTGGCCCGGCCCTGGACCAGGGTGTCGAAGTGCCTGTTCGGGGAGTTCTGGACGCCCAGTGCCTCTCGCCCCTGGACGGGGATGGTCTCGGGGTACTCGGACTTCAGGAACTCCAGGTAGTCCTCGTCGACGAAGCCGAACATGGACGAGGCGTCGCCGCCCGGGTCTCCGATGAAGCCGTCGATGGAGCAGGCGATGAAGTACGTGAGGTGACGCAAACCGGTCCTCTGTTCTCGTCGGGGGACTGAGGGCCGGACCGATATCGGGGCCCGAACCACTGCACCCATAGTGCTCCAGACGTAGTGGTCATACAAGTGCGTTTTACGGAGGGTGCGTTGAGGAGGGTCCGGAAAGGCGCGGCACGCCGATGCCCCCGAGGCGATCCGGCCCGCCGCGGGGCGCCGACCGGTGCACCGCGGACGCGGCGGCCGGCACGTCGGCACGTCGGCACGTCGGCACACGAACGATACGCCGAAGGGGCGGGGGACCGCCCCGCCATGCCGGAGCCGCGAGGGGTCGCCCTCCGCCCCCGGTCCTCCCGGCCGAGCCGACCGGGGCTCGGCACCGAGGCGGCGGTCGGTGCCGAGCCGGCCGCCGGTTCGCGCCCCGGGCTCCGGGCTCCGGGCTCCGGGCTCCGGGCTCCGGGCTCCGGGCTCCGGGGCACCGCGACCGGCTCCGGGCTCCGGGGCAGTACGGTGCGCCGGATGGCGTGGCGCCGAGGCCCCAACGCCTACGGAGCCAACGTCCGACTCGCGCCCTCGGGCCCCGGCGCGGCGGGCTCCCGCCACATGGGCCACATCAGCGGGCCGTCGGGCAGCTGGACGGTACGGTCCGTGAAAGCGAAACCGAGCCGCTCGTAGAGACGGGTGCTGCGGGCACTGCTCGCCTCCAGGTAGGCGGGCAGCCCCTCGCGGTCGCACCGCTCCAGGGCGGGCGAGAGCAGGGCCGTGCCGAGCCCCTCGCCCTGCCGCTCCGGGGATACGGCGACCAGCAGCAGGTACTCGTGCGCCCTGCCCTGCGGATGGACGGCACCGGTCAGCCGGCCGACGAGCTCGGCCCGCTCGTTGCCGGGATCGGCGATCTCCCGCATCCGGGCCGGGGTGTCGTCCTCCTCCTCGGGCGCCTCCGCGGGCACCTGGAGCCAGAGCGCGGCGGCGGCTCCGTCCTCGGTCATGTCGACCCGCCCCTCGGCGAGGGCGATGTCGAGGAAGACCCCGAGGAAGACCCCGTGCACCCGGCGGCGGTGGGCCTCGTCGGGGAAGACCCAGCTGCTGACCGGGTCGTACATGAACGCCTCGTCGAGCAGCCGCACCACCGTCCCACGGTCCCGCTCCCCCGCCTGCCGTGTCCGTACACCCATGCCCGGGCCACCTCTCCGCGATTGTCAACCGGCCGTCGCGATCCTAGAGTTGCGGCCGGGGTCGTGAACCGATCCGACCGGGCTCAGCGGCTCCGGCGGGTGACGAACTCCGCCAGCGAGAGCAGGTCCTCCGCCGCCTCGAGGTCCGGCACCGCACGCGACAGCTGCTGCACGGCCCGGGCCATCCGGTCCGCCGCCTGCAGCTGGGCCCAGTCCCGGCCGCCGGCCCGCTCCACCGCGTCGGCTGCCCGAGCGACCGCCCCGGCGCCCATCGGCCCGGCGTACAGCTCGGCGAGCTCCGCCCCCGCCTCGGTGCCCGAACCTAGGGCGGCCACCACCGGCAACGACTTCTTGTGCGCGGCCAGATCGGCGCCCGCGGGCTTGCCCGTGCGGTCCGGATCGCCCCAGATGCCGATGAGGTCGTCGATCAGCTGGAAGGCCAGCCCCGCCTCCCGCCCGAAGGCGTCCATCGCGGTGATCTCCTCCTCCCCCGCCCCCGCGTACAGCGCGCCGAGAGCACAGGCACAGCCCAGCAGCGCCCCGGTCTTGGCCGTTGCCATGGCGAGGCACTCGTCCAGCGAGACCTCCCTCGGCCCACGCTGCTCGAACGCGCAGTCGGCCTGCTGGCCGGCGCAGAGCTCGATCACACAGGCGGCGAGCCGCGCCGAGGCCGCCGCCGCGGCCGGGTGCCGGTCCTCCGCGAGCAGCCGCAGCGCCAGGGCCAGCATGGCGTCGCCCGCGACGATGGCGTCCGGGGTGCCGAACACCGTCCAGGCGGTGGGTCGGTGACGGCGGGTCGCGTCCTCGTCGATCACGTCGTCGTGGAGCAGGGTGAAGTTGTGCGCCAGCTCGACGGCCGCGGCGGCACGCACCGCCTGCTGCGGGTCCCCGCCGAGCGCCCGGGCGGCGGCGAGCACCAGGGCGGGCCGGATCGCCTTGCCCGCCGCACCGGCGGCGGGCGTGCCGTCGGCGTGCTCCCAGCCGAAGTGGTACATCGCGACTCGGCGCATGGAGCCGGGAAGGGACTCGACGGTGTCCCGCAGCCGGGGATCGACGGCGTCGCGGGTGCGTTCCAGGAGCCGCGCCGCCTCATGGGCATCGGTGGCGGCGGCGTCCGGACTGGTCATGGTCACGGTCACGTCCTCTGCTGAAGGGGGTGGGGCGGGGGCGGCAAGGCGGGCCGCCCCCGCCGGATCGGCGCCGGGCGTCAGCGCCAGCGGCTCACCTCGACGTTCTCCAGCACACCGAGGGCGTCCGGCACCAGAACCGCCGCCGAGTAGTAGGCCGTGACCAGATAGGAGATGATCGCCTGCTCGTCGATGCCCATGAAGCGGACGGAGAGGCTGGGCTCGATCTCGTCGGGGATGCCGGTCTGGTGCAGGCCGACCACCCCCTGGTCCTCCTCGCCCGTACGCATGCAGATGATCGAGGTGGTCCGGGCGTCCGAGATCGGGATCTTGTTGCAGGGGAAGATCGGTACACCGCGCCAGGCGGGGATGCGGCTCCCCCCGATGTCGACGGTGTCCGGGTAGATGCCCCGCCTGCTGCACTCCCGGCCGAAGGCGGCGATGGCCCTGGGGTGGGCGAGGAAGAGCTTGGAACCGCGCCGCCGGGACAGCAGCTCGTCCATGTCGTCCGGCCCCGGCACGCCGTCGTGCGGCTGCAGCCTCTGGCCGTAGTCGCAGTTGGCGAGGAGCCCGAACTGCCTGTTGTTGACGAGCTCGTCCTCCTGCCGCTCGCGCAGCGCCTCGACCGTCAGCCGCAACTGCTGCTCGGTCTGGTTCATCGGCTGGTTGTAGAGGTCCGCGACCCTGCTGTGGACCTTCAGCACGGTCTGGGCGACGCTCAGTTCGTACTCGCGGGGGGCGGCCTCGTAGTCGACGTACGTGTGCGGGACGACGGCCTCGCCGACGTGGCCGGCGGAGAGGTCGATGGCGGCCTCCCCGTACTTGTTGGTCCGCTGGTGGGGGACCGACACCGCGGACCGGAGATGGCCCGCGAGGGACTCGGCGCGGTCCGCGAGGGTCAGCACGTCCTGCCGGGCGAGCTCCAGCGCGACGCACGCGGTGCCGGCCCGGGCGGTGAACTGCCAGACGGCGTCGCCGTCGACCAGCGACCTGTCACCGAAGTAGGAACCGTCGGCGAGGACGCCGAGCACGGCCTCGTCGCCGTAGGGGCCGGTGCCGATCTGCTCCACCCGCCCGTGCGCCAGGAGGAACACCCGGTCCGCCGCCTCGCCCTTCGCCGCCAGTACGTCACCCGGCGCGAACCGCACCTGCCGGCAGCGCTGGGCCAGTTCGCGCAGCACGGCCTCGTCGTCGTACCCGCGCAGGGGCGGCAGTTCGCCGAGCTCGGCCGGGATGACCTCGACCTGGCTGCCCGTCTGGACGAAGGTGACGCGCCCGTCGCCCACCGAGTAGCTGAGCCGACGGTTCACCCGGTACGTGCCGCCCTGCACCTGGACCCAGGGCAGCATCCGCAGCAGCCACCGGGAGGTGATCTCCTGCATCTGGGGCGCCGACTTGGTGGTGGTCGCCAGGTTCCGTGCGGCTGCCGTACCGAGACTCTGCTGTGGCAGTGCCGCGTCCTGGCCGCCCTCACGCACCTCGTCACCAACCGAACCAACCGAACCAACCGACATGGGACTCCTTCGCAATCATGGGTTGACCTGCGACGAAGAGCCTTCCAGCACGTTGAGTGGGCGCGCCATTACACAAATGAGTGGGACTAGACGGGGATGTGCGGGGCATCGCGTGCGTCTTCTGCCCGATCGGCCCACTGGCCGGATCGGCTCGCACAGCGTGCGAACGGATCGCCTGGTCACGGGGGTTGGGGTAGAAGCCCCGTACGAACACTTCCAGCCGTGAAGGAGTCGGCCATGGCCCCACCCATGTCCGCGGACAGCTTCCTCGACGCCCTGCGCGACGAGGGGCTGACGGTCGTCCAGGTCGGAGACTGGCGCACCCACAACCGCAACCACAAAGGCCCCTGGGGCCCCGTGCACGGGGTGATGATCCATCACACCGTCACCAGGGGTACCGCGGACACCGTACGCATCTGCCGTGACGGCTACGCGGGCCTGCCCGGTCCCCTGTGCCACGGCGTCATCGCCAAGGACGGCAAGGTCCACCTGGTCGGCTACGGCAGGGCCAACCACGCCGGGCTCGGCGATGACGACGTGCTGCGCGCCGTCATCGCCGAGAGAGCGCTCCCTCCCGACGACGAGGCGAACACGGACGGGAACCGGCACTTCTACGGATTCGAGTGCGAGAACCTCGGCGACGGCAGGGACCCCTGGCCGGAGGTCCAGCTGGAGGCCATCGAGAAGGCGGCCGCCGCCGTCTGCCGGCGCCACGGCTGGAACGCCCGGTCGGTGATCGGGCACCTGGAGTGGCAGCCGGGGAAGATCGACCCGCGGGGCTTCACGATGAACGCCATGCGCGCGCGGATCACGGAACGGCTCAGTTGAACCCCCCTCCCAGAAGGACTCCAGAAGGGAGGGGATTCCCGGCTCAGGCCGCCTTCGGGAGCGGCGCTCCCGGAGGTCCTGCGCCCTCGGCACCAGCCGGGTTGGTGACGCGGTCCGCGTGAACCGGACCGCCCCGGCCGCCCACACCGGGCACGGCGGGGCGGCCGGGCACGGCGGGGGAACGTGCCGGGCGGAGGCGGCGAGAATGGCGGGGTGAACGTGTTCGACCTCGCCGCCCTCCGGCCCCGGCTGCCCTCCCCCCTGGAACCGGTGGCGGACGAGCGGTTCGCGCGGCACGGCGTCCGCCTGCTGCTCAAACGGGACGACCTCATCCATCCGGACCTGCCCGGCAACAAGTGGCGCAAGCTGGCGCCGAACCTCCGCGCGGCGGCCGGCCGGCCCGTGCTCACCTTCGGCGGCGCCTACTCCAACCATCTGCGCGCCACGGCCGCCGCGGGGCGACTGCTCGGCTTCCCCACGGTCGGCGTCGTCCGGGGCGACGAACTCGCCGGGAAGCCCCTCAACGCGTCCCTGACCGCCTGCGCCGCCGACGGTATGCGGCTGCACTTCGTGGACAGGGCCACCTACCGCCGCACGTCCGAACCGGAGGTGCTGGCGGAGCTCCTGGAGCGCATCGGGGAGCGTGAGGGGTGCTGGATCGTCCCTGAGGGCGGCAGCAACGCCCTCGCGGCGCAGGGCTGTACGGAGCTCGGCCGGGAGCTGCGCGGCAGGGCCGACGTGGCCGCCGTGGCGTGCGGGACGGGCGGGACGCTCGCGGGGCTCGCCGCCGGACTCGGGGGCGGAGCGCGGGCCCTGGGCTTCCCCGTGCTCAAGGGGGGCTTCCTCGGCGAACGGACAAGCGCCCTCCAGATGGAGGCCTTCGGCGGACCGGCCGGCGACTGGTCGCTCGACGAGCGGTTCCACTTCGGCGGCTACGCCCGTGTCCCGCCCGCCCTCGACGCGTTCGCGCGGGATTTCGAAGCACGTCACGGGCTGCCCGTGGAACGTCTCTATGTCGCCAAAATGCTCTATGGACTCGTCGCCCTCGCGGGCGAGGGCGCGTTCCCGCCCGGGACCACCGTCGCCGCGGTGATCACCGGCCGGCCTCAGTCCGCGGCCTCACGGTAGGCGGCCGCCTCCTCGAGGTCCAGCCGCCGCAGCAGCGCCCGCATCATCTCGTCGTCGATCCGCCGTTCGTCCCGCAGCCGCACGAACACCTCGCGCTCGGCCTGGATCACTTCACGGGTGAGGCGGCGATAGGTGTCGTCCGCGGACTCGCCCGTGGCGGGGTTGACCGCCCCGAGACGCTCCCAGGGCGAGTTCCTGCGGCGTTCCAGGACCGTGCGCAGCCGGTCGAGCAGCGGTTCCGGGAGCGCGTTGCCCGGATCGGCGACGAGTTCCTCGAGGCGCTGCTCCGCGGCACGGGACGCCTCGCTCTGCGCCTGCGCCTCGGCCAGGGTGACGCTCCGCGGGTCGCGCTCCGGGAGCCTCAGGGCGCGGATCAGCGCCGGCAGGCTGAGCCCCTGCACGACCAGGGTGCCGATCACCGTGGTGAAGGTGAGGAAGAGGATCAGGTTGCGTGCCGGGAAGGGCTCCCCGTCCGCCGTCAGGATCGGGATGGAGAAGGCGATCGCCAGGGACACCACGCCCCGCATGCCGGCCCAGCCGACGATCACCGGGGTCCGCCAGTCCACCCCGGGCTCGCGTTCCCTGATGCGCTTCGACAGCATGCGCGGGACGAAGGTCCCGGGGAAGACCCACACGAAGCGGGACACGACCACGACGACGAAGACGACAACGGCGTACCAGGCGGCCTCCCGGACCGAGAACGAGCCGAGCCCCCGCACCACGTGCGCCAGTTGCAGTCCGATCAGTGCGAAGACGGCGGACTCCAGAATGAAGGCGACCATCCGCCAGACCGCCTCCTCCTGGAGTCTGGTGGCGAAGTCCACCTGCCAGGACCGGTGTCCGAGGAAGAGGGCGACGACCACGACGGCCAGCACGCCGGAGGCGTGGACGTGCTCCGCGGCGGCGTAGGCGACGAAGGGGATCAGCAGGGACAGGGTGTTCTGCAGCAGGGGTTCCCCGAGATGGGTCCGCAGCCAGTGGATCGGCACCATCAGCACCAGGCCGACGCCGATGCCGCCGGCCGCCGCGACGAGGAACATCAGCACGCCCTCCCCCCAGGTGATGCCCTCGCCGACCGCCGCCGCCAGCGCCACCCGGTACGCGGTGATGGCGGTGGCGTCGTTCACCAGGGACTCGCCCTGGAGGATCGTGGTGATCCGGCCGGGCAGCCGCAGCTTGCGGGCGACCGCGGTCGCCGCCACCGCGTCCGGCGGGGCGACCACTGCACCCAGCACCAGCGCCGCGGTCAGCGGCAGGCCGGGGACCACCAGGTGCGCCACCCACCCCACGACGAGGGTCGCGAAGAGGGTGTAACCGACGGACAGCAGGGCGATCGGCCTGATGTTGGCCCGCAGGTCGAGGTACGAGCTGTCGACGGCCGCGATGTGCAGCAGCGGCGGCAGGATCAGCGGCAGGACGATATGCGGGTCCAGCGTGTACTCGGGAACGCCCGGCAGGTACGAGGCGACCAGGCCGACGGCGACGAGCAGCAGGGGCGCGGGCACCACCGTCCTGCGGGCGATCCCCGCGATCGCGGCGCTCGCCGCGACAAGCGCCACCACCGACAATGCCTCCATGATCCGCCCCTCACCCGCTCACCCACGTCGTAACCTGGCCATCATGAGCGAGTGCCCGCATGTTCTCGACCTGCCGCGCCCCGAGCCCGCGCCCCTCAGCGACACGTGCCTCGCGTGCCGGGCGGCGGGTACGCACCCGGTACAGCTGCGGATCTGCCTGACGTGCGGGCACGTGGGATGCTGCGACTCGTCGCCCGGCCGGCACGCGTCGCACCACTCCGAGCAGGAGGGACATCCGGTGATGCGTACCCTGGAGCACGGAGAGAGCTGGCGATGGTGCTTTCCGGACGGTTCGATCGTCTGACGTCTGGGTACGTCAAAGCTCCGCCGATTTCTCGCAATTGAGGACCGCAGAACACTAGCCACTGTGTGTACTCATGTGCTTACCATGAGTGACAGAGTCGGGTAGGGGTCCCGGCGACACGGCACCATGGATCGCGATAGCGTCGCCAGTCGAGGTACTGGCTGCGCACCGACGCGTAGTACTCGGCTCCGGGATCGCCCTCCCGGAGTCTCGATCGACCTTGTGCCACCTTGGAGGTGAGGGTGTCCCAGATCGCAGGCGAGCCCGGGACTCAGGACTTCGTGGAAGTCCGGCTGCCCGCTGCGGGTGCCTACCTGTCCGTGCTGCGTACGGCCACGGCCGGCCTCGCGGCGCGCTTGGACTTCACCCTCGACGAGATCGAGGACCTGCGCATCGCGGTCGACGAGGCATGCGCGATCCTGCTGCAGCAGGCCGTGCCCGGATCCGTTCTCAGCTGCGTCTTCCGGCTCGTCGACGATTCCCTGGAGGTCACGGTCTCGGCCCCGACGACCGACGGACGCGCCCCGGAGCGCGACACCTTCGCCTGGACGGTGCTCTCGGCACTGGCAGGCAAGGTCGACTCCTCCGTGGCGGAGGACCGCACGGTCTCCATCAGCCTGTACAAACAGCGCGGCGCGGGACCCGGGCCGGCGTGAGGGACGGGGACGGTCCGGTGCGCGACGAGGAGCGGATTCCCGGAACGCCGAACGGCGGGCGTACGGCTCCCGCGGAGCCGGGCGGCGCACCGGCGGGCATCCCGGAGCAGCAGGCCAGGCCGCACCCGGTGGACGAGCGTGACGGCCTCCCGGCCGCGGCGGAGCAGAAGCAGGCTGGGGGTACCTCCCAGGCGAAGCACTGGCAGAGGGCGGCCATGAGCGAGCACGAGCACGACCTCAAGGAACACGGGCACCACGCTCCGAACGACCGGAGCGAGGCGCGCTCGATGTTCATCGCGCTGCGCGGACTTCCGGAGGGTTCCCCCGAGCGCGCCGAGCTCCGGAACCAGCTGGTGCGGATGCACCTGCCCCTGGTGGAGCACCTGGCCCGCCGCTTCCGCAACCGCGGGGAGCCGCTCGACGACCTGACCCAGGTCGCGACGATCGGGCTGATCAAGTCCGTGGACCGGTTCGACCCCGACCGGGGCGTCGAGTTCTCGACGTACGCGACGCCGACCGTCGTGGGCGAGATCAAGCGGCACTTCCGCGACAAGGGCTGGGCGGTGCGGGTGCCGCGGCGGCTGCAGGAGCTGCGGCTCGCGCTGACCACGGCGACGGCGGAGCTGTCCCAGCAGCACGGCCGCTCCCCCACGGTCCACGAGCTCGCCGAGCGCCTCGGTATCTCCGAGGAGGAGGTCCTGGAGGGCCTGGAGTCCGCCAACGCCTACTCGACGCTCTCCCTGGACGTCCCGGACACCGACGACGAGTCCCCGGCGGTGGCGGACACCCTGGGCGCCGAGGACGAAGCGCTGGAGGGCGTCGAGTACCGCGAGTCCCTGAAGCCGCTGCTGGAGGACCTGCCGCCCCGGGAGAAGCGGATCCTGCTCCTTCGCTTCTTCGGCAACATGACGCAGTCGCAGATCGCGCAGGAGGTCGGCATCTCCCAGATGCACGTCTCCCGCCTTCTGGCACGCACGCTCGCACAACTCCGCGAAAAGCTCCTGGTCGAGGAGTGACCCTCCGGCGGTTCCGGACGGGCGTCCGTACGTCCGCCCCGGCCGCCGGAGGCTATGCCCGGCCGCGGATGCCCAGCGCCTCCGTCGTGCGCGGGTTGAGGAGCAGCGCCAGCGAGGTGACGGCCACGACCGCCAGCACGATGCCCGCCGGGATCAGGGCGCCCGACGAGCGGAGCAGGGTCCAGGCCACCGGCAGCGCCATGATCTGGGTGATGATCGCGGGCCCACGGCTCCAGGTACGCCTGAACAGCAGTCCGCGGGCCGCGAGCAGGGGAATGGCACCCAGTGCGATCAGCGTCACTCCGCCCGTCTCGGCCTGCGACGTGCTCTCCGGGGTACCGGTCAGGCCCGACACCAGCATGTAGAGGCCGCCGGCGAACAGGGCCAGGGCCTCCAGCCCGCACAGGGCTGCCGCCGCGGTCAGCCGCCCGGGCCGCTTCGCGGGTGCGCCGGGGGAGGTCTCGGGGGTCTGCTCAGCACTGCTCACCCCTGCAGGGTAGCCCCGGGTCCGATGCGCCCCGCGGACGGGCGGCACCGGGGCCGCTCGCCCCGGACTGGGCCGCGTACCCCTTGGTAGGTACGCTGGCGGCCATGCGCGCACTCCTCGTGGTCAATCCGGCGGCAACCACCACCAGTGCCCGCACCCGTGACGTGCTCATCCACGCCCTCGCGAGCGAGATGAAGCTGGAGGCCGTCACCACCGAGTACCGCGGCCACGCTCGCGACCTCGGCCGCCGCGCCGCCGACTCCGACGACATCGACCTGGTCGTGGCACTGGGCGGCGACGGCACGGTCAACGAGGTTGTGAACGGGCTGCTGCACGCGGGCCCGGACCCGGACGCCCTGCCGCGCCTCGCCGTCGTCCCCGGCGGCTCCACGAACGTCTTCGCCCGCGCCCTGGGGCTGCCGAACGACGCCGTGGAGGCCACCGGAGCGATCCTGGACGCCTTGGAGACGGGCAGTGGCCGCACGGTCGGCCTCGGCATAGCGGCCGGTACGCCGGACACCCCGGACGAAGGCGTTCCGCCGCGCTGGTTCACGTTCTGTGCCGGTTTCGGATTCGACGCCGGGGTCGTCGGCCGGGTCGAGCAGCAGCGGGAGCGCGGCAGGATCTCCACGCACTCCCTCTACATACGCCAGGCGGCACGGCAGTTCCTCGCCGACCCGCACCGCCGCAGCGGCGCGATCACCCTGGAACGCCCCGGGGCGGACCCCGTGCGCAATCTGGTGCTGTCCATCGTCTGCAACACCTCTCCCTGGACCTACCTGGGGAATCGTCCGGTGTACGCGGCTCCGGCGGCGTCCTTCGACTGCGCCCTGGACGTCCTCGGCCTGGGCCGGCTGTCGACCGCCGCCCTGGCCCGCTACGCGACCCAGCTGCTCACCTCGACCCCGGATCGCGGCCCGCGCGGCAAGCACGTGGCCTCTTTTCACGACCTCACGGACTTCGCCTTGCATTCGAAGGTGGCGCTGCCCTTCCAGATGGACGGCGACCACCTTGGACTACGCAGCAGCGTGACGTTCACAGGCGTACGCCGTGCACTGCGTGTGATTGTGTGAGCGGAAGGGGCGAAAGTCCTTCCAGTCGAACGTTTAGGCGCGGGTCCACCCCATGGAAGTACGGCTGTGACCTAGTCGACACCGAGGAATCAAAAAAAACTTTCCGGAAGGGGTTGTATCCGCCGCCGAGGTTTGCGAATCTCTACATGGCGATCGGGACGGCCCGCAGGACCGGCCTCCCAGAGAGCCAGAACCCCTCCTCAACCTGGACCACAACCAGTTCATCTGGGCGTCGGACCTTCACTTGCGGGGGGATTCGTGAAAGCGTTCACATTCACAAGCAACCTGCATGTAATACCAAGAGAGGTAGCAGCCATGGACTGGCGTCACAACGCCGTTTGCCGCGAGGAAGACCCCGAGCTGTTCTTCCCCATCGGCAACACCGGTCCTGCGCTGCTGCAGATCGAGGAAGCCAAGGCCGTCTGCCGTCGCTGCCCCGTCATGGAGCAGTGCCTGCAGTGGGCGCTCGAGTCCGGTCAGGACTCCGGCGTCTGGGGTGGCCTCAGCGAGGACGAGCGCCGCGCGATGAAGCGCCGCGCCGCCCGCAACCGGGCGCGCAACGCGAGCGCCTGAAAGCCCCCTGCCAACAGCCTGAGCCCGGCGGCGCGTACGGCGAGTACGCATTCACCGCCCCCGAGCCGCAGCGCGCAGCAGTATCCTAAAGCTTTCGAGCCCCGGACCATCACGAACGGTCCGGGGCTCGCTGCTGTGCACGGGGGAACGGACGGCCCGGAGCCCTCACCCCGTCCCGGCCGTGGAAGCGGCATGGCGGCGCCCCTCGGGCGGGCCCCGGCTACTTCTGGCTCTGCACGGGAATGTCGAGGACGACCCGGGTACCCCGCCCGGTGGCCGGCTTCATGTCGAAGGTGCCGCCCAACTCCCCCTCCACCAGGGTCCTCACGATCTGGAGCCCCAGGTTGCCCGCCGTCTGCGGGTCGAAGTCCGCGGGCAGCCCCCGGCCGTCGTCCTCCACGGTGATCAGCAGCCGCTCGGCCGAGCGGGGGCCGCCGCGTACCGCGGACACCTCGACCGTGCCGTGCTCCCCGGGGGCGAAGGCGTGCTCCAGCGCGTTCTGCAGCACTTCGGTGAGGACCATGGAGAGCGGCGTGGCGACCTCGGCGTCGAGGATGCCGCAGCGGCCGCTGCGCCTGCACTCGACCTTGCCGGGCGAGATCTCCGCCACCATGGCGAGCACCCGGTCGGCGATCTCGTCGAACTCGACCCGCTCGTCCAGGTTCTGGGACAGCGTCTCGTGGACGATGGCGATGGAGCCGACACGCCGGACCGCCTCGTTGAGGGCCTCCCGGCCGCGCACGGAGTCCATCCGCCGAGCCTGGAGGCGCAGCAGTGCCGCGACCGTCTGGAGGTTGTTCTTCACCCGGTGGTGGATCTCCCGGATGGTGGCGTCCTTGGTGATCAACTCGCGCTCGCGACGGCGGAGTTCGGTGACGTCGCGGAGCAGTACGAGGGAGCCTATGCGGATGCCCTTGGGCTTCAGCGGGATGGCGCGGAGCTGGATGACCCCCCCGTTGCCCTCCACCTCGGCCTCCCGGGGCGCGTAACCGCTGGCGAGCTTGACCAGGGCCTCGTCGACGGGGCCCCGGGACGGCGCGAGTTCGGCCGTGATCTGGCCCAGGTGCTGCCCGACCAGATCGGCCGCGAGGCCGAGCCGGTGGTACGCGGACAACGCGTTCGGGGACGCGTACTGGACGACACCGTCGGCGTCGAGGCGGATCAGCCCGTCGCCCGCGCGCGGCGAGGCGTCCATGTCGACCTGCTGCTCGGGGAACGGGAACGCGCCGGCGGCGATCATCTGGGCGAGGTCGGAGGCGGACTGCAGATAGGTCAGCTCGAGCCGGCTCGGGGTGCGCACCGTCAGGAGGTTGGTGTTGCGCGCGATCACTCCGAGGACCCGGCCGTCGCGCCGGACCGGGATCGACTCGACCCGTACCGGCACCTCCTCGCGCCACTCGGGATCGCCCTCGCGCACGATGCGGCCCTCGTCGAGTGCGGCGTCGAGCAGTGGACGGCGGCCGCGGGGAACCAGGTGGCCGACCATGTCGTCCTGGTAGGAGGTGGGTCCCGTGTTCGGCCGCATCTGGGCGACGGAGACGTACCGCGCGCCGTCCAGGGTGGGGACCCAGAGGACGAGGTCCGCGAAGGAGAGGTCGGAGAGCAGTTGCCACTCCGAGACCAGCAGGTGCAGCCACTCGAGGTCGGACTCGCTCAGAGCGGTGTGCTGGCGTACGAGGTCGTTCATGGAGGGCACGTTGTGAGCGTACCTTTGGTGAGAACCTGACGGGACGGGCCTCCGTAGGGGAGGATGGGCCGGGAAAGTGTGTGCGCAGATGGATGGACAGGACAGAATGGTCTAGTCCACAATGACACCGTCCTGCCGGAACGCCACCCGGACTGCGGACAACAGAAGACCTCCGCCCTCCCCGCACAGGAGGGTGGACCGAGGACCCGGCGCTCTCTGCCCTGACTGCGCCGCGGGCCTCCACACGGCCGACCGGGACCGCACACCCGCCGGCCGGGCAACTCCGGGCTGCGGTGCCGGACGGGTTGAGGGTCCCGTCCCGGCGCCGCGGCCCGCGGGTCTTTCAGGGGCCGGAGCGCGGCATCGGGAACCCCGGCGCGCGGACCGGCGGCGGTCCGAACCCCCGGCGGCGCGGGTCAGCGCGTCTCCGTGATCTCGACGAGGGCCCGCGGGGCGTCGGCGTCCTGGCGGCGGGCGACGGTCGGCTCGTAAGCCGGCAGCTGGAGCGGAAGGATCTCCGGCAGGCACTTGGCGTGGAGCGCGGCGCTGTCGGACGTGCCGCGCGCGGTCGGCAGCACGGACCTGGGCTTGCGCTCGGCGATCGCGGCGGCGGCCTCGTGGATTCGCGGCGCGCCCTCGGCGAGGATCCGGCGCAGGACCGCGGGCTGTTCAGCCACCTCCCCGGCCATGATCCGGCCCGGCCGTTCGCCGCGCCCCCGGACGTCGCGGTGGACATGGCGTGCGCCTCCCGTACGGTCCGGGGCCGGTCGGCCACGGGGCACCGCTCACCCGCCGGCCGGGATTCACCGGGGGGCCACTCCACTCTGCTAGATTGGTCTATACCACATGACCTCTCAATCGATCGGCAGGCCCAGCGTGGAAGTTGTCATCGTCCAGGACGCCAAGGCAGGCGGGGAGCTCATCGCGCGGGGCATCGCGGAACTGCTCCGCCGCAAGCCCGACGCACTGCTCGGGGTGGCCACGGGATCGACACCGCTGCCCGTCTACGAGGCGCTGGCCTCGGAGGTCCGGGCCGGGGCCGTGGACGTCTCCCGGGCCCGGGTAGCGCAGCTCGACGAGTACGTGGGGCTGCCCGCCGGGCACCCCGAGTCGTACCGCTCCGTGGTGCTGCGCGAGGTCGTGGAGCCGCTCGGGCTGAGCCCCGACGCGTTCATGGGCCCGGACGGCGGCGCGGACGACGTCCGGGCCGCCTGCGCGGCGTACGACGCGGCGCTGGCGGCGGCGGGCGGTGTCGACCTGCAGCTGCTGGGGATCGGCACGGACGGGCACATCGGCTTCAACGAGCCCTGCTCCTCGCTCGCCTCGCGAACGAGGATCAAGACACTGACCGAGCAGACGCGTGTGGACAACGCACGCTTCTTCGAGGGCGACATCGAGCAGGTGCCGCACCACGTCATCACCCAGGGCATCGGGACGATCCTCGAAGCCCGGCACCTGGTACTGCTCGCCATCGGGGACGGCAAGGCCGATGCTGTCGCGACGAGCGTGGAGGGCCCGGTCGCGGCCGTGTGCCCCGCCTCGGCGCTGCAGCTGCACCCGCACGCGACGGTGGTGGTCGACGAGGCCGCCGCGTCGAAGCTGAAGCTGGCGGACTACTTCCGCCACACGTACGCGAACAAGCCCGCCTGGCAGGGTCTGTAGCACGGACGGCACCCGGGCCCGCCCCGAGAGCACGGGCACGGGGCCGGAGCGCGGAGTGCGAAGGGCCGGGCGGGGACGCGCGCCGGCCGCCGGGCCACCGCGCGGACGAACGGCGATGCCGGGCCGCCCGTCGATCGGGCGGCCCGGCATCGCCGTTTTCGCGACCGGGCTCGACGGCCGGCGCGCGGCCGTCCTCCTCCGGTGTCCGGCCGCCGGGACGTCCGGGCCCCCGGTCCGGTGGCCGGGCCGGGCGGGGCGCCCTCGGTCCGGCCGCCGGACACGCCCTTGCGGGGCCGCCGGGCGCGTGGTCCTCAGGTACCGGTGACGGCCTCCGCCGCCGCGACCCCGCAGACCCGGGCAGCGCCGTGGGTGGCCACGTGGAGCGCCCCCCGGGGCGGAGCGGCGTTGAGCCCCATCTCCACGACGATCGTGTCGGGGCGGGCGGCGACGAGGGCGTCCAGGGACTGCGACATCCACGGGTGCCGGTGGGCGTCGCGGACGACGGCCACGACGCGGCGGCCGCCGGCCGCCAGGAGGACGTCGTCGACGGCGGCGTCCGCGTACGCGCCGGTCTCCGTGCCGGGGAACAGGCGGGCGAGTTCCGCCGCGACGCCCCACGGGGTCTCGTCACCGACGGCGATGTTGGCCACGGGCGTGAACGCGGCGACGTACGGCGCGGTGGTCAGCGGTTCACGGGGGTACCGCCCCACCGTCACGCGCACGGCCCGGCGCGCGGCCGTCAGGCCGATCTCGGCGCCGGGCGCGGTCCCCTCCTGTGAAGCCGCGCCCGGCCCCGATGCCGCCCCCCTGGCCCCCCTGGTCCAGTCCGCGAGCGCACGCACCCGCGCGGCCGCGTCGGCCAGTCGCTCCTCGGGCAGCTCGCCCCTGCGTACCGCGGTGACCAGCGCGTCGCGCAGTCGCAGCACGGTGTCCTCGTCGGCCAGGCCGCCGCCCACACAGATCGCGTCGGCACCGGCGGCGATCGCGAGGACGCTGCCGCGCTCGATCCCGTGGACCGCCGAGATGGCCTGCATCTCCATGCCGTCGGTGACGATCAGTCCGTCGTAGCCCAGCTCCTGGCGCAGCAGTCCGGTGAGGATCCGCGGGCTCAGGGTCGCCGGGCGATCCGGGTCGAGCGCGGGTAGCAGGATATGCGCGCTCATGACGGACTTGGAACCCGCCGAAACGGCCTCCCGGAAAGGCCGCAGCTCACGGGAGTGCAACGTGGCCAACTCCACATCGATCCGCGGCAGGGCGTGGTGCGAGTCGATGGCGGTGTCACCGTGTCCCGGGAAATGCTTGGTACATGCAGCGACTCCCGCGGACTGGAGGCCGTGGACGTACGCGGCGGTGTGCCGGGCCACCAGGGCGGGGTCGGGTCCGAAGGAACGCACCCCGATGACCGGATTACTCGGATTCGAGTTGATATCGGCCGATGGGGCCCAGTTGAGGTCCACTCCGCACGCGGCGAGCCGGCGGCCGAGCTCCGCGGCCACCGCCCGGGTCAGCTCGACGTCGTCCACCGAGCCGAGCGCGTAGTTGCCGGGGAACGAGGAGCCGGTACGGACCTCCAGCCGCGTGACGTCGCCGCCCTCCTCGTCGATCGCGACGAGGACGTCCTCGCGTTCCGCCCGCAATCGGGCCGTGAGAGCCGTGAGCTGTCCGGGCGAGACGATGTTGCGGCCGAACAGCCCGACGGAGGAGAGACCTTCGCCGATCCGGCGCAGCAGCCAGTCGGGTGCCGTGGTGCCGACGAAGCCGGGCTGCAGCACGGCGAGGGCGTCACGGGTGAGCGTGTCGGTGCGGTCCACGAGCGTTGTCATGAAAGGCGTCATCCCTTCACTGCGCCGGCCGTCAGACCCGCGGCCATCTTGCGCTGGACGAGGAGGAAGAGGATCACGATGGGGACGGCCATCATCGTGGCGCCGGCCATCATCGGCGCGTACTCGGTGCCGTGCTTGGTGGTGAAGTTGCCGAGCCAGACGGTGGCGGTCTGGTTCTGCTGACTCATCAGCATCAGCGCGTACAGGTACTCGTTCCACGCCTGGATGAAGCCGTACACCGACGTGGCCACCATGCCCGGAGCGAGCAGCGGGAAGACCACCCGCACGAAGGCGCCGGTACGGGTGCAGCCGTCGACCATCGCCGCCTCCTCCAGTTCCCTGGGGATGTTGACGATGAACCCGCGCAGCGTCCACACCGTGAAGGGGAGGATGAAGGTGAGGTACGTGATGATCAGGCCGGTGAGCCTGTCGTACTGGCCCAGGTCGTTCAGGAGCAGGAAGACCGGGATGATCATCGCGACCAGCGGGACCATCTGGACGGCCAGGATGCCCACGATCACGATCTTGCGGCCGCGGAAGGCGAAGCGTGAGATCGCGAGCGCCGCCAGCATCCCGACCACGATGCCGATGAGCACCACGGCCAGCGAGACGACGAGGCTGCGGCCGACCGGTCCCCAGAAGTCGGCGACGTCGAAGGCACGCGAGAAGTTCTCCAGGGTGAAAGTCCCGGGGAAGAAATGCGGGTCCGGGTCGATCGCGTCCTTCGCGGGCTTGAAGGCCGTATTCAGCATCCAGTAGACGGGGAAGCCGGCGGCGACGAAGACCAGCAGACCGAGCAGGTTCCAGCCGAGCCGGCCGCGGCCGGGCCTCCCGCGGCGGCTCGGGGCGGCGCTCTTGGTCACGGCGCTCACTCGACTTCTCCGATCTTGAGCATCTGGCGCATGTAGACGGCGACCACACCGAGCAGCAGGACGACCGTCACCAAAGCGATCGCCGAGCCGCCGCCGTAGTCGTTGACCACGAAGGCCTTGTCGTACGAGTACGTCGTCAGCAGCTGGAACTCGGCCTCCGGGCGGCCGCCCCGCATCACGAAGACCTGCGGGAAGACGCCCATGTCCCAGATGACCGAGAGGGTCGTGAGCATGACGATGATGGGCTTGAGGACCGGCAGGGTGACGTAGCGGAAGACGCCCCACGAGCCGGCGCCGTCGAGCCGGGCCGCCTCCTCGAGTTCCTTGGGCACCTGGGTGAGACCCGCGCTGAGCGTGATCACCACGAAGGGCACGGCGCCCCAGACGACGAGCAGCATGATGACGGCGAGGCCCTGCGGGCCGCTGGCGAACCAGTTGTGCCCGATCATGTCGACGCCGGGCAGCCTGCTCAGCAGCCAGTTGAGCACGCCGTAGTCGGTGTCGAACAGCCATTTGAAGATGGCGGTGGCGACGATGACGGGCATGCCCCAGCTCGCCACCAGCGCGATGTTGACCAGGGTCTTCACCCAGCCGGACACCCGCTGCAGCAGCAGGGCGGTCAGCATGCCGAGGACCATGGTGAGAATCACCGCGCCGCCCGCGAAGACGATCGTGCGGACGACGACGGCCCAGAACTCCCCGTCTCCGAGGATCTTGGTGAAGTTGGCGAAGCCGACCGACTCGGGCTCCTGGAATCCCCAGAGCTGCGGCTGCCCGAACTTCTGGAACGCGAGGGTGACGAGCCGGGCCAGCGGATAGCCGAGGACCAGCAGCAGGACGAGCAGGCAGGGGGCGAGCAGGGTCCACGGGAGCGCGGCCCCGCCGGCCGCGCGCCGCCGCACGGCCGACCTCCCCGCTCCCCCGGTCCCCCCGCCGGCGCCCGGGACTGTTGACGGCCGCGTCGGCGGCACCTTGGCAGTGGTTGTGTCTGCGGCACTCATCGGGCGCTCCCAGCGGTCCCTCTCCTCGTACGGGAGCAGGGCTCCGTCGTCGACGACGGAGCCCTGCCGGAAGGTCACTTGCTGTTGATGACCTTGTCGATCGCCTCGTCGGCCGCCTTCGCGGCCTCCTCGACCGACTTCTTGCCGGTGCCGATCTCCTGGAGCATCGTCTTCAGGGTCTGGGCCTTCTCCACCTGGCCCCAGCCGGGTGCCATCGGGACGAACCAGTTGGACTCGGCGGCCGTCGCCGGAACAACCGTCTTCGGGTCGTTCTTCAGCGTCGCCAGATCCGTCTTGTTGTTGGGCAGGTTGCCCTTGGCGAGCAGGCCCTTCTGCCCCTGGGCGCCGGTGAAGGCGTTGATCCACTCGGCGGCGACGCCCTGCGCCTTGGACTTGACCGGGATGGCGAGGTCGGAGCCGCCGAGGAAGACCGGGAGCGGCTGACCGGACGGGCCGGGCATCACGAAGGTCTCGAGCTTGTCGGCGAGCTTGCCGACCTTGTCCGTCTCCGGGGCCGCCGCGGCGCCGCCCTCCCACGCCGCGCCGAAGATGGCCGCCGAGTTGCCCTGCCCGAAGACGATGTGACGGTCGGACTCGTCCTTCGTCTTGTCGCCGTGCATGTACCTGTCGAGGATCGACTTGTACTCGTTGAGACCCTTGACGGACTCGGGCGAGGAGAGGTTGGCCTTCCACCTGCCACCCTCGTTCTCCGCGATGGAGCCGCCGGCACCGTAGACGAAGGACATCGCGGCGTACCAGTCGGGCGAAGGCTGGTACCAGGCGCTGAACTTGGCACCCTTCTTCTTCTGGATCTTGTCCAGGGCGGCGGTCAGCTCGGCGTACGTCTTCGGGGTGGCCTTCACGCCGACCTCGGCGGCGATGTCCTTGCGCCAGGTGCCGACACGGCCACCGGCGTAGTAGGGGACGCCATAGGTCTTGCCGTCGTAGGTGACGGACTCCTCAAGGCCGTCGAGCCAGGCGTCGGACTGGTCGAACTGCTTCGGGTCGACCTCGGCGAAGGCGCCCTTGACCATGTAGCCGAGCATCTCCGTGTTGCCCATCTCGACCACGTCGGGGGCCTTGTCGGTGGCGAGGACGGCGTCGAGCTTGGCGTTCTTGTCCGGCCAGCCGTAGTACTCGTGCTTGATCCTGATGCCGGGGTGCTTCTCGGCGACCGCGTCGTCGGCCGCCTTGACCAGCTCGGGCCAGTTGTTCTGGGCGTCGACCGTCAGCCACACGGTGAGCTCCTCGACGTCCGCCCCCGCCTTCTCCCCGCCCTCGTCGCCGTCACCACACGCGGCAAGGCCGACCATCATGCCCGCGACGCCGATCGCCGCGATGAGCTTGCGCTTCACGCCACCCTCCTCAGGGATGCTGCAACCCCCCGCCCACCGCGAGGACATACGGAGCCAGACGCCGAGTACTGCTCGTGGGGCTGGGACTTGGTCTTTAATGGTTTAGACCAGTACCCGGAGCTTGGCCTAGACCTTTAGGGGTGTCAAGGGTGTATAAGAAGGGCTGTCGTGTCCGTTATCGGACCGACACCTGAGGGAGGGCGACGACCCGTGACCGGACCGTGCCACCATGTGAGCCGCAAGCAACGGAGGAGCCGGTGACGGCAGCACCACACGAGTCGGGAAGGCAGGCCATGGCCACGGACGGGGCCGGCACCGAGCCGGAGAACGGGACGGCGACCCGGACCGCGCGCGTGCCCAAGTACTACCGGCTCAAGAAGCACTTGCTCGACATGACGGAGACGCTGCCGCCCGGCACGCCCGTCCCGCCGGAGCGCACACTCGCCGCCGAGTTCGACACCTCGCGCACGACGGTGCGTCAGGCACTCCAGGAACTCGTCGTCGAGGGACGGCTGGAACGCATCCAGGGCAAGGGCACGTTCGTCGCCAAGCCCAAGGTCTCCCAGGCCCTCCAGCTGACCTCGTACACCGAGGACATGAAGGCGCAGGGCCTGGAGCCCACGTCGCAACTGCTGGACATCGGCTACGTGACGGCCGACGACACGCTCGCCGGACTGCTGGACATCGCGCCCGGCGGACGCGTCCTGCGTATCGAGCGCCTCCGGCTGGCGAGCGGCGAACCGATGGCGATCGAGACCACGCACCTCTCGGCGAAGCGCTTCCCCGCCCTGCGGCGGTCGCTGGTGAAGTACACCTCGCTCTACACCGCGCTGGCCGAGGTGTACGACGTCCACCTCGCCGAGGCCGAGGAGACCATCGAGACTTCGCTGGCCACCCCTCGTGAGGCGGGCCTGCTCGGCACGGATGTCGGTCTGCCGATGCTGATGCTCTCCCGGCACTCGCTGGACGCAGGCGGCGAGCCCGTGGAGTGGGTACGCTCGGTCTACCGCGGCGACCGCTACAAGTTCGTGGCCAGGCTGCAGCGGCCCGAGGCGGGCTGAGCGCCCCGCCCGCACAGGCACCGGCGGAAGCCCCGGCGGTCCGCCCCGCGGGCCGGGGCCGCCCTCCGTGGGCAGCCCCGGCCTGCGCGCTCCGACGGGTCCTCACTCCGGGCCTCCGCACCAGTCGTTGCCGTACCGATACGTGAGCCGGGGGTGACGCTGACGGAACGGTCGCCTAGATTGCCTGCGCGTTGCAGGTGATCACGACGGGACGGGAGCCACACCATGGCCGAGCCGGCACCATCGAACACATCCCAGCGGAGAACCACTCCGCGGTCCATCGCAGTCTGGGTCCTCGTCGCACTGGTGGGCGCGGCCGGCTGGAGCGTGCTCGCCCTCGCTCGGGGCGAGGAGGTCTCCGCCGTCTGGATGCTGGCGGCCGCGCTCGGGTCGTACGCCATCGGCTACCGGTTCTACGCGCGCTTCATCCAGTACCGCGTCCTCAAGGCCGACAGAACCCGCGCCACCCCCGCGGAACGCCTTGACAACGGTGTCGACTTCTACCCGACCGACCGGCGGGTGCTCTTCGGCCACCACTTCGCGGCAATCGCCGGAGCCGGACCGCTGGTCGGACCGATCCTCGCCGCCCAGATGGGCTACCTCCCGGGCACGATCTGGATCATCGTCGGCGTGATCTTCGCCGGCGCCGTCCAGGACATGGTCACGCTGTTCTTCTCCACTCGCCGCGACGGCCGTTCGCTCGGCCAGATGGCGCGGGACGAGATCGGTCCCTTCGGCGGCGTCGCGGCCCTGATCGCCGTCTTCGCCATCATGATCATCCTGCTGGCGGTGCTGGCGCTGGTGATCGTCAACGCCCTGGCACACTCGCCGTGGGGTGTCTTCTCCATCGGCATGACGATCCCGATCGCCCTGTTCATGGGCGTCTACCTGCGGACGCTGCGGCCGGGCAGGGTCACCGAGGTCTCGGTCGTCGGCGTCGCTCTGCTGCTGCTCGCGATCATCGCGGGCGGCTGGGTCGCCGACTCCTCCCTGGCGGGCTTCTTCACCCTGGAGCCGAGCACCCTGGTCGTATGGATGGTGATCTACGGATTCCTGGCCTCCGTACTCCCGGTCTGGCTGCTGCTGGCGCCGCGCGACTACCTCTCCACCTTCATGAAGGTGGGCACCATCGTGCTCCTCGCGCTGGGCGTGGTCATCGCGATGCCGACGCTGAAGATGCCGGCCGTCACCGAGTTCGCGGGCAACGGCCAGGGACCGGTGTTCGCCGGCTCGCTGTTCCCGTTCGTCTTCATCACCATCGCGTGCGGTGCCCTCTCCGGCTTCCACTCCCTGGTCTCCTCGGGCACCACCCCGAAGATGATCCAGAAGGAGACCCAGATCCGGATGATCGGCTACGGCGCGATGCTGACCGAGTCGTTCGTCGCGGTGATGGCGATGATCTGCGCCTGCATCCTCGACCCGGGACTGTACTTCGCGATCAACTCCCCCGCCGGGGTCGTCGGTACCACGGTGGACTCCGCCTCCCAGGCGGTCGCGAACCTCGGCTTCACCATCTCCCCCGAGCAGTTGACGCAGGCCGCGAAGGACGTCGAGGAGGCGAGCCTGCTCTCCCGCACCGGTGGCGCGCCGACCTTCGCGCTCGGCATGTCGGAGATCTTCTCCGCCGTCATCGGCGGCGGTGGACTGAAGGCGTTCTGGTACCACTTCGCGATCATGTTCGAGGCACTGTTCATCCTCACCACGGTCGACGCGGGCACCCGGGTGGGCCGCTTCATGCTCCAGGACACGCTGGGCAACGTCTACAAGCCGATGAAGCAGGTCAGTTGGAAGCCGGGCGTCTGGTTCGCGAGCGCGGTGGTCGTCGGCGGCTGGGGCTACTTCCTCTGGGTCGGCGTGCACGACCCGCTCGGCGGAATCAACCAGCTCTTCCCGCTCTTCGGCATCGCCAACCAGCTCCTCGCGGCCGTCGCCCTGGCCGTCTGCACCACGCTGCTGGTGAAGTCCGGACGTCTCAAGTGGGCGTGGGTCACGGCCGTCCCGCTCGCCTGGGACGCCACGGTCACCCTCACCGCCAGCTGGCAGAAGATCTTCTCCGGCGACCCGAAGGTGGGCTTCTTCGCCCAGCGCGACAAGTACCAGGCGGGCATCGACTCCGGCGAGGTGCTGGCTCCGGCGAAGTCGATGGACGACATGCACACCATCGTCACCAACTCGACCGTCGACGGGGTGCTCTGCGCACTGTTCGCCCTGCTCATCGTGGTGGTCCTGGCCGACGCCGGCCGGGTCTGCTTCAAGGCGGTCAGCGAGCCCGAGACCGTCCGGCTCGCCGAGGTCCCGTACGTCGAGTCGAAACTGGTCGCGCCCGCCGGGCTGTTCCCGACCAAGGAGGAGAAGGCGGAGCTCGCGGCGGTCGGTGCGGGCGCCGAGGCTGCGGGCACGGCAAGGCGTGAGTAGCGTGGGAGTCATGGCTGCGGTGAGCGGAGTACGGCGGGCGGTGGACTGGGTCCGCTGGTACGTGCGCGAGGTCTCGGGCGAGTCGGTGTACGACCGTTACGTGACCCATGCACGGTCGCACGACCCCGACGCGGAGGTCATGTCCCGCCGCGAGTTCGAACGCCGCCGCATGGACGAGCGGGAGTCGGACCCCCGCAAGGGATTCCGCTGCTGCTGAACGCCCCCGCCGGCGGACGCACACGGGCCTCCGCGTTCCCTCCGGGAACGCGGAGGCCCGTCGCCGTGACCGTGGAGCCCTCGGCCCGGCTTCGCACGGACGCCCGGACCGGCCGGCCACCCGTGCCCGCCCGCCACGCGTGCCCTGGGCCCCGAGCGGGGCCACGACACAACATGTGGGGGGTTCCGCAACTCACCGCCCCCACATGTATGCTCATGCTCGCTGTCGCCGCAGGGGAATCCGGTGGGAATCCGGAACTGTCCCGCAACGGTGTGACGGCGTGCGCGGGGCCTGTTCCAGGTCCTCGTACGCCCGTGAGTCCGAGGACCTGCCGACGGTGCGCCCGGACCGTCCGGCTCGGGTGCCCAGACGTCCGGGCCTCGCGGAATAGGCCGGTGGACGCGGTCCACCCTGCCCGGGTGTGCGTCCGTGCCCCCTGCCCCGCCGGCCCTCAGCCGAGCGAGGGAGAGCACCCCGTGACCATCGCGCCGCCCGATCCTGCTTCAGCGCAGCTCGCCGACGGACCAGGCACCGCGCTCCTGCGGACCCTGACCGAGCTCACCGCGGACCTGCCCGACGCCGACCCCGGCCGGGTCGCCGCCGCCGCCCTCCGGGGCCGGCACGCGGGCTCGGACGAGGCCGAACTGCGCGAACTGGCCACGGAGGCGGCCGCCGGCCTGATCTCCGAGGACCCGGCGTACTCCCGGCTCGCGGCCCGGCTGCTCACCCTCACCATCGCGGAGGAGGCGGCCGGGCAGGGGGCGACCGCGTTCTCCGCCTCCATCGCCGTCGGAAGCCGCGAAGGACTGATCGCGGACCGCACGGCCGCGTTCGTGCGGGCCCACGCCCGGCGCCTCGACTCGCTGGTCGACCCGGCCGCCGACGACCGCTTCGGGTACTTCGGCCTGCGCACCCTCTACAGCCGCTATCTGCTCCGGCACCCCATCACCCGCGAGGTCATCGAGACCCCGCAGTACTTCATGCTGCGCGTCGCCTGCGGTCTCGCCGAGGACGAGTCCCCGCGCGCGCTGGACGAAGTGGCCTCCCTCTACGGGCTGATGAGCCGCCTCGACTACCTGCCGTCCTCCCCCACGCTCTTCAACTCCGGCACCCGGCACCCCCAGATGTCGTCCTGCTACCTGCTGGACTCGCCGCTGGACGAGCTGGACTCCATCTATGAGCGCTACCACCAGGTGGCACGGCTCTCGAAGCACGCCGGCGGCATCGGGCTGTCGTACTCCCGCATCCGCTCCCGCGGTTCGCTCATCCGCGGCACCAACGGGCACTCCAACGGCATCGTGCCCTTCCTCCGCACACTGGACTCGTCGGTGGCGGCCGTCAACCAGGGAGGCCGGCGCAAGGGCGCGGCCTGCGTCTACCTGGAGACGTGGCACGCGGACATCGAGGAGTTCCTGGAGCTGCGCGACAACACGGGCGAGGAGGCGCGCCGCACGCACAACCTCAACCTGGCGCACTGGATCCCCGACGAGTTCATGCGCCGGGTGAACGCCGACGCCGAGTGGTCGCTGTTCTCCCCCGCGGACGTGCCCGACCTCGTGGACCTCTGGGGCGACGACTTCGACGCCGCCTACCGCAGGGCGGAGGCCGCCGGGCTCGCCCGCCGCACCATCCCCGCCCGTGAGCTCTACGGGCGCATGATGCGCACCCTCGCCCAGACCGGAAACGGCTGGATGACCTTCAAGGACGCCTCCAACCGCACCGCCAACCAGACCGCGGAGCCCGGCACCGTCGTCCACTCCTCCAACCTCTGCACCGAGATCATCGAGGTCACGGACGACGGCGAGACCGCCGTGTGCAACCTCGGCTCGGTCAACCTCGGCGCGTTCGTGGTGCGGGACGCCGCCGACGGCGAGGACGTGATCGACTGGGAGCGGCTGGACGACACCGTCCGCACCGCCGTCACCTTCCTCGACCGGGTGGTCGACATCAACTTCTACCCGACCGAACAGGCCGGCCGCTCCAACGCCAAGTGGCGCCCGGTGGGCCTCGGCGCCATGGGCCTCCAGGACGTGTTCTTCAGCCTGCGCATGCCCTTCGACTCCGCCGAGGCGAAGGCCCTGTCGACGCGGATCGCGGAGCGGATCATGCTGGCCGCCTACGAGGCGTCCTGCGACCTCGCGGAGCGCAACGGGCCACTCCCGGCCTGGGAGCGGACCCGCACCGCCCGCGGGGTGCTGCACCCCGACCACTACGACGCCGAGCTCGCCTGGCCGGAGCGCTGGGCCGCACTGCGCGGGCGCGTCGCCGCCACCGGCCTGCGCAACTCGCTCCTCCTCGCGATCGCGCCGACGGCGACGATCGCGTCGATCGCGGGTGTGTACGAGTGCATCGAGCCGCAGGTCTCCAACCTCTTCAAGCGCGAGACGTTGTCGGGCGAGTTCCTCCAGGTGAACTCCTATCTGGTGGACGACCTGAAGAAGCTCGGCGTCTGGGACGCGCAGACGCGTGAGGCGCTGCGCGACTCGGGCGGCTCGGTGCAGGGCCTGAACTGGATCCCCGCGGAGGTCCGGGCGTTGTACCGCACCGCCTGGGAGATCCCCCAGCGCGGCCTGATCGACATGGCGGCGGCGCGCACGCCGTTCCTCGACCAGTCCCAGTCGCTGAACCTGTTCCTGGAGACGCCGACCATCGGCAAGCTCTCCTCGATGTACGCGTACGCGTGGAAGCAGGGCCTGAAGACCACGTACTACCTGCGTTCCCGTCCCGCGACCAGGATCGCCCGCGCCGCCTCGGGCGCGGCGCCGGCCGCCGCCATCCCCGTCCAGCAGGCCGCCGACCCCGATGCCGTCGCCTGCTCCCTGGAGAACCCGGAGTCCTGCGAGGCCTGCCAGTAGCTCCGCCCGCCATCCGCACACCACCGCTGGAGGACGGCGCCCCGCGCCGACTGCTATGAACGACAAGAACCTGCTCGACCCGGGCTTCGAGCTGACGCTGCGCCCGATGCGCTACCCGGATTTCTACGACCGCTACCGGGACGCCATCAAGAACACCTGGACGGTGGAGGAGGTCGACCTCCACTCGGACGTCGCCGACCTCGCCAAGCTCACCCCGGGCGAGCAGCACCTGATCGGTCGCCTGGTCGCCTTCTTCGCGACCGGCGACTCGATCGTCGCGAACAACCTCGTGCTGACGCTGTACAAGCACATCAACTCCCCCGAGGCGCGCCTGTACCTGTCGCGGCAGCTCTTCGAGGAAGCCGTGCACGTCCAGTTCTATCTGACGCTGCTGGACACCTATCTGCCCGATCCCGAGGACCGCGCCGCGGCCTTCGCCGCGGTGGAGAACATCCCGTCGATCCGGGAGAAGGCCCAGTTCTGCTTCCGGTGGATGGACTCGGTCGAGAAGATCGACCGGCTGGAGACGCAGGCCGACCGCCGCCGCTTCCTGCTGAACCTGATCTGCTTCGCGGCCTGCATCGAGGGACTGTTCTTCTACGGGGCCTTCGCCTATGTGTACTGGTTCCGTTCGCGGGGTCTGCTGCACGGGCTGGCGACCGGGACGAACTGGGTGTTCCGGGACGAGACCATGCACATGGACTTCGCGTTCGAGGTCGTGGACACGGTCCGCAAGGAGGAGCCGGAGCTCTTCGACGACGCGCTCGGCCAGCAGGTCACGGACATGCTGAAGGAGGCGGTCGAGGCGGAGCTGCAGTTCGCCCGCGACCTGTGCGGCGACGGTCTGCCGGGAATGAACACCGAGTCGATGCGCGAGTACCTGGAATGCGTCGCCGACCAGCGGCTGAGCCGGCTCGGCTTCGCCCCGGTGTTCGGCTCCCGGAACCCCTTCTCCTTCATGGAGCTGCAGGGCGTGCAGGAACTGACGAACTTCTTCGAGCGCCGGCCGTCGGCGTACCAGGTCGCCGTGGAGGGCACGGTCGATCTGGACGAGGACTTCTGAGGACGGCGCCCGGCGGAGCCGGGTGTACGGGCGGGTGCCCGGACCGCGGATCGGTCCGGGCACCCGCCCGTGTCGTCGTCGCGTCGTTCCGCCCGGCGCGGCCCACGGGACGGGCTCACCCGTCGCCTCGGCCGCCGAGCCCGCCGTTCGGATCCCGCAGCCGGACGCCGACCAGAAGCGGCTCGCACGGCGGTCGACGTGCGTGGGGTCGCCGTGGCCCGGACAGCCGGGGCCGAGGATGCCGTTGAAGCCGTGGTCGCGGGCCTGCCGGGCGAGGATGCACAGCGAGTGCGGGCCGCGGCGCCCAGGTCCGCCGACGCGCGTCAACAGGGCTCGGGAAGCCGTCATCTGCCGGCCCGGTGGCGGTAACGCCCGCACCCCGCCACCGTGTTCGGGGCGGGGCGCGGGCAGGAACTCCCGACGTGCCGGAACGGCCGTCGGACGCGGGTCAGTCGTTGGGCACCGTCTCGTAGCGCGGCGTTCCCTCCGCCATCTGCCGCAGCGCGTCCTTGCGGTCCCGCTTCGACAGCCGGTCGATGTAGAGCCGGCCGTACAGGTGGTCCGTCTCGTGCTGCAGGCAGCGCGCGAAGTAGCCGGTGCCGCGCACCTTGATCGGCCTGCCCTCGGCATCCTGGCCGTGCACCTCGGCGTAGTCCGGGCGGGCGAGCGACGCGTACGCCGTCGGGACCGACAGGCAGCCCTCGTTGGAGTCGTCGAGGGCCCGGCGCTCCGGCGGCAACTCCTGGAGCACCGGGTTGCACACGACGCCCACGTGGCGCGCGCCCTCGTCGTCCGGGCAGTCGTAGACGAAGACCTTGAGGTCCACGCCGATCTGGTTGGCGGCCAGGCCCACGCCCTCGGCCGCCCGCTGGCTGGCGAACATGTCGTCGATCAGCGCCGCGAGCTTGTCGTCGAACTCGGTGACGTCCTGGCACTCCTTGTGGAGCACCGGATTGCCGACGACGGTGATGGGACGGGCACTGCCCCGCTCACGGTACGCCTGCTCGCGCTCCTCGCAGTCCTCCGTGTCGACGACGAAGCCGTCGTTGGTCTGCTCGTCCGTCTCCTGCTGCGCCATTTCCGCCGTAAGCCTTCCTCAAAACCGTCTCGATGACCCGTACAGCCTACGGCCCGGCGGCAGTGGTCAGCAGACTTCCTCGAGATCGCGCCACTCGCGGCTGTCGGGGCTGTCCGCCACCCAGCCGTCGAGGAGACCTCGGACGAGCGCGGCGGGGGCGGCGATTCCGCACTCCCGCTCCGGCACCCACAGCTCACCGGCCGTGCGGTGGCCCAGCGGACCGGGATGGCCCGGCTCGCTGTGGTCGTGCGGATCCAGGTGCTCCCCGTCCCCCTCGGCACTCGGCATCACGCCCTCGGAACAGGCCCGGCAGAGCAGCCGCACCGACGAGGACCAGTCCTCGGCCGCGAATCCGGCGTCGGCGGCCAGTCGCTCCAGCGCGTCCCGGTCCTCCTCGGTCGCCGCCTCCAGCAGCACCACCCAGGTCGGCACGGGCGAGGGAGCCCAGAGCTCGATCTCGTCGAAGACGGGGAAGCTGTGCCCGGCGGCGGTGGTGCGTTCGCCGTGCGGGACGCCGTCGTGGAGGACGACCTCCCCCCAGCGCCGGCCGGACGACGGCAGCGGGATCGACAGCACCTCTATCCGCGCGGGGTCGAGCCTGCGGCCCCACACGACCTCGGCCTCACCCTCGGGCGACAGCCGCACGGCGGCACTGCCCAGCTCCATGCCGACCGGCTCCGCCCCGCCGCCCGCGGCCCGGGGGCCGCCGGGCACCTTCAGCCCGTAGGCCTGCCAGGCACGCCGGGCCAGCGGCCAGTCCTGCAGGGCGGTGGCGGCGATCCCCACGTTCCACCAGTCGGGGGCACCCGTCTCCTTGTCCAGCAGGGCGACGGCCCGCAGGCCCGCCGCACGAGCCTGCTCCCAGTCGTGGCGGAACTTGTGGAGGAGGGCCAGGTTGAACCAGGACTCGGAGAGCCAGGGCTCCAGGTCCGCGGCGCGCGTCAGCAGCGCGCCCGCGTCCTCGTACCGGCCGTCGCCGATCAGCGTGAACGCGCGGTCGGTGGCCTGCCGCCAAGAGGCGGAGGGCCGATGCCGTACCTTCCCGAAGATCCTCACGATTCCCGCCTGCCGGTCGCTCGGGTCACTGCCCCCGGACATTGCCTCAGCGTCTGTGTGCCGCTGTCTCTCGGTGCTCCTTCTTTCGCATCCAACCAT
This sequence comes from Streptomyces marianii, assembly GCF_005795905.1. NCBI lineage: Bacteria > Bacillati > Actinomycetota > Actinomycetes > Kitasatosporales > Streptomycetaceae > Streptomyces > Streptomyces marianii. The sequence goes on from NZ_VAWE01000001.1 coordinate 2,823,372, forward strand.
GCCCGGTCGGACGCCCGCTCATTACCCATGGGTTACCCAGGCTGAGCGGGACCGAGACCCCCGCGCGACAGCACACGGGCCAGGGACTCCACGACCTCCGGCTGGTGGTCGTGCGCGGTTCCCAGCCGGAGCTGCTCCAGTGCGGCGAGCGCGCTTCCCCCGCCGTCACCGGTGAGATCGTCGTACGCGTTGACGGTACGGACGATACGGGCGGGCAGCGGCTGCTCGCGGTACGGGTCGGCCTGCCGTTCCACCACCACCGCGACGGCCCGCGGAACCCCGGTCTGGCGGACGACGGCACCGCCCAGCAGGGCGATCCTGCGCTGCTCCTGCGCGGGCAGCAGGGCGGTCGCCCCGTCCGGTACGGGGTCCACCAGGGAGAGCTGGCCGATGTCGTGCATCAGCGCCGCGTACTCCAGGACGGTCAGGTCCGGCCCGGAGAGCCCCAGCTCACGGCCGACCGCCGCGCTCAGGGCCGCGACCCGGCGCGCATGCCCGTGCGGGGTGTAGCCGGCGATCTCGGTGGCCCGTGCGAGTGAGGCGATGGTCTGCCGGTACGTCGTACGGACCGCCGCGAACCGCCGGAACGACAACTGCGTGAGCAGCAGCGGCAGACAGAACACCGGCAGCGCCCAGAGCCCGGCGACGGCCGTGCCGAGCGCGATGACGGCTCCGGTCGCACAGACGGCGGAGCCGATGCCGGGGAGCGAGCGCAGTTCCTCCCGCAGCAGCGGCCCGAAGGGGTAACCGGTGCGTGCACGCACCAGCACGGCCGCGAGCACGGCGTCACACAGGGCCGTGAGCGCCAGTACGAGCAGCATCACCAGGGCGTGACCGGGGCCTGCGGCAAGCCCCTCCGCGGGCCCGGCCGGCCCGTGGAGGGGCTGGAAGCAGACCGCGGCGAACGTGACCGTGACCACCCTTCGAGCGACATGGTCGAGCGCCGGTCCCCGGCCCCGGGCGACGTGCGGGACGGCGCCGGCGAGCGCGCCGGCCGTGACGACGGCGACGACCTGTGGGACGCCGTGGGTGGTGGCCTCCCCGGCGTTCTCCGCGAGCAGGGCGTATGCGAGCGCGCCCGCGGCACCGAGAGGCGCCGGTTCCCGCTCGCCCGGCAGTGCTCCCCAGCGGGCGAGTTCGCCCACCGCGACGAGCGTCCCGAAGGCGAGGGCGACGACGGGTTCCGCGACGCCGTGCCAACCGGTCCACCCGAGCCCGGCGGCGGCGAACACGGCCGCCGACACGTGCACGGCGGTGGCGGCGCCCGGTGCCCGGGCCCTCATCCGCCCCGCCTGTTCCGGGCGGCGGGTGCCGCCTTCTGCCGGTCCGGGAGCCCGGCCCGTCCGCGGGGCGGCTGGGCGGGCACGGCCGGCTCGTCCGCCGTGACGGAGGTCTCCCAGCCGTGGCGGTCCAGGGCGCGGACGAGGGCCCGGACCATCCTGGGGTCGAACTGGGTGCCCGCGCACCGCTGGAGTTCCTCGACCGCCGTGGGCACGGGCCGCGCCCTGCTGTACGAACGGGTCGAGGTCATGGCGTCGAAGGCGTCGGCGACGGCGACGACGCGGGCGACCTCGGGGATCTCGCGGCCGGCGAGACCGTACGGATAGCCGCTGCCGTCGAGCCGCTCGTGGTGGTGGAGGATCGCCGAGCGGGCCTCGCCGAGGAAGCCGATGCCGCGGACGATCTCGTGCCCGTACTCGGGATGCAGCTCGATCACCCGGCGTTCCTCGGGGGTCAGCGGGCCGTCCTTACGGAGCACGCGGGTGGGCACGCCGAGCTTGCCCACGTCGTGGAGGATGCCGGCGAACCGGAGCACTTCGAGCCGCTCCTCGTCCATGCCCAGCTCGCGCGCGATCAGCACACTCGCCCGGCCCACCCGCTCGCTGTGCCCGCGGGTGTACCGGTCCTTGATGTCGACGGCCTGGACGAGGGCGCGGATGGTGGAGCGGTGGGCGCCCTGCTCGCGGTGGTACTGAGCGAAGACCCAGCACGAGATGTACATGGGCAGCAGCACGAACAGCGCGGCCGGCGGTCCGTAGGAACTCTGCCAGAGCACCGCCATCATCAGCCCCGCGAGCCCGTGCACGAGGTGCGGGCCGAGCGAGGCCGTCAGCAGCCCCCGCCAGGCGGCCCGTGCCGGCACCCGCTCGGCGGTGGCGAGGATGCCACCGTCGAGCACGGCGACGACGAGGCAGAACGTCAGCGCGGCGGCCACGGCGGGAATCAGGGCGTACGGGAGGGCGGGGCCCGCGAGGGCGGAGGGACCGCCGCACAGGGCCGCCGCTCCAGAGGCGGCCGCCGCCGCCAGGGTGAGCCGTGCCACCCGCCAGAGGCGCCGGACGCCTCCCGGGCGCTGCTCGACGCGGGCGAGCAGCGCCCCCGGCACTGCGGCGAGCGCGGCCCCGGCGGGTGGCAGCAGCAGAGCGGCGGCGAGCAGGACGGGGAAGAACGATCCGGCACCGACCGGCACGGACCCGCCGAGCGTCCGTCCCAGGAAGGGGCAGCGCCCCGGTGCCTCGCACAGGGCGTAGAGCCCGGCCAGCAGCGCCACGGTGGTCCAGGGTGTGTCCGCCCCGGGGAGCACGGCGGGCAGGACGCACACTCCGGCGCCCACCACCGCGCACAGGATGTACGCGCGCGCCGCTCCCGGAATGCGTCTCACCCGCTGTCAGCCTCCTCGGCAGCCCCCGAACAGAGCGTCAGGCTAGCGAGTCGTCCACGTCAGGACGCTCGGTTGCGGCCGATTGGCACCATCGGGTGACAGGCGCGTGCGTGCTCCCCCGTGCGGCGCACGGAGGAGTACCGGGCCGGGTACGGCGAAGGGGCGAGACCCCACGGTCTCGCCCCGATCACGCTCCCGCCCGGCCGGCTACTCGGCCGGACTCGGCACGTCCGCCGGACCGGCCGTCACATCGTGGTCGGGCACGGCCTCGCCGGCCCTGATGAGCTCGATCCGCCCCATGACCTTCGCGCGCAGGTCCACGGGCACGTCGTCATGGCCGCAGCAGCGTTTGACGAGCTTCTTCACCGCCTGCTCGAGGCCGTACTTCTCCAGGCACGGCGAGCACTCCTCGAAGTGCAGCTCGAACTTGGTGCAGTCGGCGTCGGGCATCTCACGGTCGAGGAACTCGTACAGGTGGTCGAGTACCTCCGCGCAGTCAGTCTCGTGCGGCTCTCCGCAACTCATGAGCCCGCGCCTTTCCGATCGTTCGTCGACTCCCCGGCGCCCGCGGGAACGAGCCCGCGCTCACGGGCGTAGTCCTCGAGCATGCCGCGCAGCTGGCGGCGGCCACGGTGCAGTCGGGACATCACCGTGCCGATGGGTGTCCCCATGATGTCCGCGATCTCCTTGTACGCAAAGCCCTCGACATCGGCGAGATAGACGGCGATGCGGAACTCCTCCGGGATCGCCTGCAGGGCCTCCTTGACGTCGGAGTCCGGCAGGTGGTCGAGTGCCTGGGACTCGGCCGAGCGCAGCCCGGTCGACATGTGCGACTCGGCGCGGGCGAGCTGCCAGTCCTCGATCTCCTCCGCGGCGCTGCGCTGCGGTTCGCGCTGCTTCTTGCGGTACGAGTTGATGAAGGTGTTCGTGAGGATGCGGTACATCCACGCCTTGAGGTTCGTGCCCTCACGGAACTGGTGGAACGAACCGTAGGCCTTCGCGTACGTCTCCTGTACGAGATCCTCGGCGTCGGCCGGATTGCGCGTCATGCGCAGGGCGGCCGAGTACATCTGGTCGAGATAGCCGAGAGCGTCCCGCTCGAATCGCGCGTTGCGCTCGGCGGCCGTCTCTTCCGTGTGGCCGTCGTCGGTCCCAGTGACCGGACCCACCTCCTCCAACGCTGTGACGGGACCGAGACCGGACCCGCTCGAATCGGAGGATAGACGACCAACCGCTCCGCCCGCCGCCCGAATCGTTGCCGCCTTCGGCGCAGGCAGCACGGTCCAGTCCAGGTCGGCGGCCCCTGACCGGTTCGGGCAGATGGTCGAACCCATGCGACGGACTCCCTCTCCACGCTTCTGTGCTGACGTGCTGCACAACAGGGAGCGCGCCCTCCGCTATTCCCGGCCGACGCACCGGCCCCGGCCGCGGTCCCGCACCCGGTCTCACATCCGGGCGGCGATCCACTTCCGGACGTCGTCCACGACGGTTCCCAGCGCCTCCTCCTGGGTCAGCGCGGCCCGCTTGGGCACCGAGAGCCCGTGGTCGGCGTCAGCCACCTCGACCAGCTCGTACGCACCGGCCGGGAACTCCTCCGGCCTGCCGAACGGATCGTTGCCGCCCTGGACGACCAGAACCGGCACCCCGGCCCCGAGGAGCTCGTCCGCGCGGGACTTCTCCGGCTTCCCCGGCGGATGCAGCGGGAAGCTCAGCGCGAGGACGGCGCGGGCTCCCAGCTCACGCGCGGTCCGGCAGGCCACGCGCGCACCGGCGCTGCGCCCGCCCGCGACGATCGGCAGGCCCCGCTTCTCCAGGGCCGGCCACAGCCCTCGCCAGCCGGCGTCCAGGGTCTTCGGCGCCGGCGCGACCTTCTTTCCAGCCACCCGCCACGGCTGCTCCACCAGGGCCACCGTGATCCCGTCGGGGGGCAGCCCGGCCGCCAGGGCCCGCAGGTCCTGTGCGCCGATGCCGCCGCCCGCGCCGTGGCTCACCGCCAGCACGACGCGGGCCCGGCCGGGAGCCGGATGCCAGGTGATACGGGCGTCCCCGGCGGGTGTCCCGACGATCTCGCTCTCTGTCACAGGAGCAGTGTCACACCGCGGGACCCGGAATGACTCTGCTGCTCAATTCGGCTGAGCAGCAGAGTCATGCCGGGAAGGCCGCAACGGTCACCGCGTTGTCGCAGGTCATGGTCCGCGTGTCGGAGTTGCCCCGGAATTGGGCAGCAGAGTCCGGAATCGCCGCAAAGCTCAGAAGAGCGTGCCGACCTCGGGGGCCTCCAGCTCCTCCAGCAGCTCCGGCCCGTTGTTGCGGACGTTGGAGACGGCCGTACCCACGGGGTAGGCGCGCATCAGCCCTGTGGGCGGCGGCGCCAGCAGCTCACGCAGCTCGTCCGGGTCGGAGCGGGCCGGGTCCAGCCAGGCGTCCCAGCGGTCCTCGGGGAGCATCAACGGCATCCGCGGGTGGATGTCGGACAGCGAGCGCGGGCCTTCGGCCGGCGCGACCCCCAGCGGTCCGGTCTCCGCCTCCGTGGTGATCACGGAGCAGGTCACCCACCAGGACTGGGGGTGGTCGTCCGGCAGGGTCCGGTCGCGCCAGAACTCGTACAGCCCGGCCATCGCGAAGACGGAGCCGTCGGCAGGAGTGACGAAGTAGGGCTGCTTGCGGGGCCGCTTCTTCTTCCCCTTCACCTCCAGCTCCCGCTCCTCGGTGCCGGTGACCCACTCGTAGTAGCCGTCCGCGGGCAGGATGCAGCGCCGGGCGACGAAGGGCCGGCGGAACGAGGGCTTCTCGTGGACGGTCTCGGCCCGGGCGTTGATCATCCGGGCCGCGCCCTCGGGGGTCTTGGCGAAGGACGGGACGAGTCCCCACCTGAGATTCCGCAGCTGACGAACCGGACGGCGGTCGTCCGCGTCCTTCAGAGGACGTTCGAGAACCGCGTAGACCTCTTTCGTGGGGGCCACGTTCCAGTCGGGGGCCAGGGTCTCCGTCGGCTCCCACTTCTCGATCTGGAAGAGTCCGGTGAGGTCCTCGGGCCTGCGACTCGCTGCATACCGTCCGCACATGAGTGCCACACTGCCACGACACCGAGCCTCCCGAGGAGCCACCCCGGAAATGGTCACACCCGAAATCTTCGGCACCCAGCCGTCCCCCGACCGCTGGCTGGTCATAGGCACGGCCGCGCTCGCCCTCCTCGCGGTCGTCCCGCACACGGCCTGGCGGCTGTCCCGCAACGCGATCACCATCGCCCACGAGGGCGGGCACGGCCTGATCGCCCTCGTCACCGGGCGGCGGCTGGAGGGCATCCGGCTGCACTCGGACACCAGCGGACTGACGGTCAGCCGCGGCAGACCGACCGGCCTCGGCATGATCCTCACGGCGGCCGCGGGCTACACCGCGCCGCCGCTGCTCGGCCTCGGCGGCGCCTGGCTGCTCGCGGCGCACCGCATCACGCTGCTGCTGTGGGTCGCCACGGCGCTGCTGATCGCGATGCTGGTGATGATCCGCAACGCGTACGGGGCGCTCACGGTGGTCCTCACCGGCGCGGCGTTCCTCCTGGTGTCCTGGCTGACCGAACCGGAGGTGCAGGCGGCGTTCGCCTACGCGGCCGTGTGGTTCCTGCTGCTCGGCGGGGTCCGCCCGGCCTTCGAACTCCAGGTGAAGCGCCGTCACGGGGGCGCGCCGGACTCGGACGCCGACCAGCTCGGGAGGCTGACGCACGTCCCGCCCGCCATGTGGCTGTTTCTCTTCCATGCCGTATCGCTATGCTCCCTGATCGGCGGCGGTCGCTGGCTGCTCGGTCTGTGACCGGTCGGGATGCCCGGTGACCGGTCGGCGAACGCCCGGCGCTCCGCGGGCCCACTAAAGTGAGGGCCATGACCGAGAGCCCCGTGCAGACCGTCCTCTGGCCCGCCCCCCACGCGAGTGGGCCCGTCGATGCGGCGGTCACCGTTCCCGGATCGAAATCGGTCACGAACCGTGCGCTGGTTCTCGCCTCCCTGGCCGCGGAGCCGGGCTGGCTGCGACGCCCCCTGCGGTCGCGCGACACCCTGCTGATGGCTGAGGCGCTGCGCGCCATGGGCGTCGGCATCGAGGAGCAGGTCTCCTCCAGCTCCACCGCGACCGGCGGCGCCGACAGCGGCGAGGCCTGGCGGATCATCCCGGCCGGGCTGCACGGCCCAGCGACGGTCGACGTCGGCAACGCCGGGACGGTGATGCGCTTCCTGCCGCCGGTCGCCGCGCTCGCCGACGGCCCCATCCGCTTCGACGGCGACCCCCGCTCGTACGAGCGTCCGCTCGGCGGGGTGATCGACGCCCTGCGCGTCCTGGGCGCCCGGATCGACGACGACGGCCGCGGGGCGCTCCCGATGACCGTGCACGGCGGCGGGGCGCTGGACGGCGGCGCGGTGGAGATCGACGCCTCCTCGTCATCCCAGTTCGTCTCGGCCCTGCTGCTCTCCGCGCCCCGCTTCAACCAGGGCGTGGAGGTACGGCACGTCGGCTCGCGGCTGCCGTCCATGCCGCACATCCGGATGACCGTCGACATGCTCCGCACGGTCGGCGCGCAGGTCGACGAGCCGGAGACCGGCGGCGAGCCGGACGTCTGGCGGGTCCGCAGCGGTGCGTTGCTGGGCCGGGACCTGACCGTGGAGCCGGACCTGTCCAACGCCCAGCCGTTCCTTGCGGCGGCACTGGTCACGGGCGGCCGGGTGACCGTCCCCGACTGGCCCGAGCGCACCACTCAGCCCGGTGACGCCCTGCGGCAGATCTTCACCGAAATGGGCGGTTCCTGCGAGCTCACCGGCGCCGGGCTGACCTTCACCGGCTCCGGCCGGATCCACGGCATCGACGTCGACCTCGGCGAGGTCGGCGAGCTGACCCCGGGCATCGCCGCGGTGGCCGCGCTGGCCGACTCCCCCTCGACCCTGCGCGGTGTCGCGCATCTGCGGCTCCACGAGACGGACCGCCTCGCGGCCCTGACCAAGGAGATCAACGAGCTCGGCGGCGACGTCACGGAGACGGAGGACGGGCTGCACATCCGGCCGCGCCCGCTGCACGGCGGGGTGTTCCACACGTACGACGACCACCGGATGGCCACCGCCGGTTCGGTCATCGGTCTGGCCGTCGAGGGCGTGGAGATCGAGAACGTGGCGACGACCGCCAAGACCCTCCCCGACTTTCCGAGGATGTGGACCGACATGCTTGCCGGGAACTGAGCGCGGGACGGCACGACATGCGCCGCTACGGCAAGCACACAGACGAGGACGACGTCCGGGTCCGCCCGAACCGCAAGGGCAACCGGCCCCGTACGAGCATCCGCCCGAAGCACGAGGACGCAGCCGAGGGCATGGTCCTGACCGTGGACCGGGGACGTCTCACCTGCCTCGTGGACAGCCGCACCGTCATGGCGATGAAGGCCCGCGAACTGGGCCGCAAGGCCGCCGTCGTCGGCGACCGGGTGGGTCTGGTCGGCGATCTGTCCGGCCGGAAGGACACGCTCGCCCGCATCGTGCGGATCGAGGAGCGCGCCTCCGTGCTGCGACGCACCGCCGACGACGACGATCCGTACGAGCGGGTGGTCGTCGCCAACGCCGACCAGCTGGCGATCGTGACGGCGCTCGCCGATCCCGAGCCCCGCCCCCGGCTGATCGACCGCTGCCTGGTCGCCGCGTACGACGGCGGCCTGGAGCCGCTGCTGGTGCTGACGAAGTCGGACCTGGCCCCGGCTTCGACGCTGCTGGACCTGTACGGCGCGTTGGACATCCCGTACGTCGTGACCTCGCGCGACGAGTTGTACGCCGGCGAGGCGGCGAACGTGGTGCGCGAACACCTCGACGGCCGGATCACCGCGTTCGTGGGTCACTCCGGCGTCGGGAAGACCACACTGGTCAACGCGCTGGTCCCGGAGGAGAAGCGCCGCACGACCGGGCATGTCAACGCGGTCACCGGCCGCGGCCGGCACACCACCACGTCCGCCCTGGCCCTGCCGCTGGCGGGCGCCGGCGGCTGGGTGATCGACACTCCGGGCGTACGGTCCTTCGGGCTGCACCACGTCGACCCGTCCCGGGTCATCCACGCCTTCCCCGACCTGGAGCCCGGCACGGAGAGCTGTCCGCGCGCGTGTTCGCACGACGAGCCGGACTGCGCCCTGGACGCGTGGGTGGGTGAGGGCCACGCCGATCCCGCACGCCTGTACTCCCTGAGGCGGCTGCTGGCGACCCGGGAGCGACGCGAGGGCGACTGACCCGGGCACGTTTGCGGGCGGCCGCTACCGGCAAGTGCATAATCGCACCAAGTGAGACGAAGCAGTCACTGGGCGCGGAACTGGGGACGCGGGAGGCACTGACCATGGCGTGGCTGCTCGTGATCGTCGCCGGATTCCTGGAGACGGGGTTCGCGATCTGCCTGAAGCTGTCCCACGGCTTCACCCGGCTCTGGCCGACGATCGCGTTCGCGGTCTTCGCGATGAGCAGCTTCGGACTGCTGACGCTCTCCCTGCGCAAACTCGACGTCGGCCCCGCCTACGCGGTGTGGACGGGGATCGGGGCCTCGGGCACGGCGATCTACGGGATGATCTTCCTCGGCGAGGTCGCCTCGACGCTGAAGATCGTCTCGATCGTGCTGGTGATCGCGGGCGTCATCGGCCTGCAGCTGTCCAGCCCGGCCCACTGAGAGCCGCACGGACCAGCCGCCCCGCCCCTTCGGCCGGGCCCGCGACCACGCAGGAGAGCGCCAGCCGCACCGCCAACTCGCAGCGCTCGGCGGCCTCCCCCTCGTCCGTCCGGTGGCCGAGGCCCGGCTCCAGCGCGGCGAGCGTGCGATCCCGTACCGCGGCGACCAGTTCGCCGGGGGCGGGGTGACCGGCGTCCGCGCGCCGCTGGGCGGGGACGCCCGAACCTCCGGCGGACCGGGCGACGGGCCTCGGCGCGGGGAGCCGCTCGTGCCAGAAGCCGGTGAGCAGGGCGCGCAGCAGGGGGCGGGCGCACGCCTCCGCCACCGTCCACTCGGCCAGGCGGACCAGCCGCTCCGCGTCCCCGGCCCGCTCCGCGAGCACCCGGTCCACACCCTTGAGGTAGGCGTCGGCCTCGCGCCGCACCAGCGCCCGCGCGAGGCCGTCCTTGCTGCCGAACTCGTTGTAGAGCGTCTGCCGGGAGACGCTCGCGGCCGAGGCGACGTCGACCATCCGGACGGCGGACCAGGGCCGGCCCGCGAGAGCGGTGAGAGCGGCGTTCAGCAGCGCCTCGCGCGCTGTGGGCATCGTGGGCCTCCCGGGCAGGGCGCCCCGGGGCCCCGCGGTTCTTCGCTCAGAGTTGACGCCCGGGTACCCGCTGTCAAGGGCACTTGCGGCGACCCCGGCGCCCTCCGGCCAGGACGGCCGGGACCGGACGGGCCGAACGGGCGGCGACGGCCCGGGGATAGAGTGCGGACATGGCCGACTACCACGATGATCTGCGTCTCGCCCATGTCCTCGCGGACGCCGCCGACGCGGCGACCATGGACCGGTTCAGGGCACTCGACCTCAAGGTCGAGACCAAGCCGGACATGACTCCGGTGAGCGAGGCCGACAAGGCGGCCGAGGAGCTGATCCGCTACCAGCTCCAGCGCGCCAGGCCGCGCGACGCGATCCTCGGCGAGGAGTTCGGCATCGAGGGCACCGGCCCCCGGCGCTGGGTCATCGACCCGATCGACGGCACGAAGAACTACGTCCGCGGAGTTCCCGTGTGGGCGACGCTGATCTCCCTGATGGAGGCCGGCGAAGGCGGCTACCAGCCGGTCGTGGGCGTGGTCTCGGCCCCCGCGCTGGGGCGCCGCTGGTGGGCGGCGAAGGGCGCGGGCGCTTACACCGGGCGGAGCCTGTCCTCCGCGTCACGGCTGCACGTCTCGAAGGTCGCACAGCTGTCCGACGCCTCGTTCGCCTACTCGTCGCTCGGCGGCTGGGAGGAGCGAGGGCGGCTCGACGGCTTCCTGGACCTGACCCGGGCGGTCTGGCGGACCCGCGGGTACGGCGATTTCTGGCCTTACATGATGGTCGCCGAGGGTTCGGTGGACATCTGCGCGGAGCCGGAGCTCTCCCTCTGGGACATGGCGGCGACGGCGGTCGTCGTACAGGAGGCGGGCGGCACGTTCACCGGCCTCGACGGGGTCCACGGGCCTCACAGCGGAAACGCGGCCGCCTCCAACGGCCTGCTGCACGGGGAGCTCCTGGAGTACCTCAACCGGGGCTGAACCGAGACCGTCCACAGCGGTTACCGGCCAGTACAACCCACGCACTCCCCCCCTCGGGCGCCGCGCCCCCTCTTGTTGCCCCGCCGAATCACTGCGACTCTGAGAGTCCCCCTATTTGTGAACTTGTGAATCCCTTCTCGTTGAAGGATTCATCAAGGAGGTGGATCCGTCCATGCTCGTCCGTGACGCCATGAGCACAGTGGTCCTCACCATCGGCCCCGCACACACCCTCAGGCAGGCCGCTCGACTGATGGCCGCACGACGCGTCGGGGCGGCCGTCGTCCTCGACCCCGACACCAGCGGCCTCGGCATCCTCACCGAACGCGACATCCTCATCTCGCTCGGCGCGGGCCAGGACCCCGACCACGAATCCGCCGCCGCCCACACCACCACCGACGTCGTCTTCGCCGCCCCCTCGTGGACCCTCGACGAGGCCGCGGACGCCATGACCCACGGCGGCTTCCGCCATCTCATCGTGCTCGACGCCGCAGGACCCGTCGGCATCGTCTCCGTACGCGACATCATCCGCTGCTGGGCACCGGCCCGGCACCGGGCCCAGGCTACGACCCTCGCCGGCTGAACGCGGACACGCGAGCCGGCCGGACCTTCCCCGGGGAAGGTCCGGCCGGCTCTCCCGCGACAAGCGGTCCAGTACTGGTCTCGTCAGCCGCGCAGGGCCTGGACCGCGGCCTCCAGCCGCTTGCCGAAGTCTCCGTCGGCCTGACGGAAGTTGCCGATCGCCCGCTCGGCGATGTCGTCCCGGGAGACCTTGGCGATGAAGCCCGCCAGGTTCTCGACCAGACGGCCCTTCTCGTCCTCGGACATCAGCCGGTAGAGGTTGCCGGCCTGGACGAAGTCGTCGTCCTCGGAGTGGGACGGGGCCTCGTGGTTGCCGGTGCGGCCCGAGACCGGGACCGGCTCCCAGAGCGGCCGGTCCGTCTGGAAGGGACCGCCGAAGCTGTTCGGCTCGTAGTTCTTGGCGCCCTTGTGGCGGCCGTCGTAGAGGAAGCCGTCACGGGAGTTCGTGCGCGCCTCGGTGGCGCGCGGGCGGTTCACCGGCAGGTGGTCGGCGTTGATGCCGACGCGGTAGCGGTGGGCGTCGCCGTACGCGAAGAGCCGGCCCTGCAGCATCCGGTCCGGGGACGGGCCGATACCCGGCACGAAGTGCGCCGGCGAGAAGACGGACTGCTCGACCTCGGCGAAGACGTTCTCCGGGTTGCGGTTGAGTTCCAGCCTGCCGATCTCGAGCGGCGGGTAGTCGTCGTGCGGCCACACCTTGGTGAGGTCGAACGGGTTGAACCGGTAGGCCGCCGCGTCGGCCGCGGGCATGATCTGGACCTGCACCGTCCACGACGGGAAGTCACCGCGCTCGATGGCCTCGCGCAGGTCGCGCTGGTGGTTGTCAGGGTCCTCGCCCGCGAGCCTGTTGGCCTCGGCCTGGGTGAGGTTCCTGATGCCCTGGTCCGTCTTGAAGTGGTACTTGACCCAGAAGACCTCGCCGGCCTCGTTGCTCCACTGGTAGGTGTGCGAGCCGTAGCCGTTCATGTGCCGGTACGAGGCAGGGATCCCGCGGTCACCGAACAGCCAGGTCACCTGGTGGGTCGACTCGGGCGACAGGCCCCAGAAGTCCCAGACGTTGTCCGCCTCCTGACTACCCGTGTACGGATCGCGCTTCTGCGTGTGGATGAAGTCCGGGAACTTGACGGCGTCCTTGATGAAGAACACCGGGGTGTTGTTGCCGACGAGGTCGTAGTTGCCCTCCTCGGTGTAGAACTTCAACGCGAAACCGCGGGGGTCCCGCACGGCGTCGGCGGCGCCGAGGTTGCCCGCCACGGTGGAGAAGCGCAGGAACGTCCCGGTCTGCCTGCCGACCTCGGAGAGGAACTTCGCCCGGGTGTAGCGGGTGACGTCCGCGGTCACCGTGAACGTGCCGTAGGCACCGGCGCCGCGGGCGTGGACCACCCGCTCGGGGATGCGCTCACGGTTGAAGTGCGCGAGCTTCTCGAGCAGCAGCTGGTCCTGCACCAGGACCGGTCCGCCGGGGCCCGCGGTCTCGCTGTTCTGGTTGTCGGCGACCGGCGCGCCGGCCTCCGTGGTGAGCGGTCCCTGCGTCACGTGCGCCTCCTGCGAAAACTGCGTCATTCCCGGCCAGTCCTGTCCTTGGCCAATGATGTTCCCGATCCTACAATGGACATTGTCTAAGTCAAGCAACCATCCAAACTCACATCCGTTCGGGACCAGCTCCCCCGACTGTTAGGCTGATACACATGAGCGACCTCTTGGAACGACTGCGCGGACGCGGCTGGCGTATGACCGCGCAGCGGCGCGTCGTGGCCGAGGTCCTCGACGGCGAGCACGTCCATCTGACCGCCGACGAGGTGCACGCACGTGCCGTCGAGCGGCTGCCGGAGATCTCCCGGGCCACGGTGTACAACACACTGGGTGAGCTCGTCTCACTGGGCGAGGTCCTGGAAGTGGCCACGGACCACCGCGCCAAGCGGTACGACCCGAACGCCCACCGTCCGCACCAGCACCTGGTCTGCGCGCGTTGCGGTGCGATCCGCGACGTTCACCCCGGCGGCAATCCGCTCTCGGACCTGCCCGACTCGCAGCGGTTCGGCTTCACGATCTCGGACGTCGAGGTCACGTACCGGGGCATCTGCCCGAACTGCGCGAGCGCCTAGCGCCGGCCCGCGGAGCTGATCACGCGGGGTTGATCACGAGGGCGGGTGCCCGAGACCCCCAGGGGCGGGCCGTCCCACGGTCCGCCCTTTGCTCTTCCCTCGACCCTCCGGGCGGTCCCGCTGTCCGGCCACCCCGCGCCGGGGCCCTTCAACTCCACCGCTTCCGCCCGTTGGCCGCGACCCTGCCGAGAAACCGCCCGGAAAACACCGATGGCCCGGATCCACTGGATCCGGGCCATCGGCCTTCAGTAGCGGGGACAGGATTTGAACCTGCGACCTCTGGGTTATGAGCCCAGCGAGCTACCGAGCTGCTCCACCCCGCGTCGGTGAACCCAACAGTACGTCACCCCGCGGACCAGAGCAAATCCATATCCGTCAGCCGTTCGGGCTGGTGAGCGGGGTGACGCGTCCTCCCTCAGGCCGTGAGCTCCTGGTGCAGTGCCTCACGCAGCGCAGCCGCCCGGTCGGCGACCTCGGCGGGCCCCAGCTCCACCGCGCGGGCACACCAGCGCTGCCCCTCGGCGAGCTCGCCCCGGCGCGCGGCCAGCAGGGCGAGACGGAGCGCGGCGCGTCCGTGCCCGGCGCGGGCGGCGCGGGCCCACCACAGGGCGGCCTCGCGCTCGTTGCCCTCGCGGGCGAGAAGCAGCCCCAGGTTGAACGCGCCGTTGCGGCTTCCGGCCTCCGCCGCCTCCCGGTACCAGCGGACGGCCTCGGCCACATCGCCACGGGCCGCGGCGAGCATGCCGATGCGCACCTGGGCCCGGCGGTGCCCCTGCTCGGCGGCGCGCTCGTACCACTCCTCGCACTCGGTCTTCTCGCTCATGGGCTCACCGAGCGCGGGCGCGCCCGGCGGCGGCTGGCGCGCGTCGAGCAGAGTCGCGAGCCGGAACGCCGCCTCGGCGCTTCCGCTGCCCGCGGCACAGCGCAGATGACGCTCGGCCGCCTGCTCGTCGCCGTCGCGCAGACAGGCGATCCCGACCTGCAGGGCTGCCTCGGTGTGCCCGGCCGCGGCAGCCCGCTCGTACCAGCGCAGCGCCGTACGGTCCTCGTCCCGGCCGGCGTACAGGATGCCGAGGTTGAACGCGGCGTCGACACTGCCCGCCTCCGCGGCCTTCGAGAACCAGGGCTCGGCACCCACCGGGTCCCCGGCCTGCAGCAGCAGGACGGCGAGCGCGTTGGCGGCCTCGCGGTGCCCGGCGTAGGCCGCGCGGCGGTACCACTGCTCGGCCTGGCCGGTGCGGCTCTGGGCCGCGCACAGCAGACCGAGGTTGTACGCCCCGTTCACATCGCCCGCGTCCATCGCTGCGCGGTACCAGCGCTCGGCGGACTGCTGCTCACCGCGTGCAGCGTGCAGCGCACCCAGCGCGTTGGCAGCGTTGCCGTCGCCTTCCTGGGCGGCCCGCAGCCACCACACGGCGGCGCTCTCCTCGTCGCCGGCGTCCTTCAGCAGGAATCCCAGCGCGCAGGCGGCACGCGCCTCCCCGTCCTTGGCTGACGTGAGGTACCAGCGCGCGGCCTCCTTCAGCTCGCCCCGACGCTCCAGGATGCCGCCGAGGTGCAGCGCGGCCCGGCGGTGCCCGCGGGCGGCCGCCTGCCGGTACCACTGCTCCGCCTCGTCCGGATGCCCGGACGCACCGGGTACCGCGTCCTCGGCGGTGCCGGACGGCACCACCGGCGCGGTCGCCGCGAAAGGCTCGGCGGCGCGGGCGGCGGGAACACGGACCGCCTCGGCGGCGCGGCCGCCCGCTTCCACGTGCTTGGACCTGTTCGCGTGCTTGGGCCGGTCAGCGCCCTTCGCCTTCTGCGCGTCCTGGGCCGCACCCGTGCGGCCGGCCGTGCCGGATTCCACGGCCTCCTCGACGGGGCCGCCCCTGTCCTTGACCGTCACGTCGCCGCGTTGGCAGGTCGGCGGGCCCGGGGAGGGGCCCCGTCCGGGGACCGCCGCTCCAGCACGCGCGCCAGCCGGTAGGCGGCGGGCCCCGTCCGGGGACCGCCGCTCCAGCACGCGCGCCAGCCGGTAGGCGGCCTCACGGTGCCCCTGCTCGGCGGCCGCGCGCAGCCAGCGCTCGGCGCCCTGCTCGCTGCGGTGTTCCAGCAGGTCGGCCAGGGCGTAGGCGCCGAGGGCGTGCCCCTGCTCGGCGGACTGACGCAGCCAGTACTCGGCGGCCGGCTCGTCGCCCCGCTCCCGGAAGTGCCGGCCGAGCGCATGTGCCGCCGCCGCGGAACCGGCGACCGCCGCGATCCGCCACCAGCCCGCCGCCTCGTCGGCGTAGCCGCGCTGGTGCAGCAGCACACCCAGGTTGTTCGCGGCGGCGCGGTCGCCCTCGGCGGTGGCAGCGCGCAGATGCGGCTCCGCCCCGTCCAGGTCACCCCGGCGCAGGAGCATCGCCCCGAGGACGCTCATGGACGCCGCGTCCCCCGCCTCGGCGGCACGGCGGTGCCGGGCCTCGGCCTCCGCCTCGATGTCCGTCACGGGCAGGGGTTCCACCGCGGTCAGGGACTCGAGCGGGTCGACGGCGTCGATCGCCATCGCATCGGCCGCGGCCACCGCGGCCACCGCGGTGGCGGCGTGCTCGTGCACAAACCGCCCCGTTTCCAACAGCGTTGTCCCGTCCCCCATAAATTCCATCGTCGCACCACCCGCAACCCGCGTACACCTGGTATACCGCAGCCAGTGAGGTCACTTCAGCGTTTTGTCGACATGCCCACAGAGAGACAAGTCAAACACCCGCCACCTCAGGACGCCGGACTCAACTCGCCCCAAACGGGACACACTTCGGGAACAACCGCCGTTGACACACGTCGAGGGCCCGGATCCTGATGGATCCGGGCCCTCGATCTCAGTAGCGGGGACAGGATTTGAACCTGCGACCTCTGGGTTATGAGCCCAGCGAGCTACCGAGCTGCTCCACCCCGCGTCGTTGTGTACCTACAGTACCACGGTGCGGGGTGGAGCCTGTCCGGCAAACCACCCGTTCGGTCAGCCTCCGGGTTTACCCGACGGTGCGCCGGGGGCCTGCGACTGTGCCGCCGCCGCCCGTTCGAGCGCCGCCTGGAGATCCGCCTGGGCCTTGCCGTACGCCGTCCAGTCGTTCTTCTTGAGCGCCTCCTGGCCCGCCTCGTACGCCTTCTGGGCGTCCGCGATGGCCTGCTTCAGCGCCGCGCTGCCCGTCGCCGGCGGCTGGGGTGTGGTGTCACCGGGCTCCGTCGGCGGCTGCGTCGTGGGCGGCGGCTCGGCGCCCTCCACTCCGAACACCGCGTTCAGCGCCTCCGCCAGGCTGTCCTTGAAGACCGGCTTGCCGCCGTAGGACACCGCCACCTTCTTCAGCAGCGGGTAGTTGGCGGCACCGCCTCGGGCGTACACCGGCTCGACGTACAGGAAGCCTCCGTCCAGCGGGACCGTGAGCAGGTTGCCGTAGTCGATCTCGGAGTCGGTGCCCCGCAGGTCACGGACGAACGTCGCGACCTCCGGAACACTGTTGAGCTCGCTCTGCACCTGCGAGGGGCCCTGCACGGTCGAGGTCACCCTCAACAGTCTGATCGAGCCGTACCCCTTGCTGTTCGCGTCGGCGTCGACGGCCATGAACGCGCCCAGGTTGGGGCGTCCGCTGGGCGTGAACGTCGTCGTCAGCGAGAACTTCTGCTCCTGCTCGCCCGGCATCTTCAGGCTCAGGTAGTACGGCGGGACCGCGCTGCCGTCCTTCTGCGTCGGGTCGTTCGGCACCTGCCAGGCGTCACTGCCCGTGTAGAACTGCTCGGGGTCGGTCACGTGGTACCGCGTGAGCAGCTCGCGCTGGACCTTGAACATGTCCTGCGGGTACCGGAGGTGGGCCAGCAGGTCCGGCGCGATCTCGTTCTTCGCCTTGACCGTGTCCGGGAAGGCCTTCATCCAGGTCTTCAGGACCGGGTCCTCGGTGTCCCACTGGTACAGGTCGACCGTGCCGTCGTAGGCGTCGACGGTGGCCTTCACCGAGTTGCGGATGTAGTTCACCTGGTTCTGCTGCGCGACGACGGCCCGCTGGCTGTCGGTCAGCGAGTCGGCCGTGGTGTCCCCGAGCGTCGTGCGCGACGCGTAGGGGTACCCGTTCGTCGTGGTGTAGGCGTCGACGACCCACTTGATACGGCCGTCGACCACCGCCGGATAGGCGTCCCCGTCGATGGTGAGCCACGGGGCCACCGCCTCGACGCGCTCCTTGGGCGTGCGGTTGTAGAGGATCCGCGAACCGTCGCCGATCGCCCCGGAGTAGAGGATCTGCGGCTCGCTGAACGCCACCGCGTACGCGGCCCGGTTGAACGGCCCGGAAAGGTCGACCCCGCTCTTGCCCTTGAAGCTGGTGGTCACCTCACCGTTCTTCTCGTAGTCCAGTTCCTTCTGCGGGCCGCCGACGATCGAGTACTGCTCGGTCTTCTCGCCGTAGTAGACCCGCTGCTCGTACGTGCCGAGCTGGCCCTCGGTGGGCAGGCCGGACTCGATGAAGTCCGGGGCGCCGACCGTGCCCTGGTCCTCGTTGGTGATCGTGTTCGTGCCCTTGGCCGCGATCGCGCCGTAGCCGTGGGTGTAGGTGAAGTGGTCGTTGATCCAGTTGCGCTTGGGAATGCCCTTGATGTTGAGCTCGCGCAGACCGATGACCGTGTCCTGCGGCTTGCCGTCGGGGCCGGTGTACCGGTCCACGTCGAGGGTCGCCGGGAACTGGTAGTACTTACGCTCCTGCTGGAGCTGCTGGAAGGCGGGCGAGACGATGTTCGAGTCGACGAGCCGGTAGCTTGCGGCCGTGGCGGCCTGCTCGCGCTGCTCGGCCTTCCGCTTCCGGTCGCCCTTGCCCCCGTAGTTCTCGGACTTCGCCGCGTCGATGCCGTAGGCCTTGCGCGTGGCATCGATGTTCTTCTTGATGTACGGGGATTCCTTGGCCTGCTCGTTCGGCTGGACCTGGAACTTCTGCACGATGGCCGGGTACAGGCCGCCGATGAGGATGGCCGAGAGCACCATCAGCCCGAAGCCGATCACCGGCAGCTGCCAGGTACGCCGCCACAGCGTCGCGAAGAACAGCACGGCGCAGATGACGGCGATGCAGAACAGGATCGTCTTCGCGGGCAGATACGCGTTCGCGTCCACGTACCGCAGGCCCGTCCAGTTGCCCGCGGCCTTGAAGTCACTGGACTTCACGGCCAGGCCGTAGCGGTCCAGCCAGTACGCCACGGCCTTGAGCGCGACGAAGAAGCCGAGCAGCACCGACAGATGGCCGGTGGCCGCTGCGGTGGCCCGCGCCCCGGGGCTGGTGACGCGCAGCCCGCCGTAGAGGTAGTGGGTGAGGACCGCGGCGATCAGGGAGAGCACGGCCGCGGCGAAGCCGAAGCCCAGCAGGAACCGGTACCAGGGGAGGTCGAAGGCGTAGAACGCCACGTCCATCCCGAACTGGGGGTCCTTCTGGCCGAACGGCACGCCGTTGACCCACATCAGCCACGTGCGCCACTGGGAGGACGCGGACGCTCCGGCGATCAGCCCGACGAGCGCGGTGACCCCGAGGAGCACCCACTTCTTGTACGGAGCGATGCCCATCCGGTACCGGTCGAGGCTCTGCTGCTCGAGCGACATCGCGCTCAGCGGCGGCCGCAGCCGGTGCGCCAGCCAGATGTTCAACCCGACCGCGGCGGCCATCAGCAGGCCGAAGACCGCGAACAGACCGATCTTGGTCCAGAGGGTCGTGGTGAACACCGACGAGTACTTCACCGAGCGGTACCAGAGCCAGTCGGTCCAGAACCCGGCGAACATGACAAAGGCCATGGCGAGCACGGCCAGCACGCCGAGCGTCATCAGCAGCGTCCGTACGCGCCGGGACGGCCGGCCCACTCTGATCCGTGGCCCTGTCGGGCCTCCGCCGCGGTCCGGCATCTGGAAAGCCAACGTGCGCCCCTCGAAGTTCGCGGTCGTGTTATGCGTTTTCCGGGTGCCGTCCCATGTGTCCGGCACCCTGTGCGGTAGGCCCACGCGATCGTAGAGCCCACTCATGCAACTTACTGAGGCTTTACCTAGTTCCCGACTCCGGGGCCGAAGGAGGCAGGATATTGAGCATGTCCAACGTTTCCCCCGGCGGCCCCCCGATGGCCGCGAGCCCGCTGACCCGCGCGGTGCTCGAAATCGACGAGTACGCGTCCGGCCTCGGCTGGGACCAGCCGGCCCGGCTCTTCGCCCTCGTCGACACCGCACAGCTGCGCACCCAGGAGCCGGGCCTCGCCGCCCAGCTCGGTCTCGACGACGGGGACGCGGCCGCTCCGCTGACCCCGGTCGAGCAGGACGAGATCCCCTCGGGCGCCCCGCTCGACGAGTTCCTCGGAACGATCGCCTGGCCCGACGCAGTGGCGGGATGCGCACTCACCGTGGAGCGACTGATGCTGCCGCCGTCGGCGGAGACCTCCGTCCCCGAGGGACTCGACGAGGCGGGCCTGGCCCAGTGGGTGGCCGCGCATCCGGACCGCCAGGAAGTCCGGATGACCGTGGCGGTGCTGCGGGACGGCGCCCGTGAGTCGGCACTGCGGCTGCGGGAGAAGGACTCCGCAACCGAGGTGCTGACCGGTGCGGACCTGGTGCCGGGGCTGGCGGACGCCCTCTCGGCCACGTTCGAGGCGTAGCAGCGCGGAGGGGGCGCGCCGCGGTCGCGGCACGTCCCCTCCGTCCTTCCCGTCCTTGCGCGTTCCGTCCCCGCGGAACCCGGTCCGCGGGGCCCCGTCCCCCGGGCGAGTTCCAGGGGCCCTTCTCAGCTCTTGGAGCAACTGGGCAGACCGGCGGTCCTCCCGCTGCGGATCTTCTCCAGGGACTTCGTCGCGTCGTCGATGGTCTTCACCCTGACCAGCGTCAGACCCTCGGGGATGTCAGAGGCGGCCGCGGCGCAGTTGTCGCTGGGCGTCAGGAAGTACTCCGCACCCGCGTTCCGCGCACCGACGAGCTTCATCTCGATGCCGCCGATGGGGCCGACCACGCCCCGGTCGTCGATCGTGCCCGTGCCGGCGATGAACTTGCCCCCCGTGAGGTCGGTCGGGGTGAGCTTGTCGACGATGCCGAGCGCGAACATCAGCCCGGCGCTCGGGCCGCCCACGTCCGCCAGCTTGATGTCGATGGCGAAGGGGAAGGTGTGGTCCGTACCGGCCGTGATGCCCACGATCGTGCGCTTGGCCTGCTTCGAACGCACCGTTCCGACCTGCACGTCCTGGGATCCCGTCGGCTCCTTGCCGGCCTTCTCGGCCGCGGCCGCCTCCTTGGCCGGGACGATCGTGAAGGTCACCTTGTCGCCGGGTTCGTGCTTGACGACGGCTTTGGAGACGTCGTCCGGCTTCTTCACCGGCGTGCCGTCGACGGCCTTGATCACATCGCCCGCGTGCAGCGTGCCCTGCGCCGGGCTGTCCTTGCGGACCGAGGAGACGACGACACGGGACTCCACCGGGATCCCCAGCTCGCGCAGGGCCGCGACCTTGGCGCTCTCCTGGGACTGGCTGAACTCCTCCGCGTTCTCCTGGTTCGACTGCTCCTCGGTCTTGCCGTCCGGATAGAGCGTCTCGTGCGGCACCACGACGTTGTCATGGGCCAGCCAGCCGTATACGACCTCGGCCAGGTTCATCCGGTAGTCCGCGCCCGTGACCCGGACCGTCGTCATGTTGAGGTGTCCGGAGGTCGGATGGGTCTTGCGGCCGGAGATCTGCAGCACCGGCTCGCCACCGGAGTCACCGAGGGTGTTCACGGTGGGACCGGGTGTCATCTCCGAGTAGGGCGGGGTCATGAGCACGCCTACGCAGAGCAGCACGATGAGGACCAGGGTGGAGGCGAGCATCGTCGCTGTGCGGCGTGGCATGGAACGACAGTACGGGACCGGTCCGTCAGTGCACCCGTCGGGCCGGTCCGTACGGGGCCCGTCGCGGACTCGCCACGGGGCGGCCGACGAGGCCCCCGAGGACCGGTGGCGTCAGACGGCGTCCGTCCCGGAACGGGACCTCTCCATCGCGTCCCGGAACCGTGCGTAGCCGGCGAGTTCCGCGACATCGCCGGTGGTCCGGTTCCTCGATGCCCAGCTTCCCCATATCGCCGCGCCGATGGCAGCGAAAAGCGGAATCAGCAACCAAGCGAGTGCCGCCATCACGACCTCCCTACCCCATGAGCTGGAACAACTGCCCGTACAGCCGACCGATCAGCAGATTAACCGTTTGCCGCTTCAACGCTCGTGCCAGGGGGGTGGTTACGCAAATCGGGCCCGGGGCCGCTGAACGGCGCGGTTACGCGCCGACCCACTCCTCCGTGCCGTCCGAGAACTGCTGGTGCTTCCAGATCGGGACCTCGTGCTTGAGGTCGTCGATCAGCTTCCGGCACGCCTCGAACGCCTCCCCCCGGTGCGGGCACGAGACGGCGACGACCACGGCCAGGTCCCCGATCTCCAGGTCGCCGACGCGGTGGACGGCCGCCAGGGCCCGGACGGGGTGTTCGGCGACGACCTTCTCCGCGACACGGCGCATCTCGGCCCCGGCGGTGGGGTGGCACGAATAGCCCAGCGCGTCGACGTCCGCGCCGCCGTCGTGGTTGCGCACCGTGCCCACGAAGAGCGCCGTGCCACCGGCAGCCGCGTCGCCCACGGCGCGGAACACCTCGTCGACGGAGAGCGGGGTGTCCCTGATCGCCAGCAGCCGGATCGGGTCCTCCGCCGCCTGCTCGCCCGGGTGATCGTTCGTGCGTCCCATGCAGCCATCGTGCCGTACACCGCCGACAAGGCGGAATAGCGCTTTCGACCGGCGGGCGGCGACGGGGGTTGGAGCCTTCTACAGGAGGAGCCCGTTACTCGGGAGACGCCCGGCCCGCGGGGCGGCACCGGCTAGGGCGTGTTGCGAAAGTCCCTCCTGGCCCGCGACGCCGGGCACGCACGCTCGCTGCGTTGTCGGAGTCATCCAAGTACGTCCAGTACGAGGTCGATCCGGCAACGCCGCGAGTCGCCGTGCCGGACGCCGCGACGGGGCGAACGTCGCCTGACGCGGCACTAGCTAGAGCCCCCGGCGCTTGCGGGCGCGGCGTACCAGGGCCGCCGTGCCCAGCAGGGCGACGGTCGCGCCCGCGGCGCCCGCCGCGGCGGTGGCGTCCTTGCGGCCGAGACGGCGGCCCGCGACGGTGTGCCTGCCCTGGACCTCCTCCAGCAGCGCGGCGAGCACCTCCTCGTTGGTCCACTGGGGACGCCAGCCGGCGTCGTGCAGCCTGCCGACGCTGACGACCCACGGATGCATGGTGTACGCGAGGTCGCCCGCCGGCGAGGGGGTGAGGCCGATCCGGTGCAGCCGCGCCGCGGCCCCGAGGGCGACCGCCGAGGGCAGCTCCATGCGCCGGATGCCGCTGAGCTCCTCGATCTCCTCCTGCTCCAGCCAGCCGTCGCAGCCGACCGCGAACTCCCCGTCGACCTTCTCCAGGGCGGCGTACTCCAGCGCGCTCACCAGGTCCTCGACATGGCAGAACTGCCAGGTGGGGCGGGATCCTGCGACGACGAGGAGCCTCGGCGACTCGAAGTAGCGGGTGAGCGCCGTGTCGGTGCCGCCGACCAGCACGGCGGGCCTGGCGACCGTGACGTTCAGGCCGGGATGCGCGCGGGGGGCGCGGCGGCCCAGGCGCTCGATCTCCAGGAGGTCGCCGACCCCCGTGGCCTCCGCCGTGGCGCGCAGCTCCGCGTCCTCCGAGAGCGGGACGTCGTTGTCGGGCAGCGCCCCGTAGACCATCGCCGAGGTGCACAGCACGACCCGGTGGACGCCCGCGGCCGCGGCGGCCGTGAGCACGGTCTGGGTACCGCGTACGTTGTACGCGGTCCGTGCCGCCGTGTCGGTCTCGAGGTCCAGGTCGAGCGCCAGGTGCACGACGACGTCGGCGCCGCGGAACTTCTCGGCGATCGCCGGATCACGCACGTCCAGGACGTGCCAGTGCGCCTCGGGCACGTCGCCCCGGCGCTCGTCGATCGCGATGACCCGGCCGATGTCGTCCGACGCGACGAGGCGCCTGGTCAGCAGGTCACCGACGCCGGAGGCGGCGCCGGTCACCGCGACCACGGGGCCGCGTCCCGTGACCGGGGTCGAGGGGTTTCGCGTAGCGCGAACCTGCGGATCTGGGGAACTCACCGGGCGTCTCCAGCGGTTGTCTTCAGTACGTGCGCGGACAGACGTGTACGTACGAGGTGGCGTCCATCCTGCCGCAGGCCGTGAGCCAGTGGAGCATCCAGTCCATGTCCGGCTTCACATGTCGACGCCTCCGCCGCCGGCCGGGCGCCGCTTAGGCTGGTGGTGATGTCGGGCATACGCCGCCGGCGGGAAGCCGGTGGCCCTACGAGCCGAGGAAACCCGTGAGTGACACCCCATTCGGATTCGGCCTTCCGCCGGAGGAGCCGGAGAACGGCGACGAGGGCAAGAAGAAGGACCCCGCCGGAGGTGGGCAGGGCTCCGGCGGCCAGGGCGGCCCGGCCAACCCCTTCGGGTTCGGGTTCCCGGGCGGCCCGGGCGGTGACAATCCGTTCGCCGCGATGTTCGGCTCGCTGAACCCGACCGACCTCGGAGCGGCCTTCCAGCAGCTCGGCCAGATGCTGAGCTACGAGGGCGGTCCGGTGAACTGGGACATGGCGAAGCAGATCGCCCGCCAGACGGTCTCCCAGGGCACGCAGGGGGGCACGAAGGACTCCAGCGTCGGCCCCGGTGAGCGTGCCGCGGTCGAGGAGGCCGTACGCCTCGCCGATCTGTGGCTCGACGGTGCGACGTCCCTGCCCTCCGGCGCCGGCAGCGCCGTGGCGTGGAGCCGCGCGGAGTGGGTCGAGGCGACGCTTCCGGCGTGGCAGCAGCTCGTCGACCCCGTCGCCGAGCGCGTCGGCGTCGCCATGGGCGATGTGCTGCCCGAGGAGATGCAGGCCATGGCCGGACCGCTGATCGGCATGATGCGCTCCATGGGCGGCGCCATGTTCGGCCAGCAGATCGGCCAGGCCATCGGCGTGCTGGCGGGCGAGGTCGTGGGCTCGACGGACATCGGCCTGCCGCTGGGTCCGGCCGGGAAGGCCGCGCTCCTCCCGCTGAACATCGAGGCGTTCGGCAGGGACCTGGGCGTCCCCAAGGACGAGATCCGGCTGTACCTGGCGCTGCGCGAGGCCGCCCACCAGCGGCTCTTCGCCCACGTTCCGTGGCTGCGCTCGCACCTCTTCGGCGCGGTCGAGGGGTACGCACGCGGGATCAAGGTCGACACGTCCAAGCTCGAGGACGTGGTGGGGCAGTTCGACCCCGCGCACCCCGAGCAGGTGCAGGAGGCCCTCCAGCAGGGCATGTTCCAGCCGGAGGAGACCCCCGAGCAGAAGGCCGCGCTGGCCCGTCTCGAGACCGCGCTCGCTCTGGTGGAGGGGTGGGTGGACGCCGTGGTGCACGACGCGGCCAAGAACAGGCTGACGTCGGCGGGCGCCCTGCGCGAGACCCTTCGCCGGCGCCGCGCCTCGGGCGGCCCCGCCGAGCAGACGTTCGCCACGCTCATCGGGCTCCAGCTGCGTCCGCGCCGGCTGCGGGACGCCTCCCGGCTGTGGGCTTCGCTCACCGACGCCCGCGGCATGGACGGCCGCGACGGCCTCTGGGCGCACCCGGACATGCTGCCGACGGCCACCGACCTCGATGATCCGGACGGGTTCGTCCACCGTGAGCAGCTCGACTTCTCGGAGCTCGACAAGATGCTCGGCGAGGCGGCCGAGGGCCGGGACGGGGACGACACCGACAAGTGAGCCTGTACCACGACGCCGTCCGTGTACTCGAGGAGTACGACGGCGGGGAAGCGCTGCGCCGGACGTACCTGGACCATCTGGCGAACCATCCCGACGGCATGTGGAAGGCGTGCGACGCCGGCCATCTCACGGCCAGCGCTCTGGTCGTGGACCCGGCGCAGGAGCGGGTGCTGCTGACCCTGCACAGGAAGCTGGGCATGTGGCTCCAGATGGGCGGCCACTGCGAGCCGGGGGACGCCACGCTCGCGGACGCGGCACTGCGCGAGGCGACCGAGGAGTCGGGCATCCCCGGGCTGACCCTGCTGCCGGGCGGCCCCGTGACGCTGGACCGGCATGCGATCCCGGCGCCGTGCCACTGGCACCTGGACGTGCAGTACGCGGCGCTGGCGGCGCCCGGCGCGGCTCCGGCGATCAGTGACGAGTCGCTCGATCTGCGGTGGTTCGGCTACGAGGAGGTGGCGAGCGTCGCCGACGCGTCGGTCGTACGCCTCCTGGAGCGGACCCGGGCCCGGCTCTGACCAGGGCCCGGCCTCCGGAGACCGTCTGCCCGCCGTACCGCTCCCCCGGGGCCGGGGAGCGGGA
Source organism: Streptomyces marianii (assembly GCF_005795905.1). Classification (NCBI taxonomy): domain Bacteria; kingdom Bacillati; phylum Actinomycetota; class Actinomycetes; order Kitasatosporales; family Streptomycetaceae; genus Streptomyces; species Streptomyces marianii. The sequence continues at coordinate 2,849,279 of NZ_VAWE01000001.1, forward strand.
CGGCGCGGTACCGGTCCGCGAGCGCGCCGCGGCCCGGGCAGGTCGGGATACGACCGGCAGCCACGGGACCGAGACGGGACGGACCGAGACCGGACGGATCGATGTCCGACCGGCCGGGGCCGTCGCCCTCGCGGACCGCTCCGGCCGGTCGCCGTGCTCAGTTCCAGACGTTGTTCTGGTTCTGGCTGTGGGACCCGTGCTGGCCCATACCGAACTGGGCCCGAGCACCCTGACCGACCTGGGCGTGCTGCGGCGGCAGGACCTCACTGGGCTGGACGAGGGCGAACCCCTGGCCGAGGAAGCTCAGTTCCCAGCCCTCCCCCGTGCTGCCCCGCCGCCGCCAGACGCCGGTGGAGTGGGTCTGAGCCTGCATCTGCACCCGCAGCGAGGACGACCAGGCGACGATCGCGTCGGCGTCCACGTTGACGTACTTGTCCGGGGTGACCTGCATCATGAGCGGCTGTCCCGAGGTCATCAGCGCGACCTTGCCCCGCCCCGAGATGTTGAGCTGGTACTTCCCGGAACCGGAGATGCCGTACTGGCTGTCCACGGCGATGACCTCCGTGTGCAGCGTGGAGTCCAGCGCCAGCACGTAGGCGCTGTCGACCGTCATGCCGTCCTGATCGACGTCCACCACGTGGACGTACTGGGCGAGGTTGGCGAAGTAGACCGTGCCCTGCCCCGAGCAGCGCATCAGGTCGAGGCCCTCGCCGGTGCGCGTACGGGCGTCGCGCTGGTTCCTCGACTCGTACTCGCCGTCGAAGTCGATCAGTCCCTGGTAGGCGACCATCGCGCCCTTGCGGGCGAGGATGTCGTCGTGTCCGGTGAGCGCGACCCGCAGGAGCTGCGGGTTCTGGACGACGTAGCGCTCCTGGGACTGCTGTTCCGCGTGGCTGAAAAGCGGGCTCTGCATGATGTGTTCTCGCTCCCCCTCAGCCCCGGACCCGCAGTCGGTCGGTGCTGTCCTCACTCGGCTGTACGACGACCATGCCCTGGCCCGAGAAGGCCATCTGGTAGGCCTCCCCGCTGCCCCGCCCGATGAGGGAGGAGGCCTTGAAGCTGCGCTTGCCCTTCACCTTCAGGTTCGGCGACCAGGCGACGAGGGCGTCCGGGTCGACGTAGGTCTCGTCCTCGCCGCGGCCGCAGTCGACGACGATCGGTGTGCCGCGCGAGGTGATCGCGACCCATCCGGTGCCCGCGACCGTGACGTTCCACAGCCCCTGGCCTGCGAACTTGGCGAGGCCCTTGACCCGCTCGACGCCCCACTGCAGATGCGCGTCGAAGGCGAGCAGGTTGGTGCCGTTGACCGAGATCGAGTCGTTGTCGAGGTTGACGACCACGACGTCCGCGCCGTAGTCGGCGAGGTAGAGCAGCCCGTCACCGGAACACTTCATGATGGGCGTGCCCTCGCCGGTGACCCACTGGCCGGCGACCTGCCGTACGGCGGCCGGGTTCGGCTCGTACTGGACGAAGCCCTCGTAGGCGACCATCGAGCCGGCACGCGCGAACAGGTCCTGGCCCGAGGCCATCGCGACCTTGAGCATCGTGCTGCCGTGGTTCTCCATCCGGGCCACCACGGGTGTCGGGGCAAAGCCCGCGAGTTGCTGGTTCATTCTCCGGGCTCCCTCAGACCTCGTAGGGCTGGACGACGATGAAGTTGCCGGGGGCGCCCCGGAACTGGAGGTTCACGGTCTCCCCGCTGTGGCCCGGGTAGGCGTTGCGACGCAGTCGCACCTGGCTGGAGAGGATCACCTGGGAGGTCGCCGACCAGGCCACGACGGCGTTGGAGTCGGCGAACGTGGTGGGCGTGACCGGGAGGACCACCGGGATGCCGTGGGTCTTGACGACGACCGTGCCGGTGCCCTGGAACTGCATCGTGAACAGCGCCCCGCCGGGGATGCCGTGTCCCTCGATGCGGCGGACCTCGTACTGCAGCGACTCGTCGAAGGCGAGCACGTTCTCCGCGGAGACGCAGATCGCGTCCCCCTGCAGCTCGATGGGGTGCAGATGCGCGCCCTCCTCGGCGAGGAAGACCTGGCCGCGGCCGCTGCAGCGCATCAGCTGCATCTCCTGGCCCGTGGCGTTGCCGACGATCCGGCCGGAGAAGCCGGCGCCCTTGTAGCCGAAGTCGACCTTGCCCTGGTACATGACCATGCTGCCCTGGCGGGCGAGCACGGGCGTGCCGCCCATGCCCAGGTCGACGCGCATGAGCTGCTGGTTCTGCGGGGTCCACCGCTGACCGGTGGGCAGTTCCTTGTAGGGCTGGAGGGCCGCCTGGAGGCCCGCGCCGGTCTGCGGGACGCCCTGGGGCGCCCCGGGCTGACCGTACGGAGCTGCGGGCTGCTGCCCGTAGGGGGCCGGCGCTCCGGGCATCTGGACCGGCGACGGGCCCGGAACCTGCCCGAACTGCGGCTGCTGCGGGGGCTGTCCGTACGGGGACGGTGGCGCCTGGGGCGGTACCGTGCCGGCGGGCGGCGTCATCGGGGCCGCGATCGTCGGCGCCGCGTGCATCTGCGGGTTCACCGCGGTGGGTGCGGGAGCCGCCGGCGCGCCGAACGCGGGCCCGGGCTGCGGCGTCTGGGGAGCCTGCGGGGCCGGGGGACCTGCGGGGACACCGAACGACGGGACGGGAGCGGGAGCGGCCGGCGGGGCGAACCCGGGCACGCCCTGCTGCGGCTGCTGCACAGCCGGCTCCTCCTCGGCCACCTCACCGCCGAAGTTCTTCAGCAGCGCGTCGAGGCCGCCGTCGAAGCCCTGGCCGACGGCCGCGAACCGCCATACGTCCTTGAGGTAGAAGTCGCCCAGCATCACGGCGCGCTCGGTGGAGAACTCCGAGCCGGTGAAGGAGTACCGGACGACCTCCTCCCCGCCCGCCACGATCCGGAGGTAACCGGGGCCGATCTGCGACATCTGGCCGGCGCCGTCGACCGTCGCGGTGAACGACAGCTTGTGGATGTGCGCCGGAACCCGGTCCAGCGTGACGCGGAACGACTCCGTGTCGCCGGCCTGCGAGCCGAGCAGTTGGACGGACTCCTCGGGTGTTTTCGGCTGGTTGAAGAAGACGAAGTAACGGTCGTCCGAGAGCTGCTCGTTGGCGTCGAGACCGAAGCAGCTGATGTCGAAGGACAGTCCGGGAGCGGAGATCTGCACACCCACGTACAGATCGGTCCCCGGTGTCAGGTCACTGATCTTGGCCTTGTGGCCGCGTTGGAATTCCCTGGCCATGCGTAACGACCGTCCCCCATCCCGACGAAATGCGATTGCGTCGCGCCAGGCTAACCGCTTGCGGCGACATTGAGCCAAGCCGGGACGGGTTCGGTACAGGATCGGCGGGACTCACTCGTCGCGGGCGGCAGGGAGATGGGGCAGACGGTCCGCGGCGACCACGCCCTCCAGGTAACCGCGCGCCCGCTCGGTGCGCGGGTACGACTCCAGGAGCCGCCAGAAGCGGGGCCCGTGGCCGGGCACGAGGAGGTGGGCCAGTTCGTGGAGGAGCACGTAGTCCACGACGTACTCCGGCATGCCCTTGAGCCGGTGCGAGAGGCGGATGCTGCCCTCCGCGGGGGTGCAGGATCCCCAGCGGGTGTTCTGGTTGGTGACCCAGCGCACCGACGCCGGGCGAGCGCGGCCGTCCAGGTACTGCTCGGACAGCCGCCGGGCGCGTTCGGCGAGCTCCCCGTCGCCGAGTGTCCGCTTGCTCTCCTGGGCGGCGAGCTTGTCCAGCATCAGCGTCACCCAGCGCTGCTCCTCCGCCTCGGACATCCGGGCCGGGATGAGCACCACGGTCCGGTCGCCGTCCCGGTAAGCGGAGACCGTTCTGCGGCGCCTGGCGCTGCGGCGGACCTCGACCGCGCTCGTCGCGGAGTGGTGGGGCGGCTGGGCGGTCGTGCTGCGCTGCTGGCTCCCGGCACGGAGCGGTCGGTCGGCGGACACGCCCCGACGTTACCCGCTGGAGCAGGGGAAGTCCCGCCCCCGGTCGGTTCGGGGACGGCCGTCCGAACGGCCCTGGCCTGATCGACAATATGGGGCGCCTCATTTGGACGACTAATACCCCACACCTGTGGACAACCTTTTCCGCCGCACGACGCGGACGTGCATTCTGATGCCGTACGAGATGGATCCCGCCGGACTCGGCACCGGCGGGACGGACGAACGAACGGAGCGCGCACGGAGCGTGAACCGAGCGCGTATGGAACGGCGTACGAACGGGGGCGGATGTGCATCCGGTGGTGAAGCCTGCGCTGCGGCAGGCATGGCGGGACCTGCGTTATGTGCAGTTCGGAGTGACGGCGGCGCATGCCGTGGTGCTGGGGCCGGTGGACACGGCGACCGGAAGTCTGCTGTCGCTGTTCGACGGCACGCGGGGGCTGGCCCGGCTGCGTGAGGAGGCCCGGGCGATAGGACTTCCCGACGGCCATGTCGACGCCCTGCTGGAGCGGCTGGCGAAGGCGGGCCTGGTGGACGACGTGACGGGCGGCGGACCGGCGGCCGCAGCACTGCGGAAACGGACGGGAGCCTACGACCGGCTGCGCCCCGACCTGGCGTCGCTCTCGGTGGTCCATCCCGAACCGGGCGGCGGCGCGGCCCGGTTGGCTGCCCGGGACGCCGTGCGGGTGCAGGTGCGGGGCGCGGGCCGGGTGGGCGCGACGGTGGCGGCCGTGCTGTCCGCCGCCGGGGTGGGGCAGGTGGATGTGCTGGACGGGGGCCGCGTGGAGCCGTGGGACGTGGCGCCGGGCGGGGTGCCCGCGGAGGCGGTGGGCGAGCGCAGGGCCGTGTCCGCTCAACAGGTCGTGCGCCGGTCCGCCCCGGGCAGAGCGCGGCGCGCTCCCCGTCGGTCCGACGGCGGGCCGGTGGAGCCACCGCCGCTCTCCCTGGTGATCGTCGCACCGCGCGACGGCCTCGCGGCGTATGTGCCGGATCCGGCGACCGCCGAAGACTGGCTGGCCACCGGGACTCCCCATCTGTACGCGGGTGTTGCCGAGGCATCCGGCGTGGTGGGTCCACTGGTGCTGCCCGGGGGCTCGGCGTGCGCCGGATGCCTGGCGCTGCGCCGAGCCGACCGGGATCCGGTGTGGCCGCGGATGGCGGCCCAGTGGCGCACGCCCCGCCACCGGGAGACGGGCCCGGGGCCGTGTGACCTCGGACTCGCCACGACGGTCGCGGGTATGGCCGCCTCACATGCCCTGTCGTTCCTGGACGGTGAACTGCCCGCCAGCACGGGGACCCGGTGGGAGGTGTCGCTGCCGCTGCTCGAGTGGCGGTCGAGACGTATCGAGGCCCACCGTGACTGCCCCTGCGGGGCGGCTGGGCAGACTGAGGGGGAGCGCGCCTCGGGGGCGGGGACGACGCACGACACAATGGCCGGGGTAGCGGCGTCGACGGAGTGCCAGATGGCTGACGCGGCACGGCAGCTGGGAATTGGAGGGGCACATGTCTGATCTTCCCCGGAAGGCGGTCACCCGTACGGCCAAGCTGGCTGCTCTGCCGCTGAGTTTCGCCGGCCGTGCCACCTGGGGTTTGGGCAAGCGGATCGGCGGCAAGTCCGCGGAGATCGTGGCTCGCGAGCTGCAACAGCGCACGGCGGAACAATTGTTCAAGGTGCTCGGCGAACTGAAGGGCGGCGCGATGAAGTTCGGGCAGGCCCTGTCCGTCTTCGAGTCGGCCCTGCCCGAGGAGGTGGCCGGGCCCTACCGGGTCGCACTGACCAAGCTCCAGGACGCCGCTCCTCCGATGCCGACGCGCACGGTCCACGAGGCGCTGGCCGAGCGGCTGGGCGAGGACTGGCGTGAACTCTTCCTGGAGTTCGAGGACAAGCCGGCTGCGGCCGCGTCCATCGGCCAGGTCCACCGCGCCGTCTGGCACGACGGGCGCGAGGTCGCGGTGAAGGTGCAGTACCCCGGGGCCGGAGAGGCCCTGCTTTCGGACCTGTCCCAGTTGAGCCGGTTCGCCCGCCTGCTGGGACCGCTGATCCCGGGAATGGACCTCAAGCCGCTGATCTCCGAGCTGCACGACCGGGTCGCGGAGGAGCTGGACTACGATCTGGAGGCCCGGGCCCAGCGGGAGCACGCGGCTGAGTTCGCGGGCGACCCGGACGTGGTGGTGCCCGATGTGGTGCACCAGGCAGACCAGGTGCTGGTCACGGAGTGGATCGACGGGACACCGCTGGCAGAGGTGATCAGCGACGGCACCCAGGAGCAGCGCGACCGCGCCGGCCAGTTGCTGGCCCGGTTCCTGTTCTCCGGCCCCGCCCGGACGGGGCTGCTGCACGCCGACCCTCATCCGGGGAACTTCCGGCTGCTCCCTGCGGCCGGTGCTTCCGAGGGCGAAGGGGATCCGGCCGAGTGGCGGCTCGGTGTCCTGGACTTCGGCACGGTGGACCGGCTGCCAGGTGGACTGCCCAGGACCATCGGCGACTCCCTCCGGATGACGCTGGAAGGAGAGGCCGACGCGGTCTACGGGGTGTTGTGCGAGGAGGGTTTCGTCAAGGAGTCGATCGACCTCGACCCGGACGCCGTGCTGGAGTACCTGCTGCCGATCATCGAACCCGCGGAGGCGGACCGGTTCACCTTCACCCGCGGCTGGATGCGGACCCAGGCGGCGCGGATAGCCGATCCGCGCTCTCCCGCACACCAGTTGGGCAAGCAGCTCAATCTCCCGCCGGCCTATCTACTGATCCACCGTGTGACGCTGAGCACGATAGGCGTGCTGTGCCAGTTGAACGCGACCGTACGGCTGCGGCACGAACTGGAGTCCTGGCTGCCCGGTTTCCTGGCCGGCCCCGAGGCCGGCACCGGCCTGGAGACCGTCACCGACGCGGACACCGAGGCCGGCGACGTGGCAGCGGAGGTCTGACCTTCCGGGCCCCGGTCGGGCGCGCCACGGGCTCCCGTCTCCCGGTCAGGACCGGGAGAGTGGGTCCGGCCCGGGGCAAGGGCCCGGCCCGAGGGCCGCTCACCACCAGGACGAGTCGAGCCGTCCCTCGATGGCCCTGATATTGGCCCGGGCGCACTCCTCGCAGAAGTAGTGCCGTCGGCCGTTCTCCACGGAGCAGATCCAGGTGGGAGGAGTGCCCTCGGCGACCGCGCCGCACCGGGAACACACGACGTTCTCGGCACCCGGCTGGGCAGGGCGATGAGTCTGTTCGTCCACCACGTGACGATAACCCCGCAGGGCGCGCCGGAGAGGACAACGCACCGCGGGGGCCGGTCCTCGGACCGGCCCCCGCGGGAGGCACTGATTCATCGGACGGTCGGGCCACCGTCGGGGACGGCGGCCCGGCTCCGGACTACTGCATGACGGCCATGGCCAGCGCACGGCGGGCGCGCAGGGACGCGCGCTCGGCACGCCGGTGCATCCGCCGAGCGGCCGCCAGGCGCACGGCCCCGCGCTCCGCCTCGGCTTCCCGCAGGCGCTCCTGCATATGCGCACGGGCCAGAGCTTCTGGGATGAGTTGCATCTCACGGGTCCTGTTCTGACGCGAGGCGTTCGCGCCGATGGTGGTGACGTACGGGGTCGCGGAGCCGGACGGCTCGCTGGTGGAAGAGGTCATCGGGGCCTGCTTCTGGGGATCGTGCTTGAGGGGACGGTCGACGGTGCCTGGGTGCGCGTTCATGCCGCGACCGGGTTCTTGCGCGGACGGCCACGCGGCCGCTTGCGGGCGACGACCACACCCTGGACGAAGAGCTCCCCGCCCCAGACGCCCCAGGGCTCACGCCGCTCCTTGGCGCCGGCGAGGCAGGCCTCGACCAGGGGGCAGGTGCGGCAGAGGGACTTGGCGTACTCGACGTCCGCCGGCGACTCGGCGAAGAAGACCTCCGGGTCGTAGGAACGGCAGGGGACGGGAACGCCGAGGTTCTCGATCGCGTCGTCGAGCGCGGTGAGCGCAGTGAGGGGGGTCAAGGTGGAGTCCTCCGTGAGGCCGGGCGGGGGGATCGTTTCGGAAGGCGGTACGGACGGGGCGTGCGCTTCGAGTTGCACGGTGGTGTTTTTCCTCGTCTGTTCTGTCCGGTCTGTGGACCGGGCTTCGGCTGGTACCGGGTCTTGCTGGTCCCGAGGCCCCTTCGCTCTGTTTCCTCATCGGGGAAAACAGAAGGGCCGCGGATCCCGGGTGGGGTTCCGCGGCCCTGAAGGCGCCGGCCTGATCCTGGATCAGGCTGGATCACTCCAGGGTTCGAGCCCACGGAAGGCCCACATCGTGTGGTGCTGCGTCGTCTGCTTCTGGGTTCCGGCACTGGCCGCCGCGAGGGCGCAGGCCTTGGCCTCCGCCGCCACTGCTCCTGCTTCCAGTGCCTTGGTCGGTCGCTCATTGCGCTCCCGGACGGGCAGACCCGCGCCGAGGGCGACCGGGCGGCCGGCCGCGAAGCCGGACAGACCGGTGGCAATGAACGCCGAGCCGGAGAGGCCGAGCGAGCAGGCGGAGACGACCGAGCGATCGGTCATTTTGACGGTCGTGCGGATGGAGCTGGTGTAGATGCTGATCACTGGAATCGCCTCCTCTCGGCGTCTCGGGACCGGCCGGGGCCGATCACATGTATTCGGATAAGTACAGCACGGCAACAGGGCTTCGGAGAAGCCGCCGTTCCCGTGGTTAAGAACCTATGGGGATGACTGGCACGCGCGCAAACTATTTTCTCGACGAGTTTTCATCAGTCGTCCTCGTCGCTCCCACCGACCTCCTGGCCTGCGCAGATGGCCAGGACATCGGCACCGAAGCGGCCCAGCTTGCGCCCGCCAACGCCCGAGATCCCCGCGAGCTCACCCTCGCTGCCGGGCACGGCCTCGGCGATCGCCATCAGGGTCTTGTCGGTGAAGACGCAGTACGCCGGCTGGCCCAGCTCCCTGGCCTGCTCCGACCGCCACTCGCGCAGCCGATCGTACAGCGCCTCGTCCATGTCGGAGGGGCAGTCCTCACAGCGCATCAGCTTCATCTCACCGGCGTCGGTGAGCGTCTTGCCGCACACCCGGCACAGCACAGGTCCGCGGCGCTTCCGCCGTCCTCCGGCGCCGCGCTCGATTCCTCCGGCACCACCGGCCGTTCGGGTACCGGGGGCCGCGGAACCCGGCCTGAGCCCGCTCAGGAAACGGGTGGGGCGGCGGGAGGCGCGGCCCCCGGGCGAGCGGGACAGCGCCCAGGAGAGCGACAGATGGAGCCGGGCGCGGGTGACGCCGACGTACAGGAGCCGGCGCTCCTCCTCGACCTGCTCGTCGGTCTTGGCGTAGGTGATCGGCATCATCCCCTCGGTGAGTCCGACCAGGAACACGGCATCCCACTCCAGGCCCTTGGCCGAGTGGAGCGAGGCCAGGGTGACGCCCTGGACGGTCGGGGCGTGCTGGGCGGCGGCGCGCTCGTCGAGCTCGGCGACGAGGTCGGCTAGTCCGGCCCCTGGCCTGGCACGGGCGAAGTCCTCGGCCAGCCTGACGAGCGCGGCCAGCGACTCCCAGCGGTCGCGCACCGCGCCCGAGCCGGCGGGGGGCTCGGTGCTCCAGCCCTTGGTGGACAGCACGGCCCGGACCTGCGAGGGCAGGTCCTCCGCGTCGTCCAGCAGGGCGTCGTTCCCTCCGGCGCGAGCCGCTCCCCTGAGCGCGACCCCGGCCTCCCGGACCTCGGCGCGCTCGAAGAACCGCTCCGCGCCGCGCAGCTGGTACGGCACACCCGCGTCCGCGAGGGCCTGCTCGTAGACCTCGGACTGGGCGTTGACCCGGAACAGCACGGCGATCTCACCGGCCGGGACGCCCGCGGCGATCAGGTCGCGGATCCGGCGGGCGGTGCCCTCGGCCTCGGCGGGCTCGTCCGCGTACTCCGTGTAGGAAGGATCCGGGCCGGGGTCGCGCTGCGAGACCAGTTCCAGCCGGTGCTCGGCGGCGCGGCCGCGCGCCTGCCCCAGCAGACCGTTGGCCAGATGGACGACCTGAGGGGTCGACCGGTAGTCGCGCACGAGCTTCACCACCGTCGCCCCGGGGTGACGGGTGCGGAAGTCCAGCAGATGGTCGGGGGTGGCGCCAGTGAAGGAGTAGATGGTCTGGCTGGCGTCGCCCACGACGCACAGGCTGTCCCGATCGCCGAGCCACAGCTCCAGCAGCCGCTGCTGGAGCGGCGACACGTCTTGGTACTCGTCGACCACGAAGTGCTGGTACTGGCGGCGGATCTGGTCGGCGATGTCGTGGCGGTCCTGGAGGATACCGACCGTGAGCAGCAGGACGTCCTCGAAGTCGATCACCGAGCGATCGCGCTTCAGCTGCTCGTACAACGCATAGATCTGGCCGATCTCCGCCGGGTCACGAGGCGCGTCCCTGAGGGACTTGGCTACCGCGGCTGGATAGTCGGCGGGGACGGTCTGGGTGACCTTGGCCCATTCGATCTCGCTGGTCACGTCCCTGAGCTCGTTGCGGTCGAGCCTCACACGGCAGCGGGCAGCCGCCTCGGCGACGAGCTGGATCTTGCGCTCCAGCAGCCTCGGCAGCTCCCCGCCGACGACTTTCGGCCAGAAGTACTGAAGCTGGCGGAGGGCCGCCGAGTGGAACGTGCGGGCCTGCACTCCGCCCGCGCCGAGCTGCCGCAGCCGGCCTCGCATCTCCCCCGCGGCGCGGTTGGTGAACGTGACGGCCAGCACACTCGCGGGCTGGAGTATCCCCGCACGCACTCCGTAGGCGATGCGATGGGTGATCGCCCGCGTCTTGCCCGTACCTGCGCCGGCCAGGACGCACACCGGGCCGCTCAGGGCGGTTGCCACCGCCCGCTGCTCGGGGTCGAGCCCGTCGAGCACCGCGTCGGCGGACTCGGGGACCTGAGGGAAGTGGGAGGAGTGCGTTGCTGCTGTCACCCCGCCATGCTGCCAGGTCCGGCGAGATCACCGGGACGGTTGTCCACAGGGGGACGGGATCGTCGTACCGGTAGTACCGGTACGGGAACGGGGAATGGCGGCGGGGTCGCGTACGTTCAATCCCCGGAAACCCCCGTGGGGCACCCACCCCCACCGGCCCAGAGGAGCGGGAGAAGGACATGCAGGGAACTCTGACGATGTACAGCACCACCTGGTGCGGCTACTGCCGGCGGCTGAAGAGCCAGCTGGACCGCGAGGGGATCTCGTACGTCGAGATCAACATCGAGCAGGACCCGCAGTCGGCCGCGTTCGTCGAGAAGGCGAACAACGGCAACCAGACCGTGCCGACCGTCCTCGTGGTGCCGCCGAACGGCGGCGAGGACATCGTCATGACGAACCCCAGCCTGGCCCAGGTGAAGCAGGCCCTCGCGATCTGACGCACCGGCCCCGCACCGACGAGACGCCCCCTTCGGGTGGAGACCACCGGAGGGGGCGTCGTCGTGCCGGAACGAATGGCCCGGGCAGCACCGGGCACGGGCGGCGCGGCCCGGCGGTGGCACGGAAGCCGGGGCGGCCTCAGGTGAGCGAGCCCGGCTTGGGCAGCGGCTTTCCGTACCAGAGCTCGATCAGCCACGAGGCGATCGAGATCCCGTAGGGGGGCAGGACTTCCCCGGACTCGAAGGCGGCGCACAGGTCTTCCCGGGAGAACCAGCGGGCCTCGTGGATCTCCTCGCCGTCCACGGAGATCTCCGACGAGGTGGCACGGGCCGTGAATCCGAGCATCAGGCTGTACGGGAAGGGCCACGGCTGGCTGGCGACGTACTCGACCTCGCCGACGGTGACGCCCGCTTCCTCGTACGCCTCCCGGATCACCGACTGCTCGATGGACTCGCCGGGCTCGACGAAGCCGGCGAGGGTGGAGAAGCGGCCCTCCGGCCAGTGGACCTGGCGGCCGAGCAGCGCGCGGTCGTCCTCGTCCGTGACCAGCATGATCACGGCGGGGTCCGTGCGCGGGTAGTGCTCGGCGCCGCAGGCCGGGCAGCGGCGGACGTGCCCGGCGGCCGCGATGACGGTCCGCTCGCCGCAGCGTGAGCAGAAGCGGTGGAGCCGCTGCCAGTTCTCCAGGGCCACCGCCTGCACCATCAGTCCCGCGTCCCTCGGGGACAGCAGCAGACCGGCCTCGCGCAGCCCGGCCGGGCGGGCGGACTGATCCATGCGGCCGGGGAGCGAGTCCTTCTGGAGGGCGAAGTAGCTGACGCCGTCCCCGTCGGTGCCGAGGAAGTAGCGGTGGGTCTCGGTGGGAGGCGCCTCGAAGGCCGGGGTCGTCACCAGTTCGGTGCGGCCGTCGGCGGTGTCGTCGATCAGCACCTGGCCGCCGGAGACGACGAACACCCGTGTCGTCGGGTGACTCCAGGCAGCCGCCAGCCAGGCCTCGTCGAGTCGGTGGTGTGCGGCGCGGTCGATGCCGCTGGGCGCCGTCAGGCCGATGGAACGGCCGTCGCCTACGTGATCGAAGGTGCTCACAGGTGCTTCCCACTCCCCCGGGTTGACCGGCTTTCTGCGGATGACCGGTTGTCTGTCACTGGAGGGCGCCGGCCAGGTCGCCCCACAGGTACGCGGCGGTTTCGACGCCCTTCAGCAGCAGGGCCAGTTCGACCTTCTCATTGGGCGCGTGCCAGCCGTCGGACGGCACGGAAACACCCAGGAACAGCACCGGTGCACCGAGCACGTCCTGGATGTCGGCGGCGGGCCCCGAACCGCCCTCCCGCGTGAAGCGGATCTTCTGCCCGTCGAAGGCACGGCTCATCGACCGGGCGAGCGACCGCAGGGCCGGGTGGTCCAGCGGTGTGAGGCAGGGCCGGGTCGCCGCACCGAAAGCGATCTCGTGGCGGATGCCGGCGGGCACCCGGGACGCGACCCAGGTGCGGACCGCTTCCTCCACCCGGTCCGGATCCTGACCGGCGACGAGCCGGAAGGAGAGCTTCAGCCGCGCCGAGGCCGGGATGATCGTCTTGCCCCCGGGCCCCTGGTAACCGCCGCCGATACCGTTGACCTCGGCGGTCGGGCGGGTCCAGATCCGCTCCAGGGTGGTGTGGCCCGCCTCGCCCAACGTCCCGTACGACTTGGCCGTACGCAGCCACTCGGACTCGTCGAACGGCAGCTCGGCGAGGAGTTCGCGTTCCGTGGCGGTCGGCTCGCGAACACCCTCGTAGAACCCGGGGACCGCCACCCGCTCGTGCTCGTCGTGCAGGGCCGCGACGATCCGGGCGGCGACGGTGGCCGGGTTGGGCACGGCGCCGCCGAAGGAACCGGAATGGATGTCCTGGTCCGGTCCGTACAGCGCGATCTCGCAGTCCGCGAGGCCGCGCATGCCGGTGCACACGGTGGGGGTCGTCTCCGACCACATGCCCGTGTCGGAGACGATCACGACGTCGGCGGCGAGCCGACTCCGGCGCTGCTCGACCAGGGCGCGGAAGTGCGGCGATCCGGACTCCTCCTCGCCCTCGACGAGGAGCTTGAGGTTGACGGCCGGGCTCGTACGGCCCGTGGCGGCGAGGTGGGCGCGCACGCCGAGGGTGTGGAAGAAGACCTGGCCCTTGTCGTCGGCGGCGCCGCGGCCGTACATCCGGCCGTCCCTGACGACCGGTTCGAACGGATCGGTGTCCCAGCCGTCCTCCCGGGCGGCGGGCTGAACGTCGTGGTGTCCGTAGACGAGCACGGTGGGAGCGTCCGGGTCGGTGGACGACCATTCGGCGAAGACCGCCGGGGCTCCCTGGGCCTCGCCCGGCGCGGCCGGGGGGACCTCCCAGACCTCGGCGGTCGGGAAGCCGGTCTCCGTGAGCTTCGCCGCCAGCCACTCCGCGCTGCGCCGTACGTCCTTGTCGTGCTCCGGCTGCGCGGAGACGGACGGGATGCGCAGCCACTCGGCGAGGTCGTCGAGGAAGGCGGCGCGATGCTCCGCTATGTACGTACGGACGGCGTTGTCCGGGGTGTCGCTCATGGCGTCGAGCCTATCCGGCGCCGGGGGCCGTCTCGCCGACCGCCCGGTCGGGCCCGGGCCGGGGCACGCTGCCGGCGGGCCCGGGACCGCCGGGCCGAGGGGCGCCGGGCCGAGGGGCGCCGGGCCGAGGGGCGCCCGGGGCGGGAAGGCCTTCCCCGGCCTCTCCGACCGCCCTGTCATCCGTGTCGTCCATGTCGTCCCCGGCATCCGTACCGTCCGTGCCGGGTGCGCCGTCCATCTCGGGCCCGTCCATGCCGGGCGCACCGTCCGTGTCATCCGTGTCGTCCGTGTCGTCCCCGGCATCCGTACCGTCCGTGCCGGGTGCGCCGTCCATCTCGGGCCCGTCCATGCCGGGCGCACCGTCCGTGTCATCCGTGCCGCTCATGAGGATCCGTTCGAGGCCGGCCCGGCCGGGCAGTCCGCCGGGGCGGACGACCTCCCCGGTGCGCACGTAGACGAACGCGGCGCCGACCGACTCGGGAGGGAGGCCGTGCTGCTCGGCCCAGGCCAGGCGGTAGACGGCGAGCTGAAGCGGATCCGCGTCGCGGCCACGGCCGGTCTTCCAGTCCACGATCTCGAACGCGCCCGTCGCCGCGTCGCGGTAGACGGCGTCGATCCGGCCCCTGACGACCCTGCCCGCCAGGGTGACCTGGACGGGCGCCTCCAGCCGGTACGGGACACGGCCTGCGTACGGCGTGCGCTCGAACGCCTCCTTCAGCACGGCGAGCTCCCGCTCGTCCTCGATGCCCGCCTCGTCCCGGTCGCCGCCCGGCAGTTCGTCGGGCCCGAGCATGGGCAGCGGCAGTTCCTCGAAGCGCGATTCCACCCATGCGTGGAATCGCGTGCCCCGGCGGGCTGCGCGCTGGGGCGGACGGGGCATGGGCCGCGCCAGCTCCCGTGCGAAGCCGTCCGGGTCCGCGGCCAGCCACAGCAGCTGGGACGCGGACAGCGCTGCCGGGAGGGAAACCTCGCGCACGGATTCACGGGCGCGGCGGAGCTCCCCGGTGAGCGCTTCGAGATCGCGGTCCCAGGAGGCGATCACCCTGGCGTCCTCGGGAGCGAGGGGTTCGGCGCGCTGAGCGGGCAGCCTGGGGTGGCGCAGCGAGCGGGCGTCCGGAACGGGACCGGCCCCGTCGTGTGGGACGGGGGCGGACGCGGCGGGGCCGGACGCCGGGTGGACGGGGGCGACGTCGCCGGAGGCGGGCGCGCGAGGCACCGGAGGCCCGTCGTCCTGTCCGGGGCCTTCGGCGAGTGCGAGGTCCCCCCGGGGCACGGTGCCGGCGGACTGCTCGTCCTCGCCGGGCGCGACGTCCACCGGGTCGCCCAGCGTCTCCGGCCACGGCTCGTCCGGCCACGGTTCGTCGGCGGGGTCGTGGAGTTCCTCGGGCCAGAGGTCCTCGCCGGACGGACCGTCGGCGAGGGAACCGGTCGCTTCGGCCGGGCCCGACCCGTCGCAGGAAACGCCCTCGCGGTCGTGCGGTCCGGTACGGGCACCGTAGGGCACGGCCCCGGGGCGCCCCGGTGCCGTCGCGGTCCCGGGGCCGGTGATCAGCGACAGATGGGCCAGCACCGTGTCCGCGGCCTCCCTACGGCGCGCGGTCGCCGTGGGATCCAGCGGGAGCGGCCACGCCTGCACCGGCGTCGCGGCGTGGAGCGCCGGGTTCTCCGCGTCCTCCTCCGGCTCCTCGGCCCATGCCTCGATCTCGCCGAAGCCCGCGGCACAGTGGTCGTACAGCGCCTCCAGGAACGCGGAAGGGCCGCGGCGGCGCTTCTGGGTGGGGCCCCACCAGTGGGCCGAGCCGAGGAGCAGCGAGCGGGGGCGGGTGAACGTCACGTAGCCCAGCCGGAGCTCCTCCGTGTGCTGATGCTCCTTCATCTCCTCCTTGAATGCCTTGAGTCCCTTCGCGTCCCAGGATGTGATGCCGGGCAGGGTCGCGGAGTCGCCCCGCAGCGCATGGGGCAGGACCTTCGCCTGGGAGGTCCACGACTCACGCGAGCGGGTGCTGGGGAACTGGTCGGCGACCAGGCCGGGGACCACGACGACGTCCCACTCCAGTCCCTTGGACTTGTGGGCGGTGAGCACCTTCACCGTGTTCTCGCCCCCGGGTAGCGCGTTGTCGAGGCCCTTCTCGTACTGCTCGGCGGTCCGCAGGAAGCCGAGGAAGGCCAGCAGCGTCGCCTCGCCGTCGAGTGAGGCGAAGGACGCCGCGACGTCGAGGAAGCCCGCGAGGGTCTCGCGGCGCCGGGCGGCGAGGGCGTGCGGCGAGGCGGAGAGCTCCACCTCCAGGCCGGTGGTGGCGAGGACGCGGTGGAGGACGTCCATCAGCGGGTCGGCCAGGGAACGCCGCAGGTCCCGCAGCTCGGTGGCAAGGCGGGCGAAGCGGACCCGGGCCTCGGCGGAGAACGGCAGGCCGTCGTCCGTCTCCCTCCGTTCCAGGAACGTGTCGAGGGCGTCGGCGAGCGAGACGACCTCGGCCGGGTCGGTGCCCTCGACGGCGGCGGCGAGCCGCTGGTCGGCGTCCGTGTCGTCGTCCCCGGCGCGGTGGACCAGCAGGCGCGCCCGGCGCCCGAGCAGGGCCAGGTCGCGGGCGCCGATGCGCCAGCGCGGCCCGGTGAGGAGCCGGACCAGCGGGGCGTTCGCGCCCGGGTCCTGGAGGACTTCGCAGACCGCGACGAGGTCGGCGACCTCCGGAAGGTGCAGCAACCCGGAAAGGCCGACGACCTCCACGGGGACGTCACGGGCGACGAGCGCGCCCTGGATCGCCGCGAAGTCGCCCGCCGTGCGGCACAGCACCGCGATCTCGCCCGGTTCCTTGCCCGTGCGGACGAGATGGGCGATCGAGTCGGCGAGCCAGTCGATCTCCTCGGCGTGGGTGGGCAGCAGCGCGATGCGCACGGATCCGTCGCGCTCCGCCCCGGGCGCGGGCCGCAGTGCCTCGACGCCTTCGTGGCGGGCGCGCAGCGGCTCGGCGAGGCCGTTGGCGAGGTCGAGGAGGCGGCCGCCGCTGCGGCGGTTCTCGCTCAGGGAGAAGCGGGTGGCGGGGCGGCCGTCCGCGTGGGGGAAGTGCTCGGGGAAGTCGTCGAGGTTGGCGACGGACGCGCCGCGCCAGCCGTAGATCGCCTGGCAGGGGTCGCCCACCGCGGTCACGGGATGGCCCGTGCCCTCTCCCGGCGTGCCGTCCGGGGCGGCGACCCTGCCGAACAGACCGGAGAGCAGCAGGCGCTGGGCCACGGACGTGTCCTGGTACTCGTCCAGCAGGACCACCCGGTACTCGTCGCGCAGGATGCGGCCCACCTCGGGGCGGGTGAGCGCGAGCCGCGCGGACAGGGCGATCTGGTCGCCGAAGTCGAGGAGATCGCGGGAACGCTTGGCGTCGCGATAGCGGACGACGAGGTCGAGCAGTTCCCGCCGGGCCGCAGCCGCGTCCGGAACCTTGCGCAGGTCGGCGTTGCCGAGCCTGACGCCCGCCAGGTCGCTCAGCAGCGCGGAGTCATGGGCCCGGAGCTCCTCGGGCGCCACAAGGTGCTCCGCCAGCTCCGCGTCGAGCGCGAGCAGATCGCTGACGAGTGCCGGGAAGGACTTGGTGAGCGCGGGGTACGGGCCCGGGGCCTCGCGCAGCACGCGTGCGGCGAGCTGGTAGCGCGTGGCGTCGGCGAGCAGCCGGGAGGTCGGCTCCAGGCCGAGTCGGAGGCCGTGGTCCGTGAGGAGCCGTCCGGCGAAGGCGTGGTAGGTCGAGATGCCGGGCTCGCCCGGCGGGTCGTCCGGGTCGATCACATCAGGGTCGGTGACCCCGGCCCGGACGAGGGCGGTTCGGACGCGGTCGGCGAGCTCAGCGGCGGCCTTGTTGGTGAAGGTCAGCCCGAGGACCTGCTCGGGGGCCACCTGCCCCGTGCCCACCAGCCACACCACCCGGGCGGCCATCACCGTCGTCTTCCCGGAGCCCGCTCCGGCCACGATGACCTGCGGCGCGGGCGGCGCGGTGATGCAGGCCGTCTGCTCCGGGGTGAACGGGATGCCGAGCAGCTCCTTGAGCTGCTCGGGGTCGGTGATGCGTGCGGACACCTCAGAGAGGCTAACGGCGACCGCCGACAGCGCCCGCCACGGGTGCTCGCGTGCGGGCGAGCGGGCGGCCGTCCCCGCTCACCCGCCGCGCCTGCGGGCCGTGGCTCGCGCCGGGCGCCGAGGCCGCCGGCGCCTGAGCGGATGCGGCGCTCCGGCGCGGAGCCTCCGGCGTAGGGCGTCGTCCGGCGGTGTGACGTCGGGGAGCTCCCGGCCGTCATTCGACGATGTGACGTCCTTCGGGCCTGGCACTGCACGAGGAACGGAAGGCGCAGTGCTCGCACTGCGAGCCGGTGCTCGGGGTGAAGCGTTCGTCGAGGACCCGCCCCGCCGCGGTGGCGAGCAGGTCGCCGACCCATGCGCCGGAGAGCGGTTCCTGGGACTGGACGCGCGGGAGTGCGTCTCCGCCCTCCTTCTTCGGGGCGGCCTGGCGCAGGTGCACGAGTTCGGCGCCACCGGGGGCGGGGCGCCGGGCGTCGAAGACCTCGTCGACGGCGCCCTCGCGGACGGCGAGCTGGTAGACCGCGAGCTGGGGGTGTCGCGCGACCTCGTCCTTCGTCGGCGTCTGCCTGCCGGTCTTGAAGTCGACGACGTACGCCCTGCCTTGTTCGTCCTGTTCGACACGGTCCATGGATCCGCGGATACGTACCTCGTACGGGCCGGCTTCCAGGGTGACGTCGAAGTCGTGCTCGGTGGCGACGGGGGTACGGCCCCCGCGGTCCATGACGTGCCAGCGGAGGAAGCGTTCGAGCGCCGCGCGCGCGTGTTCCTTCTCCTGGACGGACTTCCACGGTGCGTCGAAGACGAGGCCGTCCCACACGGAGTCCAGACGTTCCATCAGGACGGCCAGGTCCGCGGGGGTGCGGCCCGAGGCGACCTCGTCGGCGAGGACGTGGACGACGTTGCCGAAGCCCTGGGCGACGGTGGCCGGGGCGTCCGCCCTGACCTCGCGCCCCAGGAACCACTGCAGGGCGCAGGAGTTCGCGAGCTGGTCGAGGGCGCTTCCGGACAGGGCGACGGGGTGGTCGCGGTCGCGGAGGGGAACCCCGCTGTGCGTCGGGTCCTGCAGTCCCCACCAGCGGTAGGGATGCGCTGCGGGCACGAGCGGCTGGCCCTCGTCGTCGGTGAGAGCGGCGAGCCGGGCGAGCCGTCGCGCGGCGGCGTCGCGGAGCGCGTCGGATGCCTCGGGGTCGACGGTGGTGGCCCTGAGCTCGGCCACCAGCGGGGCGACGGCGAGCGGGCGGCGCGGCCGGCCTGTGATGTCGCGCGGTTCGGCTCCGAGTTCGGTGAGGAAGCGCGAGGGCTGATCGCCGTCGTCGGAGGGCGCCTTGACTGCGGTGACCACGAGGCGGTCCCTGGCGCGCGTGGCGGCGACGTAGAACAGCCGGCGTTCCTCGGCGAGCAGGGCGCCGGGCGTGAGGGGCTCGGCGAGACCGTCACGGCCGATCCGGTCGGCCTCCAGCAGGGAACCGCGGCGGCGCAGGTCCGGCCAGAGGCCCTCCTGTACGCCGGCGACGACGACGAGGCCCCATTCGAGGCCCTTGGCCCGGTGGGCGGTCATGAGGCGGACGGCCGCGGGGCGTTCGGGCCGGCGCGCGAGCGTGTCGGCGGCGATGTCCTGGGCCTCCAGCTCGTCCAGGAAGTTCAGCGCGCCGCGGCCGCCGGTGCGCTCCTCGGCGCGCGCTGCGGTCTCGAACAGCGCGCAGACGGCGTCGAGGTCGCGATCCGCGTTGCGGCCGGCCGGGCCGCCGCGGAGGGCAGCCCGCTCCAGGCGCTGAGGCCAGGGCGTGCCGGTCCACAGCTCCCACAGCGCCTCCTCGGCGGTGCCCCCGCCGTCGAGGAGCTCACGGGCCTTGCGCAGCAGGGCGCCGAGCCGCTGGGCGGCACGGGCGTAGGCGGGGTCGTGGGCGGTGAGCCGCTCGGGCTCGGCGAGGGCACGGGCGATGAGGACGTCGGAGGGGGGCGGCAGGCGGTTGCCCGCCGCCCGTTCCTCGTCGCGGAGGGCGCGGCCGAGCCGCCGGAGATCGGCGGTGTCCATACCGCCGAGGGGTGAGGTGAGGAGGGTGGCGGCGGTGTCGGCGTCGATGGGGGGTTCCTCCCGGAACGGCACACCGGGGCCGGTGCCCGGCCCGCTGCCCGTGCCCGCGTCCGATCCCCTGCCGGGAGCGGAGCCGGCGTCCCCGCCGGGGCCGGAGGCGGCGTCCGGGCCGTGACCCGCAACAGTGCCGGCGGTGGGGGCAGCGCCCGGACCGGATCCCGCGACCGCGCCGGAACCCGGGGCAGCGGGGGGCCGTACTGCCGTGTCCCCGCCGTCCGCTTCCCGGGCGCGGGCATTCCGGCCGTGGTCGTGCCGCCCGCCGGTGCCTCGGCCGCTCTCCTCCCGGTCTCCGTCCACGGACCCGTCGCCGTCGGCCTCGCCGCCCTCGGCGCCGCCCCGGCCTCCGTCCCTGTCGCCGCCCCCGGCCCGACCGCCCTCGCCCGGCCCGGAACCACTCGTGACGAGCGGTCTCGCGGCGGTGCGCAGGGCGGTCAGAAGGGGCGTGACCGCGGACTCGTGGCGCAGGGGGATGTCGTCGCCGTCCGTCTCCACCGGCACACCGGCCACGGTGAGCGCGCGCCGCGTCGCCGGGAGGCTGCGGTTGCCCGCGCGGACGAGGACCGCCATGTCGTTCCACGGCACGCCCTCCTCCAGGTGGGCGCGCCGCAGGATGTCGGCGACGTTGTCGAGTTCCGTGGAGGCGGTCGGGTACGTGTACACCTCGACCCGGCCGCCGGAGCGGGCGGCGGTGAGCTCGCGATGGGCACGGACCCTGTCCGCGGGCAGCCGGGGCAGCGGCATCCGCTGGGTGAGCAGACGGGTCGCCGACAGCGGGACGGCGCCGGAGCGACGGGACGACCTCAGCACCGCGACGGGGGCCCGGCGGCCGTCGCGACGCCGGAAGGCCGCGGGGAAGTCGAGGATGCCGTTCACGTCCGCACCCCGGAAGGCGTAGATGGACTGGTCGGGATCGCCGAACGCGACCAGGGTGCGGCCGTCCCCCGCCAGCGCCCTCAGCAGCCGGACCTGGGCGGGGTCGGTGTCCTGGTACTCGTCGACGAACACGGCGTCGTACCGCTGGGCGATGTGCTCGCCCGTCCCCGGCCGCTCGGCGAGGAGGGACGCCCGGTGGACGAGTTCGGCGTAGTCGAGGACCCCCTGGAGGTCCAGCACGTCCAGGTACTCGGCGAGGAAGGCCGCTGCCGCGCCCCAGTCGGGTCGTCCCGTCCGGCGGGCGAAGGCCGACAGCGCGTCCGGGCCGAGGCCGAGCTCCCGGCTGCGGGCGAGCACCGCACGCACCTCGTCGGCGAAGCCGCGGGTGGTGAGGCATGCCCGCAGCTCGGCGGGCCAGCGCACGCCGGCCCGCCCCTCCCGTTCCAGGTCGAGCTGTCCGGCCAGCAGATCGCGGACGGTCACGTCCTGCTCGGGACCGGACAGCAGGCGCAGCGGTTCGGCGAACAGGTCCGCCTCCTGGTGGGCCCGCACCAGCGCGTAGCAGTAGGAGTGGAAGGTGGTGGCCTGCGGCGCCCGTGCGCCGCCGAGGCGCACGGCCATCCGGTCGCGCAGTTCGACCGCCGCCTTCCGGCTGAAGGTGAGCACCAGCAGCCGCTCCGGGTCGGCCCCCCGCTCGATCCTGGCGGCGACCGCCTCGACGAGGGTCGTCGTCTTTCCGGTGCCCGGCCCGGCGAGTACCAGCAGCGGCCCGCGCTCGTGGTCAACCACCGCGCGCTGGGCGGCGTCCAGGAGAGGGGGATCCACCGGGCCCGGCGAGGTACGCACCAGTCGGTACGCGCCCGGGGTCCGCCCCCTGTGCCCTTGCGGGCCATGGGGGAACCCCTGCCGTACCCGACGGTGCGGTGTACGCCCGGTGGAGGAGGAGGAACTCACGTGGATCGCCGGTCCTGGTGGGTGTGCTGACGGTGGTGACGACGGGCCCGATGCGGGTGCGCGGGCGGGGCGGGCGGGCCTGGGGGCCGCTGGAGGACGTGGCCTGCGGCGCGGGCGCCACCGGCGGTGGGGAAGACGCTACGCCCACGGGTGCCCCCGCCGCGGACGGACCGCTCGGGACCACCGCGGACAGGGCCCCCGGACTCCGGACATCCCATCGCACCGCCGAATGGCGGAAGCTGTCAGATGTGAGCTCCTCCGCCCGCCCCGTCGGCCGGGTCGGCCCCGCCGTCCCAGCGCGCCCGCCGTATGTCCAGGCGCGGCACATGACCTTCCGCGCCCGGCGGCGCCTGCCGCAGCGGGGTGCCCTCGGCGCGGTAGTACCGCAGTGCCCGCAGCTCGTGGCCGGCCAGCAGGGCACCGTCGGAGCGCACCACACGCCACCAGGGCACCGACCCTCCGTAGAGTGCCATCACCCGGCCGACCTGGCGTGGCCCTCCCTCAGCGAGCCATTCGGCGACGTCCCCGTACGTCATGACCCGGCCGGGCGGGATGCGCTCGGCGACCTCGAGCACCCGCTCCGCGTACTCCGGCAGTTCCGGCACCTCATCGCTCATCCGGCCCATCTTGCCCCATGCCACCGACAGCGGGCCGGGAGCGCCGTTGATCGCATATACCAAGACAAAGAAGGGCAAGCAGTGCAGCGCGCATCTCCGCGGCGCACCCTGATGCCATGCTCTGTCGGCTCACCGTGCCACCATCGTCCGGGCGGTGACTGGTGATACGAGATCAAGAAGAGACCGACACGACGAAGGAGCTGGGCGTGCAGCCTCCCGCGGCGGCGAGCACCTCCGGTTCCGAGTCGCGCTCCGGAACCGCCGGACCGCACCAGGAGCCCGCCAGAAACCGGGAGATCCCGCCGGCCGACCCGGCCACGGCGTCCTCCCCGGCCCCTTCCGAGGCCTCCCCCGCGGCCGGCGACGCCGAGGAGCGCACCCGGCCGGCCGGCTCCCCGCGCCCCGCGGCCGACTCCGGGCGCCGCGAGGCGGAGCGCGAACGGCAGCGCCCGGACGGGGCCTGCGGTGACGGCGGCGACGTGGCCCACATCGACCGGCTCTCCGGCGACGAGCCCCTGCTGCCGGCCCGCGTCCACCGCCCCTCCGATCTGACGCGTCTGCTCGCGGGCATCCTGGCGATCGCCGTCGTCCTGGGTCTCGCCGCCTTCGCCCACGGCACGACCAGCGGCCTCGAGTCGGACATCTCCAAGGGCACCGGCCAAGCCCCCGACCTGCTGGTGAAGCTCGCCGGACTGATGTCGAGCATCGCCGTGCTCCTCGTCCCGGTCGCCTTCGCCATCGAACGGCTGATCAAGCGGGACGGACTGCGCATCGCCGACGGCGTACTCGCGGCCGTACTCGCCCACGGGGTGACGCTCGCCACCGATCTCTGGGTCGCCAAGGCCGCACCCAGCCAGATCCAGGACGCACTGACCCAGCCCGCCTCGGGCGGCGGGCTCACCGACCCGGTCCACGGTTACCTGGCGCCCGTGATCGCCTATATGACGGCGGTCGGCATGGCACGCAGGCCTCGCTGGCGGGTCGCGCTGTGGGGCGTGCTCCTGCTCGACGCCTTCGCGATGCTCGTCGCCGGCTACACCACACCGTTCTCGATCATCCTGACCGTGCTGATCGGCTGGACCGTCGCGTACGGCACGCTCTACACGGTCGGCTCCCCGAACGTACGACCGACCGGTCAGACCCTCCTCGCCGGACTGCGGCACGTCGGATTCCGCCCCGTCACGGCCATGCGGGCCGAGGACGTACCGGACTCCGCCGACCAGGGCGACAGGGGGCGGCGGTACCTCGTCACCCTGGAGGACGGCCCACCGCTCGACGTCACCGTCGTCGACCGCGAGCAGCAGGCGCACGGCTACTTCTACCGGGTGTGGCGCCGACTGACGCTGCGGAGCATCACCACCCGCCGTTCCACCCAGTCGCTGCGGCAGGCGCTGGAGCAGGAGGCCCTGCTCGCCTACGCCGCCATCGCCGCCGGCGCCAACGCGCCCAAGCTGATCGCCACGTCCGAGCTGGGCCCGGACGCCGTCATGCTCGTGTACGAGCACCTCGGCGGCCGCTCGCTCGACTCCATGCCCGACGAGGAGATCACCGACGAGGTGGTCCACGGCGCGTTCAGGCAGGTGCGGGCACTGCAGTCACGCCGTATCGCGCACCGCAGGCTCACCGGCGACGCGATCCTGGTGGATCGTTCCGGCAGGGTCGTGCTGACCGATCTGCGCGGCGGTGAGATCGCGGCCGGCGACGTGGTGCTGCGCATGGACATCGCGCAGTTGCTGACCACGGTGGGCCTGCGCGTGGGCGCCGGGCGCGCGGTCGCCGCGGCCGTCGAGGTGCTGGGCTCCGACACGGTCGCGGCCTGTCTGCCGCTACTGCAGCCGATCGCGCTCAGCCGCTCCACCCGCGCGACACTGCGGCGGCTCGCCAGGGAACGGGCGCAGCGCGAGCGCGAGGCGGTGCTCGCGGCGGCGGAGTCGGCGCGGCAGGCCAGGGCGGAGCAGGGCCCCGACGGCGCCGAGGACGACCGCAGGGCAGCCCGCAAGTCGCTGCGCGCCGAGAAGCAGGCCGAGAAGCGGGCCATGGACGAGGCGCTCGACGAGGCGCGCGAGGAGGACCTCCTCGCCCAGATCCGCCACCAGGTGCTGCTGATCCGGCCGCAGGCACCGGTGGAACCGGCCCGGCTGGAGCGGATCAGGCCGCGCACGCTGGTCAGTCTGATCGCCGGAGCCATCGCCGCCTACTTCCTGCTGTCACAGCTCACGCGGACCGATCTCGGGGTGGTCGGCCGGGCCGACTGGGCCTGGGTCGCCGCCGCGGTCCTGTTCTCGGCACTGAGCTATGTCGCGGCGGCGATGAGCCTGCTGGGATTCGTGCCCGAGCGGGTTCCGTTCCTGCGGACCGTCGTCGCGCAGGTCGCGGGCTCGTTCGTGAAGATCGTGGCCCCGGCCGCCGTCGGCGGAGTCGCCCTGAACACCCGCTTCCTCCAGCGCTCCGGCGTCCGCCCCGGACTGGCGGTGGCGAGCGTGGGCGCCTCGCAGCTCTTCGGCCTCGGCGCCCACATCCTGCTGCTACTGGCCTTCGGGTACCTCACCGGCACGGAGAAGACGTCGTCGTTCACACCGTCGAGGACGGTCATCGCGGGACTGCTGACGGTGGCCGTGCTCGTGCTCGTGGTGACCGCCATCCCGTTCCTGCGGAAGTTCGTCGCCACACGACTGCGGTCCCTGTTCGCCGGGGTCGTCCCGCGCATGCTGGACGTGCTCCAGCGGCCGGGCAAGCTCCTCACGGGCATCGGCGGCATGCTGCTGCTCACCGGCTCCTTCGTCATGTGCCTGGACGCCTCCATCCGGGCCTTCGGCAACGGCGACCAGCAACTCAGCTACGCCAGCATCGCCGTCGTCTTCCTGGCCGGCAACGCGCTGGGGTCCGCCGCTCCCACCCCGGGCGGTGTGGGAGCGGTGGAGGGTGCGCTGACCTTCGGCCTCATCGCGGTGGGGCTGCCCGCCGAGGTCGCGGCCCCGGCGGTGCTGCTCTACCGGCTGCTGACGCTGTGGCTGCCGGTGCTGCCGGGATGGCTGTCCTTCAACCACCTCACCCGCAAGGGCGCACTCTAGGCGTACGCGCCGGGCGCTCCGGCCGCCGGGCCTCGCCCGGCGGCCGCCGACAGGCGGCGCGGCGCGCGGGACCGCAGGATGGGGTCATGCCGACCTCCCCCACCGGCCGCCACGCCGCCGGCCCCAACCCCGGCGGAGACGGCCGGGACACCGACGCCCCCGGCCCGCCGGAGGGGCACGGCCCGCACGGGGACACCCCGGCCATTCGTACGGACGACGCGGCAGGGGACGACGCCGGCCCCGGCGTCGTCACCGCCGACCGCCCCGGGCGTCGCGGCGGCATCGCCGCACGGCGCGCCGGGACCCTGCTCGCCGCCGCGACCGCCACCATGCTCCTCGTCACCGCCGGCTGCTCCGACGGCGGAGGCGGAAACGGAAACGGGGAGCAGCGCGACCGCGACCTCGGCAGCCAGAACCTCGACTGGAAGCCGTGCCCGGCTCCCTCGGAGGCCGAGGGCGGCGGCACCGCGCCCTCTCCGCTGCCCGGCGGCACGAAGTGGGAGTGCTCCTTCATGGAGGTCCCGCGTGACTGGGCGGAGCCCGACGGCGAGACCATCGAGCTGGCCCTGATCCGGGCGAAGGCCCGTGACCAGGCCGACCGGATCGGTTCGCTGATCTTCAACTTCGGCGGCCCCGGCGGCTCCGGGGTCAGCACGCTGCCGGCGGCGGCACAGGACTTCGAGCGGCTGCGCGCCCGCTACGACCTGGTGAGCTTCGACCCGAGGGGCGTCGGCCGCAGCCAGCCCGTCGAGTGCCTCGACGACCCGGAGCTGGACCAGTACTACGCCCAGGACGCCACCCCGGACGACAGTGCCGAGGAGAAGACGTACAGCGACAACCTGAGCAGGTACGACGCGGCCTGCGAGGAGAACTCGGGCCCGGACCTGCCCCACGTAGGCACCACCAACGCAGCACGGGACATGGATCTGATGCGCCAGGTCCTCGGCGACGACAAGCTGCACTACTTCGGCATCTCCTACGGGACGGAGCTCGGCGGCGTCTACGCACACCTCTTCCCGGAGAACGTCGGACGGGCGGTCTTCGACGCCGTCGTCGACCCGACCAGCACCGCGGTGGAGGGCTCGCTCGGCCAGGCCAGGGGCTTCCAGCTGGCGTTCACCAACTTCGCGGAGGACTGCGTCGCGCGGGGTGACGCCTGCCAGCTGCCGGGCAGCACGCCTGAGGAGATCCAGCAGTTCGTCATCGACCTCCAGAACCGGCTGGAGAAGAAGCCGATCCCCGGCATCGGCGACCGCGAGCTCACCCAGACCCAGGCGACCAACGGCATCGCCCAGGCCCTCTACTCCAAGGAGTACTGGCCGCTGCTGGAGCAGGGACTCGACGAGGCGGACGGCGGTGACGGCTCGCTGCTGCTCGCACTGTCCGACGCGATGAACGGCCGCAACAGAGAGGGGCAGTACAGCAACCTCCAGGCGGCCAACGCGGCCATCAACTGCGTGGACTTCAAGGAGCGGTACTCGATGGAGCAGACGAAGGCCAGGCTCCCCGAGTTCCGCGAGGCCTCGCCGATCTTCGGCGACTACCTCGGGTGGGGTCTGATGGGCTGCAAGCACTGGCCGGTGCCCGGGCAGTGGGAGACGCCCGACGTCAGTGCGCCCGGCGCGGCCCCCATCCTCGTCATCGGCAACACCGGCGACCCGGCGACGCCGTACGAGGGCGCCCGGGCCATGGTCCAGGCGCTCGGCAAGGGCGTGGGGGTCGAGCTGACATACGAAGGCGAGGGCCACGGCGCCTACAACAGCGGCAGCAAGTGCGTGGCGGCCGCGGTGGACCAGTACCTGCTGAACGGGAAGGTCCCGGCTTCCGGAACCGTCTGCCAGTGACGGACGGGCCGCACGGTGCGCGGGTCGCCCGGCGAGCGGCCCGGCACCGGCCGGGCTTGCCCGGGCTCCCTCGTCACTGTCAGTGACGGCACCTAGGATGGCTCAGCAGTGGAGCGGACAGGCGATGCACGGGGGCAGGAATGTCTTTGCTGACGAGGCCGGCCGCGGCGGCCGTGGCGCTGGCGCTGGCCGGCGGGGCGCTGGCGGCCTGTGACACGGGCGGTGGTCCGGGGGCGGACGGCGGGGGCCGCCCCGCGGCATCCCTCCCGGTGAGGCAGGGCGACGCCGCCCACGGTCTTCCCGACGCGCTCACGAAGCAGCGTCCGCGATGGGAGCCCTGCGCGGGCGCGGAGGGCTGGACCTGCGCGTCGGTGAAGGTCCCGCTCGACTACGGCGCCCCGGAAGGCGAGACGATCTCCATCGCGCTCATCCGCCGCCCGGCGCGGGACGAGGACCGACGCCTCGGCTCGCTGCTGTTCAACTTCGGTGGCCCCGGAGTCTCCGGCGTCGATCTGCTGCCCCGTGCGTCGGCGGAGTACGAGAAGCTCAACTCGCGCTACGACCTGGTGGGTTTCGACCCGCGCGGGGTGTCGGGGAGTGCGGGCGTGGTGTGCCGCGACGACGCGGGCACGGAGGAGGCCGCCGAGCGCGTCGACCTCACCCCCGACACGACCGCCGAAGAGGCGGCCTACTTCGCGGACGCCAGGGACTTCGGCGAGGGCTGCGCGCGCCGCGCCGGAAAGCTCCTCGCCCATGTGGGCACGGCGAACGCCGCACGCGACATGGACGTCGTCCGCCATGTCCTGGGCGACCTCAAGCTCAACTACTTCGGCATCTCGTACGGCACCCAGCTCGGCGGCACGTACGCCCATCTCTTCCCGGAGAACGTGGGACGGACGGTGCTGGACGCGGCGGTCGACCCGACGGCGGACACCGTGGGGCACGCCCGCAACCAGACCACCGGCTTCCAGCGCGCCCTGGACAACTACCTCACGAGCAGGGGCGAGGACCCGAAGCGGGGCACGGCCCGGATAGCGGCGCTGCTTGAGCGGATCGACCGGAAGCCGCTTCCGGCCGGCGACGACCGTGAGCTGAACCAGGGCCTCGCGCTCACGGGAATCGTGCTGCCCCTCTACTCGCAGACCATGTGGCCCGCTCTCACGGCGGCCCTCGAGGAGGCGGAGCGGGGGCGCGGAACGAAACTGCTGGCCCTGGCCGACTCGTACAACGACCGTGAACGGGACGGCAGTTACGGTACGCAGTCCCACTCGCAGCGGGCGATATCGTGCGCGGACGCAGAACAGCGCCCGACCCCTGCCGAGGCGAAGGCCCTGCTGCCGGAGTTCGAGCGGATATCCCCGGTGTTCGGTCCGTTCCTGGCGTGGGACACGGCGGGATGGTGCGCGGACTGGCCGGTCCCCGGGGAGCACGAGACGCCCGAGACCAGTGCGAAGGGCGCGGGCCCGATCCTGGTCGTGGGCACGACCGGTGACCCGGCGACACCGTACGAGGGCGCCCGGCGGATGGCGGACGAGCTGGGCGAGGGTGTCGGCATCCTGCTCACCAACAAAGGCGAGGGCCATGGCGGCTACACCCCGTCGAACGGATGCGTGACGGGGATCGTGGACGGCTATCTGCTGGACGGCGAGGTGCCGGAGGACGGCAGGACCTGCGGCTAGGGCCGCATCAGGGCGACCACCGCCCTCGCCCCCCGCACGCGAAGGAGAGCGGGCATCTTCCCACCCGCCGGCGCAGGCGGCGAAGGCCGGCACCATCCACACGCCGGCAGCCGCACGCGAAAGGGGCCGGCCCGATGCGGGCCGACCCCTTTGCTCCGGAGCGCGGGTCTAGTAGACCGGCTTGTCCGGCTCGATCTGGTTGACCCAGCCGATCACGCCTCCACCGACGTGCACGGCGTCGGCGAAGCCGGCCGACTTGAGCACCGCCAGGACTTCCGCACTGCGGACACCCGTCTTGCAGTGCAGGACGATCTTCCTGTCCTGCGGCAGGTCCTGGAGGGCATTGCCCATCAGGAACTCGTTCTTGGGGATCAGACGCGCGCCGGGGATCGCGACGATCTCGTACTCGTTCGGCTCGCGGACGTCGATGATGTCGATGCTCTCGCCGTCGTCGATCCACTCCTTGAGCTGCTTCGGAGTGATCGTGGAGCCGAGCGCCGCCTCCTGGGCCTCCTCGGACACGACACCGCAGAAGGCCTCGTAGTCGATGAGTTCGGTGACGGTCGGGTTCTCACCGCAGACCGCGCAGTTCGGGTCCCTGCGAACCTTCACCTGGCGGTACTGCATCTCCAGGGCGTCGTAGATCATCAGTCGGCCGACCAGCGGCTCGCCGATGCCGGCCAGCAGCTTGATGGCCTCGTTGACCTGGATGGACCCGATGGACGCGCAGAGCACGCCCAGCACGCCGCCCTCGGCGCAGGAGGGCACCATGCCGGGCGGCGGGGGCTCCGGGTACAGGCAGCGGTAGCAGGGGCCGTGCTCGGACCAGAACACCGAGGCCTGGCCGTCGAAGCGGTAGATCGACCCCCACACGTACGGCTTGTTGAGCAGCACGCACGCGTCGTTGACCAGGTAGCGGGTGGCGAAGTTGTCCGTGCCGTCGACGATGAGGTCGTACTGGCTGAAGATGTCCATCACGTTCTCGGCCTCGAGCCGCTCCTCGTGAAGGACCACGTTCACGTACGGGTTGATGCCCTTGACGCTGTCACGCGCGGATTCGGCCTTGGAACGACCGATGTCCGACTGGCTGTGGATGATCTGACGCTGCAGGTTCGACTCGTCGACCTCGTCGAACTCCACGATGCCGAGCGTGCCGACACCCGCCGCCGCCAGGTACATCAGCGCCGGCGAGCCCAGGCCACCGGCGCCCACACAGAGCACCTTGGCGTTCTTCAGCCGCTTCTGCCCGTCCATCCCGACATCGGGGATGATCAGGTGGCGGGAGTACCTGCGGACCTCGTCTACGGTGAGCTCGGCGGCCGGCTCGACCAGGGGTGGCAGCGACACGGGGACTCCGTCGTTGGTGGTTGCGTCAGTACGGTTGCTCTGGCTGTAACAGTGCCACGCGCCTTCTCATTCCGAGACACCCGGTCCAATCCGCGAGACGATTTCGTCCCAGTAGCCGGGCAACGAGTCGAATGCCCCGCTCTGTCCCTGATCCGGGCCCGAACGATCGGTGAAGAAGATCGTCCCGGCGCCCTGCCAGCGGGCGATCCTCATCGCCTCGTCCAGGTGCGTCCGGGGAACCCCGTGGACGAAGTGCACGAAGCGCTCCGGAGGGTGGTCCGCGGTCCACTCCGCCACCTGCGACCATCGGTAGTCGGTCCAGGCTCCGGAGAAGGTGACGAGTTGGTCGGCCGCCTCCGCGTAACCGGGATGGGGGTGCTCGCCGTGGCCCAGAACGATGTGCCCGCCGTCGAGAACCGCCTCCAGCGTGGCCGTCGCGCGGCGCACCTGGGGCAGGTCCGCCCGCTCGACCGGACAGCGGCCCAGCAGGAAGCCGCCGACCTTGTACCAGTCGAGGTAGCGATGGGCGTCGGAGACGATCTCGGCGAAGGTCCGCGTGCCGTGGGCGAGGTCGATGCGGCCCAGCACCCGGACTCCGGCGTTGGTGAGCTTGCCCGCCGCCTCCAGGCAGTGCGGGTCGGGTCTGCTGCCCGGGCCGTCCGAGACGTCGAGGACGGCCCAGTGCAGCGGGGTGCCCGGTCTGGTCAGCTCGGCCCATTCGACCGGGGCGACCAGGGGGTGGGCATAGCCCGGGACACCGAAACCGAGCCGGTCGGCGCCCGTGGCGGAGAGTGCGCGGTCCGTGCTGATCAGATGCGGCATGCCGCCTCCATCCAGATGTCCGCGAGGGACTCCTCAAGGTTGATCCGCGGCCGCCAGCCCAGCCGGTCGCGGGCGGTTCGTACGTCCGCCTGCTGCCAGCCGCCGCAACCGTCGGGGTAGGGGTAGGGCGTGGCGCCCAGTTGCTCCGGGACGGACTCGGGGCCCCGGGGCGCGCCGATGACCGGGTGCCCGGGGCGGTGGGGCGGGCCGTCCAGCTCGTGCAGTGCCCCCGCGTATCCGGCGACCCGGGCCAGCACGGCGGCGGCGTCGCGTAGCCGCACGGCTCGGCCGGTTCCGATGTTGACGACGCCCTGCGCGGCGGAGAGCGACGCGGCGTGCACGGCGCGCGCCACGTCCCGCACGTCGACGAAGTCGCGCTGGACGCCCAGTCCGCTCAGCTTCAGCTCGCCGTCCCCGGCCTGCATGGCACGGCGCATGGCCTCGGCCAGCCGGCCCAGTGGTGAGCCGGCCGGGGTGCCGGGGCCGACGGGCGAGAAGACCCGCAGGACGACGGCGTCCAGCCCGGACCCGAGGACCAGCTCGGTCGCGGCGAGCTTGGACACCCCGTACGGCCCGCCGGGTCGCGGCACGGCGTCCTCGGCGGTCGAGGAACCGGGCTGCGAGGGCCCGTACTCGGAGGCGCAGCCGAGCTGGACGAGCCGGGCGTCGCATCCGCTGCGGCGCATCGCCTCGCAGACGGTGGCGACGGCCACCGTGTTGTGCCGGGTGAGGTCGCGTGCGCCTCCTCGGGTGGCACCGGCGCAGTTGATCACGACCCCCGGGTGGACGGCGTCCAGGAACCGGGTGAGCGCCCCCGGGCTGCCGCCCGCGAGGTCGAACCGTACGTCGGCGTCGTCGCCGCGCCCGAGCGCGGTCAGATGCACGGCCGGGTCGGCCAGCAACCGGTCGGCGACGAACCGGCCGAGGAATCCGTTTGCTCCGAGCAGCAGCACCCTCATCGCGCGGCTCCTTGGGGCCGACGGGCCGGTGCTGGGTGGTGCGGGGTCATCGTCTTCTGTCTCCTCGGGGGATGGGTGGAGTGGTGGGTTACGCCCGCGGCGTCGGCTCCGCGGGAGCGCGTGGGGGGCTGGAGTGCGTGGGGGTGTGAGGGGTCATGTGGTGTGGGCCGAGGCCCGCGAGAGCACGGCGGTCGCGTGGACGAGCAGTCCGAGGGCCGCGGCGCCGCACACGAGTGCGGGCACGGCGGCGGCACCCCAGGTGTCCACTGCGGCCTCTACGGGCCGGGCGAGGACGTCGCAGCCGGGGAGGCGGCCGACGAGGACCGCGGTCAGGGCGAGCGCCTCGCCTGTGCAGGCGAAGCCGAGGCCGGCGGCGGCCGCGTGCGGGAAGCCGTGCACGGTCAGCAGCCGGGCGAGGAAGAGCAGCAGCCCGAGGGCGACGGCCGGGGGGAGCGCCACGGGCAGGACCAGGGACGTCAGCACGAGCAGGGCGATGAGGCAGCCTGTGTGCAGGGCGATGCCGCCGAGCAGCAGAGGCCGTGTGCCCGCCGCGAACTCCTCGAGCGCCCTGCTGCCTCCCAGCCTGCGCCGCGCCCTGGCCGCGAACAGCCGCGCGGTCCAG
This sequence comes from Streptomyces marianii, assembly GCF_005795905.1. Lineage (NCBI taxonomy): Bacteria > Bacillati > Actinomycetota > Actinomycetes > Kitasatosporales > Streptomycetaceae > Streptomyces > Streptomyces marianii. Next base: position 2,882,046 of record NZ_VAWE01000001.1, read on the forward strand.
GCGGCGGGGGCCACGGCGAGGGCGAGGCCCACGAGCGGGCCGGGCGCGAGCGGCCACGGTCCGTCGGGTCCACCGGCGACGAGTCCGGCGAGCAGCCCGTCGCCGAGGAGGGAGTACGCCGCGAGCCAGCACACCAGGAGGCGCGCGACGGGCGCGGTGCGCCCGGGGGCGCACAACGGTCCGCGCCGCAGGCTCCAGGCGAGCGCGACGGCCAGCCCGGCGGTCCCGGCCGCGCCCACGCCGAGCCGGGCTCCGTCCTCGGTGAGGCGGAGGCCGGCCGCCGTGAGGACGGCGACCGCGCCCGGTGCCATCGCGGACAACAGGTGCGCGGGGCGGGCGACGGCGTCCTCGTCCCCGGTGGGCGGTGCGCTCTCCTCGCCACGCGGGACCCGGGCGTACAGCTCCTCGGCGAGGGAGAAGACGTCGCGGTGCCGGAAGCGTGCGGCGGTTCGGTCGGTGACGCCGTGCGCCTCCAGACCGGCGGCGATCTCCAGCGGGTCGACGGCCCGTTCGCACAGTTCGCGGTGGCGGTGCATGAGCGCCTTCACCGGGTCGGCGGGCCCGCGCCGGCCGGTCCCGGTGCGAGCGGCTCCGCCGGTCCCCCCTGCGGCCCGCTCGCTCGCCGCCGGCTGCGAGCGGGCGCCCGGGGCCGCGACGACGGCGGCCCCCCGGGGGACGACGCCCACGGCGACCGGGCTGCGCGCGGCATCGGGCTGCCGAGCGGTGATGGTTCTGCCTGCGGGGGTGGGGTCGGTGGGTTCAGACATCGGGCCCTCCTGGTGCGGCCGCGGCGTTGACGGATGCGGGTTCCGCCCAGCGGGGGCGGGTGCGGCCGCCGGTCCAGTGACCGGGGACATGGGCCTCCGCCGGGGTGGCGAAGGGCACGGGCTCACCGTCGCCGTCGACGGCGTCCGAGTCGCGGCGGACCGGACTGTGGGAGATGAGCTCCAGGTAGATGTCGCGGAACGCGGCGAGGTTCTGTTCGACGGTGAAGAGTTCGAGCGCCCGGGCCCGAGCCGCCGCGCCGAGCCGTTCACGGCGTTCGGGGTCGCGCAGCAGTGCCAGACAGGCGTCCGCGAGCGCCCGGGGATTGCGCGGGGGGACGACGAGCCCCGTGCCGCCGATGACCTCGACGACAGCGCCGACGTCGGTGGACACGGTCGCCCGGCCACACAGCATCGCCTCGACCAGGCTGATCGGGAAACCCTCGACGACGCTGGACAGGACGATCACCGCCCCGGCGGCATAGGCGTCTGCGAGGTCCGGGGCCTCCGGGCCGCCTATCTCCTCGAACGAGACGGGGTTGTCGCCGACCGCGTGCGCGTCCGCGGCCTCGTCGGGGAAGAGCTGTGCGGCCAGGGCCCTGCAGTGCGCGAGGTAGGCGCCGGACCCGGGTGCCGTCACGGGTGCGCCGAGAATCCTCAGCCGCGCCTCGGGCTCCTCCTTGCGCACCTCCGCGAAGGCGTGGAGCAGTGCGATGAGGTCCTTGGCCGGCTCGATCCGGCCGACCCAGACGAGGGTGTGCGGATCGCCGGAGTCGTCCCCCTCCCCGACCGCGGTGAAGCGCTCGGCGTCCATGCCGGGGTAGACCGTACGCAGCCGGGCCGGGTCGGCACCGCACTTCTCCTGCCAGCGCCGGGCGTGGGTGTTCCCGGGCGTGATGACGGACGCCTGCCGGTAGACCTCGGAGGCGAGGCACCCGTGGAAGGCGGCCAGCAGCGCGCGGACCGGGGCGGCGAGGGGCGCGTCGTAGGCCGCGAGGTAGTGGGCACGCAGCTGCACACCGTACTCGGTGACCAGAAGCGGAACCCCGAAGAAGCGTTTGGCCAGAAGCCCGGGCAGGGCCGCCGTGCCGCCGGAGGCCGCATGGCAGAGGTCGACCGCGCCGAGGGAGTCGTCCCCGTACCAGTCGAGTGAGAGCGGTCGCAGCGCGCGCTCGAGCTCGTCGGTGAAGGCGAGGTAGTCCGGAACCGCGGCGGTGTGCACGGCCCGGCGTGCGCCTGGGGCCCGGCAGGCGGACTCCAGGGTGCGTACGGCGAGTTCGGAACGCAGGGCCGCGTACAGTCCGCCGCGCTCCCGGGCGAGTCCGGCGAGGCCGTACAGCCCTTCGGCGAACGCCTCCGGGGCGCCGTCGGAGCAGACTGCGGAGGCGAGCGAGGCGAAGTGGGAGGCGAACACGCGTCGTTCACGGCGCCCGTAGGTGCGCCCGTCGTCCTCGGGCGCCCAGAGGGGCGCCGTCCGCACCCGCTGGACGTGGTGCGGCAGTTCCACCCAGCCCTGGTCCTCCTGGTGGGCGGAGCGGCTGAGGGCGTAGACGTCGAAGTCGTGCTGGGTGAGCCCGCGCACGAGCCGGTCGCACCAGAGCCTGGACTGACCCGCCGCATACGGGTAACCACCGTCCGTGAGCAGTCCGATCCGCACGAGCGCACCCCCGATCTCCTGTGTGGCCGGCCGCCTCCGGTCCGGCGGCCCGCAGCGGGAAAAAGTTATGCGGACAAGCCGGTGGCGCGACGGACGGTTGTCCATCGCGCCACCGGAAGGGGTGAATGCACGTAACTTTCCCGCCCTCGTAGCGTTCGGTCGCGCTACAAGCGGTTTCCGTCACGTTCCGTCAGACCGCGGCGAGCCCCCTCCGCGCCCTCGTCGAGCACGGTGGGGCCGCGAAAGCTCCTTCCTGTACGGACCCCGGGGAGCTCCGTGCACCTCCTCGACGGCGCGCGGCGACCGGCGCGGCGACGCGGCCGTGCCGCACTGCGCAGCCGGCGACCGACAGCCACCGCCGCTCCGCCGCCAGGACCCGAAGGAGACGGGCCCTGGAACCCTGGAACCCTGGAACAGAGTCCCGGCCCCCGGACGGCAGGAGCGGCCGTCCTGACCCGCGGCAGCAGGGGCGCGAGGTAGCGCCCGGGACCGGGCACCCTCCCGGGGAGGCGGTTCGCGAACGGCGGCCCCGGCACGGCCCCCCGGATCAACCTCCCGGATACGCCCAGGGGTTGGGGCGGCACTTGATCCCGTCGATGTCCAGCGACTTCGTCTGCTGCTGCATCACGGGGGCGAGGCCCCCCGGTGTACGGCAGTTCACATGACCGCGGCCGAGGCGGTGGCCGACCTCGTGGTTGATGAGCATCTGACGGTAGGACAACATCGCCTTGGCCCCGTAGGTCTCCGCACCCTGGGCCCAGCGGTACGCGTTGATCATCACGCGCTCGGTGGAGGCGGAGTCGCAGGAGACGTTGTCGACGGTGGTGTCGAGACCGGACTTCGCGCACCAGATCCCGGTGGTGCCCGGGCTCGCCAGCGTGATGACGAACTCGGGCTCTCCCGAGGAGATCCGCTCGAAGCTCATGGCCCCGCCGCGCGCCCAGCTGCGGTCGTCGTTGAGGGTCTTCTGGACGGCGTCCGCGAACAGCTTCCCGTCCAGACCGAGCCCCTGCTCGACGTCCACCCGGTAGCGGACCTTCCGGCCCGCGCCGGGCGCCCGGTCCAGGCCCGGGACCGCCTCGAACTTGCCCGAGCCCTTGAGTTCGGGGTCGAGGGGGAACTGCCGGGACATCAGCTGCGCGTACGTGGGCGGTGCTGCGGGGGCGGCCGGAGCCGCCTGCCGCGGAGGCGCCGCGCGCTGGTCGGAGCGGGACGCGTCGTCCTCCGAGATCCGCTCGGCGCCCTCGGCCGCCTGGGTGGCCGTCGACGCCGGCCCGGCGTCGGTGACCTGTCCGGCGACGACGACCGCCAGGACGGTCGTCACGGCGGCGGCCGCGACACCCGTGACCGTACGGCCGCGGCCGTGTTTGGCGGGGGTCTCGTCGTCGCTGCCGCCGTCGTCGGCGGCCGTCGCCGCCTCCGGAGCACGCTCCTCCCCGGGGGGCGACGGGTCGAAGGCCTCGACGAACTCCCGGCGCGGACCCGGGATCCGGGCGCCGGCGCCGATCGGCGGCCCCTGCCGGACGCCGGGCGGGAAGGCCGGGAACTGCCCGGTCGTGGCGGCGGAAGCGGTGCCGGGGTGCCGGCCCGTGGCGGCGGCGGTGTGGCCTCGCGGAACACCCTGCCAGTCGCCGTACCGGCCGCCGGCCGGGGGCTGGCCGCCCCAGCCGCCGCCCGTCTCGTACTGCTGGGGGTGACCGCCGCGGACCTGCGGTACGCCGTGCGCCGGTGTGCCGTCGGCCGCGGGGCCCGAGTGCTCCGGCGGACCGCCGGCCCGCCTGCGCCGCCCGGTACCGGAAGAACCCGCGGGCGAGCCCGCGCCGCCGCCGGAAGCGCCCCTGGTGTCGGCGGCCTTGGGTGCGGGGCCCTTGCGGCTGTGTCGTCCCACGCCCCGGATCAGCTCCTCGTGCTGTCGTCGAGCAGTTGCCGTGCGGCCTCTGCGACCGTCTCCGGATACTCCATCATGGCGACGTGGCCCGCGTCCGGGAGGGTCAGCAGCCGCGAGTCGCGGAACGCGGCGTTCGCCCGACGGGCCATCCGGTACGAGACCAGTTGGTCCCGGCAGCCGTAGACCAGCAGCGTGGGCGCGAGCACGCGCTCCGCCTGACGCCAGAGACCGTGCTGACCTCCCAGCGTGTACGCATCAACAATGCCGCGCGCGGAACGGGCCATGGCGTCCCAGAAGTAGGGCAGTTCCAGCCGGCGCTCCATCTCCTCCACCGCGTGAAGGAAGGCCTCGTCGGTCACCCGGCCCGGATCGCCGTAGCAGAGGGACAGCACACCGCGGACCCGCATCTCGGGCGTCCAGCCGCGCGTCAGTCGCTGGAACAGCGGGGCGACGCCCGGCAGGCCGAGCGCCGCGGTGGGCCAGGCGCCGCGTTGTGCGCGGAGTTCCGGCAGCGCGGGCGAGACGAGCGTGAGGGTGCTCACCAGATCGGGGCGGACGGCCGCGACCCGGGTGACGACCGCGCCGCCCAGGGAGTTCCCGAAAAGATGGACCGGGCCGCGTCCGCTCGCGTCGAGCAGACGGATCACCGCACGGGCGTGGGCGGTGACCGAGTAGTTGCCGTCGTCGGGGGGCGGCGAGTCCCCAAAACCGGGCAGGTCGACGGCCTCGCCGTCCACGGTGCCCTCCAGCGCCGCCATCAGCAGCGTCCAGTTCTGGGACGAGCCGCCCAGCCCGTGGACGAAGAGCGCCGGGGGCAGCCCGGCCCGGGCGGGCGGACGGGCACGCACCGTGAGCGTCAGCCCCGGGAGGGCCACCGAGCGCAGCTCCTCCCCCTCGGCCACCCGCACGGAACGGATCCGCGGAACCGGGTCGGCGGCGCGGGTTCCCGGCAGCTCGGTCGAAGACATGGGGGCAATGTTACGAGACGATCACGCGACGGAACCTGTGTTCGGCATCACACGCCACATAGCGTCCGGCCGGGCATGCTCATACGCTCGATTACGGGGTACTCGCTCCTGGCTGACGCCGCAGAGGAAAGGGATCCAGATGGCTGCCGACCCGACGGACCCGGAAATCTTCACGGAAGACGACCAGGGGACGCCGAACGAACTCGAGGAGCTGGAGGAGCTCGACGAGGAGACGCCCGAGGCCGATGCCGCCGAGCAGCACACCGAGGTGCGGCAGGTCGGCGACGAGCCGCTGACCCGCATCGACCCGTCGAAGGCGAACGAGGCGGATGCCCTGGAACAGGCCAGGGTGGTGGCCCTCGACGAGGAGGACTATCGCTGATCTGTCCGGTTTCCCCGGGGCCACCACCTACCGCGGGCGTCCGGTACGTGAAATTCTGCGCCCGCACCGCGCACACCACGGTTACCGAAAAGTACGATGGCGGGCGCGAGCGCAGAGCGCACGCACGGAACACTGTGTTTGTGACATCGAACGTGGGAGGCGGCGTGACAGCCATCGAGCAGACAGAGGCGGCGCGCCCGCGAGGCACCCGCCTGCCGCGCCGTGCCCGACGCAACCAGCTTCTCGGCGCGGCCCAGGAAGTCTTCGTCGCCCAGGGGTACCACTCGGCGGCGATGGACGACATCGCGGAGCGTGCCGGCGTCAGCAAGCCGGTGCTGTACCAGCACTTCCCCGGGAAGCTGGAGCTTTACCTGGCACTGCTGGACCAGCACTGCGAGTCGCTGCTGCAGGCGGTGCGCGGCGCCCTGGCGTCGACGACGGACAACAAGCAGCGCGTCGCGGCCACCATGGACGCGTACTTCGCGTACGTCGAGGACGAGGGCGGCGCGTTCCGGCTCGTCTTCGAGTCGGACCTGACGAACGAACCCGCCGTGCGCGAGCGCGTCGAGCGCGTGTCGCTGCAGTGTGCCGAGGCCATCTCCGAGGTGATCGCCGAGGACACCGGTCTCTCGCAGGACGAGTCCATGCTGCTGGCCGTGGGACTCGGCGGTGTCTCGCAGGTGGTCGCCCGCTACTGGCTCTCCAGCAGCTCGGGCATTCCGCGCGATACGGCTGTGCAGCTGCTGACGTCGCTGGCCTGGCGCGGCATCGCCGGCTTCCCGCTGCACTCCGCCGAGGGCGGCCACGGCGACGACCGGTGACGGCCCGGCCGCCGCTGTTCGCTGCGGGCGTGCACGGCTGAGCCGTGTGACGTCGCCTCACCGGGCTAATGTGTGCTGCGTACGGCGCGGCTGACCGCGCATCGCTGACCGTTCGGAGGGACATAGCCGTGGAGGTCAAGATCGGCGTGCAGCACGCGCCCCGGGAGATCGCTCTGGAGAGCGGTCAGACCGCCGAGGAGGTCGAGCAGGCCGTCGCCGACGCTCTGGCCGGCAAGACGCAGCTGCTCAGCCTGACCGATGACAAGGGACGCAAGGTGCTGGTACCGGCCGACCGCATCGCCTATGTCGAGATCGGCGAGCCGACCACGCGCCGCGTGGGCTTCGGCGCGCTCTAGGCACCGACTGCCGGAAGGGCACCGCGGGCGTCGCCCGCGGTGCCCTTCCGCATGTCCGGTCCCTACCCCGCCGCAGAGCCTGTGTCCAGCGGTGAACGGGTGGAACGGATGGTTGTTATCCGGTCGGTCCGGGTAGGACGGGCTACGACCAGACACGCCCTCCCGCCGTCCGTGAGGTGATCCGTGGTGATCCTGGAGGCTCTCGGCTCCGTCCTGCTCGGACTCGCGCTCTCCTGGGCGGCCCAGCGACGGCTTCCGGACCGGCTCCCCACCCAGCGCGTGGTGTACCCGGCGGGCACGCTCGGCGCACTGTTCGGCGCGTATCTGACGCACACGGCCCTCGGATCCGGACATCTGCTCGGCACCCTGCTCGGGGCGGCGTTCGTCGCCGCCGTCACGCTGTCGCTGCTGATCCGGCCGACGACGCGGCGGCTGCGCCGATCAGCCGCCGTCTGACGCGCCGCCCACCGCACCCCCGCCGAGACGCCGGTGCGGTCCTCCGGTCCGGGCCGCTCCGCACTCCCCGGCCGGTCGTTATGCGGCGAGCCCCAGCGCGGCCATCCGCTTCGTGTGCGCCTTGGTGATCCGGGTGAACATCTCGCCGACCGCCGCCAGGTCGAACCCGTCCGCCACCCCACCCACGAGCATCGTGGACAGCGCGTCGCGCTCGGCCACGACCCGCTGGGCCTGGGAGAGCGCCTCGCCCATCAGCCGGCGCGCCCAGAGCGCGAGCCGGCCGCCGACCCGCGGATCCGCCTCGATCGCGGCACGGACCTTCTCCACGGCGAAGTTCCCGTGGCCGGTGTCGTCCAGCACCGAGAGCACCAGGGCGCGGGTGTCGGAGTCCAGCCGCACGGCCACCTCGCGATAGAAGTCGCTGGCGATCGAGTCGCCGACGTACGCCTTGACCAGGCCCTCCAGCCAGTCGGAAGGAGCGGTCTGGCGGTGGAACTCGTCCAAGGCGGCCGCGAAGGGCTCCATGGCCTTCGTCGGCTCGGTGTCGATCGCGGCCAGCCGGTCCCGCAGCTGCTCGAAGTGGTGGAACTCCGCGGAGGCCATCTTGGCCAGCTCGGCCTTGTCGGCCAGCGTCGGCGCCAGCTTCGCGTCCTCGGCGAGACGCTCGAAGGCCGCCAGCTCGCCGTAGGCGAGCGCCCCGAGCAGATCCACGACCGCGGCGCGGTACTGGGGGTCGGCGGAGGCCGCGGCCCAGTCCTGGGCGGCGATCCCGGTCAGTTCTTCGGCCGCGTCGGCGGCGGGCGCGGTGGCGTTGTCAGGCGTCTCCATGAAGCGCACAATAGCTGGCCGTCCACACCCTGGAAGGGCCTGGTCAGCCCCCGTCGCGACAGGGTCGCCGGGAATTCGGCCAACACAGATGCGCGAATCCGGGGTACAGTGGTATTAAGCCTGCCGGATATTCGGCGGGCCCTCTGAATGAGGATGCCCGGTCGGTGGCCCGATCGGCTCCGACCCGACAGCCCTCTGTGCGCATTCCGCCACATGAGGGGACCTCAGCGGCACGAGCGCTCGAGCGACGGCAGTGGTCCCGCGCCTTCCGGCCAATCCACGGCCGGCACCCGTACCAGGTGCGGTAGGACCCCCAGCGTTCGCCTCGCGCCGCGTCTCACAGAAGAGGCAACACCCTGACTACGCAGGCCAAGACTTTCCGAGAACTCGGGATCCTCCCCGAGACCGCCGAGGCCCTGGAGGCCGTCGGCATCACGACCCCCTTCCCCATCCAGGAGATGACCCTCCCGGTCGCGCTCTCCGGCACCGACGTGATCGGCCAGGCCAAGACCGGCACCGGCAAGACGCTGGGCTTCGGCCTTCCGCTGCTGGAGCGCGTCACCGTGCCCGCCGACGTCGAGGCGGGGCGGGCGAAGCCCGAGGAGCTGACCGACACGCCGCAGGCGCTCGTGGTCGTGCCCACCCGCGAGCTGTGCACGCAGGTCACCAACGACCTGCTCACCGCCGGCAAGGTGCGCAACGTCCGCGTGACCGCGATCTACGGCGGACGTGCCTACGAGCCGCAGGTCGAGGCGCTGAAGAAGGGCGTCGACGTCATCGTCGGCACGCCCGGCCGGCTCCTGGACCTCGCGGGCCAGAAGAAGCTCAACCTCTCGCACGTGAAGGCGCTCGTCCTCGACGAGGCCGACGAGATGCTCGACCTGGGCTTCCTGCCCGACGTCGAGAAGATCATCCAGCTGCTGCCGGTGCGCCGCCAGACCATGCTGTTCTCGGCGACCATGCCGGGCGCGGTGATCGGCCTCGCGCGCCGCTACATGTCTCAGCCCACCCACATCCGCGCCACCGCGCCGGACGACGAGGGTGCGACGGTCGCGAACATCACGCAGCGCGTGTATCGGGCGCACTCCCTGGACAAGCCCGAGATGGTCGCCCGCATGTTGCAGGCCGAGGGTCGCGGCCTGGTGATGATCTTCTGCCGTACCAAGCGCACGGCCGCGGACATCGCGGACCAGCTCGCCCGGCGCGGCTTCGCCTCCGGCGCCGTGCACGGCGACCTGGGCCAGGGCGCACGCGAGCAGGCGCTGCGCGCCTTCCGCAACGGAAAGGTCGACGTGCTGGTGTGCACCGACGTCGCCGCACGCGGCATCGACGTCGAGGGCGTCACGCATGTGATCAACTACCAGACGCCGGAGGACGAGAAGACGTACCTCCACCGCATCGGCCGCACGGGCCGCGCGGGCGCGACCGGCACCGCCGTGACGCTGGTGGACTGGGACGACATCCCGCGCTGGCAGCTGATCAACAAGGCGCTGGAGCTGGACTTCAACGACCCGGCCGAGACGTACTCCACGTCTCCGCACCTCTTCGAGGAGCTGGGCATCCCCGCGGGCACCAAGGGTGTCCTGCCGCGGGGAGAGCGCACCCGCGCCGGTCTGGACGCGGAGGAGCTCGAGGACCTCGGCGAGCCCGGCGGCCGCGGGTCGCGCTCCGGATCCCGCACGAAGACGGCCGAGCGCTCCGAGCGTCCCGCCCGTACCCCGCGTCAGCGCCGTCGCACGCGCGGCGGTGCCCCGCTGGAGGCGGAGGCGCCCGTGACCGCCGAGGCTCCGACCGCCGTCGGGGAGACGGCGGACCAGGCGCCGCGCACCCCGCGCCGTCGCCGCCGGACCCGGGTGGGCGCGACCGCCGAGGGATCCGCCGTGGCGACGATCGACGCACCGGCCACCGAGGCCCCCGTGGAGGAGCCGGCCAAACCGCGCCGCCGCACCCGCACCAAGGCCACCACAGCCGAAACCGCCACCGACGCACCGGCCACCGAGGCCCCCGCCGACGAACCGGCCAAACCGCGCCGCCGCCGCACTCGTGCCAAGGCCGCCCAGCCGGAGGCGTAAGCCGTTCGCTGAGGGCCCGTCATCCCAACCCGGGACGGCGGGCCCTCTGCCGTACCCCGGCGGTCCATGCGCGGCACGACAGTGCCGAACGCCCCGGTACTCTCGTCCGCATGAGCCGGCCGCCCACCTTCCGCCCACCTTCCTGCGCCCGTGCCCGCGCGCTCCGCACCAGCCGCGGGGACTTCGCCGCTCTGGACGCCGAGCCGGACGAGAGGGCCGGTGCCCGCCGGGGGACCGTGCTGTTGCTGCCCGGGTACACCGGCAGCAAGGAGGACTTCATCGCGCTGCTGGAGCCGATCGCCGCGGCCGGTTTCCGGGCCGTCGCAGTCGACGGACGCGGCCAGTACGAGACCGACGGTCCCGACGACGAGGCGGCCTACGCGCAGTCCGAGCTGGCGCGGGACGTGCTCGCCCAGGCCGAGGCGACCGGTGACGCGCCCGTGCACCTCGTCGGGCACTCACTGGGCGGTCAGATCGCCCGGGCCGCGGTCCTCCTCGACGTACGCCCGTTCCGGACCCTGACGCTGGTGTCGTCCGGCCCGGCCCGTATCGCCCCCGCCCAGCAGCACAAGGTCAAGCTGCTGAGCGATGCGCTCGCCGTGATGGACATGAGCGAGGTCTGGGAGGCCATGCAGGCGCTCGACCCGCCGGAGGAGGCCGCCACCGACGGTGAGGACCTGCGGCGCCGCTGGTTGCGCCACCGCCCCGCCCAGCTCCTGGCCACCGGCCGCCAGCTGACGGTGGAGCCGGACCGGATCGACGAGCTCGCCGCCGTGGGACGGCTGCCCAAGCACGTGCTGTCGGGCGAGCGGGACGACACCTGGCCGGTGCCGCTGCTGGACGAGATGGCGGTGCGGCTGGGGGCGCTCCGCACGGTGATCGAGGGTGCCGAGCATTCGCCGAACACGGACCGCCCGGCGCCGACCGCGGCGGCGATGGTGGACTTCTGGTCGCGGAACTGAGCAGCGCCCCTGGGATCCGGCCGTGGGGCCGGGACCGCCCGGCCGTCCCCGGGCCGTGCCTCGGACTCCGGAGCGGCCGTCCGGTCCCGGAGCCGATCGTCCGGCGGCGGCGCGGGCCGTGCCGGGCCCGGATCGCCCACCCGGTGTCAGAACTGACCGTGCAGGTGGTCCCAGAAGCCGTCCCGCAGTGCCCGCCGCAGATGGGCGTAGCCCCGCAGGGAGTGCTTCAGGAGCTTCTCCGCCTCGATGAGCAGGTCCTGGTCGACCGGGCCGGGCAGGTAGGGGTGTCCGGGCAGCAGCTCGGCCATCGGTTCCCGCCCGCGTTCGGCCAGCCAGGTGGCGGCTATCTGCGCGCCCACGAAGCGCACGTCGTCACGGGACGGGGGCGGGCTGTCGTCCTCGTAGGTCGTCACCGGTCGGCGCGTGACGTAGGGGCGGCAGAAGTCGAGGTCGAAGGTGCGCTGGCTGTCGACCTCCCAGAGCAGCGGCTCCGCCTGGTTGCGGCCCTCCGCCGCCTCTATGCCCCACAGATGGACCCGGGCGCCGTACCCCTGGGCGGCCTCCACCGCGGAGACCAGGTCCTCGTCCCCGCCGACGAGCGCCGCGTCGCTGATCGCCCGGTGCCGGGCGAGTGACTCCAGGTCGGTGCGTATGAGGGAGTCGACGCCCTTCTGCTGGTTGTTGGCGTTGAGGTTGCCCAGCCGGACCTTCACGTCGGGCAGTTCCGCTATGGCCTGCTGCTCGGCCGTGTGGATGCGGCGCCGGGCGCCGTCGTACCAGTAGACGCGCAGCAGCCGGCTGTCCGCGAAGATCGTGCGGGCCTTGTCGATGAACGCCTCGATGAGCCCTTCGGCGTCGAGGTCGAACGAGCGCCGGTCCTCGGTACCCGCCACAAGCAACCCGGCCGCAGCATAGACGTAACCCGCGTCGACGAAGATGGCATGCGTGGACGGGGTCTTGGCGACCTCGGCGAGCATGCGCTGGAGCAGCTCGTTGGTGCGCTCCAGGCGGGCGCTCATCTGGGACAGCTCAGAGTCGTTCATGACGACCCCATTGTGTGCGGGCCGGGCCCTACCTGCCAGTAGTTAGCCATCCAAAAATTTTCCTTAGCGTAGGGAATGTTTGCAGACGGCATTCCGTTGAGAGGTACATACACAGACGGCCAGAGGGGAGCTCTCATGCGCTTCGAAATCATGCGACTCGACGACGTCGACGGCACCGCCGTGGACAGCACCGTCGTGGACGCCGCCTCCGTGAGCCGGATGGTGCAGCAGGCCGCAGCGATCGGCCAGCGTATCTACATCCGGCCGGCCGAGGCCGCGGCTTCGTAACGCCTCCGGCGCGACGCCCCCGAACGGAAAGGGTCCGTTCGGGGGCGTCGTGCCGTGCGGGGAGAGATCCACCGGCGGTCGCCGCCGGTCAGGAGCCCCGGATCACCTGGGTGATGCCGTTGATGATCTGCTGAACGGCGATCGCCGAGAGCATCATGCCCGCCAGCCGGGTCACCAGCACCACACCGCCGTCCTTGATCACACGGATGATCAGCAGCGAGTAGCGCATGGTCAGCAGCAGGACGACGTGCATCGCGACGATCGCGGCCCACACCGAGATCTGCTTGGCGGTGGTGCCCGCGTTCTGCACCGCGAGGATGACGGAGACGATCGCACCGGGCCCCGCCAGGAGCGGCATGCCCAGCGGCACGAGCGCCACGTTGACGTCCTTGGTCTGCTTGGGTTCGTCGGTCTTCCCGGTGAGCAGATCGAGCGCGATGAGCAGCAGGAGCAGACCGCCGGCGATCATCAGCGCGGGTACGGAGACATGGAGGTAGTCGAGGATCTGCTGACCGAGGATCCCGAAGACGGTGATCACACCGAGGGCGACCGCGACCGCCTGCCAGGCCATCCGGCGCTGGACCTTGACGGGGCGCCCGGAGGTGAGTGCCAGGAAGATCGGGGTGATCCCGGGAGGATCCATGATCACGAACAGGGTGAGGAACAGGGAGCCGAAGACGGCGAGGTCGAACACGGTGAGGCCTTGCATGGGTGTCGGACAACTGGGGTGGTGGACGAGCGGGGGCCGCGAGGTCCGTACGCCGGGAGCGGTCATACGTGCTCCGCGGCGGCTCGGCCGTCGGACGCGACACACGCACGGCGAGCCCCGGGCCGGGCCCGGGACCGAGTAAGGCGGTCAGACCTGGCGGCGGGGTGCTCAGCCCGTGCCCGGGACCGGGAACGCGCCGGTGGCCCGGCGGGTGATCTCGCCGTAGACCTCCGGGTCGGTGGTGAAGTCGCCGAGCAGACAGGTCTTGCGGCTGCCGTGGTAGTCGCTGGAACCGGTGGGCAGCAGACCGAGTTCGGCGGCAAGTCCGCGCAGCCTGGCCCGAGTCGGCCCGTCGTGGTCCATGTGGTCGACCTCGATACCGTCGAGACCGGCCGCGGCCAGCCGGGCGATGACGTCCTCGGACACGACCTCGCCGCGCTTCACGGCGAGCGGGTGGGCGAAGACCGTGACCCCGCCGGCCGCCTTTACCAGGCGGACCGCCTCGAACGGGTCGAGTTCGTGCTTCTCCACGTAGGCACGGCCGCCGTTCGCGAGCCAGTCGGGCGTGAAGGCCGCGGACACGTCGGGGACGACGCCGAGCTCGACGAGCGCGGCGGCGACGTGCGGCCTGCCGACCGAGCCGTCGCCGGCTATCCGGGAGACGTGCTCCCAGGTGACCGGCACCCCCAGCTCCCGGAGCCTCCCGACCATGGCCCTGGCGCGCGGCACCCGGTCGTCCCGCACCAGCTCGCGCTCGCGCGCCAGCTCGGTTTCCTCCGGGTCGAAGAGGTACGCCAGCATGTGCAGGCCCACACCGTCGATCCGGCAGGACAGCTCCGCGCCGGTGACGAGGGTCAGCCCCTCGGGCAGCGCGGCGATCGCCTCGGCGTGGCCGCCCACGGTGTCGTGGTCGGTGAGCGCCACGACGTCGAGCCCGGCGGCGGCCGCTCTGCGGACCAGCTGGGCCGGGGTGTCCGTCCCGTCGGAGGCCGTGGAGTGGGTGTGCAGGTCGATGCGCACGACGCGGGACTCCAGGGCTCGGGACGGACGGACTGACGCTCAATCGTAACGGGGGCCCGAGCACCGCCCCCACCGGCTCGTCACGTGAAGACCGTCACGGGCCGTGCGCACGCCGAGGGCCGGGGCCGCCCTCACGGAGGCTCAGCGGCGGCCCCGGGCACCGCCCCGGCGGCGGGCCCTGCCCGGCACGCACACAGAGGCCCCGGCACCGGGCCCCGTCACCGGGCTCCGCCCGACGGCCCTCGCACATGCAGAACCGCCCTGGGGCCCGCCGACCCTGCATCACCGGGACCGGGTCCTGCCCGACCGCGCCGGCACCGGCCGGGTCCGACCGGATCGGCACCGCCGGTCGCGCCGCCGCCCCGGGCACGGACCGCGCACCATCACATCAGCAGGCGTGGCGACAGCGCCCCGCAGGGCAGCAGTTCGAGTTCCTGGCCGGCGTCCCGCAGATCGGTCAGTATCAGCTCGTCGTACATCAGCAGCCCGGTCGACTCGGGCCATACGACCGCCCACAGCCAGAGCCCCCGCGCCTCGCCCGCGAACACCGCCCGGTCCTCCGGGGCGTCGTTGACGTGCCACAGCGGCGTCGGCCGACCTGCTGCGAGCACCTTGGCCTGGGGCGAGGTATCGACGGTCATGTGCGGACCCGGGTCCGGCCCGTCGATCCCGGCGAAGCGGGCGCCGAGGCCGACACCGAGTTCCTCGGCGACGAGCAGCAACTCCCCCACACCGCCCAGCGGTCCGGGGCCCGAACAGGCCACGGCCGTGGCCCTGCCGCCGCTGCGGTCGTCGCCGGCGTACGCGACGCCGGTGAACAGCCAGCCGACCGGGAGCGGCCACGGCATCCACACGGGCACCTGGGCACGGGCCACCACCACGCTGAGGGCCTCGACGCTCGGCGGGATCACGGGCTGCAGCGGATACACGGAACCGTGCACATCGCACTGCCACGTGTCGGCGAAGAGACCGGGCGCCCTGACCCGACCACCGCACTTCGGGCAACTGGGTTCGCCCCTCATAGCGCTCAACGGTCCTACCCGTCCGGCGCCGCGTCAAGGACGATCACCCGTCCCGCACGGCGGTTTCACTCGCCCTCAGCAGGGAAAAGCACTTGCAGTCAGCATTAGTTAGTCTTTCTCATTTATTGCCTCATATGGCAACGGTTCGAACGGGAGAACGCGGAGGAGTACCCATTTGCGCGCGGAGGATCCGCTCGCCGGAGGAACGGGCGCGGCCGGACGGGCCTCAGCCGACGGCGAGCAGGGATCGCCGTCGGAGCGGGGCCATCCCGCCACCGGCCGTCGGCGAACTCGTCGGCTTCCGCACCGGATGGGGCCTCGGGAACGCCCTCTTCACCCCGTCCCACTCGCCGCCGTCATCGGCGCGGCGTCCGGCGGGAGCACGGAGGCGATCCCGCCGCACGGGACGGCACTCGGACGGGCATGGCCTGGGGTCCGCTCGTCGGCGCGGTGCCGATGACGGCGGCCGGCGCCACCCGCCCTTCGACACCGCGGCCCTGATGACGATCGGGCTCCCGTGCACCGCGGCGACCCGCGAGGAGCAGCTCGTCGACGCCGGCGCCGCGGCGGAGTCAGGAGCGGCGGACGGCGCTCACCCCGGCCGCCCGGGGCCGCACCGGTCCGCGCGCCCCGCGACGGCCCTCGCCGACTGGCCCCCGCCCCCGGCCGCCCGGCCTGCACGACGGCGCCGGTCCGGCTCGGCCCACCCGGCCGGCTCAGCAGGCTCCGCCGACCCGGCCATGAGATAGGTCACTTCACACATCGCCGACGGCAGCTGACATCACGTCAGGGGCACGGGCTTCCTCAGCGGATCACGGAGGTCCGTACCGTGCGTCAGCCACCGCTCCTGGAGCTTTCCCGCACCGTGCACCCGCTTCCACGCCGCCTCGTTCGGCGTCATCGGCAGCAGCGGCAGAAACCGGACCGGGTCCATGGGGCCGCCGAGTTCGAGATCCTCCACCAGGCCGCCGGACTCGGCGACCAGCACCGAGGTGAACGGGGCGCCCGGCCACAGCGGCTCGCCCACGTCCAACGAGTTCCCGGGGGCCACGATCACCCCTTCCACCTGCGGGGAAGAGGCCAGAACGGCGAGCGGCCGCAGCACCTTGTCGGTGTCGGCCAGCCCGGCGCGCACCGACAGGACGAGTTCCGCGCGCGGCCCCTTCACCGGGTCGGCGAGGGTGTCCTGGGGGTCGGTCATCGGCTGGGCCGACATGCCCAGCGTGGCATAGCGGACGATGTCCCCGTCGACGAACCTGAGCACCTCGATCCGTTCCGTACCGAGAAAGGTCACCGCGGCGCGCGCGTCCGGTTCACCCAGCGCGCTGCGCAGCCGTGCCTCGACCAGAGCAAGAACTTCTCCCATCCCGCGAGCATAGATCGCATCAGGAACGGGCAAAGGAAGGGATTGGCCCTCAGTCGGCTGATACGCTTGGCCGCCTGCTCGGGACAACATGCAGAAGCATGGTTCTCGGATCCCGACGACACGTCTTCCCCCACGGGGGACCGGCCGGAGGAGGTGGGGCTGCGATGGATCGAAGTCGACCGTGCAGTACCAACCGCTCTTCCGCGCGACTCCTCCCCTCGTTCTGCTGAGGGCTTCTCGCACCGTCAGTTCCATGGCACCGCGCATGACGGAAGAGCACGACTCCCCTGCCTGACTGTCTGTAGCGAACGCCGTCACCGCGTCCCGCGGTGCCGCCCGCTTTGCGGACGTATGGAGACACGTCCTCATTCCGGGCTGTGCCACGCCTCGCACCGGCGGCCCCTCCGTGAAGGAGCCTGCCATGTCGATGATCCGTGACCTGCGTCAAGCGGTCCGCCCCGCCCTGCGCAAGAGCAGCGGCCCGTACAGCGCGTACGACGCCACCCGTGACCCCTCGGCGTCCACCGCCGTCGTGGACTGCGCCGTCTACCGCGACGGTAAGCGCCTTGAGAACACCGGCTGCCTCACCCCGCGCGAGGCGATGCTGCGGGTGCGTGAGGGCGGCGGCTTCGCCTGGATCGGCCTGCACGAGCCGACGGAGGAGGAGTTCTCCGGCATCGCCGCCGAGTTCGGCCTCCACCCGCTGGCCGTCGAGGACGCCGTGCACGCGCACCAGCGGCCCAAGCTGGAGCGGTACGACGACACCTTGTTCACGGTCTTCAAGACCGTCCACTACGTGGAGCACACCGAGCTGACGCCGACCAGCGACGTCGTCGAGACCGGCGAGGTGATGTGCTTCACCGGGCCCGACTTCGTGATCACCGTCCGGCACGGTGGCCAGGGCTCCCTGCGCAACCTCCGCCACCGGTTGCAGGAAGACCCCGAGTTGCTCGCCAAGGGCCCCTCCGCGGTGCTCCACGCCATCGCCGACCATGTCGTGGACGGCTACATCGCGGTCGCGGACGCGGTGCAGGTCGACATCGACGAGATCGAGATCGACGTGTTCTCGGCGCCCTCGAAGGGCAGCACCCGGGGCACCGACACCGGGCGGATCTACCAGCTCAAGCGTGAGGTGCTGGAGTTCAAGCGGGCCGTGACCCCGTTGCTGCGGCCCATGCAGTTGCTGAGCGAGCGCCCGATGCGGCTGGTCGACCCGGACATCCAGAAGTACTTCCGCGACGTCGCCGACCACCTGGCCCGGGTGCAGGAGCAGGTCATCGGCTTCGACGAGCTGCTGAACTCGATCCTGCAGGCCAATCTGGCGCAGGCGACCGTCGCCCAGAACGAGGACATGCGCAAGATCACGTCCTGGGCCGCGATCATCGCCGTCCCCACGGCGGTCTGCGGGATCTACGGCATGAACTTCGACCACATGCCCGAACTCCACTGGCGGTACGGCTACCCCCTGGTGCTCATCGGCATCGTCGGGATCTGTCTCACCATCCACCGCACACTGAAGCGCAACGGCTGGCTCTAGGGCTAATAAGCTGCGGGGCATGAACGACGCTACTGCCCGCCCCGCCGAGGACCCCCTGCTCGGGCGGGCCCTCGTGGAGGAGGCCGCCAAGAAGTCCGGTCTGATCTGGGTTCGCGGCAGCGGCCCGGACCGGGCGCTGTGGCATGCGTGGCACGACGGCGCGGCCCATGTCGTCGGCGACGGGCCGGGCGAGCAGCCGTTGCCCGGACTGGCCGACGGCTCCACCGCCGAGGTCACCGTGCGCAGCAAGGACAAGGGCGGTCGGCTGGTCTCGTGGACCGCCGAGGTGACAGAGCTGACGCCGGGCTCCGAGGCCTGGGAGGCGGCCGTCGGCGAGCTGAAGGGC
Source organism: Streptomyces marianii (assembly GCF_005795905.1). Classification (NCBI taxonomy): domain Bacteria; kingdom Bacillati; phylum Actinomycetota; class Actinomycetes; order Kitasatosporales; family Streptomycetaceae; genus Streptomyces; species Streptomyces marianii. The sequence continues at coordinate 2,900,531 of NZ_VAWE01000001.1, forward strand.
AAGCGGCTCAACGCCCCGGACGGCGAGCGGATGACCGAGCGCTGGGGTCGCGAGTGCCGGGTGCTGCGGTTGGAGCCGCGCGGGTCCAGCACCGACCATCCGGCGGACTCCCTGGCCGCCGTGCCGCTGCCCACACCGGCCACGACCCGTCGGCCCGTCCCGGCCGCCCTGCCCCGGCTCCTCCGCCGCGGCCGCAAGCGCCACTGAGGTCGTACCGGCCACGGACCGGTGTCCGCGGTCCCCCGCTCGGCGGGTCCCGGTCGTCGGCAACCGCTGCCGCCGGCCACGGGTGACGCGCTGCGCGGCATCGGCACCGCCGCGAACCCGGGACCGTGCTCGCCGTCGTGTGCCGGGTTCGCAGGGACCACCGCGTACCTGGGTTCGGCGACGGACGCTCCCGGCACCGGAGCTGGGCCGGCGCCCTTGGCCAGGGCGTGACTCTGACGGAGATCCCGGGGGATCCCGGCAGAGTCAGGCCAGTGCCGCATCAGGAAGGGTTCGCCCGTCAAGGAGCGGCTTCCGGTGCACGGGGTCTCCCCAGGCCCTGTTGTACGCGACGCGATGCCGGTTCTCAGGTCGAAGGTGCGTGGGGTGGGTCAGAAGCAGCCCGGTCCGCTGGTGGGGTTGACGCAGCTGTTGTAGCCGGATCCGCCGTCGTTGGTGTCGGTACCGGGACCACCGTTGAGAGCGTCGTTGCCGGAACCGCCGAAGAGGGCGTCGTTGTCGCCGCCGCCGAACAGAGCGTCGTTGCCGTTGCCGCCCTCGACGCGATCGTCGCCGTTGCCCCCGATAAGGACGTCATTGCCGTCATCGCCGCAGATCAGGTCGTTGCCACCGCGACCGTCGACCACGTCGTTCCCGGCGAGAGCGAAGATCACATCGTCGCCCGGGGTACCGGTCAGGATGTCGTCGCGGTGGGTACCGGTGATGGTGGGCGTGGCGGTCGCGCAGGTGGGGGGCGGCGGGTCGTAGGTGATGGTCACCTTGGCCTGCCCCGCGGCGGTGTCTGAGGTACCACCTGTGGGGACGCGATTCGATCCGCCGCCGCCACCACCAGGGCCGTAGGAGGGAGGGATGCTCCTGATGAAGTTGCAGCCTCCCCCGCCACCTCCACCGAACCAGCCGCCTCCACCTCCGCCCGCCCCGTAGGCGCCCCCGCCGGTGCCGCCGGCACCGGCCGCGCCCGGAGTGCCTGATGTACCGCTGCTGGCAGGACATGCGGCTCCGGCCGCGCCGTAGGTTGTCTGGGTTCCGCCGCCGCCGCCCTGGCCGCTGTCCGTTCTGCTGCCGCCGGCCTCCCCGGTGTCTCCGGCGTCTCCGCCGGTGGCCTCCGGGTTGAGGATATTGGAGATGCTGCCGCTTCCGCCGCCGCCTCCGCCGCCCGCGACGATGAGGCGGGGGTCGGTGGCGGGGACGCCGGTCAGGGTGCAGCCGGGGCTTGCCGAGCTGCAGGTGCGGACATCGCTGGAACCGCCGCCGGCACCACCTGGCAACGACCCGCCGCCAGGGCCCTCACCCGTGCCGACGTTGACAAAAAGGGTGGTCGTGCCCGGCGGCACGATGACGGTGCCCATGACGGTGGCGCCGTTGCCGCCTGCACCACCGTTGGGCCCGTTTTGGCCCGCGGCGCCCGTCGCGGTGACGGACAGTCGGGTGACGCCGGACGGGACAGTGAAGGGCTGGTCGGCGCCCGCGTCGAAGGTGACCGTCACGGCCGCCGCAGTAGCGGGCGTTGCCGTGGGCACCACCAGTGCCGCCGGCAGTGCCACTGTGGCGAACAGGACGGCAGCGCGCCTGGCCGCGGCTGGGCGCCGCAGCTCACCCGCAGCTCCCGCGCCACGTCGATGGAACATGGCATGTTGCAGGGTCGGTCTCACGAGACTCCTCGACAGAGAGCGCGGCATCCAGAACGTGCCACGGGCATCGGCCGGTGTTGAGGCCCCTGCCGGCACCGTCCGACGATCAAGCCACACGCACCCTCTGCGGCCATACAGGCACACCGTCATACCGCCCGCGATCCACCGATCAGACGCTACCGACCTCGTCCCCCTCGGCGGCCACGAATCCCGACGAGACCGCGACCACCTGTTGTGGCGGTCCACCTGGCGTCGTCGCCATCAACACCATGCCCGCCTCTACCACCGCCGATGGCACACATACGCCGACACCACACTATGATCAGAAGGCCCGGCAGCAGGCCCTCCCGGGCCGAGGGGAAGATCGCAAGGCGCCGGATCGACCTCGCAGTGGGCCTACTCGGTTGATCCGGCAACGCCGCGAGTCGCCGTGCCGGGCCCCGCGACGGGGCGAACCTTGCCTGAGACTGCTAGGGCGTGTTGCGAAAGTAGCTCCGTCCGCCCGTAGGGCGGGGCCTGCGGCGTCTGGTGCGTGCGATCGCAAGGCGGAGGATCATCCTCGTACTGGACGTACTTGGATGACTCCGACAACGCAGCGAGCGTGCGTGCCAGGCGTCGCGGGCCAGGAGGGACTTTCGCAACACGCCCTAGCTAGTCGTTCGCGCGCGGCAGCTGGCGGCCGTAGTCGACCGTCTCGTCCTTGTCGGGGGCCTCCAGTGGGAAGTCCTGGCCCCATTCTCCCAGCGTGAGGATGCCCGCGTCGCCCGCCCGGTCCAGCTGGACGGGGTACGGCTTGCCCTCGAGTGAGACAGCGAGCGTCCCTCCGTTGCCCTCGCCGCCCATGATCTCGATCGTGCGGACCCCGCCGATGGTGGCGCGGTCGCCCTTGCTGAGCTTGCCGTGGAGGCCCAGCAGCCCGTCGAGGAGGACGTTCATGTCGGTGAAGCCGCGCAGTTGCTTGTAGGCCGGGTCGTCCTCGGGCACCTTGACGTACTTGTCGTCCAGCTTCTCGGCAGCGGCCACGTCCTCCTCGCCGGGCTCCGCGTCGTCGCCCTTGCCGTCGGAGTCGGCGTGCACCCAGAAGCCCGCGTCGGCCTTCAGAAAGAGGGCGTCCTCGATCCGCAGCAGCTCGAAGGTGGAGTTCTTCGAGGTCACCGAGCCCACCCCGCCGGACTTCTTCAGCCGCATGTTCAGCTTGTACGTGCCGCCCTTGGACACCAGCGTGCCCGCCACCCGCACCGCGTCCGCCGCGTCGGCCGCCGCCTTGGCCTTCTTCTCGATGGCGGTCGCCTCCAGCTTCCCGACGCCGTTCGTCCCCGCGTCCGGGTCCTCGCCGCACCCGGTGAGGGCCGTGGCCAGCGCCGCGCACAGCGCGAGGGGAAGCGCGGCCCGGCGCACAGGGGCTGCCGGACCCGGGGGGAGAGCGGTCACGAGCGCACTGCCTCTCATACGCGTGGGGGTGGCAGACCGCAGCGTACCCGGGGTCGGAGGGCTTACCGGAGGGCAGTCGTCCGGACCTCCGGCGACAGCACCACGGATCGGTACGGGCTAGCCTGAAGCCGTTGAACGATGCCATTTCGGAGCAATCCGTTTCGCTCCTCGTACGAACCCGGCGGTCTGCCCCAGTGCCCCGCCGCGGCAGTGGAGGAGGCACTGAGCATGACGGCAGACGGCCCTCGGATCTTCCTCTCGCATCTCGCCGGGGTCCCGGTCTTCGGTCCCGACGGCGACCCGGTCGGGCGCGTGCGGGACCTCGTGGCCACCTTCCGGGCCGACCGTCCGCCACGGCTGGTGGGTCTGGTCGTCGAGGTCCTCGGGCACGGCCCCGTCTTCGTGCCCGTCTCCCGGGCGACCGGCCTCGAGTCCGGCCAGGTCACGCTGTCCGGCCCCGTGAGCATGCGCCGATTCGGCCTTCGGCCGGACGAGCGGCTCGTCCTCGGCCAGCTGCTGGACCGGCGGGTGCGGCTCGCGGACTCTGGCGAGCAGGTCACGATCCTGGACGTCGAGGTGCACCGGCATCCTGCCCGCGGGCAGTGGGAGGCCGACCGGATCTGCGCGCACCGCGACCGGGGAGGGACCGCCCGGAACCGCGGCGCGGCTCTGGCGGTCGACTGGTCGGCGCTGAGCGGCCTGCCGCCTGAGGAGACCGCGGCGGCGTCCCCGGTGGGGAATCGCCCGAGCTCCGGGGAGGACACGGAGGGGGAGGCCGAGCAGGAGCGCACGGCACGGGCCCTGATGAGGACCGAGCCGGTCGTGGTGCCGCCGGAGGCCACCGTCGCGAACGCCCTGGCCCGGCTCGGGGAGCGGGACCTGATGCAGGCGCTGGCGGCCCAGGTGTACGTCTGCCGGCCGCCCGGCGAGCCTCCCACGGGCCGGTACCTGGGCACGGTGCCCGTCCAGCGGCTGCTGCGGAGCCCACCGGAAGCGCCCGTCGCGCCCCTCGTGGACACCGAGCTGCCCCCGCTGGAACCGGACACCCCGCTGCCGGCGGTCAGCTGCTGCCTGACCGCCTACGACCTGGTCGCGGCCCCTGTGGTGGGCGACGACGGGGCACTGCTGGGCGCGGTCACCGTCGACGCCGTACTGGCCCATCTGCTGCCCGACCACTGGCGGGAGGCCGATTACGGGATGCCGGACTCAGCGGAGCCGGGAGCGGCCGGGACCGACGCGGACGGGGATCCGGCGCAACCGCCCGCGGCGGCCGCGCCATTCCCGTCCGGGCACCCTGGCGGACGTGACGAAGGCGACCGCTGACGGGGGCCCCCGGGGCGGGATCCCGCGCCGTACCATCGTGCGTATGGTTACGGAAGACGCGGTGCGCGACGCACTGGCGACGGTGAACGACCCCGAGATCAACAAGCCGATCACGGACCTCGGCATGGTCAAGTCGGTGGAGATCGGATCCGACGGCGCGGTCGCTGTCACGGTCTACCTCACCGTCTCCGGGTGCCCGATGCGCGAGACGATCACCCAACGCGTTACGGACGCCGTCTCGGGCGTCGAGGGCGTCACCGGCGTCGAGGTCTCCCTGGACGTGATGAGCGACGAGCAGCGCCGCGAGCTCGCGGCCTCGCTGCGCGGCACGACCGCCGAGCGCGAGGTGCCGTTCGCCAAGCCGGGCTCGCTGACGCGCGTCTACGCGGTCGCCTCCGGCAAGGGCGGTGTGGGCAAGTCCTCCGTGACCGTGAACCTGGCGGCGGCCATGGCCGCCGACGGGCTGAAGGTCGGAGTCGTCGACGCCGACATCTACGGCCACAGCGTGCCACGCATGCTCGGCGCGGACGGCCGTCCCACCCAGGTCGAGAACATGATCATGCCGCCGTCCGCGAACGGTGTGAAGGTCATCTCGATCGGTATGTTCACCCCGGGCAACACACCGGTCGTCTGGCGCGGCCCGATGCTGCACCGCGCGCTGCAGCAGTTCCTCGCGGACGTCTACTGGGGCGACCTGGACGTGCTGCTGCTCGACCTGCCGCCGGGCACCGGCGACATCGCGATCTCCGTGGCCCAGCTGGTGCCCAACGCCGAGATCCTGGTCGTCACCACGCCGCAGCAGGCCGCGGCGGAGGTCGCGGAGCGGGCCGGCTCCATCGCAGTCCAGACCCACCAGAAGATCGTCGGTGTCGTCGAGAACATGTCGGGGCTGCCGTGCCCGCACTGCGACGAGATGGTCGACGTCTTCGGCACGGGCGGCGGCCAGGTGGTCGCCGAGGGACTGACGAAGACCACGGGCGCCCAGGTGCCGGTGCTCGGCCAGATCCCCATCGACGTAAGGCTCCGGGAGGGCGGCGACGAGGGCAAGCCCGTGGTCCTCACCGACCCCGACTCCCCCGCCGGTTCCGCCCTGCGGGCCATCGCGGGCAAGCTCGGCGGCCGTCAGCGCGGTCTGTCGGGCATGTCGCTCGGCATCACCCCGCGCAACAAGTTCTGAGGCCGCCCTCCCGACGGCGGCTCGACGACTGCCCACAGCCCCGGGGGGTTGTGGGCAGTCGTCGAGCCGGGGCAGCGGCCCGGCGCGGTCCACGCGGTCTACGCGTACGCCTCGAGGTCCTGCACCACGGAGAAGCCGAGCCCGTACGCGCTCATCCCCCGCCCGTAGGCCCCGATGTGCACCCCGTTTCCGGTCGAACCGGCGAGCACCCAGCCGAACTCGGACTCGCGGTAGTGGAACGGCACGGGCACCCCGTCCACCGGCAGGGACAGCTCCGACCAGGCGGGCCCGGTGAGGTCGTCCGCGAGCTCGAAGGCGGTCTCCGTCTGCTGGTCCAGCCAGTCGTCCCGCAGGGTGTGGTCGAGCTGTGCCGGCCAGGTGCAGGCCAGCAGGCCCGAGCCGGCCAGCCAGGCGGCCGAGGAGACGGTCGTGGCGTCCAGGACGCCCGTACCGTCACCGGTGTGCCGCATCGGGCTCGACGCGACGGTGACGACCACGGCAAAGCGTTCCTTCTCCGCCGCGGTGGCGTCGGACTTTATCGACGGCTCCTCGCCGTGCCCCATGGAGCCGTGCTGCACCGAGCCGTCGGCGGCCGTACCGACCTGCATCAGCCAGCGCGGCCCGGTGAAGGCCTCGTCCAGGCCGTACCAGGGGAAGGGCGCCCGCAGATAGCCGTCGACGGTACGCCGGGCTGCGGGCACCCCCTCAGCGGTGGAACTGCTGGGCGAATCCTGCGCCTCTACCCGACTGGTCGTCTCCATCTACCCGGCCGCCTCCTTGGTCAGCGAGGTCCGGAACGGCCCGCCCCCCGCGGGCGTCCTCGATCCCGGACAGATGGAGGATAGCCACCCGTCACCGACTCGTTGGGATTGACGGCGGTAGGGGGCCTCAGGTGGCGTCTGCGTCGAAGGGCGGCCGCTCGCCCTGATCGGGCTTTTCGCGCTTCTTGAGGAGATCCGGGGTGCCCGCGTCCGGCGTGCCGCCGACAGCGGCCCGCACCGGACTGTCGGGCTCCTTGCCGTTCACGGCGTCCGCGACCTCGTTGATCTCCTTCTTGAGGTCGAGGCTGCTGCGGATCTCCTTGAGGTCCTCGTTGTCGGAGAGCTGCTTCCGGATGAAGGCCTTGGGATTCAGGTCCTCGAACTCGAAGTCCTTGAACTCCGGGCCCAGTTCGCTGCGGATGTCGTGCTTCGCGTTGTCGGAGAATTCGCGGACCTTGCGGATGAAGCGCGAGACGTCCTGGATGACCTTGGGCAGCTTGTCCGGGCCGAAGACCAGCACGGCGAGGACCACGAGCGTCACGAGCTCGAGTGCGCCTATGTCGTTGAACACCTTGCTGCTCCTCGTGTTCTCGTTCTCCGTGCCCGCAGCGCTGGGACGAGCGGGACCTGCTCCACGGTACCCGGCAAATCCGTCCCGACGGTACCTTCGGGATGTCCGTCACGTGCCGGTCGACGAACCGAGCGTCACCGCCCTCGTCTGCTCCTTGCCGGCGCGGAGCACCGTCAGTTCCAGCCGGTCGCCGGGCCGGTGCGCACGGATCTTGACGATGAGCTCCTCGCCGTTGTGCACCCGCTGGCCGTCGACCTTGGTGATGACGTCGCCCGGGCGGATGCCGGCCTTGGCCGCGGGGCCTCCCGAGGTGACGGACGGGGCGCCGTCCTTGCCCTTCTCGCCGACGCGCGCGCCGTCTCCCGAGTACCGCATGTCGAGGCTGACGCCGATCACCGGATGAGTGGCCTTTCCGGTGTTGATCAGTTCCTCGGCGACCCGCTTGCCCTGGTTGATGGGGATGGCGAAGCCGAGACCGATCGAGCCGGCCTGCCCGGATCCGGTGTCGGGGCCGGACCCGCTGCCCGCGGCGCGGATGGCGCTGTTGATACCGATGACCCGGGCCCTGGAGTCCACGAGCGGCCCGCCGGAGTTCCCGGGGTTTATCGGTGCGTCGGTCTGCAGGGCGTCGACGTAGCTGATGTCGCTGCCGTCGCCCTTGTCCCCGCCGGCGGTGATCGGGCGCTCCTTGGCGCTGATGATTCCGGCGGTCACGGTGTTCTGGAGATCGAAGGGGGCACCGATGGCCACGACCGGGTCACCGACCCGGACGTTGTCGGAGTTGCCCAGCGGCAGCGGCTTGAGGCCGGAGACCCCCCTGACCTTGACCACGGCGAGGTCGTAGCCGCTGTCCTTGCCGACGAGGGTGGCCCGGGCGGTCTCGCCGCCGCTGAACGTGACGGAGATGTCGCCGGAGCTGCCCGCCGGGGAGACCACGTGGTTGTTCGTGAGGATGTGTCCCTGCGCGTCCAGCACGAAGCCGGTACCGGTGCCCTGCTCACCGCCCCCGCTGACGTGCAGCGTCACCACACCGGGCAGGGCGCTGGCGGCGATTCCGGCGATGCTGTCGGGCGCGCGGTCGGTGCGCTCCGGCCCCGACTGCGGCAGTTCGACGCTGGTGATCCCTCCGTTGCGCTCCAGGTACGCGCCCACGCCGCCACCGAGGACTCCGGCGAGCAGCGCGAAGACCAGCGCCCCGGCGAAGGCCGTGCCCCGCCGGGACTTCCGCCTCGGCGGCTCTCCGGTCCGGATCAGGGTCCCGCCGGGTGCGCCCCAGGGGTCGTACTGGCGCCACTGCTCCGGCGCGGGGGCGGGGTGCGGTGCGGGCTCGGCGGGAGCCGTGGCGGAACCCGGGTAGCCGCTGCCGGCCGGGTACCGCGGCGGCGTTCCGCCGGCCCCGCCGGGGTGCTGCACCGGCGGTGCGGGAGCCCACGGCCCGGGGCCGCCGTACGGCGGTGTGCGGTACTCGTCCGGCTCGTGCAGGGGTCGCGCGCCCCCGTCCGGATGCCCGTCCGCGGGGACGCCGGCCGGATACGGGGCCTCGTCGGTGGGGCCGGGGGCGGCGTTCTGGACCGGCTGGGAGTGCGGGGCACCCGCGCCGCCGTCCCAGCGGGTGTCCGCGTCGTGCGCGGCGGCGGGAGTGCTCGCCCAGGTGTTGTCGGCGCCCTTGTCGGCGGCAGGCGCGTCGGCGGGGGTGTCCGCGCCCGTGTCGTGCGGGGCGGCCGGCCCGCTCGCGCGGATGTCGTCCGGCGCGGGCTCCCGGGGCAGGTCGCCCACATGCGTCCGACCGGGCGGCTGCGCGACGGCCGGATCCTCGTCGGCGCCGGGCTCGGCCGGCGCGCTGCCGGGGCGGCCGAGTACCGGCGCCTGCTGCGCCGCGGGCGCGAGGGGGGCGGGCGCGGGAAGCGGGTACTCCGGTTGGTCGTCCACGAGAACTCCGGGCGCGACGGACACCCGGTCGTCACTGCCCGGGGCACCGGCCTCGACCGCGGGCTCCTCCGCCGAGCGGGCCGCGTCGGCGGGCGGCGACGGCTCGCGGTGGGCCGGACGGCTCCACCACTTCGGCCTGGGACCCGTCGGCTTCCCGTTCTCCATGCTCTCCCCGCAACTGCCGCTCCGTGTGCCCGCCGGGCACCGTCCCCTGGATTCAACCAGGTTTGCGGATGGCGTCCTACAGTGCGCCCGGCCTCCCCGGGGCGACCCTCCGGATCAGCGCCGGTGCGGGGCGGCGAAACGGCTGGGCTGCGGGGACGCGGAGGCGCTGGGTCCGGGAGCCGTGGCCAGTTGGAACGCCGAGGCGGTCGGCCGCGCCGACGGCGGTACGGCACCGCCGTCGGCGAGGTGTGACGACGCCGCGAAGGGCGGGGACGGCGGCCGCGTCCGGACCAGGGCCTGCGGGGCGACCGCCACCACGGGGGTGCTGCTGATCCCGGTCACGCCGGTCCCGCCGCCCCGTCTGCGGTTGGCCTCCGTGCCCGCAGCGGTCGTGGCCGTGCGCAGGGGGGTCACGTTGTTGCCCCGGTTGTCCCCACGGGCGGAGGCGTCGCCCGTGGGGGCGAGCGGCAGCGACCCGCCCAGCGCGATCGCGGCGAACGACACCGCGCTGGCCGCGGCGAAGGCGAACCTCCGGCCGCGCCACGGGGAGCGCTCGGCCTCCTGACGCGCCACGTCGTGGATGCGGAACCCCGAGCCCGGCCCGCCGTCGGGCAGGCCGTGGCCGCCCGGGACGTATCCGAGGCCTTGCGAGGTCACGCCGAAGACGCCGTCACCGGGCCGTCCCCGGCGATAAGGGCCTCCGCGCCCGTCGTCATCACCTCCGGGCGGACCCGCGGGCAACCCCTGGAGCCGTGCGAGAAGGCCCTCGGACGGCGGCGGGGGTGCGGCCGTGGCGAAGACGCTCTTCAGCCGACGCTGTGCGTCGGCCTCGGCCTTGCACTTGGGACAGGTCGCGAGATGGGCCAGGACGCGCTCGCGTGCGTCGTGCTCGAGCTCGCCGTCGACCAGGGCAGCGAGCCGGTCCCCCAGATGCTGCTCCGCCGGGGTCGGACTGGTGCTGCTCACGCCGTCCCGCCCTCCCCGGCCACTCCCGCGAGGGAGCGCTGCTCGGCACGCGCCTCGGGGGAGCGGTGCCGCAGCGCCTTGCGCAGATGGGAACGGCCGCGGTGGATCCGGCTGCGGACGGTGCCGAGCTTGACGCCGAGCGTGGCGGCGATCTCCTCGTACGACAGGCCCTCGATGTCGCAGAGCACCACGGCGGCGCGGAACTCGGGGGCCAGGGTGTCCAGCGCCTGCTGGACGTCGGCGTCGAAGTGGGTGTCGTTGAAGACCTGCTGCGGGGACGGCTCCCGGCTGGGCAGCCGCTCGGCCGCGTCGTCGCCCAGCGCGTCGAAGCGGATGCGCTGCTTGCGGCGGACCATGTCCAGGAACAGGTTCGTCGTGATGCGGTGCAGCCAGCCCTCGAAGGTGCCCGGCGTGTAGGTCGACAGGGAGCGGAACACGCGGACGAAGACCTCCTGGGTGAGGTCCTCGGCGTCGTGCTGGTTTCCGGTCAGACGGTAGGCGAGGCGGTAGACCCGGCCGCTGTGCGTGCTGACGATGTCCTCCCACGAGGGAGGTGTCCACGGCTGCGATTCCGCATCCGGTGCGAACGTCGCGGTGGGTACGGAGCCGGCCTGGCCGGAACGGGCGTCAGCGGTGTCGGTCACGGATTTCGGCTCACCCGCCGACCCGAGAAGGCGCCTCAGCACCCCTCTCCGGTCCACAGGCGCAGCCGCACCTCCCCTGTCGGCTCTGGTGGTGTCCAGTGGAGCCCCTACCATAGCCACCTCGCCCGTTAGCTCCGGATAAGAATGTTTACGCGAATTTGGGAACGGCTGCGATTCGCCCCGCGCCTTTCCCCGCTCTCTCCATAACGCCCGGTCCCATCTGCGGGTTCCCGTGCGCAGCGGATACAGTCACGGTTGCGCCAACTACGGGGACAGGAGAGGGTCATCACCGCCAACCGGCAGACGAGCTGGGCGTTCGCCGACGCCTTTGTCGCCGAGGACGAAGCACTGCGCTGGGCCCGTGACCGGGCCCGGGAGGCGGGGCTGCCCTCGGTGTCGCCCGGCACGGGCTCGGCCCTGCGTCTGTTGGCGGCGACGGCGGACGCCAAGGCGGTGGCGGAGATCGGCACCGGCACCGGCGTCTCCGGTATCTACCTGCTCCAGGGCATGCGGCCGGACGGTGTGCTGACCACGGTCGACCCCGAGCCGGAGCGCCAGCAGTTCGCGCGCGAGGCCTTCCGCGCCGCCGGCTTCGCCGGGAACCGGGCCCGCTTCATCCCCGGGCGCGCCCTCGACGTACTGCCCAGGCTCGCGGACGGCGGGTACGACCTCGTCTTCTGCGACGGCGACCGGCTGGAGTCGCTCGACTATCTAGCTGAATCGTTGCGCCTGCTGCGGCCCGGGGGGCTCGTGTGTTTCGAGGGTGTCTTCGCGGACGGCCGAACGGTCGATTCGGCGGCCCAGCCGGGCGAGGTGCTGCGCGTACGCGAGCTGCTGCGCACGGTGCGGGAGAGCCAGGAACTGCTGCCGTCGCTGCTCCCGGTGGGCGACGGGCTGCTCTGCGCGGTGCGCCGCGGCTGACGGCCGTGCCGCCCGGCGGTCGCGGTGCGCGGGACGCTCCGGGCTCCGCGGGCACGGGACGCCGGGCGACCGCCGTCGCGAACGGGCACTCACCCATGAAGCGCGCGGGGCGGGGTAGGCGGAATCGCGGGAACGGCACTGCCCCGGCGCAGCGAGGTGCCGTGCCGGGGCAGTACAGAAAGGTGTGGGCGCTTCCGCGTCAGCCGACGACCTTCTTGAGGGCGTCGCCAAGGGCGTCTGCCTCGTCCGGAGTCAGCTCGACGACAAGCCGACCGCCGCCTTCGAGCGGAACGCGCATGACGATGCCCCGCCCCTCCTTGGTCACCTCGAGCGGGCCGTCGCCCGTCCGCGGCTTCATGGCCGCCATGCTCGTTCCCCTTCCTGAAACCAGCTCATCGTCAGCCGACGGCCCCTGGGTGGGCACACGTCACCGGCATCGAACACATTGCTTCCCGGCCATTATCCCGCATCGCAGGACCCGATGACCAACATCGGTCGGCATCGCTTGCGCAACGCGCTTTCGCAAAACCACATAATTCGGGGATCCGCCTGCGATACTTCGCCCCCGGCCGAGACCGGCGCACCGAACGGGGCCGGGGATTTCTTTGACGCAGGTCACATACCGGGGCGTAGGTCGGCCCCGGCGATCTCCGCCATGCTGGGCTCGACATCACTGCCCGAGGTGCGAAGGGGACCCCCGACATGGCCGACACCGTGCTGTACGAAGTGACCGACGGACTCGCGACGATCACGATCAACCGGCCCGAGGCCATGAACGCGATGAACGTCGAGGCCAAGGCCGCCCTCCGGGACGCCCTTCAGGGGGCCGGGGCGGACGCCGGCGTACGGGCGGTCCTGCTGACGGCGACGGGTCGCGCGTTCTGTGTCGGCCAGGACCTCAAGGAGCATATCTCGCTGCTGGTCTCCGACCGGGAGTCGGGCACCGCCCACACGATGAACACCGTGCGCGACCACTACAACCCGATCGTGCGGGCGATCACCGAGATGCCGAAGCCGGTGGTGGCGGGCGTGAACGGCGTCGCCGCGGGTGCCGGCATGGGCTTCGCCCTGGCAGCGGACTACCGGGTCGTCGCGGACACCGCCAAGTTCACGACGTCCTTCGCCGGGGTCGCGCTGACGGCGGACTCCGGGGTCTCCTGGACGCTCCCTCGGTTGATCGGCCCCAGCAGGGCGGCCGACCTGCTGCTCTTCCCCCGGTCGATCTCCGCGCAGGAGGCCTTCGACCTGGGCCTCGTGAACAAGCTCGTACCGGCCGACGACCTGGCGGCGGAGGCCGCGGCGGTCGCCCGCGCCCTGGCCGACGGCCCCACGCTCGCCTACGCCGCGATCAAGGAGTCGCTCGCGTACGGGGTGGGCCACACGCTGGGCGAGACGCTGGAGAAGGAGGACGAACTCCAGACCAGGGCCGGCGCCTCGGAGGACCACGCCATCGCGGTCCAGGCCTTCATCGCCAAGGAGAAGCCGAAGTACGTGGGCCACTGAGCCCTCACGCCGCTGGCCGGTGCCGCCTCGGCACCGGCCGGTGGGCCGCCGGTCCCGGCTCGGGGCGCGGTCAGCCGGCGCCCCGGCCCCCGCGCGCCACGCAGTCCGCGAGATGGTCGTCGACCAGACCGCAGGCCTGCATGAGCGCGTAGGCCGTCGTGGGGCCGATGAAACGAAGACCACGCCTTTTCAGGTCCTTGGAGAGGGCGGTGGACTCGTCCGTGACCGCCGCGACGTCCGCGAGAGTGCGCGGCGCCGGGCGGACGGCCGGGTCCGGCGCGTACGACCAGATCAGGGCGTCGAGCTCACCCTCACCCCAGTCGGCCAGCACCCGGGCGTTGGCGATGGTCGCCTCGATCTTGGAACGGTTGCGGATGATGCCCGCGTCGGCGAGCAGTCGCTCGGCGTCGGCGTCGGTGAACGCCGCGACCGAGGCGATCCGGAAGCCGGCGAACGCCTCCCGGAAGCCCTCGCGGCGGCGCAGGACGGTGATCCAGGAGAGCCCCGACTGGAACGCCTCCAGCGCGAGCCGCTCGAACAGCGCGTCGTCCCCGCGGACGGGACGGCCCCACTCCTCGTCGTGGTACCTGACGTAGTCCTCGGTGGACAGCCCCCAGGGGCAGCGCAGCCGCCCGTCCGGGCCGGCCACGGCACCGCCGCTCATCGCGGCTGCTCCCCGTCGCCCCGGCCGGCGTCCCCACCGGGGGGACCGGGGCGCCCGGGCGGGGCCTCCCGGATGTCCGGCGCTCCCGCGCCGTTCTCCGCGGCCGGGCGGTCCTCGGTGGCCTTCCCGGAGAACCCGGGCCGCTCCCCCGGTTCGTCCCCGGGCCGCTCGTCGAAGAGTCCGGCCGGGCTGACCGCCGTCGCCTGTCGGCCCGCCAGTGCGGACTCCAGCTCGGCGATCCGCGCGTCCCGCTCGGCGAGCTCGGCGCCGAGCCGCCCGAGGACCTCGTCGACGTCGAGCATCCGGTAGCCCCGCGCCGTCACGGGCAGGCGCAGCGCCTCGAGGTCGGCACGGCTCACCGGACGTGTCAGCGGCAGCGGGTCCACCAGCCGCTCGGGCGCCACCTCGGGAAGCGCCGCCTTGTCACCGCCGCCGACCACCGCCAGAGTGACCGCGGCGACGACCACGACCATCGCGATCAGCAAGAACCAGAACACAGCGCGCCTCTCCCCGGAGCAGGAAACCGTCCGCTGCCGATCGTGCCATGCGCCACTGACGGTTAAGGTCGCAGGCGACCGATCGCGAGGAGGAAACAGCGGATGCAGGGGATGCACGACGGGACTCTGCGACTGGGGCGGCGCGAGTTCGGCGCGCACGAGCCAGTGATCATGGCGATCGTGAACCGGACTCCGGACTCCTTCTACGACCGGGGCGCCACGTACCGCGACGAGCCGGCTCTGACCCGTGTCGAACAGGCGGTGTCCGAGGGTGCCGCCATCATCGACATCGGCGGCGTGAAGGCCGGTCCCGGTGAGGAGGTGACCGCCGAGGAGGAGGCGCGCCGCACGGTCGGCTTCGTCGCCGAGGTGCGCAGGCGCTTCCCGGACGTGGTGATCAGCGTCGACACCTGGCGGCACGACGTGGGCGCCGCCGTCTGCGAGGCGGGCGCCGACCTGCTCAACGACGCCTGGGGCGGGGTCGATCCCGCACTGGCGGAGGTGGCGGCCCGGTACGGGGCGGGCCTGGTCTGCACGCACGCGGGCGGGGCCGAGCCCCGGACGCGGCCGCACCGGATCGTGTACGACGACGTGATGGCGGACATCCTGCGGGTGACGAACGGTCTGGCGGATCGGGCGCTCGCGCTCGGCGTGCGCCGGGACGGGATCCTCATCGACCCGGGCCACGACTTCGGGAAGAACACCCGTCACTCGCTGGAGGCCACCCGCAGGCTCGGCGAGATGGTGGAGACGGGCTGGCCGGTGCTGGTCTCCCTGTCGAACAAGGACTTCGTCGGCGAGACCCTCGACCGCCCGGTCAAGGAGCGGGTGATCGGCACGCTTGCGACGACCGCGGTGTCTGCCTGGCTCGGTGCCCGGGTGTACCGGGTGCACGAGGTGGCGGAGACCCGTCAGGTGCTGGACATGGTGGCGTCGATCGCCGGGCACCGGCCCCCGGCGGTCGCCCGCCGGGGACTCGCGTAGGACCGAGGGCGGCAGGGACCGGCGTCCGGCCGGAACGGCCGGAACCCCGGCCGACCGGGGCCCGGCGGCGGGCCCGGCACGGCGGTCCGCCGCCCCGGACCGGACCCGGACGGCCGTCCGCCGGGATCCGGTGGCACCCGCACCTCCCGGGCTCCGCCGGCGGACCGGGCCCCGCGCCCACTCAGGCCTCGTAGCCCTCGTACGGGATCGGCGGCGGCGGGCCGGTCTCCTTGGTCACCAGGGCGACCGCCTCGTCCACGTCGTCCGTGACGTGGAAGAGCAGCAGGTCGCGCGCGGACGCCTTGCCCTCGGCGACGACCGTGCCGCGCAGCCAGTCGACCAGACCGGACCAGTACCGCGACCCGAAGAGCACGACGGGAAAGCGGGTCACCTTCCCGGTCTGGACGAGGGTGAGCGCCTCGAACAGTTCGTCGAGCGTCCCGAAACCGCCCGGCATCACCACGAAGCCCTGCGCGTACTTGACGAACATCGTCTTGCGGACGAAGAAGTAGCGGAAGTTCACGCCGATGTCGACGTGCGGGTTGAGGCCCTGCTCGAAGGGCAGCTCGATGCCCAGCCCGACCGAGATACCGCCCGACTCCCGCGCACCGCGGTTGGCGGCCTCCATCGCCCCCGGCCCGCCCCCGGTGATCACCGCGAAGCCGGCGTCGACCAGGGCCCTGCCGATCCGTACGGCGGCGTCGTACTCGGGGGTGCCGGGAGCGGTCCGGGCGGAACCGAAGACACTGATGGCGCTGGGCAGTTCGGCGAGGGCGCCGAAGCCCTCGACGAACTCCGACTGGATGCGCATGACCCGCCACGGATCGGTGTGCACCCACTGCGAATCGCCCTCGGTGTCCAGCAGGCGCTGGTCCGTGGTGCCGGGCTGGATCTGATCCCTGCGCCGCACCACCGGACCCAGCCGCTGCTCCTCCGGCCGTGCTTCCTCGGGATTGCCCATGACCTGCTCCCTCCGCTGTGGTGCACGTTCCTGGTCAGGGTAGGTCGCCGGAGATGGACAAGAGCGAAATTCCGGAGGTCGGATACGAGGAAGTCAGGCTGTGCCTGTTCACCCGTTGATCGTCACGGAGCGGCCGCCACTCGATCCGCACGGTGACGTCACGGGGTGTGGGTCCGCCCTCGGGTCCGCACGGTGACGTCACGGGGAGTCGGCCCGCCCTCGGGTCCGCACGGTGACGTCACGGGGAGTCGGCCCGCCCTCGGGTCCGCACGGTGACGTCACGCGACGGCCGTCACGCGGTGAGCCACTGCCGCAGCCGCTCCTCACAGTGTGTGATCTTGTCGACGGCCACGTGCTCGTCCCGCTTGTGGGCGAAGAGCGCGTCGCCCGGACCGTAGTTGACCGCGGGGACGCCCAGTGAGCTGAAGCGCGACACGTCGGTCCAGCCGAACTTGGGCTGTGCCGTACCGCCGACGGCCGCCATGAAAGCGGCGGCAGCCGGGTGCGAGAGGCCGGGCAGCGCCCCGCCGGTGTGGTCGTCGACGACGAACTCGGCGACGTCGCAGTCCGCGAACACCTCACGGACATGGGCCTCGGCCTCCGCCATGGTCCGGTCCGGGGCGTAGCGGTAGTTGATCACGACGGTGCACGAGTCGGGGATGACGTTCGTCGCGACACCGCCCTCGATCCCGACGGCGTTGAGCCCCTCGTGGTACCTCAGGCCGTCGATCACCGGGCGGCGCGGCTCGTAGGCGGCGAGCCGGGCCAGGATCGGGCCGGCGGCGTGGATGGCGTTGAACCCCATCCAGCTGCGGGCGGAGTGCGCGCGTTCGCCGGCCGTACGGAGGTGGACACGGAGAGTTCCCTGGCAGCCGCCCTCCACCTGAGCGTCGGAGGGCTCGAGCAGGACGGCGAAATCGCCCTCCAACCAGTCGGGGTGGGTGTCCGCAACATGTCCGAGACCGTTCAGATGTGCGGCGACCTCCTCGTTGTCGTAGAAGACGAACGTCAGGTCGCGGTTGGGGTCGGGCACGGTCGCGGCGATCCGCAGTTGGACGGCGACGCCCGACTTCATGTCCGAGGTGCCGCAGCCCCACAGGACACCGTTCTCGTCGAGCCGGGAGGGGACGTTGTCCGCGATCGGCACGGTGTCGATGTGCCCGGCCAGGACCACGCGCTCGGAGCGGCCGAGGTTCGTCCGGGCGACCACGTTGTTGCCGTGCCGGTCGACGGTGAGGTGGGGCAGGGCACGCAGCGCCTGCTCGATCGCGTCGGCGAGGGGCTTCTCGTCGCCGCTGACCGACGGGAAGTCGACGAGCCGTGCGGTGAGTGCCGGGCCGTCCAGGGTGAGATCGAGCGCGCTTTCGGGCATGGCCCGACCCTAGCGCGCCGCCTCGAGCGCCTGCCGACCCGCGGGTGGGCCTCCGGCGTGGCCGGGCGGCACCGGTCTCCGGGCCGACGGAACGTCGCCGGGCTCGCGGGCGCCGGGAGGCGGGCCCGGGTGTGAGGAGGGGCGACCGGGTCCGGCGCCGGATGGGGGCGCGGCCCGGGCGGAGTCGACGGCCCGGGCCGGGATCCCGTGCCGGGCACCCGATCCCGCGCGCGGGGCCGGGGTCCGCGTGGGGACCGGGGTCGGCCGTGAGGCGCCGGAGTCCCGTGCGAGGTGCCGGCCGGGCGTTCACGGGGCTCCAGTACGGTGGGCGCCGTGACCGAGACCGCCTCCCCCACCCGGCGCGGCCGCCCCCTTCGCCTCACGGCCGCGTTCGCCGTACTGCTGGCCCTGGTCGCGTACGTCGTCGTGCAGTACGTGAGCGGCGACGGCGCGCCGCGTTGCGTCGTCCGCTCCGGCGACGGAGAGGACCCGGACCGTCCCGGTCCCGGCGACGGGAAGGGCGGCGGGGGATCCTACGAGCTCAGCCCGGAGATGGCGGCCAACGCGGCCACGATCTCCGCCGTCGGCACGACCCGGGGGATGCCGGAGCGAGCGGTCACCATCGCGCTGGCGACGGCCCTCCAGGAATCCGCGCTGCGCAACATCCGCCACGGCGACCGCGACTCCCTCGGGCTGTTCCAGCAGCGCCCGTCGCAGGGGTGGGGTACCCCGAGGCAGATCCTCGACCCGGTGTTCTCCGCCGGGGCGTTCTACGACCACCTCGCCGAGGTGCCGGGCTACTCGCGGCTACCCCTGACCGTCGCCGCCCAGCGCGTCCAGCGCAGCGGCTTCCCGCAGGCGTACGCCAAGCACGAGCCGGACGCCTCGCTTCTCTCGGCGGCGCTCACCGGCCGCGCCTCGGCGTCCCTGACCTGCACGGCGGCACCCTCCACCAAGCCCGGCGACCCGGCGAAGGTCCGTTCGGAGCTGGCGCGCTCCTTCGGGGCGGGCGTCCTGCCCGCGGCCGGCGGCAAGGGCAGGGCGGGCGCCCCGCAGTCCTCAGAACTGACGGTTCCGGTCGTCCCCACCGCCCGGGCCGACGACGCCGAACGCCGCGGCTGGGAACTGGCCCACTGGGCGGTGGCGAAGGCGGCGGAACTGCGGATCGCCGAGGTCTCGTTCGCCGGGCGGGTCTGGAGCGCGGAGAAGGCCGACGAAGGCTGGCGCACCGCCGGGCCGGACGGCTCCGCGGTGCGGATCCGGGTCGCCCGCTGAGCCCTGCCCCGGCGCGCCGGCCGCACCTCGGGGACTGCGCCGGGGCGAACCCGCGGCGGGATACGGGCGCGTACGCCTTCGGGCGGCGGACCGGACGGGGCGCCCGGCCGCACGGGACCGGCTGTCCGGGGACCGCGTTTCCCGCCGCGGCGGGAAACGGCCTTCGGCCGTGAAGGCGGGCCCGGCGGAATTCCGGTACCCCGGGCGACAGCGGATGCGGCCTTTCCGATCGCGCATCCGTCCGACCGGACACTCTCCCGAGTTATTCGGCGCACATGGCCGTGGAGTTTCCGCGCCGCGTCCCGGCGTATCCGCGTCGGGTCCTCAATCCCCTTGCACAACAAGAGAAGTGACGGTTCAGCAGGCTGTCCGCACGCACATTGTTCGCCCGTTTTTGTCCACAGCCGATAATGCGATGCATTGCAAACTCTTTACCTTGTGCCACCGCAACCTTCACCGCCCTTCGAGGGGTTGTCAGTGCGTCCGATCGCCGGACACGGACCACAGTCACCACCCAACGTTCTCTCGTCGAAGGAGCATCATGTCCCTCCCCCTGACCCGTCGGATCGCCCGTGCCGCGCTGCTCGTCGCAGCCGGGGCAGCTCCCGTGGTCGGTGCGGCCGGCTCCGCGAACGCCGTGGACCTCCCCACCCAGGACCTGGGCAACGGCGGCCTGACCCAGCTCGACGGCGCCGCGGCCGGCTCCACGGTCGACGGCGCCGCGCGCGAGGCCGCCGACACGGCGAACCAGGCCGGCGGCAGGGTGGTCGGCACGACGCTCCCGGCCGCCGCGGGCACCCTGGGCGGCGCGGCCGAGACCGGCCTCCCGGCGGCGCAGGAGACCGCCGGACAGGCCGGGGGCAGCACCGCCGGCGTCCTGGGCGAGACCGCAGGCTCCGCGGCCACGCAGGGCCTGCCCGCCGCTCAGGGACTGGCCGGCGGCGGCCTCCCCGACGCGGGCGCCGCGCTGCCGGCCGGCGAGCTGCCGGTGGAGGGCCTGCCCCTCTGACCCCGCCGGAGCGTACGGAAGGGCCCTCGGGAGTCGGCGGTTTCCCGGGGGCCCTTCCGTACGCCGTCGACCGTGTCGGCGCGTCGCGCCACGGAAGCACGTCCGTCACGGAGTCCGGCAGTTCCGCCAGTTCCGCCAGTTCCGGCAGTTCCGGCAGCGAGATCCGCCGTGGAGCCCTTCCCGCACCGCCTGATGCGGGCCGGGCCCGGAGCCGCGGAGGCGGCCGCCGCGCTCACCCGAGGCGCTTGACCGCCGCCTGGACCCGCTCGTCGGTCGCCGTGAAGGCGACCCGCACGAACCGCTCCCCCGCCTCGCCGTAGAAGTCGCCGGGCGCGACGAGCACACCCAGCTCGGCCAGGTGCGCCACCGTGTCCCAGCACGGCTCGTCCCGTGTCGCCCACAGATAGAGGCTCGCCTCGCTGTGCTCGATGCGGAAGCCGTGCTTCAGCAGGGCGTCACGCAGGGCGAGACGCCGGGCCGCGTACCGGGCCCGCTGCTCGGCGACGTGCGTGTCGTCGCCGAGTGCCGCGACCGTGGCCGCCTGCACCGGGGCGGGCGTCATCAGCCCGCCGTGCTTGCGGATCTTCAGCAGCTCGCCGAGGACGGCCGCGTCGCCCGCGACGAAGGCCGCACGGTAGCCGGCGAGGTTGGAGCGCTTCGACAGCGAGTGGACCGAGACGAGGCCCTCGTACGTGCCGCCGCAGACGTCCGGGTGCAGCACCGAGACGGGCTCCGCCTCCCAGCCCAGCTCCAGGTAGCACTCGTCGCTGAAGACGAGCACCCCGTGCTCGCGCGCCCAGGCCACGATCCGGGTCAGCTCGTCCTTGGCGAGGACCCGGCCGGTCGGGTTGGACGGCGAGTTCAGCCACAGGAGCTTCAGACCGGCCGGGTCGAGGTCGGCGACCGGGTCGTCGTAGACGACCGGGGTGGCCCCGCAGAGCCGCGCGCCGACCTCGTAGGTCGGGTAGGCCAGGCGGGGGTGGGCCACCTTGTCGCCGGCCCCCAGGCCGAGCTGGGTCGGCAGCCAGGCCACGAGTTCCTTGGACCCCACAACCGGCAGCACGTTGGTGTGGGCGAAGGACACCGCACCGAGACGCCGCGCGCACCACGACACCAGCGCGTCCCGTAGCTCGGGTGTTCCCCACACGGTCGGATAGCCGGGCGAGTCCGCGGCCTCGACGAGGGCCCGCCGGACCAGGTCCGGTACCGGATCGACGGGTGTGCCGACGGAGAGGTCGACGATGCCGTCCGGGTGGGCCGCGGCGGTCGCCTTGTACGGCTCCAGCTTGTCCCACGGGAAGACGGGGAGTCGGGACGATACGGCGGACACGGTGCTCACTTTCTCGTTCGTGCGGCGGACCGCCGACCGGGCGGCGACCGGCCGGGGCCGCCGGCTCAGGGCTGTGCGCTGTCCCGCGCCGGGCCCTCGGGTACCGGTGCAAACGCCGCGGTCCCGTACGGCGGACGCACCGTACGGGACCGGGGACGCACGATCAGCCGTTCTGCGGCGGCAGCGCGGCGATGAAGGGGTGGTCGCGCTCGATCAGGCCCAGCTTGGAGGCGCCACCGGGCGAACCGAGCTCGTCGAAGAACTCGACGTTCGCCTTGTAGTAGTCCTTCCACTCCTCGGGAGTGTCGTCCTCGTAGAAGATCGCCTCGACCGGGCAGACCGGCTCACAGGCACCACAGTCGACGCATTCGTCCGGGTGGATGTACAAGGACCGCTGGCCCTCGTAGATGCAGTCGACGGGGCACTCCTCGATGCACGCCTTGTCCTTGACGTCGACACAAGGCTGCGCGATGACGTAGGTCACGCTGTCGTTCCTCCTCGGTAGGGCGCGGCGTCCGGTCTGCGGCTCGCCGCGGGGCTGCGCGGGAGCGCGGCGTCGTCGATGCCCGCACCTAGTATCTCCGTTCCTGGGGATGATCCGAACAGGAGGGGAGGACTGAGCTGTGGAATTCACCGCAGGCGGACGACTTGAGGTTCGCATCACCCCCTCTGACGTGGGAAAACGCGTGTCGGTGCGGCGGCGCGCCGAGCCGGCGGACGGATCGGCGAAGTTCACCGACGCCGTCGGGGTTCTCACATCGTGGACCGGGGGTGTGCTGCTGATCACACGAAGGACCGGGGAGACCGTCCGCATCCCGGAATCCTCACTGGTCGCGGGCAAGGTCGTCCCCGCGGCGCCGGCCCGTCGGCGGGGCGTGCCGACAGCGTCGTTCGAGGAGCTTGCACGTGTCTCGGCCCGCGCCTGGCAGCCGGTGGAGAGCGAACCGCTGGGCGAGTGGGTGCTGCGCGCGGCGTCCGGCTTCACCCGCCGGGCGAACTCGGTGCTGCCGCTCGGCGACCCGGGCATACCCCTGGACGCCGCCCTGGCGCGCGTACGGGGCTGGTACGCCGATCGCGGCCTTCCGGCCTACGTCCAGACCGCGACCGGCGCCGAGGGGACCCAGGAGGGGCTGTGCGCCGGACTGGCGGAGCGGGGCTGGGAACAGGAGGTGAGCGCCGAACTGCGCGTCGGAGGGCTCGCACCGATCGGTGACCTGGACGCGGACGTGGAGCGGGTGCGGCTGGGCCGGTCCGTGGACGAGCCCTGGCTACGGCGTTACCAGCGGTTCGGTGTGCCGGGGCCGGATGTACTGAAAGTACTGGGTGGCGGCCCGTCGGTGTGGTTCGCCACCGTCCCCGGCGCATCCGACGTCCCGGCGGCGATCGGCCGCTGTGTGGTCGACGGACGTTGGGCCGGATTCATGACGGTGGAGGTCGACCCCGCGTACCGAAGGCAGGGGCTCGCGACGGCCGTGATGGCGGCCCTGGCGCGGCGGTCGCTGGACGAGGGGGCCTCGGCGGCCTGGCTGCAGGTCGAGTCGGGCAACGACGGGGCGCGGACCCTGTACGAGGGGATGGGATTCACCGTCCACCACCTCTACCACCACTTCCGATACTCCCGATCTTCCTGAACGGGTACGAGACGCATATGCAACCGCCATTCCCCGAGGCCGCGGGCCGGCGTCGCCGCTTCGCCGAGGAGGCCCGCTCCGAGCGGCCCGACCTCGCGACGCTGTGCCTGCTCGTGGGTGCGGAAGCGGATCCGCGGCTGGACGAGGCGGGCCTCGACGCCGCCGAGATCGAGCTGGACCGGCTCGCGGGCCTGCTGCCGTACGGGATCACCGGCCCGCACAACTGGGTGGCCGCGCTGTCGTCGCTGCTCGGTGAGCGCTGCGGCTTCCACGGCACCCCGGACTGCTACCAGCGGCTGGAGTCGTCCCTGCTGCACAAGGTGCTGCGCCGCCGCCGAGGCCTGCCGATCCTGCTGTCGGTCGTCTGGATGGAGGTGGCCCGCCGCGCCGGCGCGCCCGTGTACGGGCTCGCCCTCCCGGGCCGCTTCGTCGTCGGCTTCGGCGACCCCGAGCACCCGGTGATGGCGGACCCCTTCGCGGGCGGACGTCTGCTGACGGGACCGGACGCGGAACTCCTCGTGGCCGGCACGACGGGCGCCCCGCTCGACCCGTCGATGCTGACCCCCGCGGGCCCACTGGACATCGTCCTCCGCATCCTCAACAACATCCGCGCCTGGGCCGCGGCCCGCCCCGAGCACACGGAGGTCGCGCTCTGGGCCGTCGACCTCTCCCTCCTCCTGCCCTCCCACCCGGCCCGCCTCCGCTACGACCGCGCGCAACTCCTCGTCCAGCGCGGCGACTTCCTGGCCGGGGCGGCGGAGATGGACGCGTACGCGGATGTCGTCTCGGCCGCCGAACCCGCGACGGCGGAAGCGATCCGGCGGAAGGCGCACTCGGCCAGGTCGATGCTGAACTGAAGCGCCCCGTGCGGGGGCCGTGCGGGGGTCGTGCGGCTCTCCGCGGCCCGTGCTCGGCTGCGCGGGCTCGCAGGTGCGCAGGTGCGCAGGCTCGCAGGTGCGCAGGCTCGCAGGTGCGCAGGTGGGCGGGTGCGCAGGTGGGCGGGTGCGCAGGTAGGCGGGTGCGCGCGGCTCGTCGGCGGACGAGTACGCCCGAACCCCCGGACGGCGGCACCGCCGGGTACGTCCGCCGCCCGCCGGACCGCGCGGGGGCACGCGCGAGCCCCCGGACCCCGGAGGACCGGGCGGGGGCTCGTGACGGCGCGTCGGTGGGTGGGGCTCAGCCCTGTCCGTCGAGCTCGATCGTCTGCGTGCGCTCCTCGGGCGTCCCGCCGAGCAGCGCCTTCTGCATCGCCGAGGCGACGTCGTCCGCGGACAGCGGGTACTGCTTCCCGTCCCCCTTGGTGACCGTGATCCCGTCGAAGACCCCGTCCAGAAGTTCCGTGATGGCCTGCTTGTTGTAGACCTCGACGAGCCGTCCGTCGACCGCCTTCATCGACAGGATCCTCGGCAGCGACTTCGCCGGCCCGAACTGGATCTCCTTGTCGCCCGCCCTGATCGTGACCAGGCCGGACATGGCCGGCTCGGCGAACTCCTTCATGGCCCGGTTCAGCTCGGCCTGGGTGATCGACGGCTCGCGGGTGGCGACGGGCAGCTCGACGTTGTTCACGCGCCCCGTCTCGACCTGGGCGCGGTACGCGTCCCGCACCGAGATCATCGACTGCTGGACGTTCAGCGTCTTCCCCGCCTTGCCCGGGACCGGGACGGCCTTGCCGGGCTCGAACCTGATCGTGCCCTCGGAGGCCGAGCCGGACGTGCCCGCGAGGTCGGTCAGGGCGACGACGAGCTTCTCCTCGTCGACCGGGATGACCGGCTGCGCGACCCGCTCGCCGCCGAACAGCGAGCCGATGACCGAGACGGGGTTGTAGTCGCTGCCCGCGGCCGCGCGGACGGTGGCCTGGCTGTCCAGGGTGAGGCCGGCCTTGTCCGGCGCGAGCTGGATCTTCTGGCCGCCGACGCTGAGCTGCAGCGGGGAGGTGGCGCGCTTGCCGAGCGCGGCCTCCAGCCTCGTCTGGGCCTCCTCCTTGGTCCCGCCGCCGATGTCGACGCCGAGCACGGTGGTGCCCTTGGGGACCTCGGAGTGGTTCAGCAGCAGCCCGGCGCCGTAGGCGACGACGAGAGCGCCGAACGCGCCGGCGCCGACGAGCACCAGCTTGGACCGGCCCTTCTTCGCCGGACCGGACGACGCCGGCGCGGACGGCGAGGAGGACCTCGGCGCCGGCGAGGGGCCGGTCGTCGTCCGCGGCGCGCTGGCGGGCCCCGGGAAGTCGGGCCCCGGGCCACCGGGCCCGGAGGGCCACGGGGATCCGGCGCCGTCAGGGCCCCCGGGCTGGAACGGCGAACGGTGCTCCGGCGGCACCACGGGGATCCCGCTGGTCAGCGTGTCGCCCGATACGTTGCCGCCCGGGCCGCCGGGCAGGCCCGGACCTCCGGGGCCTGCTTCGGGCGCGGGATTCTGCGGGGTGAGTACGGCCGTGTCGTCGCTCATCCGCGGCGGTCCGGCGGGACCGCCCCCGGGCGCGCCGGCGCCCGGGACGCCGTCGGCCGGGGCGCCCGGAGCGAACGGCGAGACACCGGCGGCGGGACCGGTCGTGGGGCCCGCCGGACCGGCGCCCGGGGGCCGCTGCCCCGGTGCGGCACGGCCGGCTGCGTCCAGGTCGGAGGACAGGGAGTCCAGACCGCTGCGGGGCCGGTTGCCGGTGCCGCCCGGTGCGTCGGGGAACCGGGGGGCGCCGGGTACCTGCCCGTTCCGGGGAGCGGGTGCACCGGGCATCCGGTGGGCGCCGGTGTCCTCGGGACGCGGTCCCGGCGCGTTCGGCGACCGGCCGGGGCCGGTCGCCTGGGCCGGCACGGAGGACGGCGGGGGCGTGGAGCTCGGCGCCTTGCGCGGGGCGAACCAGTCGCTGGTCTTCTCCTCGGCCGGCTTCTCGGGCGCCTCGGGCCTCCCGGCGTCCCGTGCGGCGCCGGGAGGCGCCGGTGCCGACGGGGCGGGCGCGGCCGGGCGGGGCGTGCTGCCCGTGCGCTCCGCCGCCCCCTCGCGGGGCGCGGCGGCGCCCTTCCTGTCCAGGTCGCTCATAGGCGTGCGCATGACCACGGGCGGGATCGGACGGGACCCGGGGATGTTGATCCGGATGCGGGTCGTCAGCGTCGTCTCGGTCCGGGGCTCGTCCGGCTGCCGCGCGGACGCGGGTTCGGCTCTTTCCTCCGGAGCGTCCTGCGTCGGGTGCAGCGACGGATACTGGCGGGATCCGTACGGCGGTGTCCCCGAGGGGTACGCGGCCCCGCCACGCCCCTGGGGGCCGGAGGGCGAACTGTCAGTTTCACGGCTCAAAGCAGGTTCTCCCGGTTGGCTCCGCCGCCCGTTCTTACTGGTTCTCGCTGCTGCGGGCGGCTCGGCGGCGCGCACCACCATACTGGCCGCCGCCGATCCGTATCCGGCGACCGCGGGAAGCGGCGTTCCCCGGCCGTCCCAGCGAGTATGGGCAATTCGGCCTCAGATGGGACACGTCACTTGCCAAGTCGGCCGGAGGGCCGGCCCGGTTGCGGCAACCGCGTCATGGTGGCACACATCACAGCCAGCACGGCCCCCCCGAACAGGAAGACAATCTCGCCGAGACCGCCTGCGAAGACACCGTCGCCCTCCGGACGTCCCGCGCTCAGCAGCAGTACGGCGGCGACCCAGCCCGCGGCGGGCGTGACGACACCGAGTTGGGTGCCGGTGGCACGCAGTCCGCCGTAGAAGAGTGCCGCGGCGCCGAGCAGCGCCAGGAGCAACCCCATCGGGAACCAGGCCGCTTGGACCAGCGAACCGGCGGTGCCGACGGCGACGCCGAGCACGGCCAGGCCGATGTAAGCGGCGATGCGCGCCGCCTTGGAGGGCCTGGCCGGCCAGGTTCCGGACCCGCTCATCGCTCTGTCTCCTGTGTCGTCGTGACGGCCGGGCCGCCCGTCTCGGGGGCGGTGTCCGTGCCGGCGAAGAGGTCGCGTTCGCGTTCCCCGGGGGGCGCCCCCGGGGCTCCCCGCACCAACTGGTAGTACTCGGTGGTGAACAGCGGCTGGCCCAGGTCGTTGGAGAGCGCGAAGAAGGGCCCGTCGACGGCGATCTGCGTGGCGTGGGCACGCATCGCGGCGGCCTTCCGCCCGGCGTGGCCGGTGCCGTCGATCTCCGCGGTCACGTCCGCGTCGTCGACCACGCCCGGGATGTCGTCGATGCCGGCGACGCCCGGGAACTCGACGTCCGCCGCGCGGAGCCGGGCGAAGCCCTCCTCGGCCGCCGAGCGCGGCACCCGGTTCCAGTAGATCTTGGCGATGCGGTGCGGCGCTCCGAGGTCACTCCGGAAGGCCGGGTCGGCGGCGAGCTCCGCCGCACGCATGGCGACGCGGTGGGCCTGGATGTGGTCGGGGTGTCCGTAACCGCCCTGCGGGTCGTACGTGATCAGCACCTGCGGCCGCACCTCTCGGATCACCTCGACCAGGTACGGCGCGGCCTCCTCCACGGGGGTGTTCCAGAACGCACCGGGGCGGCGGTTCTGCGGAACTCCCATCATCCCGGAGTCGCGGAAGCGTCCGGTGCCGCCGAGGATGCGGTGGTCGTGGACGCCCAGCTCCTTCATCGCGGCGGTCAGTTCGCCGCTCCGGTGCACGCCGAGGGTGTCGTCCCGGTCCGCCGCGAGATGGGCGAGCCCGGCCGGGATCACCTCGCCCTCCTCGCCGAGGGTGCAGGTGACCAGGGTGACCAGGGCGCCCTCCGCGGCGTACCGGGCCATCGTGGCGCCGTTGTTGATCGACTCGTCGTCGGGGTGCGCGTGCACCAGGAGCAGACGACGGGCTGGGAGATCCGTCATGGCTCCCAGCCTACGAGGCCATCGGCCGGCGCCGCGTCGGGGCGAACATCGCCTGATGCGGCACTGGGCCGTGCTGCGAAGGTCCCTCCTGGCCCTACGCCCTAGAACTTGAGCCCGCCGATCATGCCCGCCACGTTCGTCGTCAGTTCGGTGATGGTGGGCGCGATCGAGGAACTGGCCAGGTAGAACCCGAGGAGCATGCAAACCGCCGCATGTCCGGCCTTCAGCCCGGATTTCCGGACCAGCAGGAAGACGACGATCGCCAGCAGCACCACCGCCGAAATCGAGAGTGCCACGGCGGTTCACCTCCACAGATATTCGGTCGGGAACGGGCAGCATGCGTGTGCCGGAAGGTTCCTACCCACCTAGCGCTACGGATCATAACTATCCGTTCGGCCGCATCGATCGGTGCACGGCAGCACACGGGGGCGCACGGCCGCGACCGCCGTGAGCGCACCACGGGAAATCGGCGGACCGGCTCGGCTAGGTTCGGTCGCATGACGTCGAAGCGGCAGCTCTCCTTCCCCCGCCAGTACGCCAGGACGCAGCGCTTCACCCTCGGCGCACCCCGCGCGTTCACGGTCGCCCCGGACGGTTCGCGGGTGGTGTTCCTGAGGTCCCTTTCGGGGACGGACCGATCCCACCGGCTCTGGGTGCTGGACCTCGAGGGGGAGGTGCGCGAGCGGGTGGCCGCCGATCCCGGGGTGCTGCTGGGCGGCGCGGACGAGGAGTTGCCGGCCGAGGAGCGCGCACGGCGGGAGCGCAGCCGCGAGGGTTCCGGGGGCATCGTCGCCTACGCGGTGGACCGCGAGGCGGAGTTGGCGTCCTTCGCCCTGTCCGGGCGACTGTTCACGGCGGAGCTGCGGGCGGGCACGGCGCGTGAACTGCCCGTCGCCGGGCCGGTGGTCGACCCGAGGCCGTCGCCGGACGGGCGTCTGGTCGCCTACGCGGCGGGCGGCGCGCTGCGCGTCGTCGGTGCGGAGGGCGACGGGGACCGGGCGCTCGCCGAACCGGACGGCGAGCACATCTCCTACGGGGTGGCGGAGTTCATCGCCGCGGAGGAGATGGGCCGTTCGCGCGGTTTCTGGTGGTCGCCCGCGTCGGACCGGCTGCTGGTGGCGCGGGTGGACGGCTCGCCCGTGCGGCGCTGGTGGATCGCCGACCCCGCGCATCCGGACCGGGAACCGGCGGGGACCGCGTACCCCTCGGCGGGGACGCCGAACGCCGAGGTGCGGCTGCTGCTCATGGACCTCGGCGGAGCCCGCACCGAGGTGCTCTGGGACCGGGAGCGGTACCCGTATCTGGCGCGGGTGCACTGGTCACCCGCCGGCGCCCCACTGCTGCTCGTCCAGACCCGTGACCAGCGCACGGCGCTGTATCTCGCCGTGGACACGGAGAGCGGGGCCACCCGCACGGTGCACGCCGAGGAGGACCCCGCGTGGGTCGAGCTGTCGGCCGGGGTGCCCGCGTGGGCGCCGGACGGCAGGCTGGTGCGGATCGCGGACGAGGGCGGGGCCCGGGTGCTGGCGGTGGGCGACCGGCTCCTGACCGGGCCGCAGTTGCACGTCAGGGCGGTACTGGACGTGGGCGGGCCGGACCTGCTGGTCTCGGCGTCGGCGGGTGCGGAGGCGGCGGATCCGGAGATCGGCGAGATCCATGTGTACCGCGTCGACGAGCGGGGGGCCGCGCGGGTCTCGGAGGGCGCAGGGGTGCACGGGGCGGTGCGCTCGGGGGCCGTGACGGTGCTCGCGTCGGCGCGGCCCGGAGTGCCGACCGGCGGGACGGTCCAGGTGCTGAGGGAGGGCGAACCGGTCGCCACCATCCCCTCATACGCAGAGAAACCGGTCATTTCCTCCCGCGCACAGTTCCTTGAAGGGGGCGCACGGCGAATTCCGTGCGCCGTGCTGCTTCCGCAGGGCCACCTGGAGGCGGACGGCCCGCTCCCGGTGCTGCTGGATCCCTATGCGGGGCCGCACGGACAGCGAGTCTTGGCCGCGCACCATCCGCACCTCACCTCCCAGTGGTTCGCGGACCAGGGCTTCGCCGTGGTCGTCGCGGACGGACGCGGCTCCCCCGGCCGCTCCCCGGGCTGGGAGAAGGCGATCAAGGGCGATCTGCTGGTCACACTGGAGGACCAGATCGACGCGCTGCACGCGCTGGCCGACCGGTTCCCGCTGGACCTCGACCGGGTGGCCGTCCGGGGCTGGTCCTACGGCGGCTACCTCGCCGCGCTCGCCGTGCTGCGCCGGCCGGACGTCTTCCACGCGGCGGTCGCGGGCGCGCCGGTCACCGACTGGCGGCTGTACGACACCCACTACACCGAGCGCTACCTCGGCCTCCCGGACGAGCAGTCCGCGGCGTACGCGGCCAACTCCCTCGTCACGGACGACGGCCTGACCGATCCGGCCGAGCCCGCCCGGCCGTTGATGATCATCCACGGGATGGTGGACGACAATGTGGTTGTGGCACACAGCTTGCGGCTGTCATCGGCACTGCTCGCCGCCGGACGCCCCCATGAACTGCTGCCGCTGACCGGTGTCACACACATGACACCCCAGGAGCAGGTCGCGGAGAACCTGCTGCTGCTCCAGGTGGACTTCCTGAAGCGCGCCTTGGGGGTCGCCTGACGCGCAGTCCGACGGCCGGTCCCCTCACCGCCGCCGGGCGAGGCCCGCGAGGGCGGGGCGGAGAAACGCGCGCCGTGACACGGCCGAGGAGCGGCAGAGGGCCGTGGAGGACGGTCCCGAGCCGCCGGGCGGAGAGCAGAGTGCGTCCGTCACAGGCCCGGAACCACCGGAGTGCCCGGGACGCTTCCGGGCCCGACCGGGGCCCGGGTTCCGGGCCGGGACGCACGACCGGCCGGTGACCGGAACCACCACGGAACCGGCGCGGCACACGACCGGCCGGGGCCGGCACCCCGGACCGACCCGGTGGAACGCACGACCGGCCGGGGCGGCATGTGCGCCCCGGCCGGTCTACGGCACCCGCACGGCCGTACGCAGTTCAGGGTGGCACGTCCGTATATCGGTGCGGCTTCGATCAAGTTGCCCGACTGTTAACGAACTTGATGGTCACTTATCGCGTTCGGGGACTCTCCGGCCGCCAGTATCCGAGCGCGCTCACCCGGTCCTTGGGCAGACCGAGCTCCTTGCGGGCGTATGCCGTGAGGGTCCGGGTCGTCGCGGTGTCGCAGGCGATCCAGACGAAGGCGTCCGCCCGGTCGTCGCCGAGCAGTACGGGCAGTGCGGCCTTCACCTCCGCCACGAGGGCCGCTCCGCCGTCCTGCCGGGGGACCCGCCGCAGCTCGTGATGGGCGGCTCCGGCCCGGAGCGGAAGACCGACGTCCGACTCGTGCCGGGTCTCGAACCATATGGTGGCGGGCACCCCCGGCATGGCGTCGAGCAGGGAGTTGACGGCCGGCAGCGAGGCCGGGTCGCCGATCACGAAGAGCCGCGTGGGCAGCGGGTCGGGCACGGTGAACCCGGTGCCCTGGAGGGTGGCCTCGATCGTGTCGCCCGGCTCGGCGTTGCGCGCCCACTCGCTGGCGCGGCCCTCGTGCAGCGCGAACTCCATGCTGAACGTGCCCTTGGCCGGATCGGGGTCGACGAGGGTGTAGGCCCGCTGGTGCGGCTTGCCCGCGTCGTCGAACCAGAGCCGCACCCACATGGTGGGGTGCACTCCGGTCGCGGCGAGCATGCCGCCGTCGGTCAGGTGCACCCGGCGGTAGTCGTCGGTGACCTGCTCCGCCCCCGTCACCGTGAACTCGAAGTCCTTGCCCCGGAACAGCTTGAGGACCACGCCCTCCCAGCCATGCCCCACCGCTGTCTCCTCCCCGCGGAACCAGTAAGGTTAGGCCAGCCTAACCTAAGGGTTTGTCCAGTAGGAGAGTGGGGACGGTGTGACGACCGAGGTCTACCGGGATGCCTGGGGCATCCCGCATCTGCGCGCCTCGAGCGCCCTGGAACTGGCCCGGGCCCAGGGGCGGAACGCCGCCGCCGACCGGGCCTGGCAGATCGAGGTCGAACGGCACCGGGTGCGGGGCACGACGGCGGCCTTCCTGGGCGCGGAGGCCGTGGTCTGGGACCGGTTCGCCCGGCAGTCCCGGCTCGAGGACACCGCCCGGCGCTGCTTCGCGGCCCTGGACGCGGACACGGCGGCCTGGGTGGGCGCCTATGTCGAGGGAGTCAACGACGGGCTGGCGGAAGGCGCGGGGAACGCGCCCGAGTTCGCCGCCACCGGACTGGAACCGGGCCGCTGGGAGCCCTGGGTGCCGCTCGGCGTCTGGATCGCCGCCCACATCCTGTTCGCCGGGTTCCCGACCAAGCTGTGGCGGGAGGAGGTCGCGCGACGGCTCGGCGACGAACTGACCACCCTGTTCGCCACCGACGGTCCCGGCACCTCGGGCAGCAACGGCTGGCTGGTCACCGGTGGCCGGACGGGGACGGGAGCACCGCTGATCGCCGGCGACCCGCACCGCTTCATCGAGGACCCCGGCGTCTACCAGCAGATCCACCTGGTGTGCCCGGACGTCGACGTCGTCGGCCTCGCGGTGCCGGGTGTCCCCGGACTCGCCCACTTCGGCCACACCGGCTCCGTGGCCTGGGCCATCACCAACGCCATGGCCGACTACCAGGACCTCTACCGCGAACGCCTCCGGCGCACCGGTGACGGGATCGAGGCCGAGGGCCCCGACGGCTGGCACCCGGCCACCCACCACCGGGAGACGATCGAGGTGGCCGGGGGCGAGCCGGTCACCGTCGAGGTGATCGAGACCGCGCGCGGCCCGGTGATCGCGTGGGAGGCCCCGGCAGGGGACGGCGGGGGCGCGGTGTCGGAGGCCATCAGCCTCCGCTACCCGCCCCGGGTCACCGCGGCCCTCGGCTTCGAGGCGATCCCGGCGCTCCTGCGGGCCCGTACCGTCGGCGACGTGGACCGGGCCTTCGACGACTGGGCCGAGCCGGTCAACGTCGTGCACGCCGCGGACACCGAGGGCGGGCTGCTGCACCGGGTCGCCGGGCGCGTACCGGTGCGGCACGAGGACAACCGGCTGCGGGTCGTGCCCGCGTGGGAGCCCGGCCACGACTGGCAGGGGTGGCACGAGACACCCCGTGCCGAGGTGGAGGACTTCGCCGTGATGGCGAACGCCCGCGGCATCGCCACGCCTCTGGGGGTGGAGTTCGCGCCCCCGCACCGGGCCGACCGGATCGCCGCACTGCTGCGCGAGTCGAAGAACTGGACGGCACCCGGGATGGCGGCCGTCCACACCGACACCTGGCTGGCGTCCGCCGCACCCCTGCTGGAGCTGGTGGCCGCGCTGGACGAGGACCGGCTCTCCCCCGGCGCCCGGGCGCTGCGGGCCCGGCTGCTGGAGTGGGACCGGCGGATGGAGGCCGGCAGCGCCGACGCCGCGCTGTTCGCCGCCGTCCGCTCGGCCGTCGTACGGCGGCTCGCGGCCCACCCCGAACTGGAGCCGCTGAGCGGTCCGTTCGGGTACCCCGAGGTGTTCCTGCCCTGGCTCCACCTGCCGGGCAGGATCGGGTACGCGCTGGAGACCCTGCTCACGACCGACCGGCTGCCGGGAATCGACCGCGCGGCACTCGTCCGGGACGCCGTCGACGAGGTCGCCGCGGCCGGCGGCTCCGGGACCACCTGGGGCGAGCGTCACCGGCTGGCGCCTTGGCAGGCAATGGCCGCTCCCGAGGGCGAGGAGTGGCCCGGGCTTTCCGGCGACCACGACTGTGTGCTGGCCACCTCCAGCGTCCCCGGCGTCACCGATCTGAGCGCGCGCGGACCCTCCGCCCGCTACGTGTGGGACCTCGCCCGGCGTGACGACAGCCTGTGGGTGGTCCCGCTGGGCGCCCGGGGCATCCCGGGCGACGCCCACCACCGCGACCAGCTGCCGCAGTGGCTGCGCGGCGGGTTCGTCCCGGTCGTCACCGACTTCGACCTGCTCACCCCCGAGCACCGCACCGAGGAGAGACATGACCACTGAGGCATCCGCAGGAACGGACGGCGCCGAACCGCTGCACCGGGAGACCGTCGAGGGGCTGGGCACCGTGCACGTGCGACGGCTCGACCCGGCACGGGACGCGGACGTCGTCCACTCCTGGGTCGGCGAGGAGCGGGCCCGCTTCTGGGGCATGCGCGGGACGAGCCGCGACGAGGTCCGGGAGATCTACGAGCACCTGGACTCGCTCACCACGCACCACGCCTTCCTGATCGTCCTCGGCGACGAGCCCGTGATGCTGTTCCAGACCTACGAGCCGGAGGCCGACCGGGTCAGCGAGTGCTACGAGGTCGAGCCCGGCGACATCGGCGTCCATCTGATGATGGGACCCGCCAAGGGAAGTCCGCGGCCGGGCTTCACCGGCGCCATGCTCAGGGTGCTCGTCGGCCACGTCCTGGCCGACGGGAGGGTGCGGCGGATCGTCGCCGAGCCGGACGTCCGCAACGCCAAGGCGATCGACCGGCTCGGCCGCACCGGCTTCGAGCTGGGCCCGGAGATCGTCCTCCCCGAGATCGACCTGCCCGAGGTGTTCCTGCCGGAGAAGAAGGCCCGGCTGGTCATCCTGCGGCGGGAGACGGCCGAGACCCTGAGGTAGGACCGGCACGCCGCCCCGGCTCCTCCGGGCGGACCTCAGTCCTCCGCGGGCGGCCCGTCGCCGGCCGGCACCACGCGCCTCTCCTCGGCGAAGTGGCACGCCGAGTCGTGCCGCGCGGGACCCCGCACGTCCCTGAACCGCTCGGGCACCGCCAGTTCCGGCTCCTCCCGCGCGCACCGCTCCCGCGCCTTCCAGCAGCGCGTGCGGAACCGGCAGCCCGACGGGACGTCCGTCGGCGAGGGCACGTCGCCGGAGAGGATGATCCGCCCGCCGTTACCGCCCGCGGCCGCGCGCCGCTCACGGAGCGACGGGTCGGGGACCGGCACCGCGGACAGCAGGGCCTGGGTGTACGGATGCGTGGGGTGGTCGTAGATGCCGGCGTCCCCGCCGGTCTCCACGATCCGCCCCAGGTACATCACCGCGACCCGGTCCGAGATGTGCCGGACGATCGACAGGTCGTGGGCGATGAACACGTAGCTGAGGCTGAACTCGCCCTGCAGCCGCTCCAGCAGATTGACGACCTGCGCCTGGACGGACACGTCGAGGGCGGACACGGGCTCGTCCGCGACGATGACCTCCGGCCGGAGCGCCAGGCCCCGCGCGATGCCGATGCGCTGGCGCTGGCCGCCGGAGAACTGGTGCGGGTAGCGGTTGACGAACCCGGGGTCGAGCCCGACGACGTCCAGCAGTTCCCGGACCCGGCGTCGCCGGTCGCCCTTCGGCGCCACCTCGGGATGGATCTCGTACGGCTCCCCGACGATGTCCCCGACGGTCATCCGCGGGTTGAGCGAGGTGTACGGGTCCTGGAACACCATCTGGATGTTGCGGCGCACGGCCTTCAGCGCCCGCCCGGACAGGCGGGTGATGTCCTCGCCCTTGTAGCGGATGGTGCCGCGGGTCGGCCGCTCCAGGTTGACCAGCAGTCTCGCGAGGGTGGACTTTCCGCAGCCGGACTCCCCCACGACGCCGAGCGTCTCACCGGCGAACAGGTCGAGGTCGACACCGTCGACCGCGCGGACCTCCCCCACCCGCTTTCCGACGACGACGCCCCGGGTGAGCGGATAGTGCTTGTGCAGACCGCGCACCTCGATGATCGGCTCGTTCGGCCGGGCCGGCTCAGCCACGGAGGCACTCCCTCCAGAAGAAGCAGGCGCTCCCGCGGTCGCGGCTCACCTCGGACAGCTCCGGCTCGTCGGTCCGGCACACGTCCCGGGCCATCGGACAGCGCGGGTGGAAGGCGCAGCCGGGCGGGACGTCCATCGGGTTCGGCGGCAGACCCTTGATGGCGTAGAGCTCCTCGCCCTTGCGGTCCAGGCGGGGGATCGAGTCGAGCAGCCCGCGGGTGTACGGATGGGCCGGCGCCTTGTAGAGGTCGTGGACGGGGGCGGTCTCGACGATCCGGCCCGCGTACATCACGGCGATCCGGTCGGCGACGTCCGCGACGACTCCGAGGTCGTGGGTGATGAGGACGAGCCCCATGCCGAGTTCGCGGCGCAGCTCGGCGAGGAGGTCCATCACCTGCGCCTGGACCGTCACGTCCAGGGCTGTCGTGGGTTCGTCGGCGATGATCAGATCCGGTTCCAGGGCCAGTGCCATCGCGATCATGATGCGCTGGCGCATTCCGCCGCTGAACTGGTGCGGGTACTGCCCGACCCGCTGCCCCGCGGCCGGGATGCGGACCCGGTCCATCAGCTCGACGGCCTTCGCCCGGGCGTCCTTCCGCGACATGCCGCGGTGCACGGTGAACATCTCGCCGAGCTGGTCGCCGACGGTCAGCACCGGGTTCAGCGCGGACAGCGCGTCCTGGAAGACCATGGCCATTCCCGCGCCGCGGATCCTCCGTCGTTGGTCCTCCTTCAGCTTCAGCAGGTCCCTTCCCCGGAAGAGGATCTCCCCGCCGGTGATCCTGCCGGGCGGGGTGTCGAGGATGCCCATGACGGCCTGGGCGGTGACGGACTTCCCGGACCCGGACTCGCCGAGCACCGCGAGGGTCTCGCCCGCGGCGACGGACCAGGAGACGCCGTCGACCGGCCTGGCGATCCCGTCGCGCGTGCGGAACTCCACACGCAGGTCCCGCACTTCGAGCAGCGTGCCGGGCCGGGCGGGCGGAACAGCCGGTCCCCGCGCTCGCGTGGCGGGACCGTCGGGCGGGGAGTCGGGCCTCATGGCGGTGCTCCTCAGCGCAGCTTGGGGTCGAGGGCGTCGCGCACCGCGTCGCCGAGCATGATGAACGCGAGCACGGTCACGGCGAGCGCGCCGGCCGGCCACAGCAGCATGTGCGGCGCGTTGCGGATGTACGGCGACGCGGCGGAGATGTCGATGCCCCAGGACACCGTGGGCGGCCGCAGCCCGACCCCGAGATACGACAGGGTCGCCTCCAGCGAGATGTACGTCCCGAGCGCGATGGTGGCGACGACGATCACCGGTGCCACGGCGTTCGGCAGGACGTGCTTCAGCAACAGCCGCGCCGACGAGGCCCCGAGAGCCCGGGCCGCCTGCACGTAGTCGTTCTGCTTGACGGTGATCACCGAGCCGCGGGCGATGCGGGAGATCTGCGGCCAGCCCAGCAGCACCATGAAACCGATCACCGGCCAGACGGTGTTGCCGGTGACGACGGACAGCAGCACCAGTCCGCCGAGGACGACCGGGATGGCGAAGAAGACGTCGGTCAGCCGGGACAGCAGCGCGTCCGGAGCACGGCCGAAGAAGCCGGCCAGCCCGCCGAGGACGGACCCGAGGAGCGCCACACCGAGCGTGGCGCAGACACCGACGGTCACCGAGGTGCGGGCGCCGTAGACGGTCCGGGTGTAGACGTCGCAGCCCTGGCCGTCGAAACCGAACGGATGGCCGGGCTGGGAACCCTGCTGGGCCTTGGCCAGGTCGCAGTCGAGGGGACTGCCCGAGGCAATGAGCTGCGGCCAGATCGAGATGACGACCAGGAGGAGGATGACGAGTGCCGCGATGACGAAGACGGGGTTGCGGCGCAGATCGTGCCAGGCGTCGGACCACAGGCTGCGCGGTCTGCCGCCGGGGCCGGGCCCGGGCGGGCCGGCGGGCGCCCTCTCCAGGGTCTCGCCCTCGGCGGTGGCCAGGTCCATGGCTCCGCCGCCACCGGTCGGCGCGATGGCCCGTCCTCCGTCGTACTGGGCCTCAGGCATAGCGGATCCTCGGGTCGAGTACGGCGTAGAGCAGGTCGACGAACAGGTTCACCAGCAGGAACACCAGCACCAGCACCGTCACGAAACCGACGACGGTCTGGGTGTTCTGGCGGAGGATGCCCTGGTAGAGCTGGTAGCCGACGCCGTGGATGTTGAAGATCCGCTCGGTGACGATGGCCCCTCCCATCAGCGCGCCGATGTCGGCGCCGATGAAGGTGACCACCGGGATCAGCGAGTTGCGCAGCAGATGGTGGGTCAGTACGCGGCGGCGGGGCAGGCCCTTGGCGACGGCCGTGCGGACATAGTCGGCGCGGCGGTTCTCGGCGATAGAGGTCCTGGTCAGCCGGGTGACGTAGGCGAGTGAGACGGCGGCGAGGACGAGTCCGGGCACGATCAGCTCGTCGAGCGGGGCCTCGGAGGACACGGAAGGCCGGATCCAGCCCCACTTCACACCGAGCAGAAGTTGCAGCAGCAGTCCGGTGACGAAGGTGGGAACGGCGATCACGACCAGGGTCACCAGCAGGGCGCCGGTGTCGACGGGACGGCCGCGGCGCAGTCCGGTGAGCACGCCGAGGCCGATGCCGATGCCGATCTCGAAGACGATCGCCACCAGGGTGAGCCGGATGGTGACCGGGAAGGCGTCGGCCATCAGCTCGGTGACCGGCTGACCGTTGAAGGCGGTGCCGAAGTCCCCGGTGAAGATGTTGCCCATGTAGGTCAGGTATTGCTGCCAGACGGGCTTGTCGAGACCGAACTCCTTGCGCAGCTGGGCCGCGGTGGCCGGGTCGCACTCCCGCTCGCCGCAGAGCCCGGCGATCGGGTCGCCCATCACGTTGACCATCAGGAAGATCAGCAGCGTGGCTCCGACGAAGACCGGGATCATCTGGAGCAGACGCCGGATCACATAACGTCCCATGAGGCGCTCCTCGGGTCCGGGGCGAATGCGTCAGCCGACGGTGATCTCTTCGTAGACGGGGACGCTGAACTGGTTCAGGGAGACGTTGGAGATCCGCTCGGAGTAGCCGGCACTGCCGTTCT
This sequence comes from Streptomyces marianii, assembly GCF_005795905.1. Classification (NCBI taxonomy): domain Bacteria; kingdom Bacillati; phylum Actinomycetota; class Actinomycetes; order Kitasatosporales; family Streptomycetaceae; genus Streptomyces; species Streptomyces marianii. The sequence goes on from NZ_VAWE01000001.1 coordinate 2,939,100, forward strand.
GGTACCAGAGCGGGATGGCCGCCATCTGGTCCCGCACCACGCCCTCCGCCTGCTTGAAGGTCTCGATCGCCCTGGCGGGGTCGGTCTCCGCGTTGGCCTGGTCGACCAGCCGGTCGAACTCCTCGTTGCTCCATTTGCCGTCGTTGGACGAGGCGTTGGTGTAGTAGAGCGGCTGGAGGAAGTTCTGGATGAGTGGGTAGTCCATCTGCCAGCCCGCCCGGAAGGGGCCGCTCATCCTCGACCGCGTGATCTGGTTGCGGTAGTCGGCGAAGGTGCCGACGGGGTTGCCGACGCAGGCCCGGTTGTTGCCCAGCGCGTTGTTGATGGAGTTGCACACGGCGTCGACCCACTCCTTGTGGGAGCCGGTGTCGGCGTTGTACGTGATCTTCACCTGGCCGCCGGGGATGCCGCCGCCCTCGGCGATCAGCTTCCTCGCCCGGGCGGGGTCGTAGGTGCACGAGCCGCCGCACAACGACGCGTCGTAGCCGCCGTCGGGGCCGAGGACCGGGGAGGTCCAGTCCTTGGCGGGGGTGCGGGTCCGCTGGAAGATCGTGTCGGTGATCTGCTGCCGGTTGATCGCCATCGACAGGCCCCTGCGGACCTTCTCCTGCCCCGGCTTGTTCCAGTCCGGGTCGTAGTACGGGAAGGCGATGGTCTGGATGATGCCCGCCGGGGTGTTGATGTAGCGGTCGCCGAGGTCGGCTTCGACGTTCCTGAGCTGGGACGCCGGCACGTCGTCGACCAGGTCGAGATGCCCCGCCGTCAGGTCGGTGTAGGCGGTGTTGCTGTCGGTGTAGACCTTCAGGTCCACGCCGCCGTTGCGCGCCTTGTCGTCACCCGGATAGCCGTCCCAGCGTCGCAGGGACATCCGGGAGCCCCTGGTGTAGCTGTCGACGGCGTACGGGCCGTTGCCGACGGGGCGGGCCAGCCAGGCGTCGTGGTCGGAGAAGAAGCTGCTCGGCAGCGGAGCGAAGGCGGCGTAGCCGAGGGTCTCGGGCCAGGTGGAGAACTTCTGGGTGAGCTTGACGGTGAACGTCCGCTCGCCCGTGACCTTCAGCCCGGACATGGTCTGCGCGGTGGGCTGCCCTGAGGCTGGATGGACCTGGTCGTAGCCCTCGATGTAACCGAAGAAGTAGGCGTTGCGCTGGTTGTTCCTCAGATGTGCGCCGTAGTTCCAGGCGTCGACGAAGGACTTCGCGGTCACGGGCTCGCCGTTGGAGAAGGTCCAGCCGCTCTTGACCGTGACGGTGAAGTCGACGGAGTCGGTCGTGTCGATCCGCTCGGCGAGCATGTCCTCCGCCTCGCCCGTCCTCGGGTCGTAGCGCTTCAGTCCCCGGAAGATCATGTCGAGGACCTTGCCGCCCTGGACCTCGTTGGTGTTCGCCGGTTCCAGGGGGTTCTGGGGGTCTCCCCAGGACGACGTCACGATCCCGTCCGGCCCGCCTGCGGGGGCTGCGCCGCCCCCGCAGGCACCGGCCGCGAGGGCGACGGCGACCGCGCAGGCGGCCCGGGTGACGTGAGTGGCTCCGCGCATGGAGTGCCTCCAGATGATCGCAGCTCCGGCCTGGGCACTTCATGTGTTGACGGCGGGGGAGAAAGCACACATCTGTTGGGCCCAACGGGTGTGTGACCGCTGGGCCGCACGCGTGCCTGTCCGGTGCGCCGGGCGAGCACCGCGGGCACGGCGGCCACGACACCACGGGCAGGCGCCGGGGCGGCTGCCGTCAGCCCAGCAGCGCGGCCGTCTCGTGCCGTTCCGGCGCTCCGAGCGCGGCCGGGGCGGAGTGCGCCCTCCCCCAGGTGGCGCGGGCGGAATACTCCCCGCCGAGCTCCCGGCGGGCGTGCCCCAATGTGATCAGGACGCGGGCGTGCTCGCGTGCCTGGCCCGACCTCCTTGCGAGGCGAAGTGCCAGGCGGCGGTACCGCGCTGCGCCTGCCGCGTCCTCCGTGTCCAGGCAGACCGTTGCCCCGAGGTGGTACAGCCGGGGGAGGTCGAGCGGGCTGCCCGCAGCCGCCAGGCCCAGAGCGCGCTCCGTATCCTCCCGGGCCCGTGCGTGTCTGCCGAGGCGCCGCTCGGCCTCGGCCGCGGCCAGGGTCGCGCCGATGAGGCTGACGTCCGTCCCCTGGGCGACCTCGCGCGCGGCTTCGAGTCGCGCCGCGGCGCGGTCGTGACGGTCCTCCCGCGGGTGGACGTTGGCCAGGCCGACGAGCGAGTCCACCTGGCACGTCCGGTTCTCCACCTGCCGGGCGAGGCGCAGCGCCTCCTCGAACGACGCGACGGCCCGACCCGTACGACCGGTGTCGCCGAGCACCGAGCCCAGGGCCTCGTGCGCGACCGCCTCGGCGTACGGCAACCGGCCGCCGACCGCCTCCAGCGCCCCGTGCAGCGCCCCCAGCGCCTCCAGCGCGCCCCGTGCAGCGCCTCCAGCGCCTCGGCGAACCGTCCCCGCTGCGCCGCGACGAGGCCGCAGCAGTCGCGCCGCTGACGTCCGGCCGCCTCAACGGCCAATCGGGCAGGGGCCCCCTCATGCGATCGATCATGCCGGGCACACCACGCGCCAGGGCGCCCTCCCTGCCGGAAGGGCGCCCTGGGATCATCGCGCGAAACGTTCGGCCCGCGAGCGCCTATCCCGCGTGGACGACGTCCTTCTCCTCGGCGAAATGGCACGCCGACTCGTGTGCGGCCGGGGTGTTCCGGCCGACGAAGCGCTCCGGGACCGCCAGCAGCGGAACCTCGGTGGCGCACTTCTCCTGGGCCTTCCAGCACCGGGTCCGGAAGCGGCAGCCGGACGGCGGGTTCGCCGGGGACGGGACGTCACCGGTGAGGATGATCCGCTCGCGGCCCTCACGGACCTCGGGGTCCGGGACCGGCACCGCCGACAGCAGAGCCTGGGTGTAGGGGTGCGTCGGGTGGTCGTAGATCTGGACGTCCGTACCGATCTCGGCCATCCTGCCCAGGTACATCACGCCGACCCGGTCGGAGATGTGCCGGACGATCGACAGGTCGTGCGCGATGAAGACGTAGGAGAGGTTGAACTCGTCCTGCAGCTTCTCCATCAGGTTGATCACCTGTGCCTGCACGGAGACGTCGAGCGCCGACACCGGCTCGTCGCAGATGATGATCTCCGGGTTCAGCGCGAGGCCGCGGGCGATGCCGATGCGCTGGCGCTGACCGCCGGAGAACTGGTGCGGGTACCGGTTGATGTACTCGGGGTTCAGACCGACGACGTCCAGCAGTTCCTGCACCTTGCGGCGCCGGTCGCCCTTGGGCGCGACCTCGGGGTGGATGTCGAAGGGCTCGCCGATGATGTCACCGACCGTCATGCGCGGATTGAGTGAGGTGTACGGGTCCTGGAACACCATCTGGATGTTCCGGCGCACGGCCTTCAACGCCCGACCGGACAGGCGGGTGATGTCCTGGCCCTTGTAGAAGACCTCACCGGCCGTCGCCGACTCCAGCGACATCAGCAGCTTGGCGATCGTGGACTTGCCGCAGCCGGACTCGCCCACGATGCCCAGGGTCTCGCCCTGGTAGAGGTCGAAGGAGACCCCGTCCACGGCCTTGACCGCGCCGACCTGCTTCTTGAAGAGGATGCCCTGGGTCAGCGGGAAGTGCTTGACCAGGTTGCGCACCTGAAGGATCGGCTCACCGCGGTGGACCGGCGCCTCGACGGCGGCCACGGCCTCCGCCTCGGTGGCGGCGACCGTCTCGACGTCGGTCACGTTCGGCGTCGCGTCCACGGCCCCGTCGTTCTTGCTGAGCTCAGCCATGGATCGTCTCCTTCCAGAAGTGGCACGCGCTGCCGCGGCCGGGCAGCTCGGTGCCGTCCTGCTCGGTCACCGGGTGCAGCGCCGGGATGTCCGTGCGGCAGATGTCGTCGGCCTTCGGACAGCGCGGGTTGAAGGCGCAACCGGCCGGCACCCGCAGCAGGTTGGGCGGCAGGCCCTTGATCGCGTACAGTTCCTGGCCCTTCTGGTCCAGGCGCGGGATCGAGTCGAGCAGACCCCGGGTGTACGGGTGGGCCGGGCGCTTGTAGAGCTCGTGCACCGGCGCGGTCTCGACGATCCGGCCCGCGTACATCACGGCGATCTTGTCCGCCACGTCGGCGACGACACCGAGGTCGTGGGTGATCAGGATCAGACCCATGTTGTACTCGCGCTGCAGCTCCGCGAGCAGGTCCATCACCTGGGCCTGGACCGTCACGTCGAGCGCGGTGGTCGGCTCGTCCGCGATGATCAGGTCCGGCTCCAGCGCCAGCGCCATGGCGATCATGATGCGCTGGCGCATACCGCCCGAGAACTGGTGCGGGTAGTCGTCGACCCGGGCCGCGGCGGCCGGGATCTTGACCTTGTCCATCAGCTCGATGGCCTTGACCTTGGCCTCCTTCTTGGAGAGGCCGTGGTGCACGCGGAACATCTCGCCGAGCTGGTAGCCGACGGTCAGCACCGGGTTCAGCGAGGAGAGGGCGTCCTGGAAGATCATCGCGATCTTCCGGCCGCGGATCTTCCGCCGCTCCTCGTAGGACATCTTGAGCATGTCCTCGCCGCGGAAGAGGATCTCGCCGTGCGGGATCTTCCCGGGCGGCATGTCGAGGATGCCCATGATGGCCTGCGCGGTGACGGACTTGCCGGAGCCGGACTCACCCAGCACGGCCAGCGTCTCACCGGCGTTCACCGAGTAGTTGACGCCGTTGACGGCCTTCGCCACGCCGTCCCGGGTGTGGAACTCCACGTGCAGGTCGCGGACTTCGAGCAGCGGCCCGTTGTTGTCGCCGTCGCGCGGCGCGGGGACCGTCGTGGTGTTGTCGATGATGGTCACGTACGCCCTCCTCAGCGCAGCTTCGGGTCGAGGGCGTTGCGGACTGCTTCGCCGAGCATGATGAACGCCAGAACGGTGAGGCTCAGCATGATCGAGGGGAACAGCAGGATGTGCTGCGCCGTACGGATCTGCTGGACACCGGCGGAAACGTCGACACCCCAGGAGACGATGGGCGACGAGAGCCCGAGACCCAGGTACGACAGGGTCGCCTCGGCGGAGATGTAACCGCCGAGCGCGATGGTCGCGACCACGATCACCGGGGCCATGGCGTTCGGCAGGATGTGCCGGAACAGGATCCGGGTCGTGCCGGCGCCGAGCGCCTTCGCCGCGTGGACGTAGTCGGCCTGCTTGATGGTGATCACGGCACCGCGCATGACGCGGGCGATCTGGGTCCAGCCGAGGAACGCCAGGGCGAAGACGACCACCCAGATGGTGCGTTCCGTGAAGGACTGCAGGACCACCATGGCGCCGAGCAGGAACGGAATGCCGAAGAAGATGTCGGTGAGCCGCGACAGGAGCGCGTCGACGATGCCGCCGAAGTATCCGGCGATCATGCCCAGGATGCCGCCGACGGTGGTGACGATCAGGGTGACGCAGATACCGACGATGACCGAGGCACGGGTGCCGTGGATCAGTCGGGCGTACACGGACCGGCCCTGGCCGTCCCAGCCCAGCCAGCCGTCCGATCCGATCTTGCCGAGCTCCGGCTTGCCGAGGTAATGGTGCACCAGGTCGCCCGCCGTCGGGGAGGCGCCCGTGAACCAGGTCGGGAAGGCGGTGATGACCAGCAGGATGAAGATCAGGACAGACGACACCAAGAAGTACGGGTTGCGGCGCAGATCCGCCCAGGCGTCGCCCCAGAGGCTGCGCGCCTTCTCCTTGTTCGGCGCGGGCGCGTCGCCCGCGCCGACGGGGGCGCCGGTCTCGATCTCGGCCGAGACTGCGGTCTTGGTCACGTCAGGCATAACGGATCCTCGGGTCCAGGACCGCGTACAGCAGGTCGATGAGCAGGCTGGTGACGAGGTAGACGAGCACCAGGATGGTGACGAGGCCGACCAGGGTGGTGCCCTCACGTCGGGTGATCGACTCGTAGATCAGACCGCCGACGCCCTTGACGTTGAAAATGCCCTCGGTGACGACGGCGCCGCCCATCAGGGCGCCGATGTCGGTGCCCAGGAAGGTGATGACGGGGATCATCGAGTTGCGCATCAGGTGCACGCCGATGACCCGTCGCTTGGGCAGGCCCTTCGCGATGGCCGTGCGCATGTAGTCGGCGCGCAGGTTCTCCGCCATGGAGGTACGGGTGAGCCGGGCAACGTAGGCAAGTGAGAGGCCACCGAGCACCATGGCCGGTGCGATCAGCTCGGACCAGTTCTGCTCGTTGCTGACGTTCGGCGCGATCCAGCCCAGTTCGAAGGCGAAGACCAGCTTGATGATGAAGCCGAGGACGAACACCGGGACCGAGATGATCAGCAGGGTGAAGATCAGGACCGCGTTGTCGGCCACACGTCCGGCACGCAGGCCCGCGATGACACCCAGGGCGATGCCGAAGATCAGCTCGAAGGCGAAAGCCAGCGCGGCGAGCTGCAGGGTGATGGGGAACGCGTCGCCCAGCACTTCGGTGACCGGGCGACCGTTGCGGATCTGGTTGCCGAAGTCGAAGTGCAGAATGATGTCGGTCATGTAGTTCCAGTACTGCTGCCAGATCGGAAGATCCAGACCCAGCTCTTTTCTCTTCGCGGCCAGGGTCGCCGGGTCGACGCCCTTCTCGCCGAACAGACCCGCCACAGGGTCGCCGGGCAGGCTGTAGACCATGAAGAAGATCAGAAAGGTTGTCCCGAGGAATACCGGGATCATCTGGAGCAGTCGTCGTGCGACATAGCGCCCCATCATGCCTCCGTTGATATGTGCCGCCGCAGCCGACAAGCCCTCCCCCGGTATCCGCGTCCCCAGTGGGCACGCGGATGTCGTGGAAGGGCCCCCCAGCCGCTGCTCAAGTCGCCGGGGCGGGACCGGCGGACGGCCGGCCCCGCACACGGCGTGCGGACTACGCTTGGGTGATTACTTCTTGACCTCGATACCCGTCAGGATCGGGTCACCGGCCTGGTCGTACTTGACGCCCGAGACCTTCTCCGAGTAGCCCGCGTTGACCTTGTAGTACCAGAGCGGGATCGACGGCATGTAGTTGACCAGGGACTTCTCGGCCTCCTGGAACAGCTTCACGGACTCGTCGAGCGTCGCGGCGCTCTCGGCTGCCGCGAGCTTGGCGTCCAGCTCCTTGTTCGAGAAGCCACCCTGGTTGCCCGCCGCACCCGTGCGGTACAGGTCGCTCAGGAAGTTGCCGTTGATCGGGTAGTCCAGAGACCAGGCCGAGCGGTACATGGACTTGACCTGCTGGTTCTTACGAGCGGCCAGGTCGGCCTGGAAGTCCGGCTTGCTGTCACCGGTGCACTTGACGCCGGTGGCCTGGGTGATGCTGTTGCAGACCGCGTCGACCCACTCCTTGTGGCCGCCGTCCGCGTTGAACTGGATGGTGATCGCGTTCTTCGGAACGCCACCGCCGGCCTTGATGAGCTCCTTGGCCTTGGCCGGGTCGTACTTGGTGATGTCGCCCGCGGCGTTCTCCTGGAAGCCCAGGACGCCCTTGGCGACCCAGCCGGTCGCCGGCTCACGCGTACCCTGCAGCACCGTCTTGGTGATGGTGGCACGGTCGATGGCCATGGACAGGCCCTGGATGACCTTGACGTCGACCGGCTTCGGCTTCGCCCACTGGTCCGCGTAGAACGCGACCGCGATGGACTGGATGGCGGAGTGGTCCGCGTCCACGGCGCGGTCACCGAGGTCCTGGTGGTAGACCGGGAGGTCCTTCGGACCGACCTGACGCAGGACGTCGACGTTGTCGGACTTCAGGTCCTCGTAGGCGGCCTCGATGGTGGTGTAGTTCTTGAAGAGCACACCGCCGTTCTTCGCCTTGTTCGGACCCTTGTAGGCGTCGTAGCGGACGATCTTGATCTGCTTCTTGTGGTCCCACGACTCGAACTTGTAGGGACCGTTGCCGACCGGCTTCTCACCAGCGGCCTTGGGGTCCTTGTAGAAGGACTCCGGGAGCGGCGCGAAGGGGATGTAGGCGAGCTTGTGGCCGAAGGCCGGAACCGGGCTCTTCAGCTCGACGGTGAAGGTGTTCTCGTCGACGATCTTCAGACCCTCGAGCTTGTCCCCGGTCGGCTTGGCGCCTTCCTTCTCGGGGTGCAGAGCCTCGAAGCCCTTGATGTCGGAGAACCACGAGGCAAGGCCCATGGCGTTGTTGACGTTGGCGTTCCAGTTCCACGCGTCCACGAAGGACTTCGAGGTCACCGGGGTGCCGTCGTGGAAGGTCCAGCCCTGCTTGAGCTTCACCGTCCAGGTCTTCGAGTCGGTAGTGGTGAGCGACTCCGCGTTGATCATCTCCAGCGAGCCGTCAGCCTTGTAGTCGACCAGGGTCGAGAACAGGCCGGACATGACGAGGGAGCCGTTGGACTCCATCGTGTCACCGGTGTGCAGGAGCTTCTCCGGCTCACCGAGCTCGACGGAGAAGATGCCGTTGGGGTCGACCGCACCCTTGTCGGCCTTGGAGCCGCTGTCACTGCCCCCGCCACAGGCGGTCGCTGCCAGGGCGACGACGATCGCGCCCACTACCCACTTGGCACTCTTGGCACCGCGCATGGGTTCCTCCTCATGAGTCCACTAGTCACTACAAGATGGGCACCGGATCTACGCGCGCTGACACCCCTGACAGCGTGCTTGTCAAGCGCCCCGAGTGTGCTCGCGAGTCGGCGCTCCCCACAGCGCGTGACCCATTGACCCGAGCTCAACGGAGCCAACTATCAAGGAGACGAGGGCTATAAACCACACTCATAGGGTCTCGTTTTGACAACATCAACGCATGCGCCCAGCCCGAAATCCGGACAAAACGATCACAGACAGACACCCGCGAACCGGACTGATAGCACATGTTCCGGTGATCACCGTTCGCTAAGCGGACGCAAAGGTCAGGGCCAAGAACCGAAATGGAGTTGACGAACGCGCCGGGTCCACAGGCCTGGGCCGACGGCCGACTCGGCTCCCGACACCCCTTCGCCGCCGGGGCACACCGCCGGCGGGCACGGGACCGCTCTTCACGGCGTGGGTGCACCCGGCGGTCGACGGGCAGCACTTCGGCCCGTACCGCTCCGTGGAGCGGTACGGGCCGAAGGGACGTGTCCGGGCCGGCGGCGGCCGTATGCGGCGCGCGTCCGGCCGTGCTCGACTCGCGTCAGCCGGGCCAAGCGCGCATCAGGCCGTGCTCGGCGAGCGTCCGCGCGTCAGCCGTGCTTGGCGCGGGAGGCGGCGCGGGCGCGCTCGCGGGCGTCCAGGTTCACCTTGCGGATGCGCACGGCCTCCGGGGTCACCTCGACGCACTCGTCGTCACGGCAGAACTCCAGCGACTGCTCCAGCGAGAGCTTGCGCGGCGGGACGATGGACTCCGCCACATCGGCCGTGGAGGAGCGCATGTTCGTGAGCTTCTTCTCCTTGGTGATGTTCACGTCCATGTCGTCCGAGCGGGAGTTCTCGCCGACGATCATGCCCTCGTAGACCTCGGTGCCCGGCTCGATGAACAGCACGCCGCGCTCCTGGAGGTTCGTCATCGCGAACGCGGTGACGGCACCGGAACGGTCGGCGACCAGCGAGCCGTTGTTGCGGGTCTGCAGGTTGCCGAACCACGGCTCGTGGCCCTCGTGGATCGAGTGGGCGATGCCCGTACCGCGGGTGTTCGTCAGGAACTCGGTACGGAAGCCGATCAGACCGCGGGACGGCACCACGAACTCCATGCGGACCCAGCCGGAGCCGTGGTTCGACATGTTGTCCATGCGGCCCTTGCGCACGCCCATGAGCTGGGTGACGGCGCCCATGTGCTCCTCGGGCACGTCGATGGTCATACGCTCGACCGGCTCGTGCAGCTTGCCGTCGACCTCCTTGGTGACCACCTGGGGCTTGCCGATCGTCAGCTCGAAACCCTCCCGGCGCATGGTCTCGACGAGGATCGCCAGGGCCAGCTCGCCGCGGCCCTGGACCTCCCAGGCGTCGGGGCGCTCGGTGTCGAGGACGCGGAGCGAGACGTTGCCGATGAGCTCGCGGTCGAGGCGGTCCTTCACCTGGCGGGCGGTGACCTTGCGGTCCTTGACGCCGCCCTTGTTGTCCGCGCCCTTGCCGGTGGCGCCGCGGCCCACGAGGGGTGAGGTGTTCGTGCCGATGGTCATGGAGATCGCCGGCTCGTCGACCGTGATCAGCGGCAGCGCCACCGGGTTCTCCGGGTCGGCCAGGGTCTCACCGATCATGATGTCGGGGATGCCCGCGACGGCGCAGATGTCGCCGGGGCCCGCGACCTCGGCGGGCTTGCGGGTGAGCGCCTCGGTCATCATCAGCTCGGAGATGCGGACGTTGGAGATCGAGCCGTCGCGCTTGATCCACGCCACGGTCTGGCCCTTGCGGAGTTCGCCCTGCTCGACGCGCAGCAGCGCGATACGGCCGAGGAAGTTGTCGGCGTCGAGGTTGGTGACGTGGGCCTGGAGGGGGGCGTCCTCGTCGTAGGTGGGGGCGGGGATGTGCTCCAGGACGGTGGAGAAGAACGGCTCCAGGTTCTCGCTGTCGGCCGGGACGGTGCCGTCCTCCGGCTTGGTCAGCGACGCGATGCCGTCACGGCCGCAGGCGTAGACGATCGGGAACTCGATCTGGTCCTCGTCGGCGTCCAGGTCGAGGAAGAGGTCGTAGGTCTCGTTGACCACCTCGTCGATCCGGGAGTCCGGACGGTCGGTCTTGTTGATGCACAGGATGACGGGCATCCGGCGCTGGAGCGCCTTGCGGAGCACGAAGCGCGTCTGCGGGAGCGGGCCCTCCGAAGCGTCCACCAGCAGCACCACGCCGTCGACCATCGACAGACCGCGCTCGACCTCGCCGCCGAAGTCGGCGTGGCCGGGGGTGTCGATGATGTTGATGGTGATCGGGGCCCCGCCGTCCTTGGGGTGGTACTTCACCGCTGTGTTCTTGGCGAGGATCGTGATGCCCTTCTCACGCTCCAGGTCGTTCGAGTCCATGACCCGGTCGTCGACGGAGTCGAGCTGGTGCGCGGCGAAGGCTCCGGCCTGCTTCAGCATGGCGTCGACGATGGTCGTCTTGCCGTGGTCGACGTGGGCGACGATGGCGACGTTGCGGATGTCGTGGCGCGTGGGCATGGGTGGCTTGCGCTTCTCTCGGATCGTGGGATGCGGCGTCTGTTTCCTGTTACGCCCGCCGGGCGGACGCGCCACGGCTGTGTCCATGGTACGGGGCCGCCGCGCGGAGGGCTTCCCGGCCCGATCCGACCCGGTACGACCTTGCCCGCCGGGAGCTCCGGCGGGCAAGGGAATTGAACTGCTCCTGAGGTCCGGATCACCGGAGGGGACCGTTCCGCCGTAGCGGCCACCGTGATCGGCGAACACGGGGCCCAGGGCGGCGGAGCCGGTCCGGCACGGGCCTGCCGCCGGCGCTTCCTTCACCGGACGGGTGGGCCGGCACCGGGCGGCCGCCGCCACACGCCGCACCGGGACCGGCGGGCCCCGCCGGGGTGGACGCTCCGCACGGCGGCGCGGCCGGGCCGCCGTGCGGAGCAGTCCGGCCGCACCGCCGGAGCCGTCACCTCCTGGAATCCGCCCCCGCCCCGTGCGCCGGCTTCGCCTTCACGAAGCCGATGTCCTGGTAGCGCGGTGCCGAGAAGCCGAAGGCGCCTGCGTTGGCGAGGTCGTACTTGGCGGCCACCAGCTCCGGGCGCTGGTAGAGGGGGATGGACGCCGCCGCGGCCCAGATGCGGGCGTCGACCTGCTTCATCAGGTCGCGGGACTTCCTCTCGTCCAACTCGGAGACGGCCTCGGCGAAGAGCTGGTCGATACGGTCCGTCCCGACCCGGGTGTAGTTCTGCTCCACCAGTAGCGACCCGTCCGTCGCGGGCTCGGGCTTGGCGTAGATCGGACGGGCGTCCGTCGCCGGGTAGGCCGTGGCCGGCCAGGACCAGAGGGCGAGGTCGTAGTGCCCGGAGGCGATGTGGTCCTTGAAGAAGCTGTCCTCGGCGACCTTCTTCACCTCGGTCCGGATCCCCACCCCGTCGAGCATCCTGCGGATGCGGTCCCCGACCGCGCGCAGCGGCTCGGAGCCCGGGCCGGAGGGCAGCACGAAGCGGAGGCTGAGCGGCTCGCCGTCCTTCCCGAGCGGTCCCGCGACCGGGCTCCGGCCCGGGGCCCTGGTGCCGACCGGCGCGTAGGCGCCCGCGACCCCGCCATCCCGCTTGTGCGCCTCGGGCATCGCCTTGTCCCCGTCACTGCCGGCGGGGGCCGCCACGGGACGGCCGGCGCCGGGCTTGTCGTCCCCGCCCGCGGCGGGGGCGACCGCGCCGACGGCCCCGGAGCGGGCACCGCCTCCGGCCACCGGGCTCGGCGAGGCGCTGGGCGACGCCGGGCCACCGGCGGAGGGCGAGCCGCCCGCGGCGGGGCCGCCCGGAGACGCGCTCTGCGCCGCCGGACCCTGCGCGGAGGGACTCTGCGCCGTCGGGCCGCTCCCGGCCGCCGGGCTCTTCTCGGGTCCCGCCTTCGTATCGGACTCGGCCGCCCGGGCGCCCTCCCGGGTCCAGCCCGCGTCGGCGAGCAGCGCCTGGGCCTCCGCGGTGTCCTGGCCGCCGAGGGCGCCACTGCTGTCGGCGTACCCCGGCTGCCCCGCGAGCGCGAGGTGGCTGCCTACGGGCTTCACGGGCAGGCCGAGGGGCTTCAGCACCGTCTCGGCGAGCTCCCGGCGGTCCAGGGCCCGGGCCACGGCGCGCCGCACCCGCTCGTCCGCCAGCGGCCCCGACTCGCCGTTGAGCGCGAGCTGGGTGTACGCGGGCTCCAGGGACTTGCGGACCACGAATCCGCGCAGCGCAGTCTGCTCGCTGGTGTACCTTGCCGGTCCGGCGTCTCCGCGCTCGCGTGCGAGCAGCGCGCTCCCGTCCGCGCCGACGCTCTTGGCGGAACGTTTCTGCTCGGAGTCGGCGGGCTCCCCCGCCTCCGCTGCCGCGCCCGGCCCGCTGTCGCCGCTGCCGCCCCCCTGGCCCTTGCGTGCCACGGCGATACGGTCCGCGACGCCCCGGTCGATCTCGGCCAGATCGACGGCGCCGGTGGCGAGCGCCGCGGCACGCCGGTCGCGCGGCACCGCCCGCAGTACGAGCGAGTCGAGCTTGGCCGGGTCGCCCCACCAGCGCGGGTTGCGGACGAGAGTGACGGTGCCGTCCTCGCCGTCGACCTTCTGCAGGGCGAAGGGCCCCGCGGTCACCGGCAGCTCCGTGCGGGCCCCGTCGTTGAAGGACGCGGGGGCGCCCATGGTCTCCTTCGGGTAGAGCGGGGAGAACAGTGATCGCCAGTCGGCGTACGGCCTGGCGAAGGTGACCCTGACCTCCAGGTCGCTCTTGCCGCGCTCGATCTTCTCGATGCGCTCGTAACCGGCGTTGCGCGCCGTCCAGTACGCCGAGTCCTTGCCGTTCAGCGCCCGCCACTGGGCGACGAAGTCCGGCGCGCCGATCTCCCGCCCGTCGGTCCAGACGGCTTCCTGGTTGAGCTTGTAGAGCACGACCTGCTTGGGCTCGCGGTCCACGAGTTCGGCCGACTCCAGGTAGTCGGGGTTGAGCTGCGGACGGCCCCGCTGGTCCAGCGTGAAGAGGGAGGGGAGCACGGCACCGGCGACGCGGGCGGTGGCGCCGTCCGCGTCGGCCTGGAACGCGTTGAGCGTGGTGGGTACGGAGTCGACGGCCCACCGCAGTGTGCCGCCCTGCTCGACCTGGTTGCGCCCGGCGTGGCCGATGTCCGCGGGCACCACCACGGCCTCCGCCCCGCCCTCCCCGGAGGTGCAGCCGGCCAGCACCGGCAGGACGAGCACGCCGCTCGTGAGCAGTGACACCGAGCGCGGCGTGCGGGAGCGGCCGGACCGGGTCCGGGAGGTGCGGAAGCAGGGCGTACGGGAGCATGTCCTCCCGCGTGGGGCGTCGACCTCGGACATGACATGTACCCCTTCGTCCGGTTTGCTTGCCTATGGTGAATTTTGGTGATGATCACACCTATTGCGCCTACACTGAAGGGGACGGAGGGCGGAGCGTGACGCCGACACGACGGAGCGACTCGAAAATCCCACCCATGCGGCCGCACGGGGAGCCCCTAACGGGTGGCGCGTGGCGCGAATCAGTGCACACGCCTTCACAAGGAGGGATGTGACGCGCAACACTCGCAGGCGCACACACAGCCCTCTGGGGGACAGCCCCAGACACCCGCATGCCACCCGCGACCGCGGAAGTGAGGGCAGTTCATGTCCCTGCAGGACGAGTTGACGGATGTCAAACGCCGTCTCGACGACCTGACCCGAACGGTCGAACGGCTGGAGCGGAGCCTCACGCACACGCGGGAGGACTCACCCCGGACCCAGCCGGCCGGCCGCCCCGAAGACCTGGTCACCATTCCCGACACCCCGTACGACAGTTCGCTGTGGACGGACTCGGACGACGAAGGCCTGGGTGCGCGCGACCGGCACGCGCCCTAGGAGCTTCGTTGGCCACTGGCACCGAACCTCATACCGACACGGGTGTACGCGGCGCCACGCGCGCCGCCATCGCCACCCGCCACCTCAGGACCGACCGCTGGTGGCTCGCGCCCGCCGCGACCGCCGGCGGTCTGCTCGCCTTCATCGTCTACTCGACCTGGCGGGCCTTCGCGAACAGCGACTACTACGCCGCGCCGTACGTCTCGCCGTTCTACTCGCCCTGTCTCGCCGAGAACTGCGTGCCCATGAAGGGCGGCCCCAACTGGGAGATCTTCGGCAGCTGGTGGGGCCTGTCCCCCGCCCTGCTGATCCTGATCTTCCCGCTGGGCTTCCGGCTGACCTGCTACTACTACCGCAAGGCCTACTACCGGGGCTTCTGGGCCTCGCCCCCGGCCTGTGCGGTCGCCGAGCCGCACGCGAAGTACACCGGTGAGACCCGCTTCCCGCTGATCCTGCAGAACATGCACCGCTACTTCTTCTACGCGGCGCTACCGGTGGCGGGCATCCTCACCTACGACACGGTGCTCGCCTTCCGCGACGAGTCCTACGCCTGGGGCCACATGGGCCTCGGCACCCTGGTGTTCCTCGTCAACATCGTGCTGATCTGGGCGTACACCCTGTCCTGTCACTCCTGCCGGCACATCATCGGCGGCCGGCTGCGGCACTTCTCCAAGCACCCGGTGCGCTACCGGATGTGGGGGTTCGTGGGCAGGCTGAACGAGCGTCACATGCTGCTCGCCTGGGCGTCGTTGATCAGTGTGGCCCTCGCCGACTTCTACGTGTACCTGCTCGCCTCCGGCGCCTTCGCCGATCCGCGCTTCTTCTAGGGGAAAGGTGCTCACCGATGACTGAGCTCGAACGGCAGCAGTGGGATGTTGTCGTCGTGGGCGCGGGTGGTGCGGGACTGCGGGCCGCCATCGAGGCGCGTGCGGCGGGCGCTCGTACGGCCGTCATCTGCAAGTCCCTGTTCGGCAAGGCCCACACCGTGATGGCGGAGGGCGGGATCGCCGCCTCCATGGGCAATGTGAACTCCCACGACAACTGGCAGGTCCACTTCCGCGACACCATGCGCGGGGGCAAGTTCCTCAACCAGTGGCGGATGGCGGAGCTGCACGCCCAGGAGGCTCCCGACCGGGTCTGGGAGCTGGAGACCTGGGGCGCGCTCTTCGACCGCACCAAGGACGGGAAGATCTCCCAGCGCAACTTCGGCGGCCACGAGTACCCGCGGCTGGCGCACGTCGGCGACCGGACCGGGCTGGAGCTGATCCGGACCCTCCAGCAGAAGGTCGTCGCGCTCCAGCAGGAGGACGAGAAGGAGTTCGGCGACTACGAGGCCCGCCTCAAGGTCTTCCAGGAGTGCACCGTGACCCGGGTACTCAAGGACGGCGACAGGGTGTCGGGCGCGTTCTGCTACGAGCGCGAGTCCGGGCGCTTCTTCGTGCTGGAGGCCCCGGCGGTCGTGCTGGCCACCGGCGGCATCGGCAAGTCCTTCAAGGTGACCTCCAACTCCTGGGAGTACACCGGCGACGGGCACGCGCTGGCCCTGCTCGCGGGCGCGCCGCTGCTGAACATGGAGTTCGTGCAGTTCCATCCGACCGGAATGGTGTGGCCGCCCTCGGTGAAGGGCATCCTCGTCACCGAGTCGGTGCGGGGCGACGGAGGGGTGCTGCGCAACTCCGAGGGCAAGCGGTTCATGTTCGACTACGTCCCGGACGTCTTCAAGGAGAAGTACGCGGAGACGGAGGAGGAGGGAGACCGCTGGTACGAGGACCCGGACAACAACCGGCGCCCTCCCGAGCTACTCCCCCGCGACGAGGTCGCCCGGGCCATCAACGCCGAGGTGAAGGCGGGCCGCGGCTCACCGCACGGCGGCGTGTTCCTGGACGTCTCCACCCGGATGCCGGCCGACGTGATCAAACGCCGGCTGCCGTCCATGTACCACCAGTTCAAGGAGCTGGCGGACGTGGACATCACCGCGGAGGCCATGGAGGTCGGGCCGACCTGCCACTACGTGATGGGCGGTATCGCGGTCGACTCGGACACCGCGTCGGCGGTCGGCGTGCCCGGCCTGTACGCGGCGGGCGAGGTCGCCGGCGGCATGCACGGCTCCAACCGGCTCGGCGGCAACTCCCTCTCGGACCTGCTGGTCTTCGGCCGACGCGCCGGACTGCACGCCGCGGAGTACGCGGCCGGCCTCGCCGGGCAGCGGCCCCCGGTCGACGAGGGGCAGATCGACGCGGCCGCGGCGGAGGCGCTGCGGCCCTTCAGCGCCGGGGGCCCCGAGCCGGACGCCCCGCAGGAGAACCCGTACACGCTCCACCAGGAGCTCCAGCAGACGATGAACGACCTGGTCGGCATCATCCGGCGGGAGTCCGAGATGGGGCAGGCGCTGAAGCGGCTCGCCGACCTGCGGGGCCGTGCCCGGCGGGCGGGCGTGGAGGGCCACCGCCAGTTCAATCCGGGCTGGCACCTCGCCCTGGACCTGCGGAACATGCTGCTGGTCAGCGAGTGCATCGCCCGGTCCGCCCTGGAGCGCACCGAGAGCCGCGGCGGCCACACCCGCGAGGACTACCCCGCGATGGAGCGGGAGTGGCGCCGGATCAACCTGCTGTGCCGGCTCGCCGACCGCTCGGGGTCCTTCGGACCGGTGGAGCCCGGTGCTCCGGCCGCCGATCCCGTCGTCCGCGGCCAGATCGACCTCGTGCGGAAGACCACCGAGCCCATCCGCCACGACCTGCTCGCCCTCTTCGAGAAGGAAGAGCTGGTCAAGTACCTCGCCGAAGAGGAGCTGTACGAATGAGCACGTACGACGCTCGGTTCAGGGTCTGGCGGGGCGACCAGGACGGCGGGGGCCTCGAGGACTTCACGGTCGAGGTCAACGACGGCGAGGTCGTCCTCGACATCGTCCATCGGCTGCAGGCCACCCAGGCACCGGATCTCGCGGTGCGCTGGAACTGCAAGGCGGGCAAATGCGGTTCGTGCAGTGCGGAGATCAACGGGCGTCCCCGGCTGATGTGCATGACCCGCATGTCGGTCTTCGACCGTGCCGAGACCATCACGGTGACCCCGCTGCGCGCCTTCCCGGTGGTGCGCGACCTGGTCACGGACGTGTCGTTCAACTACTCCAAGGCCCGTGAGGTGCCGTCCTTCGTGCCGCCGCAGGGCGTCGCGGCGGGTGAGTACCGGATGCAGCAGATCGACGTGGACCGCTCCCAGGAGTTCCGCAAGTGCATCGAGTGCTTCCTGTGCCAGGACACCTGTCATGTGGTGCGTGACCACGAGGAGAACAAGGCGGCCTTCGCCGGGCCGCGTTTCCTGATGCGCGTGGCCGAACTCGACATGCACCCGCTGGACGCGGCCGCCGAGTCGGGCCTCGACCGCAAGCGCACCGCCCAGGAGGACCACGGTCTGGGCTACTGCAACATCACCAAGTGCTGCACGGAGGTGTGCCCCGAAGGCATCCACATCACGGACAACGCCCTGATCCCACTCAAGGAGCGCGCGGTCGACCGGAAGTACGACCCGCTGGTGTGGCTGGGCAGCAGGATCCGCCGCCGGGGCGAGCACACCACGTAGCACCCGCTCACCCCTCCGTGCCCGGACGTCCGCGTCCGGGCACGGACGTGTCCGGCGGAAGCGTGTCCGGGCACGGACGTGTCCGGCGGAGGCGTCCGGTCCGTAACGCCGGACCGTCCGCCCCCGGCGTCAGAACATGCTCAGCAGTTGCTCCACGCTCGGCTCGGCCGTCGAGTCGCCGTCGGGCAGGGCGAGTTCGAACCACACCGTCTTGCCCCGGGGCGTGCGGCGGGAGCCCCAGGCGGCGCTCAGCAGGCCGACCAGCTGCAGCCCCCGGCCGCCCTCGTCGGTGTCCCGGGCCCGCCGGCGCCGCGGCTGTACGAGGCCGGCGTCCCACACCTCGCAGACGAGGGTGCGGTCACGCAGCAGCCGCAGCCGGATCTCGCCCTCGCCGTAGCGCAGGGCGTTGGTGACGAGCTCGCTGACGAGCAGCTCGACCGTGTCGACGAGCGGATCGAGGTCCCAGGCACTGAGCTGGGCCCGGGCCAGCTCGCGGGCGCGGCCCACCGACCGCGGTTCGCGCGGCAGCCGCCAGTCCCCCACGGCCTCGGTCGCCAGGCCCTGGATACGGGCCATCAGCAGCGCGATGTCGTCCTCGCCGTGCCTCGTGTCGAGCGTGGCGAGCACGTGGTCGCAGACGTCCTCGAGCGAACGGGAGCGGGACCCGCGGTCGAGGACGGCGGGCGTTCCGCCGTCCGTCCCACCGGCCGTACCGTCGGGGGAACGGGGCTCCGGTACGGAGCGGGCCGGCTCGGTCAGGGCGCGGCGGAAGGCGCTGAGCCCCTCGTCCAGCGGATGGTCACGCGACTCGACGAGCCCGTCCGTGTACAGCGCGAGCAGTGCGCCCTCCGGAAGCTCGACCTGGACCTCCTCGAAGGGCTCGCCGCCCACCCCGAGCGGCATCCCGGGCGGTACGTCGAGCATCAGCGCCTCCTCGCCCGGTTCGACGAGGACGGGCGGCAGATGGCCCGCGTTGGCGAAGGTGCAGCGCCGCGTCACGGGGTCGTACACGGCGTAGACGCACGTCGCCAGGTACACCTCGGAGAGTTCGGGCCCGCGGGACTTGTGGGCGACCCGGGAGGCCTGCTGGGCGCCGCTCGGCGTGCCGAGTCCGCGGGCGATCTCGTCGAGCGCGGAGAGCACCTCCGCGGGCTCCAGGTCCAGCAGGGCCAGCGTCCTCACGGCGGTGCGGAGTTCTCCCATGGCGACTGCGGCGCGCAGGCCCCGTCCCATGACGTCGCCGACGACGAGGGCGGTGCGGTGGCCGGGGAGCTCGATGACGTCGAACCAGTCCCCGCCGACCTCGGTGGCGGTGTTGCCGGGGAGGTAGCGGCAGGCGATGTCGAGGCCTGCGGCCTCCGGGTCACCGGGCGGCAGGAGGCTGCGCTGGAGGATCAGGGCGCGCTCGTGCTCGCGCCGGTACAGGCGGGCGTTGTCGATGCAGACCGCGGCTCGGGCAGCGAGCTCGACGGCGAGCGCCCGGTCGCGTTCGCCGAACGGCTCGCTGCCCTTGGCCCGGGAGAACTGGACGAGTCCGACGACCGTGTCGTGGGCGACCATCGGCACGGCCAGCGTGGACTGGACCAGGCTGCCGTCCTCGCCGGGGATGGCGCGGACCCTGGCCGTACGCAGGGCGTCGGCGCAGGAGGAGCTGAAGGGGTAGTGGTGGACGGCGCCGACCTGGGGGCTGGCCGGCGTGCCCGCCCCCGAGGCGCCCCCGAGCAGGGTCTCGGAGACGGTGCTGGCGAAGGCGACGCGGCGCAGCTCGGCGCTGCCGCCGTAGCTCTCGGGCCGGGCGGGGCCCCAGCGTCCGGGCGGGGCCTCGTCGCCCGTGAGCAGTCCCTGGTAGAGGTCCACGGAGGCGAGGTCGCAGAAGCCGGGGACGGCGACGTCGAGCAGCTCGCGTGCGGTGGTCTCCAGGTCGAGGGAATTGCCGATCCGTGCGCTGGCCTCGTTGAGCAGGGCGAGGTTGCGGCGGGCGCTGGCGGCCTCGCGGGCCGCGATGTGACGGCGTGTCACGTCGATGCCGAGCCCCGCGACGCCGACGGGCCGGCCGGAACCGCTGTGCACGCGGTACAGGTTGACGGCCCAGTGCCGCCGGTCGGAGCTGCCGGGGGCGCTGCCGATGATCTGGAGGTCGGTGACGGACTCCCCGGTTTCCAGCACCCGCTGGAGGGCTGCGGTCATCCGCTCCGCCTCGGGGCGGGAGAGGTAGTCGTGCACGGTCCTGCCGCGGTGGTCCTCGGCGACGCCGCCGAAGACCGTGGCGAAGCGCTCATTGGTCCGCAGCACGGTGAGGTCCGTACCGAACAGGAGGAAGCCAAAAGGAGATTGACCGAAAATCGCCTGCGAAGCCGCGAGGTCCGTCTCGATCCGCCGGAGGGCGCGTACGTCGACGACGATACAGAGCGCGGCACGCTCGCCGCTCTCCGTCTCGCTCGGCATGACGTAGACCTCGGCCAGTCCGTGCGCACCGCCCTCGCCCGGCAGGCGGAACGGGACGAGTCCCGTCCACTCCTTTCCGTCCAGGACCTCGGCGACCTTGCGGTGGCCTCGCGGGCGGAGCTCGGAGGGGATGAAGACGTCGATGGGATCCTTGCCCCTGACGTCCTCGGCGGAGATGCCGAACTGCTCGGCCGCACGCCGGCTCCACTGGTCGACCAGCCCGTCCGGCCCGATCGAGAACGACGCGACCTTGATGTAGTCGTAGATGGAGCCGGGCGGACTGCTCTGCCACACCACGCCGCTCGCCGTCTCAGGTATCTCGCTCACGCGACCGTCCCCTCCAGCTCACCGCACCGGACCGGCCATGCCCGCAGTATTCAGCACTACGGCACCTGGCGGCACGGCGTTCACGATCACAGCACGGTCTCGTTCGTTTTGAGCCGAGCGGGCAGTGATCGTCGTCCCCCCACACTCCTAACCAGGCAAGGGCAGCTCGAACCACACGGTCTTGCCCGTTCTGCCTCGCCGCGTCCCCCAGCGGCAGGCCGCGCAGGCCACCAGCTGCAGCCCGCGTCCGCCCTCGTCATCGGGCCCGGCGGGACGCTCCATGGGCGGATCCGGAAGCGGGTCGGAGACTTCCACGAGCAGCGCGGGAGGTCGCGGCGGCGGCGTTCCGTCAACGACCGGCCGGATCAGACGAACCCCTATGGGCCCGGAGGTGTACCGAAGGGAATTGGTCACCAGCTCACTGACCAGGAGCACCGTCACATCGACCACGGCGGGCTCGAGACCCCACTTCCGCAGGGCGTCACGGACTGCGTGACGGGCGGAACGGACGGCGTCCGGGGCGGCAGGGAAGGTCCACTCGGCGGATGCGCCTTCGGTGTCGACCACGCCGACCACTTCCCGGACCTGCCACGGAATCCCGTCCACTTTGGGGCGGCATTCAGGACATACCCGATATTCGGTGCGAGATATCCCCGAGAGGGACGTGCGGTGACGCGAACGGCGCAGGAAATCAGCTGCGTGTTCTCCCCCGGTGGTCGCGGGACAGCCGGCGCACGGCCTCCTCGACGGCGGGGCGATCCTGGGGCAGCCAGTCCACGGCGTCCAGTTCGTCGACGGCGAGCCAGCGCAGCTCGTCGTGGTCCTCCAGCGGACGCGGCTGACCCGAGATCAGCCGTGCCGTCCAGACCTGGAGCACATAGCCGGGACCCAGCGGCCACTCGCCGGGCACCCGCTCGACCGGCTCGGCCTCCACCCCCAGCTCCTCGCGCAGCTCGCGCACGAGGGCCTCCTCGGGAGACTCACCGGGCTCGAGCTTGCCGCCGGGCAGCTCCCACCGTCCGGCGAACTCGGGCGGTGCGCTGCGGCGTGCGGCGAGCAGACGCCCCTGGTCGTAGAGGGCGCCGGCCACCACGACGCGGGCGTTCACGGGATCCTTCATGCGCGGGAGCGTAGCCCGCACGGCGCGCTCCTCCGGACCTCGGCCGCCCGCACGGCGGCCGAGGGGCGCGTTCAGGAGGGTGCCGTCTGCCCCATGTGCTCCACCCAGTAGAGCTGCTTGTGGGGCCGCGACCACCGAGGCTGTCCGCGATCTTCTGCGCCTCGTCCTGTGTGGCGTACCTTCCCACGCGATAGCGATTGCCGTTGTCGTCCTGGCGGATCACCAGCCAGGGCAGCATCGCGCCGCCGTCGGTCATCGCGCCTCTCCCGCCGCCGGCCTGCACTTCTCTAACGATCCCCAGGAAACCGCAGTCTGCATATGCCCGACCCTACGCCTGACCTTCACTCAGCGGATATGCGTTCTCACGAAGAGAGACGGATCCGGCCAGCATCCACTCCAGCCCGAGGGGCGCACATGGCCGAGTGCGCCCCTGCCTCACGTCTTTGCCGAGTGGCGGTCACGCCGGGGGAGGGTGGGACGCCCCGCTCGCCGGCGCCGAGACGGCCCGGCGGGTTCACGACCCGGAACCGGGACCGGGTGATGCGGCCTTTCGCCCTACGGCGCCGGTGCGCTCAACAGGCTGCGCGTCGGCGCGAGTCCGGCCACGGGAGACGCCGGGGACAACTCCCTTGCGCCGCACCGGTTCCTCTCGGCCCCAGCTCTGCGCGAGCCACGCGAAGGGGCCACGGGAAGAAGGCGGCACTGCGAGATCTGCGCACGGCCTGACGCCGGTCCGGGAGAGCTCCGGTCCGACTCTCGCGGCACCCCGGAGCCCGTGAACGCGCCCTGTGCGCCGCCCGCTTCGAAGGGGACCACCACCCCGAACCGGCGGTGCGTCACCGACCCCGAGGGCGACGAAGGGCGCCGACCTCCCCGGGCCGCGAAGACCGGCACACCGATGACGCACGCGCCGCGGGCCGGGGCACGCGGGTCAGCGCACCGGCAGGTGGTACGCGATCCGGAAGCGGTCGGCCGGGACCACCACGTCCGCCGTCTCGACGGCTCGTCCCGACGCGTAATAGGTGCGCTGGATGACCATGACCACATGGCCGGGCACCCCGCCGAGGGTCAGCAGTTCCTCCGCCAGCCCCGGCCGGGCGCCGACCTCCTCCACCACGTTGTCCACCACGAGGTCGATGGCGCCCATCCGCTCGACGACGCCGCAGCCGCCGAGCGGCCCCTCCTCGGGCAGCATCACCGGCGTGCGGCCCGTGATCGAGAGCGGCTCCCAGGAGGTGGACAGCATCGTCGGCTCGCCCGCGTCCCGGAAGACGTACCGCGTGCGCATCACGCGGTCACCGAGCGCGACGCCGAGCCTGCCCGCGACCGCGGCACTCGCCGGCTCCTGCTCGCTGCTCGACTCCCAGGTGCCGCGGGCGCCCTCCGCGGCCTGCTCCTGGCGGAAGGGGCTGGCGCCCGACGGCGGCCGGTAGCCCGACCGGGCGATGCGGCGCGGCACCGGACGCTCCCGCACGTACGTCCCCGAGCCGGATCTCCCCTCGACGAGCCCCTCGGCCATCAGCACCTTCCGCGCCTCCAGCGCGACGGTGTCCGAGACTCCGTACTCCTCCCGGATCCGGGCCTGCGAGGGGAGGCGGGTGTGCGGCGGCAGCGAGCCACTGACGATTTTCTGGCGGAGATCGCTCGCAACGCGCAGATAGGCGGGCTGCTCACCGAATGTCACTGGCCACTCCCAACAGGTTGACAGACAGCAACAGCGTGGCAACCGACGGTTGATCCCCGCAAGTATGGGCCCAAGCGCTACGCGCAGTCACAGCCGCCCGGGAGACGGTCGCTCACCCCGGCGGGCGAGCGACTTCGCCCGTACGCACACCGCACCCTCGACCACAATGGTCCAGACCAATAACTTCGGGTGCGTACCGCGCACGGCAGCACGACCGCCCGTGGAAGCCCTCCGGCACACGCACAGGTCGCAGCTCCACCCCAGGGACTCGACTCCCCCACCGGGTGAAGCCGGTGGCCCCCTCGGAAGAAGGTCTGGTCGGGCGTCTACGGGCGGAACTTCCAGGTGGAGGACCTGGACACCAGCGGCACGGCCGCGAAGCCCACCCACATCACGGCGCGGGGGCCCGCGGCTCACGCGTGTCTGCGAGCCGCGGAGCTCAGACCGTCGTGCCGTCGCTCGGCAGCGGTTTCCCCTCCTCCGCGTCGTCCGCCTCCTCCGGCGGGTCCGTGGCGAGGCCGAGAGCGGAGCGGACAGCGATCTCGGTCTCCTGGCGGAAGGCGTCGCCCGCCTCCAGCGTGGCGTCCCAGAAGCTCTCCTCGTCCTGGGCCGCCGCCGCCCGGCGGAAGTGGCCGCGGGCCGCGTCGTACTCCTTCGCGCGGGCCAGCGCGTGTGTGCGGGCCGCCGCGGGCCAGGGGCCGGCGCGCAGTTCACGGGCCTCGGTTCCGAGCGTCCGCGCCATCCGCTCCGCCCAGGCGCGGTTGGCCTCCGGGTCGTCCTCGAAGAGGTCCTCCGGCTCCTCCCACCAGACGGTGTCCACGGCCAGCTCGCCCTCCAGGTAGGCGAGTTGCGCCGGGTCGAGCGTCGTCCGGTCGCTGCGGACGGAGGACGCGAGCTTCGGCTCGCCGCTCGCCAGCGCACAGGTGACGCTCCGGTCACCGAAGCGCCAGCTGTCCCTGGTCGGCATGTAGTAGTAGGGCTCCGCCGTCCCGGGAACGGCCCACCAGTCCAGTGCGTAGGCGGTGTTGATGTCCTCACACCGGCGCTCCGCCTCGGTCTCGACGGTCTTCTCCCCGGGCCACTCGTCGAACCTGTCGAGCGGGAAGGTACCGGTCACCTCGCCCTCATGCGGTCCCTCGCAGTCCACGATCCGGACGGACGCCGCCTCCTCGTCCTCCAGGCCGCGGCCCGGGGTGTCGAAGCACTGCCCGGTCCGCAGGTCGAACGTGGAGTCCGCAGCGGCGCTGTCGCGGGCCGCCTTGCGGAAGCCGTCCCACGCCTCACCGGCGGCGCCGGTGGCGAACGCGACGGTCACGAGGATCGTGCTGACGATGGAGAGCGCGGTGCCCGCGATCGCCAGGCCGCGGCCCTCGTCGCCCCTCTTCCTGATCTGCGCCAGCGCGACCAGTCCGAGGACGAGGCCGAGCGGGGGCAGACAGCACACGATGCCCGTCACGAGGGAGCCGACGGCGAAGCCGTTGGTGCCCGGCCGCCGCGGCACCGCCCCGTAGGGCGGGTAGGGCATTCCCGGCTGCACGCCCGCCGGCACCGGGTACGGGTACGGCGCCGGGGCGGGCTGCGGCGAGGACGGGGCGGGCGGCTGCGCCGGGCCGGACCCGCCCGGAGGCGTCCATCCCTGCGACGACGGTTCCACGGGTACGGCGCTCCTTGTGAAGATCATGCGAACATCTGCGCGGCTCAGCGGATCATACGGCGGGAGCCGGGCGACGGGCAGCCGTGATACGCGGAAGGGGCGGCCGCTCGGCGCGGCCGCCCCTCACTGCTCGATCAGGCGCCGGACCCGGCACGGTCCGGCGGTCCGGGCGTCAGAACTGAAGACCCCAGGAGTCGATCTTGCCGGTGTCCCACCAGGCGTTGTCGCTCACCCGCAGCTTCCAGGTGCCGTTCGCGACCTCCGAGGACGCGTTCACGGTGTACGTGGTGTTGATGTTGTCGCTGCTGCCGCCGGTGCCGTACGACTTCAGCGTGTACGCGGTGCCGTCCGGGGCGATGAGCTGGACCCGGAGGTCACCGATGTAGGTGTGGACGATGTTGACCGGCACCTGGAGTGCGGCGGGCGCGTTGCCCGAGACGCCGCTGACGGTGACGGGCGACTCCACGGTGGCGTTGTCGTTGATCGCGTAGTCGGTGGTGTTCTCGAACTTCGACCCGGGCGGCGGGGTCGTGCCGCCGCCGACGTACAGCAGCCGGTTCGGCGAGCCGGAGCCCGGGTTGCCGACCACGTTCGGGGTCGCCGCGGTGGTCAGTGCCGAGGACACCTGTGCCGGGGTGGCGGTCCGGTTGTCCGCCAGGTAGAGCGCGGCGGCACCGGCGACGTGCGGGGTGGCCATCGAGGTGCCGGAGATGGTGTTGGTCGCGGTGTCGCTGCTGTTCCACGCCGAGGTGATGGAAGAGCCCGGGGCGAAGACGTCCAGCGCGCTGCCGTAGTTGGAGAAGCTGGAACGGGCGTCGCTGCTGGTGGTGGATCCGACGGTGATGGCCTCGGCCACCCGGGCCGGGGAGTAGTTGGAGGCGTTGGCGCCGCTGTTGCCCGCCGCCACGGCGTACGTGACGCCGGACGCGATGGAGTTGCGGACGGCGGTGTCCAGCGCCGTGTCGACGCCGCCGCCGAGGCTCATGTTGGCGACGGCCGGCTTGACGGCGTTCTGCGTCACCCAGTCGATGCCCGCGACGACCTGGGCGGTCGTGCCGGAACCGGAGTTGTTGAGCACCCGGACGCCGACGACCTTCGCCTTCTTCGCGACACCGTAGGAGCCGCCGGCGACCGTGGCGGCGACGTGCGTGCCGTGGCCGTTGCCGTCCTGCGCCGTGTTGTCGTTGTCGATGGCGTCGTAGCCGTACGAGGCACGCCCACCGAAGTCGTTGTGGGTGATCCGCACACCGGTGTCGATGATGTACGCGGTGACGCCCTCGCCCGCGGAGTCGGGGTAGGTGTAGCTCTGGTCGAGCGGCAGCGCGCGCTGGTCGATGCGGTCCAGGCCCCAGGAAGGCGGGTTCGGCTGGGTACCGGAGATGCTGAACACCCGGTTCTGCACGACGGATTCGACGGCGGGGTCGGCGGCGAACTTCCTGGCCTGCGCCTCGGAGAGTTCGACGGCGTATCCGTTGAGGGCGGCGCTGTACGTCTTCTTGATCTTGGCGCCGTACTCCGCGGCGAGTTGCTTGCCCGCCTTGGATCCGGCGTCGGCGGCCGACTCGTCGAGGGTGACGATGTAGCTGCCTGCGATGGCACCGGGGGCGCCCGCGTTCTCGATCACGCCCACCGGGGCGGGCTCTGCCGCGGTGGCCGGGAGGGCGGAGGCGGCACCGAGTGCCAGGGCGGCGACGGCTGTCACGCTGGCCGCGGACAGTCTTCGCTGCGAGTTACGCATCACGGACATGTGAGGGGTCCTCCTCATAAGTGGTGCGCTGTCGTGGGGGTATATGACAGGGGCATGACAACTACACGCGGTGGGTGCCCGCGAACTCGCCGCGCCACTGCCGTCCCGAAAGGTTGGCTGATCCATAGGAATCCCACAAGAGTTCGGACCGCCCGTAACACGTGTGCCACACAACTGGCACGCTGGATCACATGACGGACTATCAGTGCCCGAAGTGCGGCGTACGTTCCCCGGTCGAGTCGCTCGCCTGGCGCTGCCCCCGGTGCCACGGCCCCTGGGACCTCGACTTCACCGCGGCGCCCGTCTCCCTCGACTCCCTCACGGGCAGGGTGGGTTCACTGTGGCGGTACGAGGAGGCGCTGCCGCTCGCCGCGACGGAGGCCACGGGCGGCGGCCCCGGAGCCGTCTCGCTCGGGGAGGGACGGACCCCGCTGGTCCCCCTCACCTCCACCGTCACCGCGAAGCTCGACTTCCTGATGCCGACCCTTTCCTTCAAGGACCGCGGCGCCGTCATGCTCGCCGAGCTCGCCCGCCGGCTGAAGCCGCGCCGCGTGATCGCCGACAGCAGCGGCAACGCGGGCACCTCGATCGCCGCCTACTGCGCCCGCGCGGGCCTGGACTGCACCGTGTACGTCCCGGCCGCGACCTCCCCGAAGAAGGTCGAGCAGATCGCCGCCCACGGGGCCCGGCTGGAGCTCGTCCCCGGCGACCGGGAGGCGACCGCACGCGCCGCGCGCTCGGCCGCCGACGAGGGCGGCGTCTTCTACGCCTCGCACGTCCACAACCCGTACTTCCTGCACGGCACGAAGACCTATGTGTACGAGATCTGGGAGGACCTCGGCGGCAGACTGCCCGAGGTTCTGGTCCTGCCCGTCGGCAACGGCACCCTGCTGCTCGGCGCCCACCTGGCCGTCGAGGAACTGCGCGCCCACGGGCTCATCGCGGAACGTCCGGCGCTCGTCGCGGTCCAGACGGCCGCGGTCGCCCCCCTGGCCTCGGCGTTCCACGCGGGGGCGGACGACATCACCCCGGCGGAGGCGGCACCCACCCTCGCCGAGGGCATCGCCATCCCCGCCCCGCCCCGGGCCCGCCAGATCCTCTCCGCCGTCCGCGCCGGCGGCGGCACCTTCCACACGGTGACGGACGACCGGATCCGCGCCGCCCAGCTCGACCTCGCCGCCCGCGGCCTGTTCGTCGAGCCCACGGGCGCGGCCTGCTGGGCGGCGATCCAGGCGCACGGCCTGGAGGGCCGCACGGCGGCGGTGCCGCTGTGCGGGGCGGGGGCGAAGACGGGGGTCGCAGCCGGGGGGTGACGGTTCGGACCCGGCGCCGGGCCGGGCCCCTGCTGTGGCCGGCCGACGAGCCGTGGCCGGTCTGCACCACGGTCCACTCCAAGGGCACGGGCCACCTCCTGCCCGACGTGCGCCTGCGGCGGCGCATCCAGAACGAGGCGCGAGGACGGGACTACACCGACGAGGAGCAACTGCTCCTGGAGGGTATGACGTGCGGACTCCACGTCCCGGATCTGGACGACGCAGACCCGTTGCCGCTTCTGGCCGTGGCCCAGCTCTACGCACGGGACGTGCCGGACCTCGTCGGGCCCGACGGATGCGACCTGCTCCAGGTGTTCTGGTGCCCCTTCGAGGTACACGGCCCGGACCGCACGATCGACGTGGTCCTCAAGTGGCGGCGTGCAGAGGATGTCGGCACCGCACTGACGCCGCAACCCGAACCGCCGGTCGCCGGCCGCGAGGTACGACGGCGGCTCACGAAGCTGGATGCCCGTCGAGGAGGACGCCGACGATGACCCGGGAGTCATCGATCCCGTCAGTGTCTATCTCGGCCGCGGCCAGATGCACGTCCACACCTGCCCGACCGACCCGACCCACCCTGCGAGCCTCAGGACAGGGTCACGGCCCGCATGAACACTAGTACTACAGGGCTAGATCTTGATCATCTGAAGCTGTAGCCGCCTTCTGAAATGGTGCCGTCGCGCCTCCGCTTGATGCGCGCGCCGCCAGATCGACCAGCGAAGTCCCTGGTCAATGGCGATGCGAGTCAGGCCGATCAGGTTGAACAGGCGCCGGACCTCGGCGACGGTCAGGGCCGCGAGCCGCCGCGTTCGCGGCCCGCGCCCGCCGCCCAGGTTCGAAGAGCCCCCTTTTGCGGGGTTCGGGCCATCGCGGCCAGGAACGCCAACGCCAGCATGGACAGGGTGATATGGCGATACCAGGCGTCGTATTTGCGTACCTGGTAGTTGTCCAGCCCGGCCTGCTGCTTGGCCGCCTCGAAACACTCCTCGACCGGCCAGCGCAGTCCTATGACCGCCACCAGTTCCGACAGTGATTCCCCGCGCGGGTTGTAGCAGTGGAAGTAGGCGAGCTCCCCATCCGCGATGGAGCGGCGTACTACGTACTGGCGCCCGTCCCGCCCGGCGATTACCGCCCAGTCGTAGGTGCGGAACCCTTTGGCTCCGATCCCGCAGGCACGCCGGGAGAAGTCCCCCGGCCGCAGGTGTGATGCCAGGTTGTCCAACCGGGTCGGAGTGTCGGGGTTGGTGGAGATGCCCGCGGTGTTCACGTCGGTAGATTTCGGAACGGCCATGCAGTAGGCAATGTCCTCTGCTTCCAGATACCTGCGCAGAATCCTGTTCTGGCCGAACTCCTCGTCCGCAACGAACCACGAAAACGGCACCCCGGCCGCCACGGCGCGCTCGATCATGGCCTGGACCTGCTGCGGACGGGTGCGGAAGACCACCTCGTCCGGGATCCCCGCCTCCCGGCGGCGTTCGAAGTCGACGGCCCAGGAATCCTTGGGCAGGTAGAGCTCCCGGTCGATCAGTACACGGTCGCCACGACGGTTGGCGTAGGCCAGGAACGACCCGATCTGGCAATTGTCGACACGTCCGAGGGTGCCGGAATACTGCCGCTGGACCCCGGCGGATTTGGTGCCCTTCTTCGCGAAGCCGGTGGGGTCGGCGATCAGCACGCCCCGGGGATCCGCGAAGCGTTCCATGGCGTAGTCGCAGACCAGGTCCCGCATCAGAGCCGCGCTCCACGGGGTGAGGTTCAAGAACCGCTGGAGTGCTTTGGGCTCCTTCTCGCCGGCGAACTCAGCCATGGTCCAGCCGTTCTTGCGCTGCAACGGGGAGAGGAGCCCACGTAAGTACTGAAGGGCGTGCCCTTGGGATTCCGGGCGGTAGAACAGGGGGGTTATCCGCTCACCCAGCGCGGCGAACTCGCGGTCCCAGACGGCTAAATCGGCAGGGCTCACTGCGTCCGACGAAGAATCTTGATCATGGGGCTGTGTCGTGGCCACAGGCAGAGCCTCCCATCACCCCATGA
Source organism: Streptomyces marianii (assembly GCF_005795905.1). Classification (NCBI taxonomy): domain Bacteria; kingdom Bacillati; phylum Actinomycetota; class Actinomycetes; order Kitasatosporales; family Streptomycetaceae; genus Streptomyces; species Streptomyces marianii. The sequence goes on from NZ_VAWE01000001.1 coordinate 2,969,419, forward strand.
TCAAGATCTAGCCCTGTAGTACTAGGGCGTGTTCTGGGTTGAGATCACGAGCTCGGTCATTCCCGCTCCAGGAGGGTGCCGGTTGCGATAGACCGGTCGCGTGACTCGTGGCGATCTGACCGATGCCGAGTGGGGGTTGGTCGAGCCGCACCTGCCGCTGGGTGCGTTCGGACCGATCCCTGACCTGCGCAGCTACTTCAACGCGGTGATGTGGCGGTTCCGCACCGGCTGCCCCTGGCGAGATGTGCCGGAGAGCTACGGCTCCTGGTCGACGATCTACGACAGGTTCCGGATGTGGGTGCGTGAGGGGGTCTTTCAGGCCCTCATGGACGCGATGATCGCCGAGGCGGCGGCCCGCGACGATGTAGATCTCAGCCTGGTCAGCGTGGACTCGACTGTTGCCCGCGCGCATCACCACGCGGCGGGCATGGTCGTCGCCCCGGAACTCCTCGAGGACCTGGAGAAGGCCGTGGCGGAGGAAAAGGGGCTGCAGCAAAGGGACAAAACAACCCCGTAGGCGAGCAACCCGCGGACATGGAGGACTCCGGGCGGGAACAGCGCCGCGCCGTGCGCCGACGCCGCAGGGCCCGGCTGCGGGCCGCCGAACTGGGCCGCTCCCGGGGCGGGCTGACCAGCAAGGTCCACCTCGCCGTCGAGCGGCGGTGCCGCCCGCTGTCCATCATCCTCACCCCCGGCCAGGCCGCGGACAGTCCGCGCTTCATCCCGGTCCTCAAGAAGATCAAGGTGCGTGTCCCGGTCGGCCGCCCCAGGACCCGGCCGGACGCGGTCGCTGGCGACAAGGCGTACTCCTCCCGCGCCAACCGCGCCCACCTGCGCAGACGCAACATTAAGGCGGTGATCCCGGAGAAGGCCGACCAGGCCGCCAACCGCAAGAAGAAGGGACGCTCCGGCGGACGCCCGGTCAGCCACGACGCCGCGCTCTACAAAGATCGCAACACCGTCGAGCGCGCCATCAACAAGTTCAAGGAATGGCGGGGGCTGGCCACTCGCTACGACAAGACGCCCGAGAGCTATGCCGCCGGGCTCCACTTGCGCGGATCCATCCTCTGGTTACGCAGCCTGCCAGCCCTCCCGTGATCTCAACTCAGAACACGCCCTAAGGCAGGCGTGCGCGTCAGCACGACGGGCGGCCGCCGTCGGTCCTGCGAATCACGGATCGCGGTGTAAGGCCCAAGTCCTGCGACCTCGACACAGTCGCTCGTACCGCCGCACGATGACGGGTCGTCAGATGGATCCAGCACCGATCCAGCACCGGTGCGGATAACCAGGGGTGACGACAGGTGGCGAGGCGTCAGGTGATCCAGCACGGGGTACGCCAAAGGGGTCAGCCCTCGATCGGAGCGACCCCTTTTCACCTGCGCCTTTGCCAGATCGCCGCGTCGATGCCAAAGCGGTCACTGAACGTTGAAGCGGAGCATCAACGCCATCGCTGTCACTTGCGGCGATCGCCCATCGCGGGGCGCGATCCAGCGTGGTTCCAGCATAGGGGCGGAAACTATGCCGGCCCATTCGGAAGCGGCCCGGATCGGCTACCGATCTTCGTTGGGCCCGGCGTCGAGGGCCGCGTAACCAGCGCTGACCATGCTCACGCCGCAGGGACGCTGGGTTTTCCCACCCGAGGAGATTGTCGTGGATGGGCCCGCCGGGCCCCCGATCGCCGGACTCGATATCCGTCGAAATGAGGTCGCGTCAGCGCTCACGGCGCAGTGAGATCCGTACGTTCTTGTCCTCGTCGCGGGTGGCGAAGAGGCCCGAGCCGTTCACACTGGTGTATTGAGGGATGTCGATGCCCGCGCCGAGGACTTTCGGCTCGCCGGTACCGGTGGTGAGGTCGAGCTGGGCGACAACCGGTTCGATGTCGCTGGTGGCCGAGTCTTCTTGGACCGCCCCGTATGCCGTGCCGTCGTCGCGGATCGAGCCGAGCACGATGGTCTTGCGGTTGCCGTCACTGTCCAGGCAGATCCCCTTCTTCCGTTCCAGGTCGAAGGCGACGGGACCGGCGGCCAGATAGCGGCCCGAGGGCGAGGTGACCACTGGATAGTCACGGGCCGCATCGAACTGCTGTGCTCCGTCATATCCGCATTCCAGTCGGGCCTGGATCCTGCCCGTACGCAGGTCGTGCACCGACCAGACTGGGTCGACGTCCGCCCCGTACTTTCCGCCCCTGCTCCACCGGGCGAGAAGACGGCCGTCCCCTACGCCGTACACGTCGCCGTTCCAGGTACCAAGCAGGCCGGACCGTGCGTCGACGCCGTCGGGGCGGACGTCGTCACTGAACCAGCGGCCCGGCACGCCGAAGCCTCCCCTGCCCATAGCCACCAGTGGACCAACCTCACTGGCCGCCATGACGCGGCTGTTGGGGCAGGCCACCACCTCGTCGCACTGGGGCAGCAGATTCTCGGAGTCCTTGTACGGGGTGACCGCGCCGGTCGCCACGTCCACCGCATGCGACCAGCGCGGGTACATGCCGTCCTCACCCCATGCGACCAGCAGCCGCCCGCCCTCTGCCCGCACCCGTACCTCGCCCGGGTCAGCCGACACCGGCACGTCAATCTCCCGAAGCGGCTTCACCGACGAGCCCGAAGCATCCGCGGGATACACCGCCAGCCGTACCACCTCTGTGCCCTCGTGCAGGTCGTCCTTGCCGCGCATGCCATGTGCGTACGCGACCACATAAGCACGGCCGTCCTGCTCCACACCCGTCACATCGGGGATCTCCGCGGACTCGCCACTCTCGGGATTGCCCTCCGCACCCTCCACCGGCGTCGGAGGGTTCCACGGAGCAGAAGCCCAGCGGACCTGACCGCCGTCCGCCGTCCTGACCTTCACCGTGTAGCCGCCAGGAGCCGCGTACATCATGGCGACCGTCTCCGAGCGCGGTACCACCGCGACGGGCAGCGTCCCCACGGATTCGGGCACCCAGACGAGGGACTCATCCCATCCTTTGGCCCCGTCGTAGGCCGACGGCACACTCAACTTGACCAGGGGCTTCGCCGCGGACGTCGCATCAGGTCCGCCGCCCTCACCCTTCGTGCCCGCGCTGTCCGAACCGCTGCAGCCAGTCACCACGGCTGCCGCCAGCACGGCCCCGGCCATCGTTCTCGCCGCCCGCATGTCTCGCTGCCCCTCCCCGACGATCAAGCATCGGCCGACGGTACCAACCACCCGAGGCCCGGTCGGCAGCCCTGGCCGGATTCGCTCTGCGTCGGCCCACCGCCCCAGTAGCAAACAGGCAGCAGCAGGTGGGAGTTACCCCCGCGTCCTCACTGGATATGAATGGCCGAAACAGCGTCGTAGCCGAGTAGAGGGAGAAGTTCAACAGTACGCCGACCGAGGCGGACACCATGACAGGCCCCGAGTTGAGCCCGCTCGTGTCGAAGCCCATTTACTCCTGTGCGAACTGGAGCGGGCACTCACGACAGGCACAGCAGAACCCGAGGACCACACCAGCCGCCCAGCCAGACGATCTACACCGAGGACACCGGTCGCCGACCAGCGCAAGCACGGCAACCCCCCGCACACCAGACCCGTGACCTGCAACTTCACGAGCACACCGCTCAGGAGTTTACTCATGGATGGCCAACCTGGCATAGTTCACGGGTTGATCTCTGCCAGGAGAACTTGGCCGCCATCTGCAGCGACCAGTCCACCAGGAGGGAGGACGTTCCCGTCGCAGCGGTGACCCGCGCTTGTGGCACAGTCGCGCCGTAGAACTTGGGGCAAAGGACCTGCGCTTTGGCACAGTTGTCGCTGCGAAGGAGGGCTTGTTCCCGGTTTGGAATGATTGTTGGTGCGTGGGTGAACGGGGAGGGGCCACTGTGGCGCACCGGGGAGACGGAGTGCCGTCACCGGACACAGGGACGTCGTTCGATACGTTTTATGCGGTGAACCCGCAGGCAGCGTTGGCGATCGAGGCCGACAGGATGAAGACCTTCAAGAAGAGGGTTGAAGATCTGCTGGTCGCGCTCGACGGCTCCGAGGCAGCCCCGGGGAAGATGGGGGTTGGCCGCTTGTCCCGAGGGCAGTTGGGGTCCGGCGACTTCGGCGAGGCTCAGTTCCTCTTCGACTCGTACAGCTTCGTCCATGACGAATTGGAGAAGCTGTCCAAGGCGCTGGGGGCTCAGATCGAGGGTATGGGCCTGGCTGTTCACTCGTCCCAGGTGGGCTATGAGAACGTCGACGAGGAGATCCGCGCCCGTATGAGGGTGGTCAACGCCGAGGTGGAGTCGTACTACGACCGGGAGCGGGACCCGTTCGTCGAGATCGCACCTACGAAGAAGGAACAGGACAAGGAAACAGGCTTCTGATGCCCGCGGCGGCATGGACAGGGGGCGGGACATTGGCTGAGCGGACGGGGGGCAAGGCGCCGCGGCTTCAGCGCACGGACTTCGAGGCGATGACGCACCAGCAGCTCGCGGCGCTGCTCGCGTCGGCGAGCCCGACCGGTGCGTCGAACCTGGCGACGAAGCTGGCCCTGGCCTCCTCGGCGATCACGGAGATCGGCCAGGACCTGAAGGAGTACGTGACGAACCTACCCTGGCACGGCGAGGGCGGCGACGCATTCCGCAACTGGGGCGGCCAGACGGCCAGTGCGACGCTGCGCCTGGGAGAGTACAGCAAGGGCGCGGCGCGCTGGATGGAGGAGATCTCGCAGGCCATCGCCGAGGCGAAGGCGGCGATGCCTCCGATCACGGAGACGACCAATGCGCAGGCCGATCTTCGCAAGGCGCAAGAGGCGAAGGCGTTCGCCGAGGACCCGTCCCATCACATGGACACGGACGCGGGCGGCACGGCAAAGCGAGCCGCGTCGGACGCGGCTGCGGCGCAGGGCCGGATCGACGCGGCGCGGTGGGAGGCGGCTCAGCGGCTGCGGAAGCTGGCGCAGACGTACGAGTTCACGGCGCAGCAGGTGAACGCGGTGACGCCGCCGACGTTTCCGCCGCCGGCGATGTACTTGGAAGCGAACACCTGGCGTGACCCAGGGGGACAGGAAGATCTTGCGGGCCAGGATGGCGCCAGAACAGGAGGCGCCGGAGCGCCTCCAGAGCATCCGGCTGCCTCGTACGTGAATTCGGGAAGCACCGCGTTGCAGCAGTCCGGACAGCCCGGAACTGTGGCCAACGCGGCAGCACCCGAGCGCCCAGTAAGCATGGAGATCGACGGTCTCGCGACCTTGCCAGCGGCTCCGCCGTCGTCTCCAGCCACGCCCACGGGCACCATGCCGCCGGGGGGTCATCCTGACGCAGGCGGCATGCCGCCGGGAGTGGTTCCTCCCGCCTTCGGCGGTGGCACGGTCAAGCCTTCCGCGCCTCCCGTGCCACCGGTGAACGGGCGCCCGACTGCTGGTGGCGTCCGGCCTCCGGTTCTGCCTGGGCTGGGACAGCCGGGTTCCGGTGGCGCAGGGCGTTTACCTCGCGACAGTGGCATCATCGGCGGGCGGTCTGCCCCCCCCGAGCCCGGGAATCCCGGTGCAAGGGATTCCGCGCGGCACGGTCATCGGTGGCGAGGGAACATCTACCCGAGGGCCGATGGCGTACAACCCCACGGCCGGTGCCGGAGCTGGAGGCGCAAGGCCGGGCCCTGCTCCCGGTGAGCGCCGCTACGCCAGTGAGACGGGCGGCATCGTCGGGGGCAGCCCCCAGCAGGCCGACCGACAGGGCTCCCGCCCCTTCACCCCAGGCGGCACCGGACTCGTGTCCGGCACTCCTACGGGTGCGGGCTCGCACGGTGCCGCAGGTGCTGGACGTGGCGGAACGGCTGTTCCACCGCCAGGTCAGAGCCGTTCCTCACATCGTCGTGACGAGCGAGGCGGCAGCCGGCCCGACTACCTTGCCGAAGACGAGAAGACCTGGAAGCAGAAGGGCCGCCGAATTGTCCCCCCGGTAATCGACTGATCATGCCGGGAATCCGCATGAGGTACGAGATGCACACCAGCGCCAGGCAACCAGCCAGGCTCCGCCACACCCTGTCGGCCGCCGTGGGCCTGATGCTGGCCGGCATCGCCACGGTCCCGGCGCACGCTGAGACCATCCGGGACAGGCAGTGGCACCTTGACGCGATGCACGCCGAGGAGATGTGGGAAGCCACCACCGGACGTGGTATCACGGTTGCCGTCATCGATTCCGGTGTCGACAAGAACGTGGCGGACCTCCGCGGCCAGGTCCAGGACGGCATGGACCTCTCAGGGCTGAAGGGCAATGAACATACGGACCAGGCCGGTCACGGCACCGGCATGGCCGCACTGATCGCCGCGACGGGAGCACGGGGCCAGACCAACGGATCGCACGGGCTGGCTCCCGGCACCAAGATTCTCCCCATCAAGATGCCCTATGCCACCGGCGGCTTCGGCACGGAGAGTTCGGGGCGCCGGTACTCGGAGAGTCTGGCCAAAGCCATCCGGTTTGCGGCGGACTCCGAAGCCAAGGTCATCAACATCTCCATGGGGAGCGCGAACACCCCGGGGAAGAAGAACGTCGGCACCTCGGAACTGACCGCTGCTGTGAAGTACGCGATCGGCAAAGGCAAGCTCATCTTCGCCGCGGTCGGCAACAGCGGCAACCTCACGAACGCCATCGAGTACCCAGCAGCGACACCGGGGGTCGTAGGGGTGGCTGGCGTCGACCAGAAGGCGAAACCACTGGAGAACTCCCAGTTCGGTCCGCAAGTCGACCTCGCCGCACCTGGCAAGGAGATCGTGCGCGCATGCCCGGAGGGCACCCAGATCTGCGGAGGAACAGGCAGCAGCCCAGCGACCGCCCTCGCCTCCGCCTCCGCCGCCCTCATCTGGTCCCAACACCCGAACTGGACCAACAACCAGGTCCTCCGTGTGCTCATGCAGACCGCCAGCGGCAACGACAAGGGTCTCAGCCGCGACGATGTCGTCGGATACGGCGTCATCCGCCCCCGCATCGCCCTGACGACCCCCGGCGACCCCGGACCCGCCGACAAGTACCCCATACCCGACTTCGCCTACGAGAACGCCAAGTCCCCTTCTTCGAAGGCCTCCGAGGCGTCGGGCCCCATGGGAGGCGCCGGCCAGTCTACGGCCGCACCCGCGGCATCCAACGACGAGAGCAGCGCGACCGGCCTGTGGATCGCGGCCGCCATCGGTGCGGCCGTCGTACTCGGCGCTGCCATCGCTATCGCGGCTCTCCGCAACCGCCACCGCACCCGTGCAGCATCCGCGATAGCCGCTGTCCCGCCCCAGTACGGAGGACATCAGCCCTATTACGCACAGGGGCCAATAGCGCCCCGAAGTCATGATTTGGCGCAACCGACGCACATCACAGACCGCAACGAGTACGGGGGAACCTGATGGCTTGGGACGAGTGGGAACAGATCAAGGCCGAAGTGGCGAACCGTCATGACAGCCGCATGGCGCTGAACAGCATGGGTGGTGCCGCTGCCACGGCAGACCTGAAGACCAATGCGCAGGGCAAGCGGGGGGCGATCAAGGCCCTGGAGGACGTCCTGCTCCGCGCCCTGGACAGGGCTGGTATCCATGCCGACGAGACCACCGACGCGGCGGAGCGGGAGTTCACGGGCTGGGCGGCAGGAACCGGCCTGAAGGACGCGCACGATGAATGGGCCCTGCAGGTGAAGAGTCTCAAGGCACGCCTCGCGCGGGATCAGGCAGATCTGAGCAAGGCGAAGAGGGATTTCCAGTACGTCGACCACGACGTGAAGAGCTCTCTCGCACGGATCGACCCGCTATCACCGGATCCGCGCCGGAACGTCTGACCTCGACCTTTCACGCGCTCGCGAACGCAGCGTGGGCCCAGCGCCAGACCTCAAGGAAGTAGGCATGCTCACCTATCAGGACGTCATCACCATTCGATTGACCCCGCTGACCACTGCAGCCGTCTCATGGGACCAGATGGCCGACGGCTTCGAGGACCTGGGCGAAGCATATGGAAGCAGTGTTCAAGCCGTTGCTTCGGACGGTGAATGGGTCGGCCTGAGCGCAGAAGCCGCCAAAGCTCGCTTCACCGCGACGCGAAAGCAGTTCGACGCCGCTGCGGTGGAGGCCCGAGCCATCGCAGATATTCTGCGGGACATCCATGCACAGTTCACCGAACGAATACAGGCCGTAAGAAATCTGGTGGAATCGGCAAAGGAAGCCGACATACACATAGACACCAAAGGGCAGGCGCATCTCGACACAAGCAAGACCAAAGGCACAGAAGGCGGCAACTTCGGTGACGCTGCTGCGCGCGCCATCCACGAAGCCAGCTGGACCGCTGCAGTAGCTTCAGCCGTCCAGGCGGTCGATGACGCAGACCAAGGAGCCAAGCTGGCGCTTCGGGACGCGGCCGGTATCAAGACCTTCTTCGAGGAAATGTTTGACAACGCCCGTGGCACCGGACACGACTTCAACGCCGGCGCAGTCGGCGACATCGAACTGGTAGAGGCGCGCGAGGCCAAGAAGTACGCGGACCAGATCCTGGCGGGAGAGAAGCCTGCCGACCCGGAGGAGTGGGCGCGACTGATGCGCGACAACTCCGGCGACAAGCAGTTCAGTCAGACGGTGCTCAACCACCTGGGTCCAGAGGGAACCATCAAGATAACCAACCAGCTCAACACCTTCGCCTACGAGTCGGACACGGGGAACAAGCAGCACCACCTGGGAGCTGAGCGAGGGCTCGCCAACGCGCTGGCCACGGCTACGCAGGATCCGAAGTCCCAGTTCTACAAGGACTTCCAGTCCGGCATGAAGGAAGCCGGCATGAAACGGTACGAGTGGCAGGGTGAGAAGGTCCGTGGGTACCAATCCCTCGTCACCTTGATGCAACACGGGGAAGGATACTCTGACCGATTCATGCACGACCTCGGTGACGATCTGATCGCCGCCGAGAAGGCTGACGAGGGCAACGACAACTGGGACCTCCCCAAGAAGTTCGTCACGTCGCGGGACGAATGGTTCGCCAACGACCCCCTCGACGGCCTTCTCGGGATCATGAGCAAGGACCCCGAGGCATCTGCAGCCTTCCTCGACCCCAAGGCCGACCCCAACCCGGACGATGACAAGAAGGAGGGCAACGACCGACTGGAGTACCTGACGCGGAAGCGGGACTGGGATGTTGTCGACGGGCATCCCTACATGCGCAACCCGCACGACCCCGACAGCAACTGGGGCGACCCTCTTCGCAGTTCGGACATCGAGGACGCACAGGGCAGGGCCGGCCTCGGCGCGGCACTGGTGGCCGGTACGACGGGCATCGACCCGAACAACTCGGGCGGCGGCTACGTCCAGCACACCGACGCGAACAACCGCGTGTTCGAGAACGCCCTGAAGCATCTCTCCGCTGAGGGAAACGACTTCCCGCCGAGCCTGCGCACGCCTATGGCGATGGCCATGGGCAACTACGGCGACGACGTACACGCCGCAACAAGTGCGCACAACGCCGGAGAGAGCCCTCTGGACCGGGCTCAATTGCTTGAGGTGGCGAAACAGATCTCCCGTGACCAGTTTGCCTACGGCACACTCCAGGACAGCATTAACCGCGAGATCGTCCACGACATAAATTCGGGCAAGGGAGGAGATGAACAGCCTTTGCAGAGAGCAGGGCGCACAATCGGGTTCCTCGAAGAGGCCCGATATCAGGGGCTTAAGGTCGACGTGGACGACGCCAAGAGTAAGGCCACATGGGAAGCTAAGTGGGATTACCACACATGGGGTGGCGTTGTGAACTTTATCCCGCACGCAGGCGACGCGGCCCAGCGTGGCGTCGACGTCATTACTGCCAAGTGGCTCGAAGAAGAGATCGCGAGAATTGACAGCGGGCAGGCGCGGGAGAACATGGCCACTGGCACAGACCGCGAGGGGCGACTCGAAGAACTGGTCAAGCACTGGCGGAACGAAAATCCCCAGGCAGCAGAGCGTGAGGATCTATGGGACTCCAATGAGACAATCGACGATGCGGCCAACAACGGAAACGCGGCCGCTCGCCGCCTGGCAGGCAAGGGATCATAATGCGACACCGCAAGGTCACGACACTTAGCATGGCTGCACTGTTCCTCGCTGGCTGCGCGGACGAGAATCCCGAATATGACTACGCGATTCCGGGGAAAATCTGCGGCGTTAGCGTTGCGCCGTCGAACGTGAAGCCGCTACTTCCTCCCGGAAAATCGGTCAGAGAGGACTCCAGTGAAAGCCTGTCGAGGCCAGGTGAAAGTCGAAGCTGCGGCGTAATAGTTGACCGAAGGCCCGATCTGGCAGTTTCGATTTCTCGCCAGCGCGGAGAGCTCGACATCGCGGAAAGGGCAGGCGACAAATACACTAACTTGAAACGAATTCCTTCCCTGGGTGAGGGTGTCACGAGCGCGGCGGTTGGCAATGACGGCGCCGCCGCCTGGATGGAATGTACCCCTAAACCTCGGCAGCGCCAGTACGAGTTCCCAGAAACCAAAGAAGGGAAGTATGGCTACCTGGCCCTAGAAATTCACGCTGGAAACGGGATCAAAGAACCGGGGAACATGGAAGAGTGGCGTGCGCATATCGAAAGATTCTTGCGCGGGTACGTGCCAGAGTTGACCAAAATCTGGTGCATGTGAATCGTCGACAGCTGTTTCCGGCGCAGTGACGGCGCGGCGCGAGAACGGAAATGGCTCAATTGTTCACAATCAGCCGATCGAGTCGGTGTTATCGCGTTGACCGCAGGGCTTCCCACTCGTAGTGGGCGTTGCCCTGTTCACCTGGTAGAACGCAAAGTGCGATCTCCAAAATAGACGGAACCGTGAATGGTGGAAATAGCACCGCACGCGGCCTGGCAGGTAAGGGATCATGAAACGTAGCTACCTGGCCCTCGGTACTGGTGTGATCGCGTATTCAACTGTCGCCAGTTCCCCGGGGAACCCAGCCAGCTGGTGACCGACTGTGGTCGCCAGCGGCGTATCGCGCCACCGGGTGGTGGCCTTGTCGTGGTAGCCGAGCGAGTCCGCTACGACGGCGCGGGATTCGGCACGGGCCGGAGAACAGCTGAGAATGGGGGGTGTTAGCTTCCTTCTCGTGGCGGAGCACCAGGACGTGAACCGCCCCGGCTTCGGTAGAGATCTCAGGTTGTGGTTGTGACCTGGGGTTTCGTGAGTTCGGTGTAGTAGTTGGCTTCGTATTCGACGGGTGGGACGTGGCCTATCTCACCGTCGAGTCGTCGGTGGTTGTACCAGTCGACGTACTCGGCGGTGGCGAGCTCGACGTCGGACAGCATCGTCCATGGCCGTCGGGGTTTGATCAGCTCGGTCTTGAAGAGGCCGATCGTGCTCTCCATGAGGGCGTTGTCGTAGGCGTCGCCGACCGATCCGATCGAGGCGGCGATGCCGGCGGCGTCCAGGTGCTCGGCGAGCCGGAAGCTCGTGTATTGACCGGATTCAACCGGTCGTTGCAACACCAGCTTGTTGAAGCAACTGTAGCTGCTCGTTGAACGCCTCGGCGGGTGTCTTCCAACCGAGCGTCTTGCGGGGTCTGCTGTTGAGAGTGTGAGCGACGGCCTCGATTTCCTCGGCGGACCATCTCGAGAGATCGGTGCCTTTCGGGAAGTACTGGCGCAAGAGCCCGTTGGTGTTCTCGTTCGTGCCACGCTGCCACGGACTATGCGGATCGGCGAAGAACACGGGAATGCCCGTCTCGACTCTGAATTGCGCATGGGCCGACATCTCCTTGCCGCGGTCCCAGGTCAGAGACCGTGCGAGCTGTTCGGGCAGCGTCGACATCGTATTGGCGAGGGCGGTCTTCATCGTGATCGCCCCATAACCGGCCAGCGCAGGACCATTCTTGACCGATTGCTTGTGCCGGTAGCCTTCCTCGCGCGGCAGGTGAACCAGCATCGTGAATCGAGTTGACCGCTCGACGACAGTGCCGATCGCGGACCGCTCCAGCCCGATGATCAGGTCGCCTTCCCAGTGGCCAGGAACGGCACGGTCCTCGACTTCGGCAGGTCGTTCACTGATCAGCGCTTCGGGTGTCACGTGCGCCCAGGTCTTGCGGCGCGAACGAGCGCGCGGGGCACGCAGTGCGCGGCCCGTGCGTAGGCACAAGATCAGCTCTCGCTTCAGCGCCCCGCGGCCCTGAATGTAGAGCGCCTGGTAGATCGCCTCGTGGCTGATGCGCATGGACTCATCATGCGGGAAATCAAACTTGATCCGGTTCGCGATCTGCTCCGGACTCCACGCCTGCACCCACGCGCGGTCCTTGCGGTGCGGCTTGTTCCGCCCCGTCCACGTGGCTGTCGCAGGTCCTGCGATTGCCCTGCCGTCAGGCGTGCTGATCTCTCCGGACAGCCGCTTCTGGACGTATGCGTGCAACCGCGGATTGGCGACCAGCTTCGATGTCTTCGGCCGGCGGGCGGCCATGTCCGATTTCCATTGCGCGACCGAGGCCCGGTAATCGAGCTTCCCGCCCCTCGTGGCCGCGTTGCGCCGCAACTCGCGGGAAATCGTCCCCGGATCACGGCCGACTTGCCGAGCGATTTCACGAACGCCCATGCCTTGGGCGTTGAGGAGCGCGATCTCCTCCCGCTCAGAGAACGACAGGTACCTGCCCGAATTCGGCTTCGGATCGAACGGTCGCATGCCTCTATGCTGCCGAAACCAGCGCGTGGCCACCGCCGGCGCCACGCGGATAACCCCGGCCGCTTCCTCCGCGAGCAGACCTTTGGCGATTTCATCCCAGAACGCTGCTTCGATATGACGCTGAAATTTCGGATGCCCCGGAGACCTCAACTTTGGCCGTATCGCCCGATCGGCTCCCTGCTGACGACGAACCATCCCACACCTCGCTGATCATGAGGTGTTGCGACGACCGATTGAATCCGCCTTGCGACCCGGCATCCGAATGATGGATCAACTCACCTGACTGGACGGGCTGTTGGTCGCGGTCGCGTTGCCAGATCGCCATCTCCAGGGCGTCGAGCACGAAGACCGTCTCCTTCACGGTGGCCGCGGACCAGCCGACGATCCGGCGGGAGAAGGTGTCCACGACGAAAGCGACGTAGACGACAGCGGCCCAGGTCTTCACGTGGGTGAAGTCCGCGACCCAGCAGCGGTTCGGGGCGACGGCGACGAAGTCGCGGTCGACCAGGCCGGGGGCTCGCTCGGCCTGTCCGCCGGGGCGCGTGGTGATGACGCGCTTGCCGCGCACCGCGCCCTGGATGCCGAGCTCGCGCATCAGGCGCTCGACGGTGCAGCGGGCCACCGCATGTCCCTGCCGGTTCAGTTCGCGCCAGATCTTCCTCGCACCGTAGACACGGTAGTTGGACGTGTAGACGTCCCTGATCCGGTCCTTGAGTTCCTCGTCGCGCACGGAACGGGCGGAGGGAGTTTCGAGGCGTTTCTTGCAGGCATAGTACGTGGAAGGGGCGATCTTGCAGTCGTGCTCGGTGAGCGTCCTGCAGATCGGCTCGACCCCGCCGAAGCGGTCCCGGTGCCCGTCGATGAACGCTACGAGCGTGTGTGTGGCCGGTCGAGCTCGGCCGCGAAGAAACTCGCCGCCGCCTTCAGGATCTCGTTGGCCCGCTTCAGCTCGGCGTTCTCCTTCTTCAACGCCTTGAGCTGCCAGGACTCCTCCGTCGTCGTCCCCGGACGCTGCCCCGCGTCGATCTCGTGCTGCTTCACCCAGTTCCGCAGCGTCTCGCGGGACCCGATGCCGAGCCTGTCCGCGACCGCCTGCAGAGCGGCTGTCTCGTTCGGATGATCGCCGCGGACCTCGGCGACCATGCGCACCGCACGACGGCGGAGCTCAAGCGGGTAACGGGAAGGTCGTGCCATGACTCAATCCTTACACGGAATCGAGTCTCCACCTCTCCCGGGGCGGTTCAATCGGCAATGCGGACTCGATAGTCGCCATCGGCTTGCACGTCTCGACTGCCACTTGCCTCTGCGAGAGATGGTCCGCCGGTTTCACCGACGGATCGTCACGAAAGTTCGAGACCAGCCCCGGGACGGGCTATGGGGCCTACGTCGGGATGGAGTCCAAGAACGGGCGCCCGTGCGCTTGCATCCGTTGGATCACTTGCGCGCATACCGCATTGTCCTCGATAAGAAGCGCTCTCTTCGTCATGGTGTTGAAGATCACGCCGAGAGCCACCGTCGTTCGAAGGAAGACCACCCATCCTCGGAACCATCCCAGACGCTGTAATACTTGGCCATCTCGTCCATACTTGGCCCGTGATGTCTATTAGACACCACAGGCCACCTTCCTCCGCGGGCACTCAGACTCTTATCCCCGGCCGACCTCAGGCGCCACGTGAACTGATGCGCGCTTCGCGCCTTCCCGAAATGTCCTGCCGCTGGGTTGCTGACGAGCGACCGCGCTGGATGAATTTTGCTCAGAGCAGTTCGCGTTCCATAAAATCCTCCGCCTCCTCCCAGTCGATGAAACGGCAGGATCCGTCTGTGAGGTCGACCGCGATCGGCAGGTTCCCGCCGAGTTGCATGTCCTCTTGTCCGTGGTCGAGGTAGTCGACGTGGTCGTATGGAGCGATGAAGCGTCCTCCGTCGATAAAGCAGTACTCGGGGATGAGCCGGACAGCGGAGGATGGGCCCCAGGATTTGCTTTGGTAATCGAGGAACTCTGCAGCCCTGCGCTCGGCCTGTTCCCTGTCGAGCATGTCAGTTGGTCCTCCTGAGGTAGTAGTTGCGGTATCTGGGTGCGGCGGGCTTGGCCTTTCCGGACTGGAAGTCGAGGAAGACTACCTTGCCGTCACTCTTGCAGCCCTTGGGGTTGGCGCCGCTGTCAATCCCCTGGTTTCGTAGAGACCTCTCCTATGCGGCCTGGCACCTCTGGTCGCTCTTCTTGCGTGCTTCGGTGATGCTCCGTTCGAACTCCTCCGGCGGCAGGCCGCCGGCCGCGCTGTGCCTGCGTCGCGGGTTGTAGAACCCGGTGATCCAGGTGGCGATCTTCAGGCGGGCCTCGGTGCGGGTGGCGAACCGGTGCCGGTGGATGTACTCGACCTTGATCAGCGAGTTGAACGACTCCGCGGCGGCGTTGTCCAGCGCCGACCCCACCCGCCCCATGGACTGCACCACGCCCAGGAGGTCACACAGGGTGTTGTACGCCTCTGACGTGTACTCACTTCCCCTGTCGCTGTGGAAGATCGTCCCGTCCCTTCGGCCACCGCGCGTCGCGGTGGCCATCTTCAACGACGCCCCGACCAAGGCCGCGTCATGGTGCTCGCCCATGGCGTAGCCGAGGCAACGGCGCGAGAACGCGTCGATGACCGTGGCTAGATAGATCTTGCCTTCGCCGGTCTCGATCTCCGTCATATCGCCGTACCAGAGAACGTCCGGGGCCACCGCGTCGAAACGGCGATTCACCAGGTCAGGGGCAGCCTTCCGCTTGCCCTGCCGGGTCAGCGACCGCCGCCTGGGCGGCTTGCGGCCCTGCAGACCGAGCCCGGCCATGATCTCCGCGACCGTGTTCACCGACACCTGCCAGCCCTCCGCCCACAGATCCAAAGTGATCCTCGGCGAGCCGTAGGTGCCGCCGGACTCCGTGAAGAAGTGGATGATCCGCTCCTCCAGCCTCGCCCTCCTGACCACGCGTTCCGTCGGCTCGTCGGGGCGCCGGCGCCACTTGTAGAACCAAGCCTCGCTCACCCCGACCACCCGGCAGGACACCCGGTGCGGGACGCCATGCCCGACCCTCTGGCTACCGATGAAGGCGACCACCGCCTCCGGAGCGTTCTCGGTCACTTCACCCAGAGGGCCATGCATCGCTTGAAGACATCACGCTCCATCTCCAGCTCCCGGATCCGCTTGCTCTTCTCCCCGATCTCCCGGCGCAGCCGCTCCAGCTCGGCCCGCTCGGCCTCCCGCACCCGACCGCCACCCCCACCGCCACTGGCGGCTGCCGGTTGTACGGGCCGGTCCGAGGACGTCGTCCCGTTGCGCCGCCACCGCGACACCCAGCTGTGCAGCGTGCCCGGGTTGATGCCGAGCTCCTCGGCGACCTCGCCGACCGGCCTCCCGGTCTCAACCACGATGCGCACCGCACCCTCACGGAACTCAGCGTCGTACGGCGGCTTCTTCTTGGACCCCATGAACCCCAACTTCCCCTGCAATCACGGGCTCCACGCTACGAGGGGATGGTCACCTGCTCACGGAAGGTGTGGCGGCAGCCGCGCGTGGGACACACCAGGCGCCGCACCCGCACACGGACCACCACGCGTCCTCATCGACCGGCACGTCGGCCACCGTCAGCCAGTGATAGCCGTGCACGCGTTCCGACGAGGCCCCGCACACCGGGCAGACCGCAGTGTCCCGCGGAGTCCGTGCCCGCACCATGATCCCCTCGCCTTCGTCGACCACATCCTCGATGACCAGCGGGAACAGACCCGAGAACACCATCTGCACGAGCTCGTTGACATCCTTCACACGAGGGTCAACGACGCTCCGTCACCACCGAAAGTGAGACAGGGCCGTTAAATTGACACACTCGCCGTGGAACTCTCATGCAAGATCGAGGTTTGACGGTCATCCAGCCGCTCGCGCCCCGGTTGGCGCGCACGATGTTCAGCCTTCGGCGGCAGCGACTCGAACTGCCATAACGGTCAGTCACCGAGCGAGTCAGGGCATGTCGGTAATGACATGGCAAGCAAAACCCACTTCAGTAAGCGCCCCGAGGAGCCGTTGCAAATACCACTCGAAGTCGACCAGACTCGGCGGCGAGATTGTGACCTACGCCGCCGAGGACCATCACAAAACCGCAGGTCAGGCTCCTTCACCGGTTCCAGAATCGCCACGCACTCCACGTGATGCGCCATCGGGAACATGTCGACTTGCGCAGTCCTCGGAAAACACCAGGTCAGAGCCACTTCCTTGGCTCATCGCCCTGCGTGCGCGCACCCAGAGCGTCAAGGCGGACAGCCCATGCTGCCTGCTCAAGCGCTTCCGGACATGCCACAGCCCTCCTGCCCTTAAGGGCAGGAGGGCTGTGGCATGTCCGGAGCTGAACAGACGTTGCGCCTCATCAGAGATCTCGACCTGTCACAACGAGGCCAGGCTCTGTCTCAACTGACCATGCCGAAGTTGTGCACGGCTCCTAAACGTCAGTTACTCGATGCCACGAGAATCCCTCGGAGTCTGCGCGGGAAGAACAGACCCCGAAGCCTTCGATGGTCACTTCAAGAGCGATGAGATCTCCCATCTCATCCAATCGCTCCTGAACGGCAGTGACGCTCGCACCGTCCTTGCTCTCGAATACGACTCGCAAAGAGTGCTCTTCAGGCGGCCAGAAGTAGTCGGGCAGCGCATCGTCAGCGCGACTGTCGATCCGGAGGGTCCAGTCAGTCCAGTCTGTGACGATGAAGCGCTCTCCGGAGGCGGTCGCAACCTGTAGACCTACGACTTCCATACCTTCGAAGACAACCTCAGCTACGCGGGTCACCTGCTTTTCGGCGAGGACATCACTGACGCCCATCGTCACACTTCCACCTTTCGACCCGTGAGGTCAGTACTTCTTCGTGGCATCTTCATACCACTTTTTGGTGCCGTCCACCGGGAACATGGAGACGAACTCCCCATCGCCCTTGGTGATCAGAATATCGTTGCCCTGCTTGTAGAACCAGTAGTCGTCAGCCCCGCCCTGGCCGACCCGGTATGCTCCTTGCTTCACCTCGTCAGGGGCCGCACGCACTTCAGTTATGCGTTCTCCATACCACTGACGACCTGCAGCATCTCCGGGGTGTTTGCCGTAGTCAGTCGCATGCTTTCCCCATTTCTTCCCTAGTTGCTTGCCCTCAGCTCCATAAAGGGCCGGACCCGGAACAGGCACCGCCGCCTTCGGCGCGTCCGGTTTGGAGCCACCCTTGATGGCCTTCTTGATGATGTTCTTCAGAAGGCCGAATGCACCCGCGAACCAGGATGCCGTCTCTGCGGCGTTCGCAGTGTCCTTGTACTGCTCTGATCCTACTTCTACGCCGGCGTCCTTGACCTCCTCGCGGTATTTCTCTTGAACGCCGCAGTCTGCGCCGAACCAGCACCATGGCTCGGTTGCGTATTCGATCGCATCCAAGGTTCCGGTGAGAAAGTCCCCGAACCCTCCGGCGGTGTCCTTGGCTGTCTGCCCAAGTGACTCGGGGTTTGCCGGTTCGGTGTTGCAGCCAGGCTTGTAGGCGGGGTATGGGGAGCTGCAGTTCGACCCACTACCGCTGCTGCTGACGCTTCCGGTACCGCGGGCCTGGATTCCGGAGCGTGATGAAGTCCTGGAAGCTCGGGTGCTGGACTGCTGCCGGTGGTAGGTGTGGACGACGGCCGCTACGTAGCGGACGACTGCGACGACCAGGCTGGCGAGACCGAAGAAGAACTTGCCGTCCGGGTCGGCGAAGGTGACCGGGTTGTTGTTGCTGTAGGCGTAGCCGTTGATCTGTTGCGGATCTTTCAGGTCCGCGATCGGGTCGGCGCTGATGAAGCGACCGGTCGTCGGGTCGTACTCGCGTGCGCCGAGGTGGGTGAGGCCTGTGGGGTCCTGCGTTCCGCCCACGAAGCCTTTGTCGCCGGTCCACTGCGCGGGCTGAGTACCGCGTGTCTCGCCGAACGGCTGCATGTGTCGGCGGCTGACCGCCTGGGTCGCCGCGTCGATCTGTACGGTCGCCGTGCCGTTGTGGTCGGCGCTCATCCAGATCAGTGACTGTGGGGTGCGCAGCGCGACGACCTGGCCGCTGTGGGCGTAGTACCGGGTCGCTTCGACCTTGCCTGTCGCCTTGTCGTGCCGGAGTTCGGTCTCTCCGAGGTACAGCGTGGTGCCTGTGGCGTCACGCCGGATGAGCCGGTTGCCGCTGGCGTCGTTAAGGAACGACGTCTCGGACTTGTCGGCTTCCGTCACCTTGGCGAGGTTGTTCTCCGGGCCCCAGTCGAGCTGCTGGGTCTTGCCCCCGATGGTGCGTGTCCTGGTGTTGCCGGACGCGTCGTAGGTGTAGCTCGTGTTCGGCCGCGCCGAGTCCGCCGGGCTGGTGGTGGTCGAAGCCAGCAGGTGGGGACGGAGCTTGCCGTCAGAGGTTTGGTCGTACCTGTACGTCGTGGTCGCCGCGCTACCCGTGGCGAGGTGGTCGATAACCGTCTCGCGGTTGCCGGCGCTGTCGTACGTGTACGACTTCCAATACGGCGCGATGCCTCCTACGCCAGCCGCGCTCGGCGTGGTGGCGCAGTCCGTCTTCGCACTCCACGCGCTCTTCAGGCGCCGGTGGCCGTCGTAGGTGAAGCACTGTTTGTCCCCGGCAACGGTGGAGCGGTCGTCGATCTCGACCGGGTTACCAGCGGTGTCATAGCGGTAGTACGTGTCCGCGTCCGTGCCGCTGTTGGTCTCCGACACGACCGTCTGCCGCGC
Organism: Streptomyces marianii; assembly: GCF_005795905.1. Taxonomy (NCBI): domain Bacteria; kingdom Bacillati; phylum Actinomycetota; class Actinomycetes; order Kitasatosporales; family Streptomycetaceae; genus Streptomyces; species Streptomyces marianii. The sequence goes on from NZ_VAWE01000001.1 coordinate 2,988,758, forward strand.
CAGCCGCCTGGTGCCGTCCTCGTACGAGCTGTTGATCTCCGTCCACTTGGCGGTGGAGGAGACACCCAGCGTGAGGCGGATACGCTCACCGGCTGGCAGGTAGTCCGTACTCCGGACGATGCCGGTCAGTCCCTGCAGCGTGGTGGGCAGACGCTGGGAGTTGTACCCGTAGGTGAGCACCTCCTGGGCGAGCCCACCCATAGCCGGAATAGTTCGCTTCTGTGGAGTACCGTCCAGATTGTAGGCGTTGGTGATGGTGTACGTGCCCGTACCGGCCACCGCACCCTCACTGGTGCTGATGGTGTACTGCTCCTTCAGCACGCGGTAAAGCGGGTCGTACGCGGCGTTGGTGGTCGCGTAGACCTTGCCGCTCTTGCCGCCCTCGTACCGGATGGCGGAGGTGGGCTGACCGAGTGCGATGGTGTCGTAGGACCAGCGCGCCAGGTACTTGGAGTCGTCGATCGTCGGTACGCCGTTGACGACCGGGATTCGACCTGAGAGTCGGCCGGTCGGGCGTCCGAGCACGTCGTAGGTGTGGCTGAGGATGCTGCCTCTGGCGTCTTCGGTGACGCTGATCTGGTCGAGGTGGTTGTACTCCTTCCTGGAGGCCCCGGCGTCAGGGTCGGTGGCACTCGTCTGGCGGCCCAGGAAGTCGTAGTCGTATCCCCAGACGTTGCCGTCGGTGTCCTGCACCTTGGTCAACTGGTCGGCGCGGCCGTAGGAGTAGGTGAGGCGGGTGTAGGCACCCGTGGCCTTGCGGCCGTCGTACTCCCTCTTCTCTGCCAGTCGGCCCCGGCTGTCGACCTCCTCGCGCACGGCGCTCGCACCGGCCGGGGGTTCGACCGTCGTCGCGTTGCCCTCGTACGTCGTGGTGGTGCGGGAGTGCTCCTTCTCCTGGGCCAGGGTGATCTCCACCGTGGGACGGCCGGCACCGTCGTAGATCTTGCGGGTCCCGGCGGGAGAGGCGGTCAGCAGTGTGGCGAGTTGACCGGAAGGAGCGGTGGTGTCGATGTAGTCCACAGAGGACTCGACCTCGAGGCCGCGGGTGTCGTACCTGGTCTCCGCGACGACGCGGCCACCGCCGACCGCCGCAGGTGCCTGGGTCTGACGTGGCCTGAGCAGTGCGTCGTAGATGGCGTACGAGGTCTGGTATGTGGTGCCGTCGTTGTTGAGCGACTTGGTGGCCACCCAGGACGCGGCGCCCTTCTGGATCCTGTACTCGAGCTTTCGGTTCGGCGTCTGCTGGCCGGCACGGCTGCGGTCCGGCAGCCAGACGTCGGTCAGACGGCCGAGTGCGTCGTAGGCACTCTCGGTGCGCTTGCCGTTGGGGTCGATGCTGACCGTGTTCGAACCCCAGTCGGGCGCTATCTGCGTCGTCACCGTGTGACCGAGGGCATTGACCTCCTTCTTCCCGGTCAGCGGGCCACCGGCAGCCGGCGTGTACTCAATGTGGTTGGTGCGCGTCCCGTCGGTGTCCCACTGGTCGACGAGGCGGCCGAGGGCGTCGTACTGCGCCGTCGCAACGGTCTGCAACTGGGCGATGCCACTGTCGTAGCCCGTGACGCGCTGCTGGGCGGTGACGTTGCCCTTGCTGGGGGCCACGCCCCAGGCCTGGCCGTCGTACGACGTGCGGACGTCGGAGATGACGTGGGTTGTCTTGGGGTCACCGGTGCGGTTAGGCGTCACACCGCAGCCGACCGAGACCTTCTCGACGCGCTTCACCGCCGTGAGCAGCCAGGCTGCGGTGTTCTTGGCGTACTCGGTGCGGGTGCAGTCCTTCTCCCCGCCACCTTCGGTCTCCACGGTCAGCGGCTGACCGCTGTCCGTGTCATAGGTGGTCGTAGCGGTCGAGGTGATCTCCCCGCCGCCGGTGACAGGGGTGCGCTTGACCTCCTTGGCCGTACGCGTCATGTAGGCGCGCACGGTGCCATGGGAGTGGGTGGCCGTGGCGGTGTTCCTCGACCACGGCGTGATGATCGTGCCGGAGATCTCGGCGCCGGCGGTGCCGTTGTACGTGATCTGCTCGCGTACCTGGCCGGCGTACTGCTCCTCGTCGTTGACGGCCGTGCCCTTGGAGTCGGTAAGCGTCTCCGTGCGGGTGGTGCCGTCAAGTTGCTTGTCGCCGTGCATGCCCCGATAGAACAGGGAGGTCGACTTGGAGCGAACGCCCGCCGCCTCACCGGTGGTGGTGGTGACGTTCTCGTAGCCGCGCCAGATGCCCCACGTACGGTACTTGGCCGGGGTGATGGGCGACTGGTCGTCGTACGCCCAGGCGCCACCGCCGCTGTAGGTGTAGTCGGTCTGCTTCAGCGGTGCGCCGCCGGTCGGGTCCGACTCGGTGACCTGGGTGACGACGTACTTGTGGAACCAGTCCGTGCGGGGTTGCGGGTTGGTGCCGGGAGTGGGGTTGGAGGGCGGGATCCACTTGACGGGGTAGCAGCGCTTTGTGTTCTTGTCGAGCGCGGCCGGGATGTTGGTGTCGGCGACGCATTCAGGGTCGGAGTAGTTGATCGTGAGGACGGACCCGGTCTCCGAGGTGACGGTGCGGACCCGCCACTTGATGAACGGTGCGACATCGTCACCGATCTTGTCGACGCGGTTGTGCATCTGGACGCCGGAGAACGTCACGGCGGGCAGGCTGATCGGGGTACCGGACCTACCGGTGTGCTGAATCGACTTCAGCCAGAGGCCCGCGTTCGAACCGTCACCGGGGTCCGGGAAGGACTGGTCCAGTGTCCAGTGGTTGACATCCCGGTAGTCCGTGTCCGCGCCGGTGCCGGAGCCCTTGTACACCTGAGTGGTCACGCCGGTGAGGCGCTTACGGGAGAAGAACGACGGGGCCGACTGGTCGGTGCAGACGGTGTCCTTCTTGCAGATCTGGTCGTACGGCACGTCCGGCCAGGCGTTGCGGTTCGTCTCGCCCAGCGTGGTGCAGGTCTCCCCGCCGCTGACCGGAACACAGCGCTCGGCGACGGTGAACTTCACCCGGGCTGCCGCAGGCTGGGTGGTGGAGAAGATCATGTCGGAGCGCTGGCCGTAGTCGACGCGCTTGAGGTGACCGCCGCGGACGTACTCGACACCGTTGCCTGTGGTGCCGTTCTTGGCGTAGTAGTTCAGCTCCTTGTCATACCAGTACGTCATGACGTTGCCGTGTGGATCGACGACGTAGTCGAGATTCCAACGCCAAGCCTGCGTCTTCGCTCGGGCCGAGAAGCTGCTTCCGGCGTCGTAGCCGGGCTCGCCGGAATCATCGCCGAAGACCGGTACCGTCCACACCGAATTCGTCTCGGCCTTGCCGGTGGCCCAGCCGGGCAGCCGGTTTCTACCGAAGACGTACTGGGTGCCATCGGTAGTGGTGACGGTCCAGTGCTCACCGTCGTCGTCCCCGTTGACCGCGCCGGTACTCCGGACGACACGCTCGCCGTCGTCACCCTGGAGACGCCAGGTGTTCTTGGCCTTGTCGAGCAGGACCAGAGTGCTCGACTTGCCGTTCAGGACGATGGAGGCGTTGTCCTCCTTCCAGCAACGGTCGTGCTTGCCGTCCTGGCCGTCGTCGTCGCACGAGCCGTAGGCGCGCTCGATGTAGGAGGTCGGCAGGTCAAAGCCCTCACCGACCCAGGACGGCTGGGCGCTCGTGGACGAGGTGCGGCCGTCGACGCTCTGCGCCGAGTAGCCGATCGCCACCGAGGGCGTAGGCCCGGCGGGGGCGGGCACGACGTCCATCGGGTAAGACCACGTGAAGTCGCCATTGGAGCCGCCACCGCTCCAGGTCGCCGACGGCGCCAGCGGGGTGGCCTCGTACGTGCCCTGGTCCGAGGAGGAGCCGGCCGAAGCCGCGAGCACCGTGAACGCGCCCGCGCTGCGCATCTGAGAGGTCGGCTTCGGCGTGGTCACCTGGGCGGTGACGGTTTGGTCCGCCGTGTCGTTCGAGGACGGGATGGGCGTGGTGGTGCGGCAGGCTGCCTTCTCCGGGGTGGTGAGGGCACATGCCGGAAGCTGGACCAGGCGCAGCCGGGAGGCCCAGTTGCCGCTGTAGGCGTGGGCGAAACCGCTGTAGTCCAGCGCGACAGACAGCGCGGACGGGTCGGTCTCGCCGTCCACGCGGCGCACGGTGAGGACAACGCCCTCAAATCCGAGTTCGGCGGTCCTGGCACGGTCGAGAACCCGGACTTCGGCCTTGGCAGGTGCCGACTTCGGTACGCGATTCGCCACGGCTGCTCGTGACGCTGGGTTCTTGCCCGCCTTGGCGGGCAGCGGCTGTCCCAGGCTGACAGGCAGACCGCCAGCCCTGGCCTCGGCATTCGGCTTTGCCGGGACAGCAGCGCTCGCGGCACCGGGCGTGGGCCACTGGACCTTGCGGGCGGCCTCTTCCCGGGTCTTCTCCGCCGCCTGCCTCGTCGGATCGGAGAGCTGCTTCAGCTTGGCCTTGAACCGTTCCGCCCTGCCGAATTCGGCCTTTTCCAGGGTGCTGGAGTCCCGCTCGAAGCTCTGTGCGGGTGCCGCCCCGAGTAGTGTGGTGAGGATGGCCGTGGTCACCGGAAGGGCGACGGCCGCTGTGCGGCGGCGGCTCGCCCTGTTCCATGACCAAGAGGGCAGCACTGGTCTGGTGCTGGACAAAGGGATTCTCCGCATCCTTGACCGGGTGGTGTGCCGGGCCGGAGGGTCCGGCACACCACCGCGTGAGATGTGATTGGTGTGTGAGATGTCTCGGCGGGCGGATCAGCCGATGTCGATCGGCGGTTCGTCCACGGTCGCGAGCTGGGTGATCTCCGCCTCGGATAGCACGCCTGCGTAGACGCGCATGTCGTCGAGCTGCCCGTACAGGCGGTTGCCCCAGTCGCCGGTGTCGTGACGGCGTGCCTGGGCCATCATCAGTGGCTGGTCGGACTGGAAGATGCTGTCGACGAAGACGCCTTCTTCGGCCCCCTCTCGCTGGCCGGCGAGGTAGAGCTTGGCCGATTGGTTGGCGGAGTCGTATACGCCGACCACATGGATCCAGTTGCCGGGCGGGTTGACCTGCTCGGAGGTGATCGTCGCGGCCGGACCTTGCAGAACGTCCGTCTCGTAGGCACCGAAGTTCCAGTCGCCGACCGCTTCGCCCACCTCTTGGCGGTACCAGAGGCGGAAGGCGTTGCGCTGCGCACCGGGATGGGCGAAGACCGTGGGTGAGTGGGCACCCGCGGTGTTCTCCAGGACAGTGGGGTCAAGGTTGACCCAGCCGGCCACGGTGAAGCTGCCGGAGTCGTCGAGGGGGACCGGGGCGGTGGCGTATCCGCGCTGGGTACTTGGCAGATCGAGCACGTTGCCGTGGGCCGGGTCCTCCGCCGCGGTGAAGGCCGCGCCGGAGAGCGACTGCAGGGTGTGGCCGCGGCCGGATTCGTCGGCGGCCGTGGTGCCGGAGGTGTTGTCCATGGTCCAGTGAGCCAGCAACGCAGCCTGCGGGTGCCCCGTATCCGGGTTCTCCATGTTGGTCTGCGCCCAGAGTTCGTCGGGGAACACCACACGGTTCCACGTCTGGACGTGGTCCAGGTCGCCCTTGAAGTAGCTGCCCATGTTCCCGCTGCTGGGGCTCTTCATCCGGCCGATCTCGAATGCGCCCGTTGCCGCCCATGGTGTGGTGTACGCGGTGGTGGCCTCGAGACGGCCGTTGACGTACAGGCGGATCTGCTGGTCATTCCTGTCGTACACGGCCAGGAGGTGCGTCCACGCCCCGACGACTCCGGGACGCGTGGAGATCGCCCGAACGAGGCTGGCGCCGTCGGAGCTGTAGCGGTTGAACACCCACCGGTCGTAGGAGCTGGAGTAATACAGCTGGAACGCCCCGACCTGGGCGCCGCTCTGGCTGGCCACGGTGCTGATCTGGGTTCGGCTGCCCAGCCTGGTCCACGCGGACACAGCGAAGCTGCCTGTGGTGTCCACCACAGGACCCGATGTGGCCGCATAGGCATCGGTTCCGTTGAACCGCAGACCGCCGTCCAACCGGGCCGGAGTCGTCCACGCCGCACCGCCACCCAGAGTGAGAGCGTGGTTCGAGCCGGCGGCGTTGAGCCCGGTGGCGTCCAGCTTCCACTGGGCAACAGGGTTCGAGGCCTTGGCTACCTTGAACAGGTAGTCCGCGCCCTCGCTGACGTTGCCCGCCAGGTCGAACGTCTGAACCCGCAGGACGTTGGAGAGGCGCTTGGTCGGGGTGACCTTGATCTCGTATGTGGGGGTGTTGGCCGTGAACGTCTTGCTCTGCAGCAGCACACCGTTCAGCCAGATGTCGTAGCGCCGTACATCGCTGGCGCCTGCGGTGATCTTGAACGTGCCGGTCTGCCCGACACTGCCGGTCTCCGGCGAGGCGTCACACGTGATGCCCGCGCACTGCGGGTACTCCACGGATGTCACGGTGGGCTTGGGCGGAGCGGTGGTGTCGACTTTGAAGTAGCAGTAGCCGGACCACGGTCCGTACAGGTAGCTCGTCGTGCCGTTATAGGTGTATCGGTACTGACTCTTGGCGCGGAACTTGTACGTGGTCCCGCTCACGAGCGTCGGGGTCGGATCCGAACCCGGCTGACCGCTGACCGTCCATGCGTCCGGACTCAGGCTGGTCGGTGTCGTGCTCGACCCCGCGTACAGCTCGAAGTTGGGACGCAGACTCGCATTGGAGCCGTCCGCCGAGGTCGGAGTGGCCGTAACCCGGGGCGTGTTGTCCCGGATGAGCGCCGGGCTCGTCGAAGCGGAACAGGCCACGTTCGGCTCCGACAGTTTCACCGCCGAAGGTGCCGCGGTCAAAGGCGACACATACGTGATGGAAAGCCGCGGCTTGCGGTCCTTCGTCGCACGGTCGTCAGCCGGTGACATGAACTGCTTCCACGCGATCGGATCCGTGCTACTCGCCGTCAGACCGAGCGTCGTGGTGGTCGACTTCGCCTTCGCCGTGTAGGCGACGGCGGCTGTCGCATTGAACTCCACATCCCCATCGGGGCAGCTCGACGAATACCCCTTGGCCGCCGACACCTTCGTGACGTACGACCAGCCGCTTGGCGGCTTGCTCCACGTGGTGGAGCTGGAGATGGGGTTGGTGCGGTAGAGGTTGACGTCCCTCTTGCTGCAGTTCGCCGACCAGATCTCATACGCCGTGAACGTCGCACCGAGGATCTTCTTGCCCGCGACACTTCGGGTGTCGAACTGGAACAGTGACTTGGCCTGCTTGTTGTCGACGTACGCGTCGTAGCCGACCCCGAGAGCGTGCGAAGTCTTCCAGAACGACGTTCCCGACAGGTTTGACCAGATCGTCGTCCAGCCGGTCAGTGTCGAGTTCACTGCCGGCGGGTCGATGACCACCGGATACGACGTATCAGCGGCATCCAGGAAGGCCCGGTCAGGCGTTATCGACAGGGCATCGCTGGTCACATCGACGTCTGCAATGGCGGTCTTCGAGCCTGGCTCAGGCAGCACTGGGCTGTCCGCGACAGCCTCGGCTTCGGCAGCAGCAATGAACGACGCAGACCTTGCCCCGGTCGGCCCTGACGGTGCTGGGGCCGTGTCCGCGGTGTCCCACATCAGCGCGGCGCTGCTGGAGAACACCGCATGGCCACCGCCGTCGACGAGCGAAACGGTTCCGTTGTCCGCCGTCTTCACCGACAGACCGGTGGTCTTGACGGGGAACTGAATCGAGTTCAGCGCCGGATCAGACGCGGCCTCACGGTTGTGGACCACCAGGTTCTGTGTGAATCCATCCGGACGAATCTGGACCACCAGGTCAACGTCGGGACGCACAGATTCGTAGATCGCGATGGAACCTGAGATTTTCGGCTCCGGCAGAGCCCAGGGAGTACCCAGCTCGTAGGACTTACCGTTGCGTGTGATCTTCGCCAGCGGCGCCGTCGAACCGCCGCCTGACAGCACCACATCCTGCGCCGCCTTCGGCGCAAGCAGCCCGTCTTCACGCTCAACGAGCGACGTGTCGACAGGCACCCAAGAGCCGTCCTTGCGCACTCGCTCCGGACCTGCTGACGACTCGACGGTGAATGTCCCGTCGGGATTGGCGAAGACCTGGTTCGACTCGGTCGTGAGGCTGCCCACCACGACACGGTGGCCCTCGGCCACCGCCTTCTCCGAAGCTTTCTGCTCCTCAGACTTGGCAGGCAGAGAGTCGTCCTCCCAGAATGCCTTACCGCGCGCAGCCTCATCCGCCGGCACACTCGAACTTGACTCAGCAGCCTCAGCACCCTCGTCCACACCCACCGCCAGCGCACTGCCGGACAACGATTCGCTCGCCACCCCGACAAGAGCCAGCAATGCTACGGCGGTTGACGCCACCCCTCGCGCCGCTCCCCAACGGCGCCCACGTCTTATCACTACGCAGCACTCACAATCTAAGAATCTCATGAAGATCAACGAAGTGAGTGACCCTACTCACCAGTTGGGTTAGGGTCCAGACCAAGGCATCGTCACATACCGGGCAGTTCACCTAGCATGAACGCAAACACGATCGTGATCCACCTCATACTGAAGTCTCGTGTAGAGCACCTACCTGCCCACCCTCGGACCAAGGGGTCTCCGCTCATCCGCGCATCAGTCTGATCACAGTCAGAGGCGCCGCGCGCCACCGCCAGCAGGGCGCATCTCATCGACAGCGGCCACCGGCCCCTCGTCGAGTGGGTGGCGGACGACACGGGCACCACGTTGCCGACGACGACAGCCAGCTGCCACCCCCTGTCGGTCACGTCGTCTCCCCCTACGGCCCACGGTCCGCCATGCGCGCCGTAGGCGGACGGGACTGCTGCACGGATAGGTGACAGTCGGTTTTCGTGGCCGCCAGGCTGCGGTGCGCTTCATGGCGGTCTCGTACTTGAGCGGGTGGTGCTGCGGCTTGCCAATGACGGGGATGGAGGGCGGTCCTTCCGGGAAGGGCCGGCCGACGCGTGTCCCAGCCCACAGCGCGCACGATTGCTGGGGCGGGGCCCGGGCAAGCCGGGCCCCGTATGGTCAACTGCGCCCAGTTACGACCCTGGTGTGCCGAGGGTTGCCTGGTAGATCTTGAGGACCAGTGTGAGCTGGCTCATCTGCTGGACCAGGCGCGCGGCGTACTGATCCGCTACGTGGCCGAGTGGCGGCAGGATGCCCTTGGCTGGCGGGTGTGTGGTGAGGGCGTCCAGCCAGTCCCGCAGGTGGTCGGCATGGCGGTAGAGATGGGCGTGGAGGTAGTCGGCCTCGCACGCGGTGCTCCACACCAGGTCGGCGAGGGCTCCGGCTGCGCCGGGGGTGCGGCGCTGGCGGCCGAGGCGGCGTACGCCGTCGTCGCCGAGCGCGGCGATCAGCGCTGTGACGCCGGGTGGAGTCACGGTCGGCTTGCCGGCACCCGCTTGGGGGTTGGGGGTGTTGCTCTGCGGAGCAGCCTTGCGGGGGCGGGGGATGCGGTCGGTCATGGCAGCTGGTGTCCTTCCTGCAGGTTGGGTGTGCGCGGGTTTCAGAGGGCTTCGCCGTAGGTGCAGGTGCAGGTGTGGCCTTCGTCCCGGGTGAAGGTGTCTGGCAGCGTGTCGATGCGGATCTCCTCGGCCGTCAGCGGCGGTCGGGCCAGGTGGGTGCCGAGGTCTGCGAGGTGTCGGATCTCGGCGAGCGGCACCGTTCCGCGGCATTCGGGGCAGGGCCCGAGGAGTTCGAACGGTTCGTCGTCGTGGATCGGGGAGCGGGCGAGGAAGGTGTAGTTCTCGCCGGTGTCGGGGCAGATGGCGGTGGCCATGACGGGCTCGCCGGGCGTGGTACGGCGGCGGAGCCAGTCCGGGGTGGTGGTGATCTGGTCCAGGTCGAGGCCGAGGGCGGCGGCCAGGCGGACGGTGGTGCGGGCGTGTTCTTCGCCCCGGTAGGGGCCGTGCAGGCTGATGACGTTGTTGTGGCGGATGAACGCGGCGGCGGCGTGGGCGCGTTCGGCGAGCGACGTCATGGGATGCGGTTTCCTTCGTCGGTGGACGTGGATGTTCGGGGGTGCCGCCCCGGGTGGGGCCGGGGCGGCACCGAAGGTCAGGGCTGAACGGCAGCGAGGGCAGCGGCGGCGGCATTGCCGATCGCGGTGGCGGCCTGGGCTGGGTCCGCTAGGGGGCGTATTGCGTCGTGATCAATCTGCGAGATCTGCCTGCGCGGCAGGGTTTGGACCGGTAGACCTCTTTGGGTGACGCGAGCGCAACTGACGGATGTGGAGTGGGAGTTGATCGAGCCGTACCTGCCGATCGGCGAGTACGGCCCGTACCCCGAGCGGCTGCGGCAGCAGTTCGAGGGCGTGATCTGGAGGTTCAAGACAGGCGGGCAGTGGCGGGAGATGCCGACGGAGTTCGGCGCCTGGTCGACCGTCCACAACCGCTTCCGGCAGTGGCGTGACTCCGGCGTCTTCGAAGCCATCATGGAGGGCCTGGTCACGGAAGCCGCGAAGCGCGGCGAGGTGGACCTGTCCCTGGTCAGCATCGATTCCACCACCGCCCGGGCCCACCACGACGCTGCCGGGATGCACATGGACGAAGACGTCCTCACCGCTTTGGAGAAGGCTGCCGCCGAGACCGAGAAGGCCAGGTCAAAAGGGGCGACTGCGACGAACAAACCGGACAGGAGGCCGAAGGCGATCCCGTGCGGGAAGAGCGGCGGCGCATCCGGCGCCGACGAAAACTCCGGCTGAAGGCCGCCCTGCTCGGGCGTTCCAGGGGAGGGCAGACCAGCAAGATCCATGTCGTCGGCGACCGGAAGTGCCGCCCGCTGGCGTTCATACTGACCGCGGGCCAGGCCGCCGACAGCCCGCAGTTCATCCCCGTATTGGGGAAGGTGCGGGTGCGCATGCCCGTCGGCCGTCCGCGCACCCGGCCCGGCGCAGTCGCCGGGGACAAGGCGTACTCGTCCCGCGGCAACCGCGCCCACCTGCGCAAACGCCGTATCAAGGCGGTCATCCCGGAGAAGAAGGACCAGGCCGCCAACCGGAAGAAGAAGGGCTCCAGAGGCGGCCGGCCCGTCAGCCACGATGCCGACCTTTACAAGGAGCGGAACACCGTCGAGCGGCTGATCAACAAGCTGAAGGCCTGGCGAGGCATCGCCACGCGGTACGACAAGACCCCCGACAGCTACCTCGCCGGCCTCCACCTCCGCGCCTCGATGATCTGGCTCAGAGAGCTCACCCGGACCACCTGATGATCACAACCACATACGCTCCCTAGTTCCAGGAGGGTGGTGCCGGGCAGGGGGCGTGGGTCGGGGTCGAAGGCGAGCCACAGCACCGCGCAGCCCGCCGCGCAAAGGGCCGTCATGCGCTCGCCGGCAGCGGCGGCCTCCTCGGGCCGGTAGTAGCCGTCGGAGGCGATCACCAGCAGGCGGCCCGCCCCGGGCATGCTGAGGTCGAGGCCGGCGGTCAGGGCGTCGATGGCCTCGGCGAGGCTGTGGCCGCCGCCGTCGGCGTCGAACTCGGTCACCCGTGTGGGGGTGCGTCCGGGCATGGTGATCGCGGTCAGGGACCGGCGGTAGGCGATGGTGGCGCTGCGTGAGTCGGGGTCGGTGAGGGCTGCGGCCTTGGCGACGATCCAGGCGGCCGAGGCGATCGGCGCGGCGGCGGCGCGCATCGAGCCGGAGACGTCCACCGCGATGCCGCCCCGCAGCGGTGGGGTGGGGCCTTGGCGGCGCTGGGTACGGACCCAGGGCTGGGCGGTGGGGATGGCGCCCGCCGCTTTCTGCGCGTCCCGGGCCAGGGCGCCGCGCATGTTCAGCCGTCCGGGCGGGGCGGCGGAGGCCGTGACGGTGACCGTGCGTTCCCGGTAGGCCGCTGCCCTGAGTGCCCGTGCGAGTTGCCCGGCGGCCGACTTCTCGGCCGGGGTGGGCGCCCGTGTTCCGGTCACCGGGGAAGCGGCCCGGCGGCCCGTGGCGCGTTCGCGCTGGCTCTCGGGGATGAAAGGTCGTGCCCCGGGTGCGAAGACCCGCTCGGCGGTCTGCGCTGCCTGCCGGGCGTGGGCGGCCTGTGCGGCTTTCGCCCGTGTCCTGGCCGTACGGGCCGCCTCGATGCGGACCTGGGCCGTCGCCTGCGCGGCCTCGTTGACCGCCACGGCACCGACCACCTTGCCGATGATGTCGGCCAGTTCGCCCCTCTGGGCGGTGGGGTCGGGGGCGGGTTCCGGGCCTGTGGGCTCGGCTCCGAGTGCCTGGCACCAGGCTGTGGCGTGCCCCAGCATCGCCTGCTCGTCCTGATCGGCTGTGGCGTGGGCGGCCGTCCAGATCCCCGCGAGGATAGCCAGCAGGTCGTGGCCGAGGATGCCGCTGACCATCTGCTCCAGAGGTGCGGTCTCGTCCGGGTCGAGGATTCCGGCGTCCCGGCGGGCCAGGATGAGCCCGGCCGCAGCCGCTGCCTGCCACCGGTCGGTGGGGGTCTGGTCGGTGAAATCGGCCATCACCAGGGTTTGCACGGCGGCCCGCAAGAATCGGCGGTCGCCGGGGCGGCGGCCGAGATGGGCGTGCTCGGCTCGGGACTCCTCCAGCAGCTGGGCGGCCGCGTCCAGGGCCGTGCCGCGGAGCGGTGACGGCATGGTCCAGGCGCTGTGTGCGGCGTGCGCGGCTTCGTGGGTGAACGCGCCCCAGGCGACTGGGTAGTTCTCCTCGTCGCCGACCCGTATCGGGTCGATGGTGGCCGGGTTCAGCGGGGAGAAGAGGCCTGCGTCGATCTCCAGTTGGGCGGTCACGGGGTAGAAGGCGGCCGGGGCGCCGGAGCGGGTGCCGTGCTCGCAGGTGACGATCACGTCTTCGCGTTCGGCGAGTTCCGGGAGCCGCTCACCCAGGGCGGCGGCGATCCGCAGCCACTGTTCGGCCTGCGGGCCGGGGCGGGGCTCGTAGGCGGGGCCGCCGTCGTCCTCCCAGCAGGCCAGGGCCTGTTCGGTCTCGGTCAGGGCGGGCGGGGTGTGCTGGACGTGGGCTTGGGTGTGCGTGGGCATGGCGGATCGATCCCTTCAGGGGGCATGAGCGGGGGTGGTGGCCTGGGGCCGGGTGGGGGCGGGCGGCGTGGCCGCCCGCCGGTGGCGCTCAGAGCTGGCGGCCCAGGGCGAGGGCGGTGACCGGGCGGCCGATGGCCTTGGTGACGATCTCCGCGACCGTGTCGCGGTCCTCCAGCGGGGCGATGCCGACCAGGTTGGCGAAGGCCGCTTCGGTGCCGAGTACGTCGGCGATCTTCTGGAAGGCGATCAGTTCGCGCAGTTGCGGCGCCCATCCGACGTCTCCGGCCTGCTGGCTGGTGGCGAGGTGGCGGGCGATCCGCACCGCCGTGCGGTTGATCTTCAAGGCGGCGGCGAGGTCGTAGTCGGAGCCGACCTGGATCTGCACGCTGAACCGGGAGGCGAGGGCCTCGGTCAGTACCGCCCCGTGCACGCCGGGGTTGTGTCCGGCGATCACGTAGAACCCGTCGGCTGCGGTGACGGTCTCGCCCTTGTGGGCCTTGACCTGGATCTGCCTTCGTCCGTCCATGGCCGGATACAGGGCGGCCAGCACCTTCGGTGAGATCAGGGTTGCGTCGTCCAGGAGGAGGGCGCGGCCTTCCTGCATGGCGGTGACAAGGGGGCCGTAGATGAACTCGTAGCCACCGCTGGCGTCCTGGGTGTACTCGCCGATCAGATCGCCGACCGTCGTGTCCCCGTCCCCGGCGACCGTGATCAGGTCCGGGAAGGCAGCCTCGATCAGCGAGGTCTTTCCGGTTCCCGGCGGCCCATACAACAACACCGCCACTTGTGCCTCCCGCAGCTTGCGCAGTGCCTCCACATCGGGGAGGTTCGCCAGCGCCCTGGGGTGGTACTGCTGCCCGTTGGGCCGGGTGATCGGCGAGGGCTTACCTCTTGGCGGCGGGGGTGCCGCAGACGCCGGAGGTGTGGTCGGGCGCGGCACCGGGGGTGCCTGCCTCGGTCCGGGGAGGGGCGCCGTTGCGCGCTGGGCTGCGGTCGCCGTTGCGGAGGTTGCCCGGTACGTGCGCGGATTCGTGCCGACCCGCTCTGCCTCGCTCCTGCACACCAGCGTCTCGCAGGCGTTGCCGACCGCCCCGCCCGAGTGCCTCAGCATCCTTGCCAGTTCCGTGACGCTGAAGCTCGCCGCCGCATTCGCGGCCAGGACCTGCGCGATCCTCGCGCGCAACTCGCCCGGGCGGGCCTTTCCCGGCCCGGGCGAAGGTGCGGGGGTCCGCAGTGGCGGGGTCGTCGTCGGTCAGCAGCTTGCGGGTGCGGGCGAGTAGGACGCGGACGGGCAGGTGGCAGTGGCCCTGGCCGCCGGCCTGGTCCAGCTCGTGCAGCAGCGCGGCCTGAAGCCGTTCCTCGCTGTGCTTGGGGACGCCGACGGCGAGGGCGATCTTGTCTGCGTTGACGAAGCCGACCCCGTGCACATCCCGGCACAGCCGGTAGGGGCTGCGGCGGACGATATCGATCGGGTCGTCGTCTGTGTCGGCATACGTGGTGTAGATCTTCACCGCGAGCCCGGGCGTGATCCCGAGTTGCTGCAGGAACATCATGATCTCGGCGATGGCCTTCTGTTCCTGCCAGGCCGCCGTGATCCGCCCGAGCCGGATCTCACCGATGTTGTGGACCTCCAGCAGCCGCTCCGGTTCGGCGTCGATGACCTTCAAGGTCTGATCGCGGAAGGTGTCCACGATCGCCGCGGCCAGCGCGGGACCGATGCCGCGGATCATGCCCGAGGCAAGGTAGAGGCGGATCGCCCGCTCATCGGCGGGTACCGTGCGCTCACATCTTCCGGCCTTGAACTGCCGGCCGTAGCGTGGATGGTGACTCCACGAGCCGCGCAAGCGCAGGCTTTCTCCAGGCTTTGCCCCGAAGAGTGCCTTGCCGACCACAGTGATGCTCTCCTCACCGTCCCCCGTCGACGTCAGCCGCAGCACCGTACGCTCGTCGTAACTGACATGCAGCAGGTGATCGACGACGCCCTCGATCACCTCGTCGACTTCAGGGGGAACGTGATGGGCCACGCGCTTATCTCCCAAGGCCAGGGCAGGTACGAAGTCGGAGCACGCCGTGTCGTGGTGCAGCGAGGCCAGCATGAGCCTCAACACGGCAGTCTGTCGTGCAGCGCAAGGTTCTGCTCACCGAAACGAGCGACCGACCTGCACGAGAGGCAGATCAAGGTCCTCGAGCTGATGCGCTTTGCTGGGATCGGCGGAACCCTACGTACGGAGCCGAGCCTTCGTCCGATCCGGGCCCGTATGACGTGGACGTGCTGTGATGCAGTCGCCGGTCGCAGCGTCCTACGCCTTGCCACCCCCGCCCCGCAGGGATGACAGGACCAGGCGCCCATACCGTGTGGTGAGGACTGCGGCTGTGGCGGCGACCGACAGTGCGAGCGCGATGAGCAGGTGTGTCGTGGAGTCGTCATCGAGAACTTGCAGGATGCTGAGGGCCGTGCCGAGTGGCAGGCCGAGAATGGTGAGAACGCCCAGGGCCCCACTGATCTGCTGGCTCTCCTGATTCTGTACGAGCCTGCTGTAGTCGGCCGCTTCGGCCAGGATCTCATCGAAACGTGCGGGCAGCCGGTGCTGGTTCTGGAATGTGAGCAGGAGGTCGTTCGCCGGGCCGTGTGCCGTGAGGTGCTGTCGCCAGTAGGTGCTGCGGAAGACGGCGATGTTCCGCTCCAGCGCGGCGACTCGGCGCGCGAGGCGTGACGAGTTGAACACCTCGGAGAGTTCGTCGGTGAGCTCGTCGATGTGATCTCGCTGGAGCGAGCCCAGGAGCAGGGCGTCGAGATAGACCGTACGGGAGTGCAACGCACCGAACTCGAAGAAGTCGCCCGCACCGGTGTCGGGCCGGTGGCCGAGGAAGGCGGCCCCTTGGCGCAGCACCAGGGCGCTCCAGTCCGCCGAGATTCTTACAGCGTCCTTGAGTTGTTCGCCGGCGGTCTCCGGAGGCAGGGGAAAGTCCTCCGGCGTGGAGCGCGACGCCAGCTGCCACAGCCAACGGTCCGCGGAGGCGGGCAATGCCCCCTCAGCGCCGGCTCGCAGGGCGGGGGCATGCCGCGCAGTGGGCGTCATGAAGGCGATGGTGTAGGGCCGGGCTATGGCGAATGGCGTGTCGGGGCCACGGACGTCGGCGATGCCCGCGAGAAGTCCGGCTGGGTCGAAGGGCCCGGTGAGTGGTTCGTCGGCGGGATTCGGCTGCCGCCCGGCCAGGGCCCGCAGTAGGGGCAGCAGCGGTCTTTCCACGCTGAAGTGCAGGACCACGAGGGCGTGCTCGGGATTGCGAGCGGTGGCCGCGCGGAGAAGTTCCATGCCCAGCAGGTGCAGCCCGTCGTGCTTGACGTCCAGCGGCAGGTGCCAGCGACGCGGCCGTCCGGGCGCCCCGTAGAGTGCGCGTGCGGAGGCAGGGGCGAAGTAGGTGGACCGAGTCTGGGCGTCGGTGCGACGGCTGCCCAGCTCGAACGGAAATGGGCCTTCGGGCCAGTCCGGGACGCGTAGCAACCGCACCGGGAGGACGACGGTCAGCTCCTGGCGTGCCCCTGTGACGTTCTCGAGCAACGGAACTCCATGGATGGTCACCGGTAGTACTCGGCTGGGTCGGGCTGGTCGAGGCGAATGACGAACTCCGCCCGGTCGGGGCTCTCAGCGCTGATGTGAAAGCGGACGCGTTCGCCCGTGCGGATGGTCCGGAATCCCTCGGTCACGATCTGCCGGTAGTCGAAGCCGTAGTACCGATCGTCCTCGTCGTCCCGGACGACATAGGTGCCGAGCGCGCCGCTCAGCCCGCCACCATGCGGACGCCTGTCCACGATGGTTCCGTAACGCGGCCCGCCGCCGCTCATGCCGGCGCCTCCTCCGTCCCTGATGTGTCGAGGTCTTCCACGCACCGGAAGCCGACCGCGTTGCTCCCGCCGCGCTTGCGGTAGATGCCCTTGCTACTGGTCTGCACCGCACGCATCGGGTTGTCGTAGCTGCCACCGCAGATGACGGCCTCGCCGGGGTCGTCCAGGATGGTGGATGTCCATTCCCAGCAGTTGCCCACCATGTCGAGGACGCCGAACGGGGAACGGTTGCCCGGCCGTTCGTCGACGGGTGTCGCCCCGGCCCGCCGAACGGTGTTGCCTGCGAAGTCCCGGTACCACGCCTGATACGTCACGACAGGTCGACCCACCCATGTGTCGGCACAGTTGACACGCATGCTGTCCGGCGTGTCGCCCCAGGGGAAAAGGCGTCCGTCGGTGCCACGGGCGGCGGCCTCCCACTCGAGGGAGGTCGGCAGCCGCTTGCCCTCGAACGCGGCGAAGGCGTATGCGCTCCACCAGTTGACGCAGATGGCAGGGTGAGCGTCGTAGCGCGGATTCTCGTAGTAGTCGGGCCGGCGCAGCCGGTCGGTCCAGGGGCGGTGTGTGGCGTTGGCCGGCTGGTCGGGGTGGTCCCACTCCGAGGTGCCGTCCGTGTCGAGGGCGTCGAGGAAGCGGCGGTAGCGTGCGACGGTCACGGCATGGCCGTCGAAGCGTACGGGACGCTCGACGCGGCGGATCAGCAGCCGTTCGACCGGCCCGACCAGGTACGCCCCGGCGGGCAGCACGCAGTCGTCCGTCTCCGGACTGCCGGGCATACCGGCGAGGAATGCGCGCACCTGCTCGGTGAGGAAGGCACCGCCGGGAAGGTCCGCTGCCAGGTCCTGGTTCGCCGGCTCAGCGAGAAACCTGGCAGCCAGTAGTTCCTGGTACGCCGTGTGCACGAAGGCAACGTGATCGGGGCCGGCGGGCCGCAGCAGCGGAGCGAGGACACAGGCGTCGCGATCGAGGCGCCCGTCCGTGAATGCGTTGGCTCCCAGCTGCCGGTGGATGTCGAGAAGGGAGAACACGGTGCGGTCGGTGAGGAAGGCATGTCCGAACGCGGCGGGCAGCCGCTGCTCCAGGTCGGGCTGCCCACGCTCGGCCAGCGTCCGCGTGATGTGAGCGCCGAGGATGTCCGCGAGCGGCTTCCCCGCGGGAAGATTCAGCGCCGTGGTGAGGCGCGTCTCGAGAGGGGTTGCCTCGGGTTCGGCCAGCCGTACGACGTGGAAGTGCGGCACGCGTGACGGGTCGACGCCGTTCGCGTACATCTGCTCGACCAGCTGCTCGGAGCGGCCCGCGCCGCTGTCCAGCAGCTGACGTACCTGGGGTGAGTCCGCGAGGAAGGACACCCGTGAACTCATGACCACCGCCGATTCGGCGGACAGCACGGCCGCGAGATCGGTGAAGAGCCGCAGGAAACCGGCAGGGCTTGGTACCTCGACGCCCTCGTCGACGGCATCGAGCACGCACAGTGCGGTCCCGGAACGGATGAGGTAGAGGAAGAGTTCGTAGGCACGTGAGCGGTCCGACGTCATGGCCGGGGCGAGAAGGCGGGCCGCGTACTCGGGGAACGGTTCGTCCTTCGGTTTGAGACCGAGGTCGAAGTAGAAGCGGAAGCGGCGGATCTCCGGGTTGACGGCCAGCGAGCGCAAGAGCGTGCTCTTGCCGCTCCCCGGACGACCGGTGACCAGGACGTTCGCACTGCCGCGCACCAGACGCGTCAAGACCTCCGCCGCGTCGCCGCACTGCTCCGTCCTCGACTCACCGGTGCGCGGGTCGGTGGTCAACGCCGCCGCGGCGACAGCGGCCCTCGGATCCTCCGGGTTCACCGCGGAGGTGAGTTCGGCGAGGTGGATGTCGAGATTGACGATGGTGTCGACAAAGCCGTCGTAACGCACGATACGGAAGTCGAGCCCCAAGATATGATGGAGGGCGCCGGGTGCCGCACCGCCGTCTTCGTCCAGGACGACGAATCGGGTGAGCTTGGGCAGCCGGGTGCGTAACAGCTCGCCACCACTGGAGGCCAGGACGGTGCTCAGGTCGTCGGCGTCCCGGGAGAGCATCAACTCCACGTATTCCAGCCGCATCCCCGACTCACGGCAGAACAACTGGTACACCGTGTCCGGGCTGAGGACGAACCGCTTCGCCTGCCGGTAGCCGAGCGTGACGTACAACCCGGCAAGAAACTCGCAGCGGCGCGCCACCTCGGGCGCCACGTCGGGCTCGCCCCCGAGCAGGGCCGCGCTCCCTGTATTGGTGAACCAGACCAGCACGTCCACGAGCCTGCGGACCGCCAGCAGCCCGTCCTCGTCACCTATGTCGTACCCGTCGTGTGTGGACCGGTTGCGCAGCCGACGAATGTCCTCGAGCGCATCCAGAACCGTGCTGCTGCGAATGTACGGCCGGCAGCGCTTGACCAGATCGTTCAAGGCCTTCGTCGAAGGATCGCCCTCGACGCCATGATGGCGCCACAGCTCCTTGAGCAGCTTCTCGGTCAGTTTCCCGACCAGGGCAACCGCGTTCTCGGGATAGCCGTCATTGAGCGACCGTAACGGCCGCTCCAGATCAAGCCCCAACCGATCGGCGATCCGCGAGTGGTCGTCGAGTTCACTCCGTAGGCGCCGCAGCCGTTCATCGACCATGGTGCTCACGCCGACTCCCCACCTCGCCGGCCGAGGATGAACGCGAACCGGTCCGGAAACACGAGCACAGGCTCCGGATGAGCGACCCGCATCTCCTCGATGCCCTTCTCGATCTCGCTGTCGCTGAAGGTGGACAGCAGGGACATATAGCGGGCACGCACCATGCCGAGGTACTTGTCCCGATCGATGCGCAGCTCATGCTCGACATGGCTGAGACCGGCCGACAGCCCGACAGCTCGCAAGTGCCCCTCGATAACGGCCGGGTCCGGCTGCAGTTCCTCGAAGCGCGCGAGGGCCGCCTCGAACAGCGGGTACTGGATGGTGGCCGGAAGCATCACCACCAGCAGCCGGCCTCCGGGCGCCAGCCGGTCGGCCAGGCCGCGAAGCGTGTGCGCCGGATCGGCCACATGATGCACCGACTCTTTCAGCCACATCGCATCGAGCTGCTCGTATGGCAGTCGTGTACGCCCTTCTGCGATGTCCTCGGCAGAAGCAACGATTGGTGTCAGGTCGGCCGGAGGCGGCATTCCGAGCTGACCGAGCATCGCCTCGGAAGGATCGACGCACAGAACGGGACGGTGAGGCTGGAGCCGCTTGGCCACTTCCCTAGCGAACAGGCCCGTACCGGAGCCGATGTCGGCGATCCGGTCCGTGGGGCCGAGCCGCAGCGCCTCAGCGATCCGGCCGGACATCCAGGGAATGTAGTCCGGACCATAGACCCAGTGCTCGTCGTATTCGGCTGCCAACTCCTCGTAGTGCCCTCGCGCGTCGCGCCCCTCCACGATCCCCCTCGCGTGCCGCCGATTGTGCCGTACAGGGCACAGGACAGGCTATCGCGGGTACTTGATCGGCAACAGGCTGTAACTGGACGTTCTGGCCAACATCAGCTCTGACCCCCACGGCCTGTTCTCCCGGCTGCCGGCCACCCGTCACGACGGGCCGCGCGGCAGCCCGGATCGACGATATTGCGGGAAAGAGCGCGCCACGCCACCCCAGTCACCGCCCCAGCCGCCCCGCAGTGGCCCTCTGGCTACAGGTTTCACCGGACCCCGGCCGATCCCACTGACGCCCCGTCAGTCACATCCAGCGCCGATCCAGCAACGGTACGGATGACCAGGGATGACGACAGGTGACGAGACGTCAGGAAATCCAGCACGGATCCAGCACCGGATACAACGACGGGGCCGACCCCGAATGGGACCAACCCCGTCTGACCTGCACGTTTGCCAGATCGCTACATCGATGCTATGGCAGACACTAAACGTTGAAGCGGAACTCCACCACGTCCCCGTCCTGCATCACGTAGTCCTTGCCCTCCATGCGCGCCTTCCCCGCCGCGCGGGCGTCGGCGACCGAGCCGGTGTCGACCAGGTCGGCGAAGGAGACGACCTCGGCCTTGATGAAGCCCTTCTGGAAGTCGGTGTGGATCACACCGGCCGCCTCGGGGGCCGTGGCGCCCTTCTTGATCGTCCAGGCGCGGGACTCCTTGGGGCCCGCCGTGAGGTAGGTCTGCAGGCCCAGCGTGTTGAAGCCGACGCGGGCCAGCGTGGCGAGGCCGGGCTCCTCCGCGCCGACGGACTGGAGGAGTTCCATGGCGTCCTCCTCGTCGAGCTCGGCGAGGTCCGCCTCCAGCTTGGCGTTGAGGAAGATCGCCTCGGCCGGGGCGACCAGTGCGCGCTGCTCGTCCTTGAAGGCGTCGTCCGTCAGCTCGTCCTCGTCGACGTTGAAGACGTAGAGGAACGGCTTGGTGGTGAGCAGGTGCAGGTCGTGCAGGAGTTCCGCGTTCTCCGAGCCCTGGACGATGCCCTGGGAGAAGAGGGTGTCGCCCTTCTCGAGCATCTCCTTGGCCGCCTCGACCGCCGCGACCTTCGGCGCCACGTCCTTCTTGATCCGGGACTCCTTCTGGAGTCGCGGCAGGACCTTCTCGATGGTCTGGAGGTCGGCCAGGATCAGCTCGGTGTTGATCGTCTCGATGTCGTCCTTGGGCGAGACCTTGCCGTCGACGTGGACCACGTTCTCGTCCTCGAAGGCCCGGATGACCTGGCAGATCGCGTCGGACTCGCGGATGTTCGCCAGGAACTTGTTGCCCAGACCCTCGCCCTCGCTGGCGCCCCGGACGATGCCGGCGATGTCGACGAAGTCGACCGTCGCGGGCAGGACCCGCTGCGAGCCGAAGATCTCGGCCAGCTTGCCGAGCCGGGCGTCGGGGACACCGACCACGCCCACATTGGGCTCGATGGTGGCGAACGGGTAGTTGGCCGCCAGCACGTCGTTCTTGGTCAGGGCGTTGAACAGGGTCGACTTGCCGACATTCGGCAGACCGACGATTCCGATCGTGAGCGACACGTTGGCGACTTCCTGGAGTGAGGACTGGCTGGTGGCCGGACCCGGGAGTGGGCCGATCCCCCAGTTTACGGGCGGCCCGACGGAGTACGTCACGCGTGCGATGTCTCGAACTCTTGACCAAGCTCACCCAAAGGGCGTGTCCCGTGACGTACTGATCGCCCATCGCGACCTACGTTTGGTCACGTGGAGCAGCAAAGGACTGGTACCTCGTCGAGGCGGCTGCGGCCGCAGGCCCCTCTTTCGCAGCAGGCCCCCCTCTCCAAGGAAGCCCTCATCGAGGGTGCCTCGGTGTACCGGGTCACTGCCCGGCCCGGCGGGGCGGGGCAGCCGGAAACCCCGCAACGGCCCGGCAAGCGGCCGGGCGCACGGCCCGCGCGCCAGGGCCCCCCGCTGGTGGCCGCCCTGCGCAGACTGCCGAACCCGCGGCTGACCGGGCTCGGCGCCGGACTGTTCGTCTGCGTCCTCATGCTGGTGATCGGCTCGCTCGACCAGCTGCTGTTCGACGGCTCGGCCGTCGTGTACGGGGTGCTGTTCCTGCCGGTGAGCGCCCTGACCGCGTTCTGGGTACGGAGCGCGGACCTGGTCACCGCGCCGATCAGCGTGCCGATCGCCTTCGCCGTGGGGCTGCTACCGATCACGGGAGGTTCGGAGGGGACCGGCGGGTCCGGGGGCATCGGCGTCCAGATCATGGCCGTGGTCACCGCGCTGGCCGTGCAGGCGGGCTGGCTGTACGGGGGCACGCTCGTCGCCGGGCTGATCGCGACCGTGCGGAAGATCCGGCTGATGACGACCCGGCGCCGTTCCCGCCGGCCGTCCGGGCCGCCGCGCCGGGCCTGAGGAGCCGCCGCGCCGGATCTGAGGACCCCGGGCACCGCGCCGGGCCTGAGGGGACGCCCGCGGCACCTCACGGCACCCGACGACGAGGCGCCCGTCACCTGAGTGACGGGCGCCTCCCCGCGTGTGCCGTGCCGTTCGGCCGGATCGCCGGTCGGCGGGCGCGGACCGGCCGTGCTCGTCAGCCGTGCACGGCCGCCGCCGTCATCGCCGCTCCGACGATCCCCGCGTTGTTCTGCAGCTGGGCCGGGACGATCTCCGCCCGGATGTGGTGGAGCAGCGGGATGAACTTGTCCGCCTTGCGGCTCACGCCGCCGCCGATGATGAACAACTCGGGCGAGAACAGCATCTCCAGGTGGGCCAGGTACTTCTGGACCCGGCGGGCCCAGTGCTCCCAGCTCAGCCCCTCGTCCTCCTTGACCTTGGTCGACGCCCGCTTCTCGGCCTCGTGGTGGTTCAGCTCCAGATGGCCGAGCTCCGTGTTCGGCACGAGCCTGCCGTCGAGGAAGAGCGCGCTGCCGATGCCCGTGCCGAGGGTCAGCAGCATCACCGTGCCCTTGCGACCCTTGCCCGCGCCGAAGGTCATCTCGGCCACTCCGGCCGCGTCCGCGTCGTTGAGCACGGTCACCGGCAGGCCGATCCGCTCGCGCAGCAGTCCGACTGCGTCGACGTCGATCCAGTTCTTGTCGACGTTGGCGGCCGTACGGATGACCGAGCCGGTGACCACTCCGGGGAAGGTGACCCCCACGGGGCCCGACCAGCCGAAGTGCCGCACCACCTCCGCGACGCAGTCGGCCACCGGTTCGGGCGCGGCCGGGTGGGGGGTGAGTACCTTGTGGCGGGGCTCGGCGAGGTCGCCGCGGTCCAGGTCCACGGGGGCGCCTTTGATCCCCGATCCGCCGATGTCCACTCCGAAGACGTTCATGGACACAACGTTACGAGGAAGGGCTGACCGTCACTCCCCGACGAGGGGACCTTCTCCGGACTTCCCCAGGTCGCACCGGGGCCCTGCGGAGGGCCCGGCCTCCCGCTCCCGGCCCGGGCCGTCAGTCCTCGACGAGCGACGACGCCTCGGCGCGCAGGTCGCGGCGGAGCTCCTTCGGCAGCGAGAACGTGATCGACTCCTCGGCCGCCTTGACGATCTCGACGTCCTCGAAGCCGCGCCGTGTCAGCCACTCCAGGACCTCCTCGACGAGCACCTCGGGCACCGACGCGCCCGAGGTGACGCCCACGGTCGAGACGCCGTCCAGCCAGGTCTCGTCGATCTCGTGCGCGTAGTCCACGAGGTGGGCGTCGCGGGCGCCCGCGCCCAGGGCGACCTCGACGAGCCGCTTGGAGTTGGAGGAGTTCTGCGAGCCGACGACGATCACCAGGTCAGCCTCGGCACCCATCTGCTTGACCGCGATCTGGCGGTTCTGCGTGGCGTAGCAGATGTCGTCGCTCGGCGGGGAGACCAGCAGCGGGAACTTGGTCTTCAGCCGGTCGACGGTCTCCATCGTCTCGTCGACGGAGAGCGTGGTCTGGGACAGCCAGACCACCCGGGACGGGTCGCGGACCTCGACCCTGTCCACGTCCTGGGGGCCGTCGACCAGGGTGATGTGGTCCGGGGCCTCGCCGGTGGTGCCGATGACCTCCTCGTGGCCCTCGTGGCCGATGAGGAGGATGTCGAAGTCGTCCTTCGCGTACCGCACGGCCTCCTTGTGGACCTTCGTCACCAGGGGGCAGGTCGCGTCGATGGTGGCCAGCTTCCGCTCGGCGGCCTCCTCGTGGACGACCGGGGCCACACCGTGCGCCGAGAACATGACGATGGAGCCCTCGGGGACCTCCTCCGTCGTCTCGACGAAGATCGCGCCCTTCTTCTCCAGGGTCTGCACGACGTACTTGTTGTGGACGATCTCGTGGCGGACGTAGATCGGCGCGCCGTACTGCTCGAGGGCCTTCTCCACGGCGATCACGGCACGGTCCACGCCCGCACAGTAGCCACGGGGTGCGGCGAGCAGGACGCGGCGGGCGTTCGTTGCAGTCATGCCCCCATCGTAAGGGCGCGCCCGACGGCCCAACGATCGCCCACAGGCTGAGGACCGGTACGGGTCCGCGACCACGCCTCGTGATCCCTTCCGAGGGGCGGGACGTACGAGGACGGAGGCTCCCATGACGGACGCCGGTACCGACGCCGGCGCCGACGCCTGTGCCGGGAAGGGCGGGACGCGGGGCGCGGGGACCGGGCCGCACGGGACGTCTCCGGGGCTCGGGACCGGGCCGCACGGGACGTGGCGGTCACGGCCCGGACACGGCCGGGCGCGCTGCCGCCGACCCGGGAGGGGAGGAAGCGGAGCCGTCGCCCCCGGCGCAGTGGGCGCGGTGCCGTCGGCCCGGGCGTGTCGGAGGCTGCCGCTACGCTCGCGGGCATGGGTCTCACTACGTCAGCCGAAGCCCCCCTGCCCGTCGGCGAGGTGTCACGGCTCATCGGGGGGTGGATCGACCGGCTAGGCGCGGTCTGGGTCGAGGGGCAGATCACCCAGCTGTCGCGCCGTCCGGGCGCCGGAGTGGTCTTCCTGACGCTGCGCGACCCCGCGTACGACATCTCGGTCAGCGTCACCTGCTACCGGCAGGTGTTCGACGCGGTCGCGGACGCCGTCGCCGAGGGCGCGCGGGTGGTCGTCCACGCGAAGCCGGAGTGGTACGCCCCGCGCGGGCAGCTCTCGCTCCGGGCCGCCGAGATAAGGCCGGTCGGTATCGGAGAGCTGCTGGCTCGACTGGAGCGGCTGAAGCGCTCCCTGGGCGCCGAGGGGCTCTTCGCACCGGACCGCAAGAAGCCGCTGCCGTTCCTGCCTCAGCTGATCGGCCTGGTCTGCGGCCGGGCCTCGGCGGCCGAGAGGGACGTGCTGGAGAACGCCCGGCGGCGTTGGCCCGCCGTCCGCTTCGAGGTGCGCAACGTCGCCGTGCAGGGCGTGCGTGCGGTGCCCCAGGTGATCCAGGCGGTGAAGGAGCTGGACGAACACGCCGGGGTGGACGTGATCGTCGTGGCGCGCGGCGGTGGCAGCGTGGAGGACCTGCTGCCGTTCTCGGACGAGCAGCTGGTGCGCGCGGTCGCCGACTGCCGTACGCCCGTGGTGTCCGCGATCGGGCACGAGCCGGACTCCCCGCTGCTCGATCTGGTGGCCGATCTGCGGGCCTCGACGCCGACCGACGCCGCGAAGAAGGTCGTCCCCGACGTCGGCGAGGAGCTGGACCGGGTGCAGGCGCTGCGGGACCGCGCGCTGCGGACGGTCCGCGGCCTGCTGGAGCGCGAGGAACGCGGCCTGCAGCACTGTCTGCACCGGCGGGTCATGGAACATCCGCACCGGATGGTGGAGGAGCGCGAACACGAGACGGACGCCCTGGCCGCCCGCAGCCGACGGGTTCTGGGGCACCTGCTGGACCGCGCGGACTCCGAGCTGTCCCACACCCACGCGCGCGTCGTCGCGCTGTCGCCGGCGGCGACGCTGGAGCGGGGGTACGCGGTGCTGCAACGCGAGGACGGCACGGTGGTGCGCGCGGCCGCCGAGGTGGCGGCGGACGAGGAGCTGCGGGCGCGGGTCGCCGAGGGCGAGTTCCGGGTCCGGGTGACGGGCGGCTGAGCGGCACGGTGGGACGTGGCGCGGCCTCCGGCCCCGGGGGAAGCGGCCTGCGCGCGCAGGGCCGGACGACAACAGGCGGAATCGAGGGTGGATCACATGACGGCCAGCACCGACGAGGGCGCGCTCGGCTACGAGCAGGCGCGGGACGAGCTGATCGAGGTCGTACGCCAGCTTGAGGCGGGCGGCACGACGCTGGAGGAGTCCCTGGCGCTGTGGGAGCGCGGCGAGGAGCTGGCGAAGGTGTGCCGCCGCTGGCTCGACGGCGCCCGCGCGCGGCTGGACGCGGCATTGGCGGAGCGGGGCCGACCCCAGGACGGGGCGGCGGGCGCCCCCGGGGCGGGTGCCGGTGGCGGCCGGGACGAGAGCGACGCGGCCGGCTGAGACGCCGACCGGCCACCGCTGGGGCACCTCGCAGGCAGCGGACGCGCCGGACGGCGGGGCGCTGCGGGCTTCACGTCCAGGGGCGGGCATAAGCGCGAACCCGTTTTAGTTGAATGTTGAGTTATTGAAAGTTGAGTGACTTGGCTCACCCGAAGGCCTGAATAGTTGAATCTTAATCTATTCCGGTCCTACGGTGAGGGCTCAGCTTGATCCTCTTTGCTCATCGGAAGGTAAGCAGCATGTCCCTCGTTCTCGACCCCGCCGCCCAGGACCTCCTCTTCCGCGAGGCCCGCACCGCGAACACCTTCACCGACGAGCCGGTGACCGAGGAGCAGGTCCAGGCGATCTACGACCTGGTCAAGTACGGCCCCACCGCCTTCAACCAGTCGCCGCTGCGGGTCGTTCTGGTCCGTACCGCCGAGGCCCGCGCGCGCCTGGTGAAGCACATGGCCGAGGGCAACCGGCCGAAGACCGCCACCGCTCCGCTGGTCGCGATCCTCGCCGCCGACAACGAGTTCCACGAGAAGCTGCCGGAGCTGTTCCCGCACTTCCCGCAGGCCAAGGACGCGTTCTTCGCCGAGCGGCCGGTCCGTGAGCGGTCCGCCGTACTGAACGCCGCGCTCCAGGCCGCGTACTTCATCGTCGGCGTCCGCGCCGCCGGCCTGGCGGCCGGCCCCATG
This sequence comes from Streptomyces marianii, assembly GCF_005795905.1. NCBI lineage: Bacteria > Bacillati > Actinomycetota > Actinomycetes > Kitasatosporales > Streptomycetaceae > Streptomyces > Streptomyces marianii. The sequence continues at coordinate 3,016,043 of NZ_VAWE01000001.1, forward strand.
ACCGGCCTCGACTTCGCCGGCGTGCAGAAGGAGTTCCTGGACGACGACCACACCCCGCTGATGGTCGTCAACATCGGCAAGCCCGGCGAGGGCGCCTGGTTCCCGCGTTCGCCGCGGCTGGCGTTCGACGAGGTCGTCACCACCGTCTGACCGTCGCGCCGCGCCCGGCGGGACCGTCCGCCGCCACCGGGACACACCGCGGCACCAGGCCGCCGCACCGCTTCGGTGCGGCGGCCTCGCCATGCCCGGGGGACCGGTGCGCGGCCCGAGGAAACCGTGCGCGGCCGGAGCGACCGGTGTCGAGCGGTCCGGGCGGGCGAACCGCCCAGGGGGCGACCCGGGGCCGGGGCGAACGGCGCCCGCGGTCCGGGGCCGGCCCGGTCACCACCGTGCCGATCGGGCCGGCGGCCGCCGTGCGTCCCGGATCACCGGATCAGGAGGCCGGCGGAGTGGGCGACGGCGAGGCGCCGGTCCGCGAGTCGAGCGCCGCGGCCATCTGCGCGAGCCGCTCGTACGAGGCCGTGCCCGTCACCACGGTCGTGGAGCCCTTGTCGGTGCGGACCAGCGCGTCGTACTTGGGGCCCTCCCAGCGCTGCCAGGACTCCCCGCCCACCTGCTGGGTGCGCTCGGTCAGGGCCGCCTGCCGGGTGACCCTCGGGACGTACTTCCGCGGCGGTTCCGTGGACTGCTCGACCGCCACGTACTGCCCGTCCGGGTCCAGGAACCCGATGTGCCAGGCATGGCCGTCCTCCCGCCGGAAGGTCACCGAGGTCGGCTTCCACCCCGCGGGCAGCCCGGCCGGTGCCGCAACCGGGTAGGGTGCCGCCCGGCGTGCCGTCGTGAGCTCCACGCCGTAGTCGACGGGCTGGATCGGGTCCAGGGAGTCGTCGTGCGGAATGAAGAAGTAGATGACGCCTGCGAAGGCGCAGATGACCGTCATCGACTGGATCATTCCGCGCACTGTCTGGTTGCCTCGCTTGCCTGCCACCGCACTATGGTCGCATCAAGGTTGACTGCTCAAACGTGGGCCCCTCTGCTCATTTTGTCGACGTACCGATAGAGTCGCAGCACCCTCTTCAACCGGCCGTCGTCGTACAGAAAGGTGCGCTCCGATGACCGAGAATCATCTTCCGTCCCAGCTCGAGGTCTCGCCCGAGGCCCCGGACCGCAACCTCGCCCTGGAGCTCGTCCGGGTCACCGAGGCCGCCGCCATGGCCGCCGGCCGCTGGGTCGGCCGCGGCGACAAGAACGGCGCGGACGGCGCGGCCGTCAAAGCCATGCGGACCCTCGTCAGCACCGTGTCGATGAACGGTGTCGTCGTGATCGGCGAGGGCGAGAAGGACGAAGCCCCGATGCTGTTCAACGGCGAGCGGATCGGCGACGGGACCGGCGCCGAGTGCGACATCGCCGTGGACCCGATCGACGGCACGACGCTCACCGCCAAGGGCATGCCGAACGCGATCGCGGTGCTCGCGGCCGCCGACCGCGGCACCATGTTCGACCCGTCCGCGGTCTTCTACATGGACAAGCTGGTCACCGGTCCCGAGGCCGCCGACTTCGTCGACATCAACGCCCCGGTCTCGGTGAACATCCGCCGGGTCGCCAAGGCGAAGAACTCCTCCCCCGAGGACGTCACCGTCGTCATCCTCGACCGCCCCCGCCACGAGGGCATCGTCAAGGAGATCCGCGAGACGGGCGCGCGGATCAAGTTCATCTCGGACGGCGACGTCGCCGGCGCGATCATGGCCGTGCGCGAGGGCACCGGCGTCGACATGCTGATGGGCATCGGCGGCACGCCGGAGGGCATCATCACCGCGTGCGCGATCAAGTGCCTCGGCGGCACGATCCAGGGCAAGCTGTGGCCGAAGGACGAGGAGGAGCGGCAGCGCGCCCTCGACGCCGGACACGACCTGGACCGCGTGCTCCTCATGGACGACCTGGTCAGCGGGGACAACGTGTTCTTCGTCGCGACCGGCATCACGGACGGCGAACTGCTGCGCGGCGTGCGCTACCGCTCCGCGACCGCGACCACGCAGTCGTTGGTCATGCGCTCCAAGTCGGGCACGATCCGGCAGATCGACTCGACCCACCGGCTGTCGAAGCTGCGCGCCTACAGCGCCATCGACTTCGACCGCGCCAAGTAGGCCGCGCCCGGGAGGACACCGGACGCGGACACGACGCACGGAGAGGGGTGCCCCCGTTGTGCGGTGGGAGCACCCCTCTCCGCGTGTGCCCGGGTGCCGCGGTCTCCGTCAGGCGGCCGACGCCGCCTTCTTGGTCTCCGTCTCGCGCCGCCGGCGACGGGCCAGGACGACCCTGCGCTCGGCCGCGGTCAGGCCGCCCCACACGCCGTACGGCTCGGGCTGGAGCAGCGCGTGCTCCCGGCACTCGACCATGACCGGGCAGCGGGCGCAGACCCGCTTGGCGGCGTCCTCTCGCGAGAGCCGCGCGGCCGTCGGTTCCTTGGAAGGCGCGAAGAACAGCCCGGCTTCGTCCCGGCGGCACACCGCCTCCGAGTGCCACGGCGCGTCCTGGTCTTCCCGAGCGGCAGAACGCTGGGGCGGAACGGCTACCTGCAGGGACTGATGCGGCAGTTGCAGCACGGTCTACTCCTGACGACGGCTTCGCGAGCGAGAGACGATGCAGCAAGGCCTACCCGCTGTGCGCGCTCCTATGCACTGAGTGGCGCCGGGTTCCGAACGCCGGAACTACGGACGGCCGTTCCCGCCCACCCGCCGGTCAGTGCCCCAGATGCTTGCGCAGCCGGTCGTGGAGGTCCGCGATGCGTTTGCCGCGCTTCGGCTTGGCCTCCACATTGCCGAAAACGGAATAGCCGTTGACGACCACCACCGGGGCCTCCGGGTCGGCCGCCTCCAGGGTGACGACCTCGAAGTTGCCGAAGACGCCCGTGCCGCTGCCGCGCAGCGAGATGTTCTCGGGAACGCGCACCTCCACATTGCCGAAGATCGAGGTCGCGTTGATGACGGTGAGCCGCTGGCCGAACATGGCCTCGGTCAGGTCGATCTCGATGTTGCCGAAGAGCGAGAACGCCTGGGTCCGGGCGCCGACGCGCCAGCGGCCCTTGCGGGTGGAGCTGGAGAAGACGGCGACGAGGTTCTCGGCGGGGCCGGCGGAGGCGTCGGGGTCGTACGCGTACGGGGCGGGCTCCTGACGGGGCGGCCGGTTCGCGGGGAGGTCGCGGACGATCGGCTCCAGCTCGCCGACGGTCTTGGCACGGTAGACCGCGTCGATCCGCTCGGCGTGCTCCTCGGCGTCGAGCCGGCCCTCGGCCAGGGCCTCCCTGAGGATGTCCGCGGTCCTGTCGCGATCCGCGTCGGAGGCGCGGATCGCCCCGGCGGGGTCCGCGGGCTCGGCGGGCACGACCGGTTTCTGGGGCTGTCCGCGACCGGGGGCCGCTGAATCATGCTTGTCGAGGTCCACGGCAACACCCTAGCGAAACGCGATAGATCGCGACTAGTGGCCGCGCGCGGCACCCTCGCGTCCCGTCGCCCGGACCGTCGCCCGGACCGTCGCAGCCGCGCCGGTGCCGGCGTCCGCGCGCCCGCCGTGCATGATCCCGGACCGGGCACCCCGGACCGAGGGCACGGGCCCGGGCGCCGCCGGAGCGGACTGAGCCCTACCTCACAATCCCGGACGGCGGGGGGCGTCTTACGCTTGTGGGCGCGCTGCCAATGGATGCCAGCCGCCGTCTGCCGAGTGAGGAATGGCCGCAATGCCCCCTGTCTCCCGTCCGACCCGCCCTGCGTTCGAGTACACCGATCTGCTCCCGCTGGGCGAGGACACCACGCCCTACCGCCTGGTGACCGCCGAAGGCGTCTCCACCTTCGAGGCCGACGGACGTACGTTCCTCAAGGTCGAACCGGAGGCGTTGCGCAAGCTCGCCGAGGAGGCCGTCCACGACATCCAGCACTACCTCCGCCCGGCGCACCTCGCCCAGCTGCGCAAGATCATCGACGACCCCGAGGCCTCGTCGAACGACAAGTTCGTCGCGCTGGACCTGCTCAAGAACGCGAACATCGCGGCCGCCGGCGTGCTCCCCATGTGCCAGGACACCGGCACGGCGATCGTCATGGGCAAGCGCGGGCAGAACGTACTGACCGAGGGCGGCGACGCGGAGGCGCTGAGCCGCGGCATCTTCGACGCCTACACCGAGCTCAACCTGCGCTACTCGCAGATGGCCCCGCTCACCATGTGGGAGGAGAAGAACACCGGCTCGAACCTGCCCGCGCAGATCGAGCTGTACGCCACCGACGGCGGCGCGTACAAGTTCCTCTTCATGGCCAAGGGCGGCGGCTCCGCCAACAAGTCCTTCCTCTACCAGGAGACCAAGGCGGTCCTGAACGAAGCCTCCATGATGAAGTTCCTGGAGGAGAAGATCCGCTCGCTGGGCACCTCCGCGTGCCCCCCGTACCACCTGGCCGTCGTCGTCGGCGGCACGTCGGCCGAGCACGCGCTCAAGACCGCGAAGTACGCCTCCGCGCACTACCTGGACGAGTTGCCGGAGGAGGGTTCGGCCCTCGGCCACGGCTTCCGGGACAAGGACCTGGAGGAGAAGGTCTTCGAGCTGACCCAGAAGATCGGCATCGGCGCGCAGTTCGGCGGCAAGTACTTCTGCCACGACGTGCGGGTGGTGCGGCTCCCGCGGCACGGCGCCTCCTGCCCCGTGGCGATCGCCGTGTCCTGCTCCGCCGACCGCCAGGCCGTGGCGAAGATCACCGCCGAGGGCGTCTTCCTGGAGCAGCTGGAGACGGACCCGGCGCGCTTCCTGCCGGAGACGACGGACGAGCACCTCGACGAGGGCGGCGACGTCGTGAAGATCGACCTCAACCAGCCGATGGACGAGATCCTCGCCGAGCTGACCAAGTACCCGGTCAAGACCCGGCTTTCGCTCACCGGTCCGCTCGTCGTGGCCCGCGACATCGCGCACGCCAAGATCAAGGAGCGGCTGGACGCGGGCGAGGCGATGCCCCGGTACCTCAAGGACCACCCGGTCTACTACGCCGGTCCCGCCAAGACCCCGGACGGTTACGCGTCCGGCTCCTTCGGCCCGACGACGGCCGGGCGCATGGACTCCTACGTCGAGCAGTTCCAGGCGGCGGGCGGCTCCAAGGTCATGCTGGCCAAGGGCAACCGCAGCAAGCAGGTCACGGACGCCTGCAAGGAGCACGGCGGCTTCTACCTCGGCTCGATCGGCGGCCCCGCGGCGCGCCTCGCGCAGGACTGCATCAAGAAGGTCGAGGTCGTCGAGTACGAGGAGCTCGGTATGGAGGCCGTCTGGAAGATCGAGGTCGAGGACTTCCCCGCCTTCATCGTCGTCGACGACAAGGGCGGCGACTTCTTCCAGGACCCCGCGCCCGCGCCGACCTTCACCACCATCCCGGTCCGCGGCCCCGGCCTGGCCTGAGCCCGGGTCCGGCCCGGTCCGGTCCGGTCCGGTCCGGTCCGGGTTCGGACGACCGGAACCGGAGGGTCCCCGGACCCGCACCACAGCACCCGAGAGGGCCGCGCCGCTCCGCTGCGGCGGGGCCCTCTTCCGTGTCCCGCCCCGCCTCCGGGCCGCTGAGACGCGGCTCCCCGGCGGTGCCGCCTCCCCGGTCCGGTGCCGTCGAGGCCTTCTACTGGCCGGGTGCACGCTCGGGAATACCCGGAACCAGGGGCGTGCTGACCGTGTTCAGGAGGTTTGAGGATGTCCGACGCGAGCGAGACCGCAGGCCGTCACCGGATCGAGTACGACTCCATGGGGGAGGTGCGGGTGCCGGAAGCCGCCAAGTGGCGGGCCCAGACCCAGCGGGCCGTGGAGAACTTCCCGATCTCCGGACAACGGCTGGAACGCGCCCATGTGGAGGCGCTGGCCCGGATCAAGGCAGGCGCCGCCAAGGTCAACGCGGAGCTCGGCGTGCTGGACGAGGACATCGCCCGGGCCGTCCAGGACGCGGCCACGGAGGTCGCCGAGGGCCGCTGGGACGACCACTTCCCCGTCGACGTCTTCCAGACCGGCTCGGGGACGTCGTCCAACATGAACATGAACGAGGTCCTGGCCACCCTGGCGAGCGAGCGCCTCGGCCGCGACGTGCACCCCAACGACCACGTCAACGCCTCGCAGTCGTCCAACGACGTCTTCCCCTCCTCGATCCACATCGCCGCGACGGCGGCCGTGACGAGGGACCTGGTTCCCGCGCTGGAGCAACTGGCGTTGGCGCTGGAGCGCAAGGCCGGGGAGTTCGCCGGCGTGGTGAAGTCCGGCCGTACGCACCTGATGGACGCGACACCGGTGACTCTCGGCCAGGAGTTCGGCGGCTACGCGGCGCAGATCCGGTACGGGATCGAACGGCTGAACGCGTCGCTGCCGCGGCTGGCCGAACTCCCGCTCGGCGGTACGGCGGTGGGCACGGGCATCAACACACCTCCCGGGTTCCCGGCAGCGGTCATCGCCGAGGTGGCGCGGACGACCGGGCTGCCGCTGACCGAGGCGCGCAACCACTTCGAGGCACAGGGCGCCAGGGACGGGCTGGTCGAGACGAGCGGCCAGCTGCGGACGATCGCCGTCTCGCTCACCAAGATCTCGAACGATCTGTGCTGGATGGCGAGCGGGCCGCGCACCGGGCTCGCCGAGATCCGGCTGCCCGACCTCCAGCCGGGTTCCTCGATCATGCCGGGCAAGGTCAACCCGGTCGTCCCCGAGGCCGTCCTCATGGTGGCAGCCCAGGTCATGGGCAACGACACGACGGTCGCGGTGGCGGGCGCGGCGGGCAACTTCGAGCTGAACGTGATGCTCCCGGTGATGGCCAAGAACCTGCTGGAGTCGGTGCGGTTGCTCGCGAGCGCGTCCCGGCTGCTCGCCGGGCGCACCGTGGACGGCATCACGGCGGACGAGGAGCGGGCCCGCGAGTACGCCGAGTCGTCCCCCTCCGTCGTCACCCCGCTCAACAAGTACATCGGGTACGAGGAGGCCGCGAAGGTCGCCAAGAGGTCGCTGGCCGAGCGGAAGACGATCCGTGAAGTGGTCCTGGAGGGCGGGTACGTGGAGCGCGGCGCGCTCACGCTCGAGCAGTTGGACGAGGCGCTCGACGTGCTGCGGATGACCCGCCCCTGAGGTGCTCGCCGGGGCGAACGTTGCCTGACGCGGCACTAGGATCTCTGCATGACGGGATCGGCGGGCTCTGAGCACTGGGCGCCGGGGGAGCAGATCCTCTGGCGGTATCGCGGCAACGGCTCCTCCGACGTGCACATCTGCAGACCCGTGACCGTGGTCCGGGACACCGACGAGTTGCTGGCGGTGTGGATGGCCCCGGGCACCGAGTGCGTGAAACCGGTGCTCGCCGACGGGACGCCCGTGCACCACGAACCGCTCGCCACGCGGTACACGTCGCCCCGGACGACCGTGCGCGCCCGCTGGTCCGGAGCGGGCGTGCTGAAGCTGGCCAGACCCGGCGACGCGTGGTCGGTGTGGCTCTTCTGGGAACAGGGCTGGCAGTTCAGGAACTGGTACGTGAACCTGGAGGAACCGCATCTGCGTTGGTCCGGCGGGATCGACTCCGAGGATCATTTTCTGGACATCGCCGTGCAGCCGGACCGCAACTGGCAGTGGCTGGACGAGGACGAGCTCGAACAGGCGTGCACGGCCGGACTGATGGGCGAGGAAAAGGCGCGGCTGGTGCGTGCGGCCGGGCTGGAGGCGGTCGAGGTGATCGGCGACTGGGGCCCGCCGTACTGCGACGGCTGGGAGGGGTGGCGGCCCGACCCGAGCTGGCCTGTACCGAAGCTTCCGGCCGACTGGAATCGGACCCCCGCACCCACGTCCGCATGACGACGCCGTGAGACCCTTGATGCGCCCCCGGGGTTGAAACGTAGGATCGTCCTCCGCAAGGCCACATGGCATCAACGATTGAGCGCAGTACAAAAACTGACCGTAAGTCATCACAAGGGGGACTGAACCGTGCCGGATGTGCGCCCGGATCTCCCCCGATCTGTCGACGCCCCGCCCGGATTGGGTATGGGCTATATCGACCTTCCAGGGGCGTTGCCGCCCCGGGCCCGGGGCGTGTTGGCCCGATGGTCCCGGGAACCGCGGCGCAGCCAAGATCGTCACCGCCCCCGGAGGCGCACAGCGGCACCCGAGGCGCCGGGACCCGCCGTGCCGGTCATGCCGGTCGTGCCGTGCCCGGCAGGATCGGCAGGACGGTTCCCAGCCTCGCACCACCGGCCCGGACGGACGGAATCCCAGGCGTGACGGAGCACCCCACCTCCCACGAAGGCCGGCAGCCCGTGGCTGCCCGGCCGCAGGAGCGCACCCGGCCGCGGCAGGAGGCCGCCGCCGACGCCCCCCTGCCGGCCGCGGCCACCGCGGTCCCGCCGCAGCCGACCGCGCCCCCGGAGCCGCCGCAGGATCCCGCCGGCCTGGCGCGCCGCGAGGGCGACCGGCTGCGTTTCGTCGGGGCGGCGACCCGGCGGATCGCCCGCGGAATAGACCTGGACGAGATCGTGCTCGGGCTGTGCCGGGCCACGGTGCCCACGTTCTCCGACGCGATCCTGGTGTACCTGCGGGACCCGCTGCCCGTGGGCGACGAGCGGCCGGTGGCGCCGTTCGTGCTGAGGCTCCGCCGGACCGACAGGTTGCGCTTGACCGACGAGGACACCGACGGCGCTCTGATCGGCGGCGCCCAGGTGCCGGTGCTCGGCACCCCGGCGGACGTGGCTCCGGCCGCCGAACTGTGCGAGGTGATCTCCGGCGGTGCGCTCGCGGAGGTGCTGCGGGGTGTGCGCCCGGTCTTCGGCGACTCGGCCGCGGCCCGGGCCGCGCTGCCCGAACTGCTGGGCGACGGCAAGACCCTGCCCGCGGGGCAGCGGGCGATCCTGGCCCCGCTGCGCGGCCGGCGCCGGGTCACCGGCGCCGCGATCTTCCTGCGGCGTCCGGACCGGCCGGCCTTCGAGCCGGACGATCTGCTCGTGGCCGCCCAGCTGGCGACGCACACCGCGCTCGGCATCGACAAGGCGGTCCTGTACGGCCGTGAGGCGTACATCGCGGACGAGCTGCAGCGCACGATGCTGCCCGAGGGGCTGCCGCAGCCGACCGGCGTAAGGCTGGCCTCGCGCTATCTCCCGGCCGCGGAGACGGCCCGGGTCGGCGGCGACTGGTACGACGCCATCCCGCTGCCCGGCAGCCGGGTCGCGCTGGTCGTCGGCGACGTCATGGGCCACTCGATGACCTCGGCCGCGATCATGGGCCAGCTGCGGACGACGGCCCAGACCCTCGCCGGTCTGGACCTGCCGCCGCAGGAGGTGCTGCACCACCTCGACGAGCAGGCACAGCGGCTCGGCACCGACCGCATGGCGACCTGCCTGTACGCGGTCTACGACCCTGTGTCGCACCGGATCACGATCGCCAACGCCGGCCATCCGCCGCCGATACTGCTGCACCTCGGCGGCCGGGCGGAGGTCCTGCGGGTGCCGCCGGGCGCCCCCATCGGCGTGGGCGGGGTGGACTTCGAGGCCGTGGAGCTGGACGCGCCCGCCGGGGCGACGCTGCTGCTGTACACGGACGGGCTGGTGGAGTCGCGGCTGCGGGACGTGTGGACCGGGATCGAGCAGCTGAGGGAGCGGCTGGCCGCGACGGCGCAGCTCACCGGCCCCGACCACCCGCCGCCGCTGGAGGCGCTCTGCGACGACGTGCTGGACATGCTCGGCCCGGGCGACCGGGACGACGACATCGCGCTGCTCGCGGCACGTTTCGACGGGATCGCTCCGAGTGACGTCGCCTACTGGTTCCTGGAGCCGGAGGACTCCGCCCCCGGCCGGGCCCGCCGACTGGCCCGCAGGGCGCTGGCACGTTGGGGCCTGGAGGAACTGTCCGACTCGGTGGAACTGCTGGTCAGCGAGGTGGTGACCAATGCCGTTCGGTACGCGGAGCGGCCGGTGACCCTGCGGCTCCTGCGCACCGAGGTGCTGCGGTGCGAGGTCGGCGACGACTCCCCGCAGCTGCCCCGCCAGCGGCGGGCCCGGGACACGGACGAGGGCGGCCGCGGGCTGTTCCTGGTGAACCGGCTGGCCAGACGGTGGGGGGCGACGCGGCTCTCCACGGGCAAGGTCGTCTGGTTCGAGCTGTCCACTCAGGCGTGACTCTATGGGGACCAATCCTGGATCCGGTCCAAATGTTGCCGACTTCGCATGTGAGGAGTTGACTGGGGCACACGGCCGAAGCGACCACATTCCCCTCGATGGACGGGAGGACGCTCGTGACCGAGTCACCCCCCAAGGCTTCGTACACGACGAGCAACCACGGCATTCCCGTGGAGAGCGACGAGCACTCGCTGACCGTGGGGCCGGACGGCCCGATCCTTCTGCAGGACCACTACCTGATCGAGAAGATGGCCCAGTTCAACCGGGAACGGGTCCCCGAGCGGGTGGTGCACGCCAAGGGCTCCGGCGCGTACGGCTTCTTCGAAGTCACCAACGACGTCAGCCAGTTCACCAAGGCCGACCTGTTCCAGCCGGGCAGGCGCACCGAGATGCTGGCCCGGTTCTCCACGGTCGCCGGTGAGCAGGGTTCCCCGGACACCTGGCGCGACCCGCGCGGCTTCGCGCTGAAGTTCTACACCGGGCAGGGCAACTACGATCTGGTCGGCAACAACACGCCGGTCTTCTTCGTACGCGACACGATCAAGTTCCAGGACTTCATCAGGTCGCAGAAGCGCCACCCGGCCACCGGGTTGCGCGACAACGACATGCAGTGGGACTTCTGGACCCTCTCCCCCGAGTCGGCGCACCAGGTCACCTGGCTGATGGGCGACCGGGGCATCCCCAAGACCTACCGCCACATGAACGGCTACGGATCACACACCTACATGTGGATCAACGGTGCCGGTGAGCGGTTCTGGGTGAAGTACCACTTCAAGACCGACCAGGGCATCGACTTCCTCACCCAGGAGGAGGCCGACGAACTCGCCGGTTCCGACGCGGACCGGCACCGGCGCGATCTGTACGACTCGATCGAGGCCGGGAACGCGCCCTCATGGACCCTGAAGGTCCAGATCATGCCGTTCGAGGACGCCGCGGACTACCGGTTCAACCCCTTCGACCTGACGAAGGTGTGGCCGCACGGGGACTACCCGCTGATCGACGTGGGCCGGATGACACTGAACCGGAACCCGGAGGACTACTTCATCCATATCGAGCAGGCCGCCTTCGAACCGTCGAACATGGTTCCGGGCATCGGCCCCTCGCCGGACAAGATGCTGCTCGGCCGGCTGTTCTCGTACCCGGACACCCACCGGTACAGGATCGGCCCCAACTACGCGCAACTGCCGCCCAACCGGCCGCACGCGCCGGTGAACTCGTACGCCAAGGACGGCCCGATGCGCTACGCGCCGTCCTACGCCGCGCGGCCCTACGCCCCGAACTCCTACGGCGGCCCGGCCGCCGACTTCGCGCGCTTCGGCGACCCCGCGGGGTGGGCGACGGCCGGTGAGATGGTGCGTGAGGCGTACAAGTTGCACCGCGAGGACGACGACTGGGGCCAGGCGGGGACGATGGTCCGCAACGTCCTGAACGACGCCGCCCGTTCACGGCTGGTGTCGAACGTCAGCGGCCATCTGAAGCAGGGCGTCTCACGACCGGTGCTGGACCGGGCGGTGCAGTACTGGCGCAACATCGACAAGGAGATCGGCGACCGGATCTCCAAGGAGGTCAACGGAGGCTGACCGCCCGCCTCCGTGCGACCACACGGAAGGCCCGGCGCTCCGGCGCCGGGCCTTCCCGGGTCTGGCGGCCCCCGTGTCCCGAGGGCTGTCCCACGGTTCCCCCGGGGGACAGCCCTCAGGTGTTCTGGGGCCGGGGCGGCCGCGCGCCGGACGTCGTCCCCGCCGTCGTCCCGTCCGTGGTGCCGGAATCGGTTCCGCCGTCGCTCTCGCCGCCCTCCGTGGTGCCGGAGTCGGTCCCGCCGCCCTCGGTGGTACCGCTGTCGGTGCCCTCCGTGGTGCCCGTCGAGTCGCCCGGCCCCGTGGACTCGTCGCCCGACTGCGACGGATCGGGTGAGTTGCTCGGCCGGTCGTCCGGCTGCTCCGACTGCGACGGCTCGTCCGAGGGCTCCTCCGGCTCCTCGCTCTCGGAGGGCGACCCGCTCGGACTCGCCGGGAGCTCCTCCTGCACCGGCTCCAGGAGATCCAGGTCGAACCGCTCGTCCGAGCCGCCGCCGAGCGCACCGGTCGTGTACTGCTGCCAGATCATGGCCGGCACGCCACCGCCGTTGGCGCGGCCCTCGTTGACGGTATCGGTCAGAGTGACCTGACGACCCTTGGCGTCCTCTCCGAACAGGCCGACGGCGGTCACCAGTTCGGGCGTGTACCCCACGAACCAGGCCGAGCGGTTGTTCTCCGAGGTGCCGGTCTTGCCGGCCGCGGAGTAGTCGCCCTGGGCGTTGCGCCCGGAGCCGTTCCGCACCACGCCGGTCATGGCCTGGGTCACGGTGTCGGCGGCCTCCCGGCTGATGACCCGGTCACCGCCCTCGGGCGCGGCTCCCGCCTCGCGGGTCCGGTGCTTGACGTCCTTCACGATCGACGGCACGACCTGCTCGCCGTGGTTGTCGAGGGTCGCGTAGACCGCTGCCATGTCCCAGGTCGAGGCGCCCATCGTGCCGAGCGACATCGCCGGCCGCACCGGCCAGCCCTCGCCGTCGTGCATCCCGAGGCCGACCGCGGTCTCCTTCACGTCGCCGGGGCCGACGTCCACGATCATCTGGGCGTACACCGAGTTGATCGAGCTGTTGGTGGCTCTCTGAACGGTGACGGGGCCGTAGCTGCGGTCGTCCTCGTTCTCCGGCGCGAAGGGCGTGTCGCTGCCCTCCACCGGGCGCTTGCTGTTGCCGTCGTAGATCGTGCTGAGGCCGATCCGCCGGCCGTCCTGGGTCTCGGCCCCGTTCTCCAGTGCGGAGGCGAGCACGACGGGCTTGAACGTGGACGCGGGCTGGTAGTCGCGCCGGGTGGCGTTGGAGATCCAGTGCTCGGTCGCGCCGACCCCGCCGTACAGGGCGACGACCTTGCCGGTCTTCGGGTCGACGGAGGTCGCCCCCGCCTGGACGGTCGCGTCGCGCGTGTCGCCCTCGCGGTCGAGCTTCTCCTCCAACTGCTCGCCGACGGCCTCGACGAGGGCGTCCTGGCGCTTCTTCTCGATGCTGAGCGTGATCGTCCAGCCGCCGGCCTCGATCTGGTCCTCGCTGACGCCGCGCCTGGCGAGTTCGGCGTTGGCCGCCTTGACGAGGTATCCGGTCTGCCCCTCCATGCCCGGGGCCGCCTTCGGCTTCTTCGGCACGGGGAACGTGAGGGCCGAACGCGCCGACGCGTCCAGCCAGTTCTCCCCGACCATGTTGTCCAGGACGTAGTTCCAGCGCTCGGTCACCAGCTTCCTGCCGGCCGGGGACGCCACCGCCCAGTCGTACTGACTGGGGGCCTGGAGCAGGGCGGCGAGATAGGCGCCCTCGGCGACGGTCAGCTTCTGGGCGTCCTTGCGGTAGTACGCCTGGGCCGCGGCCTGGATGCCGTAGGCGCCGCGCCCGTAGTAGCTGGTGTTCAGGTAGCCGGCGAGGATCTCGTCCTTGTCCTTCTGCTGGTCCACCTTCAGCGAGATCACCAGCTCCTTGAGCTTGCGGGTGACCGTCTGGTCCTGGTTCAGGTAGTAGTTCTTGACGTACTGCTGGGTGATCGTGGAGCCACCCTGCTTGCCCCCGCCGGTCAGGGTGTTGAAGACACCACGCGCGGTTCCCTTCAGGTCGACGCCGGAGTCCTTGTAGAAGGTCTTGTTCTCGGCGGCGACGAAGGCCTTCTCGACCTCGTCCGGGATCTTGTCCAGGCCGACGATCTCGCGGTTGACGGAGCCGGTACGGGCCAGGATGGAGCCGTCGCTGTACTTGTAGACGTTGCTCTCCTTCTCGGCCTGCGCGTTGGCCGTGGGGACCGGCACCAGCAGGTAGACGATGAAGAGCGCGCCCATGCCCAGCAGGCAGAGGGTGAAGAAGGTGCCCAGCAGCTTCCGCCAGGTGAAGAAGCGCCGTATCCCCCCGGCCTTGCCCGCCCGGCGCGCGTCGCGCTGCCGGGTTCTCCGCGCTTCCGCTCGGCCCATCGCTTCTTTACTCCGCTCTCTGTTCCGCGCTCGTCGTCGGTCGTTGGTCGTGCCGTACCCCGGCGTTCTTCGCCAGACCAGCTCAGAAAGCTAACACCGGTCGCACAGACAAAGGACTACCGATCCGGTCTTTTCCGGACGTGACAATCAGCACCCGTCTCACAAGGAACCGACTCATGAGGGGTGCACAGGGTTGCCGGTTGAGATAATGTGTAATCACATTGCTAGCTAGTCGGGCCGCCGGTGCGGCCCGCGGAACGGGGGACGAGAATGCCTGCGACCAGCACATCCCTGCGCCACGACGACGTACCCGAGATGCCCGCGCCGAAGGTCAGGGAGTTCGCCGCGCACAGCATCAGCGGCGGCCTGGCACTGCTGCTCGTGCTGGCCGGACTCGCGGCCGGCGTCGCACTGATCGCGACGGGCCCCACAGCGACGGCGACGGCCGCCGCGGCCGCACTGGTCGTGCTCGGAGTCGTCGTGGTGGGCGCCTCCGCCCTCTCGATGTGCGGACTCAACATGATCGCGCCGGGCGAGGCGCGGGTGGTGCAGCTCTTCGGCCGCTACCGGGGCACGATCCGCACGGACGGACTGCGCTGGGTCAACCCGCTGACCACCCGGACGAAGATCTCGACCCGGATCCGCAACCACGAGACCGCGGTGCTCAAGGTCAACGACGCCTACGGCAACCCGATCGAACTCGCCGCGGTGGTCGTGTGGAAGGTCGAGGACACCGCACAGGCGATGTTCGAGGTGGACGACTTCCGGGAGTTCGTCTCCACCCAGACCGAGGCGGCGGTGCGGCACATCGCGATCGAGTACCCGTACGACGCCCACGACGAGGACGGCCTGTCGCTGCGCGGCAACGCCGAGGAGATCACCGAGAAGCTCGCCCTGGAACTGCGCGCACGGGTCGAGGCCGCGGGCGTCCACATCGTCGAGTCCCGCTTCACCCACCTCGCGTACGCACCCGAGATCGCCTCGGCCATGCTCCAGCGCCAGCAGGCGGGGGCCGTGGTCGCCGCCCGCCGGGAGATCGTGGACGGCGCGGTCGGCATGGTGGAGACCGCGCTGTCGAGGATCGCCGAGGAGGGCCTCGTGGAGCTGGACGACGAGCGCAAGGCCGCGATGGTGTCGAACCTGATGGTGGTGCTCTGCGGGGACCGTGCCGCACAGCCCGTCCTGAACACGGGCACGCTCTACCAGTGACCCCTCCCGAACGGAAGCAGGTGCTTCTGCGGCTCGACCCGGCGGTGTACGAGGCGCTGGCGCGCTGGGCGTCGGACGAACTGCGCAGCGCCAACGCGCAGATCGAGTTCCTGCTGCGCCGGGCACTGTCGGAGTCGGGCCGGCTGCCCGGCGGCGTCAGGCCCATCCCCCGCCGCGGACGGCCGCCGAAGGCACCGCCCGAGGAGTAGCCGGGGCCGTCCGCGGAGGGGGCCCGCCGTTCGGAGACCACCGGCCGGCGAGGCGGCCGCGCGGGAGCCGAGCCCCGGGACGGAAGAGGGGGACGGCACCGGCGGCCGTCGACCGGGCCGCGGCCGCGGCCGCGCCATGACGGGCGTCGGCGCCGTCGTGGTGCTCCCGATGACGCTCCTCAGCCTGCCGTCGCCGCTCCGGCCGATGCGACCTGAAGGCCTGCGGAGGCGGCGAGCCCGCCGTCGTGGACCACGCGCACCGGAAGGTCACCCAGCGCTTCCCGGAGCGCGCCCGCGAACTGCTCGAACTCGCCCTGGCGGGCCGCCCCCGTGCGCATCGCCAGGGCGACGCGGCGGGCCGGGGCCGGGTTCGCGAAGTAGCCGGTGGCCAGGGCCGGATTGCGGCCGGTCTCGACCTGGACTGCGGTGTGCGGGAGGAGGGTGACGCCCAGTCCTCCCGCGACCAGCTGGACCAGCGTGGACAGCCCGGCGGCGGTGGTGGTGACCGGCGCCCCCTCGGCGCGGCCCGCCTCCCGGCAGATGTCGAGGGCCTGGTCGCGCAGGCAGTGACCCTCGTCGAGCAGCAGTAGCGGGAGCTCCCGGAGCGCGTCGCGCGGAATGCCCTCGCGGCCGCCGAGCCAGTGGTCGTCATACGTCACCAGCACGAAGTCCTCGTCGAACAGCGGCAGTTCCGTCACCCCGGGCACCCCGAGGGGGACGGCGAGGAGCAGCAGGTCGAGCCGGCCCGCCGAGAGCCCCTCCAGCAGCGACGACGTCTGCTCCTCGTGGACCTGGAGTTCCAGTTCCGGATAGCGCTCGTGGACCAGCCGCAGCACGTTCGGCAGCAGGTAGGGCGCGACGGTCGGGATCACCCCGAGCCGGAGCACCCCGGTGAACGGCGCGCGTACCGCCTCGGCCTCCTCAAGCAGTTCGCCGACGGCGTCGAGGACCGCCTTGGCCCGGACCGCCAGCCGCTCACCCGCGGACGACAGGAGGACCTTCCGCGTCGTACGCTCCAGCAGCTGGACACCCAGTGCCTCCTCCAGCGCCGACACGGCCCCGGACAGCGCGGGCTGACTCATCCCGATTGCGGCGGCCGCGTCCCGGAAGTGCAGATGCTCGGCGACGGCGGCGAAGGCTCGAAGCTGAGCGAGGCTGGGCTGCTTACCCCGATTTGACCCATTCATCGCCACCACTGATAAGTACCTCCGATCACGGCGACCCAGTCTAGCTATTTCTTTGATCAATGCACTCTGTGCCAGGGTGGGGATCCGTCCAACCCCCCGGAGGCCCTCACGAGGGGCTTCCTGTTGCAAGGAGAGCGCGTGCTCACTGTCGGTGACCAGTTCCCCACCTTCGAACTGACCGCCTGCGTCTCGCTGGAGAGCGGCCAGGAGTTCGAGCAGATCACCCACAAGTCCTACGAGGGCAAGTGGAAGGTCGTCTTCGCGTGGCCCAAGGACTTCACCTTCGTCTGCCCCACCGAGATCGCCGCGTTCGGCAAGCTGAACGACGAGTTCGCCGACCGCGACACCCAGGTCCTCGGCTTCTCCGGCGACTCCGAGTTCGTCCACCACGCCTGGCGCAAGGACCACGACGACCTGCGTGACCTGCCCTTCCCGATGATGGCCGACTCCAGGCACGAGCTGATGCGCGACCTCGGCATCGAGGGCGAGGACGGCTTCGCCCAGCGCGCCGTCTTCATCGTCGACCCGAACAACGAGATCCAGTTCACGATGGTCACCGCCGGCTCCGTCGGCCGTAACCCCAAGGAGGTCCTGCGGGTCCTCGACGCCCTGCAGACCGACGAGCTCTGCCCCTGCAACTGGACCAAGGGCGAGAACACCCTCGACCCGGTCAAGCTGCTGGCCGGTGAGTGAGCATGGCGCTCGATGAGCTGAAGTCCGCCCTGCCGGACTACGCCAAGGACCTGAAGCTGAACCTCGGTTCGGTGATCGGCAACAGCGACCTCCCGCAGCAGCAGCTGTGGGGCACCGTCCTGGCCTGCGCGATCGCCTCCCGCTCGCCGATCGTGCTGCGCGAGCTCGAGCCCGAGGCCAAGGCCAACCTGTCCGACGAGGCGTACACCGCCGCCAAGTCGGCCGCCGCGATCATGGCGATGAACAACGTCTTCTACCGGACCAGGCACCTGCTGTCGGACCCCGAGTACGGGACGCTGCGCGCCGGTCTGCGGATGAACGTCATCGGCAACCCCGGTGTCGAGAAGACCGACTTCGAGCTGTGGTCGCTGGCCGTCTCCGCGATCAACGGCTGCGGCCAGTGCCTGGACTCCCACGAGCAGGTGCTCCGCAAGGCGGGCGTCGAACGCGCCGTCGTCCAGGAGGCCTTCAAGATCGCCTCGGTGATCCAGGCCGTCGGGACCACGCTGGACGCGGAAGCCGTTCTGGCCGAGTAGTCACGTCCCGGCCGGACGGCCGGACGTGAGGAGGGCGCCCCGCCCGGCTGCGTGCCGGGCGGGGCGCCCTCACCGTACGCGGGGTCCCGCAGACCGCAGGCCCGGACCGCGGACACCCCCGTCGCGCCGCCGAACGCCCGCAGCCACGGCCGCCGGGGCAGCCGACGCTCGTCACCGGACGGTCCCGCCCGCACGGCGACCGTCTCACCCGAACCGGTGCGCGGGGCCGGGAGGCCGGCCCCGCGCACCGGTTCGGGCGGGATATCACGTGCGTTCCTCGTCCTCGGGGGGCGAGGACTCGGGCTTCGGCGCGGGCGGGGACGGGGAGGGGGCGAGGTCCATCACCGTCGCCCCGTGCGGAGCGGGACCGATCCGGCTCACCTGGCCCCGGCCGTACGCACGCAGATAGGTGACCACCGTGTTCGTGACCGCGACCAGCGGCACCGCGACCACCGCGCCGCCGATTCCGGCCGTCAGACCGCCGGTGGCGACGGCGAGGACCACGGCCAGCGGATGGACGCGGACCGCGCGGCCGAGGATGAACGGCTGCAGCACGTGCCCCTCGATCTGCTGCACGGCGAGCACCACCAGCAGCACCATGAGGGCGGTGACCACGCCCTGGGTGACCAGTGCGACGACGACCGCGAGGGCCCCCGACACGACCGCACCCACGAGGGGGATGAAGGAGAACAGGAAGATGAAGACGGCGAGCGGAACGGCCAGCGGCACATCGAGGAAGTAGATGCCCAGTCCGATGAAGATCGCGTCGATGAGGGCGACCACCACCGTGCCCCGCACGTACGCCGTCAGCGTCCGCCAGGCGCGCGGGCCGGCACCGGCGACACCCGGGCGGGCCGCCCAGGGCACCAGCTTCAGGGACCACTGCCAGATCCGCTTCCCGTCGTAGAGCAGGAAAAGGGTCGAGAACAGCGCCAGCAGCATCCCGGTGAGGATCTCCACCATCACGCTCACGCCCTCGAGCCCGGCGGAGGTGATCTCCTGTGTGTTGGTGCCGATGGTGTCCTGGAGGTTGTTCGCGATGTCGTTGATCTGGCGCTCGGTCACATGGAACGGGCTGTTGAGCAGCCAGCGCTTGAGCTCCTCGATACCGTCCTTGACCCGGTCGGCGACGTTGTCGAGGTTGTCCATCACCTGCCAGACGACGAACCAGCCGACGAGGCCGATGACGACGAAGCCCAGGATCGCCGTGACGGCCGTGGCGAGCCCGCGCGGCAGGCCGAACCCCCGCAGACGGGCCACGGTCGGCTGCAGCAGCGCGGTGACCAGCAGGGCCGCGACGAAGGCGAGCACGACGAGCTGGACCGCGCTGATGACACGCATCAGCACCCAGAGCGTTCCGGCCAGGACCAGCAGCCGCCAGCCCGCCTCGGCCGCGACCCTCATGCCCCAGGGGATGGCCTCGACCGGATGGGGCCTCACCGGAACGGCCGGGGCGTACGCGGGCGGCGGCGGGACGTGCTCGGGCGGGTTCACGGCGCCGAGATCGCCGTCGCCCATGCCGTTGCCGTTGCCGTTACCCGCGGCCGCGGCCCGGCGCTCCTCCAACCGTGCCCCGAGCCGGGACAGTCCGGCCCCCAGCCGGCCCAGCCAAGCTGGCGTCTTCGACATCTCGCGCTTCCCTCTCCCCCCAAGGTCCGTCCCGACCGTACACGCACCGAGCCCCCCACCGTCGGACGGTGAGGGGCTCAGCGGAGTCGAGCAGCCGGAACTCCCGGGAATCCGGGGCCCGGTCGGTACCGGTTGCCGCCTGGTACCGGCCGTCGGGCCGGTACCGATGGTCGGCCTAGTACCAGTTGTTGGCCTGCCAGAACGACCAGGCACCGCAGGGGCTGCCGTAGCGGTCGTTCATGTAGTTGAGACCCCACTTGATCTGGGTCGCGGGGTTCGTCTGCCAGTCCGCGCCGGCGGACGCCATCTTGGTGCCCGGCAGCGCCTGGACGAGGCCGTAGGCACCGGAGGACGGGTTCTGGGCCCGGTAGTTCCAGCTGGACTCGTGGTCCACGATGTTGCTGAAGCACTGGAACTGGTCGCCGGGGACCATCTGGCGGGCCATCGCCTGGACTTCGGAGATGCTGTACGAGGACTGCGTCGTGAAGCTCGAGGCGTCGCGGACGGCGGACCGGCTGGCGCGCTCCTCGGCCTCCTTGGCCTCGGCCTCGCGCTGGGTCTTCTCCTCGGCGGCTTCCTTCTTCGCCTCGGCGTCCTTGGCGGCCTGGACGCGAGCCGCCTCCTCGGCGGACTTCCTCGCGGCCGCGTCGGCGGCGGCCGCCTGCGCGTCGGCCTGCTGGGTCAGGGATGCGACCTGAACCTGGGCCTGCTCACCGACGGGGATGTCCGCGAGGAGCGTCGCGTCTGCCGCGGTCGTCTCCAGGTTGTCGCCGTTCGCGGGCACGGCGTTGCCCGAGGCAACACCCACGACAGCGCCGACAGTGGTGACTGCGGTGGCGGACGCCACTGCGAATCCCCGGACCGAGATCCGGCTCACACGGTTTCCTTCCAGCATCGCCCGCACAGGTGACCTCGCGGGCGCAATCGTGCCCCTGGCACTGGCACTCCCTCTTGCTAGGTCACGGGAGGCACGGGCCCGGTGGGCGCTCCCTTGCGGGAGTGCCGCGTGGTGCTCGGGCGGCATACGGCGGCGTCTGTGGAGTTGTGTGCTGCCGCACCCCTGAGGGTGCAGCTGTGCCGTATGCGGGGCCTGACGGAACCCAGACTCTGCCGGAAGCCGATGCCGCAAGGCAATTCACGGCTGCGTGTGAAAGCTCACACCTCGTTTGTCCCAGGAGTTTCCTGGAAAGGGCGGCACGACACGACGCCGCCCGGCTAAGCTCCTTCGCTTCGCCGGGCGGCATCAACTCCCAAGCCGGACAGGTCCTATCAGATCGGTCCGTCCTCCAGCATTTCGGTCACCAGCGCGGCGATCTGCGAGCGCTCGGACCGGGTGAGCGTGACGTGCGCGAAGAGCGGATGCCCCTTCAGCTTCTCCACGACGGCGACGACCCCGTCGTACCGCCCGACACGCAGATTGTCCCGTTGTGCCACGTCATGAGTCAGAACGACCCGCGAGTTGGCCCCGATACGGGACAGAACGGTCAGGAGGACGTTCCGCTCCAGGGACTGGGCCTCGTCGACGATGACGAACGCGTCGTGCAGCGAGCGCCCGCGGATGTGGGTCAGCGGCAGCACCTCGAGCATGCCCCGGCCCAGGACCTCCTCGATGACCTCGCGACCCGCCACCGCGGAGAGCGTGTCGAAGACCGCCTGCGCCCAGGGGCTCATCTTCTCGGCCTCGGTACCCGGGAGATAGCCCAGTTCCTGCCCGCCGACCGCGTACAGCGGCCGGAAGACCATCACCTTCTGGTGCTGCCTGCGCTCCAGGACGGCCTCCAGACCGGCACAGAGCGCGAGCGCGGACTTGCCGGTGCCCGCCCGGCCGCCCAGGGAGACGATGCCGACGTCCGGGTCGAGCAGCAGATCGAGGGCGATGCGCTGCTCGGCGCTGCGGCCGCGGATCCCGAAGGCCTCGCGGTCGCCGCGGACCAGCCGGACGTTTCCGTCGGAGGCGACCCTGCCGAGGGCCTTGCCCCGCTCCGACTGGAGGACGAGCCCGGTGTGGACGGGCAGATCGGGCGCCTCCGGAACGTACAGGCGCTCCTCCTCGAAGAGGATGTCCACCTGTTCCGCGGACAGTGCCAGTTCGGACATACCGGTCCAACCGGAATCCGTGACCGCGAGCTCCGCGCGGTACTCCTCGGCGAGGAGACCGACGGAGGACGCCTTGATGCGCAGCGGCAGGTCCTTGGACACGACGGTGACGTCGTACCCCTCCGCCTGGAGGTTCCGTGCCACCGCGAGGATCCGTGAGTCGTTGTCACCCAGCCGGTAGCCGGCGGGAAGCACCCCGGGGTCCGAGTGGTTGAGCTCGACGCGCAGCGTGCCGCCGAGGTCGCCCAACGGGAGAGGCGCGTCCAGGCGGCCGTACCGGACCCGGTAGTCGTCGAGCAGGCGCAGCGCCTGCCGGGCGAAGTAACCGAGCTCCGGGTGGTGCCTCTTGGCCTCCAACTCCGTCACGACGACGATCGGGAGCACGACCTCGTGCTCGTCGAAACGCGAGACGGCATTGGGGTCGGCCAGCAGGACGCTGGTGTCGAGAACGTAGGTGCGCCTGTCGGACATGCGGCGCTTTGTGCTGTTCACCACGGAAGGACGTACCCCCTCGGCTGAGATCGGGGTGCGACGGCGTCGCGTACTTGGGGTCTCCCCGCCGAACGGCAGGGGACAGGACCGGTCTCCGGCCACGATGCACGGGCCGGGCACCGGCCCCCCGTTCCTTCCGTGCTGGTCGCACGGTCGTCCTGGCGCAAAGGGCCTCCCGGGCGAGCGGCTCGGTGCCGCGCGCTGCAGAACGGCATCCGGAGCGGGTGTCCGGATGTCGACCTGTCAGGGATATTCCCTCGAACAAGCAAGGCCATGCCATGGCATATGACGACGCGTCGATGAACATGCGGTGACCACGCCCGGGACCGCACCCACGGACACGCGAACGCCACCCGATCGGCCCCTCGCTCCAGGACCGAACGTGCGACCGGTCGTCAAGATCCCGCCACCCCGCCCGCGGAACCCACCGCGGTGCGGGCCCGCACGTGCGCGAACGGGGACGCCACCCCGGACCCCGGCCGCGAAGGGGGGTGCACCACCGTCGGACGGCGGTGCGGCCGGGCGCGGACCGCTTTCGGACGGGCCCTGGCGGGGCGGCCCGCCCTCAGGCTCCGTAGCGGCGGTGGCGTGCCGCGTAGTCGCGGAGGGCGCGGAGGAAGTCGACCTTGCGGAAGGCCGGCCAGAAGACCTCGCAGAAGTAGTACTCGGAGTGGGCGCTCTGCCAGAGCATGAAACCCGACAGGCGCTGCTCGCCACTCGTGCGGATCACCAGGTCGGGGTCGGGCTGTCCGCGTGTGTAGAGGTGGGACGCGATCATGTCGGTGTCGACGATCTCCGCGAGCTCCTCGAAAGTCGTCCCCTTGGCCGCGTGCTCGTTCAGCAGGGAGCGCACCGCGTCCGCGATCTCCTGGCGGCCGCCGTAGCCGACCGCTACGTTGACCAGTATCCCGTCGACACCGACCGTCGACTGCTCCGCCTCCTTGAGGACGGACTGGGTCCTGGCGGGAAGCAGGTCCATGGTCCCCACGTGGTGCACCCGCCACCGGCCGTCGGCGGCCAGATTGTGCACGGTGTTCTCGATGATGCCGAGCAGCGGGCGCAGCTCCTCCTCCGGACGGTCGAAGTTGTCCGTGGACAGCATCCAGAGCGTGACGACCTCGACGTCGGTCTCGGCGCACCAGCCCAGCAGCTCGGAGATCTTGTCGGCCCCGGCCTGGTGTCCCTCCGCGGCCGTGCCGCCCGACGCCTTCGCCCAGCGGCGGTTGCCGTCGAGGATGACGCCGATGTGCTTGGGCACCTGGGCGTGGTCGAGGCGGCCTTCCACCCGGCGTGCGTAGAGCCCGTACACCAGGTCGCGCAGGTTCACAGTCCTAAACCCCTCCGTGCTGTGGCTGACCCCCGACGCCCGTCACACTACTGCGGAGCGGCCGAACCCACCCAACCCGGTCTGTCACAAGTCCGTGATAGGGAGGGAAGCGTGAACGACTCCCCCTATTACCGTGCAGCCGAGAGCCGCTACGACTCGATGGAGTACCGCCGCACCGGCCGCAGCGGGCTCAAGCTCCCCGCGATCTCCCTCGGCCTCTGGCACAACTTCGGCGACGACCGCACGCTCGCCTCGCAGCGGGCGATTCTGCGCCGCGCCTTCGACCTCGGCGTGACGCACTTCGACCTGGCGAACAACTACGGGCCTCCCCCCGGGTCCGCCGAGCTGAACTTCGGCAAGCTGTTCGCCCGGGACTTCGCCCCGTACCGGGACGAACTCATCGTTTCCACCAAGGCCGGCTATCTGATGCACCCCGGCCCCTACGGCGAATGGGGCTCCCGCAAGTACCTGATGTCCTCGCTGGACGCCTCCCTGAAGAGGATGGGTCTGGACTACGTCGACATCTTCTACTCGCACCGCTTCGACCCGCACACCCCGCTGGAGGAGACGATGGGCGCGCTGGCGTCCGCCGTCCAGCAGGGCAAGGCGCTCTACGCGGGCGTGTCCTCTTACAACGCCGAGCAGACCGCCGAGGCGACCGGGCTGCTGAAGGAGATGGGCGTCCCGGCCCTCATCCACCAGCCGTCCTACTCGATGATCAACCGCTGGATCGAGGACGACGGGCTCCTCGACACGCTCGAGGCGGCCGGCATGGGCTGCATCTCCTTCGCGCCGCTCGCCCAGGGGCTGCTCACCGGCAAGTACCTCACCGGCATCCCGGAGGGCTCGCGGGCGACGCAGGGCAAGTCCCTCGACCCGCACCTGCTCTCCGACGACGTGCTGCGCCGGCTGCGGGGCCTGAACGAGATCGCCCAGCGGCGCGGCCAGTCCCTGGCCCAGCTGGCGCTCAGCTGGGTGCTGCGCGACGACCGGATGACGTCGGCTCTGATCGGCGCGAGCAGCGTCAGGCAGCTGGAGGAGAACGTGGCCGCGCTGCAGGCCGCACCGCTCACCGGCGAGGAGTTGAAGGAGATCGACGTCTTCGCGGTGGACACCGCCGGGACGAACATCTGGGCCGGTCGCAGCTGACCCGGCGCCGCCGGTCACCGCGGCCAGAAGAAAACGGGCCGGTCCGTGGGGGGATACGGACCGGCCCGAGGGGGGGTTTCCACCATAACCCTTCGTGAGGGCAGACGCGTGCCGCGGCATGCCGCCACTACTCTCCGAACTCACATGACTGCGGTGCGGAAGGGGAAAGGGCCTGGGCAGGGGCCTTGTCAGGCCGCCGCGCCCGGCCCCGCCCGTACTCCCCACGGGGGACCCGGGGCGTGGGGCGCCCGGTTGACGCGGCCGGGAGAGGACCGGGTGCTCGGGCGGCGAACCCGGCAAGGGGGGCGGCGAGCGGACGGCGTCCCGGCGGTGGGCGGCGCCCGGCAGTGGATCCTGGCCCTGCAGCGGACGGCGATGGACGCGCCAGGCGGTGGACGGCGCCAGGCGGTGGATCCTCGCCGCCGGCCTCACCGCGTGCGCCTCAGCAGCGTGATGCCGTCGCGCGCCGCGACGCGCTCGTAGCCGTACGCCCGTTGCGCCGCGTCGAGTTCGGCCTGCTGCTGCTCCGGCGGATACGGCCAGTGGCCCGTCTTGTACGGCCACGCCTCCGGGGCCTTGCCGTCGTGGATGATCCATTCCGCGGTGGGCCTGGGCAGCCGCTTCCGGTCGTACTCGTACAGATGCCCTTCGACGGGCCAGGTCGGGAAGAGCACGACGTCGCACCGGGAGGTGAGCTGGGGGACGAGCCGGTTGGAGGCGGCCACCGTCGCCCCGTCCGGGATCCGCTGGAGGAGCGCGCGGGCGGCCTCGACGTGCGGGGTCGTGCGCCAGGTGGCCCGCTGCGCCAGCTGGGCCAGCGGGAAGGACGGCAGCATGACCACGGTCACGGCCAGGACCGTGGCCAGGGAGGCACGGACATGGCGCGCCGCGAGCGGATCACCGGACTGCCGGCAGCGGCCGAGGACGTCGATGAGCCCGGCGAAGACGACCGGCATCAGGACGGCGCTGTAGTGGAAGGCGGTCCCCCAGTGGAAGGCGTTCTCCGACAGCATCCGCCAGGCGAGTGTCGGCGCGGCGATCAGCGACAGCGGTGACCTCAGGGCGAGCAGGGCGCTCGGGGCGAAGACGAGTACGAGCGTCATGGCCTTCACGTCCGGGCGGAGCGCGTCGAGCGGCGCGAAGGCCATCGTGGCGAGGAGCGAGCCGTGCCCGTCGGTGAGGTTGCCCCCGTGCGCGTACCCGCCGCCGGGGTTGAAGGCGGGCAGCAGCAGCTTGATCTCGATCGCGCTGCCGACGAGCCCGGCCGCGGCCGTCGCGATCCCCAACTTCCGGGGCCCCCTCCACGCCACGTACGCGCCGACCGCCGCGAGGGTCAGCCCCAGGTCTTCCTTGATCAGCAGCAGGGGGGCGGCCCAGGCGACGGCCCGCCCCCAGCGTCGCCGGCCGAGCGCCTCGAGGGCGAAGGCAAGGAACGGTACGGCGAGGGCCACTTCGTGGAAGTCGAAGGCGGCCGCCGAGGCGATGCCCCAGCTCGCGCCGTAACCGAAGGCGACGATGTGCGCGGCGCGGCGGCCGAGCGTCCGGACCGCCCAGCGGGCGAGCGGCACGACGGCCACGGCGAGGAGGACGGACTGGGCCAGGAGCAGACACAACGGGGACGGCCAGAGCCCGTAGAGCGGGGCGAGCACGGCGACCAGCGGGTGGAAGTGGTCGCCGAGCAGATTGAAGCCGTCGCCGCGCAACGGGACGACGGGGGCCTGGAGTTGGGCGTAGGCGCGTACGGCCTGCTCGAAGATGCCGAGGTCGTACCCCGTGGTGCGCAGGAGTTGGTGACGGCGCACGGCGACGGTCGCGTAGAGCAGGGACAGGACCGCCGCCCAGCCCCAGGGGAGGAGGGCGACGGCGGGACCTTCCGCCGGTCGGGCGTCCGCGGAAGCCGGAAGCGGCTTCTGCGTATGCAAGACCGTTAGATTGTCAAAGAATGTCCGCATACGTCGGCATGCTAGAGGGCACCGTCCGCGGCTCCGTCCACATGACCTGGGATCTCCCCCTCGTGGCGGTCACCCACGGACCTCGTGACGGGCGGCGCCAACGTCGGGACCTCCCCCGGACGACGACGGCTGGTCTCCGGGCGTCCCGGCACGACGGACGTGCCCCCGCGCATGGCGCCCGAGCGGGGACCGGCCATCGCCCGGTGCCGTCCGCAGCGCGCCTCGCGACGCCGTGGCGGCCGCGTCGGGGGCCGCTCGGCCCCGTTGGCCGGGGCCGAACAGGCCGAGGCCGAACAGGCCGAGGCCGAACAGGCCGAGGCCGAACAGGCAGGGGCCGAACAGGCAGGGCTATACGGACAACGCCCCCAGCAGCAGCCCGATCAGGGTTCCCGAGATCATGAACGGCCCGAAGGGGATCGCCGTCCCTCGCCCCGCCCCACGGAGGAGCACGAGACCGAGCCCGTAGAAGGCGCCCAGCAGGAACCCCGCGAAGGCGCCGACGAACAGCACCTCCCACCCGTACCAGCCGAGCGCCACACCGAGCGACAGGGCCAGCTTCACATCGCCGAAGCCCATGCCGTTCGGATTGACGAGGAAGAGCACGAGGTACGCGGCACCGAGCACAAGTCCGCCGAGCAGCGCGGCCGGCCACGCCCCCCCGGCACCGGGGAGCAGTGCCGCACCACCCAGCAGTACGGCCGCCGCGGCGGCCAGCGGCAGCGTCAACCGGTCCGGGAGCCGGTGGACATTGCGGTCGACGAGGGCGAGCAGTACGGCGACGGGCGCGAGCAGCAGCCACACGGCCAGCTCCGGGCGCGGCCCGACGGCCGCGGCCAGCGCGGCGCAGGCGAGGGCGGTGGCCGCGGGCACGACGGGCGACAGCCGGTACGGGGCGGGCTCCCGGACGACGGCGACAGGCTCTCCCGCGCCGCCTCGCTCGGCCATGGCCGGCCGATCCGCTGCCCTCCGCTCGCCCGGCACTTCGAGCGCGCCGGTCCCGGGCGCCGCCCCTGCGGCGACGGGCGCGGGGGGTACGGGCGGCACGGGCACGGGCGGCACCGCGCAGCCGGCACAGCGCGCGGTCCCCAGCCAGCCCTGCGCGGGCCCGGTGATCGGATGGCCGGCGGGACAGGCGTCCCGCCACGCCTCCTCCGGCTCGACGGACATCCGGTAGGCGGGGCGCGGCACGAGGACCCCGGCCGCGGCCCCCCACAGGGCGGCGGCGGCGATCAGCGTGACGTACGCGTACTCCACGGTCCGACCCTAGGGCCGCGAGGTACCGGGGTCATGGGCCCACGGACCCACTCTCCGGCATCCGGGGCCCACGGCCGCCCGACTCCCGCTACGGTCTGGGCACATGGGCGGATGGCAGGACGGCAAGGGCACGCTGACGGTCCCCGGCCGGGAGGAACCGGTCGAGCTGCTGGTCGCCGCGTCGTACGGGGCGCGGTACCGGGGCCTGCTGGGCCGTGACGGCCTGGACGGCGCGCTCATGCTGACGCCGTGCACGAGTGTGCACACCTTCCGGATGCGCTTCGCCATCGACGTGGCGTACCTCGACAGGGAGCTGCGCGTCCTCGACGTCCACACGATGCGCCCGGGGCGGCTCGGGCTGCCGAGGCTGCGCAGCCGCCATGTCCTGGAGGCCGAGGCGGGGGCGATGGCGCAGTGGGGTGTGCGGCCGGGGATCCGGCTCGCGATCGGCGGGCCGAGGCACGGAGCACCCTGACCCCGGGGCGTCACTCCGGGCCCTGAGCCCGGGCTCAGGGCGGTCCCGAACCGAGCAGCGTGAACGCCCCGTACGCCCCCGAGGCGACGGCGAGCAGCGCCACCACCAGCGCGGCCGTCGTCCGGCGGGCCGGACGCGCGAGGGCGACCGCCGCGGGCAGCAACAACGGGAAGGCGGGCATGATCAGCCGTGGGCGGGAGCCGAAGTACGCGGCGCCGATCAGTGAGATGACGACGATCCCCGCTCCGTACACCAGCAGCGGCAGCGGCTGGCGCTGCTTCACGCACAGCCACACCACCCAGAAGAGCAGCCCGATCGCGGTGACGAGGCCGATGCCGGCGAACGGGACGGGGCCGGTCAGCTGCGCGCCGACGAAGCGGGCGAGTGCCACCCCGCCGTCGATGTTGTTGCCCCAGGCGGCCTGGACCTCGAAGTAGGCCGTGGGGCTGCCCTGGCGCACGGCCACGAAGACGACGTACCCCAGCCATCCGAGCGGTGCGACGACCACGCCCACGACCGTCCGCCAGGTCAGGTCCCTTCTGAACAGCCGTACGAGCCCGGTGACCCCGAGGGCGGCGACGAGCGCGGCGGCCGAGGGCCGGGTGAGCCCGGCCAGCGCGCAGAGCGTCCCCGCCGTGATCCAGCGATCGGTCAGCACGGCGTACAGCGACCAGGCGGCCAGCGCGGTGAACAGCGTCTCGGTGTACGCCATCGACTGCACGAAAGCGGTCGGGTACACGCCCCACAGCACCGCCAGCAGCACCCCGGCCCGCCGCCCCGCCACATGCGCGCCGACGGCGTAGACGCCCCAGGCGGCGGCGAACGCCGCGATCCAGCCGATCACCAGTCCCGCCGTGGCGGCGCCGACCGGCAGCACCTCGGAGGCCGCCCGCTCCAGTGCGGGCAGCAGCGGGAAGAAGGCCAGATCGGAGTGGACGCTGCCGTCGGGCAGCGTCACCTCGTACCCGTATCCGTTCTCCGCGATCCGGACGTACCAGACGGAGTCCCAGCGCCCGTTCAACCGGTGGAGGGCGTCCTTGCCCTGCACCGCGGCGGCCACCGCGAGGATCACCGTCCCCAGCGCCCGGACGGCCGCGTAGCCCAGGAGTGCGGGGGCGGCGCCGCGGAGCCCGGGCGGGACGGGCGCTCTGCGCGGACGGGTGCCCCGCGGCTCGGACTCGGGCTGGTCAGACATGCGTCCGATTATCGCCGCGGGGCGGGGCGATGCGGACGTTGAGGCCGTTCTCCGCGAACGTCTGGGCCGGGGTGCCTGGCGGGGCGTCACCGCTTCTGGGCTTCTGGTAACCCGTCAAAGATCTTGTGCCAGTCCCTCTGCTGCTCGATTTCGTAGCGGGCCACCGTCGGCGGGGTCGCGCCGTCCTCCTTGGCCCAGCCTGCGAGCCGCTTGGCCTGGGCGGGCGTCGTCGAGTTCGTCCAGCGCGGCGGCCAGTTCCTCCTTGCTGTACTCGCCCTTGCTGTACTCGCCCTTGCTGTAGTCCGGGTCGTCGTTTCAGTCCTCGTCCGGGTCCGGAGTGGCAACGGAGCTGACGGTGCCGAGCATGATGTGCGGTGCATCCTCATCACACTGGCGACGCTGATCGCCCCCACCGAGGCCCGTCGGGTGTGTCCAGGGGGTCCCAAACGTGCAGTTCACCGTAGTGGCCGAGTTCGATGATCTGGCGATGAGCGGAATGATCGGCTCTTCTCCTCGGCGAGCGAGGCGAGGGACGCTCTGGACTCCTCCTGCGCGGCGTCCCACTCGGATCCGGGTACGTCGAAGTGGGACCGGCTCTGCCACAGCGGAACAAGCCGGAAGCCCGCGCCATGGCCACCTGTCCAACCGGTGTCGTCGTCCGCCTCCCGATGCGTCGGCCCATCCACCGGCACCGGTCCGGTGAGCAGGTCGTCGACGGCACTGACCGCCCCCCGCAGGCTGAACGCCTCGTCCGTCGGCCTCACCACTTGGACCTGTCCAAGGGCTCGGGGAGTGGCTCCAGTGCGCCGGCTGCACGCAGTTGCCGGTTGGCGTCGAGGATCGTCTCGATGTCGGGCTCCTCAGCTCCGCCCCGAGTGAGATCGATGATCAGCCCGCCGTGTGCCGTGCGTGCACAAGTACCGGGAAATCCCTCCGGAGCCAGGCCCGCGCGTTTCGCTGACAAGTACACCGATCGGCCGCAGCGGGGGGCTGAATTATCGAGACCGAACTCGTCTCGCACCGCATCGTACTGGGCACGGCCGTAGGCCTGTCCCGTGTCGATGTCCCAGGCGTCGGCGAGAATTCGCAGCACATCCGAGGAGCGACCCACAGCCGGCACGGATTCATCCAGCTTGCGCGACCGGAACGACACTGCAACGGAATTCGTCACCCACTCCGAAGTACCACCTGCATGAATCGAGAATGTCACACGAGGCATCCCGGGATTGGCTGTCAGCAGGGATGCCGTGTAGCCAATACGGTCCACGTCGGACTCCGGGTTCTCCCTCTTCAGGTACTCGGAGAGCGCAGCCACCGACAGCGGCATACGCGGCGCAGTGGAAATATCATCGACTGCCTCGAGCCAGCCGGTGAAAGCCGCATCATTCAAATCACCCAAGGCCGACAGGCTTTCCACCCAGCGCTCAGCGATCCGAACAACGCTCTCCTGCCGCCTCCCCCATCCCCCGTTGACCACGACGTACAGCACCTTCGCTCTCCCTCTTCCCTCAGCTTGAGCCAACAACGTCATCCGCCGTGTGCTCAACCGTAACCTTGATACGCCTCTCCTCAAACATCGTCCGTGCGGCCTCAGCCACCTCCGGATCGGAAAAGTGCCATACAACCGGTTTCCCTCGGGCCGCGTCCACCTGCCGCTGCGCCTGCTTGGCCCAGCGGTTGGCGATGTCGAGCTTGAGCTCCCCCGCCTCGGCGTCGTAGTACTTCGGATTGCGGTAGCCGTACTTCGCCTCGAGATAGGTCCCCTTCACGGAGTCCCACCCGTCGAAATTTACGGGCTTGCCGTCGAGTTCGTCGAGGGGAACCTGGTACTCCTTGCCGCGGTTCACTCCGGAGATCTGCTCCTGGTAGCGCGCACCCATCTCGGATTCGTAGCTGAAAAGGGCGGGCTTGATGCGCTCCCATTTCCCGCCGCCGCCGTCCTTGGTGCCGGCACGCGGGTTCTTCAGGTTCTCGTACCACGGCGGCTTCGGCTGCTGCTGCGCCCGCTCCAGACCGGCCTTGCGCCTGGCCGCCTCGGCCGCCTTGCGTGCCTCCTCCGCCTGCTTGGCGGCGTCCTCGGCGGCCTGCTTCTTGTCCGGGTCGACCTCGTCGCACTTGCCCGCGAACAGCGCGACCGGTGCGGCGGTGCGCCCGCCCGCGACGACTCCGGTACCGCTGCCGGGAACACCCGGCCCGCCGCCGTACGGGATGCGCGTTCGCGCGCCCATCCCGATCGTGCAGCCGGTGAGCCCCGCGTCCCGGGCGGCGTCGTCGGCGTGCTGCTGCGCTTCCCTGGCGGCCTGCTCGGCGCCCTCGACATCGCCGGCCCTGGCCGCCTTGCGTGCCTTCGCCGCGGCCTCGGACGCCTTCTGCGCGAGCTCGCCGACCTTGCCGAGTTTCCCGAGCTTGCCCAGTTTCCCGAGCTTGCCGACGAGCTTCGCCTCGCCGTAGCCCGGGATGAAGAGGGAGCCGACGTTCCAGAAGACCGTGCCGATGGCCTGGCCCTCGTCGCCCCGGTTCCACATGTCGCGGACCTCGTCGCCGACGAACACGTCGTCGAGAACGGTCACTCCGGTGTTGACGGACGCCGAGCCCCAGTCCCAGAGGGCTCCCAGGTAGTCCCCCTCGGACCACTTGTCGCCCGCCCCCGCGCTGTCCTCGAGCCACTGGTCGCCGAGCTGGGATCCGTAGTCCTTGATGCCCTCCCAGGCCTTGCCGGGGTTGAGGATCGTCTCGAACGTGCCGGTGATGTCGCCCCAGAGGCCGTCCACGACGACGCCCTCGAAGAAGCCGCCGACCTGCTCGGCACCACAGGAGAGGAAGGCGCCGATCCCGGAGGTGCAGCTCTCGCCGGCGTCCTCACCGTCTCCGGCGTCCCCACCGTCGTCGACGTCGTCGAGGCCGTCGAGGCCCTCGTCCGGCACGCCCGGCTCGCCCGTCTCCTCGGTCTCGTCGTCCTCGTCGTAGACGGCTTCGTCGGCCGTCCCGGTCCCGCCGGTGCCGTCCTGGGGCCGACCGGTTCCGCCCGAACCGCCCGTACCGCTGGTGCCTCCGGTACCGCCCGTGGCACCCGCACCGCCGCCCGTGCCCGCGCTGTCGTCGCCGGTGCCAGTGCCGTCGCCGCTGCCGTCGCCGGCCTCGACGTCCGCCGGCCCGCCGTCGCCACCCCCGCACGCCGTGCCGGTGATCTCGCAGACCGCGGACCGGAGCCCTCCGGCGATCTGGCCGCCGACCCCGGTCGCGACCAGGCCGACGACGACGGCCGCGACGAGCACGATCAGTCCGACGTACTCGGTGGCCGTCTGGCCGCCGTCCCTGCGCCACTTGATGAGGCGGGCGAGCTTCGGGGGGCGCCGCTCGACCCGGCTCGTACCGGGCACGAGGAACCACTGGCGCGCCGACGGCCTGAACAGCAGGATGATCACGGCGACGGGGACGAGCAGTTGGGTCAGCCCCCGGCCGCTGCCGTCGACGAGTGCGCTCAACGCCCCGAAGAGCAGCCACGCCTGCACCGCGAGCAGCGCCCGCCGCACCCACTCACCACCGGTCCACACCCGCAGCGCGAGCAGGAATCCGGCCACGCCCGGAGCGGCGGCGTACACCAGAAGGCCGAGGAGCTCCCCGTCGACCCCGTCCACGGCCGCGGCCGTCACGAGCAGACCGAAAGCCCCCAGCAGCGTGAGCCCGAACAGCGCGTGCAGCAGTACGAGCACGGCCCGCACGGCCCGCGGCATGGGCTGCCGGCCGTCCCCCCGGACGGGCGGCAACGTCCCCGCACCCATCCCTCCGGAAGCGCCCGCAGGCCCAACTCCCGCTGTTCCCCCACCGGTTGCAGCCATACTTCGGAGGCTAGGGGCGCCGGAGGGAACGGTCATGGGCCCGTGGACCCAAAGTCCGCAAGCACGTCCGACTGGGCCCGGCACCCACCCGAAGCGGCGGACCGGTGCGTGGGCTCGGCCGACATGCGCGTCGTCGCGACCCTCGCCTCGACGGCGTCTCCGCGTCCGCCCCGCCATCCCCTGCCGGGTGTTCACCGTCGCGCAGCAGCCCGGCGGGACGCCCGCCCACGAGGTGAAGGTCCGCACCGAGCGGACCGTCACCGCGACGGCCGGCACCCTGGAGCGTTCCGGATCACCTCCGGCCACGGGCCGGAAGACGCGCGCGGGGCAGACACGGTGACCGCCGCCGCTGTCTCACCCGAACCCGTCCCGGACCCGCACCCCCCGCCTGCCCCGGGCACGGTGGAGATCCTGCGTGCCGTGGGTCAGACTTCCCGGCGCGGCCAGTCGAGCAGACGTGCTCCGATGACCGCCGTCTGCAGGGTGTAGCGGTGCACGGGATCGCCCGGATCCGCGCCGGTGAGCCTGTGGATGCGGTCGAGCCGGTACGTCAGCGCCCGCACGCTGAGGTTGAGCCGGCGGGCCGCCTCGGCCGCCACACAACCCGCGTCGAAGTACGCCGAGAGCGTGTCGAGCAACGGCAGGGCTCCGCCGCGGGCGTCCCTGAGCGGGCCGAGGACGCTGAGCACGAGGTCGGCCATGGCCTGCCGGTCACGGGTCAGCACCGGATACACCAGCAGGTCCGAGGCCAGCAGCACCGGATCGTCCAGGCCCATGCGATCGGCCAGGTCCAGGGCGTTCAGCGCCTCCTCGTAGGAGTGGACCACCCCGCCTGCGCCCGGGTGGGGGCGTCCGATGGCCACCCTGCCGCCGCCCGTCGCCCCGTACGCCTGCTTCGCGAAGTGGTTGAGCACATCGGACTGGTCGCCCGGTGCGATGCAGATCAACCGGCCGTCCTTCGTGGTCAGGAGGATGCGGCGGTCTCCGAAGCGGGCGACGAGCGAGGACTCGATCCGGCGGATGAGGGGATGGCCGTCGTCGTACGGCTCCGGCCCCTGGGCGACGGCCACCGCGTGGGCGTGGGAAAGCAGCAGTCCGAAGCGTACGGCCCGCTCGGCCAGCCGGCCGAGGTCGCTGCGCCCGTAGAGCAGGTCGTCTACGAACTCACGGCGGGCCGCCTCCTCCTGGCGAACCGCGAGACGCTGCGCCCTCTCGTGACCCTCGGCGAAGGCGTCCACGGCCTGCTCGACCGCGGCGAGAAGGTGGTCGGCCGCGGCCCCCGTGAGTCCCGGCCGTATCGCACGGGCGGCGGCGAGGTGGGCGTGCACCATGGTGCGCAGTCCGAGACCCACCTCCGCGGCCCGTTCCCCCTGGCCGCGGAGTGACGCCAGTTCGTCGCGAGTGAGCCTCCGGCCGGTGGCACAGGCACCCGTCAGCGCCTCGGCGTACCCCTCCAGATACGGCGTGGTCTCCTGCAGCGTCATGATCGATTCCCCTGCTTCCCGGAACGCCGACGACGGTTTTCTGCTGCCGGAGATCAGAGACGGCTGACGTCCGGCGAACGACGTCCGGCATCAAGGATACGTAAATATTGCCGATGGTCGGCAATGCGAAGGCGGCCACGAGACTGGGAGGATCGGATCGCGCGGGGGAGGGCGAGGAAGACCGAGACGCTGCCTGCCGGAACCGGGAAACGGGGAACGGGGGGAACGCCTGGTTCGGTTGCCGTGCCGCGGCTGACGGCCGTGGGCCGGCCGGCAGCGGGGGGCTCGGTCCTCCTCGCCCGTGCTGTCCCGTCCGGTCCTCGCCTGCCGCTGCTTCGCGGCTTCTGCCTCGCGGCGTCCGACGCAGGAAGTCCCGTGGGGAACGTCATGTACGACGCCCTCCACGGGACTTCGGGGCGCTGCGGGGGAATGCTGCGCGTCGGGACCCGGGCTCACCCCTGCGAGGTGCCACCCTCGCCGCGCGGGAAGGAGACCTCCACCCGGCGGTTCTTCTTGCGGCCTTCCTCACTGCTGTTGTCGGCGATCGGGTACTGCTCGCCGTAGCCACGGATCTCGTAACTGATCCCCGAGTTCGCCAACTGCCGCGAGAGCACGTTGTGCACGGCGTCCGCCCGCTGCTTGGACAGCACGTCACCGTGCGCGGCCGAGCCGAGGTTGTCGGTGAAGCCGAAGACGCGGACCTTCTTGGCCCCCTGCTTGCGGATCTCGGACGCGATCTCGGCGATACGGGCGTTGGCGGCGCCGGACAGCTTGGCGCTGTCCTTGCCGAAGAGCACCTCCGCCTGAAGCGCGAACTTCAGGTTGGAGCTGGTCTCCTCACGGCGCTCCTCACCACCCTCGGACTCGACGACGGAGACGATGTCGAGCACCCGGGCGGGCGCGAGGGTCGCACCGTCGCGGAGCTTCAGGCCCGGCGAGTTCCCGTCGACCTCGGGCGGCGGCGAGGTCGACTCGGTACCCGGCGGCGTGCCCGGGGCGGGGGTCTCGTCGGCCCAGGCACCGCCGGCGGCGGTGAACTGCATTCCGACGACGAGCACGGCCGAGAGAAGGGTTGATGCCGCGGCCCTGCGGGGGCGGGACGTGGTGGCGGTCATCAGGAGATCTCAATCGTGGCGGTGGGCATGGCCGGCACCTGGATATCGACCTGAGAGGCCGAGTCAGGCGGTGACGGGAACTGGGCGAAGAAGGCGACCGACGCAGCAGCTTCGACGTTGAAGATCCCAGTGGTCGTCAGCGGATAGCCCTCTGTGTCGCGCAGCACGTAGTAGCGCTTCTTCCCGACCTTGTCGATCAACGTGATCCCACCGAGCGACCGCCCCGTGCGACGCACCTGATTCTCCTGACCGTTCCACTCGATCGGAGCGACCGCCCGTTTTCCGCTGGTGTTCTTGATGGTTCCTGTCACGGTCAGGAAGCCGCCGTCCTCACGGGTTGCGGTGTGGACGACGATCTGAAAGCCGTTACTGCCGTTGATGGTTGCCAGAGTCTGACTGGTATCCGGCACGGTGTTGCCGCCGTCGTCCTGGGGCTTGCCGTTCCCCGTGGCGGCAGGCGCCGAACTGCTCCCCTCGTCCTTCGCCGACCCTCCGTCGTCCCCGCCACAGGCGGTGAGCGAAAGGGTCAGCGCTGTCGCGAGGAGAGCGGCGGTCGCCGCCCTGCGCGTGGTCACTCCGTGCCGGATACTCATGCCTGTCATTCCTTCTGCGTTCGTTTCGCGGTCAGTTCTCGGTCAGCCGGATGTCGAAGAGGTCCGGCCCGTCCGGCGGAGGGCCTTCGCCCACCAACCAGGGAACCGTCCCCTCGCACGTCAACGTCCCCAGCGGCTTGGGGACCGGCTTGTAGAGGCATCGGGACGTGAGTTCGGCCGTGGCCTCGGCCGTCGCCTTCTTCGTCTCGGTCCCCGGCAGGACGGTGTCCCCGACCGGCTTCTTCGTCTCGACCTCGACGGTGAAGGCCCAACCGCCGTTGAAAGCCGGGCTGCAGCCACCCGGCTTCACGACGGTGCCGTTCCGCTGTGCCATGGGGTAGGCCGCCTCGCAGCCCCGGAAGCTTCCGAACTGACCCAGATTGAAGATCGCCGTCAGTAGCGCCGGGTTGGGGTTGGCCAGCAGCTCCAGCTCGAACTGGTCCCGAGACTGCTTGGCCGCCGCAAGCGCGGCGGCGTCGGCGCCGGTCTGCGCGCCATTGCGGGTGGCGCCGGCCTGGCCGACCGCGAAGAACGCAAGCGCGAGAAAGAGCAGGCTCGCTACCACCACCACGTAGGCGGGGGCGACCTGCCCTTTCTCGCCAACATCGAGCTGCATCAGCCGCCGATAATCTCGTTGACCTTGTTCGACAGGCCGGAAGCGATGGACTCCGCCACGCCCGAGCCCACCAGCGCCGCGATGATCAGCGCGACCAGCACGATCACACCCACGTACTCGACGGCGCCCTGGCCCTTGTCGCCGCGGCGCTGGATCGCCTCGACGGTCGTCTTCGCCCAGCTGCCGACGTAGACGCGGGCGTTGGTCGTGGCCTTGAGAGTGATGTTCGACATGGTGTTCCCCTCCTGGTCCGGCCGGCCGCTTGCCGGCCGACTCGTACGAGTCCTCGGCGCCGCTCGCGCTTCCGGCTTCCTCCTGGCCGGTCTCGCTGGCGACATGAGAAACGTACGGGGGGAGAACGCGCCTCGGCATGGGCCTCAGGGCCCAGCCGCGGGCCCATTCCGCGGATTGGGCCCTCGAGCGTCCGGGCGCCCCGGTCGTGCCCGCGGTTCCGGTCACGCTGATCGTGCCCGTCGTCCCGGTGGTGTCAGCCATGGCTCGCCGGTCCCCCTCGGGCCAGACCGTGCCAGATGGCGATGGCCTCGCCCCGGCTGCCGGCGTTGAGCTTGGCGAAGATGCGGTTGATGTGGTTCTTGACGGTCTTCTGGCTGATGAAGCAGGTGGCGGCGATCTGCTGATTCGTCATGCCCGACGCGATCAGGTCCATCACTTCCACCTCCCGTTGGCTCAGCTCGGTCAGCAGACCCCCGGAACCTGGCCCCGGGGCGACCCCGGAGGGGGCCGATCCTGCAGAAGAATGTGCCACATTCGCTTGCGAAAGCGAAGAGGATGCATCGACTTGTTGCGAAGGGGACCAATGTGTAACCGAGCCCACCTGCTGATTTGTTGATGATGTGTAGACAGATGACTGACTCGTGTCGTGTGCGGTTGCAGAGGTAGAGATCCGATGCCCCGGGCCGCCGAACGCCGCACCCAGACCGTCCGGCAGAGGTGACGCCGGCGGCTCCGGAGGCGCGGTGGTGCCACGCACCGCCGCGAGCAGGGCGCTGGAGGCCGAGGTCGTGAACGAGGCCCTGCCCTCCTTGATGTCGCGGACCGCGGCGACGAGCTGGTCCGCCGTGAACTCGCCGTGGACCAGATAGCCGCCCGCGCCGCGGCGCAGGGCCTCGTGGACGATCTCGCTCTCACGGCTGTACGTCATCATCAGCACCGGCGCGAGGCGGACCAGGTGCGGAAGGGCGGAGATGCCGTCGACACCGGGCATGCGCACGTCGAGCAGCACGACGTCCGGCCGGTGCCGGACGGCCGCTTCGTAGGCCTGGCGTCCGTCGGCGGCCTCCGCGACGACATGGATGTCCTGGCGGCCTTGGAGCAGCACGGTCAGGCCGGCTCGTACGACCGGGTTGTCGTCGGCGACGACGACCCGGAGCGTCGGGGCGGAGGCGGCGGGGGCGGGCAGGTCCGGGTAGTCACCGGATGCCGCCTCCGCCGGTCCTTGGGGAGCGGGGAAGGCGGACGGTCCGGAGGAATGGTGGGAAGTGAGCGGTGCGGCATGCGAGGACGTGTGCTGTGACACGTGCGGTTGCTGTGTCCACTGCTGGCCCGATGTACGGGAGATGTCGTCCGGCATCGTTGCGGCCTCCTCTCGGAGTGGGGCGGTTGTCGGGGAGGGTCGGGTCCTCGGGACGGGGACGGGGACGGGGCGGGGACGGGGACGGGGCGGGGACGGGGGCGGACGGTCAGTCGGTCAGTCGGTCAGTCGGTCAGTCGGACGGTCGGACGGTCGGACGGTCGACGGAACGCGTACGCCCCTCAGTTCAGGAGCGGAGTCGCCCGCTGCTGTCTCGGGAGCGCGCCCAGTGGCGCCGGGGCGATGGCCGTCAGCGGAAGTTCGAGCCGTACCTCCGTCCCTCTGGCGTGGCGTCCGCGCCCGATGCGGATACGGGCCCCGATGGACGCGGCGCGCTCGACCATGCCCACGAGGCCGAAGTGGCCCGCTCGGCGGAGGTCGTCGAGTGTCGTGCCCGGCGGCAGTCCCCTGCCGTCGTCGTAGACGCTGATACGCAGGACGTCGCCCACCACACCGGCCGAGACGTCGAGGTACGTGGGCCGCCCGTGGCGGTGGGCGTTCTCCATGGCCTCCGAGGCGACGGTGAGCGCCTGGCGGGCGACGATCTGGGGCACGGCCGGTACGGACGCCAGGCCGAGCCTGCGGAAGCGGGCCTCTACGTCGTGCCTCCGGGCGAAGTCCGCGGTACGGGCGCTCAGTTCGGACAGCAGGTCGACACCGCCGTCGAGGCCTGACTGTCGCCGGAGGTCGGAGAGCAGTTCGCGGGACTCGGCGGCGGCCCGGCGTGCCGAGCGGGCGACGAGTTCCGCCTGGTGCTTGACGGTGAGCGGGTCCATGCGGTCCGCGGACCCGGCCAGGCCGTCCGCGGCCAGTGCCAGCCCGTGGAGCGTCTTGGCCACCGAGTCGTGCATCTCCCGGGCGAGGCGGGCGCGCTCCCCCTCCACCGCCTCGTTGACGGCGAGACGGGCGCGGGCCTCGGTGAGTGCCTGGGTGGCGGTGCCGAAGCCGAGCATGAGGTTGCGCAGGGTGCTGCCGACCGCGCCCGCGATGACGCACAGCCCGGGGAGCAGCAGATCGCCGAGCCCGGCCTTCACGTCCGGGTTGACGGCGAACGCGCCGCCGATGATGAGCGACTGGAGCACGGCGAAGACCGCCGCCCCGCGCCAGCCGTAGACAAGCCCGGCGAGCAGCGGGGTGCAGAGGGTGACGTACGCGAGGATCGACTCGGGTGAGGCGGTGGCCAGGAGCAGCGCACCGAACAGCGAGTCGACCGCGAGGAGCGCGGGATGCCGGAGCAGGAACGGCCCGAAGCGTTCCCAGTCCCGCAGGGGGATGTACGACACCATGAAGGTCACGATCACGGCCGAGCCGACGAGCCACGTTCCGAGACCCGGTCGGGTGTTGTCCAGGGCGAACGGCGTGGCCAGCGCGATCGTCGCCAGCCGGAAGCCGAAGACCTGACGGCAGAGGGCCTGGAGGGCGTTGACCTGGATGGGCAGCGACGGCACGTGCCGGGACGCCGCGGCGGCGGCCTGCGCCGGTAGTCCCCCGTCGAGGCTTCCGCCGATTCCGCCCCGGATCTCGTCGGCGGCGGCGCCGGGCGGGCCGTCGCCGGTCCCGCCGCGGGAGGCTCCGGTGCCGCCGCGGCCTCCTGGGACGGGGATCCTCAGGCCCATGTGGGTCACCTCCTGTTCCGGTCGCTCGCGCTGTCGTGTCGGTGGTGCTCTGCCGGTACGGTCTCGCCGTCGTGTCAGTGGTGCTCTGCCGGTCGCTCGCGCTGTCGTGTCGGTGGTGCTTCGCCGGTACGGTCTCGCCGTCGTGCTCGTGCTCGTCCCGCGTCGCCCGGTACGGTCCGGGGGCGGCCCCGGTGTACCGCCGACCCCCGTCGCGCAGGCCCGGTCAGGTGCCGCTCAGGATGTCGGCGAAGTCGACGCCGGAGCCGTAGTAGAAGCTCATGACGATGAGGATCATGGTCGCGGGGAGCATGACCATCGTGACCACGAGCGTCGTCTTGGGGACGGCCTTGGAGGCGGCGCGCCTGGCGTTCTGCGCGTCCGTCCGCCGCATGTCCGTCGCGATCTGGATGAGCGTGTCGACGATGGGGGCGCCGAGCTCCTCTCCCTGCTGGAGCGCGGTGACGAACATCGACACCTGCTCGGACGAGTTCCGCTTGCGCAGTTGCTCGAACGCCTCGCGCCGGCTGACGCCCATGTCCATCTGGCGCAGGGTGATCCGCAGTTCGTCGGCCCACGGGCCCTTGTACTTCTCGGCGACCCGCTCCAGCGCCTGCCGGAAGCCGAGTCCCGCGGAGACGACGACGGCGAGCACGTCGAGGAAGTCGGGCAGGGTGCGTTCGATGTCGTTGCGGCGACGGCGGATGGCGGCGCGCAGGACGACATCGGTCCAGACGAGTCCGTACACCAGCGCGAGCAGGCCGATGACCGCCTGCCCGCGCAGGACGAGGGAGAAGGCGGCGGCCGCGCCGAGCATGCCGTAGACGGCGCGGCGGGCGGCGTAGCGGTCGACGGTCATACCGCCGGGGTTGCCCGCCATGTCGAGCCTGCGGCGCAGGGCGTCGACGCGCTTCGACCCCATCATGGAGAGCACGGTCGGGGCGAAGCGCATGCCCATGCGGTCGATTCCGGAACCGACCGCGGTGGTGCGGGTCGAGCCGACCTCGAGTGCCACCGCGAGGTCGCCGGGCAGTTTGGCGTCGGCCCGGTACATCCGGATGCCGTGGAAGGCCCCGTACACCGCGAGGCCGACGACGGCCGCCAGCAGAAGTCCCATGGCTAGTACCCCTGTTCCCTTCGTCCGTTCCTCAGACCCGGATCCGGGACATACGGCGGATGAGGAAGAAGCCGACGGCGTACATGCCGAAGGCGATGACGACGGCGAACTGGCCGACGACCGAGGCGGTCATCTTGTCCAGGGCGCCCGGACGTATGGCGTTGATCATCAGCAGGAAGCTGAGGCCGAGGAGCGGAACGGCGAGCGCGGTCACCTTCACCTGCGAGAGCAGGGTCGTGACCTCGCGCCGGGTCTCCTTGCGTTCCTCCAGCGTCTCGGTCAGGTTGCGCAGCGAGCTGACGACCTGGCCGCCCGCCCGGTTGGAAAGGACGAGGGTCGTGACGAGGACGACCAGCTCGCGGGAGGGCAGTCGCTCGGCGAGCTCGCCCAGGGCGTCGTCCAGGGTGTGGCCCACGGCGAGCTGGTCGGCGACGCGCATCAGCTCCTCGCCGGCCGGGTTGTCCAACTCCTCGGCGGCCATGGCGAGCGCGGTACGCATGGCGAGTCCGGCGTGGGTGGCGTTGGCGAGGACGCGGGTGAATTCGGGGAGCTGGTTGATGAACGCCTCGGTCCGCTTGGCACGCTGCCAGTTGAGGAAGGCGTTGGCGCCCCAGAGGCCGATGACGGCGGCCAGGATGCCGAAGAACGGTGCGAAGACGGCCCCGACGGTGAAGTAGACGGCGAGCAGGGCACCGATCACGTAGACGACGTACTCGCCCGGGGTGAGGTCCAGGCCGGTCGTGGCGATCTTGTGCTCGATCCGCTTGCCGAGTCCGGTGCCGCGCAGCCGCCGGTCCACCCCGCGGAACCGGCGCTGCCGGCCCGCGGGTAGGGCGATCTGCCCGGTCTGGGACATCCGGTCGACGAGCGCCTGGCGCTGGGCCTTGCCCGCGGAGTAGACGTGCACGCCGATGACGCCGAGGACGCAGGCGAGCAGGGTGACGCCGATCGTCAGGAGCGGGAGATTAGCCACGGGCTGTACCTTCTGTCGCGGTCGGGGACGGCACAGGGCTCGTGCGGCGTGCCTGGCTCGGCGGGTGCGCCGGGCCCGGAAGCGTCAGGCCCGGCGGATACGTCAAGCCCGGTGAAAGCGTCAGGCCCAGCGGACACGTCAAACCCGGTGAAAGCGTCAGGCCCAGCGGACACGTCAAACCCGGTGAAAGCGTCAGGCCCAGCGGACACGTCAAGCCCGGTGGAAGCGTCAGGCCCAGCGGACACGTCAAGCCCGGTGGATACGTCAAGCCCGGTGGAAGCGTCGGGCCGAGCGGATGCATCAGGCTCGGGGAACTCATGCGACCGCCCCGCGCAGCGTGAGCTGGTCCTCCGAGTCGGCGACGCCGAAGGCCGGTGGGATCGGCTCGTTCTTCATGTACAGCCGCTCGGCGACCCGTCGCGGCAGCGGCAGGTACTCGAACGAACCGTGGACCAGACCGTCGGCGGACATCGGCCGGGCGTTGAACCGGCAGACCGAGACGATGCGGTACTCCTCCCGGCCGTGGGAGTCCAGGATGGCGATCTCGGTGATCCTGCGGGAGCCGTCGGCGTGCCGGGTGAGCTGGACGATCACGTCGACCGCGCTGTTGATCTGGTCCTTGATCGCCACGAACGGGACCTCGATCTCGGACATGGAGCCCAGGGTCTGCAGCCGCATCAGCGCGTCCTCCGCGCTGTTGGCGTGGACGGTGGCGAGGGAGCCGTCGTGACCCGTCGACATTGCCTGGAGCATGTCAAGCGTTTCGCCGCCGCGGACCTCGCCGACGATGATGCGGTCCGGGCGCATGCGCAGCGAGTTGCGGACCAGG
The DNA here is from genome assembly GCF_005795905.1 of Streptomyces marianii. NCBI lineage: Bacteria > Bacillati > Actinomycetota > Actinomycetes > Kitasatosporales > Streptomycetaceae > Streptomyces > Streptomyces marianii. The sequence goes on from NZ_VAWE01000001.1 coordinate 3,059,347, forward strand.
TCACGGATGGTGATCCGCCCCTTGCCCTCGACGTTGGGGGGCCGGCTCTCCAGCGTGATCACATGGTTCTGCTGGAGCTGGAGTTCCGCCGAGTCCTCGATGGTGACGATCCGCTCCCCGTCGGGGATGAGCCCCGACAACGCGTTGAGCAGCGTGGTCTTGCCCGTGCCGGTCGCCCCGGAGACGATCACGTTGAACTTCGCCCGGACGAGGCCCGACAGCAACATCGTCATCTGGTCGTCGAGGGAACCGAGCTCGATCATCTCGCGGAGTGTGAACGCGCGGGGGAAGCGCCGGATCGTGAGGATCGGGCCGCTGAGCGACAGCGGCGGAATGATCACGTTGACGCGCTCCCCGCTGGGCAGCCGCGCGTCCACCATCGGATTGGCCTCGTCCACGCGGCGGTTGACGGTCGAGACGATGCGCTCGATGGTCTGCATCAGCTGTTCGTTCGAGCTGAACCTCATGGGCAGCAGTTCCAGCCGGCCGCGGCGCTCGACGAAGACCTGCTCGGGTCCGTTCACCATGATCTCGCTGATGGAGGCGTCCTCCAGCAGGGGTTCCAGGATGCCCAGGCCGAGGGCTTCGTCCACGACCCGGCGGATCAGCTGCGAACGCTCGACCGAGGACAGCACCGGCCCCTCGCGGCTGATGATGTGGCCCAGCACGCGCTCCAGCCGCGCGCGCCGCTCGGCGGCCTGCAGCGTGGACATCTCCGCGAGGTCGATCTCCTCCAGGAGCTTGGCGCGGTAGATCCCGACGAGCCGGCTGTCCGACCCCTGCCCGGGGCCCGGTTCGGGATTGCTCATGCGCGCCCGAAGGCTCATAGGTGCTCGACTCCTTCGAAGGGTTGACCGACGGCGTGCCCGGTGGCGCCGGAGGGCGGTGGGTCAGCGGTCGGTGACGGGCATGGTCGCGGAACGGGTGGCCCGGTCGAACGCGAACACGGGGATGAGGGAGGGGATCTCGACGTACGCGGTGGCGGTCACCTCGTCACCGGCCATGCTGACGTCGACGTCCGTCCCGTCGGCCAGCCAGTCGCTCATCGCCGCCTTCCCCGCCTGCACTCCGCTCCCGTTGTCGATCGACGCGGTCCGCGCCGCCGCCCGTGCCGCCGTTCCCGCCTGCTGGACCGCGTACACGGCGATGCCGAGTTGGATCGCGGCGAGTGCGACCAGCAGCAGGATCGGGATCCAGCCGAGGTACTCGATCGCGGTCTGCCCCCGGTCGCGGCGCCCGTGTGCACCGAACCGCCGTCCACGGGTGTGTTTCTGCATGGTCAGCCCTCCCACACGGCGGATGCCCGCCCGGGTGCGGTGAACGAGAAGTCGATGAATCCGGGGTAGAGGACCGGGACGACGACGTTGACCTCCACGTCGTACAGGTCTCCACCGCCCGGCGGACAGCTGATCTCGGCCTCCCAGGAGTCCGGCAGGTTCTTCCGCGCCGCCCGCTCGCACGCCTGGGCCGCGCCCCAGTCCGCCGCCGCGCCCGCCCGGGCGCCCTCGTCCGCCGAGTTCCCCGCGAGCGAGAACGAGTACCCGACGAGGGCCGCCTGCCAGAGCAGGACCAGCGTCGCCAGGACGATCGGCACCATCCCGGTGAACTCCACCGCGGTCTGCCCGCGGTCGTCCCCCACCACGGTCCGGCTCCGAAGGGCACGCCTCCGGGCGGCCGGCCCGGTACCCATGTGCCTCCGGCCCGTCACCCGACCCCCGACGGTCCGCACACCGGCGCGACGCCGGTCGGCGGGACGCCCGTCGGTAACCCTCCGGTCCGTGCCTGCCACGATGTGCATCGCTTCAACTCGCCCCCTCGGTCTCCGGCCCCTCAGGACCTTCTCCGGATGCCCAGGGCACCCCGGTCGCTCCTCAACTTTCCCTGTTTCTGCGGTGCTTCATTCGCCTTCACCAGCCCCAGCTCCCCCGCCAGTCCCCACAGCGCCTGCTTGACGGTGGACTTGGCCTCGAGGTCCTGCATCCGGCCGGCGTCCACGAGGGCCTGCAGTTCCTTGAAGTTGGCGGGGATGACGACCCGGGAGACCCGGGTGGAGGTGATCCGCTCGACGAGCGGGGGCTGTATCTCCGTGTTGCGCACATAGCGGTTGACGACGGTCACGGTCTCCTCCGCCTTGCGGATCTGGAGCCTGTCCCAGAGCCTGACCATGCGCTTGGCCGCGCGTACGCTGACCACGTCCGGTGTCGTGACGAGCAGCGTCGTGTCGGCCATCTCGATCGCCGCCGCGTTGGCGCCGTTCATATGGCTGCCGCAGTCGACGACCACGACCTCGTAGCGGTTCCGCAGGGCGCTGACGATCTGGCGCACCGAGCGCTCGGTGACCTCCTCACCGCGCTCGCCCTCGCCGGGGGCGAGCAGCAGCCCGACCCCGGTCTCGTGGGCGTAGACCGCGTCCTGCAGGACGCGCGGCGAGATGTCCTGGATGCCCGCGAGGTCGACGATCGAGCGCCGGAACTGGACGTCCAGGTACGAGGCGACGTCGCCCGACTGCAGATCGAGGTCGGCGAGGGCGACGGTCATCCCGCCGGCCCTTGCGGCGAGGGCGAGCTGGACGGCGGTGAGCGTGGTACCGACGCCGCCCTTGGCGCCGCTGACGGTGACGACCGTACCGCCGGGGCCGGTGAACACATCACCGCCGGAGCCCAGATGGCGCCGTACGCCGACCGACCACGCGGCCGCCGCCTGCACTCGCTGGACGAGTTCCTCGTAGGAGAGGGGCAGGCCCACCAGGCCGCGGGCACCGGAGTCCATCGCGGCCGAGTACAGGCCGGGGCTCGCGTCGGCGGTGACCAGGATGACCCCGACCGCGGGGAAGCGCAGGGCCACCTCCCGGATCAGTTCGAGTGCGGGCACCGGGCCGACCCGCTCGTGGACCAGGACGACCTCCGGGAGCTCGTCCACGGACTCCGCGGCGAGCCGCGCCAGGGTGTCGATCAGCGATGTAGAGTCACCGACCGGCGCCGCCGGCTCCGCTTCCGGGAGCTGGCTGAGCAGGGTGGTGATGGACCGGGCGGCGTCGGCGTCACCGACGGCCGGGAGGATTCTGGTCGTCATCCGTCTCTCACTTGTCCCCTTCGAGGGTGTAGGTACCCTCCCCCGGGCGCAGTTGGGTCGAACCACCGTCCGCGAGCAGCGCCAGCCGCACGTTCACGGCGAACGACTCGGCGTATGCGACGCGCTGGACGTCCTTGGTGTTGAGCGCGAAGGTGATCGGGACTGCCTCGCGCAGCGCGCCCCGTCTGTCGTCCCCCTTGGGCTCGAGCGCGGTGAGCCGGCCGACGTCGATGACCCGGGCGTTGGGAACGATGACGCGGGACTGCGCCTTCGCACCCCCCTGGTCGTCGGCGGCGAAGGTGGCGTAGATGTTGACGGAGTCGCCGGCCCTGATCTTGCCCGCCACGCCCGTCGCGGCGTCGATCATGATGGCTATCTCCTGCTCGTCGCGGTCGAGGGCCGGGCGCTTGACGAACATGTCGTCCTGGAGCAGCGAGCCCTTCTTGAGCTGGGTGACGGCCACCTTCCCGTCGACGACCGAGACGTCGGTCACCGCGTTCTCGGAGAGCCAGCGCTTCGGCATGGTGATCTTCTCGAACTGGTTCGGCTGAAGTGCCTGGTACGGGGCGACGTCGGACTTGACCCGGTACGCGGCGACCTCGGGCCCGACCTTGGAATTCACGTCGCTGATCACCGAGAGCACACCGGCGAACGCGCCGAAGGCACACAGGACCGAGAGGAGCAGCAGGATGACGCCGCGGCGTTGGCGTGAATTCATGAGCGGGGCAACCTCGATGGAAGACGTGGGCTGATGAGCGGACTGGTACGTGCGGTGGGGCGCGCATACGGCGGAGCCGCCATCGGTCCGCGCCCACCGCACCGGCGGCGCATTACGACCCGTGGTGCATCGGTGTTCCTTCGCCTAGGACACGCGTGGGATGCGTTCGGTTCTCGGCCGGGGGGAGTGGGGCCGAACAGAAGCCGCAGCGGTCACCGATGAGTTCGATGCCGCACCAGGTGCACACCTCCCGCCGTACCGAGGAAACCAGCTGGTAGATCACGGAGATGTCGGGGAGGAAGGCGGCGAATTCGATCATCCGTGGGGTGCCCCACCATCTCGGGGAATCGGCCGGCAGCGCGGTCTCCTGGATTCCCTGGACCTGCCATGCGGGCGCCAGCGTCGCATTCACCCATTCCGACTGCAGCTGCCCTCTCGCCACCAGAAGCCGGGTGGCGAACTCGGGTCCGGTCAGCTCTCCGTGGCCGATTCTGACCAGCTGTGGACCGGGGTTGGCCACGACACCGAACTGCGAGCCGGGGACCCACGACTTGGCGTGGGACTTGAGGCTCACGGGGACGCGGTCGAGCTTGGCGACCGAGTTGAGCAGGGCGCCCGCGTGGATGTAGTGGGAGAGCAGCCGGGCGGCGGAGGCGACCACTCCGGCACTGAAGTCGCAGACGGACAGCTGGCGCAGCTGCCGGACCAGCACGGACACCCCGAGCGGCGGCAGATCGAGCTTCAGCAGCGCGATCCGGTCGCTCTCCAGGACCGAGCGGACCGTGTGCAGTCTGCGCTCGTGGGCGGCGGGGATGGAGGCGGGGTAGAGGGCGATCACATAGCCGTTCTGCTCCACCAGGACCTGCATGTCGGCGAGAGCCGCGTCCAGCGGCTGGGTGTCCGGCGCGTGCAGCAGCGCGGCGGTGGGCGTATGGGTGTCCGTCGGCGGCAGCACCAGGTCGGCGCTGGTCACAGCAATCGCGGTCGGCACGCTGATTCCCCGTTCGGCTCCGGACGCCGCAGCGGCGGCGACCGCAGTTCCCCTGCTCTTCGTGCTTCTCCTGCATCAGCACTTTATCCACGTCCAACAGGTTCAGAGAACAGCTTTCGGAACCCGGTGACCCGACCCTCACGCAATGCTCACCGCTCAAAGCGGACGAAGCCGCCAGAGGTTAACTCCTGTATCAGCGAGGGGATTTCAGGAATCGTTTCCTCGCAATCGGGGACCTCGGCGCTTCGCGTCCCGCGCCGCTCGTCGCCACATGTCCCGTGCCCCGCGCTCCGATCGGCCCGGCCGGGGCCCAACTCACCGTCTGGGCCCGGAATGGGGCCCCAGGGCCCACGCCCCTGGCGCCCGGCATCCGTACCGTCCGATTCCGGTCGGTGAGAGCAGCGGTCCTGCGGCCGGGGGCCTGAGGTCAGTGGGTCGGCGGGGCGAAGGGGCCGTCCGCGAGCCGGAGGGTCAGAGGGCCCGTGGGCCGCAAGGTCCGTGGGCCGCAAAGCCAGTGAGCCGGAAGGCCAGTGAGCCGGAAGGTCCGTGAGCCACAAAGCCAGTGAGCCCCAAGGCCATTGAGCCGGAAGGTCCGTGAGCCGCAAAGCCAGTGGGCCCCCAGGCCAGTGAGCCGCAAAGCCAGTGGGCCGCAAAGCCAGTGGGCCCCAAGGCCACTGAGCCACAAGGCCAGTGAGCCGCAAGGACGGAGAGGCCGTCCGCGAGCCGGAGGGTCAGAGGGCCCGCGGGCCGCAAAGCCAGTGAGCCGGAGGGGGAAGGGCATGCGACGGGAAAGGCACATGACTCCGCCGCGCAGACGCGGCCGGGGCCCGCGCGACCGGGGCGCGGCCGCCTCGGAGTACGTGGGGGCGATCGTCGTCTCCGCCGCTGTGGTCGGGGCCCTTGTCGGCACGGGCGTCGACAGGACCATCGCCGACACGCTGCGCTGTCTCGTCACCTTCGGCGGATCCTGCGGTACTCCGGGAGGGGACGATGCGGCCCCCAGGACCGACGCCGGCTACGAACCCGCGCTCTGCCAGATCTCCTCGGTCAGCGACAAGGCCGGCGCCAAGGGGAAGCTGCTGTTCATCGAGTGGGGCGAGGAGTACGGCTTCCAGCAGCAGACGTTCCGGTCGAAGACGGACGTCAACAGGGACGGCACGGTCGACGAGAACGACCAGCAGGTGCTGATGACCTTCACGGACGCCGCCTCCATCGCCGCCAAGAAGGACTGGAAGCCGGGCGCCAAGGTCGGGCGGTTCGGCTCGGACAAGGTCGAGCTGGGCGCCGGGATCAAGGTCACCAACGGGGACACCTGGGTGTTCGACAGCGAGGCGGAGGCGAAGGCGTTCCGCGACGACCTCGAGAGCCTGAAGACGTACGAGCTGGCCAACCGGCACTCCAACGCCCGGGGCGGCGGTCTGGGCAACAGCATCCTCTATCTCTTCGGCAAGGGCCCCATGGCCGAGGAGGAGAGGCTGCGCGACCGGATCGACGAGCAGCCGGGCGACCGGCACATCAGCCACGGCAAGGTCGGCATCGAGGCGAGCGCCGCGGGCGGCCTGAAGCTGTCGCCCGGCGACGAGAGGAGGCTGAGCGCCACACTGGGCGGGAACTTCAGGTTCTCCCCCGAGGCGACGTGGACCGACAACGACTTCAAGGGCACCAAGTCCTACACCTACAGCGCGTCTATCGAGTACGGCACGAAGGTCGGGTACGAGGCCGGGCCCCTCGGCGGTGAGGCATCCGCGTCCACCACGCAGACCGGGACCATCACCGTCACCCACGACAAGGAGACCGGTGAGCTGCTGCGCATCGACATGACGCGCACGGTCGAGAAGGGCGCCACGAAGGACGGGGTGAAGATCGGCGGCGACAACGGCCGGGACGGCGACGACAAGCGCGGCGGAAGCGGTTCGGTCAAGGGCACCGACCAGGAGACGGGCATCGAGGTCATCACCGACTCGATCGTCATCCCACCCGGAGCCGAAGGGGCGAAGCAGCGCGCGGTCGCGCAGCAGTGGCTGGACGGGAACGGCCGGTACGCGGCGCCGTTCCGCTACATGTTCGACCATCACGCCCCGACGACGCGGCCGGGCGCGGACGACCCGTTCGGACAGCTGCTCTTCGACGAGGGTCTGTCGAGCCGCACGACGTACACGGGTCTGACCGACGCGGCGGAGTACGGCTTCGAACTGAACCTGGGACTGAGTCTGGGCTTCTCGGTCTCGACGGAGACGAAGGAGGAGATCCTCGATGACGCGGAGTTCCTGGGGGCGCCGCAGGGAGGCAGCCGGAGCTACGTCCCGTACAGCTACTGTGCGAACTGATCACGGCGGCAGGAGCACCGAGGCCATGGGCACACAGGGCATGGGCGGCAGGCCCGGCGCCGGCATGGGCGGGCGGGCCGGACACACGACCGAGCGGGCCGAGGGTACGCCGGCCGTGGCCGCGCGCGCCCCCGGCGGCGCGCGACGAGTCGGCCTGCGGCTGGTCGCGGCCGTCGCCCTGCTGGCCCTCGCCGGGTGCGGATCGGACCAGGCAGCGTCGGTCGCTCCGAAGGGGTGGGGGACGCTGGAGACGCCGTCCGTCACGGTCGCGCATCCCCCCGCGTTCAAGGAGCAGGGCGAGGCCGAGCGCAGCAGGTTCAACGCCGCCGCGGCGACACTGACCGAGGACGGCCGGGCGGTCGGCACGATCACGGTGCAGCTCGGCTTCACCGAGGCCGACTCGGCGGAGGAGGCGGCGATCGGTGCCGAGGCGGGGATCGCCCTCGGTTCAACGCTCAAGGGTCAGAAGGAGATCACCGTCGCGGGTCCGGAGGGCCGGCGCGAGGCACGGCGGATCGACTTCGAGTTCACCAGAGGGCCGGACCGGGTCCGGGGTGTGATCGTCGCGGGACTGGACACGGCCAGGAAGGCGTACGCCGTGCGTGTCGACGCGGTGAAGGGACGGCTCGGCGACGACGATCTGAAGAAGATCGTCGAGTCGGTCGCGGTCAGGTAGGTCCGGCAGGACCGGTGTCCGGCGCACCGAGCGGTGGGCTGCTGACGGGAGGCGGAGGACGATGACGAGGTACGGTTCCACCGGGGCGTCCGCCCGGGAGGACGAGGGGCCCGGAGCTGCGCTGTTCGCGCTGGCACGGGCCTGGGCGGCCGGGGTCGTCGTCCTGCTCTTCACGGAGTACGTGCAGGCGACGGTGGTCTACGAGCACGTGGCGACCGCCGCGCGGATGGGGACGTTCGGCGGACGGCTGCTGCTGGTCCATCTGCCGAACGCGCTGTGCGTCGCGCTCGCCGTCTGGGCGGCGGCGCGGATCCACCGTGCTCCCTTCCGGGACTCGGTGCCGCGGCATCTGACGGCGGCGCTCGCCGTGCCGGTCGCGGCCCAGCTGCTGAACATGGGGCTGCAGTGGGAGCGGCTGTCCGTCGAGGGGCTGCTGATGTCGAACGCCGTACTGGTACTGGGGTGTGTCGCGGGTTGTGCGGCGGACCGGCTGCAGGAGGACGCCTGAGGGGCGGTCGGAGGTCGGAGGGATGGGCCCGGTCCTGTGGGGACCGGGCCGCTTTCGTATACGGGGTTCCGCCAGAGGCCTTGACAACCTGATTGGTCTGGACCAACTTGGGGCCAGCGGTGGCCACCGTTCCGTACCTCCTCCCCAACTCCCCCACGGAGGCAGCAAAGTGGACCGCACCACACGCAGACGCAGATGGCTCGGCGGAGTGCTGGCGCTGGCCGTCGGCGCCGGGCTCGGGCTGACCGGTGGGGCCGGCACAGCGCTGGCCGCCGACGTCAACAACGCCAGGAACGCCGGGTTCGAGTCGGGACTCACGAACTGGACGTGCTCCGGCGGGAGCGGAGCCGTGGTGTCGTCGCCGGTCCACGGCGGGGCCTCGGCGCTCAGGGGCACGCCCTCCGGACAGGACAACGCGAAGTGCTCGCAGACCGTGTCCGTGAAGCCCGACTCGACGTACCGGCTCAGCGCCTGGGTGCAGGGCTCGTACGTGTACCTGGGCGCGAGCGGGACGGGAACGACCGACGTGTCGGTCTGGACGCCGGGCGGCTCGGGCTGGTCCCAGCTGAGCACCACGTTCACGACGGGCTCGGCCACCACGTCCGTGACGGTGTACACCCACGGCTGGTACGGGCAGCCGGCCTACTTCGCCGACGACGTCTCGGTGTTCGGGCCCGACGGGGGCGGCGGCGGTGACCCCGACCCGGTGGTGCCCCCGGCTCCGGGCGGGCTCACCGCGGGTGCGGTGACCTCGTCCTCCGTGGCGCTGAGCTGGTCCGGCTCGTCCGGCGCGACCGGCTACCACGTGTACCGGAACGGCACCAGGGTCCAGTCGGTCACCGGAACCTCGACCACGGTGACCGGGCTGGCCGCCTCGACGTCCTACCAGTTCCGGGTGTCCGCCGCGAACGCCGCCGGAGAGTCGGCGAAGTCGGCGCCGGTGACCGCGACGACCTCGGGCGGCGGCGACCCGGGCAACCCCTCGGTGCCGAAGCACGCGGTGACCGGCTACTGGCAGAACTTCGACAACGGCGCGACCGCGCAGAAGCTGCGGGACGTGCCGTCGCAGTACGACATCATCGCGGTCTCGTTCGCCGACTCGACCGCGACCGCCGGCCAGATCGTGTTCAACCTCGACCCGGCCGTCGGTTACGGATCCGTGGACGAGTTCAAGAGCGACATCGCCGCCAAGAAGAGCGCCGGGAAGTCGGTCATCCTCTCCGTCGGCGGTGAACGCGGCAACGTCACCATCAACAGCGACGCGTCCGCGACGGCCTTCGCCGACAGCGCGTACGCCCTGATGCAGAGCTACGGCTTCAGCGGGATCGACATCGACCTCGAGCACGGCATCAACTCGGCGTATCTGACGAAGGCCCTGCGCCAACTGTCGACGAAGGCGGGCTCCTCGCTGGTCCTGACGATGGCTCCGCAGACCATCGACATGCAGAACACCGGGACGGAGTACTTCAGGACCGCCCTCGCCGTGAAGGACATCCTCACCGTCGTCAACATGCAGTACTACAACAGCGGTTCGATGCTCGGCTGCGACCAGAAGGTCTACTCCCAGGGTTCGGTCGACTTCCTCACCGCGCTCGCCTGCATCCAGCTCGAGGGCGGCCTCGACCCGTCCCAGGTGGGGATCGGCGTTCCGGCCTCCACCCGGGGTGCCGGGAGCGGCTACGTCGACCCGCAGATCGTGAAGAACGCGCTGGACTGCCTCACCCGGGGCACCAACTGCGGCTCGTTCAAGCCCTCGCGGGCGTACCCCACCCTGCGCGGTGCGATGACCTGGTCGACGAACTGGGACGCGACGGCCGGCAACGCCTGGTCCAACGCGGTCGGACCGCACGTGCACAACCTGCCCTGACCACGGGCGCGGCCGCGGACACCACACGCGGTCCTCCCGTCCACGCCGTCCTCCCCGTCCTCCCCGGACAGGCAGCGCCACCGCCCCACCGGTGGCGCTGCCGCCGTCCGGGCGTTCAGTACACCGGTCCGCCGTACGTCATGCCCCGCCAGTAAGACGCCACCCTCACCAGGGGAGTTCACGCACCTGCTGCACGCACAGCACGACGAAGAGCAGCCCCGCCACACCCAGCATCGCGTTGCTCAGCATGCCGTTGCGCCACTCCCGCGGGGTGCGCGAGGAGTTGAGCAGCCACACCAGGGTCAGCGCCAGGAACGGCATGAAGAACGCCCCGATCACTCCGTACACGATGACGAGACCGAACGGCTGGTCCAGGAACAGCAGCGAGATCGGCGGGAAGGTGAGCCACAGCAGATAGGCGCGGAACGCCGGCGACTTCTCGCGCGGTGTCCCGGCCGGCGCGAGCCTCGGCCGATAGTGGGCGACGAAGTCCGCGAACAGCAGGCTGACGCCGTGCCAGACGCCGATCAGCGAGGTGAACGACGTGGCGAAGAAGCCGACGAGGAAGAGTTTGGCCGTGGCGGCGCCGTAGCGGTCCTCCAGGATCGTGCCGAGGTCCAGCAGGCCCTTGTCCCCCTTGGTGATCGCGATCCCCGAGGAGTGCAGCAGCTCGGCGCCGACGAAGAGCATCGCGACGACGAAGATCCCCGTGGTGAGGTAGGCGACGCGGTTGTCGAGCCGCATGACCTTCATCCAGCCGGTGTTGTTCCAGCCCTTGGCGTTGACCCAGTAGCCGTACGCGGCGAGCGTGATGGTGCCGCCGACGCCGCCGATCAGACCGAGCGTGTAGACGAGGGAGCCCTCCGGGAGGACGGGCACGAGCCCGGCGAACGCGTCGCCCAGGTTCGGCGCGACACGTACCGCCAGATAGACCGTGACCAGGAACATCACGCCCACCAGGACCGTCATGACCTTCTCGAAGACGGCGTACCGGTTGAACCAGACGAAGACGAGCCCGACGAGGCCGCAGAGGATGCCCCACCACTTGAGGCCCATCGCGTCGGGGAAGAGCGCACCGAGCGGCAGCGCGCTGGAGGACATCGCGGCCGCTCCGTAGACGAAGCCCCAGACGACGACGTAACCGACGAAGTAGACCGTGGTCCAGCGGCCGAGGCTGCGCCAGCCGTCGAAGAGGGTGCGGCCGGTGGCGAGGTGCCAGCGCCCCGCCGCCTCCGCGAGTGAGATCTTCACCAGGCAGCCGACGACCGCGGCCCACAGGAGCGCGTAGCCGAACTTGCTGCCCGCGATCAGGGTGGCGACGAGGTCCCCCGCGCCGACGCCGGTCGCTGCGACGACGATGCCCGGACCGATGTGACGCCAACTCGCCTGGCGCATCACCGGGGCAGCCGCCCGTCCTTCTCGGTCTTCCGTCATGTCCGCCATGCGTGTGGTCCTGCCTTCCCGTTCGTGCCGTGCGTCCCGTGCCTCGGTCAACCGGTGTCCGACGTGTGCTATTGACCGGGGCATGCCATACCCCGACCATGTGCCCGACACACCAGAACCACCGTCAGCACATCCGCACGTCGCATCCAGCCACCCCCACACTCCCCACCCAGGAGACAGCATGCGACTTCGCACACGCGGCATCGGCACTCCCGGCCGCACCGGCAGACGCCGCGGCCGGAGGTCCACCACCCGGTCCGCCACCCTCGCAGGCCTGCTGGCACTCGCCGTGGCGGTGCCCTTCACGGCGACCGCATCCCCGGCACCGGAGCCCGCGGGCTCCGCGACCGCCGCGGCCGACGGGCAGACCCGCCAGTACGAGATCCACGGCCCGTCGACCGTCGCCGAGCGCACGGCCGTCGCGGCCACCGGCGTCTCGATCGACGAGGTCCACGACCACACGGTCGTCGTCAGCGCCGACGCCGGCCAGGCCGAGCGGCTCCGCGCGCTCGGCCACGACCTCGAAGCGCTGCCCGCGCCACCGTCCCGCAGGGCGGCGGGCGCCTCGGCCGAGCCGTTCGACTTCCCCTCCGCGGACTCCCGGTACCACAACTACGCCGAGATGAACGCGGAGATCGACCAGCGCATCGCGGCCCACCCGGACATCATGAGCAAGCGGGTGATCGGCAAGTCCTACCAGGGCCGCGACATCATCGCCGTCAAGATCAGCGACAACGTCGGCAGCGACGAGGACGAGCCCGAGGTCCTCTTCACCCACCACCAGCACGCCCGTGAGCACCTCACGGTGGAGATGGCCCTCTACCTGCTGCGTGAGCTCGGCGACGACTACGGCTCGGACTCCCGGATCACCAACGCCGTCAACAGCCGGGAGATCTGGATCGTGCCGGACCTCAACCCGGACGGCGGCGAGTACGACATCGCCACCGGTTCCTACCGCAGCTGGCGCAAGAACCGCCAGCCCAACTCAGGGTCGTCGGCCGTCGGTACGGACCTGAACCGCAACTGGGACTACAAGTTCGGCTGCTGCGGCGGCTCCTCCGGCTCCCCCGGCTCGGAGACCTACCGCGGCCGGGCCGCCGAGTCGGCCCCCGAGGTGAAGGTCGTCGCCGACTTCGTGCGCTCCCGCGTCGTCGGGGGCAAGCAGCAGATCACGGCGGGCATCGACTTCCACACCTACAGCGAACTGGTGCTCTGGCCGTACGGCTACACCAAGGCCGACACGGCCCCCGGCATGACCCAGGACGACCACGACGCCTTCGCCACCGTCGGCCGGAAGATGGCCGCGAGCAACGGCTACACCCCCGAGCAGTCGAGCGACCTGTACATCACGGACGGGTCGATCGACGACTGGCTGTGGGGCAGCCAGAAGATCTTCGGCTACACCTTCGAGCTGTACCCGAGGAGCTTCATCGGCGGCGGTTTCTACCCGCCCGACGAGGTGATCGAGCGGGAGACGAGCCGCAACCGCGACGCGGTGCTGCAACTGGTGGAGAACGCGGACTGTATGTACCGGTCGATCGGCAAGGAACAGCAGTACTGCTCCTGAACCGTGCGGTGCCGTCCGAGCGGGCGGCACCGGCGCAGGCCCGGCGGTTCCCGCCGGGCCTGCGCCCGTTCCCCCTCCTGGACGCCGCGGCCCCGGCGCCCCGCCGAGCCCGGTCGGCGTACCCGCCTCTTCCACGGCCCGCGCGGCTGCCGTCCGGCCGGACGGGGGATGACATGTCCGCCGGCCGTCGCCGTCGAGGACGTGCGTCGAGGCGGTTTGCGTACGGCCGCGTGCGCTCCGGGCGCGGACCTCGTACGCGAGGGCGGGTACGCGACGAGGGGCCCGCCGGCGGGACCGCTCACACGACACCACCGGCCGCTGCGGCTGCCCGGTCACCCTGACGCGCCCACGGCGATCGCGGCCTGGTCTGATGGGTCCACCACCCCGGCACCGGCCGGGATGCCGGACAGTCCGAGCGTGCTGGGCGACGCAGCGTGGCCCAGCACGCGACAGCATGCCGAGGAGGCACGCCATGCCCGCCGACAACACCGTCGAAGGCCTCGACCGGCTCGCCCGCGAGACCGTCGACCACCGCTTCAAGGCGCTCCCCCCGGACGCCGAGGGCCTCACGGTCGGCGAGCTGGCCGCCCAGCGGCGCAACCTCTTCACCGGTGGCTTCACCACTCCCGTACTCGCCCTCTCCGCGGAGTCCCTGGAGCACAACCTCGCGCTGCTGGAGAGCTACGCCGAGCGCCACGGCCTCGCGTTCGCCCCGCACGGCAAGACCTCCATGTCGCCGCAGCTGTTCGCCCGCCAGCTGGAGCGCGGGGCCTGGGGCATCACCGCCGCCGTCCCGCACCAGCTCCGCGTCTACCGCGCCCACGGGATCCGGCGCGTCTTCCTCGCCAACGAACTCGTCGACCCGGTGGCGCTGCGCTGGCTCGCCGGTGAGCTGGAGCGGGACCCGGACTTCCGGTTCATCTGCTACGTCGACTCCGTGCGCGGCGTGGAGCTGATGGACGAGGCGCTGCGCGGCGCCGCCAGGCCCGTGGACGTCGTGGTCGAACTCGGCGCCGGCGAGGGCGCGCGCACCGGTGCCCGCAGCGACGCCGACTGCACCGCCGTCGCCGGGGCGGTCGCCGCAGCGACGAACCTGCGGCTGGTCGGTGTCGCGGGCTACGAGGGCGAGGTCCCGGACGCGACGCCCGAGCGGGTGCGCGACTGGCTGCACCGGCTCGTCTCACTGGCCGTCACCCTCGACCGGGACGGCCGCTTCGCGGCCACGGACGAGATCGTGGTCAGCGCCGGGGGCAGCGCCTGGTTCGACACGGTCGCCGAGGTGTTCGCGGAGCTTCCCGAACTGTCCCGCCCGGTGCTCAGGCTGCTGCGCTCCGGTGCGTACGTCTCCCACGACGACGGCCACTACAGGCAGCTGACGCCGTTCAACCGGGTGCCCGAAGAGGGCGCGCTGGAGCCCGCGTTCCGGCTCTGGGCCCAGGTCGTTTCCCGGCCCACCGGGCAGCAGGCGTTCGCCAACGCGGGCAAGCGCGACGCCGCGTACGACCTCGACCTCCCCGAGGCCCAGGTCGTCCGGGACGCCCGCGACGGGTCGGTGCGCCCGGCCGCCGGCATCACCGTCACCGGGCTGTCGGACCAGCACGCCTGGCTGCGGACGGACGAGGACGCGGACCTGGAGGTCGGGGACTGGGTCGGGATGGGCCTGTCCCACCCGTGCACGTCGTTCGACAAGTGGCAGCTGATCCCGGTCGCCGAGGCGGACGGCACGGTCACCGACTACATCCGCACCTTCTTCTGATCCACCTTACGAACCACCCGCCGGCCCTTCGGCCTGCGTCCCGCACGCGCTGATCGACGGCACGTTCCGGCATGGCGAACGACCCCCTCACACGTGCGGGAGCTCCCGACGCAGGACACCCGCGCCCTCGTCGACGCGCGACGGGCAAGGCAGAAGGGGCACGTTCGCCGCCCCGGACCCGACAGGCGCGGTGCCGGGGCGGCCGTGCCGGGCGGCTACTTGAGGTAGACGAGGCCGTCGGTGGTGATGGTGGGACGGCCGCTGGTGCCGACGACGATCTTGATGGTGTGTTTGGCGCTGGTGGTCCAGGTCTTGGTCCAGATCGCGTCTCGGTACTTGGTGGTGGACGACTTCAGGTCGACCGTGGCGGCCTTGACGCCGTCGACGTAGACGTACGCCTGTCCGGAGCCGGAGGCACGGGAGACCACCCAGGCCGCGGACCGGCCGGTGAAGGTCCAGGTCAGGCTCGCGTTCTTGGCGGAGCTGGAGTAGGACTTGCCGCCCAGGTAGCTGGTGGACGACTTGGCGGCCCAAGTGCCGGACCGGGTGGCGGAGGTCTCCTGGAGGATCACCGGTGTTCCCGCGACGGAGGCGGCGGTGGTGTTGCCGGCCTGGTCGTAGGCGGTCACGGACCAGGTGGTCGCCGCACCCGACTTCGCCGTCCTGATTCTGGGCAGCAGACTCCGGATTCCTGTCACAGGTCGATATCGATCATGGAATGCCGGGCTCAAAACTGCCTGGACATAGGTCAGTTGGGACAGTTTGGGACCTTTCTTGATCTCTGTACGGTGGCAACGTCACGATCGGCTACTACGCCAACGACCTCGCCCACCAGCAGACCGCGAACGGCAAACGCCAGACCTGGCAGCTCGACGCCGCCATGCGCTTCCGCTCCTGGAAGGTCGAAACCGGCAGCGGCAGCAACTGGACGCAGGAGCAGTCCAAGCTCAACCACTACGACGGCGACGGCGACAACCCCCGCTGGATCGTCGAGGACACCACCACCGGCGCCCTGACCCGCAACGTCGAGTCCGCCACCGGTGACCTCGCCGCGACCACCGGCAAGACCGGCGACACCGTCCTCCAACTCACCGCCATCCACGGCGACGTGGCCCTCCAGCTTCCGCTGGACACCAGCAAGGCCCCCGTCGCCCTCGACAACGACGAGTACGGCGACCCCCGTGCCGGCCAGGCGGCCACCCGCTACAACCGGCTCGGCGCCAAGCAGCGCTCCACCGAGACCCTCACCGGCCTCACCCTCATGGGCGTCCGCCTCTACAACCCGGCCACCGGCCGCTTCCTCTCCATGGACCCGGTCTACGGAGGTAACGCAAACGCCTACGAGTACGTAAACGCCGACCCCATCAACCGCTACGACCTCGACGGCAAGTGGGGCTGGTTCAAGAAGAAGTGGAAGGGATTCAGGAAGAGTAGGGTCGGACGCTGGGTCCATCGCCACCGCGTGGGACTCGCAGCAGGCGCAGCGGGCATCGGCTGCGGACTCATCTCGATGGGGCTGGCCGGCACTGCCTGCGCCGTGGCTGCAGGCATGATCGCAGCCGGGGCCGCCAAGAAGCTGGGAAACCGCCGGGCTTCCTGGGGCTCGGTGGACCGGGCAGCACTCTATGGCGGCGGCGTGGCCTCCCTGGGCTGGGGCCTCAGCGCGGGAACGCGCTACGGGGCTGGCCGGGCGCTGGTTCGCTGGGCTCCTCTTGGCGGTCGGCACACCAAGCGGTGGACCTCGCATCGAAGATCACGTTCGTGGCGCTGGTGACCGCACTGTCAAGTAGCTACTCCACGCTCGGCGTACGCATTCAGAAGGAATGCGGATGATCGGTGGCGGTGTGTGAGATGTGCTGATCAGGCGGGCTGTGCGATGGGGGGGCATCCAGAGGTTGCCTGTGAAGGCGCGGTGGATGGCCTCGAAGGCGCTCAGCCCGTGCTTGCGGGCGGAGTCAAGGTAGGAGCGCACGGCGAGCCAGGCCGTGGCGCCGTCGGCGGACTGATGACAGCCGGAGATCTTCAGCTGGTCTTGACCGGACGCAGGGCCCGTTCGCCGCAGTTGTTGGTGAAGGGGACCTGCCGGGGGTCGTCGGCGAACCGGAGCACAGCGTGCGCCTGGTCCCGCAGACGTTCCAGAAGGTTGCGGGCGGTGGACTGTTCTCGTTCCTCGGCGCGTGGGTGCTGAGAGAGGCCGACCGTGATGCCGTGGTGGAACGCTTTGAGATGCAGCAGCAGGGCGTCGGGGGTGATCTCGTCGGTCTGTCCGGAGCGCACGCGCAGGGCCTGGGTGTTCAGTCCGGCCAGGGCCCAGCGGATCTGCTGGTGCCACTTCTGGTCGGGGAAGTCCTCTTCGGTGGCGGTCAGTTCGCGGATCAGGTGGGTTCCGCACAGCTGATGGGTGCAGGAGCCGTATCCGGCGTACAGGGACAGTGAGTCGTGGACCAGGACGCCCCGGTAGTGCGGGAGCACGCCGCCGGCATCGGCTCCGGCACGCGAGCGCGGGGCGAGGTGAAACGGGGTGAGGAAGTCGGTGCAGGCCACGTGGAGCCAGCGCCGGGTGGTGCCGATGCGGGTGGTGGTCTCATCCGCATGGAGCACGTGTCCCATGATCAGCAGGGCACGGATCAGGTTCAGGGAGTCTTCGACCAGGCTGGCGGCCTCGGGCAGCAGAGAGCCGACCCAGCCGGTGGAGACCCCGGCACCGGTCACGTCCCGGATCAGCTGGGCGGTCCGCTCGACGGGAATGTGCTGGAAGACCAGCAGGTAGACGGCCAGGGCAGGCAGGTTGGGGCCGTAGGAGGAGGGCGATCCCGCGAGCTGTTCGGGCATCGGCGAGGCGGTCACCGTCCCGCACGTGCACCGGCAGCGATGGGCCCGGTGCTCGGTCACCTTCACCGTGGTCAGCGGGGTGTCACGGACCTGACGGCGCTCGAAGCCGATGCTGTCGTCCTCGCCCAGCGCCCGGCCGCACCCGGTGCAGGCCGCTGGAATGCGGTCCTCGGTGGCATCGGGGTCAGCGACCATGCACAGCCCGGATCCGTCGGCACCCGGCTGGCGTCCCCGCTTGCGGCCGCTCTTCGGTACCGGCTTCTTCTCCGGCCGGCCGAAGGTGTCCGAGGACGGTGGCATCGAGGAGTTCCCCGAGTTCCGGCCAAGCCGCCGCTCCAGCTCCGCCACCCGCGCCGTCAGCCGCTCATTCGCCGCGGCCAGCTCCTCGTTCTGTCGCTGGAGCAGCCCGATCACCGTGAGGAGGTCCTCACGCGATGCAGACTCCCACCCCGACGACATGACCACGGATCCTGCCGCACCCACCCGCAACCTGTCACATCGTCAGACAGCGAAGCCCATCACGACCTGCTGAATGCTTACTCTCAATGACCAGAGTGGGCACGTTCGCGGGCTTGATCCAGCTCTCGCCGTTGATCCAACCGCCGCCTTCCGGCCTCCACATGGGCTGCTGAAGATCGGCCCATCGGCCACCGCCAACTCACATCACCCGAGTTACACCGCTGGCTGGACAGACGCTGGTGGAGGCGCCTGGGAGGGCGTCCCCACCAGCTGCCCATGGCAGTGAAGCTGTCAGGCCCAGGGGTCGAAGGGGATTCCGCTGGGCTTCCCACCGGCGAGAGTGTTCCGGAAGCGATCGTCCTTGTCGCTGATCTTGATGCTCGGACCTCCGAAGTCGGAATTCATGAGTTTCGTGCGCAGCTCGTTGCTGGGCCAATCGTCGTAGCCGAGGAGCGTGGGCAACTGCCACTGGTGGTAGTCGTTCTCTGGTGGATCGTCATTGACGGTGGCGAGCCGGAAGAAGTGTGTCAGCGCACCGTCCTTGTGGTAGACGACCTTGGGATGTGTCCCTACGAAGAGAACCTGCGAACGCGGGTAGGTTACGACCTTTCCGTGCTGGGTCGTCGAGACGTACTCCACCCGAAGGGTCGACTGACTCACCCAGACGATGACGTCCTCCCAGTCGTGCCGGTGCCCTCCGAGGGCGCTGCCCCACACAGCCTGGTCCTTCTCGAAGTAGCTTGAGTACATGATGGCGCACCAGCCGTTGTTGCACTTCGAGCGGGAGTAGGTTTGGGCGTTGTCAAGGTCGGACTTGTCGTGGCAGTTGCTGCTGATCGTACCCATGGGCCGCAAACCGGGATTGAGGTTTCCGTCCTTATCAATGGCGGTGGCGGCGTAGCAGCCGTCGCCATCGTAGTCGTAAGCCGGCTGGTACCGGTATTCTTCGTATGACCCGCTCATGTCCAGGGGCTGCAGCTGATCAGCAGAGGCTGACGACGCGGGAAGCAGGACTGCTAGGGCCGTGGCACCAAGTACGGCTGCGATGCGGGAGTTCCTTCGGCGCTTGGAGCGCTTACGTGCCGGGGAAGGAACCACAGACTGTATCGACCTTGGATTCCTGTTGGCCTTGCGGTTACTCATACTTGCGACCCATTCCTTCTCTCTTGTGACTTGCCCTCGCTCGTAGGGCCCGACAACGCATCAGATAGGTTGGCTGGTAGCGATTCGGCACAACGGACGGAGTTTGGTTGCTGCCCCCTCAGACCGGGCGCACCGTTCCCGATGCGTATCGGCTGAACTGGAGGCTCGATCGTGCCATTACTTGCCCTTGATCGTCGCCGGTGTCCTCTGAGTTGGCCGATTGTCTTCCTGGCTGCCTTCGCTGCCAAGGCCGAAGCAAGATAGGCATCGCGGATCACTTATTGAAGGTTCTTTATTTTTGATTCGCCGGTGAGAGTACTGGTTCAGGTCATGTCCCGATCGGCGGCGCATTGAAGCACCGCGCCGCCAGATGGACATGGTTGACTCAAAAGCGTCGGTGAGTGGTCTTGAGAAGCCGCTGTCTTAGACGCGAGGGTCGAGCAGGGTAAGCATTCAGCAGGTCGTGATGGGCTTCGCTGTCTGACGATGTGACAGGTTGCGGGTGGGTGCGGCAGGATCCGTGGTCATGTCGTCGGGGTGGGAGTCTGCATCGCGTGAGGACCTCCTCACGGTGATCGGGCTGCTCCAGCGACAGAACGAGGAGCTGGCCGCGGCGAATGAGCGGCTGACGGCGCGGGTGGCGGAGCTGGAGCGGCGGCTTGGCCGGAACTCGGGGAACTCCTCGATGCCACCGTCCTCGGACACCTTCGGCCGGCCGGAGAAGAAGCCGGTACCGAAGAGCGGCCGCAAGCGGGGACGCCAGCCGGGTGCCGACGGATCCGGGCTGTGCATGGTCGCTGACCCCGATGCCACCGAGGACCGCATTCCAGCGGCCTGCACCGGGTGCGGCCGGGCGCTGGGCGAGGACGACAGCATCGGCTTCGAGCGCCGTCAGGTCCGTGACACCCCGCTGACCACGGTGAAGGTGACCGAGCACCGGGCCCATCGCTGCCGGTGCACGTGCGGGACGGTGACCGCCTCGCCGATGCCCGAACAGCTCGCGGGATCGCCCTCCTCCTACGGCCCCAACCTGCCTGCCCTGGCCGTCTACCTGCTGGTCTTCCAGCACATTCCCGTCGAGCGGACCGCCCAGCTGATCCGGGACGTGACCGGTGCCGGGGTCTCCACCGGCTGGGTCGGCTCTCTGCTGCCCGAGGCCGCCAGCCTGGTCGAAGACTCCCTGAACCTGATCCGTGCCCTGCTGATCATGGGACACGTGCTCCATGCGGATGAGACCACCACCCGCATCGGCACCACCCGGCGCTGGCTCCACGTGGCCTGCACCGACTTCCTCACCCCGTTTCACCTCGCCCCGCGCTCGCGTGCCGGAGCCGATGCCGGCGGCGTGCTCCCGCACTACCGGGGCGTCCTGGTCCACGACTCACTGTCCCTGTACGCCGGATACGGCTCCTGCACCCATCAGCTGTGCGGAACCCACCTGATCCGCGAACTGACCGCCACCGAAGAGGACTTCCCCGACCAGAAGTGGCACCAGCAGATCCGCTGGGCCCTGGCCGGACTGAACACCCAGGCCCTGCGCGTGCGCTCCGGACAGACCGACGAGATCACCCCCGACGCCCTGCTGCTGCATCTCAAAGCGTTCCACCACGGCATCACGGTCGGCCTCTCTCAGCACCCACGCGCCGAGGAACGAGAACAGTCCACCGCCCGCAACCTTCTGGAACGTCTGCGGGACCAGGCGCACGCTGTGCTCCGGTTCGCCGACGACCCCCGGCAGGTCCCCTTCACCAACAACTGCGGCGAACGGGCCCTGCGTCCGGTCAAGACCAGCTGAAGATCTCCGGCTGTCATCAGTCCGCCGACGGCGCCACGGCCTGGCTCGCCGTGCGCTCCTACCTTGACTCCGCCCGCAAGCACGGGCTGAGCGCCTTCGAGGCCATCCACCGCGCCTTCACAGGCAACCTCTGGATGCCCCCCCATCGCACAGCCCGCCTGATCAGCACATCTCACACACCGCCACCGATCATCCGCATTCCTTCTGAATGCGTACCGCTCGGCAGGACTGGCCGCCCGACAAGGGCGGCCAGTCCAAGATTGGAGAATCATGAAGAATCAAGCGAAACGAACTTCACGAGCCGCATTCTGGTCCGGCGTGATCGTGTTCGGACTTGGGGTCGCAGCGTCCTTGCTGTACGGACATCAGGACGGTGAGCGACTCTTCTTCTGCTCCACCATAATCCTCGCGATTGCCTGGCAGATCGAGCGGAGGTCGGATGACTGATCCGATCAGGCGTGCTCGCGCAGCCATCAGAACTCTTGACCGAATTGCCGGAGGCGACCTACCGCCGACCGCAGTGCAGCGATTCGCAGCACAACATCTCCTGCTCATCGGGCTTTTCGTGTCCGGACTTTTCCTCCCGCTCGCCATCCTGGTTTCCTCAGGAGATGTTGCGACTGACACGCTGCTGACGTCGATTCTCTTCAGCGTCGCCATGGGAGGGGTATTCACAGCCACCGCTTACGCGGAGAGGAATCGCCAGCGAGGCTTGAAGAGCACCCGCTGAACGAACGGCACCCACAAGGCCACAGTATCGGCGAGTATCCGCCCGGCGTCCGACGAGTTCAACGCTGACCGAAGGGGTTCGCCGTCCGCGCCCCATCTATGCGGTCGAATGCCTGCCTCGATTCGCCGGCGGCTCCGCCCACCTGACCGGGGACGCCCTGCTCTGTGCCAACCTCGTCGATCGACTGAGAGAGGAGAGTCAGCGCCATGTGGGATGGCTGTACCCCGGTCCTGGGCGCGGAGCCCGACCCGCCCCGACGGGAGATCACCGGCTGGGAGCTTCCGGGCATCGGGGAGATGGACCTCGAGTCGGAGGGCTACCGCATGTCGGTGCTTCCCGCGGACGGCTCCCTGCGTATCGAGCTGGCGTTCTCCGCTGCCTACGCGGAGTCCGAGTCGGCGCCGTACCGGCCGCTCGGGCCCGTGTCGCTGATCCTGCACGGCGTGCACTCCATCAGCATGGACACCCCCGGAGCCCCGGCCGACCCGCTGTGGAAGCGGGTACTGCGCGGCGACTCCCAGGACGAGTTGCTCCGCATGGCCTGGGACGAGCAGGAGGACGTCCTGTACATGAGCGACGGCGGCACGGTCCTGACCTGCCGGGGCGGCACCTGGCACTGGCAGTTCGCCGGCCGGGCCGCGGACCGGTAGGGGCTGTACCGTCAGGTCGGTCCGCCGGAGCCGGTGAGCCGGGGCCGACGGTGGTACCGCGAGCCGGACAGCACCGATCGGGTGAACGCCGCGCGGATTCGACGCCCTGCACCGTCTCGCCGGGTTTAGCTTTCGCTAAACTCGGCGAGAGGCGGCACATACGTGGCGGAGCACTGGGACGTCTATCTGACGAGCGAGGTGGATCAATGGCTCAACGACCTGGAGAAGGCGGATCCCACGTCGTACGTGCAGGTCAACCAAGCCATCTGGGTCCTCGCCTGCAACGGGCCCGCCGAAGGGCGGCCGCTGGTGGACCGGGTCAAGGGATCCGTTCTGCACAATCTCAAGGAGCTGCGCCCCGGCTCGGCGGGTCGCAGCGAAGTCCGCATCCTGTTCATGTTCGATCCCTGGCGCTCGTCGGTCCTGCTGGTCGCAGGCGACAAGGCAGGTGACTGGAACGCCTGGTACGCCAGGACGATCCCCTTGGCAGAACGCCTGTACGCGGAGTACGTAACCGCCCGCACGGAGGAGCTGGAACGGTGACCGGACGGATCAAGTGGTCGGCGAGTGGACACCGCGAGCGTGCCGAAGAGCTCGCGGGCGGCCACGACGCCTTCGCACGAGGGGCCGAGCGGCTGCTGGCGGAGGCCCGCGCATGGCGGCTCACCGAGATGCGGGAGGAACGCGGCTACACCCAGGCGCAGGTCGCCGAGCGCATGGGCGTGAGCAAGGGACGCGTGTCGCAGATCGAGAGCGGACAGGTGTCTGGGACCGACATCATGGCGCGCTACATCCAGGCGCTCGGAGGCAGCCTGATGCTGGTGGCGGTCTTCGACGACGGCGACCTGCGCAAGGTCGGGTGAAGACGGGCGGGCGCACGCCACAGCGGCACCACCGGCAGGGCGCCCCCGTGTCCACGCCCTGATCGACGGCACCTTGGTTCATCGAGGACGGGAAACGGACGGACATCCTGGCGGGACGATCGCCCCGCCGGGGCCGGGGAGTACCGGACTCGCGGGGCGTCGGCGCAGGGCGACGAGCGCCACCGCGCAGGCGAGCGCCCCCAGCACGAAGCCGTACGGCGGGGTGTGCCCCGAGGGCGCGGTCTCGTACACCAGCCCGGCGGAGAGCACCATCAGCACCCGGACGACCGGGGAGTTCCGAGCGGGTACCGTCGCGGCGACGGCCACCGTACCCCACAGCAGGTACCACGGCTGCACCATCGGTGAGAGCGCCACCAGCGCCAGCAGCGACAGCCCCAGGCCGTACACGGGATCGAGGGGCCGGCGGTCGCGCCACGGGAGCACCGTCCGGAAGGCGAGGAAGACGATCAGCGCGAGCGCGGCGGCGAGGCCGATCGTCTGCACCGCGCCCTTCACGGCGCCGAGTTCGGCACCCGCGAGGGCCCGCGCGGCGAGCCCCGCGCCCTGGCCCAGGTCACTGGTGATCGACAGGGGTGTGTGTATGGTCCCGGCGACGCTCTGCGTCCGCAGCCAGCCGAAGCCGGTGCCGCCGAGCAGCGAGGCGGCGGCCACGACGGCGGCGGCCACCAGCCCGGGGCCGGGCATGGCCTTCACCACGCGCCGCACCAGGGGCCCTTCGCCCCGGCGCACCGCGATCAGCCCGATGAAGAGCAGGGCGAGCGCCGCCGGGGACTTGATCATCACGGCGAGGGCGACGACCGCACTGCCCGTCAGCGGCCTCCCGCGCAACGCCAGCAGGACCCCGGTCAGCATGAGGCCGATCATCAGGCCGTCGTTGTGCGCGCCGCCGACGACGTGCAGCAGCAGGAGCGGGTTGAGGACGGCCAGCCACAGCGCCCGGCGCTCGTCCGCCCCGCACTCGACGGCCAGACCGCGCACCGCCCACACGATGAGGAGGAGCGCGGCGACGGCGACCAGCCGCATCCCGAGCACGGCGGGCACGACGGTGCCGCCCGTACCCCACACCACGGCCTTCGCCAGCAGCAGGAACACCGGACCGTACGGCGCCGGGGTGTCCGTCCAGTGACCTCCGACGCTCGCCGCCGCGTCGGCGCCGAGCGAGTCCGGGCCGAGCACCGACGGCCCGTGGCTGTACACGTCGTGGCCCTCGAGGACCATCGCTCCCTGGGCGATGTAGCTGTAGACGTCGGCACTGTGGAGCGGTGGCGCGAGGACGAACGGCGCGGCCCACCAGCCGAGGGTGACGAGGGCGTGCCGGACACCGGGCCCCTTGCCGCCGTCGCCGTCGCCGTCCCTGGCCCTGTCGCCGTCGCCGTCGCCGTCGCGCAGCCTGCCGTACGCCCACCAGGCCAGCACCAGCAGCGTCAGCCCGGCGTACGCGAGGACGGCGCCCGCCGTGGTCACCGCGGATCCGTACGTACCCCACAGCCCCCACGGCTCGCGCACCGGAAGGGCTCCGGCGACCGTGCCCCCGGCCGCCACGGCCAGCGCCCCGGCCGTTCCCAGCCGGCGCGCGCCGGCCGCACTCCGCATCCACATGAGCAGCAGGTCCGTCCCCACCAGGTCTGCCGGCCGGCGCCGGGTCGCAGCCGGGTCACGCAGCCGGGTCACAAGGACTGCCGAGCCTACAGCGCCCTTCCCCGCAGGGTCGGCTGGCCGTTCACGGGCCGTTCGCGGGGCCGCTCAGCGGGCGTGGAGCATGTACGTGTTCTCCAGCTCGTCCTGCACGACGGTGGCCTTCTTGTCCGCCGTCCGCACGTGCATGTCCTCGTCCGGCGTGTGGGTGCGGAACCGCCAGCCGTCCGGCAACCGCAACCGCTCGCCGAGGGAGGCCAGGGAGTCCATCGTCTGGCCCGGGTCCACGGTGTGCGAGTACGCCTGCAGCACGAACGTCCGGCCGTCGGAGTCCTCGAGCGCGTACACGGGCCTGCCGGCCTTCAGCACGTACTCGGTGTCCCGGTCCACGGTGGTGGTCACGTAGTGCTTCCTGCCCGCACCGGCGGAGACGTCGACGTCCGGCGGGATACGGACATCGGCGGCCCAGCGGGCCTGAAGGCCGTCGAACTTCTCGACGTCGCCCCAGTTGTAGGTGGTGACCTCGTCGATCGTCCAGAACCGGGGGCCGTTCAGGAGGACGGCGGGGACGCCGAACCGCGCGGCCAAGGCTCCGGCGTCCAGCGCGTTCCACTTGTCGGGGGGGCAGTCGTTGAGGCCGTAGGTGTTGTAGACGGCGCCCTTGAGGCCGCCGTTCCCGTCCGGCGAGATCAGCACGACCTCGCCGTACCGCTCGTCGCGCATGCCGCTCAGGTGCCGGGAACGCTTCGCCGGGTCGGACATGGCTCCTCCTTGTCACGGCCCGTCGTCCACGGCTGCGGGAACCGTGGCGGCGGGCCGGGGCCCGCCGAGAGGCGGGCCCGGGTCGTGACGCGCGTCGTCCACTCCCTCCAGATCAGCACACCCGGAACGCCCCCGCACGCCGTCGCCGATCTCGAACCACACCGTCTTCCCGATGCCGCATGCCCGCGGGTGGGCACCCCAGGCGTCCGCGAGCGCCGCGACCAGCGCGAGTCCGCGCCCCGACTCGTCGTCGGGTGCGGCGGTACGCGGGCACGGCAGCACATCGCTCGCGTCCGACACCTCGACCCGCAGCACGCCGTCGCCGCCCAGCACGCACCGGGCCCGCACCTCACGGCCCGGCGGGACGCGGGCGTGCCGGCAGGCGTTCGTCACCAGCTCACCGAGCAGCAGCACGGCCGTCTCGGTCAGGTCGTCGGGGAGCTTCCACTCCCGCGACTGCTCGGCCAGGAACGCACGAGCCCGGCCCGCGCTCCGCGGGCTGCGGGGCAGCCGCCACTCGATGTGCTGATTCATGGCTCATACGCTGCTGGCGCCGCCAGGGCCTGATGAAGTAACGACATGAGTACGCACGGTGGTTGTACCCGACGCGTACACCTGGGACGGGGAGGGCGACCATGACGGAGACCTGGCGGTACTGCGGCAACCAGATCAAACTGTGGCGGACGGAGGCGGGCGTCAGCCGCGAGGAGCTCGGCAAGGAGGCGAACTACGAGTACGAGACGGTCAAGTCGATGGAACAGGGGCGCCGCAAGCCGAGCGCCAGGCTGCTCCAGGTCGCGGACCAGATGTGCGGGGCGCAGGGGAAGCTGCTGGCGGCGCTGGAGTTCCTGAAGCCGGAGCCGTTTCCGGCACGGGCCAAGGAGTTCATGGCCATCGAGGCGGAGGCGGTCTCCAGGCACGCTTACGACGCGCTCCTGATCCCGGGGCTGCTCCAGACCGAGGAGTACGCGCGGGCGTTGATCCGCGAGAGCCATCCGCCGCTGGACGACGAGACGGTCGAGGAGCGGGTGCGCGCACGACTGCAACGCCAGGAGGCGCTGACGCGGAGGTCCGGCACGGTCTTCGGTTTCGTGCTCAACGAAGCGAGTCTGCGGACGATGGTCGGAGGTGAGAAGGCGATGAAGGGGCAGCTGGAGCACATCCTGGAGGCGGGCGAACCGCGCAACGTATCGGTGCAGGTCCTGCCCCGCGGCAGATGCAACGGCCTGGCGCTCAACGGCTCGATGGTCCTGCTGGAGACCGCCGAGCACGACCGCTACGCCTATGTCGAGGCGCCGAAGACCAGCGCGCTCCACTCGGATCCCTGCACCGTCAGTGCGCTGACCGAGGCGCATGGAATGATCCGCATGCAGGCCCTCGGCAGCGGGGAGTCGGCGGACTTCATCAGGCAAGTGGCGGAGGAGCTATGAGCGACATACTCACGTGGTTCAAATCCAGCTACAGCGACAGCGAGGGCGGCGACTGCGTCGAGGTCGCCCTGGAATGGCGCAAGTCCAGCCACAGCGATGACCAGGGCGGCGCCTGCGTCGAAGTCGCCCTCGATTGGCGCAAGTCCAGTCACAGCGACAGCCAGGGCGGCGACTGCGTCGAGATGGCCGCCTGCCCCCACAGCGTCCACGTCCGTGACTCCAAGCTCGGCGAGGACGGCCCGCGCTTCGCCGTCGCCGGTGCCGCGTGGACCCGCTTCCTCGGCGGTGTCTCCGCATGACGACGAGCGCACGCGTGCCCGGCCCGGCCGGCCTGCCCTTATTAGGGTCGATGTTCGACCTCAAGCGGGACTCCCTCGGCACGTACCTCGCCGCCCGCCGGGCGCACGGCGACGTCGTCCG
The DNA here is from genome assembly GCF_005795905.1 of Streptomyces marianii. Classification (NCBI taxonomy): domain Bacteria; kingdom Bacillati; phylum Actinomycetota; class Actinomycetes; order Kitasatosporales; family Streptomycetaceae; genus Streptomyces; species Streptomyces marianii. Next base: position 3,087,012 of record NZ_VAWE01000001.1, read on the forward strand.
CTTCACCGCCGGGCCCCCGGGGCTGCGGATGGAGCTGTACGCGGTGTTCTCGGCGGAGGGCGCCCAGCAGGTGCTGGCGACCGACTCGGCCAACTTCCGCAAGGACAACGCCTTCTACCAGGAGGTCCGGGAGTCCTTCGGCAACGGACTGCTGACCAGCCAGGACGAGGACTACCTGCGGCAGCGGCGGCTCATGCAGCCGCTTTTCACCCGCCGCCGCGTGGACGGCTACGCCTCCGCCGTCACCGAGGAGACCGCCGGGCTCCTCGACCGCTGGGCCTCGGCCCCGGACGGCACGGTCGACGTCGTCGACGAGATGACGCGGCTGGCACTGCGGGCGGTGGCGCGCATCCTGTTCGGCACGGACGTCGAGGCGGCGGTTCCCGTCGTCGAGCGCTGCTTCCCGGTCATCGGCGACTACACGCTCCGGCGCGGGTACTCCCCCGTCAACCCGCCGCGCAGCTGGCCCACTCCGGACAACCGCCGGGCCGCGTCCGCGACGGAAGAGCTGTACGGGGTGTGCGACCGGATCATCGAGGAGCGCCGCGCGGAGGGGGACGCGGCGAAGGGCGACGACCTGCTGACCCTGCTCGCCCGGGCGGAGAGCTCCGAGGACGGGGCCCTGGACGCCTCCGAGATCCGGGACCAGGTGCTGATCTTCCTGCTCGCCGGGCACGAGACGACGGCCACCTCGCTGGCGTTCGCGCTCCATCTGCTCGCCCGGCACCCGGAGCAGCAGTCCCGGGCCCGTGCCGAGGCCGTGCGCATCCTGGGGGACCGCAGGCCCGAGGCGTACGACCTCGACGCGCTGCCGTACCTCACGCAGGTGCTGAAGGAGGCGATGCGGCTCTACCCGGCCGCTCCGGTCATCGGCCGCCGCGCGGTCGCGGACGCGGTGGTCGGCGGGCACACGATCCCGGCCGGTGCGGACGTGGTCGTGGCGCCGTGGGTGACGCACCGGCACCCCCGCTACTGGGAGGACCCGGACCGCTTCGACCCGGAGCGGTTCGCCCCGGGCGCGGACAAGGACCGTCCGCGCTACGCCTGGTTCCCGTTCGGCGGAGGGCCGCGCGCCTGCATCGGCCAGCACTTCTCGATGCTGGAGTCCGTGCTCGCGCTCGCCATGATCCTGCGCGGGTACGAACTGGAGGCGGTGGACGAGCGGGTCCCGGTCGACGCGGCGATCACCCTGCGCGCCAAGGGCCCGGCGCGCTGCCGGCTGCGGCCCACCGGGGGCGGGTGACGCCGGCGGGCCGAGGTCTGCCCGCCGGGCCGGCGGGTGTCCCGCTCCCTCGGTTTCGGACACGCCCGTCCGACGGAGTTCCGGGAGCGGCTCGGCCGGACGACGGGCGGCGGTGGAGGACGCGTCAGGGGCCGGTCGCTCGATGCGAGCGACCGGCCCCTGGTACGTCGCGTACCCGGCGAGCCGCAGCGGCGCGGTCTCCATGCCACCGGAGCCGGCCAGGGCACGGGAGACAGACCGGCTGCGCGGGAGACGGACCGGCTGTGCGGGGCCACGACGGCCCGGGCCCCTCAGTTCACCCCGCGCGGCCGGAACTGGACGCTGATCCTGGCGCCCACCGCCCGGCTGGTCTTGGGCACGGCGTGTTCCCACGTCCGCTGGCAGGAGCCGCCCATGACGACGAGGTCGCCGTGGCCGAGGGTTTTGCGGACCGTGGGGCCGTGGCCGGTCCTGGGCCGGAGCGCGAGGTCGCGCGGGGTGCCGACGGAGAGGATGGCGACCATCGTGTCCTCGCGGGCCCCCCGGCCGATGCGGTCGCCGTGCCAGGCGACGCTGTCGTGGCCGTCGCGGTAGTAGCAGAGCCCGGCCGTCACGAAGAGCTCGCCGAGTTCGTTCGCGTAGTGCGTGCCGAGCGCGTCGCGGGCCTCGGCCAGGACGGGGTGGGGCAGCGTCTCGCCCTCGCGGTAGTACGCGAGCAGCCGGGGCACGTCGACCTCGCGCTCGTACATCCGCCGCCGCTCCGCGCGCCAGGGGACACCGTCCGCCAGTTCCCGGAACAGCGCGTCGGCGCCGCTCAGCCAGCCGGGCAGGACGTCGAGCCAGGCGCCCTGGCCGAGCACCGTGCGGCGGACGTCCGTCAGCGGGCCGAGGCGGACCTCGTCGGTCTGGTCGAAGAGCGAAGCCTGGAGATGGACTGACGGCATGCCTCTAGAGTACCCGGGAAACCGAACAAGTGAGCTATTCGCTCGCTCGGACGGCGCGCCACGGAGCGCGGCCGCGCATCCGGGCGTTCAGGCGGACATGGAGCGTGCGCATGCCTCCGGGCCCAGATCACCGCGCGTGTGTGCGCCGGCGGCTTCAGACCGCAGTGGTGCGCCGGTCCGACAGCTCGTCCGTCGCCGAGCCGGTCCGGTCCGTCCGCTGCCACCGGAGGCGGTTGCCCATGAGGGCCGTGACCACCGACTGGACGACCACCAGGTACATCAGCTGGCGGTAGACGAAGATCTGGAGCGGCAGGCTCCACAGGGGCTCGAACCGCTCGCGGTCCAGCCTCAGCGCGTACACCGCGCCGAGCACCTGAACCGCGGTGAACGCGAGCCAGATCGCCGCCGCCCGCCCGGCTCCCTGGAACAGCAGACCGTACAGCGCGAGCACGTCCACGAGCGGGGCGAGCAGGGGCAGGACCGTCTGGAAGAGCAGGAGGTACAGGAGGCCGCGGCGCCCCAGCTTTCCGGCGGCTCCGCGCCCCACCACGGCACCGCGGTGCTTCCACATGGCCTGGAGAGTGCCGTAGCACCAGCGGTAACGCTGCTTCCAGAGCTGGCGGACCGTCGCCGGGGCCTCCGTCCAGGCAACGGCGGACTCCTCGTAGACGACCCGCCAGCCCGCCCGGCAGAGGGCCATGGTGAGGTCGGTGTCCTCCGCGAGGGTGTCGTCGCTGACGCCCCCCACACCCAGCAGCGCCTCACGGCGGAACGCACCGATGGCCCCGGGAACGGTCGGCATGCACTCCAGGACGTCGAACATACGGCGGTCGAGGTTGAAGCCGATGACGTATTCGAGGTGCTGCCAGCGGCCGAGGACACCCTGCCGGTTACCGACCTTGGTGTTGCCGCTCACGGCGCCCACTCGCGGGTCCGCGAGCGGCTGGATCAGGTTGCCGACCGCGTCGGGCTCGAAGACGGTGTCGCCGTCGATCATCACGATGATGTCGAAGTGGGCCCAGGCCAGCCCCGCGTTGAGGGCGGCGGCCTTGCCCGCGTTCGGCTGGCGGATCACCATCACACGGCGGTCCTCGATGGAGTCGGCGATCCGGAAGGTCCGGTCGGTCGAGCCGTCGTCGACGACGACGATCTGGACGGCCTCGTGCGAGGAGGCGAGCAGCGAACGCACGGTCGCCTCGATGCCCGCCTCCTCGTTGTACGCCGGGACGATCACCGAGACCGGGTCGGTGACGGGGGGCACCACGGGTCCGCCGCGACGGCGGGACCGGCGCGGACGCCCGGCGCGGACGCGGCGCTTCACATGGACCCTCGCCACGGTGAAGAGCATCACGAGGCGAGCGGCGGTGATCACGCCGGCGACGACCAGAAGCCAGGTCATGACGTCGGCGAAGGCCCGGGACCCCTGCTGGGCGCGGACCACCGCGACCCCTCTCCACTCCGCCGCGGTGGACACGCCGTAGGTGGTGCCCGACAGCCCGAGGCCGCGGCCGACGGTGGTGAACCGGACGTCGTCGCCGCCGGCGGCCAGCAGCCGCTCGGTCTCCCCGACGGCCGCCGGCGAGCCCGTGAGCCTGCGTACCGCCCCCTGGCCGGAGGTCCGCCCCGGGGGATCGGCGGTGATCACGACATAGCCGTCGTCGAGGGCGCGGTACGCCGCCGCGCCCATGGCTCCGCAGAGCGTGGCGGGTCCGGCGGTGTGCGGCAGCCGCAGGAGATGGGTACCGATGCCCGCGGTCCCGGCGAGGACGTTCTGTGTGAGGGCGAGTTCGAGCCGGGTGCGGGGCCCGGAAAGACCGGCGAGACTGGCGTCCGTATAGGTGTGCGATCCGATCTCGTGACCGTCGCCCTTGATCCTGCGCACCAGCTCGGGATGGGCGGCGGCCTGGGTGCCGGTGAGAAAGAACGTCGCCTTCGCGCCGGCCCGCCCGAGCACGTCGAGCAGCGCCGGAGTCCAGGCGGGGTCGGGGCCGCCGTCGTAGGTGAGCGCGACGGTGCCGGCGGGCATCCGGGCCGCGACCACACCGCTGGACGCCGGATCCTTCCTCAGCACCGGCCCGCCCGAGAACGCGGTGTCCGCCGTGGCCGCGCACGGGCCCGAAGGGGCGGCGGTCGGGGCTATCTCGTGCCGCCCGTAGCCGCTGAAGACCAGAGCCGTGGCCAGCACCGCCAGGGTGAGAGTCAGCAGTACCCAGTGGGCGCGCGGGTCGCGGCGCGCAGCGTGCCGGGTCACTTCGGCCCCTTGCCTTCCGCGTCCGGACCGCGCCGGGGAGCATTGCCCGAGTTGCCGGGCGCACCCGTCGCGTCGCTCGACCCGGAAGACTCCGAGGTGGCGGCCGGCGATTCCGGCGTGCCGCCGCCCGGGCCCGCGGGGACGGGAGTCGGGGCGATCGGACCGGAGGCCCCGGGCGACGGCTCCGCGGCGGGCTCGCGCTCCACCCCACCGGCCCCGGCGGACTCCTCCTCGGCCGGCTCCCGCGACGGGGACGGCTCACCTGCCGCAGGCTCCCGGTCCTGGCGGCTCTGGCTCCACGGGAGCGGCCCTCCGGCCGGGCCGGCGCCGAAGGCACCGAACGCCACGACGGCGAGGAAACAGACACACAGGGCGCCCAGGGCGACCGATACGAACGTCATGAGCCGACGTCGACGCCCGGAGGCGTCGACGAACACTGCGTTCCGCTGGCGAGTCACAGCCGCGCATTGTAAACAACGTGATGTCGGCCGCGACAGCCTCCTCACAAATGGGACTTTTCCCTAAGAGAGACCCCATAGAAGGCCCGTCCATCGCAGGAATTCGGCCACCCACCGGGCGAAGCCCCCACCCTGCCCACCCCCGGGTCACCCGGAACGTCCCGGCTCGCGCCCCGCCCTCACCCCCAAGGGCTGTCCCGTCATCACCGGTGGATCAGCGCGCGGCGTCGGATGCGGTGCATCGCAAGGCGGAGGGCCGTCCTCATACTGGGCGTAACACGTGGGCGCATTCGGGCGATCCGGCCATCGCAGCGAGGTGCCGCAGCCGTCGTCGTGCGCCCGCTGGGGATTACGGGACAGCCCTCAGGGTGTCCCAAAACACGGAGCGCGTCCCTCGGCGGGCCCGTAAGCTCGCGTCATGCAGGTGATCCAGTCGACCAAGCTCGCCAACGTCTGTTACGAGATCCGCGGCCCGGTGCTCGAGGAGGCGATGCGACTGGAGGCCGCCGGGCACCGCATCCTCAAGCTGAACACGGGAAACCCCGCCGCCTTCGGGTTCGAGTGCCCGCCGGCGATCCTCGAGGACGTACTGCGGAACGTGGGGGGCGCCCACGGCTACGGCGACGCGAAGGGCCTCCTCAGCGCGCGCCGCGCGATCATGAGCCACTACGAGACCAAGGGCATCCCGCTCTCCGTCGAGGACATCTACCTCGGCAACGGCGTCTCCGAGCTGATCCAGATGGCGATGCAGGCCCTGCTCGACGACGGCGACGAGGTCCTGGTCCCGGCGCCGGACTATCCGCTCTGGACGGCCGCCGTGTCGCTCTCCGGCGGGACGGCCGTGCACTACCGGTGCGACGAGCAGTCCGACTGGATGCCGGACCTCGCGGACATCGAGCGGAAGATCACCGACCGCACCAAGGCGATCGTGATCATCAATCCGAACAACCCCACCGGCGCCGTCTACGACGACGAGATGCTGCGCCGGCTCGCGGACATCGCCCGCCGGCACAAGCTGGTGGTGTGCTCGGACGAGATCTACGACAAGATCCTCTACGACGGCGCCACGCACACCCCGACGGCCGCGATCGCCCCGGACCTGCTGGTCCTCACCTTCAACGGCATGTCGAAGAACTACCGGGTCGCGGGCTACCGCAGTGGCTGGCTCGCGGTCTGCGGCCCCAAGGCGCACGCCGCCTCGTACATCGAGGGCCTGACGATCCTGGCGAACATGCGCCTGTGCGCCAACATGCCCGCCCAGCACGCGGTGGCCGCCGCCCTCCAGGGACGGCAGTCGATCGAGGACCTGGTACTGCCGGGCGGACGACTGCTGGAGCAGCGCGACGCGGCGCACGACCTCCTGACCCAGATCCCGGGCGTGACGTGCGTGAAGCCCAAGGGCGCGCTCTACCTCTTCCCCCGGCTCGACCCGCAGGTCTACAAGATCAAGGACGACCGGCAGATGGTGCTGGACCTGCTGCGAGCCGAGAAGATCATGGTCGTCCACGGGACGGGCTTCAACTGGCACGAGCCGGACCATTTCCGGATCGTCACCCTGCCGAACGCGACGGACCTGGCGGACGCGGTCACCCGGATCGGGAACTTCCTGGACGGCTACAGCCAGCCCTGACGCGGGGGGCCTCCGGAGCGTGAGCGGGCCCGGACCCCCAGCTTTAGGACGCCACTCAACTTTAGACGCAATCTAAGCTAGGATGGCTCCAGAGCTACCGCAGGAGGCCGTCCCATGTACGAACCGATCCACTCGAAGTCGGTGCACTCGACGGCCGGCGAGTCCGACTTCCCCCACCGCACCCGTGAGGAGGAGCTGGACATCCAGCTCGCGGGGCATCTCGCCGCTCTCCTCGCCGTCACCGACGAACTCGGCCTCGGCGCCGAGGCCGAGCGCATCGCCGAGCAGATCGCCCGGCTGCGCGGGACGCCGCCCGTGCGCCATGCCGGACTCACCGGCGCCGACCCGGCCGCCCTGCACCGCCGCGCCCTGGCCCTCGCCGGGCGCGCCCTGGTGGTCGCCGCGTCGCGCGCCGACACCGCCGCCGCGATCCTCGCAGCCGAGCGGATGGACGCGCACACCGCCGCCCTGCGCGACACGCGGTTGGTCGGCGCCCCCTGACGGCCCCGGTCCGCGTGCCACGAGACGCGCGGACCGGGCGCCATACGGAGTCCCGGCGCTTCGCCCGCTGCCGTCGCCCCGGCGCATCAGGCGTCGACAAGCTCCTTCGAGCCCAGCTTGCGCTGGGCGAACTCGAGGTTGCGCATCACACGGTCACGATGTTCGGAGGGCAGCTTGCCCCCCTCGAGGAGCCGCTCGCAGCAGCTCCTCGACTCCTCGTACTCCCCCATCCAGTATGCGGAGACGGCGAGTTCGTCAAGTGCCCGCCACTCGTACCAGGCGTGCTCGACGAAGAGGATGTCCTTCGAGTACGGGATCCGCGCCGCCTGCCGCGCGAACAGGTGGGCCAGCGGCCAGCGCGGGCCGCTCTGGCGGCACAGGCGCGCGAGCTCGCCCAGGGCCTCGGCCCGGGTGGGCCGGCATTCGTGCGCGCGGAGGAGCCGGTCGATCAGCTCGGCCTGCGGCCGCCCGAGCCGTGCCGCGAGCCGTGCGGCGTAGAGGTGGGAGCAGAACACCTCTTCGGGCCAGCCGCCCATGGCCGCGCGGCGGTCGTAGGCCTCGAGCGACTTCTCCGGTTCTCCGGCGTCACGCCAGCTCTGGGCCAGGTAGAAGACGTAGCGGGTGTTGTCGGGTTCCTTGAGGAGGCCCTGCTGAAGGGTCTCGGCATCACGCAGGTACTTGTTGCGCTGCCCCTCTCCCTTCATGCGGGCACCGCCGCCGAGCGAGAGGATGTTGAAGCCGTCGATCATCCCGATGCTGTGCCGTCTGCCGCACTCGATGTACTCGTGGAGCACGCCGACGTACCGCCAGGGCAGCCGGGTCGAGACCATGGCCTGACGGTAGTGCTTCATGCTCACGGTGTGCAGGGCGATCCGGTAGGCGTCATGGGTCAGCTGCGGCATCCGGAAGCCGGGCCGGATCTCCATCACGTCGTCGGCGTCGATGAACAACAGGTAGTCGGCCTTGTCACGGGCCAGTTCGATCGCCTCGGTGCGGCTCCCGTCGTATCCCTTCCAGGGACTTTCGTGCAGTTCGCCGGGCAGGTCCCGGTAGACCTCGCGGATGACGTCCTGGGTCCCGTCGGTCGAGCCGGTGTCCAGGATCACCCATGTGTCGATCAAAGGGCGCACGGATTCGAGGCAGCGCTCGATGACGTGGGCCTCGTTCTTGACAATCATGTTCAGGCAGACCGTTTGCTTCACTGGTCCCATTCACCTCAGCGATGTAGACGACCGAACAGGGGAACTCCCGCGCGGGGTGCGGATGTCGCCGCGACCCGTGGGAGGGTAGGGAGATCAGGTCTTGGCCGTGGGCCTGCGCTCGAGAAGTGTCACGGTCAGTCCACTGAGGTACACGGAATCCTCGATGGCGTAGTGCATGCGCAGGGGCACGGCCTGGATCACGGGGACCGAAGCCAGCGGGTCCTCCGGTCTTCCGGCGACCACCACCCAGATCCGCTTCTCGCCCCTGAGGCATGCGGACGGCCTCGCACAGGACTTCGGATAGAGCTCGTGGTTCTCGGCCGCCGTCTTCTCGACGAAGACCTCGCGCAGCTTCAGATCGCGCGGAAGGTAGTAGCGGACCCCCTCGTCGAGCATCCATGGTCCGCCTTTGACCAGGATCATCGCGTCCCCGGGCCGGTGGTGCTTCTCGATGGTCCGGGCGGCTCCCGCGTAGTCGGCGCTGTGCGGGACGTCGTGCTGGTAAGCCTCTCTCATCCTGCGCTGGTCGGGCAGCACGAGCAGGGCGAGCACGCCCAGGCCCACGGTGACCGGCAGCCAGGAGCGCGTCGCCGCCGCGATTCCGGCGCCGGCGAGCACTGCCCAGGCCGACACGGTGAACATGGCGTACTGGTAACGGAAGTAGGAGGTCTCCCCGTGCGAGGCCATCCACAGCACGAGCGGGGGCAGCACGGCCATCGAGGCGCACAGCAGCAGGCCTTCCCCGCGTTCCTTCCACGCCATGGCGGCGAGTGCGATCACCACTCCGGCGCACAGGGCGGAGGCGAACAGCTGGGGCCAGATCTCGACGAGACCCCATACGTCTGGCTCGGCGACCCAGAAGAGCTGCCGTTGCGCCTGCGAGCCGCCCAGTACGAACAGCGGGGCGACACAGGCCGTGCCGGCCAGAGCCGCAGCACAGAAGGACCAGAAGACACGGGAGCCTTCGCGGCGGGCGCGGCGGGCGACCACGATCAGGTGCGCCGTCAGGCCGCTCAGCGCGACCAGGTGCAGCAAGCCGGTAAAGGCCACGCAAACGGCGTACGCGGCCCAGCGTCCCCAGCTCCGCGGCCTGTCCATCGCCCGGATCAGCAGGTACGTGGCCAACGTTGCCACCATGACCACCAGCGCGTAACTGCGGGCCTCCTGGCCGAACCGGCTCACGACGGGGATGAGCGCGAACAGCAGTCCGCCGCACAGCCCGGCACGCCGGCTGAAGAGCCGGTTCCCGATCAGGGCCACGAAGGCCGCCGCCGCGCTCATGGCCAGCGCCGAGGGCATACGCAGGGCGGTGTGTGAGTCCCCGAAGACGGCCATCCACCCGTGCATCAGGAGGTAGTAGGTGGAGTGCACCGCGTCGACGTGGTGCAGCAGACCCAGGAGCTGGTCCAGGCTGCGCCGGCCAACGTTCCGGGTGACCAGTTCGTCGGTGCCCAGCTGTGGGAAGCCGATCGAGTGCATCGCGAGGGCCAGGGTGGCCAGCGACGGCCACAACCACAGACCGTCCGGTCTCCTGAACCTTCGTCGCCCGGCTTCTTCGGGGCGGACTTCTTCGTCGTGCTCGCGAGGACGGGTAAGAGTCGTCACGGCACAGTCTTAGCTCCGCCGTGATCGCCCCGGAGTCCGCCACGGACGGTCGAAGCCGTCATTCGCCTGATCGGTCCCGGGCAGGACGTTTATCAACCGAACCTTTCAGCCGATCACCCTCCGAGCGCAGCCCGTTCATACGCACTCACACCTTGCCGCTTTTCGACTTCTCTCCCGTCAGGCCTCTGAGGAGCCGGGCCCGCTGCCCCGGCAGGGCAGATCACGTCCGCTGGAGTGGTGCATCGACGGCCACTCGATGATCTCCTGGTCCCGGTGTGGCCAGAGGTCCGTCAGCTGTGCGGGGCTCGCGGCAGTCGCCCTGCCCGCCTGACTGTCCGTCATTCAAGCGGAAGTGCGTGCGGACCGATCGCGGCCGTGAACAGCGGTTTCCGCCAAGGTCCCGCAGCACCACATGAGGGGACATGACCGGGACTGGGGCTGTCCGAGGCCCTCAGGACGCCGGCAAGCTCCGGGGGCCTTGCTCCGAGCCAAGCCCTGTGTGCCGGGAATCCTTCACACAGCGGAACGCCTGCAGGCTCGCCGCCGGCAAAGAGATCATCCGTGCGTTCATGCTGGTGAGCTCTCAGCCCCGGGACGGAGCACCGCGGGCAGGGCTGCGCATCGTGCCAACGGACTGTTCTTGCTGGGCCAATGTGTTGATCTCGCCGTGTGTCACCCAAGGTCACGGCCGGGTTGAGCGAAGTATGCGTCGGGGAGGTCATCTGGGCTTCCCGATGCAATCACCCCATCGGTTCCACAAGGAGCAATTCATGAGTCCTGAGCACAGGACCCCTTCCGGCCTTGGCCCGCTTCCGCAGCGGGGCGGATTGGTCGCCCGTAGCGCGATGACATCGCTGGCTCTCCTGATGCTGGGCTTCGCCGTTCCTGCGGTGGCAGTCGGCCAGACGCCCGCGGCCCCGGCGGGCCCGGCGGCGGCAGACACCTGCTACGAGGTCCACAGCGACCCCAGCGGTACCAGCGTCACCACGCTGGCCGACGACTGCGACAGGGACAGGGACAGGGACAAGAAGAAGGTCGGTCCGACCGGGCCCACGGGGGACACCGGAGCCACGGGGGACACCGGAGCCACCGGAGACACGGGAGCCACAGGGGACACCGGAGACACGGGAGCCACCGGAGACACGGGAGCCACAGGGGACACCGGAGCCACAGGGGACACCGGAGCCACAGGGGACACCGGAGCCACCGGAGACACGGGAGCCGGCGCGTGCGTCGACATCGACTCGTACGCGACCAGCAACGCCAAGGAGTTCAGCGTCGCGCTCCTGCCCGACGGGTCGACGTGGGTCGGGCAGCGGCCGCACGACGGTGGCGTCGACCTCGACGGTGACGGCTTGATCTTCGAGCCCGTCGGGGACTACTCGTGGGAGGACCTGACCGACAACGAGGGCTACCCGGCGGACGAGATCCCGTGTGCCGTGTCCTTCACCGCACAGGGCAACACCGCCTACGCGAAGGTCCTCACCCTCGAGGGCAACGTGTGGGAGACCCAGGGCGAGATCAACTCCGGTGCGGGACTCGCCCCCTTCAACTGGGAAGACGACTGGGACCTGATCGACGCCCAGCCGGGGACGATCCTGAACTTCCAGGCGGAGAAGGCCCTCGACAGGGCACCGAGCGCCCCGAAGAACGCCAAGAAGTAAGCGCTCTGCGCGCCGGTCCGCCGTCCGACGGCCGACCATGACCCTCCAGTGAAGCACCCTGCCGTGCCCGGGACCTCCCGGGCACGGCACATGTGCGTCTGCGGGCCGCGCCGCAGGGCGTGGCGGAGACGGAGAAAAGGCCGGGGCCCGCTCCGTACGCCGTTGTACGGTGCGGGCCCCGGTCTCAGCTCCGAGTGGGGGTTCAGCCCAGTCGGGCCACCAGTGCGCGGTACTCGTCCCACAACTCCTTCGGGGTGTGGTCACCGAAGGTGTTGAGGTGCTCGGGGACCAGCGCGGCCTCCTCGCGCCAGACGTCCGCGTCGACCTTGAGCAGGAAGTCCAGGTCCTCGTCGGCCAGCTCCAGGCCGTCGGTGTCCAGGGACTCCCGGGTGGGGAGGATGCCGATCGCGGTCTCGACGCCCTCGGCCCTGCCCTCCAGGCGCTCTACGATCCACTTCAGAACGCGGCTGTTCTCGCCGAAGCCCGGCCACACGAACTTGCCGGCGTCGTTCTTGCGGAACCAGTTCACGTAGTAGATCTTCGGGAGCCTGGACTGGTCGCCCCGCGCCGAGGCGGCCTGGCCGACCTTGATCCAGTGGGCCATGTAGTCGCCCATGTTGTACCCGCAGAAGGGCAGCATCGCGAACGGGTCGCGGCGCAGCTCGCCGACCTTGCCCTCGGCGGCGGCGGTCTTCTCGGAGGCGACGTTCGCACCCAGGAAGACACCGTGCTGCCAGTCGAAGGACTCCGTCACCAGCGGGACGGCGGAGGCGCGGCGGCCGCCGAAGAGGATCGCCGAGATCGGCACACCCCTCGGGTCCTCCCACTCCGGCGCGATGATCGGGCACTGCGCGGCCGGGACGGTGAAGCGGGCGTTCGGGTGCGCGGCCGGGACGCCGGACTCCGGCGTCCAGTCGTTGCCCTTCCAGTCGGTCAGATGGGCCGGAGTGTCCTCCGTCATGCCCTCCCACCAGATGTCGTTGTCGTCGGTGAGCGCGACGTTGGTGAAGACCGCGTTGCCCCACAGGGTCTTCATGGCGTTGGCGTTGGTGTGCTCGCCGGTGCCGGGCGCGACGCCGAAGAAACCGGCCTCGGGGTTGATCGCGTAGAGCCGGCCGTCCTCGCCGAACCGCATCCAGGCGATGTCGTCGCCGATGGTCTCCACCGTCCAGCCGGAGATCGTGGGCTCCAGCATGGCCAGGTTGGTCTTGCCGCAGGCCGACGGGAAGGCGGCGGCCACGTACTTCGACTCGCCCTGCGGCGGGGTCAGCTTGAGGATGAGCATGTGCTCGGCGAGCCAGCCCTCGTCGCGGGCCATGACGGACGCGATGCGCAGGGCGTAGCACTTCTTGCCGAGGAGGGCGTTGCCGCCGTAGCCGGAGCCGTAGGACCAGATCTCACGGGTCTCGGGGAAGTGCGAGATGTACTTCGTGGAGTTGCACGGCCACGGCACGTCCTCCTGGCCGGGCTCGAGCGGGGCGCCGAGGGTGTGGACGGCCTTCACGAAGAATCCGTCGGTGCCCAGCTCGTCCAGGACGGCCTGGCCCATCCGGGTCATGGTGCGCATGGCGACGGCGACGTAGGCGGAGTCGGTGATCTCGACGCCCAGCGCGGAGAGCGGCGAACCGAGGGGGCCCATGCAGAAGGGCACGACGTACATCGTCCGGCCCTTCATCGAGCCGCGGAAGACGCCCTTCTCACCGGTGAAGACGTCCCGCATCTCGGCGGGGGCCTTCCAGTGGTTGGTCGGGCCGGCGTCCTCCTCCTTCTCGGAGCAGATGAACGTCCGGTCCTCGACGCGCGCCACGTCCGTGGGGTCGGAGGCGGCGTAGTAGGAGTTCGGGCGCTTGATCGGGTCCAGCTTGCGGAACGTGCCCTTGGCGACCAGTTCCTCGGCCAGGCGGTCGTACTCGGCCTCGGAACCGTCGCACCAGACCACCCTGTCCGGCTGCGTCAGAGCTGCGATCTCGTCGACCCAGGCGATCAGTTCCTGGTGGTCGGTGGGTGCGTTGCCGGGAGCCGCGATGTCGCGCGCCACGATTGCTCCTAAAAGAGGGGTTTGAGGTTGTTGCCCCGTGGGGGCTGCGACCCGGATGCTTCGTAGCTGCTCATCCGGTGCCGACCGCACTCATCTGATCATCCGCGCCCGGTGCCCATATGTCCAGAGGACCTCTCACGTGAGCATTGCCACTCGGGGTCCGTCACCTACGGCCCCGTAGGTAGCATGCCGCCATGACTGCAGCTCCGCCCGACGTGCACGAGATCGATCCGCCGCCGGTGAAGCCGCGGTTGCGGGGCTGGCTGCACGCGGGGATGTTTCCCGCAGTGCTGATCGCGGGCATCGTGCTGACGGCACTCGCGGACTCGACCCGCGGCAGGATCGCCTGCGGCATCTACGTACTCACCGCCTGTCTTCTCTTCGGTGTGAGCGCGCTCTACCACCGGGGAACCTGGGGCCCCCGCGCGACGGCCGTCCTCCGCCGGCTCGACCACGCGAACATCTTCCTGATCATCGCCGGTACGTATACCCCGCTGACGCTGCTGCTCCTGCCGGACTCCACCGGGCGGGTGCTGTTGTGGGCGGTCTGGGCGGCAGCGGTTGCCGGAATCGCCTTCCGGGTGTTCTGGGTCGGCGCGCCTCGGTGGCTCTACACGCCCTGCTACATCGCGATGGGCTGGGCCGCGGTCTTCTTCCTGCCCGACTTCATGCGCAAGGGCGGCATCGCCGTCCTCGTGCTCGTGATCGTCGGCGGGCTGCTGTACAGCGTCGGCGGCGTCATCTACGGCATGAAGCGGCCGAATCCGTCGCCGCGCTGGTTCGGCTTCCACGAGGTCTTCCACTCCTTCACCCTGGCCGCCTTCGTCGTCCACTACGTGGGGATCTCCCTGGTCGCCTACCAGCACGCCTGAGCGGCCCGGAAGCGCTGAACGGTTCACGGCCGTGGTCGCGGCTCCGGCCGGTGGCCGGCAATGACGGCCACCGGCCCCTCCGCGCACCGTCCGCCCGCCGTGCCCCGGCCCCCGACGGGTCTGCGCGAGCGCGAGAAGCTCAGGACCCTTGCGGCGATGCTCAAGACCCGTGCGGCGATCCGGGGCGCCATGTACCTGCTGATCGCCGAGCAGGGCTACGAGGCGACCACCATGCGTCCCTGGCGTTGGCGTCCGCGGTCATCGCGGTGCGGTCGCCGTCGTACCAGCGCGGCACGACGTACACGGCCGCGGCGAGGGCGAGCGCGGCGGCCGCCGACCGGCGGCAAGGGTGAGCATCCGCCCCTCTCCGGGACGCCGCCACCGGCTCAGCACCGTGTGCCTGACGCTCGCTGCCCCGCCGGCCAGCACCAGCGCCAGGAACGGCAGCGCCTGGATGACGTACATCGCGGGCAGACAGCCCGACGGGCGCATGGCGACGGCGGCCAGGATCGCCACGGCGAGCGCGGGACCGGCGAGCGCCCGCGCGGTCACCGACCAGCGCGGTGTGAGGAGCAGCAGCGCGGCGCCGGCGAGCCCGCCCACCGGCAGCACCCGGTCGTAGTAGAGCCAGGAGAGGAATATGTGACCGTCGTACGCCTGTTTCGATGAATGACGCGTTTCGGGCAGGTCACCGAAAACGTACGTCGGCGGTCATCCTCGAGGCGCCAACTCCCGCCGCAGCGACTCCACTTCGGTGACCGGTGCGGCACAGACGAAATGCCGGCAGACATAGGCCGCCGGCTTCCCGTCGACCAGCGGGCGGTCCGCGAGCAGTGGGAACTCGTCACCGCCCGGCCCACCGGCGGCGACCACGGCACCCGGCGCCGTCCCCAGCAGCGCGGCCTTGTGCAGATTCCGCATCCCGGCGTCACCGGGCGCTCCGACGACCGCCACCTCCCGCGGACCGTCGAGCAGCGCCTCCGCGACGGCGAGCCCCCATCCGATGAACCGGGGGGCTCGCGGTCCGAGCGCCTTCACCATGCCCAACGCCCTCTCCGCCTCGACGCGGTGGGCCTCCGAGCCGGTGTGCGCGGCATAGGAGAGCAGTGCTCCGGCCGCGGCCGTCCAGCCGGAGGGAGAGGCGTTGTCCGTGGGGTCCTGGGGCCGCCGGATCAGCCGCTCGGCGTCGCGGGCCGTGTCGTACAACTGTCCCCCGGGGCCCGTGAACCGCTCCAGGACGCCGTCCAGCAGGAAGCCCGCGAACTCCAGCCACGCGCCCTCGCCGCTGACGGAGGCAAGAGCCAGGAAGCCCTCGGCGACATCGGCGTAGTCCTCCAGCACCCCGGCGTTGGCGCCCGCACGGCCGTCCCTGGAGGTACGGGCCAGCCGCGCGCCGTCGTCCATGTGGAGCCGGACGAGCAGATCGGCGGCCTCCGTGGCACGCTCGACGAGGTCCGGCCGGTCGAAGTAACCGCCCGCTTCCGCCAGTGCGGCGATCGCGAGACCGTTCCACGCGGCGACGATCTTGTCGTCGCGGCCCGGCCGCGGCCGCCGCTCACGCGCGGCCAGCAGCCGCTCCCGCACGGACGCGGCCCTCCCGGAGTCGGCGACAGCCGCGTCCTGAGGGAGCCGGAGCACAGAGGAGCCGTGCTCGAAGGTGCCCTCCTCGGTCACGCCGAAGTACCGCATGGCGAACTCCGCGTCGTCCTCGCCCAGCACGTCCCTCAGCCCACCGGGCGTCCAGACGTAGTAGGCGCCCTCGGCGTGCTCACCGGAACCGTCGGGAAGAGCGCTGTCGGCGTCGAGGGCGGAGGCGAAGCCGCCCTCCGGCGTCCTCAGTTCCCGCACCATGAAGTCGGCGGTCTCCAGGGCGACCCGGCGGGCCAGATCGCTGCCGGTGACCCGCCACAGATGGGCGTACACCCGGCAGAGCAGGGCGTTGTCGTAGAGCATCTTCTCGAAGTGGGGTACCAAAGGTCCACCTGCCCTCGGCGTGAGCACGTACCGGTGGAACCCGCCTCCCACCTGGTCGTACAGGCTCGAACGGGCCATCGCACCGCACAGCCCTTCCGCCATCTCCAGCGCCGCCACGGAACCGGCCCGCGCGTGGTGGCGCAACAGAAACTCGATCACCATCGACTGCGGGAATTTGGTGTCTCCCTTGAACCAGCCACTCGCGGGGTCAATGTCCCGAGTCAACTGGAGGAGCGCAAGGGCCTGGGTCTCCTCGGTGGGCATCCCGGCATCCCCGGTGCTCAGTTCCCGCCCGGCAAGGTCCCGAGTGATCTTCCCCGCGACTTCCCCCACCTCGTCCCGGCGGCTCGTCCAGGCGTTGCGCACGCCTTCGAGCACCTGGCGGAAGGACGGCATGCCGTGGCGAACCTCGGGCGGGAAGTAGGTGCCGAAGTAGAAGGGCTCCCCGTCCGGCGTCATGAACACGGACATGGGCCAGCCGCCCTGCCCAGTGGCGGCTTGCACAGCCTCCATGTAGACGGCGTCCACGTCGGGCCGCTCCTCACGGTCCACCTTGACGGACACGAAGTGATCGTTCATGTACGCAGCGGTGTCGTCGTGCTCGAAGGACTCGTGCGCCATGACGTGACACCAGTGGCAAGCGCTGTAGCCGACGCTCAGGAACACGGGGACGTCGCGCCGCCGGGCTTCTTCGAACGCGTCCATCTCCCAGGGCCACCAGTCAACGGGGTTGTCCGCGTGCTGGAGGAGGTACGGGGACGTGGCCTGCGCGAGTCGGTTGGGCATACCCCCATCCTTGCGCACCCGCCTCCGCCCCGCCCATGCGCCACGGGGCAGCACGCGAACGGGACGGAGGGGTGCCGGCTCAGTGCTCGCGCGGCCGGACCGGCTGACGAGTGGCGGCACTGCGCCACCACCACAGACCCCGGCAGGCGGGCAGGGAGAGCCCGAAGAACGCCCCGCACCGCGCGCACCACGGCAACCCGTTCTCCGGATCCGAGGGGCACTCGGCATCACACCGGGGGCACTTCGGCACGGGACCTACTCTCAGGCGATCACGTCGTACTCTCCGGCCTTCACAGCGGCCGTCAGGTCCGCCCACTGTGCCGCCGTCATCGTGACGATGGTGTCCGGCCGGTCACTGTCACGCAAGGCGACGATGCCGGGAACGTTGATCGCGACCTCAGGGCAGTTGTTCACGCGGGCGTCACGGCACGCGGCCGTCTTGACGAATTCGAACTCGGGCAGTGGAGCGGGCACGGGACCATTCCTCTCGCAGCACGTCGCGGGGAAACGGTCCCCGCGCCGCCTAGCTGACCGTCCCGGCCACCTGCCCTTTCGTAGCTCAGCGACCGGGACGGGGCCTGTCCTCCCACCCCGGCCGCCCCGCGCCGCCGCGATCACGGAAGGGATGGGAAACCTAGATGTGCAGCGCGAGCACCAGGCCCACGAGGACCCACGCCAGGAACTCGGCGAGGCCGGCACCAGGGCGCGCGTCCGCCTCACGTGTGCTCGCTGCGGAACGGGGATGGGGGCGGGTTGCTGCCGGGCGGGAAGTAGACCACCCCGGAGACCGGATCTTGAGCCCCGCCCCGCTCCGTCCACCAACCCTCGGGAGAGTCCCTGTACGGGCCGTCAGGGTCCTGCGTGAGATCAAATGAGGGTTGACCAGTTCCGGGGCCGGTAAAGGGCGCGCAGGACGTCTCTGGAGGCTCGCGGGCGTCACTGCCTGACCGTCCGCCGGTACCGCTTGGCGCACTCGCTGTGCCGGTAGACCACAGCGGGCGGGCCGAACTGTCGTTCCACGGTGCCACGGCGGCAGGGCTCAAAGGCCCCGATCGGCTGGGAGCACTCCGGGCACGTCTCCCCCTGCGGGGCGAACGTCGCGTACTCGTCCCTGCCTGCGTCGTTGTCGCTGGTCGTTCTCGCCATCGTCGCTGTCCCCTCACGTGGTCCGATGCCGACCACGCTAGGGAAAACGGAACGCCAACTCCCAGGCGATTGCATGAGGTTGCACGCGAGTTACCCGAGGGCATCCATGGCCGATGTGATCAGCGCACGAGCGGGGGCCCGTAGACCGCCAGCGCTGCCAGCTCCGCGAACGTATCGGCGTACATGGCTACCTCGCTCGGCTGCGTGATCGTGAGGTAGCCGGAGATCAACTCAACGTTGACCTGTGCCGCGCCATAGATCCAGAACCCCTCAGCCGGCCAGCGCTCCCGATCCGGCGTCATAGGCACAACTCCCAGGCTGACATTGGGAAGTGAGGCAATCGAAATCAGGTGGCCAAGCTGCCCGGACATGACCTCAGCACCGCCTATCCCTGCCCGCAACACCGACTCCTCAACGAGGAACGCGAAGCGCCGGTCACCCTCGTACAACACCCGCTGACGCTCCATGCGGGCGGCCACCGCTTCGGCCACGTCGTCCACCAGGCCGCGCCGTCGCTGGATCGCTCGCAACGCTGCTGTGGTGTACGGCTGCGTCTGGATCATGCCGGGCACGAGCCACGATGAGTAGGACCGGAAACGGCGGGTCCGCTGGTATAGCGGTAGGCGGGCCTCCTGAGCCTGTTTGAGCCCGGCCCGCTCCATGCGCCGCCAGCCAACCCACATGCCCTCGGCCGTCCGCAGCGAGGCAATCAGATCCCCGGTCTGGTCCTCGGCCCCGCACGCCTCGCACCATGCCCGAATGTCGTCAGCGGACGGGGGCGTACGGGCGTTCATAATCCGGGACGACTTGGACCGGCTCCACCCACAGCGTTCGGCGAGATCAGCCCCCGTCAGGCCAGCATCCCGGCAGATGTCCTCAAGGCGTTTCGCGAGGGCCTGCCGGGCCTGCTGGGCGCTGGAAGATGCAGAGACAGCCATGGTGCGTGATCAGCTCGGCCGGTACTCCGCGTGAGGAATCGCGCGCTCCCACGCTGCCTCGTACGCCCTGACGTACTGAGCGGCCAACGCCGGGTCGTGGTGGACTTCCATGCGCGGGCCGGTCCACTGACCCTCGCCGCTGAAGTGGTGGAGGATCACGGTTTCCTCATCCATGACCCACCCGTCCAGCGTGGGGAGGAGCAGGTCACGGGCGCGCGAGCGGGGCAACCAACGCACGTCCTCTCCCGCTGCGACGTTCGTAAAGGTGCCGTCGTACTCGTACCGCACGTAGTCGCTCAGCGGCTCGGAGACGACGCGCAACCGCCGCATGACCACACCCCGGCCCGTCGTCTCGGCCACCACGTCCAGCCACGAGCGCCACCACGACTCGCGGTCGGCCGGGTCGTATCGGTGTCCTTCCCGCCAGCGGATGAACTCCGGGTCATCCCGCATGTAGCTGTCTCGCATTTCCAGGTGCATCGCTGAGCGCTGCGCCTTTGCGAGGCATTCACGTACCGCTGTTGCCACCGTTGACCTCACTGTCCGGGCGGGGGATGAACTGAAGCATGTTGGCGGGCAGCCGGATCACGGTCTCGTGCTCCGGAACGTCCGTGGAGTGACCCGGCACCGAGCCGGCTTCCTGAGCCTGCCGGAGGGTCTCCTCGTCCGCCTTCCATGACTGGATGATCAGGTCTCCCGTCTCCTCCTCCAGCCAGATCGTGGGCGAGCCGTCGTCCGGTGTGTTGGGCCAAATCCCCAGGAACTTTAGGGCCATTGGCCTCACCGAGCACGGCCCGGAGAACATGGCCACCCTGCGCAGCTTCGCGATCAACTGCCTCCGTGCCGCCGGCCACCACAACATCGCCGCTGGACTCCGCGAGATGTCCTACGAGCCCTTCACCCGTCCCCTGACACTCCTCGGACCCCGCTGACCAGCACAGACGCGCGAACAGCCAGACTTTGAAATCGCCCTGGACTCTGTTGCTGAATTGCCTGCAGAGGCACGGGCAGGTCGGCATGATCGTTGGTGCGGTCGTTCTGTCTGCTCCGGCCGCAGGGGGTTGGCGCGGTGTCCATGCGGCCGGGGGGATTGCCGTCCATTCCTGAACAGACGGCCAGAACGGCCCGTGCGGCCTTCCCTGGTGGGAGCCTGCCCATGCGCGTGCGTGACCACCTTGCCGAGGTTTTCGACGACGCGTTGTTCACCGATGCGTTTCCCGATCGTGGGGCTCCCGCCCAGTCTCCGGCCCTGCTCGCGCTGGTGACGGTGCTGCAGTTCACGGAGAACCTGACCGACCGGCAGGCGGCGGACGCGTCGCGGGATCGCCTGTCGTGGAAATACGCGCTGGGCGCGGAGCTCTCCGATGCAGGCTTCGACTTCTCCGCGCTGTCGAAGTTCCGTGCCCGGCTGGTCGGGCACGGCCTGGAGCGGACACTCTTCGACAGGCTCGTCGAGCACTGCCGCGAGGCCGGGCTGATCAAGGCCGGTGGCAAGCAGCGCACGGACTCCACCCATGTGATCAGCGCGGTCCGTGACCTGAACCGGACCGAGCTGGCCGGGGAGAGTGTGCGGGCCGCTCTGGAGGCGCTGGCGGTGGCGGCGCCGTCCTGGCTGGCCGGCGTGATCGACGTCGCCGAGTTCGCCGAACGCTACGGGCCGCGCGTGGATGGCTGGACGATGCCGGGCTCGAAGACCAAGCGGGACCGGCTTGCCCAGGTCTTCGGCCAGGACGCGCTGGTCCTGTGCCGGGCGGCCTGGTCCGATACCGCGCCGGTGTGGGTCCGCGAGATCGAGGCGGTGGCCCTCCTGCGGCAGGTCATGGTGCAGACCTACATCATCCGTACCGATGGCCGGGGACGGGAGGTGATCAAGAAGCGGGACGCCGACGACAGCGGGGTCCCGCCCGGCCATATCCGCCTGGCCTCCCCGTACGACCCCGACGCCCGCTGGTCGGCCAAGGGCGACGACCTGTTCTGGCTCGGATACAAGGTCCACCTCACCGAGACCTGCGACACCCTCCCCGAAGCCGAAGCCGAAGCCGAAGCCGTGAGGCTTCCATTACGGCTGATCACGGATGTCCACACCACCGAGGCGACCGTTCCGGACGTCAAGGCCACCGCGCCCATCCAGCAGAACCTGGCCGAGCGGCAGGTCGCACCGGGCGAGCACTACCTCGACTCCGGATACCCCTCCGTCGACCTGGTCGTGGAAGCGGCGGGCCGGGGCATCGGCATGGTCACCCCGCTCCTGGCCGACCACTCCCCGCAGGCCAAGGCCGCCGAGGGCTTCGCCAAGAGCGCCTTCCGCGTCGCCTGGAAGGCCCGCCAGGTCCACTGTCCCCAGGGGGCCACCAGCGCCGGCTGGTACCCGGTCACCCAGCACCGACGAGACGCCATCGTGATCGAATTCGCCCGAGCCGACTGCCGTCCCTGTCCCTCCCGGACCAACTGCACCAGCTCGGTCCGCGGTACCCGCATGCTCACCCTGCGTCCCCGTGAACTCCACGAACGCACCACCACAGCCAGAACCGAACAGGACACCGAGTCCTGGAGGGCCAAGTACGCCCTCCGCGCCGGCATCGAGAGCACCGTCAACCAGGCCCTCGACGTCACCGGCATCCGCCAGGCCCGCTACCGCGGGCTACCGAAAGTCACCCTCCAACACGCCTTCTCCGCCACCGCCCTCAACATCGTCCGCCTCGACGCCTGGTGGACCACCAACCCACTACGCAAGCCCCGCACCAGCCGACTGCAGCGCCTCAGCCACCAACTCGCCGGCTGAAGGATTCAGCAACAGAGTCGCCCTGTCGAACGCAGCGAAGGTCGCTGCCGGACTGTGGGACGATTTCACTTACGAGGTGCCCTCTTGCTCGGGTCTGACGGAAGCGTAGGAACTCCCATCATCCCAGGTCAGCGGGCACCTCTCCCCATTTCTCCGTCCACAGCTCCGCCACTACGCGGTGGACCGAGGCTGAATGCTTACACGAGAACAGCGAAAGTCGAGTGAAGAAGTTCATTGACCCATTTGCGCGCACGCTTGAGTGACCTCTCGTCGCAACCGCGCGCTCTTGCATACCGCACGGCATCTGTCGTCGACGATTAAGCGCTGTCCTGTAATCCTCGGTGGGGCGGCGTGCGGCGTCGGATGAGGGGCATCGCAAGACGGAGCGTCCTCGTACTGGGCGCATTCGGGCGTTTCGGCAACGCAGCGAGGCCCCGTGACTGCCGTCGCCCGCCCGCTGTGGATTACTGGGCAGCCCATAGCTCATGCCTGCCCTGGTGGAGGTGGAAACGCCGTCATGCCCAACGAGTCAGATCGAGAATTGGACGCTCTGTCCGTATTGGATCAGCGAGCGCTCACGGGCTTTTATTGGCGCCTCGCGCTGCTGGCGACAATCGGCGGGTTTCTGTTTGGGTACGACACAGCCAATATCGGCGCAGCTCTCAATTTCATCCCCTATCGCTTGGGGGATTTCGCATTGGGCTATCTCGTCGCCGGTACGTCCGTAGGCGCGGCGGCGGGAGCACTACTTGCCGGCCCGCTTACTGACCGCTTCGGCAGGAAGTCGTTGCTCATCGCGGATGCCGGGATCTATATGGCCGGGGCCGTGCTGGCTGCCGTCAGCTGGCACGAGTGGGTGCTCCTCATCGCTCGTACGCTGGTCGGTCTGGCCATTGGCGCAGACTCGGCCATTGCCACCGCCTACATCGCCGAGTATGCACCTCAAGACCGACGCGGTGCACTCAGCATGTTGCAGCAATGGATGATCACTGTAGGAATTCTGGTCTCCTACCTCGTTGCACTGGTTATTCTGACGACGATGCCCGACAAAGCATATGATCTAGACTGGCGGCTTATTTTTGGGTTGGGAGCACTACCTGCGGCAATCGGTTTTGCGCTTCGCACTCGGATGCCTGAGTCACCGCGCTGGCTTCTAGAAAAAAGCCGCTACAGAGACGTGCAACGCGCGCTAAATCGGCTGGGCATTCATGTGACAATGAATCAAGTCGAGCGCAGTGCTGAGCTAGCGGCAGAGCAGCAGCGCCGCGATGCCGGCAAGCAGCAAGTCAGTCCATGGTCCGCCGGGGTTAAACGGGCGCTCGTGATGGTCTGCGTGTTTTTCATCTTCCAGCAAATCAGCGGTATCAACGTGCCGCTCTACTACGGGCCCCGCATTCTAGCGCCGCTGTTTGAAGCAAGCGACTCGGTACTGGACTCGGCCATCGCAGGTGTCCAAGTCACGGTGATCATGTCAGCTGTCAACGTGGCAGCCACTTACTTCGCCTTCAGGTACATTGACCGCCTAGGGCGGCGCAAACTGTCGATGAGTGGTTTTGCTGGTATGGCTGTGTCTGCCCTGGTGGCCGCCAGCGGTCTGGCTATTTTCGCGGGGACGGCAGAGATCGTCGTAGTCATGATCGGCCTGAACCTGTTCATCTCCTTCTTTGCTATTGGAGTCGGCGGCACAGGCTGGCTTATTCAAGGAGAATCGTTCCCCACCGCAGTCCGTGGCCGGGCGGCAGCCGTTGCGGCAGCAGTGAACTGGCTGGCGAACTTTGCCGTTGTGCAGGCTTTCCCGGTCTGGCAAAGAGCCATTGGACTGGCCTGGGTATTTGCATGCTTCGCCGCCTTGTGCCTGTTTGCAATTGCCTTCATTGGCCGATTCTTGCCTGAAACCAAGAGGCTCTCCGTTGATGAGATCGTTGACGTATACGAGCGCAAAGCTCTTCGCTGACCAGGGTCCCGGCAAAGTCGTTCTGCAGCCCTGTGACATGGGGTTTTGCGGGGCGGAAGAGATGCGCGGGCGTGGTCCGGTCCGGTTGGATGGAGGTTCCTACGCCTTACCGTCCGACCAGGGGATCACGCCCGCGCCATGCCATCGTCTCTCATCCCTGCGCCTGTTCGCACCCCTGCCCCGGCTCATGAGCTCCTCGTCCAACTGCTTGCCGGGATACCTGATCCGCGCCGTCGACGCGGTGTCCGGCACCCGGTGGGTGCTCTGATCGCGGTGGCGGTGTGCGCGGTGGTGGCCGGAGCCCGGGGGTTCACCGCGATCGGGGAGTGGGCCCGGGACGCGGGACGTGTCGCGCTGGAACGGCTGGGCCTGGAGCGGGGCGGGGTGGACGAATCAACGCTGCGGCGCCTGTTCGCCCGCCTCGACGCGGACCGTCTCGATGCGGTGCTGGGAGTCTGGGCCCTGACCAGGACCGCACGTGTCGCGGGCCGCAGGGTGATCGCCATCGACGGCAAGACGGTCCGGGGCGCACGCGGCGGCAGCTCCACGGCCCCGCATCTGGTCGCCGCCCTCGCGCACGGGTCCGGCGCGGTGCTCGGTCAGGTCGCGGTGGGCGAGAAGAGCAACGAGATCCCCGCCGCCCGGGAACTGCTTCAACTCCTGGACCTGGACGGCGTCGTCGTCACGATGGACGCACTGCACACCCAGCACGACACCGCGACTCTGGTGACCAGGGGCGGAGGAGACTACGTCCTGACCGTGAAGGCGAATCAGAAGTCGTTGTACGCACAGCTCAAGGCGCTCCCCTGGACTTCGATACCCGCCGTCACCAGGACGGACCGAGGACACGGACGCCGCGCCACTCGCACGATCAAGGTCGTCGACGTGCCGGCATGGGTCGAGTTCGCCGGGGCCGAGCAAGTCGCCCAACTGCGGCGCACCGTCACCCGCAAGGGCCGACGGACCGTCGAGATCGTCTACCTGATCACCAGCGCGGACGCCCGCACCGCACCGCCCGCCGTCCTGGCCGCATGGACGCAGTCGCACTGGGAGATCGAGAACCGCCTGCACTGGGTCCGCGACGTCACCTTCGACGAAGACCGCTCCCAGATCCGCACCGGCAACGCACCCCGCGTCATGGCCGCCCTGCGCAACACGGCGATCACGCTGCTGCGCTTGGACGGACACCAGAACATCGCCGCCGCCCTACGGCATCACGCACGCGCCACCGACCGCCCCATCAACCTGCTCCTGACAGCCTGATCAACAACTTTGCCGGAGCCCTGCTTCGCTGACCCTTCAGCCTCGGTCCACCGCGTAGTGGCGGAGCTGTGGACGGAGAAATGGGGAGAGGTGCCCGCTGACCTGGGATGATGGGAGTTCCTACGCTTCCGTCAGACCCGAGCAAGAGGGCACCTCGTAAGTGAAATCGTCCCACAGTCCGGCAGCGACCTTCGCTGCGTTCGACAGGGCGATTTCAAAGTCTGGCTGTTCGCGCGTCTGTGCTGGTCAGCGGAGTCCGAGGAGTGTCAGGGGACGGGTGAAGGGCTCGTAGGACATCTCGCGGAGTCCAGCGGCGATGTTGTGGTGGCCGGCGGCACGGAGGCAGTTGATCGCGAAGCTGCGCAGGGTGGCCATGTTCTCCGGGCCGTGCTCGGTGTGGGCCTTGGAGGCGTCCTCGCGGAATGCGGTGTCGCGGACGAAGTGGAGCCGGATTTCGATGACCCACTGCGAACGAATGATCTTCGCGAGCCGCTGAGGGGAGGCTTCCCGGCTGGTCAGATCTGTGATCACGTACGCCGTCTCGCGGCTGCGCCTGCCGGTCTTCAGGCAGGTGCGGTGGCGTACGACCGGGCGACCTGTGCGGCGTACGGGAAGTCGAGGTCATCGACGGTCAGGACCTGCACCACGCGGGTCTCCTTGCGGCCGTGCCCCTCGGTGCGGTCGTAGAACTTCGCGGTCACTTCCCTCCAGGGCAGCGTGTGCAGCCGCTCGTGGAGACCGGCCTGGTTCTTCTTCACGCACAGCGCGTAGTGCGCGTTCTTGTCCTCGACGAGGAAGCGGGCGTGGCCGCGTTGGGCGTGCAGGGCATCGGCGGTCACGGTCACCCCGGTCAGGTCGAACGGTGCCAACAGGCTGGCGAAGCAGGTGATTTCATTCGTCTTGTCCGGGACTCGCAGTTGCGTGACGGTCAGCCCGCCACCGGTCATGGCGGCGAGCAGATGCGCGGCCGGGGTGTCACCGTGGCGGGAGCCGCGAGCGCTCTTGCCGTCCACCGCGAGGGTGTCGGACCCGGCCGGGTCCGTGCCGAGCAGGTCGGCAAGCCCGCCGGGACAGGTGCGGTTGATGATCCGGCGGATGGTCGCCGAGCTTGGCGCGACGCGGACGGCGAACACGCTGGTGGTGCGGGCACCGAGCCGGGCGAGAGCCTCCTGCGGGGCATTCCTGGCCCACGGGCCGATCGCGGCGAACGAACGCGCTCCGCTCAGCACGGCCGAACACGCGATCAGCAGCACGCTCACGAACGGGTGACGCTTCCCGCGCCGGTGCCGCGGATCGGCCAGCGTGGCCAGCCGCTGCGGCAGTCCCGGCAGTGCGCGGTGCTGACGCGAGGGCGACTTGATCAGGCAGACGCTGGCAGACTGACGGCACATCGAAGCTCCGGTTCGGCAGGGCGACTTGAGAGGTCACCCACTCCAACCGGAGCTTCGATGTGTGCGAGACGGGTCGACCGACAGTCGTCACGCCGCCGTGACCTGCGACTTCGCACCATCACTCGGACTTTGAAACAGCCCTGGACTCTGCTGCGCAATTCGCTGCGGGGGTGGGGCCGGGTCGGTGATGATCGTCTCTGGGTCGCTTTCGTGCCGTGCGGCCGTGGAGGTGGGGCGGGTGTCGATGCGGCCGGTGGGGCTGCCGGAGATCCCGGAGCAGACGGTGAGGGTGGCTCGGGCGGCGTTCCCGAAGGGGAGCCTGGCGATACGGGCCCGGGACCGTCTGGCGGGGATTTTCGCTGATGAGCCGTTCGCGGGGGCGTTCGGGGTGCGGGGTGCTCCGGGGCTGTCGCCGGGGGTGTTGTCGCTGGTCACGGTGCTGCAGTACTGCGAGGACCTCACCGACCGGCAGGCCGCGGCGATGATGGTGCGGGCGATCGACTGGAAGTACGCGCTCGGGATGGAGCTGACGGACACCGGTTTCGACGCGAGTGTGCTGTCCAGGTTCCGGGCCCGGCTCGCGGACAACGGCATGGAACGGGTGGTCTTCGACCGGCTCCTTGAGCACTGCAAGGACGCCGGCCTGGTGGGGGACGGAGGCAGGCAGCGTACTGATTCCACCCATGTGATCAGTGCGGTGCGGGACTTGAACCGTCTTGAGCTGGCAGGGGAGAGCGTGCGGGCGGCCCTGGAGGCCCTCGCGACTGCGGCGCCGTCGTGGCTGGCCGGCCGGATCGATGTGGCGGAGTTCGCCCAGCGGTACGGGCCCCGGGTGGATGGCTGGCGGATGCCGTCCTCGCAGACCAAGCGCGACCGCCTCGCCCAGGTCTTCGGTCAGGACGCCCTCGCTTTATGCCGGGCGGCCTGGGCCGCCGATACCCCGGTATGGATCCGTGAGATCGAGGCCGTGGGCCTGCTGCGGCAGGTCCTCGTGCAGACCTACACCATCCGCAGCGACACGCGGGGACGGCAGGTGATCAGGAAGCGGGACGCCGACGACGGCGTCCCGCCCGGCCAACTCCGCCTGGCCTCCCCCTACGACACCGACGCACGCTGGGCTGCCAAAGGCGAGGACCTGTTTTGGCTGGGCTACAAGGTCCACCTCACCGAAACATGCGGCACACTCCCCGAAGCCGAAGCCGAAGCCGAAGCGGTAGCAGGGGTGCAGCCGAATCTGATTACCGACGTGCACACGACCGACGCGACCGTGCCGGACGTGAAGGCGACCGCGCCGATCCAGCGCAAGCTCGCCGGGCACGGCGTGAAGCCGGCCGAGCACTACCTCGATTCCGGCTACCCGTCGGCCGACCTGATCACCAAGGCCATGAAGGACGGTATCCGCATGGTCACCCCGGTCCTTCTGGACCACTCCGCGCAGGCCAAGGCCGCGGAAGGCTTCGCCAAGAACGCCTTCACCATCGACTGGAAGACCCGCCAGGTCCGCTGCCCCGCCGGGAAGACCAGCTCCCACTGGAACCCCGTCAAACAGCACGGCAAGGACGCCATCGTCATCACCTTCAGCGTCCTGACCTGCCGCGACTGCCCCTTCCAACAGCAGTGCACCACCTCGAAACCCGGGCGCCGCATGCTCACCCTCAGACCCCAGGAACTTCACGAGAACCTCGCCCGGGCCCGCGCCGAGCAGCAGACCAACACCTGGAAGAACAAATACGCCCTGCGGGCAGGCGTCGAGGGCACCATCAACCAGGCCCTCGACATCACCGACATCCGCCAGGCCCGCTACCGCGGCCTGCCGAAAGTCCGCCTCCAGCACGCCTTCTCCGCCACCGCGATCAACGTGATCCGACTCGACGCGTACTGGACCGACAGCCCTCTCCGGCGCACCCGCTCCAGCCGACTCGAACGCCTCGCCTACCAGCTCACCGCATGACCCGCCACGAATTGCGCAACAGAGTCGCCCTGGTCTTCGAGCTTCTTCACACGCCGCTGGGCGGCCTCAAGGGCCTTCTGCGCCTCTTCCTTCTTCGCCTGAGTTTCGGGGTCCGCGAAGGCGAGCCACCGGCGGGCTATCTCGATGACCACCGGGTCACCCGGCTCAAGGGCGGTGATGTGGTGGATCCAAGCCTGTCCAACCGCATGGTCGATGCGGTCGGCGAGTGTCACCACTCCCTCGCAGATCGACTTGCCCCGCGTCTGCCGGACCTCGCACCGGTAGCGTCCGCCACGGTGGCTCATCGAGCCGCCACACCGTTCAAGCTCGCCCGTGTCCTTCTTGTCCCGCATCCGCCCGCATCGGTAGCTCCCCGTCCCCAGGTACTTCGCTTCCGACTTCCCCTTCGCCCACCGTTCATCGGTACGAAGGTGATGGACCCTAGTCCGGCACTTTCTCGAAGTGGGGTACCACCCACTCGCGGTCCACCGAGTACCGGGCGAAGCCCCCTCCGAGCCGGTCGTAGATCCCGCCGCGGGCCATCGCCTCGCAGGTGTCGGCGGCCATCTGCAGCGCGCCCTCTGCGCCCTCTGCGCCCGTGCGAGCGTAGTGCCGCAGCAGGAACTCCAGGACCATCGACGGCGGGAACTTGGGCGCCCCGCCGAAGCCGCCGTGCGCCGGGTCGTACTCCCGGGTGAGGCCGAGCAGCGCCTGGGCGAGCTCCTCCTCCCCCGGGGTTCCCTGGCCCCCGTACGCCAGGGTCCGTCCCGCCAGATCGCGGACGATCTTCCCAGCCACCTCGTCGACCTCACCGCGCCGGTCCGCCCAGGCGGCGATGACGCCCTCCAGGACCTGGCGGAACGACGGCATCCCGTGCCGCGGGGCGGGCGGGAAGTAGGTGCCGAAGCAGAAGGGCTGCGCCCCGGGCGTGAGGAACACCGTCATGGGCCAGCCGCCCTGGCCCGTGGCCGCCTGCACCGCCTCCATGTAGACGGCGTCGACGTCGGGACGCTCCTCGCGGTCGACCTTGACGGACACGAAGTGCTCGTTCAGATACGCCGCGGTGTCGTCGTCCTCGAAGGACTCGTGGGCCATGACGTGGCACCAATGACACGCAGAGTAACTCACCGATAGCAGAACGGGTACATCGCGTCGTTTCGCTTCCTCGAATGCCTCCGGTCCCCATGGCCACCAGTCGACCGGATTGCCGGCGTGCTGAAGCAGATAAGGCGAGGTCACACCAGCCAACCGGTTCGTGCGGTCCAGCCTCTCACAGTGTCCGGCCGGGTCGGCGAAGCCCTCGCGAGCCCGCCTCGCTTGGCCGAGTTGCACTTGCGAGCCATCACGTGGCGGGCGGCTCCCTCCCCCTCGGAGTCGGCGCCGAACGTCTGCCGGCGCCCCTCCGAGTCGGGCGGCCCGACACCTCGGAACAGTAGGCTGGGCGCGGCAGTGCCGGATCTGCCGAGGCTCCTCGAAGGAGGTACACCATGACCGCCGAGATGGTGGCACCGGCGTGGATGCATACGCAGATCAGCGCGGAGCAGTACGACTCCTGGTCCGAGGAGCAGTGCGCCGGCATCGAGATCGTGGACGGGATGGTCGTCGTGAGCCCGAGCGCCTCCAAGCGGCACAACCGGCTGGCTCGGGTCCTGGCCAATGCTCTGGACGCCGCCGCAGGCCCGGACTGGAACGCAGACACGGACTTCGACGTCCGCCTGCAGGACGTTCCGCTCACCAACCGCCATCCGGACGTCATCGTCTACCGGGCGGAGACCATCGACCTCACGCCCACCCGCCCCGAGCACGTACTCCTGGTCGTCGAGGTCGTGTCGCCCGGCTCGGAGACCACCGACCGGATCGTGAAGGTGGACCAGTACGCCAAGGCCGGCATCCCCTTCTACTGGCGGGTCGAGCAGGCCGCCACCGGTGTCCCGATCGTCTATACGTACGTCCTCGACCCCGCCACCAGGGCTTACAGGGACGGCGAGATGTTCACCGGCACGGTGAAGGCCACCGCGCCCTTCTCCATCGCGGTCGATCTTGGGGTCATGTAAGGGCGGAGAAGTCTCCCCGCTTTCGGCATCTGACCGATAGCGCTCGGATGGTCGTTGTTCGCGGACCGATCGGAGCATTCCCCACCTCCGGACCGGATGCTCCACCTGCGGATGCGCTGCCGGCTCGCAAGCGATCGTCATAGCGCCCATGCGCCACGGGGCGGCGCACAACGGAACGGAGGGGTGCCGGCTCAGTGCCCGCGCGGCCCGTACGGCACCTGATTCGCAACGGCCTGATTCGGGACTCGGAGCCGAAGGGTGAGGTTGTCCGCTCGTGGCCTCCGGGTTCGGGGCTCACGAATGCCGCGGGATCTTCCGGCTCTCGCATTCACGGCGGGAGCGGGGAGAGACCCGCATCTCTCCCCGCTCCCGCCGGGCCGGGCGCCGGCCCGGCGCGCCGGAGGATCGGCTGCCGTCCGGCGGCCGGCGGCGGCTCCCGGGTGGCGGTCGGCAGGAAGCAGCGCAGCGAGACTTCGTGATGACCACCCGGGGCCGCCACTCATCCGGCGGTCTTTCTCCTCGTGGTGTCCTCCTTCTCGCAGCCGGGGCCGGGGACTTGGATGTCTGCCAGAGGGACCTCCCTTCGTGGCCGATGGGTCCGGTACCGTCCGGCTGCCCTGGTCAATCAGGAACAAACGTCGTCTGATCGGGCGAATCGGTCTCGGCAGACGTCACCGGAGCGTGCGGTGGAACCCCGAGAAGGGGGCTTGATCACCGGACTCCCTCGCGTCGGCGTGCGTCTCGCAGGACACTTGGCACCGGAACGGAAGCGGAGGCTCTCGGAGGGGGACCCACATGCGGGACAGCCATCGGGCGGAAGCCGAGCGGCTGTTGGTACGGGCCGTCGAGGAGGAGGTGCGCCGCTCCGGCGGCAGAACGGACTCCGCGGCGCTGCTCTCACGCGGTCGCGAGGCACTGGAGACCATGGCGGCGAGCGCGGACGAGGAGTACGCCGCGTACCTCCGCGCCGTGGAGGAGGCCGAGGCGGGGCACTCGTCCCTGGCCGAGCGGTTCAGTCGGCAGGACATGTCGACTCCCGTACTCGTCACGGCGGTTGCCGCGGCCGCCGCGATCGGGGCGGACATGGCCCTCGGCACGGCGACGGGTACGGCGCTGGGCGCCGGTGCCGTCGTCATGGTGGCCGGGGCGGCGGCCACCGTCGCCAAGGTGACCGTCTCCCACTGGCCCGCGGCGCACCGCAGAGCCGGTGCGCTCGGACAGCCCGGCGGGCCCGAGCAGTTGCGTCTGCAGTGGCTGACCGCGCTGGAGGTCCGGGGCATCCGCCCGTTCCTGGACCAGCAGCGCTTGCTGACGGCCGCCGCCGCCCGCCCGGTGAAGAAGACGGCGGGCCCGCCGCTGCGCGGGGCGGACCGCAGCCAGGCCGCCCGCCGGCGCAATGTGCTGGAGCAGTCCTTCGCCCATCTCCCGGAGCCGGGCGAGCCGTTCACCGGACGCCGGGAGGCGATGGCGCAGATCGCGCAGTGGGTGCACGCGGCGCGCGCGTCGACGGACACGAAACCGACGGTCATGGTGCTGTACGGCGAGCCGGGGTCGGGCCGCACCACGCTCGCGGTGCGGGCCGCCCGCCGGCTGAAGGACCAGTTCCGGGGCGCGTGCCTGGTGGACCTGCGCGGTGGCTCCGCGGACAGGCAGCCGCTGTCGACCCGGGACGCGCTGCTTCACCTGCTGAACCGGCTCGGTGCCCCGCGCGAGCAGCTGCTGTTCCGGGAGCGGTCGTCGGCGGAACAGCAGGTGCGCCGCCTCGGCGAGCTCTACCACCAGTACCTGACCGGTCTGCCCGTCACCGTCGTCCTGGACGATGCGAGTGACCCCGAGCAGGTGCGGATGCTCGTCCCGGAGCGCTCGGACAGCCTGGTGCTGGTGACCGCGCGGGAGCCACTGGAGCTCCCGGAGGACGTACCGGCGTGGGTGCACCGGCTGCCGGTCGAGGCGCTGGACGCGGCGGAAGCCGAGGAACTGCTCGCGGCGTCCGCCGAGGAGCCGCTGGAAGGTCCGTACGACTCCCGCTCGATGGAAACGATCCGGGACCTGTCCGGCGGACTGCCCCTGGCGCTGCGGGTCGCGGGCTCGTCCCTCGGCTCCCGCACCCCGCACGCGCTGGCCGCCGACCTCGGCGCGTACGGGCCGGTGGGACCGGTCGAGCGGGCCCTCTGGCTGCGCTACACGGATCTCCCGGACCAGGGCCGCAGGCTGCTGCGCAGGCTGGCTCTCGTGGGCCGGGCGTCCCTGGGGGCGGCCGCGGCGACGGCCCTGCTGGGCACCGACGAGAACGAGGCACAGCGGCTGCTGTCGGAGCTGGCGCGCGCGGGGCTGCTGGACCGTGTGCGCGGGGGGCCCTTCGCACCGCCGGGGGCACCGCCGCGCCCGCAGGGCGCCGGGGGTGCGGGGGGAGAGCGCTACCGGCTGCACGACGCCGTGCGGGCCTTCGCCCAGGAGCGGCTGCTGGACGAGGAGGAGCAGGCGGAGCGCACGGCCGCGCAGGAGCGGTTGGTCATCGGGTACGCGGAACTCGCCGACACGGTGATCCGGCTCGTCGACGGGAAGACCTCGACCCGTGCCGACATGTTCGCCCGGACGTCGGCCGGTCACGGCTTCTCCTCGCTGGAGGCGGCGCTGCGCTGGCTGGACGACGAGTCGAGCTTCATCACCGCGGCGCTCCGGCACGCCGAGGGCGTGGACCAGCAGGCCGTGCTGAACCTCCTGGGCGCCCTGTGCGACTACTGCCTGCTGCGTGGCGACCTCTACCGGCTCGGGGAGATCAACGAGCTGACGCAGGCCGTCGACCAGGGCCTGCTGGTCCGCTCGGTGCAGTGGCGCACCGGTATCGCCGCCCGGCAGCTCGGTGAGCTGGACAAGGCGCGCACCACCCTGTCGTCGGTGGTGAACCTGTACCGCGAGGCGCAGCACGAGGCGGGTGCGGCCCGGGCGCTGTGCTCGCTCGGCATCACGCTCCACCACCAGGGCAATCTGACCGAGGCGTCGGCGAAGCTGCGCGAGGCGATCGAGCTGCAGTCGTCCGAGGAACTGGACGCGGACCGGGCGTGGACCCTGCACGCGCTGGCGGCGGTGGAGCGGGACCGGGCGAACCTCGCCGAGGCCCGGGAGCTGCTCACGACGGCCGTCCGGCTGCACCGCGAGAGCGAGTCGCTGCACGGCGAGGCCTGGTCCCACTTCCAGTTCGGCCAGGTGCATCTGCGCCTGGGCGACGTGCCGGACGCGGAGTCGTCGTTGAGGCTGGCGCTCGACCTCTACGGGCGGACCCAGGACGAGCGGGGCGCGGCGTGGGCGCTGACCCAGCTGGCCCGTGCCCGGCTGGTTGACGGCGATCCGTCACCGGCGGTCGAGCAGCTGAACCAGGCCCTCGCCCGGCACCGCGAGAACGAGGACGCGCGCGGTGAGGCGTGGACCCTCTACTACCTGGGCCAGGCACTGGAGGAGCGGGGCGAACGCGACCAGGCGGTGCGTGAACTGGAGCGCGCCCGGACGATGTTCTCCCGGATGCGGGACGTGTACGGTCTGGCCTGCGCCCGCCACCATTCGGGCCGCGCCACCCGAGACCAGCGCGCGGCGCAGACGGGCACTCTGCGCAACTCCGGTTTCGCCCGCCAACTCCTGGTCGACGCCCGAGCGGACTTCCAGCGCATCCGGGTGGCCCACGGGGAGGCGTGGACCTGTCTGGAACTGGCCGTGATCGACGCCGGCAACAGCCGCGCGGCCCAGGCGCTGGCGCTGTGCGACGAGGCGGTAGCGCTGTTCGCCTCGTACGGCGACCGCCGGGGCGCGGACTGGGCCGGTTTCCTGCGCTGCACGCTGCTCCCGTACGCCTCGGCGGGCGGAGTGGAGGTGGGCACGGTCGTCGCCCAGGAGGAGCTGGCCGCGCTCCGCGAGGCGTCCCACCCGGCCCGCGACGGGCGGCTGGAGGACTGCATGGGGGCGTTCGCCCTGGTCCTGGAGCGCGGGGTGCGGCTGGAGGACGACTGGCAGGCATGGGAGCTGGGCATGGTGCCGGGCCGGCACGCCCGGGAGGTGATGGGGGTGCCCGTGGACTGAGTCGGCGCACTCACGCCGGCCGGCCAGCACGACCGGAAGGCCGCGGGCGGACGCGTGAGCAGCGTCAGCGAGGACACCTCGCCGGTCCGGCACGACCGGAAGGCGGGTGACGGCCCCTCGACGCCGATGACGGCGGTGCGCCGACGGCGCCCGTACCGCGC
Organism: Streptomyces marianii; assembly: GCF_005795905.1. Taxonomy (NCBI): domain Bacteria; kingdom Bacillati; phylum Actinomycetota; class Actinomycetes; order Kitasatosporales; family Streptomycetaceae; genus Streptomyces; species Streptomyces marianii. Next base: position 3,121,870 of record NZ_VAWE01000001.1, read on the forward strand.
GGTGCCCGCGGCCGTACGTCGTGGCACGGCGGGGCCGCGGTGGTCGCAGTACGGCCGGGCGCACATACGCCCGGCCGATGTCCACGGCCGGGCCGCACGGTCCGGGGCGGGCCCGGACGAGAGGTCCTACTCGCCCTTCGCCGGTTCGGCCGGGGCCCGGGACGCGGTGCCCGCCGTCGCGGCCGGCGCCGGGGCCTCCTCGAAGTCCACCCGGTTCATATGGCGGTTCATCGACTTCATCAGCAGCCAGACGCCGGCCGCCATCACCGCGAAGACGATGAATCCGAGGACGCCGGGCGTCACCTTGTTCTCGTCGAGCTCCTTGGCGAGGGGGACGAGGTGCGTCATCGCCAGGCCTGTGCTGCTCATCGGTCGCTCCTTGTGTGGATGTACCGACCATACCCGGGCGTCCGCGACGCCCTCTCCCGGCCCACCCGGGGCCGGGAGAGGGAGTGGTGGGGGCCGGGAACGGCCGGGTCAGGCCTGCTCGCGGACTCCGGCGAACAGGTCGTCCTCGGGCAGGGAGGTGTCGACGAGAGACTTGGCGAGCTCGTACTCCTCGGTCGGCCACACCTCCTTCTGGATCTCCATCGGAACGTGGAACCAGCCGCCGTCGGGGTCGATCTGGGTGGCGTGCGCGATCAGCGCCCGGTCGCGGGTCTCGAAGAAGTCGGCGCACGGCACGAACGTGGTGAGGGTCCGCTCGGCGCGCTGGAACGTCTTCCAGCGCTCCAGCCACTCGCCGTACGGGGACTCCAGGCCGCGCTCGAGCAGGGCCTCGTGGAGGGCGACGGTGCGAGGGCGGTTGAAGCCCTGGTTGTAGTACACCTTCCGCGCCTGCCAGGCCTGGCCGTACTCGGACTCGGGGTACTTCTCGGTGTCGGCCGCGCCCTCGAAGGCCACCATCGTGATCTTGTGGGTCATGATGTGGTCCGGGTGCGGGTAACCGCCGTTCTCGTCGTACGTGGTGATGACCTGCGGACGGAAGGAGCGGATCTTCCGCACCAGTTCGCCCGCCGCCTTGTCGACGTCCTCCAGCGCGAAGCAGCCCTCGGGCAGCGGGGGCAGCGGGTCGCCCTCCGGCAGGCCGGAGTCGACGAAGCCGAGCCACTCCTGCTTCACGCCCAGGATCCCGCGCGCTTCGTCCATTTCCTTGCGCCGTACCTCGTGGATGTTCTCCTCGATGTACCGGTTGCCCTGGAGCTTGGGGTTGAGGATGGAGCCGCGCTCGCCTCCCGTGCAGGTCACGACCAGCACGTCCACCCCCTCGGACACGTACTTGGCCATCGTGGCAGCGCCCTTGCTCGACTCGTCGTCGGGGTGGGCGTGGACGGCCATCAGTCGCAGCTGCTCAGTCAAGACTCGATCCTCGGTGATGTGTCGCATCGGACGGCTTCTATAGTGACGGAAACCGGGGGGCGAAAATTCCGGCGTCTTTCGGGAATGAGAGGACGATCATGGGCGCGGTGCGCGAAGGGCTTCCCGAGGGCCGTTACGGGCGCTCGGCTGACGAGCGCGCCGACCGCAAGCTCAAGATCATCGGCGCGGTGCTCGGCACCGGCTTCCTCGCCATGATCGCCTGGTTCGGCTACGACTACGTGAGCGGTCAGCGGATCAGCGCCGAGGTCATCAAGTTCGACGTCACCGCGGAGGACCGGGTCCAGGTTCATCTGGAGGTCCGCAAGGACGGCGACGCCCAGGGCTACTGCACCCTGCGCTCGCGGGCCGAGGACGGTTCCGAGGTCGGCCGTCGGGACGTCCGCTTCGACATGCGCGAGACGCGGGTGGACCGGGTCGTCACCGTGCGTACGACGGCGCGGGCGACGAGTGCCGAGCTCGCGGGCTGCACCGCGGACGACGGGCCGAAGGGCTGACGTTTTCCCGGTCGCCTCTGCACTGACCTGCGCGGACGCATTTTTGATGGCTTTCGGTCCTCCCCCTTTTCGTCGCCAATTGTTAGGCTCGTGGTTTCGCCCACTCGTGGAGGTACATCCTTCTGGGTAGGGCGATGCTTTGTATCCCCAGTACCTACGAGGAGCACCTGTGACCCAGACCAGCGAAGACGTCACCTGGCTCACCCAGGAGGCGTACAACCAGCTCAAGGCCGAGCTGGAGCACCTGTCTGGTCCCGCGCGCGTCGAGATCGCGAAGAAGATCGAAGCGGCCCGCGAGGAGGGCGACCTGCGGGAGAACGGCGGGTACCACGCGGCCAAGGAGGAGCAGGGCAAGCAGGAGCTCCGTGTGCGCCAGCTGACCCAGCTCCTGGAGAAGGCCAAGGTCGGCGAGGCCCCGGCGGACAACGGCACGGTGGCTCCCGGCATGGTCGTGACGGTCGCCTTCGACGGCGACGAGAGCGACACCGAGACCTTCCTGCTCGCCTCCCGCGAGTACGCGTCGGGCGACATCTCGACCTACTCGCCGCAGTCCCCGCTCGGCTCGGGCGTGAACGGCAAGAAGGTCGGCCAGGACGCGGAGTACGAGCTTCCCAACGGCAGGACGGCCATGGTGAGGATCCTCGAGGCCAAGCCGTACCAGGGCTGAGCCGCGCCGCGCCGGCAGGCCCCCGCGCGCCAGAAGGCCCCGGCAGCGATCCGACGCTGCCGGGGCCTTCCGCCGTCCGCAGGGACGGTACGGGGCGGGTTCGTGCGGTACGAGGCGGGGCCGCGGGGGTCAGACCGCCGAGCGGTACTTGCGCACCGCGAGGGTGCGGAAGACCGCCAGGATCAGCACCGACCAGATCACCGACGCCAGCACCGGGTGCTGCATGGGCCAGGCGTCCGGCGCCTCGAAGCCGGGCGGCAGATTGCCGAACAGCTCGCGGCACGCCTGCACCGTCGCGCTGAACGGGTTCCACTCGGCGATCGTCCGCAGGAAGCCCGGCATGTTGTTGGCGTCCACGAAGGCGTTCGAGATGAACGTCAGCGGGAACAGCCAGATCAGTCCGCCGGAAGTGGCGGCCTCGGGCGTGCGGACCGACAGGCCGATCAGCGCGCCGATCCACGAGAAGGCGTAGCCGAGCAGGAGCAGCAGCAGGAAGCCGAGCAGCACCTTGCCGAGGTTCTCGTGGGTCCGCCAGCCGACGAGCAGCGCCACGACGGCGAGGACGACGAGCGTCAGCGCCGTCTGAACCAGGTCGGCGAGGGTGCGACCGGTGAGGACCGCGCCCCGGGCCATCGGCAGCGAGCGGAAGCGGTCGATGAGGCCCTTGTGCATGTCGTCGGCGATGCCCGCACCGGCACCCGCGGTCGCGAACGTGACGGTCTGCGCGAAGATGCCCGCCATCAGGAACTCGCGGTAGGCCTGGGTCGAGGTGGACGCACCGACCTGGATGGAACCGCCGAACACGTACGTGAAGAGCACCACGAACATGATCGGCTGGACCATTCCGAAGATGATCATCTCCGGGATCCGGGTCATGCGGATGAGATTGCGCTTGGCGACGACGAGCGAGTCGTTCACCGACTGCACGATGCCGCCGCGCGGGCGGGGTGCCGCGACGCGGTCCGCCGCTTCCTGGACGGTGGTCACTTCACGGCCTCCTTCCCGGCCTTGCGGTCCTTGCCCTGCCGGGCGGCCGGCACCGCGCCGCCGTCCTCGGCGCCCTGCTCGGCGTGGCGGCCGGTCAGGGAGATGAAGACATCGTCGAGGGTCGGGCGGCGCAGACCGATGTCGTCGATCTCGATGCCGGCGGCGTCCAGTTCGCGGATCACCTCGGCGAGCAGCTTGGCCCCGCCGGTCACCGGGACCGTGAGCCTGCGGGTGTGCTCCTCGACCGCGATGTCGCCTGCGGCCGCTCCTTCCGCGCCGAAGCGGCGGAGGATGCCGCGGGCCGGGGCGATCTCGTCGGGCCGGTGGACGACGACCTCGACGCGCTCGCCACCGGTACGGGCCTTGAGCTGGTCCGCGGTGCCCCGGGCGATGACCTTGCCGTGGTCGACGACGCAGATGTCGTCGGCCAGATGGTCGGCCTCCTCCAGGTACTGCGTGGTCAGCAGCAGGGTCGTACCGCCGCCGACGAGCTCCTTGATGACCTCCCACAGGGCCTGCCGGTTGCGGGGGTCGAGACCGGTCGTGGGCTCGTCCATGAACATCACGGGCGGTGAGACGACGAGCGCGGCGGCGAGGTCGAGGCGCCGGCGCATGCCGCCGGAGTAGGTCTTGGCGGGGCGGTCGGCGGCGTCGGCGAGGTTGAAGCGCTCCAGCAGCTCGTCCGCCCTGGCCTTCGCGGCCCTGGCTTTCATCTGGTAGAGCCGGCCGACCATCTGCAGGTTCTCGCGGCCGGTCAGGTACTCGTCGACCGCGGCGAACTGCCCGGAGAGCCCGATCGACCGCCGGACTTCGTTGGGGTTCTGGAGGACGTCGACGCCCGCCACGACGGCCCTGCCGCTGTCGGGGCGGAGCAGGGTGGTCAGGACGCGCACGGCGGTGGTCTTGCCCGCGCCGTTCGGGCCGAGGAGCCCGAGGACGGTGCCCTCGGGAACATCGAGATCAACTCCGTCCAGAGCCCTTACCTCGCCGAAGGTCTTGACCAGACCCTCGGCGTAAATGGCGCCTGGCATGTAGGTACTCCCAGTCAGGTGGTGGCGGTGGTGCTTACCGTTCGCTCACTTCAGGCGATTGCTGCGCAAGCTTAGATTTCGCCAACCGCCGGCGCAGGCGAATTTACGGCCCGGGCCGAACCGTAACGCGATACATCGCGACCCACAACCCTCGCGGCACCCGGCCCCGTCGCGGGAACCCGTCGCGCCTGCGCCCGCGCGTCGCCGGACGGCCGCCGGGCGGGCGCGCAACGGCACGGCCGCGTACACGGCCGCCGGTCAGCCGGGCCGCGTGGTAGCCCGCCGCCGGTCAGCCGGCCGCGTGGTAGCCCGCATCCCGGAGTGCCGCAGCGACCTCCGCACAGTGCTCCGGCCCCTTCGTCTCCAGATGGAGCTCCACCTCGACCTCCGTCAGACCGAGCCGGGGATCCGTCCGCACGTGTCCCACGTCCAGAACGTTCGCATCCGCCACCGACAACACCCCCAGCAGCGTCGCCAGCGCCCCCGGCCGGTCCGGCAGGGGGAGCCGCAGCGACAGGTAGCGGCCCGCGGCGGCCATTCCGTGGCGCAGGACGCGCTGCATCAGCAGCGGGTCCACGTTGCCGCCCGACAGCACCGCCACCACCGGCCCCTCGAACACCTCCGGGTCGGTCAGCAGCGCGGCGACGGGACTCGCACCCGCCGGCTCGACCACCAGCTTCGCCCGCTCCAGACACAGCAGGAGCGCCGAGGCGAGCGCGTCCTCGGAGACCGTGCGCACGTCGTCGACCAGCTCCTCGACGAGCGCGAACGGGACGTCCCCCGGCCGCCCCACCTTGATGCCGTCCGCCATCGTCACCGGGGACTCGACCGACACCGGACGCCCCGCGGCGAGCGACGGCGGGTACGCCGCCGACCCCTCCGCCTGGACCCCGATCAGCTTCACATCGGGCCGCAGCGCCTTCACCGCCACCGCGATACCCGCGACGAGACCGCCGCCGCCGACCCCGACGACGATCGTCCGCACCTCCGGGCACTGCTCGAGGATCTCCAGCCCCACCGTGCCCTGCCCGGCGATGATGTCCGGGTGGTCGAAGGGATGGATGAAGACGGCACCGGTTTCGTGCGCGTACTCCTGCGCCGCGGCCAGTGTCTCGTCGACGACATGGCCATGCAGCCTCACATCGGCGCCGTAGTCACGGGTCGCGGCGACCTTCGGCAGCGGAGCCCCCTTCGGCATGAAGACCGTGGAGTGCACACCGAGCAGCGAGGAGGCGAGCGCGACGCCCTGCGCATGGTTGCCCGCCGACGCCGCGACGACGCCGGCCGCCCGCTCCTCGGGGCGCAGCCCCGAGATCCGCACATAAGCGCCGCGCAGCTTGAACGACCCCGTCCGCTGGAGGTTCTCGCACTTCAGGTGCACCGGAGCCCCGACCAGGCCCGACAGGTGGCGGCTGCCTTCCATCGGCGTCAGCCGCGCGACGCCGGAGAGCATCTTCTGGGCACCCCGCACGTCGTCGAGGATGACCGGGTGAAAGGGGCCAGTGGTACGGAAGCTCATGACAGCAAGTCTCGCAGCTCAGCGGCGCGACGGCCGCCCCGGGAATCCGGGCGTCCACAGGTTTCCCCAGGGCCGGTACGCACCCGCCCGGCTGCGCGTACTCTGTCCCCCACCAACCGACCACCGCACGAGAGAGCCCCCCGTAGCCATGCCCACATCTCAGGACATGACGACTGATCTTGACGCCGGTCTCCTCGACGCCCTCCAGCACCAGGTGGCCGTCTTCGCGCGCAGAGCCGAGCAGACGCGGCTGGGCGGCGTCGGCCAGGTCCGCAACTCGATGGACCGCGCCGCCTATCTCCTGCTCAACCGGCTCGACCAGGAAGGCCCGATGGGCGTCAAGGCCCTCGCGGCGGGCATGGGCATCGACTCCTCGACCGTCACCCGCCAGGTCGCGCCGCTCGTCGACACCGGCCTGGTGAAGCGCACGTCCCACCCGGAGGACGGCCGCGCCGTCGTGCTGCAGCTGTCTCCCCGCGGCCTGGCCCGCCTGGAGGAGGTCCGCTCCTCGCGCCGCGAACTCATGGCCAAGGTGACCGGCGGCTGGACTCCGGAGGAGCGGGAATCGTTCTGCACCCTGCTCACCCGTTTCAACTCGGCGCTCTCCGCCCGGCAGGCCGGGCTGCCCGCCGAGGCGACGGAGGCGTCCCCGACCTCTTGACCGGGACCGCCGCCTGCCCTGATATGAGGACGTGCGCGAGAGTCGGCAGTCCACACTCGCCGGCCGCGGCGCCCGCGAGTTCGAGGCATTCGTCGCGGGCGCCGGCGGCCGGCTGCTGCACGTCGCGGCCCTGCTGACCGCCGAGCCCTCCGGCCGGTGCCTCCGGGCACAGCGGCTGCTGCTCGACGCTCTGGCCCACATGTACGCGGAGTGGGACCGGCTGCGGGACGAGGATCCGTACGACCGCACCCGCCAGGAACTCGTCACCCGCTTCGCACGCAGCGCCTGGCGCCTGCACCGGCGCTCCCGCGTCCGGGACACCGGGGCGGAGCGCGGGGTGCTCGCCCGGCTCGGTCCGCAGGAGCGGCTCGTCGTGGTGCTGCGGCTGTACGAAGGCGTGCCCGAGGAACAGACGGCCGCGCTGCTGGGACTGCCGGTGGAGCGGGTCAGGACGATCGGCGCCCGCGCGGTGTCCCTGCTGCACAGCACCCGCCCGCCGCGGCTGCGCGCACCGAGCCGGACCGGCGACCGGGCGGACGCCCGATGAGCGGCCCGGAACGCAGGGAGGAGGAGGTGCGGCGGATGCTGGACGCGCCGCACCCGCTCGTACCGGCCGATCTGCACGTCCGGGCGGCGCACCGCGGCGCCCGGCTGCGCCGCCGACGCCGCACGCTCCACCACGTGGGGTGCGTACTGCTGCTGGTGGCGATCGCCTTCGCAATGTGGGCGGTGGCCGTCGAGCCGTGGGTTGTACCGCCCTCGGCGACGACCCCGGAGATCGAGGGGTGGTGAGGGCCTCGCCGTCCGGATCTATCCTGGAACCAGCGGCGCAACGCCTCAGCACCAGGAGGTCGCCATGACCAGGAAAGTTGCCGACTGCCGCAAGTTCCCCAGCGAGACGCAGTGCACCCTCACCATCTCGGGCGAGGAGGACGAGGTCCTGCGAGCCGCCACGGACCACGCCGTCTCCGTCCACGGTCACACCGAGTCGCCCGAACTCCGCGAGCAGATACGCGGAATGCTCGAGGACGAGAAGGTCAGCGCCTGACCCGTAGTCAGATCACTCGCGCAGCGGGACGGATCACGCGCACAAAAGGCCGACCGGGCACACGGGCCCCGGGCGCACGAGCCGGGACGTTCACCGCCGGCCGGGCAGGGGGCCGCGCGCCCGGCAGCGCGGGGGAGCACATGTCTCCAGGACTCCCCGGCCGGACCCGCGGCACGTCCGTCACCGGCCCAGTGCCTGCTGGAGGTCAGCCAGCAGATCGTCCGCCGACTCGATGCCCACCGACAGCCGCACCAGGTCCGCCGGGACCTCCAGCGCGGAGCCGGCGACGCTGGCGTGCGTCATCCTGCCCGGGTGCTCGATCAGCGACTCGACACCGCCCAGGGACTCACCGAGGGTGAACAGCCGGGCACGGTCGCAGACCTCGACGGCCGCCTCCTCGCCGCCCCGGACCTGGAACGAGACCATCCCGCCGAAGTTCTTCATCTGCTTCGCCGCGATCTCGTGCCCCGGGTGCTCCTCCAGACCCGGGTACAGCACCCGCGTCACCCTCGGGTGGCCGCTGAGCATCTCCGCGACCCGCGCCGCGTTCTCGCTGTGGCGGTCCATGCGCACCGCGAGCGTCTTGATGCCCCGCAGCACGATCCACGAGTCGAAGGGCCCGGCCACCGCGCCCATCGCGTTCTGGTGGTACGCCAGTTCCTCGGCGAGACCGGCGTCGGCCGTGACCAGCGCCCCGCCGACCACGTCCGAGTGACCGCCCATGTACTTGGTGAGCGAGTGCACGACCACGTCCGCACCGAGTGCGAGGGGCTGTTGCAGGTACGGGCTGGCGAAGGTGTTGTCCACGACGAGCTTCGCCCCGGCCGTGCGGGCGATGTCCGCGACGGCGGCGATGTCGGTGATGCCGAGCAGCGGGTTGGACGGGGTCTCGACCCAGATCACCTTCGTACGGTCGGTGAGGGCGGCCCGCACCGACGCGGGGTCGGAGGTGTCCGCCACCGAGTACTCCACGCCCCAGCGCTGCACCACCTTGGCGAACAGCCGGAACGTTCCGCCGTAGGCGTCGTTCGGGATCACCACGTGGTCGCCGGGCACCAGCAGCGCGCGCAGCAGGCAGTCCTCCGCGGCGAGCCCGGAGGCGAACGCCAGGCCACGGCTGCCGCCCTCCAGCGCCGCGAGGTTCTCCTCCAGCGCCGTACGGGTCGGGTTGGCGCTGCGGCTGTACTCGTAACCGCCCCGCAGCCCGCCCACACCGTCCTGCTTGTAGGTGGACACCTGGTAGATCGGCGGGACGACCGCCCCGGTCAGCGGGTCGGCGGTGTTGCCCGCGTGGATGGCGAGGGTCTCGAAACTGTGGTGGTCACTCATGCGACCCGAGGGTAGTCCCCCCGTCGGGCACCGGGGGCTCCCCGGCCGGTTCCCATCGCTCGGCCGTCCGGGACAATGGCCCCATGGAGATTCTCTGGTTCCTGATCGCGCTGGGTCTGCTGGCCGCCGCGATCGGCCCGTTCGTGATGCGCCGCCGCCACGCCGTACGACAGGTCGCCCCCGGTTCACCGGACGCCGCCGACCCCGCCACCTACGGATTCGTGCGCCAGGAGGAACTCGACCTGCGGCTGCCCGGGCCCGACCAGGACCTCCTCGACGTACTCGACCTGGTGCAGCGCACCCAGGACTGGCGGGCCGCGTCCCAGCTGCTCGCGGGCACCGATAAGGAGGGCGAGCAGCGCTGGCAGCGGGTGCAGGCGTTCGCGGGCGCCGCTTCGCTTGAGCTCCAGCACCAGCCCGGGACCGGCGGATCGTGGCTGCGCGCCTGGCGCGCGGAGTCGCCGAAGGACGCGGGCGGCGCCGCCGTCCACGCGGAGTTCCTGGTGCAGCAGGCCTGGCGGTCCTCCGGCGGAGCCGGCAGCGACGACTTCCGAATCATCCTGGAGGAGGCCCGCTCGGTGTGCGGGGAGGCCGCCCTGCTCGCGCCGGGCGACCCCGTCCCGTACATCACCGAGTTGGCCGTGGCCCGAGGGCTCGGCTACTCCCACGAGCAGTTCGACCAGGTGTGGGCCAAGGTGATCGACCGCGCGCCCGCGCACATGGGCGCCCACCTCGCGGCCCTGCACTACTGGTGCGAGAAGTGGCACGGCTCGCGGGAGGAGGCCGACCACTTCGCGACCACCTCGGCCGCCCGCGCGCCCCAGGGCTCGCTGCTGTCAGCCCTGCCGCTGTTCGCCGTGTACGAGCACCTGCCCGAGGTCAACCTGGTCTCCGGCTTCTACCAGAGCGCGGTCGTCACCAAGGCCGTGGAGGGTGCTCTGCACGCCGCGCACCACGCGCCGGCGAACGACCCGGTCCTCCCGCACGTCCGCCATCTGCTGATCTTCTTCCTGGTCAGGTCCGAGCGCTGGACCGAGGCCATGCACCAGCTGGTCTGCGTCGACGGCCACGTCGGCGCGCTGCCCTGGACCCACGGCAGCGACCCGGCCGGTGAGTACACGGTCTACCGGGCGCTCGCGGTCGCGGGCTACGAGGCGAACGGCGGCAGCCCCGCGACGCTGCCGCACTGACGGCACGGAACTGCCACTCGGCCGGCCGCTCCGGGCCCGGGGGCCAGGGGCCCCATTGCGGGGCCACGCAAAAGGCAACGGGGAATCCCGCGGGCCCGGAATGCGTTCTGGGGGGTGCAACCACTCCCGGAGGAGATGCGCATGTTCCTGAACCGCCGCGTCCCTGAGCTGCCCAACCCCGCCCAGGCCCTGCGCGGTCGCGAAACCCCCGAGTTCGACGTCCCCGCCCGCCACACCGTCCTCGGCAACCCGCTCCTCGGCCCCTACCCCGAGGGCCTGGCGGTCGCCGACTTCGGTCTGGGCTGCTTCTGGGGCGCCGAGCGCACGTTCTGGCGGATCGGGGGCGTGTGGACCACGCTCGTCGGCTACCAGGGCGGCTACACCCCGAACCCGACGTACGAAGAGGTCTGCTCGGGCCTCACCGGCCACACCGAGGCCGTCCGCGTCGTGTACGACCCGTCGGTCGTCTCCTACGAGCAGCTGCTGAAGGTCTTCTGGGAGGCCCACGACCCGACCCAGGGCTTCCGCCAGGGCAACGACGTGGGCACCCAGTACCGCTCGGCGATCCACACCCACACACCGGCCCAGGCCGAGACCGCGGAGGCATCCCGCGTCGCGTACCAGAAGGTGCTGACGGGCGCGGGCCACGGCACGATCACGACGGAGATCCTGCCCGCGGAGGGCCGGGCCTTCTACCCGGCCGAGGGATACCACCAGCAGTACCTCGACAAGAACCCGGCGGGCTACTGCGGTATCGGAGGGACGGGCGTGTCCTGCCCGATCGGTGTGGCTCCGGCACACGACAAGTGAGTCATGACCTCGCTCCCGAGCTGTGGCGGGACCGGCGGCCTTCGGGTCCGCCGGTCGCCGACACGTTCCGCAGCACATACCCGGACTGCCGGGTGCGTTTCCACAGCCTGCCCGGCTCGAAGCGCCACCCCGAGTCCGAGGACGAGTACGCGATCGCCCTGGACCGGTACAACACGATCCTCGACGAGTCGTTCACGGGCCTGGACGTGTTCGTGGTGACCATGGACTGGTCGACCACGCCGACCGGGCCCGCCGGCCTCCCCAGCCCTCGGGAGTCCTTGCACCGCGGCGGCGTTCACTGGTGGACCGAGGTGGACCGGGAGGACCCCGACCCGGACCGGCAGTACCTCGACAAGAACCCGGCGGGCTGCTGCGGTATCCGAGGGACGGGTGTCGAGTTGAGTGCCCCCTCTGCGACCGACTGGGGGCGGTCGTGCCCGACCGGCCTCGCCTCGGCGCCTCCAGCCGACGACCCTGACCAGCAAGGAGCCACGGCCACCGTACGATCACGGCCATGATCCGACCAATCTCCGGGCCACCCTCGGCACGGCACCTCATCTGCTCCCTGGCAGCCGTGGTCCTGATAACCGTCGGCTGGTACGCCGCACAGCCTGTATACACGGACTGCGTGTTCTTCGGAGGGCCGGACTACTCCTACGACGACGCGGTTGCCGACGGGCAGTGCCCGCCTTCCCAAATGCGTTGGGAGACCTGGATCAGCTAGGCGGTCTCCGGCATCAGAATCGCGCCCATGGGAGTAGCCATGACCACCTCCGCCGCTGGGCAACCGCTCATCCCCCGGCCGCCTGCCACGGTTGCCGCGCTGCGGCAGGCCGTGAGACAGATCGCGCCCGCCGCGCTCCCGGCCTTCACCCGCGAGCTGGACCAGGCCGCCGACCAGTCCAGGCAGGGTTCGGATCTGGCCCCGCTCCAGCGGTTCATCACCCAGTGGGCCGTCTACGTCCACATCCAACGTCAGCCCGGCCTCGCCGCCGACCTCCGGCGATGGGAGGACATGGCCGAGACGGGCGACGCGGCTCAGGCGCGACGGGCGGCATCCGAAATCGGCGTCATCCTGGACGAAGCACACGCGGTCATCGGTCTCCCGGCCCGGCGAGCGGGGGCCGGCGCTGGGAGTACGACCCCGATCACGACCATGTGACGGGCGGCATTCCTGATCATGTGGTGGCGGAAGTGGAACGTCTGGTCGGCCAGCTTGTCGAACTCGCCGATACGGGCATCGACGTCAGCGGCCTCGGCAATGGACCGAGGCCGGGCGGACTGCGCCGAATGGACGCGGCCGGCGGCTGGTTCTACTCCCTGGTGGCGCCGCGTGACCCGCTGATCATCGTGGTCCGTATCGTGCCGCCGTTCGCCGCGCTGTAGGCGGACGCGCGGCCGGGCACTCCACTCACCGGCAGATCCCGCTCGCCCTGCTCGTCCAGGATGCCGTATGCATCGTGACCGTCAGACGTGGCCCTGCACCGGTAGCTCCAGGCGGAGTTCGTAGCCGCCGTCCGCCGTCGAGCCGCAGTCGACCGTGCCGCCCAGGAGCTCGGCGCGCTGGCGCAGGCTGACGAGGCCGTAGTGGGCGCTGGGGAGGGGCAGGGCGGGACGGGTCGGGGCCGTGTTGGTGACCGTGACGCGGACCGCGCCGCCGTCGCTCCCCACCCGGACGGTTGCGGTGGCGCCGGGCGCGTGCTTGCGGACGTTGGTCAGGGCCTCCTGGACGGTGCGGTAGACGGCGCGCTGGACGGTCGGCGGCAGCCCGTCGGGTCCGCTCCCGGAGGCCCAGGGGCCGGTGTGCAGTTCGGCCCGGATGCCGCTGCCGTCCACGAGCCGCTGGAGGTCCGCCATGGACGGCTGGGGGGTGAGTTCGGCGGGTCGCCCGCCGGAGGCCCGCAGGACGCCGACCATGTGGCGCAGTTCGTCCAGGGTCTGCACGCTCAGCCGCCTGATCGTCGCCGCCGCGTCCCTGACCTCGGGGTCGCGGGTGCCGACCTGGAGTGCTCCGGCCCGTACGGCGATCAGGCTGACCTGGTGGGAGACCACGTCGTGCATCTCGCGGGCGAGCTGGGCGCGCTCCTTGGCCAGGACGGTCTGGGTGGTCAGCAGCCGCTCGTGGTCCCGCGCCTCGGAGATCTCCGCCAGCCGCAGCGAGAGATCGCGCCGGGTCTGGACGAGCTGGCCGAGGAAGACGGGCGCGGCAGCCGTGGCGGCGGTGTAGCCGAGGGTGATGAGGGTGGCGGCGTTTGTGGGATCGAAGTGGGGATACGGCCACGAGGTCATGTCGCTGACCGTGAAGGCCAGCGCACAGACGGCGAGCAGGATCCGGCGGCGGGACAGCGAGGCGAGGGTGTAGAGGGCGGCCAGCCCGGCGAAGATCGCGTCGTTCAGGGCGACGGCGGGCAGCGTGATCAGGAAGACGAGCAGCGGCACCCGGCGGCGCAGCGCGAGGGCGAACGCGGCGACCAGGGCGAAGCCCAGGCGCAGCGGCTCGGCGGCGGTGACGTTGACCCAGACGTCGAGCAGTGCCACTCCGACCAGCGCGGCGTCCATCACGGGGGGAGGCACGCGGCGGGAGGTCATGGCGCCTCCCGGTCCCGGGGCGGCCTGAGCAGGCCGGCCCGCTCCGCGAGCAGGGCGGCCTGGACCCGGCCGGCCACTTCGAGTTTGGTGAGGATGGCGCTGACGTGGTCCTTCACCGTGCCGGTGCCCAGGTGCATCCGGGCGGCGATGTCGGCGTTGGAGAGTCCCTCGGCGATCAGCACGAGTACGGCGCGCTCCCGGTCGCTCAGCCGGGCGATGCCGCGTGCGGCGGTCTCCTCGGGGCCCGCGTCGAGATAGCCGTCCACGACGGTCCTGGTGACCTTGGACGACAGGACGGTTCCGCCGTCTGCGAGGGTCCGCACCAGGAACGGCAGTCCCTCGGGGTCGGTGTCCTTGAGCAGGAAGCCGGCGGCACCCGCACGCAGTGCCGTCGCCACGTACTCGTCCATGTCGAACGTCGTGAGCATGGCGACGACCGGAGGGTGCGGCAGGCGGCGCAGGCCGCCGAGGACGGTGAGTCCGTCCACGTCCGGCATCCGGATGTCCAGCAGTACGACGTCGGGGCGGGACTCCTCGGCGGTCCGGACCGCCTCGGCACCGGGGACCGCGGCCACGACCTCGATGTCGTCGGCCGCGTCGAGGATGTGCTGGAAGCCCGTGCGGATCAGGGCTTCGTCGTCGACCACCATTACCCGGATCACGCGTGCTCCGCTCGCCGTGCCCCGTGGGACCACTGTCCGATTCGTACCATGGCGGGCGGTGAGCCGCGCGGGTGAGAGGGGTGGGACAGACCCGTCCGGGGCCGGTGGCGGGCCGCCGTTCTCCGGCCCCCGGCCCGCTGACGAGGGCGGCCTCCCGTGCCCCGCGACGGGAACTCGGGGCGGGCCGCCCGTGCCGACGCCCGGCTGAGCAGTTCCGTCACGCCGGACGGTGCTGTCCCGCCGCCTCCCGCGCTTGGCTGCGGTACGGCCGCCCGCAGTGGCGGGGCGCCGTCGGACGCGCGCCGGCCGGGACACGCTCATACGCGTAGGGGCGGTGAGGCGTCCGACGTCGTGACACGTACGACCGACAGGTAGCGCCCAACGCCTACGAGCACCAACGACGAAGACGGCGGCCCCGGTGCGACCCGGGTGCCACCGCCTTCGTGCGGCAGGTTCGGTGGACGAGCGGCTGGTCCTCCGGGCGGGCCGACGGGCCCGTCGCGGGATCAGACCGCCGAGCCGGCCTTCCAGTCCGCCCAGCTCATGTTCCAGCCGTTGAGGCCGTTGTCGGGCTGGATCGTCTTGTCCTTGGAGTTCTTGACGACCACGACGTCACCGACGATCGAGTTGTCGTAGAACCAGGCCGCGGGCTGCTTCGGGTCGCCGGCACCCTTGACGTCGTTCAGGCCCACGCAGCCGTGGCTGGTGTTGGCGCTGCCGAAGATCGAGTCGGCGCCCCAGTAGTTGCCGTGGATGAACGTGCCGGAGGTGGACAGCCGCATGGCGTGCGGGACGTCCTTGATGTCGTACTCGCCCTTGCCGTCGTCGTCCGTGAAGCCGACCGTGGCCCCGTTCATCCGGGTCTCCTTGAACTTCTCCGAGATGACCATCCGACCGTTGTAGGTCGGGTTCTCGGGCGAGCCGGCGGAGATCGGGATGGTCTTGATGGTCTTGCCGTCCTGGGTGACCGTCATGGTCTTGGCGGAAGCGTCCACGGTGGAGACCTGGTTGCGCCCGATGGTGAAGGTCACCGTCTTCTGCTGGACGCCGAAGACGCCGTCGGCGCCCTCCACACCGTCCAGGTTCAGCTTCAGCGTGACCGTGGAACCCTCCTGCCAGTAGTCGTCCGGGCGGAAGTCCAGCCGCTGGGAGTTGAACCAGTGGCCGACGACCTCCTGGCCGCTGCTGGAGGAGACGGTGATGCCGGACTGCACGGCCTTGCGGTCCGTGATCGCCTTGTTGAAGTTGATCGAGACCGGCATGCCGACGCCCACGGTGGAGCCGTCCTCGGGCGTGAAGTTGCCGATGAAGCTGTTGTCGGGCGAGACCGTGGTGAACGAGGAGTTCTCGTGCGCCTCGCGGCCCTTCCCGTCCTTGGCGGACGCCGTGATCTTGTAGACGGTGGCGCGCTCCAGCTGCCCGTTGGGCTTCCAGCTCTTGCCGTCGTCGCTGAGCGTGCCCTCAACGGCCTTGCCGTCGCCCGTGGTCATGGTGACCTCGGTGAGCGTGCCCTCGCTGACGCTGACCTTGGCGTCGTTGTTGATGCTCGCGTTGGTCGCGCCGTTCTTGGGCGAGATGACTATTCGGGCGTCCGAGGCGTCCTTGGCGGCCGCCTCGTCCACCTGCTCCTGCGACTTCTTCGCCTCGGCACCGGGGCCGTCGGCATCGGCGCTGCTGCAGCCCGTGAGTACCAGTACGCCGCCGAGCAGGGCGGACACGGTCAGACGTCCGCGCCGCTTGCTGTCCGTCATCACACGCTTCTCCATCGTCACCGATTTACCTGCGATCTCTATCAAGAAGACCCAAAACGTCCCGCCTGGTTCCAGTCCTGGCGGATTTTGTGGGCAACACCACTCATCGACGCACCCGAGGGCGCGCCGGTTGCGGTTGC
Organism: Streptomyces marianii; assembly: GCF_005795905.1. Taxonomy (NCBI): domain Bacteria; kingdom Bacillati; phylum Actinomycetota; class Actinomycetes; order Kitasatosporales; family Streptomycetaceae; genus Streptomyces; species Streptomyces marianii. The sequence goes on from NZ_VAWE01000001.1 coordinate 3,138,128, forward strand.
GCGCCCTCCCGTTTCGGGTTCCGGCGATCCTTCACGACTTTCCTGTGGACCCGTTTCCTGTGGACCCGCAGGGCGGGGACGGGCCCCGAGCGCCGCCCGCGGCGCCCGGGGCCCGGTCGGTCCGCCCGGCTCCCGCCACGTCACGGGCGCCCAGCGCGGTCCGCCCCGTCGTCCTGCCCGTCCTCGTCCGTCTCCCCATCTTCCTCGTCGATATCCCAGTCGTCGGCGTCGGGGTCGTAGTCGATCTGCTCACAGCTCCACGACGCCTGGGCGAGTTCCACGCCGGGAACGTCGCCGATCAGGCCGAACGGGTCGACGAGGTAGGCCAGGGCCTCCGCGGAGTCGTCGCTCACGGACGAGGAGGCGTGCGCGCGCTCCTCGTCCGGCATGAGTTCGTCCGTCTCGATACGGTCGAGGGCCGCCCCGGCGAGCTCTTCCGGTTCGGCCACCTCCAGCACCAATTCGACGTGTAGCCGCACATAGCGTGATGTCTCAGAAGTGGTCATACGACGGAGACTAGAGCGCGGGGCCTCCCGACTTTCCTGCGACCCGCTGCTTTCATTAGCATCGCCGGAGCATCGCCTCACACGGTCAATTCGCCGCTGTCACAAGGGGGATCGTTTCCCGTGCCCGTCGCTCGTCGTCCGCTGCTGACCGCCGCCGCGGCCGGTTCCCTGCTCTGCGCGCTGTGGTTCGTGCCCTCGGCCAACGCCACGGCCAACGGTGAGCAGGGGCAGCCGGACCGGTCCCCGTCCGGGGATTCCGCTTCTGCCGTCGCCTACGGCAGCCGGGACACGGACCCGGCGGGCGGCGCGGCGGCCGTGCCCGACACCGGGGGCGCCGGGGACACCCGGGCCGCGGACGGCGTCACGGCGGGCGCCGAGGCCCCGCAGGGCGGCTCGCAGGGGCTGTCGCTGGCGGACACCGGAAGCGTGGACACGACGCCGTATCTCGTCGGGGGCACGCTCTTCCTCGGGGTCGGTGCAGGGTTCGTGAGCTATGCCGCACGCAGGAGCGGCGGCCGGCTGGTCTGACCCGCCAAGGCCGGGGCGGGGCCGTCCGCCCCGGCCGCCCGAAGCAACGTCGAAGGGCCTCCCCGGCTGAGGAGGCCCTTCGGTGCGGGGCACCTGGGACGGCGGGGCGACGGGCAGCGGGACGGCGCACGCCGCGACGGCCACGGGTCGCCGGGGAGGGCGACAAGCCTTCTAGTGCCGCGCAGGCGAGGTTTGCCCGTCAAGGAGCGGCGTCCGGTGCACGGGGCCTCCCCAGGCCCTCCGGCCGAGGGAGTGGGGCCTCCCCAGGCCCTCCGGCCGAGCGAGTGGGGCCTCCCCAGGCCCTCCGGCCGAGCGAGTGGGGCCTCCCCAGGCCCTCCGGCCGAGGGAGTGGGGCCTCCCCAGGCCCTCCCGGGCCGAGGGGAAGAACGCAAGGCGCCGGATCGACCCCGTAGGGGGCCTACTCGGTTGATCCGGCAACGCCGCGAGTCGCCGTGCCGGGCGCCGCGACGGGGCGAACGTCGCCTGACGCGGCACTACACCTAGGCCAGTGGACCGGTCACCGACTCCACGGCCCCGACCAGCCGCCCGTCCCGGACGAACGCCTCGGCGGCTGCCAGTTCCGGTGCGAGGAAACGATCCGGCCCGGGTCCGTCCACGCCCGCCGCACGCAGGGCCGCGATGGCAGCCTGGCTCGCGGGCGCGGGAGTGAGACCGCGGCGGAGTTCGATCGCGCGGGTCGCCGCGTACAGCTCGACGGCGATGATCCGGGCCAGGTTGTCGACGGCCGTGCGCAGCTTGCGCGCGGCCGACCAGCCCATGGAGACGTGGTCCTCCTGCATCGCTGAGGAGGGGATCGAGTCGGCGGAGGCCGGGACTGCGAGCCGCTTCATCTCGCTGACGAGCGCCGCCTGTGTGTACTGGGCGATCATCAGGCCCGAGTCCACGCCCGCGTCGTCGGCGAGGAAGGGCGGCAGGCCGTGCGAGCGGTTCTTGTCCAGCAGCCGGTCGGTGCGGCGCTCGGCGATGGAGCCGAGATCGGCGGCGGCGACGGCGAGGAAGTCGAGCACGTACGCGACGGGCGCGCCGTGGAAGTTGCCGTTGGACTCGACCCTGCCCGCCCCGGGGCCTCCACCGGGCAGCACCACCGGATTGTCGATGGCGGCGGCGAGTTCGCGGTCGGCGACCAGGGCGGCGTGGGCGATGGTGTCCCGCCCGGCACCGGCGACCTGAGGTGCGCAGCGCACCGAGTAGGCGTCCTGGACGCGAGGGGCCTCTTCCTCCTGGAAGTGGCCGGTCAGCTCGGAGCCCTTGAGCACGGCGCTCATGTTGGCGGCCGCGGCGGCCTGGCCCGGATGGGGGCGAATGGCGTGCAGTTCGGGCGCGAGGACCTTGTCCGTACCGAGCAGGCCCTCCAGCGTGAGAGCGGCGGTGATGTCGGCGGAGGTGTAGAGCCTGCGCAGATCGGCGAGAGCCATGATCAGCATGCCGAGCATGCCGTCGGTGCCGTTGAGGAGGGCGAGGCCCTCCTTCTCGTGCAGTTCGACGGGCTCGATGCCGTGGGCGGCGAGGAGTTCGCCGGCGGGGCGGACGGTGCCGTCGGGGCCTTCCGCGTCTCCCTCCCCCATCAGCGTCAGCGCACAGTGCGACAGCGGCGCGAGGTCTCCGGAGCAGCCGAGGGAGCCGTACTCGTGCACGACCGGCGTGATCCCCGCGTTCAGGACGTCCACCATGGTCTGTGCGACCTCGGGGCGTACGCCGGTGTGCCCGGAGGCCACGGTCTTCAGCCGCAGGAACATCAGGGCGCGGACGACCTCGCGCTCGACGCGCGGACCCATACCGGCGGCGTGCGAGCGGACGATGTTGCGCTGCAGCTGGGTGCGCAGGTCGTGACCGATGTGCCGGGTGGCCAGGGCGCCGAACCCGGTCGAGACCCCGTACACCGGCTCGGGCTTCGCGGCCAGGGCGTCCACGATCGCGCGCGCGGCGGAGAGCGCGGAGAGCGCGTCGTCGGAGAGCTCGATCCTGGCGTTGCCGCGGGCCACGGCGATGACGTCTTCGGCGGTGGTCCCGGACGTCCCCACCACGACAGTGTGCATATCCATATTCAGCACCCTACGGATTGAATCCCTCTCTGTCACGGGGTGGGCGGCCGGGACCGGTGACGGCCTGCGAACGACTGCCCGGACGCGGCCTCGCACATGCCCGGAGGAGCCGGCGGCCGACCCGGGACGCGGCGCGGACACGACAGCCCGGGGGCCTGCCGCTGCGGAAGCGCACCCGGAACGAGCCCCGGCAGCACCGCGAGCACCGCGAGCACCGCGAGCACCGCGAGCACCGCGAGCACCGCGAGCACCGCGAGCACCGCGAGCACCGCGAGCACCGCGAGCACCGCGAGCACCGCGAGCACCGCGAGCACCGCGAGCACCGCGACCACCGCGACCACCGCGACCACCGCGACCACCGCGACCACCGCGACCACCGCGACCACCGCGACCACCGCGACCACCGCGACCACCGCGACCACCGCGACCACCGGCGGGAACGACCGCCCCGGCAGGCGCGGCAGGCGCGGCAGGCGCGGCACGGACGGGCGCACCGCGGAAGCGCCCCGCGACGGCTCGCACCGCGGCCGCGACTCAGTGGCGGGCGTCCCGGAAACGGCGGCGGTCCTGCGGCGACGGCGGCGGGGTGTCCGCCAGCGGGAGCACCGAGTCGTCCCGGCCCGCGACCACCGGCCCCGTCGCCCGGGCGGCCTTCGCGCGGTACTGCGCGGCGTCCGCGAGGCGGAACAGCCGGCGGGCGGAGCGGACCGCGCCGATCGGGTCGCCGGTGGACGCGACGCCGCACGCGACCCCCTCCCCCAGTTTCAACTCACCGGCCCGCTCACAGAGTTCCTCGGCGACCTTCACGACGTCGTCGGCGGACGGGCCCGCCGTGAGCAGACAGAACTCGTCTCCGCCGAGCCGGGCGGCCAGCGCCCCCGGCAGCATCGCACCGCACAGCGACAGCACCGATCCGAAGCGTTCCAGCAGCCGGTCGCCCGCCGCGTGGCCGTGGGTGTCGTTGACCCGCTTGAGTCCGTTGAGGTCGCACACCACCAGCGAGACCACGGAGCCGTCCACCCGGTGCCGCTCCAGCACCTCGTCCAGCCGGACGTCGACGGCCCGCCGGTTCGCGAGCCCGGTCAGCGGATCGGTGAACGCGAGCCTGCGGACCTCCTCCAGCCGCTCCTGCTGCGCGATCCCGGCTGCCACGACCTGGGCGAGCACGGTCGCGAAGTCCGCGTCGTCCCGGTCGAACACGGCCTCCCCCGCGGGACGGGCTACGTACAGCTCGCCCCAGGCCCGGCCGTGCAGCACGATCGGCGCGACGACGCAGCAGCCGCGCCCGCGCTGCCGCAGCGCGTCGACCCGCTGGTGACTGTAGCCGTGTTCGCCCTCCGCCATGCCGTCCGCCGTCTCCACCCAGGCGCGCGGAGCACCGCCCCCCGCCCACTGCTCGTGCAGGAACTCGGTGATCTCGGGGAAGCGGTGCACCGGATAGGTCTCGCCGTCCGGGAACTCCTCCTCGTCCGGGGCTCGGGCCCCCGCGTTCACGAGCACCTTCAGACGCCCCCGATCCCGCTCCCAGACGGAGAGCGCGGCGAAACTCCCCCTCAGCGCGTCACACGCGGCCGCCGCCGCGCCACGCCACAGCTCCCGCGGTGTGCGTGCGGCCGCCATCGCCTGTGCCAACGCCACGACGGCTCGCAGCCGGACATCCTCACCCATTACCCCAGCTTAGGGATTTTCGTACGGGTTTCACTCGCCGGGCCACTCCGGCTTCCGCTTCTCGTTGAAGGCCGCGACACCCTCGGCGCGGTCGCCGGAGAACGCCACCGAACGCCATGCCGCGTCCTCGACGTCGAGCCCCGCCCGCAGGTCGAGCCCGTGGCCGAGCCGCAGCGCCCGCTTCGCGGCCCGCAGACCGACCGGGGAGTTGGCTGCCATGCGGACCGCCAGGGCGAGGGCGGCGGGGCGGGCGTCGTCGGCGAGCTCGTCGACCAGGCCCAACTCCCGGGCCTCGGCGGCCTCCACGCGCCGCGCCGTGAACACCAGCTCGGCCGCCCGCGCCGCGCCGACGCGCCGCGGCAGCAGCTGCGTACCGCCGCCGCCGGGGATCACACCGACGGACACCTCGGGCAGGCCGACGACGGCCGTCGCGTCGGCCACGATCACATCGCAGGAGAGTGCCAGCTCGAACCCGCCGCCCAGTGCGAAGCCGTGCACCGCCGCGATCGTGGGCATCGGCAGTTCCAGCACCCCGGCGTACGCGGCGCGGGCGGTCGGGCGCTGCCGGACCAACTCGGCGTCCGTGAAGGAGTTGCGCTCCTTGAGGTCGGCACCGACGCAGAAGGCCCGGTCGTTCGACGAGGTCACGACGGCCACCCGGACGGACCGGTCCGCCGCGAGCGCGTCACAGGCCGCGGCGATGGAACCGGCCATCCCAGTGGAGACCGCGTTCATGGCTTTGGGCCGGTCGAGCACCAGCTCTGCGACGTGCCCGCCCTCGTGGCGGCGTACGGCGACGAACTCCCCGAAGCGCTGCTCGGACACGCTTTCGGACCCGACCTCGGAGCTGATCTCGGACATAGTCGACGACCTCCCGGTTAACGATGGTTCACCGGGAGGTGATCCTAGGCCGGGCGCCGCGTCAACAGCCAGGGCTCCACCACGCCGAGCCCGCGCACCGGCCGCTGCCACATGGGCTGCAGTGCGAAGCGGTACGACGGGGGCTCCTCGCCCTCCTTCTCGGCGGCGGCCGCCGCCTCCGCGGCCTCCGCCTCCGACGTGGGCGCGTCGCCGGTGCGGGCCAGCTCCTCCGCGAACGCCCCGTCCACCAGGACGGCGTCCTTCGGCGCTATCGAGGTCAGCCGGCTCGCCAGGTTCACCGTCGTACCGAACACATCGCCCATCCGGGTCGTGACCGTCCCGAAGGAGATGCCGACCCGCAGGGCCGGCATGGTCTCGTCGTGCGACAGCGTCTCGATCAGCCGCATCGCGATCTCCGCGGCCGTCCCCGCGTCGTCCCCGGCGAAGAGCACCTCGTCCCCGAGGGTCTTGATCAGCCGACCGCCGTGCGCGGCGACCAGGTCGGCACAGGTCGTCTCGAAGGCCTCGACCAGCTCGCCCAGCTCCTCCTCCTCCAGGCGCCGGGTGAGCCGGGTGAAGCCGACGAGGTCTGCGAAGCCGACCGCGAGCCGCCGGTCGACCATCTCCTCGTCGTCCGCGGCCTGCACGACCCGGCCGGTGGCGGCGGCCAGCTGTCGGCGCCACACATAGACGAGGAACTCCTCCAGCTCCGGCAGCAGCAGTTCGACCAGGGGATAGGTGACCTCGGTGCGGGTCATCCCCGGCTCGGGCGGTTCGGTGAGGCCCTCGAGGAAGGAGTCGATCTGCCACTCCGCGAGCCGGGCCGTGGTCTGGCCGGTGGACCGCGCCACCTGGACCGCCATCGGCTCGCTCAGCAGCCCTGCCTCGACCAGGCCGGCCAGTCGGCGCAGCGCGAGCACATCGGCCTCGGTCAGGGCCTTGGCCTGGCCGATGTCCGCGAATCCCATGGCCCGCCAGAAGCGCGACGCCAGGTCCATGGAGACCCCGGCGGTCCTTGCGGCCTGAAAGGGGGTGTAGCGGCGGTCCGCGCCGAGGATCAGCTGTTCCAGCCGGATGGCCAGCGGGTCCTTGGTCGGCTCGGCCGTGTGGTCCACCTCGTGGTGCGGCGTCGGGTGGACGTCCGACGTCTGCCTCCGGCCGGAGCCGCCCCCGGAGGAGTCCGCCCCGGCGGACGCGCCCCCGCCGGAAGGCTCCATCCCTGGCCCGCTTCCGCCCGGGGAGTCCCCACCGGAAGCGTCCGCGCCGGAGGCGCTGTCGTCGACGGTCACCGGCCGCCTCCTGCCCGATCCCTGCGCACTGCCCTGCCGATCTGTCGTGCGTGCCGGTCCGCGTACGGCCGCGGGAAGCCCGGCGCGGCCTCAACGATACGGCAGGTGTGCCCTAGCTCACGTCCCGGTGGCGCGGCCCGTCCGGGGTGTCCGGCCGATCACGCCGGACGGCCGCACCCCCGGTCACCGGCCGTTCGGCCGCAGGTGGACGATGTCGCCGGCCCCGATGGGGTGGTCCTTGCCGTCGGGGGTGGTCACCACGAGCCGTCCGTCGCCGTCGATCGCGACCGCCTCGCCGATCAGGCTGCGGTCGCCGGGGAGCTCGGCGCGGACCGTGAGCCCCAGGGTCGAGCAGCCGGCCGCGTACGTCTCCTGCAGCCGCGAGGCGTGGGCGTCGCCGTTCGCCGCGCGCCAGATGCCGTACCAGTCCTCCAGCGAGCGCAGCAGCGCCCGAAGCAGGGGGTCGCGGTCGGTGGAGACGGCGTTCGCGAGGGCCAGGGAGCCCGCCCGCGGCACGGGGAGCTCGTCCGCGCGCAAGGTGACGTTGATCCCGATGCCGATGACGACGCCGTCGCCGCCCACGCGCTCGGCGAGGATGCCGCCGGCCTTCCGCTCCTCCCCGGCCACCTTCACCATCAGGTCGTTCGGCCACTTCAGCGCGAAGTCGGCCCCGGCCGCCCTGGCCAGGCCCGTCGCCGCGGCGACACCGGTCAGCAGCGGCAGCCACCCCCAGCGGTCCACGGGCACGTCGGGCTTCAGCAGTACGGAGAGGAAGAGTCCGGAGCGTGGGGGCGCGGTCCAGCTGCGGTCGAGACGGCCGCGGCCGGACGTCTGCTCCTCGGCGACGAGCACGGCCCCCTCGCCGAGCTCCGCGGCCCGGGCCGCGAGGTCGGAGTTGGTGGAGCCGGTCGCCTCGACGACGTCGAGCGAGGTCCACAGCCCGCCGGGGCGGATCAGTGCGCGGCGCAGGGCGGCGGCGTTGAGCGGTGGGCGGTCGAGATCGGACCAGCGGCCGCCTGCGGGGCCGCCGGTGAACTCGTCGGACGGACTGCCGGAGGTGTCGTGAGGCGTCATGCCGCACAGCTTGGCCCCATCCGTCCCCGTGACGCGAACCGCGGAGGCGGACCGTGTCGGGCCCTGCGCGCAAGCGCTACGGGGTGTGGCCAACGCCGCACTGCCGAACGGTATCCGCGCCGATACGCTACGAGTCAGTAGCCAGACCTCTCCTTACGTAGCCAACACCCCCGTGACCAGGCAGGGAGCCGCATCCCGATGTCCGAGCCGGCAGAGCACCAAGAGATCGACATCCACACCACCGCTGGCAAGCTCGCGGATTTCCAGCGCCGTGTCCACGAGGCGACGCACGCGGGCTCCGAACGCGCGGTCGAGAAGCAGCACGCCAAGGGCAAGCTGACTGCCCGTGAGCGGATCGAACTCCTCCTCGACGAGGGGTCGTTCGTCGAGCTGGACGAGCTCGCACGGCACCGCTCCACCAACTTCGGACTGGAGAAGACCCGCCCGTACGGCGACGGCGTCGTCACCGGCTACGGCACGGTCGACGGCCGGCCGGTGGCCGTGTTCTCGCAGGACTTCACGGTCTTCGGCGGGGCCCTGGGCGAGGTCTTCGGTCAGAAGATCATCAAGGTGATGGACTTCGCGTTGAAGACCGGCTGCCCGGTCGTCGGGATCAACGACTCCGGTGGCGCGCGCATCCAGGAGGGCGTCAGCGCGCTGGGCATGTACGGCGAGATCTTCCGCCGCAACACCCACGCGTCCGGGGTGATCCCGCAGATCTCCCTGGTCGTGGGCCCCTGTGCGGGCGGCGCCGTCTACTCGCCGGCGATCACCGACTTCACGGTGATGGTCGACCAGACCTCGCACATGTTCATCACCGGACCGGACGTCATCAAGACGGTCACCGGCGAGGACGTGGGCTTCGAGGAACTGGGCGGCGCCCGCACCCACAACACCACGTCCGGTGTCGCGCACCACATGGCCGGCGACGAGAAGGACGCGATCGAGTACGTCAAGTCGCTTCTGTCGTACCTGCCGTCGAACAACCTGTCCGAGCCGCCGTCCTTCCCGGAGGACGCCTCCCTGGAACTCACCTCGGAGGACCAGGAGCTGGACACGCTGATGCCGGACAGCGCCAACCAGCCGTACGACATGCACACGATCATCGAGCACGTGCTGGACGACGGTGAGTTCCTGGAGACGCAGGCGATGTTCGCCCCGAACATCCTCACCGGCTTCGGACGGGTCGAGGGCTTCCCCGTCGGCATCGTCGCCAACCAGCCGATGCAGTTCGCGGGCTGTCTGGACATCGACGCGAGCGAGAAGGCCGCCCGCTTCGTGCGCACCTGCGACGCGTTCAACATCCCCGTGGTCACGTTCGTCGACGTGCCCGGCTTCCTGCCGGGTGTGGACCAGGAGTACGGCGGCATCATCCGGCGCGGCGCGAAGCTGATCTACGCCTACGCCGAGGCGACCGTGCCGCTGATCACCGTGATCACGCGCAAGGCGTTCGGTGGCGCGTACGACGTGATGGGCTCCAAGCACCTGGGCGCAGACCTGAACCTGGCCTGGCCGACCGCCCAGATCGCGGTGATGGGTGCGCAGGGCGCGGTGAACATCCTGCACCGCCGCACGCTCGCCGCCGCCCCGGACGCCGAGGCCCAGGAGAAGCTGCGGGCCGAGCTGATCACGGCCTACGAGGACACGCTCCTCAACCCGTACGTCGCCGCCGAGCGCGGCTACATCGACGCCGTGATCATGCCCTCCGACACCCGCGCCCAGATCGTGAAGGGCCTGCGTCAGCTGCGGACGAAGCGGGAAAGCCTTCCCCCGAAGAAGCACGGCAACATCCCCCTGTAGATCCCCGAGGACCGCGAGGAGCAGTGATGATCAGGGTCGTACGGGGAAACCCGACCCCGGAGGAACTGGCCGCCGCCCTGGCGGTGGTCCAGGCACGCGCCGCCGCGACGGCCTCCGCGGTGTCCGGCGCGCCGCTGCCGCCCGAGGAGTGGTCGGACCCCGCCCGAATCGCCCGGGCCCGGGCGCTGCGAGTGGGACCGCGGGCGTGGACGCGGACGTACTGGCCGGGCTGAGCCACCGAGCGGGGGTTCACGACGGCTCCGCCGATCCGTGACCGGTCCCCTGCCACCGGGGCGCCTGAGTATCCGTACTCAGGCGCCCTTCGCGTCCCGCCGCCACCATCGGAACCATGCTGTGGTCCGACCCGGAGAACGAACCTCCGCAGGAGATGCGCGACATGCAGGCGATGCTGCGCCGCGCCGGCATCCTGCTCGCGCTTGCCATGATCGTCGCGATGTTCGTCGTCGGACTGCGCTGACGGACGGGTCCGGGTGCGGGTAGGGGACGGGCAAGGGGACACCGGCTCCATTGAAGGGACGGGTGCTGCTGCCACCGGTCCGCCACGGGCCGGCACGGGGGCATGCGCTCCGGACACCGGTACGCGACAAGCCGACACGGGGACATGCGCTCCTGCCACCGGTCCGCGACGGGCCGGCACGGGGGCATGCGCTCCGGACACCGGTACGCGACGGGCCGACACGGGGACACGCGCTCCGGACACCGGTACGCGACAAGCCGACACGGGGACATGCGCTCCGGACACCGGTCCGCGACAAGCCGGCACGGGCCGGGGACGGTCCTCTCCACCGACCGGGACGTCGGTGCCGTGCACACCGCCGGTCCCGGCGCCCCCACCGGGGGCGGGCTGCCGCATCGGCCTCCTGGCCGTCACCCGGGCCGCCTACGATGGCCCGCATGACCGTTCAGCGCCGCCGCGTCGTCCTCGCCTCCGCCTCACCCGCCCGCCTCCGACTGCTCCGGGACGCCGGGCTCGCCCCGGAGGTCGTCGTCAGCGGTGTCGACGAGGACGCGCTGACCGCGCCCGGGCCGGGCGCGCTCGCGCTCGCCCTCGCCGAGGCCAAGGCGGACGCGGTCGCCGCCCGCCCCGAGGCCGCCGGCGCCCTCGTCATCGGCTGCGACTCCGTGCTCGAACTCGACGGCGAGGCCCTCGGCAAGCCGGCCGACGAGGAAGAGGCCACCGCCCGGTGGAAGTCCATGCGCGGCCGTGCGGGCGTCCTGCAGACCGGTCACTGCGTCATCGACAGCGCCACCGGCCGCCGCGCCTCCGCGACCGCCTCCACCACGGTCCGCTTCGGCGAACCGACCGACGCCGAGATCGCCGCGTACGTCGCGAGCGGCGAACCGCTGCACGTGGCGGGCGCGTTCACGCTGGACGGCCGATCCGCCCCGTTCGTCGACTCGATCGAGGGCAGCCACGGCAACGTGATCGGACTGTCGCTGCCGCTGCTGCGCGGTCTGCTGGCGGACCTGGGGATCGGCATCACGGACCTCTGGACCTGACGCGGAGGGGCGGGCAGATCTGCGGGCGCGGGACGGACCGCGCGCTCCGGGGCGCGCACGGACGCGGCCGGGCGCCGACCGCACCGGGCCGGGCCCGCTCCCGAAAGCCTCAGGCCGTGGCCGGCCCGTCGCCGACGACGGGCCCCTTGTCCATGGAGACCGACGGGCCCGTGCCGCCGGGCGCGGCCCCTCCCCCGCTCCCCTCGGGCTCCGTTCCGCCGTACTGCAGCAGGGCGAGCACGATCAGGCCCAGCACCACCATCAGGAACGCGAACGCGTGCCAGCCGACCAGCCCCACGGTCAGCGCGCCCAGCACGCCGTGCACCACCGCACAGCTGACCAGGAGCACCCGGCTCCAGCGGCCGGGGCCGCGGTCGCGGAGGGCGGCGACCAGGAAGAGCGTGCCGCAGACGGCGAGGAAGAACCCGAAGACCCCTCCCATCACCCAGGTGCCGGCGGCCATGACATCGGGATCGAGGCCGTCCACGGACATGCTCTGGCCGTTCACGAAGGTGGCCATGATGCCGTTGATCACCACGATGCCGACGGCTTCCAGATAGAGCACGATGGCGGCCACCACGGCCACCGTTCTGCGTACCACGGCGCCCACCCCTTAGCTTCCCGGTCTCTGTTACCAGCAGTACGAACGACACGGCGAACGCTACTAACGGGTAAACCCGCGGACAAGGGCCCGGGCACGGGCAAAGAATCATTCGGCCATTCGTAGGGACTCCACAAAGAAACGCGCGTCGCCGCTGGCCGCCGAGGCAGAGACCTTGACCACACCTGACGGCTACTCTGCACAGGAGAAAACAGACGTACCGTGGTGCCACAAGGGCATTCACAGCACGGCCACACCCCGGATCACCCTCCGTGTGGGGAAGCTCACGACCGGGAACGGGTCGAAAGGCCGTGTCGGTAGTCCCTAAACTCAGCGTGTTTCAGCGAAGTCTTCGGCGCGGTGACAGGCCGAGTGCTCCGGCCGGCACGCCCGGACCGGGGCCCGGCCCGCGGCGTGGCCGCGAACCGGGGCGTCGCCCCGGGACAACAGCAAGGAGGGAGCCATCGTGCGCAAGGTGCTCATCGCCAACCGAGGCGAGATCGCTGTCCGCGTTGCCCGTGCATGCCGGGACGCCGGGATCGCGAGCGTAGCCGTCTACGCCGACCCGGACCGTGACGCTCTGCACGTCCGCGCGGCCGACGAAGCGTTCGCCCTGGGCGGTGACACCCCGGCCGCCAGCTACCTGGACATGGCCAAGGTCCTCCAGGCCGCCGCCGACTCCGGCGCGGACGCCATCCACCCCGGGTACGGCTTCCTCTCGGAGAACGCCGACTTCGCCCAGGCCGTCATCGACGCCGGGCTCACCTGGATCGGCCCCCCGCCCGCCGCGATCCGCGACCTCGGCGACAAGGTGGCGGCCCGTCACATCGCCCAGCGCGCCGGCGCCCCGCTGGTGGCGGGCACCTCCGACCCGGTCTCCGGCGCGGACGAAGTCGTCGCCTTCGCCCAGGAGAACGGCCTCCCCATCGCCATCAAGGCCGCCTTCGGCGGCGGCGGACGCGGCCTGAAGGTCGCCCGCACGCTGGAGGAGGTCCCCGAGCTCTACGACTCGGCGGTGCGCGAGGCCGTCGCGGCGTTCGGCCGCGGCGAGTGCTTCGTCGAGCGCTACCTGGACAAGCCGCGTCACGTCGAGACCCAGTGCCTGGCCGACCAGCACGGCAACGTGGTGATCGTGTCCACCCGTGACTGCTCGCTGCAGCGCCGGCACCAGAAGCTGGTGGAGGAGGCCCCCGCGCCGTTCCTCACCCAGGAGCAGAACGCCGAGCTGTACCGCGCGTCCAAGGCCATCCTCAAGGAGGCCGGCTATGTCGGCGCCGGCACCGTGGAGTTCCTCGTCGGCAACGACGGCACGATCTCCTTCCTCGAGGTCAACACCCGTCTGCAGGTCGAGCACCCGGTCACCGAGGAGGTCACCGGCATCGACCTGGTGCGGGAGATGTTCCGCATCGCCGACGGCGAGAAGCTGGGCTACGACGACCCGCCGCTGCGGGGCCACTCCTTCGAGTTCCGCATCAACGGCGAGGACCCCGGCCGGGGCTTCCTCCCGGCGCCCGGCACCGTCACCTCCTTCGTCGCGCCCTCCGGCCCGGGTGTCCGCCTGGACGCGGGCGTCGAGTCCGGCAGCGTCATCGGCCCCGCCTGGGACTCGCTGCTGGCGAAGCTGATCGTCACCGGCGCCACCCGTGAGCAGGCGCTGCAGCGTGCGGCGCGCGCCCTGGCCGAGTTCCAGGTCGAGGGCATGGCCACGGCCATCCCGTTCCACCGCGCGGTGGTCTCGGACCCTGCCTTCGCCCCGGCCGGCGGCACACCGTTCAAGGTCCACACCCGCTGGATCGAGACCGAGTTCGTCAACGAGATCAAGCCCTTCGCCGCTCCGGCCGACGCCGAGGCGGAGGAGGAGCCGGGCCGCGAGACGGTCGTCGTCGAGGTCGGCGGCAAGCGCCTGGAGGTCTCGCTGCCGTCCTCGCTGGGCATGACCCTGGCCCGGACCGCCGCGGCCGGCGGAGCGCGCCCCAAGCGCCGCGCCGCCAAGAAGTCAGGCCCCGCCGCCTCCGGTGACACGCTGGCGTCCCCGATGCAGGGCACCATCGTCAAGATCGCCGTTGAGGAGGGCCAGGAGGTCAAGGAGGGCGACCTCGTCGTCGTCCTGGAGGCCATGAAGATGGAGCAGCCGCTGAACGCGCACCGCTCCGGCACCGTGAAGGGCCTCAGCGCCGAAGTCGGCGCGTCGATCACGTCCGGCGCGGTGATCTGCGAGATCAAGGACTGACACCGGCCGTCCGGCCGTACGTGGGCGGGGCCCGCCGGGAGCATCCGGCGGGCCCCGCCCACGTTCCGCCTGAGGACCGGGCGGGCTTCGCAACCCCCGCACCGATGGCATGCTGGGTGCCATGACGACGAGTACGGCGGCCGGCGCCACAGCGGGCGCGGTACGGCCGATGCGGGCCGACGCGCGCCGCAACTACGAGCGGTTGCTCGTCGAGGCGCGCAAGGCGTTCGCCGAGCACGGCACGGACGCCTCCCTCGAGGACATCGCCAAGCGGGCGGGCGTGGGTATCGGCACGCTGTACCGCCATTTCCCGAACCGTCACGCACTGATGAACGCGGTCTTCCAGGACGCGCTGACATCTCTGCTCAGCCGGTCCGGGGAACTGGCCTCGGCGGACCAGCCGTGCGCCGCCCTGGTGGAATGGCTGCGCGCCATCATCACTCATGCGGGTGAATACCGCGGGGTGGCCCGGGCACTCATGTCCGCCTCGCACGACGCCAGTTCCGCCCTCTCCCAGTGCAGCGTCCCCCTGCGCGACGCAGGCACCCGACTCCTGTCCCGCGCCCAGGCGGCCGGCGCGGTCCGCTCCGACGTCTCCATCACCGACCTGCTTCAGCTCACCAACGCGATCGCCCTGGCGGCCGAGCAGGCCCCGTCCGACCCCGAACTCGCGGACCGGTTGCTGATGCTGACGTTGCGCGGCCTGAAGGCGTAGCCCATCTCCCCCTCGTCGTGAGGGGGTTCACGGTCCGCCACGGGCGGGGCTCCGCTCCCCGCGCGGCTTTGGCAGAACGCGTCCTGCCGGACGGGGCCCGGCCGGTGGGGTCGCCCCGAGGGGCCGCGGCAGCTGCGGCAGCCCGCGCCCTCGACACGCCCGGTGCCGGCGCGGTCGCGGCCACCGCCCCGCCCCCGCTACCTCGCACCCGGTCCCGACGGCGCGGTGGTCCGGCGCCCTCAGCGGCGGCGGAGGTCCGCCACGCGCCGCTCCGGGGGCTCGGCGGCGAGGGCCGCGGCCGGACGGAGCGGGGTGGTCGGGGGGGTCGTACGGCGCTGGCCCGGGAGGGGGACATCACGGCGCTGCTGGGTCGTGTCGGCCGCCGTGCCCGCCACGGCGACCTGCACCCCCTGGTCCGCGAGCGCCTGCAGCTCCGTGGCCGCCCGGTCGTCGTGCTGCGGCGGCTCGTCCGTCACCAGGCGGGTGATCACGTCCGTCGGCACGGTCTGGAACATCGTGTCCGTGCCCAGCTTGGTGTGGTCGGCCAGCACGACGACCTCCGAGGCAGCCTGCACCAGCGCCCGGTCCACACTCGCCGACAGCATGTTGGACGTGGACAGACCGCGCTCGGCCGTCAGGCCGCTGCCGGACAGGAAGGCACGGGAGACCCTCAGCCCCTGGAGGGACTGCTCCGCCCCGCTGCCGACCAGCGCGTAGTTCGAGCCACGCAGCGTGCCGCCGGTCATGACGACCTCGACGCGGTTGGCGTGCGCCAACGCCTGCGCGACCAGAAGGGAGTTGGTGACCACGGTGAGCCCCGGGATCCGCGCGAGCCGGCGGGCCAGCTCCTGCGTGGTCGTACCGGCGCCGACCACGACGGCCTCGCCCTCTTCGGCCAGGCCGGCGGCGAGATCGGCGATGGCCGTCTTCTCCGCGGTCGCGAGATGGGATTTCTGCGGGAAGCCGGATTCTCGCGTGAATCCGCCCGGCAACACCGCACCGCCGTGCCGGCGGTCGAGCAGTCCTTCTGCCTCCAAGGCCCGCACGTCCCGCCGTACGGTCACTTCGGAGGTCTGGACGACGCGGGCGAGCTCACGGAGCGAAACCGCCCCGTTGGCGCGCACCATTTCGAGGATCAATTGACGACGTTCTGCAGCGAACACGAAACTGACAGTAACCCCAGCGGTCGATGCTTTTCAGCACTTTGCGCCGAATACGGGAAGTTGCCCAAACAGGGGTACCGGAAGTGGTATGGGGCCGCTGCACTATCGTCCCGGCTTGCCGGGGTTGATCCCCGCGGCTCCCGCGCTACGCCCCGCCGGTCGCCTTCCGGCTCTGCAACTGGCGCGCGACCTCCGCGATCGAGCCCGACAACGACGGGTACACGGTGAAGGCGTTTGCGATCTGCTCCACCGTCAGGTTGTTGTCGACCGCGATCGAGATGGGGTGAATCAGTTCCGAAGCGCGCGGCGCCACGACCACTCCGCCGACCACGATGCCGGTGCCGGGTCGGCAGAAGATCTTCACGAAGCCGTCCCTGATGCCCTGCATCTTGGCGCGCGGGTTGCGCAGCAGCGGCAGTTTGACGACCCGGGCCTCGATGACGCCGCCGTCCACGTCCGCCTGGGTGTAGCCGACGGTCGCGATCTCCGGGTCGGTGAAGACGTTCGACGAGACCGTCTTCAGGTTGAGCGGGGTCACCGCGTCGCCCAGGAAGTGGTACATGGCGATGCGTCCCTGCATCGCCGCCACCGAGGCCAGCGCGAAGACGCCGGTGACGTCGCCGGCCGCGTACACGCCCGGAGCCGTGGTGCGCGAGACCTTGTCGGTCCAGATGTGCCCGGACTCGGTGAGCTTGATCCCGGCCTCCTCCAGGCCCATGCCCGCGGAGTTGGGGACGGCGCCGACGGCCATCAGACAGTGGGTGCCGGTGATGACCCGGCCGTCGGCCAGCGTCACCTCGACACGGTCTCCGACCCGCTTGGCGGACTGGGCGCGGGAGCGGGCCATGACGTTCATGCCGCGGCGCCGGAAGACGTCCTCGAGGACCGCGGCGGCGTCCGGGTCCTCCCCCGGCAGCACCCGGTCGCGGGAGGAGACGAGCGTGACCCGGGAGCCGAGCGCCTGGTAGGCGCCGGCGAACTCGGCGCCGGTCACGCCCGAGCCGACCACGATCAGCTCTGCGGGGAGCTCGTCCAGGTCGTACACCTGGGTCCAGTTGAGGATCCGCTCGCCGTCGGGCCGGGCGTCCGGGATCTCGCGCGGGTGACCGCCGGTGGCGATCAGCACGGCGTCGGCGGTGAGCGTCTCCTCGCTGCCGTCCGCCGCGGTGACGACGACCTTCCGGGAGCCGTCCAGGGCCTGACCGCCCTCCAGCCGGCCCCGGCCGCGCATGACGCGGGCGCCGGCACGGGTCACTGAGGCCGTGATGTCGTGGGACTGGGCGAGTGCGAGCCGCTTGACCCGCCGGTTGACCTTGCCGAGGTCGACGCCGACGATCCGGGCGGCCTGCTCGATGTGCGGGGTGTCGTCCGCGACGATGATGCCGAGCTCCTCGTGCGACGAGTCGAAGTTCGTCATCACCTCGGCGGTGGCGATCAGGGTCTTCGAGGGTACGCAGTCGGTGAGTACGGAGGCTCCGCCGAGGCCGTCGCAGTCGACGACGGTCACCTCCGCGCCGAGCTGGGCGGCCACCAGAGCCGCCTCGTATCCGCCGGGTCCGCCACCGATGATCACGATCCGGGTCACTGGGGTTACGCCTCGCGCTCTCGCTCTGCCGGGTGTCCGTCCACCCCATTCTCCCGCACCCGGGAACCTGCTTCGCGCCCGGGGCTCTCCCGGGCCCGGAACGGACCGGGAGGGAACCGGGGAGAAGACGGAGGGACCCGGCGCGGACGCGGGACCTGCACGTACGGGCCCGGGCCCGTACGGCGGCGGGCCTCCCCGCGGCTCCGTCCCGGGGGATCGGGGCGGGCGGCCACCGCTTCCCCTCCCGTACCCTCGACCCCATGTCGCTCTACGCCGCGTACGCCGGCAACCTCGACGCGCGGCTGATGACCCGCCGCGCACCGCACTCCCCGTTGCGCGGCACGGGCTGGCTCAACGGCTGGCGGCTGACGTTCGGCGGCGAGCAGATGGGCTGGGAGGGGGCGCTGGCCACGATCGTGGAGGCTCCCCGCTCGCAGGTCTTCGTCGCGCTGTACGACATCGCCCCGCTCGACGAGGACTCGATGGACCGCTGGGAGGGCGTCGGACTCGACATCTACCGCCGCATGCGGGTCCGGGTGCACACGCTGGACGGCGAGGAGCCGGCCTGGGTGTACGTGCTGAACGGGTACGAGGGCGGGCTGCCCTCCGCCCGCTACCTGGGTGAGATCGCCGACGCGGCCGAGTCCGCCGGCGCCCCCCACGACTACGTGATGGAGCTGCGCAAGCGCCCCTGCTGACCGGGGCGCCCGGAGGCCCTCCCCGGGGCGCGCACCGGTTCCCCGTACCCGTCGGGCCGTGCGCCCGGCGCGCTTCCCGGGGCCTTTGTGCATTTCCACGAGGAAACGGTTGCAGAGTCGTGAGCATCGTCATCTACGCGCGTAGGGATTCTCAGGCTAGGCTTTTCTCGTGAACGTTTCCCTTACCCCGGACCCCCACGCCGCCGCCGACGCCGCGGCCGCGCGCCTGCGAGAGCTGACCGGCGCCGAGACCCACGACGTCGCCCTGGTGATGGGCTCGGGCTGGGCGCCCGCGGTCGACGCCCTCGGCGCCCCCGACGCCGAGTTCCCGGTCACCGAACTGCCCGGCTTCCCGCCCCCGGCGGTCGAGGGCCACGGCGGCAAGATCCGCTCGTACCGGATCGGTGAGAAGCGGGCGCTCGTCTTCCTCGGCCGTACGCACTACTACGAGGGCCGCGGCGTCGCCGCCGTGGCGCACGGTGTGCGCACCGCCGTCGCCTCCGGCTGCAAGACCGTGGTCCTGACCAACGGCTGCGGCGGTCTGCGCGAGGGCATGCGGCCCGGCCAGCCGGTCCTCATCGGCGACCACATCAACCTCACCGCGGCCTCCCCGATCGTCGGCGCCAACTTCGTGGACCTGACCGACCTGTACTCGCCGCGGCTGCGGGCCCTGTGCAAGGAGGTGGACCCGACGCTGGAGGAGGGCGTCTACGTCCAGTTCCCCGGCCCGCACTACGAGACCCCTGCCGAGATCAACATGGTCCGTGTCATGGGCGGCGACCTGGTCGGCATGTCCACGGTTCTCGAGGCCATCGCGGCCCGCGAGGCCGGCGCCGAGGTCCTCGGCATCTCCCTCGTCACCAACCTCGCCGCCGGGCTGTCGGGTGAGCCGCTGAACCACGAAGAGGTCCTGCAGGCAGGCCGTGACTCCGCGGCGCGGATGGGCGAGCTGCTGACCCGGGTGCTGGACCGGATCTGACGGGTCGCCGCCCCGGCGCCGGCGCGGCGCCGGGCGCGGACCCCACCCGCCGGGCGCGCCGCCCGGAGCGCAGCGGGCCGACACCGCCGCCCGGAACGGGCAGACGCAGTCGTGGACGCTGTCGGGCACACAGCCGGCGGCGCTCACGCTCACGACGACACCAGAGAGGCACATCACCGTGGCGCAGGACCTGATCGCGCAGGCCCGGGCTTGGCTGGCCGAGGACCCCGACGCGGAGACCCGCGACGAGCTGGGCCGGATCATCGAGGCCGGGGACACGGCGGAGCTGGGCGCCCGGTTCGCCGGGACCCTTCAGTTCGGCACGGCCGGTCTGCGCGGGGAACTCGGGGCCGGGCCGATGCGGATGAACCGCGTCGTCGTCATCCGCGCCGCCGCCGGGCTGGCCGCGTACCTCAAGGCGCAGGGCCATGACGGCGGCCTGGTCGTGATCGGCTACGACGCCCGCCACAAGTCCGCGGACTTCGCCCGCGACACCGCCGCCGTCATGGCCGGTGCCGGACTGCGGGCCGCGCTGCTGCCGCGCCCGCTGCCCACGCCCGTACTCGCGTTCGCGATCCGGCACCTGGGGGCCGTCGCCGGCGTCGAGGTCACCGCGAGCCACAACCCGCCGCGCGACAACGGATACAAGGTCTACCTCGGGGACGGCGCCCAGATCGTGCCCCCGGCCGACGCCGGGATCGCCGCGGCGATCGAGGCGGTCGGCAGCATCCACGACCTGCCGCGCCCCGAGGGCGGCTGGGAGACGCTCGGGGACGAGGTCCTGGAGGCGTATCTGGAGCGCACGGACGCGGTCCTGAGCCCGCACTCGCCGCGTACGGCCCGCGTGGTCCACACGGCCCTGCACGGCGTCGGCAGCGACGTGGTGCTGGCGGCCTGGGAACGGGCCGGGTTCCCCGCCCCCGTGCTCGTCGGCGAGCAGGCCGAGCCGGACCCCGACTTCCCCACGGTCGCCTTCCCCAACCCGGAGGAGCCGGGCGCGATGGACCTCGCGTTCGCGAAGGCGCGCGAGGCCGGGCCGGACCTCGTCATCGCCAACGACCCCGACGCCGACCGCTGCGCGGTGGCGGTCCCCGACGAAAGCGCGGACGGCGGCTGGCGCATGCTCCGCGGCGACGAGGTCGGCGCGCTGCTCGGCGCCCATCTCGTCCGCAAGGGCGTGGCGAAGGACGCGAGCAACACCTTCGCCACGTCGATCGTGTCGTCGTCGCTGCTCGGCCGGATCGCCGCCGCGGCCGGGCTCGGCTACGAGGAGACGCTGACGGGCTTCAAGTGGATCTCCCGTGCGGAGGGTCTGCGGTACGGCTACGAAGAGGCGCTCGGCTACTGCGTCGACCCGGACGGCGTGCGCGACAAGGACGGCATCACCGCCGCCCTGCTGGTCGCCGAACTGGCCTCGGAGCTGAAGGCCGAGGGCCGTACGCTCACGGACCTGCTGGACGACCTCGCCGTCGCCCACGGCCTGCACGCGACCGACCAGCTCTCGGTGCGCGTGGAGGACCTGGACGTCATCGCGGAGGCCATGCGCCGACTGCGCGGGAAGCCGCCCGTGGCACTGGCCGGGCTGCGGGTGGTGTCGGCGGAGGACCTGTCGAAGGGCACCGAGGCACTGCCGCCCACTGACGGTCTGCGGTACTACCTGGAGGGCGAGTACGACGCCCGCGTCATCGTCCGCCCCAGCGGCACCGAGCCCAAGCTCAAGTGCTACCTGGAGGTCGTGGTCCCGGTCGGCGGTCGGGACGGGCTGGCCTCCGCGCGGACCCGTGCCTCCGAGGTCCTCGCGGCCGTCAAGCGGGACCTCGCGAAGGCCGCCGGGATCTGACGGTCCGCCGGGCCGGACTCCCCGCCCGCGTCCGGCCCCCGGACGGGCGCGGGCAGACACCGCCGGGCGCGGGCAGACGCAGGCAGACACCGCCGGGCGCAGGCAGACGCGGCAGGCGCGGGCAGGCGCGGGCCGTCTTCCTGCGGGTGATTTCCGTACGGCAACCGACCTACCGGCCCGTGCCCCTCCGTGCCCTTCGGGCGAGGGTGGCCCCGGTAGCGCCCGCCGAATCACCGGAGCCCCCGTGCCCCCGACCGCAACCCCTCACGCCACCGTCCCCGCCTCCCGCCGGGCACCCGGCTCGGGAGGCGGCGCCGTACCCGGTGGGGGGAGCCGGCTGCTCCACGCACTGCACCGGGCCGCCCCGGCGCTGCTCGGCTATCTGGCCGTACGGCTGACGGGGCTCCTGGTGCTCGCGCGGTGGGCCCACCTCAAGGGCGAGAGCCTCTGGCCGACGCTGGCCGCCTCCTGGGACTCCCACTGGTACCTGGGGATCGCCGACCACGGCTACCACCACGAGCTCGGACCCGCCCCGAACACCAACAACCTGGCGTTCTTCCCGCTCTATCCGGTACTGGTGAGAGCCGTCGCCGCGGTGACCCCGGGCAGCCGCGCCTCGGTGGCCCTGGCGGTCGCGGTGGTGGCGTCAGTCGCCGCGGCGTGGGGCATCTTCGCGGTCGGCGAGCGGCTGCACGGGTGGCGTGCCGGGACCGTGCTGGCGGTGCTCTGGGGCGCGATGCCCGTCGCGGTCGTCCAGTGGATGGCCTACACCGAATCGCTGTTCACGGCGCTCGTGGCCTGGTCGCTGTACGCGGCGCTCACCGGCCGCTGGCTGTGGGCCGGCTGGCTGGCGGCCCTGGCCGGGCTCACCCGGCCGACGGGCGTCGCGATCGCCGTGGCGGTGACGATGGCCGGGCTGGCCGCGTTCGTCCGCGGCCGCGGCCGGCGTGCGCTCGCGGGAGCGCTGCTCGCTCCGCTGGGCTGGTGCGGCTACGTGGCCTGGGTGGCGCTCCGCCTCGGGCGCTGGGACGGCTACTTCGCCGTGCAGCGGCGGTGGGCCAACGTGTGGGACGGCGGGAAGGTGACGCTGGAGGAGCTCACGCAGCAACTCGCCTACGACGCGGACCCGCAGTTGCTGATGCTGCTCGTGTCCGTCGTCCTGGTGCTGGCCGCCGGGCTGTTCCTGCTCTGCCTCGCCGACCGGCAGCCGATGGTGCTGGTGGTGTTCACGGGTGTGCTGCTGCTCATCGTCCTCGGCAGCGGCGGCGTCTACTTCCCGCGCGCGCGGTTCCTGCTGCCCGCGTTCCCGCTGCTGCTGCCCGTCGCGGTGGCGGTGGCGCGGGCGCGGAGGGCGGCGGCGCTGCTGGTCCTCGGCGGTGCGGTGCTGTCCTCGGCCTGGCTCGGCGGGCATCTGCTGCTGGTGTGGCAGGGCCCGCCGTGACGGGCAGGCGGCCGGCTCCGCGCCGCGGTCCGCGCCTGCCGCGCACCCGACCGGGGAGGCCAGTCCCGGCTCAGCCGACGGCGAGCAGGACGAGCAGGGCGACCGCTCCCACGAGGACCGGGCCGACGATCTCGTAGGCCCAGCGCACCTGCGGTTCTCCGGTGGCGGTCGGCCGGTGCGCGGCCCGCTCGGACAGCTCCCGCAGTTCGGCGATCGTCCGGCCGCCGGGCGCCATGTGCGACGCGCCGCCCGCGGCGGGGACGCCGCCCTGCCCGGTGCCGATCCCGGAGTCGGCCGCGGCGGCCCTCGACCGCCTGCGGGCGGCCGCCTTGCGCTGCCGCAGCGACACCGGCACGGCCCACAGCTGGTACTTCGTGCCGTCCTCGGTGAGGACCTCGCTCGAGTACACGGCGCGCACGTGCGCGACCGTCCGCCAGGGCAGCACGATGGTACGGAAGGGGTTCCTGATGCGGAGCCGGTCGTCGTTGGCGAAGACCGCGGGCCGCACGGTGAAGGCGACGATCAGCGGCACCAGCATCAGGAGTCCGGCGAGCGCGACCCAGGGCGTGAGCCCCTCGCCGCGGACGAGCGCGTCGCCGCCGATCAAGCCGGTGAGCGCGAGCAGCAGCACACCGGCCGCGATGCCGGAAAGCGAACGGTAGGCGCGGTCGGCGCAGGCCGGCTCGGCGGTCGGCTGCTCGGGGCTCTTCATGCTCACGATTCTGCCCCATGGGCCCGTGGCACCCCACGACGAGTCCCAGGTGCCCCCTGTACAGGTTGCTACGCGCGTAGATATGCTGGTCTGGTGACCATGCCCACCATTGCACCTGCATTCGCTGACGTGACCTCGTCCGACAGCGCACTGCGCCGCTTCCTGCACGGGCTGCCCGGTGTCGACGCCGTCGGCCTGGAAGCGCGCGCCGCGTCTCTCGGCACCCGCTCCATCAAGTCGACGGCCAAGGCGTACGCCATCGACCTGGCCATCTCGATGATCGACCTGACGACGCTGGAAGGCGCGGACACCCCGGGCAAGGTCCGGGCGCTCGCCGCCAAGGCCGTCAACCCCGACCCGACCGACCGCTCCGCACCGAGGACGGCCGCCGTCTGCGTCTACCCCGACATGGTGGCCACCGCCAAGGCCGGCCTGGGCGGGGCGGACGTGAAGGTCGCCTCCGTCGCCACCGCCTTCCCCGCCGGCCGCGCCGCCCTGGACGTCAAGCTCGCGGACACCCGTGACGCCGTCGAGGCCGGGGCCGACGAGATCGACATGGTGATCGACCGCGGCGCGTTCCTCGCGGGCGACTACATGAAGGTCTTCGAGGAGATCCGCGCCGTGAAGGAGGCCTCCGGCGCCGCCCGGCTGAAGGTCATCTTCGAGACCGGCGAGCTCTCCACGTACGACAACATCCGCCGCGCCTCCTGGCTCGGCATGATGGCCGGAGCCGACTTCATCAAGACGTCGACCGGGAAGGTCGCCGTCAACGCGACCCCGGCCAACACCCTCCTCATGCTGGAAGCCGTCCGCGACTTCCGCGCGCAGACCGGCGTACAGGTCGGCGTGAAGCCCGCCGGCGGCATCCGCACCAGCAAGGACGCCATCAAGTTCCTGGTACTCGTCAACGAGACCGCGGGCCAGGACTGGCTGGACAACCACTGGTTCCGGTTCGGCGCGTCCAGCCTGCTGAACGACCTGCTGATGCAGCGCCAGAAGCTGGCGACCGGCCGCTACTCCGGCCCCGACTACGTGACGGTGGACTGAGACCCCATGACCATGGACAAGCATTCTGTCTTCGAGTACGCGCCCGCACCCGAGTCGCGGTCGGTCGTCGACATCGCCCCGTCGTACGGACTCTTCATCGACGGCGAGTTCACCGACGCCGCCGACGGCAAGGTCTTCAAGACCGTCTCCCCCTCCACCGAGGAGGTCCTGTCCGAGGTCGCACGGGCGGGCGCCGAGGACGTCGACCGCGCGGTGAGGGCCGCGCGCAAGGCGTTCGAGAAGTGGTCCGCGCTGCCGGGCTCCGAGCGCGCCAAGTACCTCTTCCGCATCGCCCGCATCGTCCAGGAGCGCTCGCGCGAGCTCGCCGTCCTGGAGACCCTGGACAACGGAAAGCCGATCAAGGAGACCCGCGACTCCGACCTCCCGCTGGTCGCGGCGCACTTCTTCTACTACGCGGGCTGGGCCGACAAGCTCGGCCACGCGGGGTACGGACCCGACCCGCGGCCCCTCGGCGTCGCCGGCCAGGTCATCCCCTGGAACTTCCCGCTGCTGATGCTGGCGTGGAAGATCGCCCCGGCGCTCGCCACCGGCAACACGGTGGTGCTGAAGCCCGCGGAGACCACCCCCCTGTCCGCGCTGTTCTTCGCCGACGTCTGCCGCCAGGCCGGGCTGCCCAAGGGCGTCGTCAACATCGTCCCCGGCTACGGCGACGCGGGTGCCGCGCTCGTGGCCCACCCGGACGTGAACAAGGTGGCTTTCACCGGTTCCACCGCGGTCGGCAAGGCCATCGCCCGCGAGGTCGCGGGCACCGACAAGAAGCTCACGCTGGAGCTGGGCGGCAAGGGCGCCAACATCGTCTTCGACGACGCCCCGATCGACCAGGCCGTCGAGGGCATCGTCGGCGGCATCTTCTTCAACCAGGGCCAGGTCTGCTGCGCGGGCTCCCGCCTCCTCGTCCAGGAGTCGATCCAGGACGAGCTGCTGGACTCCCTCAAGCGGCGGCTGTCGACGCTGCGCCTCGGCGACCCGCTGGACAAGAACACCGACATCGGCGCCATCAACTCGGCCGAGCAGCTGTCCCGGATCACGGCCCTCGCCGAGACCGGTGAGGCCGAGGGCGCCGAGCGCTGGACGGCACCGTGCGAACTGCCGTCGTCCGGCTACTGGTTCGCCCCGACGCTGTTCACCAACGTCACCCAGGCCCACACCATCGCCCGTGACGAGATCTTCGGCCCGGTGCTGTCGGTGCTGACGTTCCGCACCCCGGACGAGGCCGTCGCCAAGGCCAACAACAGCCAGTACGGCCTGTCGGCGGGCATCTGGACGGAGAAGGGCTCCCGCATCCTCGCGGTGGCGAACAAGCTCCGCGCGGGTGTCGTCTGGGCGAACACCTTCAACAAGTTCGACCCGACCTCGCCCTTCGGCGGATACAAGGAGTCGGGCTTCGGCCGCGAGGGCGGCCGCCACGGTCTGGAGGCCTACCTCGATGTCTGAGTCGACGCGTCTGTCCGTCTTCAAGACCTACAAGCTGTACGTCGGGGGCAAGTTCCCCCGCAGCGAGAGCGGCCGGGTGTACGAGGTGACCACAGCGACATCAGCCGGCGGCGCGGCGGGCAAGGGCAGGTGGCTCGCCAACGCGCCGCTGTCCTCACGCAAGGACGCCCGTGACGCGGTCGTCGCCGCACGCAAGGCGTTCGGCGGCTGGTCGGGCGCCACGGCGTACAACCGCGGGCAGATCCTCTACCGCGTCGCCGAGATGCTCCAGGGCCGCAGGGAGCAGTTCGTCCGCGAGGTGGCCGACGCCGAGGGCCTGTCGAAGTCCAAGGCGGGCGCGGCCGTGGACGCCGCGATCGACCGCTGGGTGTGGTACGCGGGCTGGACGGACAAGATCGGCCAGGTCGTCGGCGGGGCGAACCCGGTCGCGGGCCCGTTCTTCAACCTGTCGACCCCCGAGCCGACCGGCGTCGTCGCCGTCCTCGCCCCGCAGGAGTCGTCCCTCCTCGGGCTGGTCTCGGTGATCGCCCCCGCGATCGCGACGGGCAACACGGTCGTGGTCGTCGCCTCGGAGCGCGCCCCGCTGCCGGCCCTCTCCCTCGGCGAGGTGCTGGCCACGTCCGACCTCCCCGGCGGCGTGGTCAACGTCCTTTCCGGCCGCACGGCCGAGATCGCCGCCCCGCTGGCCGCGCACCAGGACGTCAACGCGATCGACCTCACCGGGGCCGAGGCGCAGCTCGCCAAGGAGCTGGAGGTCGCCGCCGCGGACAATCTGAAGCGGGTGCTGCGCCCCCGCGCGGA
The DNA here is from genome assembly GCF_005795905.1 of Streptomyces marianii. NCBI lineage: Bacteria > Bacillati > Actinomycetota > Actinomycetes > Kitasatosporales > Streptomycetaceae > Streptomyces > Streptomyces marianii. The sequence continues at coordinate 3,164,705 of NZ_VAWE01000001.1, forward strand.
GGACTGGACGGCCGACCCCGGCACGGACCGGATGACGGCCTTCCTGGAGACCAAGACGGTCTGGCACCCCACGGGTTCGCTGGGGGCCTCCGGCTCGGCGTACTGAGCCGCCCCGCGGTGGCGCCCCGGCGCACCGCGCCGCACGCTCGGCGGGCCCGCGGGGATCGCTCCCCGCGGGCCCGCCGTCGCGCACCCTCCGGTCAGCCCGGGATGAGCCCGCCGAGCAGCGGACCGGCGACCGGCACCTCCCGCGGGCTGCCGAGCGACCCGGTGACGTGCCGGGTCTCGAGCGCGTGGAAGTCGGCGACCTGCGTGCCGACTCCGTTGTCGAGCGGGTCCACACCGGTGTGCGCCAGCGGGTTCAGCGGAACGTTCTCGACGGGCGCCCCGACGTACCCGACGCTGTCCGCGAGGGCGTTCACGGTCGCCGAGCCGTGGCCGTCGGCGTGCGCCGCCTGGGCCGGTGCGGCCCCGGCGCCGAGCGCCGCGCCCAGCGCGGTGACGGTCAGCCCGGCCGCCCTGAGGAATTTCGTGCCTGCCATGGAATCCTGCCTCCAGAAGTAACCGGTCGACGACGCAGCGTAGTTGTGATGTGACGCTCGATACCAACCGGACCTCCGGGGGATCCCACGCACGGGTCAATGCCTCACACTGGTGTCCCGTGAGTTCCCAACCCCCGCCGACGCGCGTCGTCCTGCTGTCCGGGCCCTCGGGTTCCGGAAAATCGTCCCTCGCCGCCCGCTCCGGCCTCCCGGTGCTGCGCCTCGACGACTTCTACAAGGAGGGTGACGACCCCGGTCTCCCGCTGATGGCGGGCACCACGGCCGTCGACTGGGACTCCCCCGTCTCCTGGGACGCCGACGCCGCGGTACGGGCGGTCGCGGAACTGTGCCGTACGGGACGGACGACGGTCCCGGTGTACGACATCGCCACCAGTTCCCGGAGCGGCGCCGAGTTCGTCGACATCTCCCGTGCCCCGCTCTTCGTCGCGGAGGGCGTCTTCGCCGCGGACATCGTGGACCGCTGCCGGGAGCTCGGCATCCTCGCGGACGCCCTGTGCCTGCGCGGACGGCCCTCGACGACGTTCCGCCGCCGACTCGTGCGGGATCTGCGCGAAGGCCGCAAGTCCGTGCCCTTCCTGCTCCGGCGCGGCTGGCGGCTGATGCGGGCCGAACGCGGCATCGTCACCCGCCAGACGGCGCTGGGCGCCCACCCCTGCGGCGCGGACGAGGCGCTGGGCCGTCTCGCCACGGCCGCCGCGGGCCACTGCCGCCGCGCCCCGGCGAAGGAAGCCGTGTAGGGAGCCCCGAGCCCGGGGGAGCCGCCCCGCCGACGTGGCGGGGCGCGGGCGGGCGCCCGCGGGTCCGGCCCGCTCCCGCCCGCCCTCGGACGCGCGAAGCGGGGTCGTGCAGAACCCCCTGTCCTGTACGGCCCCGCTTCGCTTCCCCCCGTGGATCCCCCGTGATCCCCGTGACCCCCCGTACCGCCTTCAGGCCACCAGCTCGCCGAAGGACTCTTCCTCGTCACGGCCGAAGCTGAGGGCGTCGTCCTCGCGCATCCGGCGCAGGGAGCGCCAGATGCTCGACTTCACCGTGCCGACACTGATGTCGAGGATCTCCGCGATCTCCGGGTCCGTGCGTCCCTCGTAGTAGCGCAGCACCAGCATCGTGCGCTGCAGCTCGGGGAGCCGGGCCAGGGCCTGCCACAGGACCGCGCGCAGCTCGGTGCCGCGCATCGCGTCCGTGTCGCCCGCCGTCTCGGGAAGCTCCTCGGTCGGGTACTCGTCGATCTTGCGCCGGCGCCAGGCGCTGATGTGCAGGTTGGTCATCGTCCGGCGCAGGTAGCCGCCGACCGCCGCCTTGTCGCTGATCCGGTCCCACGCCCGGTAGGTGGAGAACAGCGCGCTCTGCAGCAGGTCCTCCGCCTCGTAGCGGTCACCGGTCAGGTGGTAGGCGGTCGCGTACAGGGAGGCGCGGCGCTCCCGGACGTAGGCGGTGAACGCCGCTTCGGCGTCCGCCCGCTCCCCCGGGACGCTCCGCTCCCCCGCGGACTCCCCGTACGCGCTTCCCCCGTGGCTCGCCTCGGCCCTGGCCTCGACGACCGTCATGCAGGACGTGCGTCCCTGCTCGGCGGTCGACGGCCGGTGCTGGCGCCCGGCGCCGCGAACGCACCCCCGCCCGTTCACGGCGCCGGACTTCTCGGTGTTCCGTACGACGTCGTGGAGACGCGTGACAACCGCGCTCGAAGACGTGCTGTGCAGTGCGTTCATCCCGCGCCCCCCGCCGGTAGGAGTCCGTTCGTGCCTTGTGGAGAAGACTCTGCCCGGGGGACTTCACACCGCTGTCTGCCGACTGTCACAGACCTGTCACAGGGCCCCGTGTCCCTGGCGGAACGGGCCGGAGCGGTCCGACGGTCGAACTGTCGGGGCCGCATGGGCCAGAATGACCTCCGTGCCTTTCCTGTTGCTGATCGAGGACGACGACGCCATCCGCACGGCCCTCGAACTCTCCCTGTCACGCCAGGGCCACCGTGTGGCCACCGCGGCGACGGGCGAGGACGGCCTGAAACTGCTGCGCGAGCAGCGGCCGGACCTGATCGTGCTGGACGTGATGCTGCCAGGCATCGACGGTTTCGAGGTGTGCCGGCGGATCAGGCGCACGGACCAGTTGCCGATCATCCTGCTGACCGCGCGGAGCGACGACATCGACGTCGTCGTCGGGCTGGAGTCGGGCGCCGACGACTACGTGGTCAAACCGGTGCAGGGGCGGGTGCTCGACGCCCGGATCCGCGCCGTGCTGCGGCGGGGTGAGCGCGAGTCGACGGACTCGGCGACCTTCGGCTCGCTGGTCATCGACCGCTCCGCCATGACGGTCACCAAGAACGGCGAGGACCTGCAGCTCACACCGACCGAGCTGCGCCTCCTGCTGGAGCTGAGCCGCCGGCCCGGCCAGGCTCTGTCCCGCCAGCAGCTGCTTCGCCTGGTGTGGGAGCACGACTACCTGGGCGACTCCCGGCTGGTGGACGCCTGCGTCCAGCGGCTGCGGGCGAAGGTGGAGGACGTGCCGTCCTCGCCGACGCTGATCCGCACGGTCAGAGGTGTCGGCTACCGGCTGGACACGCCTCAGTGAGCGGTGCCGCAAAGAGGGCCATACTCGCGGGACTCGGCTGGACCAGTCTCAGACTGCGCCTCGTCGTCGTGTTCGGCATGGTCGCGCTGACCGCCGCCGTGTCCGCGTCCGGGATCGCGTACTGGCTGAACCGGGAGGCGGTACTGACCCGTACGCAGGACGCGGCGCTGGGCGACTTCCGGCAGCAGATGCAGAACCGTGCCGCATCGCTGCCCGCTCGGCCCACGGAGGGCGAACTCCAGACGACGGCGGAACAGATGGCGGGGGGCACCACCGGCTACAGCGTGCTGCTCCTCGGGGAGCGGGCCGCGGGCAAGCCGATCGTCGGCGCCTCCGACCCCGACGTCTTCACCCTCGACGACGTGCCCGCGGAGCTGCGCAAGGCGGTGAACGACCAGTCGCATCTGTTCTGGGTGCGCATCCAGCGCGGCAGCACGCCCTACCTGGTGGCCGGCACGCGCGTCGTCGGCGGCGGGCCGACGGGCTATCTGTTCAAGTCCCTCGACCAGGAGCGCCAGGACCTGAACTCGCTGGCCTGGTCGCTGGGCATCGCCACGGCCCTGGCCCTGGCCGGCTCGGCGCTGCTGGCGCAGGCCGCCGCGACGACCGTGCTCAAGCCCGTCCAGCGGCTCGGGCAGGCGGCCCGGCAGCTCGGCGAGGGCAAGCTGGACACCCGGCTTCAGGTGTCCGGCACGGACGAACTGGCCGAGCTGTCCCGGACCTTCAACAAGGCGGCGGAGTCGCTGGAGAAGAAGATGGCGGACATGAGCGCGCGGGAGGAGTCCAGCCGCCGCTTCGTCGCCGACATGTCGCACGAGCTGCGTACGCCGCTGACCGCGCTGACCGCCGTGACGGAGATCCTGGAGGGCGAACAGGACGCCCTCGACCCGATGATCGCCCCGGCCGTGGAGCTGGTGGTGAGCGAGACGCGGCGGCTGAACGACCTGGTGGAGAATCTGATGGAGGTGACCCGCTTCGACGCGGGCACCGCGCGACTGGTCCTCGACGACGTCGACGTCGCCGACCAGGTCACCGCCTGCATCGACGCGCGGGCCTGGCTGGACGCCGTCGAACTGGACGCGGAGCGCGGCATCATGGCCCGCCTCGACCCGCGCCGCCTCGACGTCATACTCGCGAATCTGATCGGCAACGCGCTGAAGCACGGCGGCTCGCCGGTGCGGGTGGCGGTGCGTACGGAGGGCGAGGAGTTGCTCATCGAGGTACGGGACCACGGTCCGGGCATCCCGGAGGAGGTCCTGCCGCACGTCTTCGACCGGTTCTACAAGGCGAGCGCCTCGCGGCCGCGGTCCGAGGGCAGCGGCCTGGGGCTGTCCATCGCGATGGAGAACGCCCTGATCCACGGGGGCGGCATCACCGCGGCCAACTGCACGGACGGCGACGGCGGTGCGGTGTTCGTGCTGCGGCTGCCCCGTGACGCCTCCGGCATCACCCCGGAGGGCCACGGTCGGACGTCCGGGGAGCGCGACGGCGGGCGGGGAGCGGAGGGCGACGCACGGTGAGCCGAGTACATGGGTCATGCAAAGCCCCCGCGCCGGCCGGCCCGGCGGACGCGGCCGGGCCGGGCCGGGGCATCGCACTGCCCGGGTTGCGCCGAACGGCGGTGGCCGTGGCCGGTGCCGTCGCCCTCGCGGCCGCCGTGGGCGGCTGCGGCATCAGGACGACCACGGTCCCGGTCGACGCCGGACCGGCGCCCTCCCGGGTGCCGTGCACTCTCTCCGGCAAGGAGACCGCCACCCGATCGGAGCCGCAGATTCCGGTACGGGTGTACCTGGTGTGCGCGTCGGCGCTGGAGGCGGTGGACCGTACCGTCCCGATCGCCGAGGGACGGACCGGCAACCGGGTGCGGATGGCCCAGGCACTCCTCCAGGAGCTGCGGGAGGATCCGTCGGAGACCGAGCGGGAGGCCGGGTTCGCGAGCCTCGTACGGGGCCCGCTGACGGTCTCCCCGCCACGTGACGGCGACCCGGCGGGCACGCTGCGGCTGAGCCGGCAGCCCGAGGACCTGCCGCCGGCGGCGCTTGCACAGGTCGTGTGCACGCTGGCGGAGAGTGAGGCGGCGACCGCGGGCGGCACGGTGGTGCTCGCGGGACCGGGCGAGTACGCGCCGCGCGGCTACCGCTGCACCGACTCGGTGAAACAGCGTCCCGACACGGCCCTGCCGACCGCGGGGCCGCTGCCGTCGCCGGCCGCCTCCTGACGAGAATTCCGGCGGGTGACCTACTCCGGCACGACCGGCACGGAACCGATCCCACCGGTCGTCGCGTCTTGTGGTGCGTGCAGCGTCAAGGTTCGGGCGGCAGTGCCGCCATCCGCTTCCGCGTGGCAGGAGGCATCCTCCTGCTCGCACATCTCGCTCTCGTGGCGTGGCTGACACTCCGCCCGCTGGACGTGCCGTGGGTGACGGCGGCGAACCTGGAACCGCTGGCGGGCATCAAGGCCGACCTCGCGGCGGGCCCCCTCCACGCGGCCCGTCGGATCGGCGAGGGACTGCTGCTCCTGGCGCCCCTCGGGATACTCCTCCCGATGGCGGGCGGCAGACTCGCCGTCTCCCCCTGGGCGTCACTGGCACGCACGGTCGCGGCGGGGGCGCTGCTGTCCCTGGGCATCGAACTGCTCCAGACCGCGGTGCCGGGCCGGGTCGTCGACGTGGACTCGCTGCTGCTCAACACCGCCGGGGTGGCGCTGGCCCATCTCCTCGTCGTTCCCGCCGGGCGCGCCCGGCTGCGGCGCGGGGGCTCGGGACACCGGCCGGCAGGCCGTGGGAGGGACCGGGGGCCCCTGCTCCGGGAGGACGCTCCTCAGGGGCCCACCCCGACGATTCCCAGGGTCGGGATCGCCCCCTGGAGCGACGCTTGTTCCGCTCGTTCCCGGTGAACATGGAGTCATCGGGAGCCCGACGGAGCGGCTCCCACGAAGGACTCCTGAAGGAGCACACCATGGCCGCACTTGCCCGCCCCCGCGACGGACGGATGATCGGCGGAGTGTGCGCAGCGCTGGCACGGCGCTTCGGCACCTCCGCGACCACGATGCGCGTGATCTTCCTGGTTTCCTGTCTGCTGCCCGGCCCGCAGTTCCTGCTGTACCTGGCGCTGTGGCTGCTGCTGCCGGCGGAGAAGACCGCCTCCACCGCCTGGTGACGACCGCCGCGACCACGCGGGGGAGGCGCGCACCCGGACGTCCGGGTGCGCGCCTCCCGTCGTCGGCGGTCGCGCCGTAGGGCGCCCTCGTCGGTGACCGGACGCCGCACGCCCCGGTCACACGGGGAGCGGAAGACCGTTCAGCGGAAGGCCGTTCAGCGGCAGACCGCCTGCCGGCACACCGCTGACCGGCAGACCGCCGAGGAGGCCGCCGACCGGGGCGGGCGCGGGCGCGGGCAGGATCCTGGGACCGGACTGCTGGGCGAGCTCCTCGACGGCGGGCAGCACGGTCGGCTGGACGGCGGAGAGGGCGTCCACGGGCGTGCCGACGTCGGGGAGGGCCGTCGTGGCCGACGCGGAACCGGCGGCGGCAGCGGCGAAGGCGGCGCCGAGAGCGGCGACACCGAGGGTCTTGGCAGCAGCTTGCTTCATCAGGTGTGTTTCCTTGGGGAGGGGAATTGCACGGCTTTGCAAGCTAGCCAGCGCCGCCACGGCCCCGCAAACACCCGGAGGAAGGAAAAACGACCGGGGGTTGACACTCCCGGCCGTTTCCACATCACTTCGCTTCAGCCTTTTCTAGCGGCAGAACCGCTGGTCGTGGCCGTCTGCTGGAAAAGCCACTCCGACCTGAGTTCGGCGTATCCCGGCTTGATGACGTCATTGATCATCGCGAGCCGCTCATCAAAAGGAATGAACGCCGACTTCATCGCATTGACCGTGAACCACTGCATGTCGTCGAGCGTGTAGCCGAATGTCTCGGTCAGCAGCTCGAATTCGCGGCTCATGCTCGTGTTGCTCATCAGCCGGTTGTCCGTGTTGACGGTGGCCCGGAAGTGCAGCCGTCGCAGCAGCCCGATGGGGTGCTCCTCGTACGAGGACGCGGCACCCGTCTGCAGGTTGGACGTCGGGCACAGTTCGAGCGGGACCCGCTTGTCCCGGACGTACGCGGCGAGCCGCCCCATCTTCACGCCGCCGTCGGCGGCGACCTCGATGTCGTCGATGATGCGGACGCCGTGGCCGAGACGGTCCGCGCCGCACCACTGGAGGGCCTGCCAGATGGACGGCAGCCCGAATCCCTCGCCGGCGTGGATCGTGAAGTGGTTGTTCTCCCGCTTGAGGTACTCGAACGCGTCGAGGTGGCGGGTGGGCGGGTAGCCGGCCTCGGCGCCCGCGATGTCGAAGCCGACGACGCCCGCGTCGCGGTAGCGGTTGGCGAGTTCGGCGATCTCCAGGGCCCGAGCCGCGTGCCGCATCGCGGTCAGGAGGGCACCGACCCGGATGCGGTGGCCGTTGGCGCGGGCCCGGCGTTCGCCCTCCCGGAAACCGTCGTTGACGGCCTCGACGACCTCTTCGAGGGTCAGCCCCGCTTCGAGGTGCTGCTCCGGCGCGTACCGCACCTCGGCGTACACGACGCCGTCCTCGGCCAGGTCCTCGGCGCACTCGATCGCGACGCGCTTGAGGGCCTCCCGGGTCTGCATGACGGCACAGGTGTGCGCGAACGTCTCCAGGTAGCGCTCCAGCGAGCCGGAGTCGGCCGCTTCGTGGAACCAGACGCCGAGCTTGTCCGGCTCGGTCTCGGGCAGGGCGTCGTAGCCGACGGCGCGGGCGAGGTCGATGACGGTGCCGGGGCGCAGCCCGCCGTCGAGATGGTCGTGCAGAAGAACCTTCGGGGCGCGGCGGATCTGGTCCGTGGTGGGCCCCTGGTGCCCGGGGGCGCTTCCCCGGGAGGATGCGTGGGGTGTCTGGCTCGTCATCTCCGCACTCTAGTCCCTACGCGCGTAGAAGGCAGCTGCACGAATCACCTGTCGATACGTAACAGTGACCGTGCGGACGGGTGGAGTACACCTGCCCTTCTGAGACTGTTCTGCCGTGACTCCACCCACGCGCGAACGCGCGGGCTTCCCGTGCCGGTGGCCGCGCCGCCTCGCAGGGGGACGGCCCGGCCCTGCCGAGGACGTTCGACGCGCCGACGTGGTCCGCGTTCACGGTGAACCCGCACGCCGTGCGTGCGGACTTCGCCCGGGTGACGCGGTTTCCCTTCTCGGCTCGCCCGCAGGACGGGCGGGCGGGCGCGGGAGGTGCTGCGGGGTGGTCCACGGCTATGGCGGTCCGACCGGTGCTCCCCCATCGGCTGAAGCCGGTGGTCCCCTTGCTCAGGAGGATTGATGGCACACCACCCACTGCCCCGCTGGTGGGGGCGCACGGCCGGCGCGGCGGGAACGGCCCGTGCCCGGTTCGAGGGGAACGCGGCACGAGGGGAACGGCGGAGCGGCACGGCCGCGCGGGCCCGGCTGGGCCGCGCCGTCCGGCCGGGCGGAGAGGCGGCGGACGGCGTCGTCACCGCAGTGGTGCTGGTGCTGCCGGACGGTGAGCCCGAGTCGGCACGCCGCCCGTCCGCGCTCGCCCGCGCCTCCGCCCTGCCACTGGCGCGCTCCCTGGCCCGGGCGGGCCGCGGGGACGGCCTCGTCGCGCACGTCGTGCGCTACGGCGGGCGCGGCTGGAACGGCACGGACGCCCGGCTCGCGACGGACGCGTCCCGGGCGGCGGACGAGGCGGTGCGGCGCTACGGTGACGTACCCGTCTGCCTGGCCGGACAGGGCATGGGAGGGCGGGCCGCCCTCCACGCGGCGGGGCACGGCGCCGTCAACTCCGTGCTGGCTCTCGCCCCTTGGCTGCCGGAGGACGACGTCGCGGCGCAACCCGAACCGGTGAAGCAGCTCGTGGGCCGCCGGGTCCTGATCGTGCACGGCACGAACGACGCGAGGAGCGATCCGGAGCTGTCGTACCGGCTGGCGGAGCGGGCGAAGAAGGCGAACCGGGACACGTGCCGGTTCGAGGTCCATTCGGACGGGCACGCGCTGCGGCAGTACCAGGTCGAGGTCCAGGCGCTGGCCGCGGACTTCGTCATCGGCTCCCTCCTCTCGCGCGCCTACGCCCGCCCCGTCGCGGACGCGCTCGCCGCGCCCCCGCCGCTGGGGCTCCGGATGCCGCTCGCCGCGGGCTTCGGGAGGGCGCTGCGCCACTGACGGCACGGGCCCGCCGTGCAGTACGTGCACCCCCAGGTCATCCGTTCGACAGGGGGGAACGGTCATGCCGGGCCCGGAGGCCAGCGGTCCTCTTACCGGACCGCGAAGAAGATGACGGGGGCCGGCGGTACGGGAACGCCGCCCCGGCGTCCCTCGCGCGGAGGGGCGCCGCACTCCGGTGCGCGGGCGCGTTCACCGGCGCGGCACCGGGCCCCAGGCGAGCGGCTCAGTCCGGAAGCAGGTTGCCCCGGCGCGACAGCAGGAACTTCTTGAACGCCGCCACCGGCGGAGTGTCCGCGTGCCCGTCCAGCCACGCCACCCCCACCTCCCGGATCGCCCGCGGTGCCGTCACCGTCAGCTCGACCACGCCCGGGCGCGGCACCGCCGGCGGGGGCAGCAGGGCCACGCCGAGACCCGCGGCGACCAGACCGCGCAGCGTCTCGGCCTCCTCCCCCTCGAACGCGACGCGCGGCGAGAATCCCGCCTCGGCGCAGAGCGCGTCGGTGATGCGCCGCAGCCCGTAGCCCGGTTCGAGGGTCACGAAGGTCTCGTCCGCCGCCTCGGCCAGCCGGACCCGTTTCCGGGTGGCGAGCCGGTGGTCGTCGGGCACGACGAGCCGCAGCCGCTGTTCGTCCAGGCGCCGGGCGACGAGGTCGGGTGCGTCCGGGACCGGTGAGGTGAGGCAGAGGTCGAGCTCGCCGGCCCGGAGCCGCTCGATCATCGCCTCGCCGTAGTTCTGCACGAGCGTGAAGCGGATCCGGGGGTGGTCGACGCGGAACGCCCGGATCAGTTCGGGCACGGTCTCGGAACCCATGGTGTGCAGGAATCCGAAGGCGACCTTGCCCCCGGACGGGTCGGCGTCGGCGCGTACCGACTCCGCCGCACGTTCCACCTCGCCGAGCGCCCGCTCCACCGAGACGAGGAAGTCGCGGCCCGCTGGCGTCAGCGACACGGTGCGGCCCTTTCGGGTGAACAGCGTCACCCCCAGGTCCTGTTCGAGGCGGACCATGGCGCGCGACAGGGTCGACTGGGGCACGCCGAGTTCCTGCGCGGCCCTGGTCACATGCTCCTGCCGGGCGACCCCGGCGAAGTACGCCAGGCGCGGCGCGAGCAGCAGCCGCATGTCTTCTTCGTAACTGCTCGGTGACAGGTGAGCCTGTGAGCTGTATTCATGCGCCATGGGAACGATTAAAGCCGTTCCATGCATTGGACGCATCAAAACGATGCGCCTACCTTCGAAGTATGCCTTCCGCAAGTACCGGGGCGCCCACCACCGTGGGTGCCCTCTCCTCGCCGTCCCCCGAACCCACCTCGTCGCGCCTCGCTCCCGGAGCCCCCGGCTACCGGCGGATGAGCTTCGCGCTCTTCTCCGCGGGCGTGGCCACCTTCGCCCTCCTCTACTCCACCCAGGCCCTGCTGCCCGCCCTGTCCGACGACTTCGGCGTGACCGCGAGCGCGGCCAGCTGGACGGTCTCCGCGGCCACCGGGGCGCTCGCCCTGTGCGTGCTGCCGCTGAGTGCGCTGTCCGAGCGGTTCGGCCGGGTGCGGCTGATGACGGTGTCCCTGGTGGTGGCGACGGTCCTGGGGCTGCTGGTGCCGCTCGCGCCCGGCCCGGAGTGGCTGGTGGCCCTGCGTGCGGTCCAGGGCGCGGCACTGGCCGGCGTCCCCGCCTCGGCGATGGCGTACCTGGCGGAGGAGGTGCGCCCGCAGGCGCTGGTCGCCGCGATCGGGCTGTTCGTCGCCGGCAACAGCATCGGCGGGATGAGCGGCCGGATCGTGACCGGCTGGGTCTCGCAGGCCTGGGGCTGGCGGGCAGCGCTCGCCGCGGTCGGGCTGATGGCGGTGGTCTGCACCGTCGCGTTCCGGCTGCTGCTGCCGAAGGCGCGGAACTTCACGCCCGGTTCGCTGAACCCGAGCGCGTTGGCGCGCACCGTCCGCGGTCATCTGTCGGATCCTCTGCTGATGCGGCTGTACGGGATCGGCGCACTGTTCATGACGGTCTTCGGCGCGGTCTACACCGTGATCGGCTACCGCCTCGTCGGCGCCCCGTTCGGCCTCCCCCAGGGTGTCGTCGGCTCCGTCTTCCTGGTCTATCTGGTCGGCACGGTCGCGTCGGCCGCCGCGGGCCGTCTCGTGGGCAGGCTGGGCCGGCGCGGTGCGCTCTACCTCGCGGTCGGCACGACGGCGGCGGGTCTGCTGCTGTCGCTCGCCGACTCGCTGACCGCGGTGCTCCTGGGCCTGGTGCTGATCACGGCGGGCTTCTTCGCGGGGCACGCGGTGGCCTCCTCCTCGGTCAGCCGTACCGCGACGACGGGCCGCGCCCAGGCCTCGGCCCTGTACCAGTCCGCTTACTACCTGGGCAGCAGCGCGGGCGGCACGCTGGGCGCGGTCGCCTTCCACTCCGGCGGCTGGGCGGGCACGGTCCTGCTGGGGCTGCTCGCGGTGCTCGGCGTCGTGTCGATCACGCTGTACGGGTCGTACGCGGCACGTGCGCGGGAACGCCGGCCGATTCTCTCCGCGGCGGCAGTTCGCCACTGAGGCCCGTGTGACGACGGTCCCGGAAATCCGCCGAATCGGTCCTCTCCTCCCTACAACCGCGGCTCCCCCGTACGCGTCCAAAGGTCGAGGCAACCGCGCCGGGCGTACAGGGGAGTTGGTGACCGTGAGTCGTGCAGGACACCGGGGGACCATACGGAGACGGGGTGGTGTCGCCCTCGGCATCACCGGGCTGGTGGTGCCGTTGGGCTTCGCGCTCGGAGCCGCGCCGGCCCAGGCGGCGTCGTGCACGACGTCGACCGGGCCGTACCAGAGGCAGGTCGAGAAGTTCATGGGCCTGAAGGTCGACGGGCGGCAGTCGCCGTCCGACTGCAAGGCGATCCAGACCTTCCAGCGCTGGCACGGGATCACCCCGACCATCGGCTACGCGGGTCCGGTCACCTGGCGCACGATGAACACGATCCTCGCCCAACGGGCCGCGGGCACGACCCCGAACAAGGCCGGCACGTGCCCGACCGACAAGGGGCGCATCGCCTGTGTCGACCTGACCAGGCAGCTGAGCTGGATCCAGGACGGCTCGAAGCTGAAGTACGGGCCGGTGCCGGTGCGGACCGGGCGGGACGGCGCGGAGACCCGGACCGGCGCGAAGCGGGTCTACTACCGCAGCGCCAACCACTGGTCGACGATCTACAAGGTGTGGATGCCGTACTCGCAGTTCTTCGACGGAGGGCAGGCGTTCCACTCGGTCACCAAGAGCATGTACAACCCGCCGGGCTCCGGCGGCTGCGTCAATATGCGGCCGGCGGACGCCAAGGCGTACTGGAACCTGCTCAAGAACGGGGACGACGTGTACGTCTACGGCCGCAAGCCCGGAACCTGACGCTCGTTGTCAGTCCGCTCCGGTAGCGTCCGAAGGGCTGGTGCGGATGGCGACAGGGGTGGACCCATGGGTGATCTGGCAACGACGCAGGACCTCGAGTCCCGGCTGGAGGGCTACCGGACGGAGCTCACCGGTTACTGCTACCGCATGCTCGGATCGGCCTTCGAGGCGGAGGACGCGGTCCAGGACACCATGGTGCGGGCCTGGAAGAGCTTCGAGAAGTTCGAGGGGAGGTCCTCGCTGCGTTCCTGGCTGTACCGCATCGCCACGAACGTGTGCCTGGACATGCTGAACGCGGGCAACCGCCGGGCCCGCCCGATGGACCTGACCGACGCCACCCCGGTGGCCCAGGCGCAGCTCACCGCCCGTTCGGAGATCACCTGGCTGGAACCGGTGCCGGACGGGCGGGTGCTGCCTTCGGTGGCAGACCCGGCCGACACGGCGGTGGCGCGGGAGTCGATCAGACTGGCGTTCGTCGCGGCGCTGCAGCACCTGCCGCCGAAGCAGCGCGCGGTGCTGATCCTGCGGGAGGTGCTGGCCTGGAAGGCCGCCGAGGTGGCCGAGCTGCTGGGCACGTCCGTCGCCTCGGTCAACAGCGCGCTCCAGCGGGCCCGCGCCACCCTCGCCGAGTACGACCTCTCGGACTCCGATCCCGCGGACCCGCTCGACCGGGAGCAGCAGAAGCTGCTGGAGCGCTATGTCGCCGCCTTCGAGGGGTACGACATGCAGGCGCTCACGGCACTGCTGCGTGAGGACGCGACGATGTCCATGCCGCCGTACGACCTGTGGCTGCGCGGCCACGACGACATCGTGGGCTGGATGCTCAACGTCGGTGAGGTGTGCCGCGGCTCGAAGCTGGTGCCCACGGTGGCCAACGGCTCGCCGGCCTTCGCCCAGTACCACACGAGCCGGGACGGCGAGGGGTACGAGCCCTGGGCGCTGATCGTGCTGGAGATCGCCGGCAGCCGGATCGGCGCGATGGACTTCTACCTGGACACCAAGCGCTGGTTCCCGCTGTTCGGACTGCCGGAGCGGCTCAGCGCCGGGGGCTGACCGGCGAGGGCCGGTCCGGGTCGTCGTCGCCCAGTCCGGCGAGGGCGAGCAGCGTGAGCAGTTCGGGACCGGCGTTCGCCAGGTGCAGCTCCCGGCCGAGTCTGCGGGCGGTGAGCCTCAGCCGGGCGACGGCCTCGACGGCGGTCAGATCGGCGACGGTCAGCCGGGCCGCGTCGCACACGACCTCCCGGCCGGCGCAGTCCCCGGTGGCTCGTCTCCGCAGCCGGGCGCACAACAGCGGCACATCGGCCGGGGTGATCCGGCCGATGAGCTCCACGACGATCGGCTGCCGAGTGCTGTCCACACGAGAGGAGACCGCGCCCGCGACGGCGACTCATCGGTCGGCACGGCCACTTCCCGCTTGGGGCCGGTGCGCGTGGGAGACCGGGTGGGAAGTCAGCCGACGGGGAAGGCCCCGTGTCGATCCTCTGGTGCGTCCGTCTCCTCCCGGAGACGGACGAGGCCGTCCCACTCCTGGCCGTGAGGTGCCGGTGGGTCGACGCTGAGTGCGCCCATGGCGGTCTCCTCTGTCGGTGCGTCACCGGGTCCAGCATGCCGAACGGGACCGGCGGCCCACCACCGGTCCCGTTCGCCCGAAAGACGTCACCCGGGCCCGTGCCCGCGCTCGCCCGGGTCAGGCGATGCGCTCCAGCACCACCGGGGTCGCCTCGTACGAGGCGCCCGGTGCGGCGATGTCGAAGGAGCCCTCCAGGGACTGCAGGGCGTAGTCGAACTTCTCGGGGGTGTCCGTGTGCAGGGTCATCAGCGGGGCGCCCGCGGTGACCTCGTCGCCGGGCTTGGCGTGGAGTTCGACGCCCGCGCCCGCCTGCACCGGGTCCTCCTTGCGGGCCCGGCCGGCTCCCAGGCGCCAGGCCGCCACGCCGACCTCGTAGGCGTCGAGACGGGTCAGCACGCCCGAGGCCGGAGCCGTGATCACATGCTGCTCGCGGGCGACCGGCAGCGCGGCGTCCGGGTCGCCGCCCTGTGCGGCGATCATGCGGCGCCAGACGTCCATCGCCGAACCGTCGGCCAGGGCCTTCGCCGGGTCGGCGTCCTTGATCCCCGCCGCGTCGAGCATCTCACGGGCCAGTGCGATGGTCAGCTCCACGACGTCCGCCGGGCCGCCGCCCGCCAGCACCTCGACGGACTCGCGGACCTCCAGGGCGTTGCCCGCGGTGAGGCCGAGCGGCGTCGACATGTCGGTCAGCAGCGCGACGGTCTTCACCCCGTGGTCCGTACCGAGGCCGACCATGGTGGAGGCGAGCTCGCGGGCGTCCTCGATGTTCTTCATGAAGGCGCCGGTACCGACCTTCACGTCCAGCACGAGCGAGCCCGTGCCCTCGGCGATCTTCTTGGACATGATCGAGGAGGCGATCAGCGGGATGGCCTCGACCGTGCCGGTGACGTCGCGCAGGGCGTACAGCTTCTTGTCGGCGGGGGCGAGCCCGTCGCCCGCGGCGCAGATGACCGCGCCGGTGGTGTCGAGGACCCGCAGCATCTCCTCGTTGGACAGCAGCGCCCGCCAGCCGGGGATGGACTCCAGCTTGTCGAGCGTGCCGCCGGTGTGGCCGAGGCCACGGCCGGAGAGCTGGGGAACGGCTGCGCCGCAGGCGGCTACCAGCGGGGCCAGCGGGAGCGTGATCTTGTCACCCACGCCGCCCGTGGAGTGCTTGTCGGCGGTCGGGCGCGACAGTGACGAGAAGTCCATGCGCTCGCCGGACCCGATCATCGCGGCGGTCCAGCGGGCGATCTCCGTACGGTTCATGCCGTTCAGCAGGATCGCCATCGCCAGCGCCGACATCTGCTCGTCGGCGACCTCGCCGCGGGTGTACGCGTCGATGACCCAGTCGATCTGCTCGGGAGTGAGCTCGCCTCGGTCGCGCTTGGTGCGGATGACGGAGATGGCGTCCATGTGCTTTGGGTCCTTCCGGGTGCGAACCAGGTGGTGCGGGAATGTCGCGGCCCCTCCGCCGGAACAGCGGAGGGGCCGCCGGGTCATGGCCCTGCGGGGCCTAGTGCCGCCTCGGGCAAGGTGTGCCCGTCAAGGAGCGGCGTCCGGTGCACGGGGTCTCCCCCGGCCCTCCGGCCGAGGGAGTGGGGCCTCCCCAGGCCCTCCGGCCGAGGGAGTGGGGCCTCCCCAGGCCCTCCCGGGCCGAGGGGGTGGGGCCTCCCCAGGCCCTCCCGGGCCGAGGGGAAGAACGCAAGGTGCCGGATCGACCCCGTAGGGGGCCTACTCGGTTGATCCGGCAACGCCGCGAGCCGCCGTGCCGGGCGCCGCGACGGAGCGAACGCTGCCCGACGCGGCACTAGCCGAGCTCCTCCGGGCCGAGCTCCTCCGGGCCGAGCTTCTCCGGGCCGAGCTTCTGCGGGCCGAGCTTCTGCGGGCCGAAGGCCAGGGGCAGCATCTCGGCGAGGGGCAGGATGCCCGCCTCGGTCTCCAGCAGCAGGCCGGGGCCGCCGAACTCGTACAGCAGCTGGCGGCAGCGGCCGCACGGCATCAGTACGTCGCCGTTGCCGTCCACACAGGTGAAGTGCGTGAGCCGGCCACCGCCCGAGGCGTTCAGCTGCGAGACGAGCCCGCACTCGGCGCACAGCGACAGTCCGTACGAGGCGTTCTCGACGTTGCAGCCGCTGACCGTGCGACCGTCGTCGACGAGGGCGGCCGCGCCGACCGGGTAGCCCGAGTACGGGACGTACGCGTGGGACATCGCGTCCCGCGCCGCCTCCCGCAGGGCTCCCCAGTCGACGGCGCCGGCGTCGGCCGCCGGCGCGGGGCCGGGCGTCACTTGCCCTGGCCCTTCTTGTACGGCTGTCCGATGACCTTGGGTGGCCGCAGACGCTGCGCCGACAGCGCGAGCACCAGAAGGGTGGTCACATAGGGAGCGGCGTCCACGAACTGGCTGGGCAGCGCGTCGGTGAGCCCGTACCAGGCGAAGAGCAGACCGGAGACACCGAGGCAGATACCCGCCTGCCAGTGCTTCCTCTTGTAGAGCTGCCAGGCGAAGACCAGCACCAGCAGGATCGCCAGGAGCAGAAGCATGGCGTGGACGTTCTCGGCGCCGCCGCGCAGCTTCAGGCTGTCGGTGAAGCCGAACAGTCCGGCACCGAGCGCCAGTCCGCCCGGCATCCAGTTGCCGAAGATCATGGCGGCGAGACCGATGTAGCCTCGGCCGCCGGTCTGGCCCTCCTGGTAGATGCCCGTGGAAACGATGGCGAGGAACGCGCCTCCGAGTCCGGCCAGCGCACCGGAGACGATCACGGCGATGTACTTGTACTTGTAGACGTTCACGCCGAGGGACTCGGCGGCGACGGCGTTCTCACCGCAGGACCGCAGCCGCAGACCGAAGCCGGTGCGCCACAGGACCCACCAGGTGGCGGGCACGAGCAGCAGCGCGATGACGGTCAGCAGGGAGAGGTTGGTGACCAGTCCGCCGAGCACGCCCGCCAGGTCGGAGACGAAGAACCAGTGCTTGGCCTGAAGGTCCGCCAGGGCGTCCGAGAGCCCGGGAATCGTGATCTCGGTGATCGCGTCGATGCGCGGGGACTGCTTCGAGGAGCCGCCCGGCGCCTCGGCGAAGGTGAAGTCGGACAGGTAGCGGGTGGCACCGACGGCCAGGATGTTGATGGCGACACCGGAGACGATGTGGTTGACGTTGAACGTCACCGTCATGATCGCGTGCAGCAGGCCGCCGAGCGCGCCGCCGATGATGCCCACCGCGACGCCCGTCCACGGGCCCCACTGGTAACCCGCCCAGGCGCCGAACCAGGTACCGAGGATCATCATGCCCTCGAGGCCGATGTTGATCACGCCTGCCCGCTCGGCCCACAGGCCGCCGAGACCGGCGAGACCGATGGGCACGGCGAGCTGGAGGGCGCCGGACACCTGCCCGACCGAGGTGAGGTCGTTGGCGCCGCTGATGACGCGGACCAGCGAGAACAGTGCCAGACCGCCCGCGATGATGAGCAGGATCATGGGCACGGAAAGGGTGCGACGGGCGCGCTTGATGGGCGCCGCGCCGGCCGGGACGGCCGTGGTGGTCGTCACGCGGCCACCTCCTCACGGTTCTTGCGGGCCTGGGCGGCGAGTTCCTCGCCGACCTTCTGCTGCTGGCGGCGGAGCCCGTACTGGCGGACGAGTTCGTAGGACACGACGACCGCGATCACGATCAGGCCCTGCATGATGATGGAGATCTCCTTGGGGTACCCCGCGAGACCGAGCCCTTCCGCCGTCTTCTCCAGGAAGGAGATGAGCACGGCGGCGAAGAAGATGCCGATGGGGCTGTTGCGGCCCAGCAGCGCGATGGTGATGGCGGTGAAGCCGACGCCCACCGGGAAGCTGAGGCTGTAGGTGTGGGTCTGTCCCAGCAGCATCGGCATGCCGGCGAGGCCCGCGACCGCACCCGAGATCAGCATGGCGGTCATGACCATCTTCTTGGCGTCGACGCCGCTCGCCTGCGCCGCGGACTCGCTGGCGCCGGTGGCGCGCAGGTCGAAGCCGAAGCGGGTGCGGTTCAGTACGAACCAGTAGACGAGGCCGAGTGCGAAGGCGACGAAGGTGAAGCCGTAGATGGTGCCGCCTTCGAGCTCGAGACCGGGGACCCAGCCGGACTCGGCGATCTCTCCGGTCGTCAGGTCGTTGGAGCCCTTGGGCTGCACACCGAGGTTCGCGGGCAGGATCAGCCAGGCGATCAGGCTGGTCGCGATGGCGTTCAGCATGATCGTGGAGACGACCTCGCTGACCCCTCGGGTCGTCTTCAGGATGCCCGCGATACCGGCCCAGAGCGCGCCGACGAGCATGGCGACGAGCACGATCAGCGCGACGTGCAGCGGGCCGGGCAGCTCGACGGAGGCGCCGACGACGGCCGCCAGCATCACCGCGAGGCGGTACTGGCCGTCGACGCCGATGTTGAACAGGTTCATCCGGAAGCCGATGGCGACGGCGAGGGCGGCGAGGTAGTAGATGCCGCTCTGGTTGAGGATGTTCACCTGGACATCGGTGAACTCCACCTGCTCCGCCATCAGCTGGTAGGGCTCGATGGGGCTGAGGCCCGACACCAGCAGCACCACGGAGGTCAGCACGAAGGCGACGACCAGGGCGAGCGCCGGTCCGGCGAAGCCCAGGATCAGCCGGTCCTTGTCGAATTTCCTCATCGGCCCTCACCGGTTCCGTTCTCGTGGCGCTCAAGGTGGCCGGTGGCGGCGCCGGTCATGGCCGAGCCCAGCTCCTCGGGGGTGATCGTGGCGGGGTCGGCGTCCGCGACCAGCCGGCCGCGGTACATCACCCGCAGGGTGTCGGAGAGCCCGATGAGCTCGTCCAGGTCGGCCGAGATCAGCAGCACCGCGAGGCCCTCGCGGCGGGCCTCGCGGATCTGGTCCCAGATCTGCGCCTGCGCGCCGACGTCCACACCACGGGTGGGGTGGGCGGCGATCAGCAGCTTGGGCGCGTGGCTCATCTCGCGACCGACGATCAGCTTCTGCTGGTTGCCGCCGGAGAGGGAGGCCGCGGTGACCTCGATCCCGGGGGTGCGGACGTCGTACTCGCGCACGATCCGCTCGGTGTCCTTCCGGGCGGCCTTGAGGTCGAGCAGGCCGTTCTTGCTGTTGGGGCGCTCGGTGACATGGCCGAGGATACGGTTCTCCCACAGCGGGGACTCCAGCAGCAGACCGTGCCGATGGCGGTCCTCGGGGATGTACCCGATCCCGCCCTCGCGGCGCTTGCGGGTCGGCGCGTGGGAGATGTCGGCACCGTCGAGGGTGATCATGCCGCCGTCGGGGTCGCGCATGCCCATGAGCGCCTCGATGAGCTCGGTCTGGCCGTTGCCCTCGACCCCCGCGATGCCCATGACCTCACCCTTGTGGATGGTGAGGGTGATGCCCGCGAGGACCTCGCGGACGACGCCGTCGGGGTCGACCGCGGTCAACCGGAGGTTGCCGACGTCGAGCATCGGCACATCGGTGACCGTCGACTCGCGCGTCTCCGGCGAGGGGAGCTCGCTGCCGACCATCAGCTCGGCCAGCTGCTTCGGGGTGGTGGTGCGCGGGTCGGCGGTGCCCACGGTCGTACCGCGGCGGATGACGGTGATGTCGTCGGCGACCGACAGCACCTCGCCCAGCTTGTGCGAGATGAAGATGACCGTGAGGCCCTCGGCCTTGAGCTCCCGCAGGTTGTCGAAGAGCGCGTCGACCTCCTGCGGGACCAGCACGGCGGTCGGTTCGTCGAGAATCAGAGTGCGGGCACCGCGGTAGAGGACCTTGAGGATCTCCACGCGCTGGCGGTCGGCGACACCGAGCTCCTCCACGAGGACGTCCGGGCGGATGTTCAGCCCGTACGCGTCCGAGATGTCCTTGATCTTCTTCCGGGCCTGGGCGCCGATGCCGTACAGCTTCTCGCCGCCGAGGACGACGTTCTCCAGCACGGTGAGGTTGTCGGCCAGCATGAAGTGCTGGTGGACCATGCCGATGCCGGTGGCGATGGCATCGGCCGGGCTGTGGAAGCTGACCTGGTTGCCGTCGACGGTGATGGTGCCCTCGTCCGGCTTCTGCATGCCGTAGAGGATCTTCATGAGGGTCGACTTGCCGGCACCGTTCTCACCGACGAGAGCATGGACTGTGCCCTTGCGGATGGTGATGTCGATGTCGTGGTTGGCGACGACGCCGGGGAAGCGCTTGGTGATGCCGTGCAGTTCCACGGCGGCAGCAGCCGGCGGCGATGACGGACTGGACGCGTTGATGACGCACTCTCCTTGGAGGAAGGAGCGAGAAGCAGGGGCAGGGCAGGCGTGGGGGCGGGCAGTTCCGCGGTCAGGGGTGGTGGCGAAGCTATCGCGCCCGAATGAACTCTACGCGCGTAGCAGCAACAAAGAGCGAGAACCGGTGGACGGAACCCGGTCCGGGTCCGGAGGGGCTGCTGCGCGCCGCCCCTCCGGACCCGTGGGCCCGTGGTTCCCGTCGCCCGGTTACGGGGCGGTCTTGACCGTGACCTTGCCCGCGATGATGTCGGCCTTGGCCTTGTCGATCGCGGCGGTGACCTCGGTCATCTTGGTGAAGGCCGGGTTGGAGGTGGCCAGGCCCACGCCACCCTTGTCGAGGCCGTAGCGGACCTCACCGGACTGCGGCTTGCCGTCCTTGACCGACTTGATCAGGTTGTAGACGGCTCCGGACACGTCCTTGGTCACCGAGGTGAGGATGTAGTCCTGGTACTGGGCGAGACCCCGCTGCTTGTACTGGTCGGAGTCCACGCCGATGGCCCACTTCTTGGCCTTGGCGGCGGCCTCGATCGAGCCCGAGCCGGCGAGACCGGCGGCGGCGTAGATCACGTCGGCGCCCGCGTCGAGCTGGCCCTGCGCGGCGGCCTTGCCCAGGTCCGGCTTGGAGAAGCCACCGAAGTCCGGCGGCTGGGTCAGGTACTGGACCTTGACGTTGACGTTCTTGTTGGTGTCCTTGACGCCCTGGACGAAGCCGGCCTCGAACTTCTTGATCAGCGGCACCTCGACGCCGCCGATGAAGCCGACGGTGTTGCTCTTGGTGACCTTGGCGGCGGCGACGCCGGCCAGGTAGGAGCCCTGCTCCTCGTTGAAGACCAGGTTGGCGATGTTCTTGCCGGTCTTGGAGGTGTCGTCGATGAGGCCGAACGTGGTGTTCGGGAACTTCGGCGCGACCTCGGCGATGGCCGGGGCGTAGGCGAAGCCGACGCCGATCACCGGGTTGTTGCCGGCCCGGGCCAGCGAGGTGAGGCGCTGCACCTTGTCCGGGTCGCCCTCGCCTTCACTGGGCTCGGCCTCGGCGCCCGTGACGTCGAGTTCCTTCTCGGCCTTGGCGAGACCCGCGTAGGCGGCGTCGTTGAACGACTGGTCTCCGCGGCCGCCGATGTCGTAGGCGATGGCCGCCTTGGCGCCACTGCCCGATCCGGCCTCGGACGAGGACTTGCCGCCACATGCGGTGGCGGACAACGCGAGTGCCGTGGACGCGATGCCCACGGTGGCGATCCTGGTGATCCGGCGCACTAGAGGCTCCTTATAAACCTGACCGAAAGCGCCACTTCCGGCGCTGGTTTTGCGGCGATCGTAACGCGCGTAGATGTCAGGTAAAGACGTGTTCGACAGCCGTTATCGGATCGTCGCGTTGGACGAACGTAAGATGAACTGTCTGGTTACGATCGGTGGTCGTCCAGCAACGCCGCCGCCGTGAAGAGCTCGACGCCGACACGAATCGCCTCCTCGTCCACGTCGAAGTCGCCCCGATGCAGGTCGAGGCGCGAGCCCGAGCCGGGAGCGCGGACGCCGAGGCGGGCCATCGCACCCGGAACGTGCTCCAGGTACCAGGAGAAGTCCTCACCCCCGAGACTCTGCTCGGTGTCCTCGATCGCCTGCGATCCCCGCCGCGCGGCGTGGGCATCGCGCAGCAGTTCCGTGATCACCGGGTCGTTGACCACGGGCGGCACCCCGCGGATGTAGTTGATCTGGGACTTGGCGCGGTGCAGCGTGGCGATCTCGTCGACCGCCGCGTGCACCAGGTCCGGGGCCTCGCGCCAGGCGGGCAGATCCAGACAGCGGACGGTGCCCGCGAGCTCCGCGTGCTGCGGGATGACGTTGCAGGCGTGCCCGGACTCGATACGGCCCCAGGTCAGGGCCAGTCCGGAGCGGGTGTCCACCCGGCGGGACAGCAGCGCGGGGACCTCGGTGACGATCTTGGCGGCGGCGGTGACGAGGTCCGTCGTCAGATGCGGACGCGCGGTGTGGCCGCCGGGGCCGTCGAGGGTGATTTCCAGCCGGTCGCACGCCGAGGTGATGGGACCGACGCGCAGCCCGATCCGGCCGGCGTCGACACGGGGATCGCAGTGCACGGCGATGATCCGGCCCACGCCGTCCAGTACCCCCGACTCGATCGCGTCGGCCGCACCGCCCGGCAGCACCTCCTCGGCGGGCTGGAAGATCAGCCGCACCGGGTGGGGCAGCAGGCCCTGCCGGTCGAGGTCGGCGAGGACCAGTCCGGCCCCGAGGACCGCCGCGGTGTGGACGTCGTGGCCGCAGGCGTGGGCCCGGTCCGGCACGGTCGACCGGTACGGCACGCCGGCCTTGGTGTCCGGAATCGGGAGGGCGTCGATGTCGGCGCGCAGGGCGAGCACGGGCCGGACCCCGTCCGTACCCACGTCGCACACGAGTCCCGTGCCCGTCGACAGCACCTGCGGGCGCAGGCCGGCGGCCTCCAGCCGCGCCTTGATCGCCGCAGTCGTCCGGAACTCCTGGTTCCCGAGCTCCGGGTGCATGTGCAAGTCCCGGCGGAAGGCGATGAGTTCGGTGCGCAGGGCGTCGGACAGCGTGCCGGGCAGAACGTAGTCGCCGGGCAACTCGGCTTCGCCGGGAAGGCCGGCGTCGGGCTCGCGGGACATCAACTGGTTCACCCGTTGAAGAGTAGGCCCCTTCAAGGCCCAACTAACTCGAGATCAACAAAAGTTCAGCCCTATAGGGGGAAGAAAGTGCGTCTGACGACGCTTGGCCGTCGTTCGGTGTGGGTAAGCTCACCCGCTTTTGACCACGATATGGACACTCCGGCCTGTTGTCGCGTCCAGGTCGGCCGTTCGGGTACCCGGGCCGGGCGGCTCGGAGCGTCCGTACGCCGGTCCGGCCCGCCCCCGGGCTCTCCGCACCGGCCGGCCCGTCGCGCCCCCGGCCACGCGGCACCGGCCGCACCCGGGCGGGGCGGGACCGCCCCACTCCCCGGTCAGCTCCGAGCCACCCGGTCCACCCCGGCCGGGCTCCGGACCGCTCGTAGGCCCCGGGACCTGGTCCGTTCGCCTGGGCCGGGGCCCGGCGCGTCAGGCGGGCGCCGAGAGCCGCTGCACGTGGCGCGCCGTGCCCGTGACCCCCGCGAGGAAGCCCTGGGCCCGTGGTGACGCCGTGTCCCTGAGCCACTCCGGGGCGATGTCGCACACCGCAACCGTCACACCGGTGCCCGCCAGCGCGAGCGGCAGGGTGTGCACGACGGTGGAGGGGAAACTCAGCACCGTACGGCCGACCGGGCCGCGCCGGGCGATCAGCTCCAGCGGCAGATCGGGCCGGACGATCTCCAGACCGGTGTCGGCCGCGAGCCGGCGCAGCTTGTCCGCGCCCTCCCGGCGATGGGCGAAGTAGCGGGTGGCGTCGTGCGCACGGGCGAGCGAGGCGACGGCGTCCAGGTACCGCTGGAGATCGACCACCCCGGTCTCCACGAGCGAGGTGCCCACCAGGTCCACGCCCCGGGTGAGCAGCGGCGGGCCGAACCGCGTGCGCGTCCAGCGGAACCGGTGGGGGGTGACGGTGATGCCGTCCGGCGCCTCCTCCACGGGCATCGCGGTGAAGAGCTCGACCTCGCGGCAGCGCGACGGCGTGAGCCTCCGGCGTGCGGCCGCCGAGACCGGGGCGAGCAGCAACTCGCGCGGGCCGCGGCGGCCGCGGCGGTGCCAGCGCACCAGCCGTTCACCGCGCGTCAGCTGCGCCACGAACTCCATGGTGGCCGTGCCGTCGTCGACCACGGTCAGCCGTCGCGTGCCCACGAGGGTGAGCAGGAGCTGCACATAGCGGGAGAACGGGTCGCCGATGACGATCCGCTCGGCCCGGCGCAGCACGGGGCCCAGCGCCCGCACGGTCCGTACGACCGCGTCCGCGCCGCCGCGGGCCTCCTGCCAGCGCACCGTGATCCCCTCGTCGCGCGCCAGCTCCGCCATCCGGCGCAGCTGCCCTCGGGACATGGGATCGGTGGGCGAGAGCACGACGACCGTCAGGTCGCCGCCCCGGGCAGCCTCGCCGCGGGCGGCGCCCGGTCCCGGCTGCGCGGGTATCGCGGCCGGCGCGGGGGTGTGCGCCCACTCCAGGACGTTCAGCAGCTGGACCGGGCTCTCGACGAAGGCGAGGTCCATGGGAGTCAGACCGCGACCGGCTCGGCCCGCTCGCTCTGCTCGGCCTCGGCGACGACGCCGGGGACGCGGCGGAGCTTCTTCATCGGGGCGAGCTCGGACTCGTAGACCTTCTTCAATCCGTCGCCGAGGGCGGCCTCGATGGTGCGGATGTCGCGGACCATGCGCTGCAGACCGCCGGGCTCGACGGAGGCGGCCTGGTCCGAACCCCACATGGCGCGGTCGAGGGTGATGTGGCGCTCGACGAACGCGGCGCCGAGCGCGACGGCCGCGAGGGTGGTCTGCAGACCGGTCTCGTGGCCGGAGTAGCCGATCGGGACGTTCGGGTACTCCTGCATCAGGGTGTTGATGACGCGGAGGTTGAGCTCCTCGGCCTTGGCCGGGTAGGTCGAGGTGGCGTGGCAGAGCAGGATGTTCTCGCTGCCGAGGACCTCGACGGCGTGCCGGATCTGCTTCGGCGTCGACATACCGGTGGACAGGATGACCGTCCTGCCGGTGGCGCGCAGCTCGCGCAGCAGCTCGTCGTCCGTGAGGGAGGCGGAGGCCACCTTGTGGGCGGGGACGTCGAACTTCTCCAGGAAGGCGACGGCCTCGGTGTCCCACGGCGAGGCGAACCAGTCGATGCCGCGCTCGCGGCAGTGCTCGTCTATGGCGCGGTACTCGTCCTCGCCGAACTCCACGCGGTGGCGGTAGTCGATGTACGTCATCCGGCCCCAGGGGGTGTCGCGTTCGATGTCCCACTGGTCGCGGGGGGTGCAGATCTCCGGGGTGCGCTTCTGGAACTTGACCGCGTCGCAGCCCGCGTCGGCGGCGGCGTCGATCAGCGCGAAGGCGTTGTCCAGGTCGCCGTTGTGGTTGATGCCGATCTCGCCGGTGACGTAGACGGGCCGGCCGGGACCGGCGGTCTTGCCGCCGAGGGTGCGCAGACGGGAGTTCATGAGGGGTTCCTTACGGTTCGGCCTACTGGGCGGGGGTGCTGAGGGTGGGACCGAGAAGCCAGGTGGCGATCTCCCGGATCGCGCCGGCGCCACCCGGGGTGGTGGTCACGGCACGGGCGGCGGCACGCACGGAGTCGTGCGCGCTCGCCACGGCGACGGGCCAGCCGACGAGCCCGAAGCAGGGCAGGTCGTTGACGTCGTTGCCGGCGTAGAGGACCCGCTCGGGCGCGACCGCGTTCTCCGCGCACCACCGCTCCAGGGCGGCGTCCTTGCGGTCGATGCCGTGCAGGACGGGGAGGCCGAGCTTGCGGGCCCGGGCCGCGACGACGGGGTTCTGTTCGGTGGAGAGGACCAGCAGCTTCAGCCCGGCACGGCGCAGCGCGGCGATGCCGAGGCCGTCGCCGCGGTGCACGGCGACGAGTTCGCGTCCGTCGGAGTCGACCAGGACGCGGTCGTCGGTCTGGGTGCCGTCGAAGTCGAGGACGACGGCGTCGACGTCCGCGCGGGTGGGGACGGCCACCGGGTCGAGCAGCGGTGCGAGGACGCGGGCCCGGGCGAGGTCGTGCGGGTCGTCGATCTCCAGGACCCGTGCGGGGTCGGTCTCGACCAGCGCGGTGCGCCCGAAGAAGCGGTGTCCGTGGACCCGCAGGCCGCGGGCGTCCATCGCGTACGCGGCCCCGGTCTCCAGGAAGTCCTCGGGCCGGTCCTGCCGCCGGGGGCGGTGGCTCTTGTCGTGGTTGACGCCTCGGCCGTCGTCGTGGGCGGTACCGGCGGGGGCGGGCGTGCCCGTCGCCGCCGCTTCACGGCGCCAGACGAAGGCGTGGAAAGGGGCGACCGTGACCGCGGTGTCGGCGCCGTCCTTGGCCACCGCGGAGGCGACCCGTTCGATGTCGTCGACGGTCAGGAAGGGGCTGGTGCACTGGACGAGGAGGACCACATCGACCGTGCGGCCGTGGTCCGCCTCGTAGGCGTCCACGGCGTGGAGCACCGCGGACTCGCTGGTCGCGGTGTCGCCCGCGATGTCCGCCGGGCGCTCGACGCAGTGGACCCGGCCGGCGGCGCCGGCGGCCGCTCCGGCCGCCCGCGCGGCGTCCGCGATCGCCGGGTCGTCGGTGGACACCACGACATCGGTGACCAGGGGGGATCCGGTGCAGGCCCGTACGGCGCGCGCGACGAGCGGCACGCCGCCGACCGCGGCGAGGTTCTTGCCGGGCACGCCCTTGGAGCCGCCCCTGGCGGGGATCACGGCGAGGACGGTGGTCATGAGGTGGAGCTCCTTCTGGCCTTCGGAACGGTCACAGCTCGCCCATGCGGCGGATGACGGGCGCCACGCGCTGCACGCCGTGGCGGTAGGCGCCGCGTGCCGCCCCGCGCACCGCGTCGCGGACGAGTCGGCGCACCCCGGTGGGACCGGCGGCCGGCGCCGTTCCCGGGAGCGGGCTGCCGTCCGGGGCGAGACGGTGGCGGGCGAGGATCCCCGGCAGGTAACCGGGTGCCGTGGTGGCGGTGTAGTAGGGGGTGACGGGCGGGAGCTCCGGCCGGCGCAGAAGTGCGGCCACGCGCTCCCGCGCCTCGTCGAAGGCCGTCCCGTACCGCCCGTCGGCGGCGACGCCCTGCCGGGCCAGCCATTCCTCGTCGGGTACGGGCCGGTGGTCCCGGTCGAGCCGGTCCCAGGAGGTGAGCAGCCCGGAGCCGAGGAAGTGGTGGTTGCCGAGCGCCTCGCGTACGCCGAGATCGGTGAGGATCGCGGTGGGGATGCGCCGGTGGAGCGCTTCGAGGGCGGCGGTCGAGGAGACGGTGACCAGCAGGTCCGTCCGGTCCAGGACCTCGCCCATGTGCCCGTACACGAGGCCGAGGTTCGGCGGAAGCCCCCCGGGGAGCCGCTCGGCGAGCCTCTGGTACGGCACCTCCTCCAGGTGCGTGGTGTGCTCGCCGGGCCGGGAGCGCAGCTTGAGCAGCACCTCGCGGGAGGGGTGGAGCCTCGCGTGCCCGGCGAGCCGGCCGAGCAGGTACTCGCGGTCGGAGCGGCTGTCGGGGACGGACGGCTGGACGGCGAAGACCACCGTGTCCCGGCCGTCCCTCCGCTCGTACGGGGCGCCGCCGAGGAACGGCAGCGCCGCCTCGGTCACCGCCGAGGGATCGGCGCCGACCCCCTCGTACACCGCGCGAAACCGTTCCGCGTCGTGGCGGGAGTTGGCGAGGACGACGTCCGCGCCGTGCCGCAGCAGCAGTCCGTCGGCGAGCTTCTCGTAGACGACGCCGACGTAGCCGGTGACCAGTACGGGCCGGCGGGGCAGCCGGAGGGCCGCGATCCCGTGGAGCACGGCCTGCACGGCGCCGCCGACGAGGGCGAGGACGACGACGTCGTACCCCTCGTCGCGTATCGCGCTGAGGAACTCGGCGGCGGTGACCTCGCGCACGCCGTCCGCGGCGACCCCGACCTCGGCGAGCTGCCGGGCGGTGGGCGTCGCCCGCCCCCTCAGGAGGAATCCGGCCGGTTCGGCGGAGGCCGCCGGGTCGTCCCCGGCGGCTATCCGGCGCGCGGTGAGCGCGCCCCATTTCCACCGGGTGTCGGAGTCGGCGAGCACGGCGACGCGCGGCGCCTGGCTGGTACGTGATGGCACGCCGAGGACGTTAGAAAGGCATTCGGCTCGGCGGCCCAACTCGGCAGCAACAAAGGGTTAACAGCGCGTCGACGGACGGCGAAAGAGCCACGGAATCGTTCGGGTTAACAATTCCGCCGCACCTTGTTCACCCGCCGTCCCTCCCGCGGTCAGAGCGAATGACGGGGCCCGCGCCTAATCTCCGGCGCGTGGTCAAGCTCTCGGTCATCGTGCCCTTCTACAACGTCCAGGCCTATGCGCCCGACACCCTCGCAAGCCTCCGGGCGAACGCCCGGGAGGACTTCGAGTTCCTGCTCGTCGACGACTGCTCGACGGACGGAACGCCGGAGATCCTGGAGCGTGCCGAACGCGAGTTGCCGGGAGCGGTCCTGATCAGACACGAACGCAACGGCGGGCTCGCCACGGCCCGCAACACCGGTCTGGACGCCGCCAGCGGCGCGTACATCACCTTCCTGGACGGCGACGACTGGCTGGCCCCGGGCCACTACGAGCGGCTGCTCGCGGCCGCCGAGGAACTCGGCGTCGACTTCGTCCGCACCGACCACGTGCAGT
Organism: Streptomyces marianii; assembly: GCF_005795905.1. Lineage (NCBI taxonomy): Bacteria > Bacillati > Actinomycetota > Actinomycetes > Kitasatosporales > Streptomycetaceae > Streptomyces > Streptomyces marianii. Next base: position 3,193,451 of record NZ_VAWE01000001.1, read on the forward strand.
GCACGGCCCGGGAGCGCAAGGTCTTCCGGGTGCCCGTCGGCCGTCGGAACGAGGTGCTCCGGCCGCGTGACGCGATCCTGCCCGCCGACCGGTCCACCTCCGTCGACTACCCCATGGCCTGGGCCGGCATCTACCGGCGCGAGCTGCTGGACCGGGGGCTGCTGCACTTCACGGACGGCCTGCGGACCGCCGAGGACCGGCCCTGGATCTGGCGGCTGCACCGCGGGGCGGAGTCCTTCGCCGCGGTGGGTCTGCTGGGAATCTTCTACCGCCGCGGGGTCGCCTCTTCACTGACCCAGATCGGTGACGTACGGCAGCTGGATTTCATCAGGGCTTTCGACCAGGTACTGGAAGAAACCGCGAATGATCCGGAATCCGGGCGGCTTCTGCCGAAAGCCGTCCGAACCTACTGCGCCGTCATTTCCCATCATCTGGGATCGATCGAGAGGTTCGAACCGTCCGTGGCCCGGAAACTGCGTTCGATGAGCGCGGACGCCCTGCACCGTATGCCGCAGGACATTCTCAAGGACGCACTCGACGGCATGGACGGCGAACGCTCCTCCCGACTGCGCAGGCTGCGCCGCCGAGCGACGGGAACACCGGCGGTCTCCGGCGCGGCGGGAGCGGCCTGATGGCTACGACGCCGAGCACCGGACCGGGCACCGCACGGACCACGCAGATCTTCTTCGTCTCCACCCTTTACGGCGCGGCGACGCTGGCGGCGGCGCTCGACACCGGCCGCTTCGCACCCGCGGACCGGCGGCTGCTGCTGGTGAGCAACAACGCGACGACCCCGGAGACGGCGCCCCCGGTCGACCGGATGCCGGGCTTCGAGCGGCTGCGCGGCCGATTCGACGGGGTGCTTTCGTGGAACGAGGCGATCACGCCCTTCCACCCGGGCGGCTGGTCGCCGCGCCCGGACGACGTCCCGATGTGGGAGCGGTATCTGCGGATGCTGTGGGACCTCGGGGACGACCGGATCGAGCTGGCACTGGAGTCCATCCAGGTCAACCCCGCCCTCGCGGTGGCCCAGTTGTTCCCGGACGCCCGCCTCGACGTGTACGCGGACGGGCTGATGAGCTACGGCCCGACGCGGAACAAGATCGATCCGCTGGTGGGCGAGCGGGTGCGCAGGCTGCTGCACCTCGATCTGGTGCCGGGGCTGACGCCGCTGCTGCTGGAGGAGTTCGGGGCCCGGCCGGAAGCGGTGCCGGCCGAGGCGTTCACCAAGGTGGTCGCCGAACTCGCCGCCGACGCGGAGGGCCTGGCAGCCACGGTGGACACCCGGGATGCGGCGGTTCCGGCAGACGGCGGCGAGGGGCCCGCGCTGCTGCTCGGGCAGTACCTGGCGGCCCTGGGCATCCTCACCGCGGAGGAGGAGGAAGCCCTGTACGTGGGGATGGTGCGGGGCGCGGTCGCCCACGGCCACCGCCGACTCGTCTTCAAGCCGCATCCGACGGCGCCGGCGGCGTGGTCGCGGGCCCTGGAGCGCGAGGCGGAGGGCCTGGGCGCCGAACTGACCGTGCTGGACCGGCCGGTGCTGGCGGAGGTGCTGTACCGGCAGCTGAGGCCGGCGCTGGTGGTGGGGTGCTTCTCCACGGCGCTGCTGACCGCGAGCACGTTCTACGGCATCCCGGTCGCGCGGTTCGGGACGGAGCCGCTGCTCGACCGGCTGAAGCCGTACCAGAACAGCAACCGGGTGCCGGTGACGCTGGCCGACGCGCTGGTCCCCGACCTGGAGGGCAGCCGCCCCGGTGCCCCGCGCCGGGTGGACGAGGAGGTGTCGGGGCTGGTCCGGGCGGTCGGGTTCGCCATGCAGCCGCAGATCCGGGCGGACCTGCGAGGGGCGGCGGAGACATATCTGACGGCCCGTCTCACGACGGGGAGCGCACGCTACTTCAAGCGCCGCCGTCTGACGGTCCTCGGCCTCCCCGGCGGTCTCCCGGTCCCCCGCCACGCCGCGATCCGCCGCATGGCCCGCCGGGTCCGCCGCATCAGGCGCGGCACGCTCGGCTGACGGACGGCTCCCCTCCCGGGGCGGGGGCGCGCCGGGGACGGGGCCGCCCGCGCCCCGGTGCGGTGCGGGGCGGGGCGGGGCGACCGTGATGCCCTCCCGCCGCGGCGAGTCTCGCGGTGAGGTCCGGGCGCAGACGCCCTGCGCTCCGCTACCGGTACGGGACCGTCGTCTGCGAACCGCCGGGGACGGAGTCGGCGAGGGCCGGGACACCAACCAGGAGCGATACACCCGCAACCCGAGTCGTCAGACGCCCTGCGCTCCGCTACCGGTACGGGACCGTCGTCTGCGAACCGCCGGGGACGGAGTCGGCGAGGGCCGGGACACCAACCAGGAGCGATGCACCCGCGAGAGGGCGGTGGCACCCCCGACGGCACCCTTCGACCCGGCCGCTGCGCTCGCGGCGGCCGGGCGTCACTCCGGCGCCGGGAGCTCTCCCGTGCAGGTGGCTCGGCCGAACTCACCGGAGGCCGTTGAGCTCTGGAGGTGCTTGCCACGGATGGCGAGGGCGCAGCGGGCCCGGCCGCCCCGCTCGTCGAGGACGATGCTGACCACCGGGTCCTTGCCGAGCGGCACGTCGACGGTCTTCTTCCACGGCAGCCGGACCCCCGATGCGGTGACGGCGGCGTCGGCCCCGGACGCGCCGAGGGCCCGGTAGGAGATGTCGACCGTGCCGGATCCCGTGACCTCGTACGTCACCTCGGCACGGGGAGTCGCCTTCGGCGCCGGCGCGCTCCCGGTCGTGGTGAAGACGCCGTACAGCACGAGCCCCGCGCAGGCAGCCGCCGTCGCGCCGGCGATGACGAGCCCGCTGCGGTCGAGGCGACGACGCTTCGGACCGGCGCCGGCGTCACCGGTCCCGGCCTCCTGGACGTCACTCACGTCACTCGCGCCGGTGGCCTCCGGCCCCTCGGAATTCTCCGTGGCCGTCGTGCATTTCCGGGCTTCTGTGCCCATGAACTCTTCCTCTCGGAAACGGAACCTCGCGGCGCGGAACCCGGCGTTTATACACGACGGTTGAAGTGCGTGGCCAGCGGCCGGAAATAACGGACATCGCACATCGGTGAATTGGCGTCAAGTCTGAAATCGCCCGTTTGTCGATTCGGTTGACTCGACGATCGCGGAGCGTCTAGAACCTCGGCGCCGCTGCGCATGGCCTCCCGTACCGGCAGGTGGGACGGGTGCCGGTGCGGCGCGCATGTCATGACGCACAAGGAAAGGCTTGGCGTGAAACCCAGATTGGGCAGGCTTGTCGCGTGCCTTGCGGTATCTGCGGTGACGAGTTCACTGCTGCCGCAGATCGCTTATGCCGCACCGGTTTCCGGTGATGACGGCGAGGGAATAGTCGACACCGTAACGGACTGGCTGACGGATGACAGCAAGGAGAGGGAGCTCCCGCCGTCGTACGGGGAGCTGGGGATTGCCGACCGGCAGAAGCTCGCGAAGGGGAAGAACGAGCCGGAGGCGAAGCGGGTCAAGGAGCTGACGTCCCGGCGGACGTCCGGTGCGCGGTTCTGGCAGCTGTCGGACGGCCGGATCGAGGCGGAGCTGTCGGCGGAGCCGACCTCCTACCGGGACGCGGCGTCCAAGTCCTGGAAGTCCATCGACACCTCCGTGCACGGCACGAAGGCGAAGGGCTTCGACTTCGCCAACACGGCGAACACCGGCCGCAGTTGGTTCGGTTCCGACACCGCGCGGCTGATGCGGTTCGAGGCCGACGGCGGTGGTGCGGTGACGTTCGGCCTGGAGGGCGCGGGCGAGAGCCTGAAGCCGGAGGCCAAGGGCTCCACGGTCACCTACCGGGACGCGGTGGACGGCGCGGACCTGTCGTACGAGGTCGGGCCCGGCCGGGTCAAGGAGAACATCGTCCTGGCCGAGCGCCCGGACGGGCCGGTGTCGTTCACGTTCACGCTGGATGCCGAGGGGCTGACGCCCAAGGCGCGCAAGGACGGTTCGGTCGCCTTCTACGGCGAACTGCCGCACACACCCGCGCTGGTGATCCCCGCGCCGTACATGACGGATGCCAAGAAGGCGGACGCGTCCGTCCACGGCAGGACGTACAGCACCAAGGTCACCCAGAAGCTCACACGCGACGGGAAGTCCTGGAAACTGACGGTCACCCCGGACGCGGCGTGGCTGGCGGCGAAGGACCGTCAGTACCCGGTGGTGATCGATCCGACGATCACCATCGCGCCGACTCCTTCGCAGTCGCAGGACACGATGGTGCTCTCCGACCAGCCGTCGGTGAACTTCGACACCACCTGGAAGCTGTCGGCGGGCAAGACGGACACGGGCACCTCCCGCTCGCTGATCAAGTTCCCGCTGAGCGAGGTCCCCGCCGGCACGAAGATCGACTCGGCGCGGCTGGAGATGTACTTCGACCAGGCGCACACCACCAACGGCAACGACGTCGCGATCGGCGCCTACCGGGCGACCGGTGCCTGGGACGAGTCGACGGCGAACTGGTCCAACACCAGCTCGCTGGTGGGTGAGCTGTCCGGCACCAGCGTGCAGGTCGACGACGGTGACGCGGGTACGACGGCCGCGGTCGGCACCTGGCCGGCCTCCGGCTCCTCGCTGACCCAGTACGCGATCGGCCAGGACTACCGCTACAACAAGGACTCGGTGGCCGGGGACGCCTACACCTGGCAGCCGAAGCTGCCGGAGACGGCCTCCTACCGGGTCGACGTGCACTACGTCGCGGCGGCCGACCGGGCCACCAACGCCCCGTACACGGTGACCGGCCAGGACGGTACCGCCACCTACACGGTCAACCAGCAGTCCGGCACCAACGGTGTGTGGGCCTCCCTCAACGGCGGTTCGCAGATCGACTTCGACAAGGGCACCGCCGGCAAGGTCGTCCTCGGCGACGGCCCGGCCTCGTCCACGACCGCCGTCATCGCCGACGCGGTGCGCTGGGTGAACCCCGCCTCGATCGTGAAGAACACCGGCGAGTACAACCAGTGGCACAAGTTCCCGGTCACCGACACGGTCCAGAAGTGGCTCGACGGCACCGCGAACCACGGCTTCGTGCTGAAGGCCACCGACGAGTCGGGCACCGCCCCGACCGGCGGCCCGCGCTACGAGGCCGGTGACGGCGACTACGGCGGCGAGACCGCGACCGTTCCGCGGCTGACCGTCACCTACGGCACGGTCGGCACCGCGCTGGACTCGCCGACCGTCGTGCACGGCACCGGCCCCGAGCTGACGTGGAAGGCCTACGACAACACCACCGGCGACAGCGGCCTGGACATCGTCGAGTACCAGCTGCACCGCTCCACGCAGCAGGCGTTCACCCCGTCCGCGGCCACGCTGATCGCGCCGATCGCCAAGACCGCGACCACGTACACGGACACCACCGCGGTCCCGACCCCGGACTCCTCACCGAACGAGATCGGGAAGTCGTACTACTACCAGATCGCGGTCAGGACCGAGGACGGCCAGGTTCTCGGTTCGCCGACCCGCGCGGTGGGCATCCCGAAGGCCGGCCGCACCATGAAGCTGGTCCAGGGCACCGCGGGAGTCACGGACACCACCCTGTCCTCGGCCCAGCCCACCACGAACCAGGACGCCATCCAGTCCTGGGGTGTGGGCCAGAAGTGGCTGAGCGTCGGCAACAACTCCGCCACCTACGGCAAGACGCGCGCGACGATGAAGTTCACCACGAGCGACATCCCGGCCACGGCCACCGTGCTGGAGTCCCGGCTCTTCATGTGGGGCGCGGAGACGACCACGGGCACCAACGGCGCCGTCTACGAACTCCACGGCATGACCAGGGACTTCAACGAGACCCAGGCGACCTGGAACAACGCCACCTCCACCACCGCGTGGACCGCCCCCGGCGGCGACCACAGCTCCGTCGTGTCCGACTACACCCCGCAGTGGAGCAACGACGTCGGCCGCCACTGGTGGGACGCCACCTCCCTCACCCAGGGCTGGGTCGACACCCCGTCCAGCAACAAGGGCGCGATGGTCAGGCTGAAGGACGAGTCGGCCACCGGCCCTCAGGAACGCACCCTGTTCCTGTCCTCGGAGGCCGCCGACTACCAGCTCGGCCCGCTGCTGCGGGTGATCTACGTCGACTCCACGACCCAGGACACCTACTACGCGCCGCAGACTCCGTCCCGGATGACCCCGAACTCCACGTACACCGTGGACTTCACGGTCACCAACACCACGTCCTCGGCGTGGGCGGCCGGTGAGCGGGAGCTGTCCTACACCTGGAAGCTGCCCGACGGCACGGATGTGACGACCGGCGGCAACCAGGTCGCCACGGCGATCCCGGCGCTGCTGCCGGGCAAGTCCGCCACGATCCAGGCCCAGGTCAAGACCCCGATCAACTCCGACTCGGGCAACAAGCGCACCGAGTACGTGCTGGGCTGGGACGTCCGCAGGATCTCGGACGGCTCCTGGCTGTCGGCCGGTACGGGCGGCATCCCCGCGCTGAAGCAGGACGTGGCGGTCGAGGACCCGACGTCCAACACGCTGGGTCTGGAGAAGTTCTACTCGTACACGGGCAAGAACACCGGTGCCGGCTCGACGGTCATGAACAACCTGGCGGCCGGCAACAGCGTCTGGTCCTACAACGCCTTCACCAACCCGGGCCGCGGGCTCAACACCTTCGCCCGCGTCGCGTACAACTCACTGGACACCTCCGACACGGTGACCGGCCACGGCTGGTCGGCCCAGCTCTCGGGACCGACGCGCCTCGGCGCACCGCTGGACTTCCACCCGAACCCGAACCCGACGGAGGTCCGCCTCCCGGACGGCGACGGCACCACGCACGTCTTCCGCTGGGACGCCACCGACAGCGTGTGGAAGGCACCGGCCGGCGTCCACTACAAGCTGGAGGCCAAGCCGGGCCTGGACTGCACCCCGTCCAAGGACCCGGTCCCCGACGCCTGGACTCTCACCCGCCCGGACGGCACGCGCTTCCTGTTCGGCTGCGACGGCTACATGACGTCGGCCGTGGACAAGAACGGCAACACGCAGACCTACACGTACGAGGAGCGCAAGTCCAACAACAAGCCGACCAAGTTCCTCAAGTACATCACCGACCCGGCCGGTCGTCAGTCGCTCACCATCGACTACTACAAGAAGGGTGACGCCACCTACGAGTACATCGACGACTCGGGCGTCAAGGTCAGCGGCACCAACCTGACCAACTCCAAGATCTACGACCACGTGCAGTCCATGACGGACATCTCGGGCCGCAAGATCTCCTTCTACTACACCGACAAGGGCCTGTTGGGTCAGTTCACCGACGGTGTCGGCTCCAGCCAGCCGAAGGTGTTCAAGTTCACCTACGACGCCACGCAGGGGAACAAGAACGTCAAGCTGGTCAAGGCGACCGACCCGCGCGGCAACGCTACGGACATGGCGTACTACGCGCCGCAGGCCGGTGACGACCCGAAGTACCACTGGTGGACCAAGACGATCACCGACCGGCTGAACGGCGCCACCGGCTTCACCTATGCGGCGAACGCGACGAACTCGGAGTTCACCGACACCAAGGTGACGGACGCCGAGTCGAACGCCACGGACTACGTGACGGACGACTTCTTCCGCCCGGTCCAGACGACCAACGCCAAGTCCCAGACCACGAAGATGAGCTGGGACGCGGACAACAACGTCACGTACCTGGAGGAAGCCAACGGCGCCAAGACCGCGTACTGCTACGACCAGAAGACGGGCTACCCGCTCTGGCAGCGCGACGCGGAGAACAACAAGTCCGGTGTCCCGGCCCCGTCGGAGTGCGCGCCCGGCACCTACCCTGCCGGCGCGCAGCAGTTCGAGTACCAGACCCGGGCCGACGGCTACGCCGCCGACCTGGTGCGCAAGACCTCTCCGGAGGGGCGCGCCTGGCAGTTCGGCTACGACACGTTCGGCAACCTGAAGACGGTCACCGACCCCAAGGGCGTCGCCACCGCGACGGCGGGTGACTACACGACGTCGTACGACTACGACTCCTACGGCCAGCTGACCAAGGCGACCGACCCGAACGGGAACCCGACGACGAACAGCGACTTCGGTCCGACCGGCTACCCGGCGACGATCACGGACGCGCTGAACAAGTCGACCACGTTCGTCTACGACGAGCGCGGCCGGGTCACCGAGGTCAACGACGCGCTGGGCAAGAAGACCACGCAGACGTACGACACGTTCGGACGTCCGCTGGTGAAGACGGTGCCGAAGGACCAGGCCTCGGGTGATCTCATCACCACCCCGGCTCCGGTCTATGACGCGAACGACAACGTCACCACGTCGACCGCGCCCAACGGCGCCGTATCCACGGCGGTCTACGACGCGGCGGACCAGGTCACCTCGGCGACCGCCCCGAAGGACACTGGCACGTCGAGCGAGCGCAGGTCGGCCTACACGTACGACAAGACGGGTCACCTGAAGACGACGACGGAGCCCAAGGGCACGCTGACCTCGGCGAACCCGGACGACTACCTCACCACCCAGCACTACGACGCGATCTACCAGCTCACCTCGGTCGTCAACGCGGCCGGTGACAAGGTCGCGTACGAGTACGACAACGTCGGCAACGTCACCACGGTCATCGATCCGAAGAAGAACGCGACCGCGGACACCACCGACTACACCACCAAGACCGCGTACGACCTGAACCACCGGGTCACACAGGTCACGGACGCCGCAGGCAAGACCACCGGGCGGGCCTACGACAAGGACTCGCTGGTCGTCTCGACGACGGACGCGGAGAACAACACCACGACCGTCACCTATGACGAGCGCGGCAAGAAGACCGAGGTCAAGGTTCCGCACGACGGCACCACGACCATCACGTACCGGTCGACGAAGTACGAGTACGACCAGGTCGGCAACACGACGCGGGTCATCACGCCGCGTGGTGTGGAAACGGTGAACACGGAGGACTTTGCGTCCCGTACCGAGTTCGACGCGCTGAACCGTCCGGTGAAGCAGTTCCAGCCGTACGACCCGGCCGACGCCCGTTACAACGACCCGAACGTCTACACCCAGACGTTCTACGACGCGGTGGGCCGGGTCTCGAAGACCTCGATGCCGCCGTCGGAGGGGCAGACGGTCCGCAACGACACCGCCTACTCCTACTTCGACAACGGGTGGGTGAAGTCCTCCACGGACCCGTGGGACATCGCCACCACGTACGACTACGACGAGCTGGGCAAGCAGACCGCCCGTACGCTCACGTCCGCCGGCGGTTCCTCGAACCGCACGATGACGTGGTCGTACTACCCGGACGGCAAGCTCAAGTCGCGTTCGGACGACGGCGTGCCGGTCGGCAAGTCGGTGGTCCTGGCCGACAACTCCGACACCCAGCACACCTCCGCCACCGGCACCTGGACGAAGGGAGACATCGCCGGCCAGCAGGGCTACGACCACCAGACGCACGCGGCGGGCACCGGCACCGACGCCTTCACGTGGACGCTCAACATCCCCGAGGACGGCACGTACACCGCGTACGTGAAGTACCCGCAGGTGACGGGCGCCGCGACGACGGCCAAGTACACGGTCACGCACTCCACCGGCACGACGGACAAGACCATCAGCCAGGCCACCGGGGCCGGCACATGGGTCTCGCTCGGCTCGTTCACCTTCACCCAGGGCAACGCGGCCAAGCTCCAGCTGTTCCAGAACAGCGCGGGCAAGGTCGTGGCCGACGGTGTGAAGCTGGTGCGCGACAACTCCGGTGACACGGACGCCGAGAAGCACACCTTCGACTACGCGTACGACGTCAACGGCAACCTGACGTCGATCGACGACACGTCTTCGGGCGCGACGGTCGACGCGTACGCGGTCACGTACACCGGCCTCAACCAGGTCCAGAAGGTCACCGAGTCGGCGGGCGGCCAGGAGCAGAAGGCCACGTCGTACTCGTACGACGCCAACGGCCAGCCGGAGACGGTCACACACCCCGACCAGTTCTCCGAGTACACCTACGACCTGCGCGATCTGGTGCAGACGGTCTCGGTCGGCAAGACGCCGACGGACGCCTCACCGAAGGTGACGTCGTACACGTACACGGACCGCGGCCAGAAGCTGAAGGAGACCAAGGCCAACGGCAACACGGTCGACTTCACCTACTTCCTCGACGGTTCGGTCAAGACCCAGAAGGAGAAGAAGGCCAACGGCACGCTGGTCTCGGAGCACACGCTGGCCTATGACGCCAACGGCAACAAGGCGCAGGACGTCGGCAGGAAGATGAACGCCGACGCCACGTCGACGTACGTCGACGTGACCGCCTCCTACACCTACGACCCGGTGAGCCGGGTCTCGCAGGTGACCAAGACGGGCACGGTCTCGGCGACCGAGACGTATGTCCACGACGACAACGCCAACGTCATCTCGCAGACCGTGAAGGGCGTGTCGTCCACCTTCGCCTACGACCGGAACCGGCTGCTGTCGGCCACCGTCAGCGGCGCGGTGGCGGCCTACAACTACGACCCCTTCGGCCGTCTCGAGACGGTCACGGGTGGTGGCAAGGTCGTGGAGCGCAACACCTACGACGGCTTCGACCACGTGGTGGAGACCTCCAGGCTGACCGGCGAGGGCGGGCAGTCGGTGACGCAGTACGCGTTCGACCCGTTCGACCGGACGGTGAGCAAGACCGCGGCGGGGAAGACCACCGAGTTCAACTACCTCGGCCTGTCGGGCGAGGTGCTGAGCGAAGAGGTCGCCGGCTCGGTCACCGCGTCCTACCAGTACTCGCCGTGGGGCCAGCGGCTCTCGCAGATCAAGGTCTCGGGAGGCGTCGACGAACTGGGCGTGTACGGCTACAACACCCGTGGTGACGTCGAGTCCGTGACCGCGGAGGCCGGGGACACCAGCGCCACCTACGGCTACACCGCCTACGGCAAGGACGAGGCCGGCGAGTTCACCGGCATCGACAAGCCCGACCCGGCCGACCCGGCCAAGGACGCGTACAACCCCTACCGCTTCAACGCGAAGCGCTGGGACGTCTCCTCGGGCACGTACGACATGGGCTTCCGCGACTACAACCCGGAGCTCAACCGCTTCACCACCCGGGACATGTACAACGGCGCCCTGCAGGACATGCGGCTCGGCACTGATCTCATGACGGCCAACCGGTACGCCTTCACCGGGGGCAACCCGGTCAACCGCATCGAGATCGACGGCCACGAGCCGGACTGCATGGGCTACAACAGCTTCACCTGTCCCCGGATGGACTACGGAAGCGAGACGCCGTCCGGTTCGGGTGAATGGGGTAACTCCTGGCAGCTGGATACCGACGACACACCGTCCACGGACACGTCCACCCCGGCAGCAGTGGCGCAGGTGGCGGAGCCTGCCCCGTGGGAGAACTTCGTCGGAATGCTGATCGACGGGGCGGCAAGTGGGCCGCTCGCCGACTGGGTTCTCGAGGGTACCGGCTATGACGCCACCCAGGGTCTGTGCCTGAGCGGGTCCGCATCCGCGTACATCGGTGCCGGTGTCCAAGGCTGCGTGATGGCTTCCAAGACAGCTGGCGGCGGTTACGACGTAGGTGGGACCCTCGCATTCGGCCCACAGTTCGGCTGGGGAGGTTCGGCGACTGTGGACGCCGTCTTCAGCAACGCCGATCACTACTCGGACCTGAGCGGCTATGGGGCTGACGCAGAAGTTGCGTTGGGTGCCGGGCCTGGTGCGCGTATTGCATACGGTGCGGCCATCAATACCGACGGCTACATTCCTGGAGATGTTGGCACTAACGATGCCGGCGATCCGATCAGGTTCGCGGAAGTCGGTGTCGGATTTGTGCCCGGGGTCGATTTCAGTGCCAACGTGGATTACACGTGGGTCTGGGACTGGTAATCTAGCGGCATGATGATGTGGGTGTGCGCCGAGAGTGCCTCTCGGCGCACACCCCAAATTCGACGGTCAACGGTCAAGCGATGGGCAAGGTGTGATTTCGTGGAGTGGGCCGCACAAGTGGGGGATCCGGGCAGATTTCCCAACGTGATTGCCGGCATAGGCTGTCTCATAACCCTTGCGCTGGGCTATGTGTTTCTACGCAATCCCGGCGGGTTGGGGGTGCGAATGATTCAACTCTGGGTCAATGGCTCTCCGTTTCGTGACCGGATGGTGATGTCGCCTGTCACTCTGGCCAAGATATTTGGTGCGGTCTTCTTGTTTCTGGGGTGTTTGATGATAATTCCTGCGGTGCAGGGGATTCTGTAATGAAATACCCGTAGCTCGCCTCGACTGTCCTGCGGTGTGAGCATGGGCAGACCGGCGTTCGTGATCAGGGTCGGCCGGCCGCTCTGGGTACTGTTTCTGGATCTCGAAGCAGGGCACAGCCTGAAGGTGATGTTCATGGCGATCGCGGTACCTTCGCCTCGGCACCGGTCCTCTTCGCCATTACTGAAACCGTCAGGCTTGCGGTGACGGAGCGTCAGGCGCGAGAAGACGCCGGGCGGGTGGACGACCTCGGTCTGACAGGCGCGCAACTCCCGAGGAAGGGCGACGACACATGCTGGGCATGCACCGGGCATGGCAAGCGCGAGCGGCAGGGATCTGTCTGCCCCTGATGATGATGCTGCTGGCGGGGTGCAGTGGAGGCGTGTCGCACGAGGAGCCTGCTGCGAAGGCAGGCGGGAGTCGGGATGCGTGGCCTCCCGAGGTGCGGCTGCAGGGGGAGCGGACGGCGGAGAAGGCGTTCGATCTGCTGCGGGAGTCGGACTCGATGCAGCTGTCGATCTCGATCCGGGGGCCTCGGGGCGGTGCCGTGATCTCGGTGCACACCGACCGGGACGGCAACTGCACGGGCACCTACGACATGGGGCGGATGCGGCGCGGGGACGTCATCAGGATTGCCGGGGAGTCCGCGTCGTACGTCCGCTACACCGACATCGCCCTCGCCGAGATGCGCGCGGAGGGCGCCCGGCGAGGACCCGCGGCCGAGGCGCAGGCCGACGAGCGAACAGCGCTGGCGCGCGGAAAGTACCTCAAGGTTCCGGCGACGTCGGCGGCCGTGAAGAACCAGTGCGACCTCGACAAGCTGTTGTCGTCCGTGCCCAGCAGCGGCAGGGGCGCACAGCAACTCCCCGCCGTCGAGCGCGACGGCGAGCGGGTGGTCCCGCTGCGTGGCCCCGAGGGAGAGGGCAACCTGACGATGTACGTGGCTGCGGAGGGCGAGCCGTACATCCGCTTCATGGAAGGCACCTTCCGGGGCGCCGAGATGAGGGTCGAGTTCTCCCGGTACGGCGACCCGGTGCACGCGACGGCGCCCCCGGCGGACAAGGTCCTCGAGATCGAGACGGGCAGCGGCGGTCTCCTCGACGCCTGACTTCAGCCAGGTCCGGCATGCAGCGATATGCGTCTTCGAGGACCTTCAGGGGTACGAATCGCTATTCGATGATGTGGAGTCCGGTGGTGACTCCGGCGTCGGCGAGCGGGCTCTGTACGACCGATTGCTTCATCTTGGCGATGTCATCGATTCCCGACCGGACGGTCGTACGCGGTCTCAGATTCTGTATGGCGAGCGATGGCAAGAGGTCCGGGACACTGCGCTGCTGCTGAAGCTCTCTGTCTGCTCGCGGTCCGTTCCCGAAATCTTGCGGGGCGTTGAGCGGTGACGCGCTACACGCGGGCGGGGACCGGTAGCCGGTCTGAACAACAGTGTGGGGTGAGGGAAGACTCTCGTCCTGCACCGCACGCGCATCAGCGATCGAGGGGTGTTCCGAGCGAGCACCGCAACGACCTGAGGCAGAGCTTCCTGTGGGTCGATGTCGACGTACAGAACACAGAGGTGGCACACCTCCATACCCACCGGGAGGTTCGGCCACGATCCGGCGGCACACTCTATGTGCGCATGCGTGTTCCGGATTCGTCTGCCCGGGAATGGCTGACGTCGCTGGGTGGCAGCATCTCGGATCTGACGCAGGGGTGGAATGCATTCAACTCCTACGAGGTTCGGGAATCGGGCTGGCGGATCCCGGATTCGGACTCGCTGTTCGGTACGTGGATTCCCGTCGCGGAGTCAGGGCCCGAACCAGCAAGAAGATCGTCATCGTAGAGAACGCGAGTAAGACCGCAGACGTCTACCTTGTGACGAACCTCTAGCGGGGTCTGTCTCTGCGTAAGTGAGGTGGGTGCCCCCGGGCACCCACCCCATGCGCTGAAGCCGCTCAACGCCGGAGCCATGCTCCACCCGGTGAAGAATCCCCAGCAGGACCTCGCTGGTGCCACAGCTTGGGCCGAGGAGATGGCCGAGGCTCAGGCCGAGGCCATCCGGTTGCTCCATGGTGCCGAGCTGCCTGGTGCCGAGCTGCCTGGGGCGGAGCAGCCGACCGAGCAGCTGGTGGCGGAGCTCGAGGCGGGAGTGCCGTTCTGGCGGCAGGCGGCCGAGGCGTCCGACGCGGAGACCTTCCTCGGACATCTGCGATCCGTGGACCAGCACAACGGCACGAGCATGCCGGCCGGATTCGCGGTCTGCTGGGTCTTCCCGTATCCATACCCGAGCCCGGCCGGACGTTCCAGGGCGCAACCGCCCCAGCTAAGGTCTGAGCCCGTCGAAGGCTGGGCCGAGGTCCTGGGGCGGTTCTGTCGCAAGGATGTTTCTCATCGAATGGCGAGTGGTTCTGCATTCCCGAGGGGAGAGGCAAGGCGCTGCGGAACCTTGACCACGTCGGCGTGATCTTCCCCTGCGGCTGACGGCCGAACGGTGTTCGGACGCCCGGCGACAGGGTGTCAGTTCTACTGGGTAAGGTGGGTGGCCTGTTCGAGGCATAAGCGGAAGGGTCCGTTCAGCAGCTGTGTCCGCTGCTGGGCGGCAGGCCGGGCAGGGGTGTCGTACCGACAGGTTCCGCGGCGCCTTTCTGCGGCTCGGCTGTGCCGGGCCACCGACGAAGAGGGATGTGTGGAGGCGTACGAGGGGGAGCTCGGCGTCGCCGTCGCGCGTGCCCAGCAAGGGGACGAGGACGCTTTCGCACGGGTGTACCAGTTGGTGCAGCCCGGGCTGCTCGGGTACCTCCGGGGGCTCGTGGGTGAGGACGCCGAGGACGTGGCTTCCGACGCCTGGCTGGAGATAGCCCGCGATCTGGGGCGTTTCCGCGGGGACGGGGCGGGCTTCCGGGGGTGGAGCGCGACGATCGCGAGGCATCGGGCGCTGGACCACCTGCGCAAGCAGAAGCGGCGTCCGCAGACGTCGCTCCTGGAGCAGGACGTGCTGGAACTCCCGGGCGGGAGGGACACGGCCGACGCGGTCCTGGAGACCGTCTCCACCGAGCAGGCACTGGCGCTGATCGGGAGCCTGCCGCGCGACCAGGCCGAAGCCGTACTGCTGCGGGTGGTCGTCGGCCTCGACGGGCCCGCGGCGGCGCGGGTGCTGGGGAAAAGACCCGGTGCCGTACGCTCCGCCGCGCACCGGGGGCTGAAGAGACTGGCCGAACGACTGGCCCACACGCGACCACGTTCCCTGAAGGACGAAACCACATGACACCGGAACGGGAAGAGCCCCGCAGCCCAGAGCTCGAAGCGCTGCTCGCCGCGGCCCGCCGCCCCGGTGCACCCGATCCGGCCGCCCGGGAACGTGCGCTCGCGGCGTTCCGTACGGCGCGGGACGCGGGGCTGCACACGGCGCCGTTGCCGTGGTGGCGCAGGCGCGGCCGGGACGACTGGCGGTCCACCGCCGAGCGGCGCCGTGGCCGACTGCTCGTCAGGGGGCTGATCGCGGCGCTCGTCGCGGCGTCGCTGGGCGGTGTGGCCGTCGCGGCGGGGACCGGCGCGATCCCTTCGCCGTTCGGCGGTGGCGAGGAGCCCGCTCCGGGCGGCGGCCCGGAGCCGACGCGGACCCGGCAGACGGAACGGACACCGGAGGCACCGGTCATGCCGGCCCGTACGCCGGAGGGCGCGACCGAGCCCGGGCAGACGCCGGGCGCGGCGGTGTCCGCCGACGACGTCGCGCACTGCCGCGCCTATCTGGCCGCGCTGGAGCGGAAGGGCGTGCCGCCCCGGGGAGAGGCGATGGCGCGGCTGGAAGTGCGAGCGGGCGGTCCGGAGGCCGTACGGGCCTGGTGCGAGGGACTGTTGGCAGTCGAGGACCAGCCGCCGGGGCAAGGCACGGGCCAGGGCGGTGGCCCGAAGGGCGGACCCGGAGCGGGGCAGCCGTCGACGGCACCGGGCGGCGTACCTGCGGGCGAGCAGGGCGAGCAGGGACGGCCGACCGCCCCGGGCGTCTCGGCCGGACGCGGCGGCATGGGCACACAGGGCCTGGGCACGGGCGGGTCCGAGGCGTAACCCTCGCGGCCCGTGCCGGCGTCGGGCTACGGGATCCGCTGAGCGGGGCCGACCGCGCCACGTTCTGCCTGACCGTCGCCCCTCGGCATGGGGACGGCACGGACCGCGACCGCCCGGTTCGGTTCACCCGGGCTTGACGGGCGTTCGAGGGGAGGAAGCCGACGCGGAGGCGAGGACGAGGAAGCTGCTCGCCGCGTAGAACAGGGCCGGTCCTGCACTGGAGAAGCGCAGATGGGCCTTCAGCGCCTCGTGGTACTCGGGCTCCGTGAGCGACACCCGCTCACTCTGCAACGTCGTGTTGTTCCAGTACGTGTAGTAGTAGCCCGACGCGTCCTCCTTCGCGTCCCTTCCGCCGCCGGTTGCAACACCCGCGACTGCCAGGCAGATGACGATCCCGTAGGCGAGCTTCAGGGACAGCGGCAGCAGCCACACGTACCTGGCCAACCGCCCCGCGTTCGCCGGCCCGAGCAGGGTGCCCGCGGCGCCGGAGGCGAGGCTGCGGACGAAGGCGGCGCCGAAGACCGGGAAGACCAGTACGAACAAGCCGATCACGACGCTCGTCGGCACGATGGACTCGCCGGGCAGCCAGTTCGAGGCCATCGCCAGCAACGCGATCCCGCAGAGGCTCAGTGCCAGAACGAAGTGCACCCGTAGCCGGTCCCCTCGGCCGAGGCCGGTGCCCGCCGACGGGCGCCCGCGGTGCCGGTCCTGCGAGCCTCGGACTGCCGGTGGGCTGCGGCGGACTTGCGCGACTGCCCGGACCACGAAGTGAAGCCGGCGCGCATTCGTGGACACGGCGACGGCGTTCGTTCGGTCTCGGGAGCCCAGGCAGGGGTCCCCGGTCGGTCGACTCGTCGTTCCCGGGCGGTGTGGCGGGTGCCCGGGCGCCGGACGCCCTGCCGGCGCCGGCAGGGTCGGGCGGGCCCCGGGCGCGTTGGCCACGGCTGGTGATGGAAGAGGCCCCGCACCCGGGCAGTGCCCGGTCGGAGCGGGCCGACGTGAGACGACCGGGGCCGCCACCCCCCACAGGAGAGGCCCCGGCCGTCGTCCGCCGGAGCCGCAGTGCGGCCCCGTACCTCTTTCAGCGCCGCAGGTGCGTTTTCTGTCACACCGCACGCCGCCGCAGAATGTTGCAGGTTGTACAAGACGTGGACGCGGCACCCGCGGAGGACGTAGCGTGGCGCTGCGCGCTGGGCTGTGCGGCGGTGGTGACCAGCCGCGATGACGAACGGGTAGTGGGAGTGCTGGGGGACGACGCGGAGCTGACCGCCGCGGTGAGCGCGGCGCAGGACGGGGACGAGGACGCCTTCCGGACTGTGTACCGCGCCGTTCACCCGCGGCTGCTCGGATACATCAGGACGCTGGTCGGCGAGCCGGAGGCCGAGGACGTGGCGTCCGAGGCCTGGCTGCAGATCGCCCGGGACCTCGACCGGTTCAGCGGTGACGCCGACCGTTTCCGCGGCTGGGCGGCGCGCATCGCCCGCAACCGTGCCCTCGACCACATCCGGATGCGCGGCAGGCGCCCCGCGGTCGGCGGGGACGAGACCGAGCTGACCGGGAAGCCCGCCGAGTCCGACACCGCCGGCGAGGCCATGGAGGCCATGTCGACCGGCCGGACCATGGCCCTGATCGCCCAGCTTCCCCAGGACCAGGCCGAGGCGGTCGTGCTGCGCGTGGTCGTCGGCCTCGACGCGAAGACCGCGGCGAAGACCCTGGGCAAGCGGCCCGGCGCGGTGCGCACCGCGGCCCACCGGGGGCTGAAGAGGCTCGCGGAGCTGCTGGGGGCCGAGTGCGGAGCGGAGCACGAAGGAGCGTCCGAGACTCCTGGGCGCGGTACCGGACTCGGCGCGGTACCGTCGCCGCGCACTGTTCGCCCCGGTGCGACGCGCTCCACCGGTGTGACGCATTCGCGTCTGCGGACGCAGAAGGACATGTGATGGCCGACGAGCGTTACGAATGGCTCGATCAGGAGGCGGCGGAGCGGTTGCTCCGCGGTGAACCGGTCGAGCCCGTCGGCGTTGACGCGCGTCACCAGGCCCTTCGGCTCGCCGAGCTGCTCGACGACGCGCGCGCCCAGGAGCCCGTGACCGAGCCCCTCAGGGGCGAGGACGCCGCGCTCGCCGCGTTCCGCAAGGCACGTGACGGAGGCGGGGCGGAGCTCCTGCCGGCGGTACGGCTGACGCCGGAGGCCCGGCCGGTCTCCTGGGGCCGGCCCCTGCGCTGGGGGCTGGCCGTCTCGCTGGCCGGGTTCGCGGTGGGCGGTGTGGCCGTCGCCGCCGGGGTCGGGGTGCTGCCGACGCCGTTCGGCAGTCCTCAGCCGGCACCCGCCTCCTCCGTCTCGGGTGCCGTCACCCCCGGGCCGGTCACTTCCGGGTCCCCGCCCGGCGAGCTGCGCAGTCCCGACCTGCCGTCGCCCGCGGACAGTCCCCCCACGCCGAGCGCCCCCGCGGCCTCGGGCGGCACCGACGCCCCGGACGGCCCCGGGGACGGGCCGGGCGCCGGTCCGGAGCGGGCCGAGTCCACCACGCCGCACGACGGCCGCACGGACTGGGGCACCGACAGCAGGGACTGGTACCGCAGGACGGTCGGCGCCTGCCGCGACTACCGCAACGGCACGCTGGACGAGGAGCGCAAGCGCACGCTGGAGGCCGCGGCGCAGGGCGCGGACCGGGTGAAGCGGTTCTGCGACCGGATGCTGGCCGCCGACGACGGCGGCGAGGGCGGCGGTGACAGCGGGGGCAACGGTGACGGCGGCCAGGACGACGACGGCGACGACGGCTCCGGTCCGGGTGGCTTCCCGCGCTCCCCGCTCCTGCCCCCCGCCTCCGTGCGCCCCGGTCCCGCCGGGCAGCCCTTCGTGCCGCCGACCGGCGTACGCCCCGCGTTCCGGCCCGCAGTGCCGGGTGCGCCCGTCTCCGGGCCGTCGCTGCCCGGAGACTCCGGCGCTCTCCTCGTCGGTGGCCCGCTGTCCGTGGACGCAGCGCCTACCCTCTCGATCGCAACGCTCTGA
Source organism: Streptomyces marianii (assembly GCF_005795905.1). NCBI lineage: Bacteria > Bacillati > Actinomycetota > Actinomycetes > Kitasatosporales > Streptomycetaceae > Streptomyces > Streptomyces marianii. The sequence continues at coordinate 3,212,716 of NZ_VAWE01000001.1, forward strand.
ACTGCGCTTTTCCTTGCGCGGCAAAATTTTCCGGCCAGGTGTGACGTTTTTCGGCTGGGTGGCGCAGTACTAAGTGAGCCGACTGGTCATCGGCGATGCCTGAGCCGGGGTTCCCCCCGTACCCACGGCTCAGAGCACACAGGCGCGGGCGGGACACGTTCCCCCGGTCCCGCCCGCGCCTCCTCACTTCTTCCGTCCGGTCCGCACCGCGCCCACGGCGCAGGCCGTCCGTCCGGTCCGCACCGCCTCACCAGTGGACGACGACCTTGTCGCCGACCTTCACCTGGCCGAAGACCGACGCGATCTTCTTCTTGTCGCGGACGTTGACACAGCCGTGCGAGGCCCCGTTGTAGCCGCGGGCGGCGAAGTCCGAGGAGTAGTGCACCGCCTGGCCGCCGCTGAAGAACATCGCGTACGGCATGGGGGTGTGGTAGAGCGTCGACTCCCACTCCTCGGCCTTCCAGCCCACGCTGAACGTTCCTTCACGGGTGGGCGTGTTCTCCGAGCCGAAGCGCACGTCCATCGCCGCGACGACCGTGCCGTCGATCATCCAGGCGAGCGTCCTGCTCTCCTTGCTGATGCAGAGCACGCGTCCCGTCAGGCACCGGGGGTCGGGCTCGTCGAGCGCGTTGGTCGTCGCGGGCCGCAGTTCGTCGGCGGTGGGCGTGCGGGTCGCGCCGAGCAGCCGCCGCCAGGTGGTCTCGTCGACCGAACCGGTCGCGGCGAGCCCCCGCTTCCGCTGGAAGCCGCTGACGGCCTTCGCCGTCATCGAGCCGTAGAACGCGGTGGGGCTCCGGTGGAAATGGCCGATCTGGCGCAGTCGCGCCTGCAGTTCGCGGACCTGCTCGGTCTCGGTGCCCTCCGTCATCAGAACCCTCGGCTCCGCCGTCCGGGCGTCCGGTGTCGACGGGGACGGGGACGGGGCGGGGGGCTTGGCGTCGTCGGCCGCAGGAACGGCGGTGGCGGTGGCGGACGGAGCCTTCGGCGGGCCGGCCGGACCGGCAGGCGCGGCCGGCGGCTCGGCGCCGCCCCCGCCCGCCCCCTGGCTCGTGCACCCGGCGGCCAGGGCCACGGCCGCGACGGACATGAGCGATCTCTGCAGAACGGACGTACGGTGCATAGGTGCCCCCCTGAGGTTGTGTGAGTAGGGATGCTTCGCGGCCCTGCTTGGTTGCGGCCGAAGGAGCATGCTGTGAGCAAGGTCCCAGCAGGGGACGAGTCGTTGCCCGCAGACCCGCCGGTACGTTTCGTCGCGAGAGTTGCGTACCGGCGATAGCACTACCGGGAGGCACACCACATGGCGCGTGAGTCCGAGTCGGGTCTGCCCATCGAGCCGGTCTACGGACCGGACGACCTCGAAGGGTGGGATCCCGGCGAGAAGCTGGGTGAGCCGGGCTCGTACCCCTTCACACGCGGTGTCCACCCGTCCATGTACACCGGCCGCCCGTGGACCATGCGCCAGTACGCGGGATTCGGCACGGCCGCCGAGTCCAACGCCCGGTACAAGCAGCTCATCGCCAACGGCACGACCGGCCTGTCCGTGGCCTTCGACCTGCCGACGCAGATGGGGCACGACTCCGACGCGCCGATCGCGCACGGCGAGGTCGGCAAGGTCGGCGTGGCGATCGACTCGATCGACGACATGCGGGGGCTGCTGGACGGCATCCCGCTGGACCGGGTCTCCACGTCGATGACGATCAACGCGCCCGCCGCGCTGCTGCTGCTCCTCTACCAGCTGGTCGGCGAGGAGCAGGGCGTGTCGGCGGACAGGCTGACCGGCACCGTCCAGAACGACGTGCTGAAGGAGTACATCGCCCGGGGCACCTACATCTTCCCGCCCAAGCCGTCGCTGCGGCTGATCGCGGACATCTTCAAGTACTGCAGGGCCGAGATCCCGAAGTGGAACACGATCTCGATCTCCGGCTACCACATGGCCGAGGCCGGCGCTTCCCCCGCGCAGGAGATCGCCTTCACCCTCGCGGACGGCATCGAGTACGTCCGCACGGCCGTCGAGGCGGGGATGGACGTGGACGACTTCGCGCCGCGGCTGTCGTTCTTCTTCGTGGCACGGACGACGATCCTGGAGGAGGTCGCGAAGTTCCGCGCCGCGCGCCGTATCTGGGCCCGGGTGATGCGCGACGAGTTCGGCGCGAGGAACCCGAGGTCGCTGATGCTGCGCTTCCACACCCAGACCGCCGGGGTGCAGCTCACCGCACAGCAGCCCGAGGTGAACCTGGTGCGCGTAGCCGTCCAGGGGCTCGCGGCCGTCCTCGGCGGCACGCAGTCGCTGCACACCAACTCCTTCGACGAGGCGATCGCGCTGCCGACCGACAAGTCGGCCCGGCTCGCGCTGCGCACCCAGCAGGTCCTCGCGTACGAGACCGACGTCACCGCCACCGTCGACCCGTTCGCCGGGTCGTACGTGGTGGAGAGCATGACGGACGACGTGGAGGCCGCGGCGCTGGAGCTGATGCGGAAGGTGGAGGACCTCGGCGGCGCGGTGAGCGCCATCGAACGCGGCTTCCAGAAGGGCGAGATCGAGCGAAGCGCCTACCGCATCGCGCAGGAGACGGACACCGGCGAACGCGTCGTCGTCGGCGTCAACCGCTTCACCCTCGACGAGGAGGAGCCCTACGAGCCGCTGCGCGTCGACCCCGCGATCGAGGTCCGGCAGGCCGAGCGGCTGGCGGGACTGCGGGCCGGGCGTGACCGGGCCGCCGTGGACGCGGCCCTCGGAGAGCTGCGGGAGGCCGCCTCCGGCAGTGACAACGTCCTGTACCCGATGAAGGAGGCGCTGCGGGCCCGGGCGACGGTCGGCGAGGTGTGCGACACCCTCCGCGAGGTGTGGGGCACGTACGTCCCGAGTGATGTGTTCTGATCGGCTTTCCGCCATCCGGATCGCAGACCCCGTGTCCGGTCCGCCTCCGCCCTGCGCACCGCCTAGGTTCACGCTCGTCGGCACCTCCGGGCGGCCGACGGGCACAACGGACGGACTCGTCCGCCCGAAGCGGTCCGCTGTCCTGAAGTGAAAGCCGCCGCCCACCCGCACAGGGGGTGGACGGCGGTGGCGATCCAGGGGCGCGCCGACGGCACGGCAAGGGGGCCGGGGGCGGCTCAGCGGACGGCAGGCCCCCCGAGGTACCCGCCGTCCCGGTCGTACGGCCAGGCATTGGCGACGCAGCCCTGAAGTCCCTTGATCTGCTGCATCATCGCGGGGGCAGGCTTCCCCGGCCCGGGACAGCCCTCGTGGCCGCGGCCGAGGCGATGGCCGACCTCGTGATTGACGATCAGCGCCCGGTAGTCGCCGATCGGCCCGTCGAACTCGGGGGACCCCAGCACCCACCGCTTGAGGTTCACCACCACGTCCTCCCCGACCCGGCAGTTCACCTCCCCTCTCGTCAGCAGTCCCGCGGCGCCGCAGACGCGGTCGACGGTGCCCGGGGCGGCGATCTTCACCACGAAGTCGTACGGCCCCGAGCTCACCAGCCGGAAGGAGTGGCTGCCGCCCCGGGTCCATCCCCGGTCGTCGGCGAGTATCGCGGCGACCTCGGCCGCGGCCTGGTTCGCCCCGATGTCGATGCCGTCCTCGACGAGTACCTTGTAGCGCCACACCCGGCTGCCCTGCCCGGCGGCCGGGACGTCGGCCGACGCCGTCCTGAAGGTCCCCGGGCCGGTCGCGGGGATGGCGATGTCCCTGCTCGCGGACGGCCGGGGAGCCGAGGGGGAGGGGCGGGGCGACGCGGAGGCGCCGGTGCCGGGGGTACCGCTCGGTGATGCGTCGAGAGGGTTCCGTGCCGGGGTCTCCGACGGATCAGCGGCGGGCAGGGCCCGGTCGGCCACCGCCCCGTCCCGGGTCTCCTGCCAGTAGGCGAACGCGGCACCTCCACCGAACGACGCGCAGACCAGCATCACGACCGCGATCGCCCACGTCCCCGCGGGGTTGCGCCGGACGCGTCCGCGGTCGTGGTCGCGACGCCCGCGCGCCCGCCCGCCGGAAGCCGCTGACCGGTGCCGGCGGCCCATGTGCCGACCCACTGCAGATCTCCTCCTCGTGTTCCGCGCCCGTGCGGGGGCGCGTCGCCGTTACTCCACGGCGAGATTCACTACGCAGCCGTCAGGGCGCGAGCTGATTCAGCACGACACCGTCCTGGCGGACCGGCAGGCACCACCGGCACGGCCGGCGGACCTGCCGTGCAACTGCAGGTAGAGCCGTTGCACGGACTCCTCAGGGCCGCCCGCCTCGAAACGGTTGACCACCTTGCCCAGCGGATTCCAGGCCCGGCCGTCGGGCATCCGGACACCGACCGGCTGCTCGAAGAACTCCCGCTGCCCGGCATCGAAGTCGACCCACCGGCCGCCGGCGCGGCGCACCATGACCTCCCCGACGTACCCGCCGAGACCCCGCAGGACCCCCTCGACCTGCGCCCGCTCGGGACCACCCCGGCGGAGACCGTCGACGAGGAAGTCGACGATCCGCAGACTGGAGACAGAGTAGTCGAGCGGCAGCCGGTTCCGTTCGGTCAACTGTGCGACAAAGCGGGTGACGTAGGCGCGCATGTCCTGCGCGCCGGGAACTGTGCCGAAGTCGCTGTCCATGTCTGATCAAGCGTCAGCGATGTCACGACCGTCACGGGAAACGGAAGTGCCGGTTCTCACAGAGACGACGACATCGCCCGTACAACCTTCACCGGTGCTCGGGTGTCCGGGGCCGTCAGCCGTCAGCCGATCGCGATACGCGGATGCGCCGACGGCTTGATCCAGCCCATGATCCGGTCCATGGTCGCCCGCGGCACGGAGACGCACCCCGCAGTGGCGCCGCTGCCGTTGACGTGCAGGAAGATCCCCGCTCCCCGGCCCGGGACGGCGGGCCGGCGGTTGAAGTCGATGACGAGGGCCTTGGCGTACTGGATGGGGTAGTTGACCAGGTGTTCGCTACCGCGCTCACCGGACTCGGTGAGCGGGAAGTCCGCACCCTCCTCGGTGTGCATCGAGTTGTAGAACCTCGACTCCGGGTCCTGGACCCACCAGTGGCTGGAGTCGACCTTCGTGTACGGCATGGCGGTGCCGCCGGACTCGACGCCGAAGCCCTCCGTGATCGTGTACGTGCCGGAGGGGGTGGTGTACGTGCTCTGCTTGCGCGTGGCCCCGTCGACGACCCCGTTCGAGCCGACGCGGCCGCTGTCGGAGACGACGGCCTTCCAGCCGGACGCGCCCTTCGACCAGGCCGTGACGGTGGCGTACGAGCCGCTCGCCTTCACCGTGATCACCTGGGTGGCGTCGCCGACGCTCACCGGTACGGGGAAGGCCGGTGCGGCGGGTGCGGCGGCCTGCTGGTCGTTCTGCGTGCCGCCCTCCTGGGCGCGGGGCGCGGCGGTCGCCGACGCGCCGCCGGACGCCTCGGCGGACGCGGAGGCGTCCGCACCGGCCGAGGTCGAGGCCGATGCGGAAGCAGAGGCGGAAGCAGAGGCGAAGGCCGACGCGGACGGGCTCACCGACGCGGACACGTCGGTCTCGTCCTGCGTGGCACCGGGCGCGGCCGACACGGCGGACCCCGCGGAGTCGCCGTCCGGGGACCCCTGACCCCCGCAGGCCGACATCAGCACCATGGCTCCCGCCATGGCAACAGCAGTGGAAACGGGACGGGATGAGGGCAGCACGAAGTCGTCCTTGGTTCGTCGGAAGGGCGCGGCGGACACGGCCGCGCGACAAGGTTGGCCGGTTATACACGGCCGCCCTGACCGAGAACCAGGCGACGCACATTCATCGGATAAAGGATGAACCGGTCCGACTACGGGCAGTGCTGCGGACACCGGGCGCTGACATGAGCCCGCGCGGGCGCGTACTCGGAGTGCGCACTCCGTTCCCGCCTCCGGCAAGGACCGCCCTGCCACACCTGCCGACACGGGACCTCCTCTGGACTGCCGGGGTGCTGCAAGCTGTCCGCACTGGACAGAGGCTCACGAGAGGGAATCGCCATGCCGGAGCTGCGGGGCAGCTACCGCAGTGTCAGGAACCGCACCGCGCAGACCGCCGCCGTCAGCAGCATCCCGTCCGCGACGACGTCGGCGACCAGCCTGAACGCCGGCGGAGCACACGTCCACCCGTCACACGACCGTGTTTCATTCCCGTCCTTCCCGTCTGGCGTGAAGGCGCCACCCCCCTGAACGTACTTTTCGGGCGCCACCGCGGCGCCGACGGCCCGTTTCGTTCGCATGCGCCGCGCCTCGCAGGTCCGGGGCGGGCGACCGGGTGAAGCCGACCGCAGGGACATTCAGAGCAGCGCACATCTGCCCGTGCACTCCGGAGCCCGGCCGTGAGGGCCCCGGGTGCCGGTGCGCGACACCGCGGTCCCCATGCCACCGGGGCCCGGCGGGACCGGGCCGGGCAACCCGTTTCGGGCGCGCGCCCCGGCCGGGCCCGTGGACGTCACCCGGGAACCGCGCCGTACCACCGCCAGGACTCCAGGCGTTTGCGGCCCGGCAGTTCGCCGCGGCCCGTCGCCCAGAGGAGGGTGTCCCAGCGGTCCGTGTCCGTCGGGGCGTACGGGAAGAGGCGGGCGAGGACACGGGCGCAGAGGCCCGCCGGCGGGGACCAGCCGAGACCGAGGCCCTGGGCCACGTCATGGGTGTGGACGAGGGTCTCGACCACACCCATGGCGGCGAAGCCCTCGGCGTCGGCCGTCCCGAAGGTGTGGTACGCCCGGGCCTCCGCGGGGGCCGTGCGGACCATCGCCGTGAGCATCCCGCCACAGGCGTCGAGCATCCGGAGCAGGCCCCGGGGGCCGGCGGCCCGGTCGGCGAAGGTGACGTTCGCAGGTCCCCCGTCCCGGCGCGCCATCCAGTCGAAGGGGACGTCGTCGTCCAGCGGCGGGGACTCGGGGCCCAGTTGGGCGGCGTAGGCGAAGAGGTCGTCGGCGAGATGCTCGACGGTCTCCCAGCAGGTCCACTCCAGGGCACCGGCCCTGGCTTCCCAGTCTGCGCCGAGGCCGGCCCGCAGGGTGGCGAGCGCCAGTCTGACGGCGTGCTGCACGTCATCGGCGGTGACGGGCGTTCTCGTCGGTTCCTCTGATGCGTCTGACACACCTGACGCGCGATCAACGGCCATGACCGGACCGTACCAATGCCCGGAGAACGGGGGTTCGGGGGAATCATTTTCGGACAGCCCGTCAATCACCCGTTCATTCCGGGCGTCACCGTCACGGTCGTAGCGTCATTGCACACCATATGCCCGCCGCTTCCTTATGCTCCGGCCCCATGAGATGCCGCCCTGTGGCCTTCACCGCCGCGTGCGCCGCCGCCGTCTGCCTCACCGGGCTCACGGCCGCCGCGCCCCCCTCGGCTCCCCTCTCCCCGTCCGTCTCCCCCGGACCGTCCGCCGCTTCCCCGGCGCACGGTCCGGGCACGCCCGGCTCGGGCGATGTCCACAGCGTTCCCGTACCGGGCACGGACCCGGAGCGGCGTGAGCTCCCGGCGCGTGCCACCGAACCGTTCAGCCTGGTCGGCGTCACCTGGGACGACCCGGACGCGGAGCTCGGCGGCACCGTCGAGGTCCGCACCCGGGACAGCGGTACCGGTGTCTGGTCGTCCTGGCACGCGCTCGACATCGACCTGAGGACGCCCGAGCCCGGCTCGGGACAGGCCTCCGCGGGGCTGCGGGCGGGCAGCCGGCCGCTGTGGACCGGACCGTCGGACGGGGTGCAGCTGCGGGCCGAGGGGGCATCGCTGCCCCGTGGGCTGCGGGTGGAACTCGTGGACCCGCAGGGCGGCGCCCAGGCCACGTCGTCCGCCCGTGCGGAGGTGCCGGCGGGCGCTCCGGCGATGACCACGCGGGCCGGCTGGGGCGCGGACGAGTCCAAGGTCGGTGGACCGCCCACCTACAACTCCACCACCAAGGCGGTGTTCGTCCACCACACCGCCGGGTCCAACACGTACCAGTGCGCCGACTCGCCCTCGATCGTCCGGGCCATCTTCACCTACCACGTGGAGGGCCAGGGCTGGAACGACATCGGCTACCACTTCCTGGTCGACAGGTGCGGCAGGATCTTCGAGGGCCGGGCCGGCGGCATCGACCGGCCGGTCCAGGGCGCCCACACGTACGGCTTCAACATCGACACGAGCAGCGTGTCCGTGATCGGCGACTACAGCACGGCCACCACCACGCCCGCGGTCCGCGACGCCGTCATGAGGGTCGCCTCCTGGAAGCTCGGCCTCTACGGGCTGGCCCTCGACGGGACCACGACGCTCACGGCGTCCGTGGACAACGGCAAGTTCCGGCGGGGGCAGCGCGTCACGCTCCCGCGGCTGCCGGGGCACCGCGACGCGTACCCGACCGAGTGCCCCGGCGGTCATCTGTACGCCGATCTGCCCGCGATCCGCGCGGCCGGCGCGGCGCGGGGCGAGGGGCCGGGCGATCCGGACGCCTCAGGGGTGTCCTGGCCGCTGGACCCCGGGTCCGAGGCGGCGGCCGTCGTACCGGACGGCGCCGAGGAGCAGGACTCCGTCGGCGGCGACTTCGACGGGGACGGGGACCGGGATCTGGCCGTCGCCTATCGCACACCGGAGGGTGCCACCCCGCTCGTCGTGCTGAGCAGCCCCGAGCGCGGACGCCGTACCGCCTCGCCGACCGTCCTGATGGGCGCCGGCGGGACCGCCCTCGCCTCGGGCGACATGAACGGCGACGGATACGACGACCTGGCCGTGTCCACCGGGCGGGGGATCGTGACATACCACGGCTCGCCCACCGGTCTGAGCACCGCCGGCGCGCCCTCCCTCGCGGTGGGCGCGGACGCCGGGGCACTGACCGCGCAGGACCTGGACGACGACGGGTACGCGGATCTCCTCGCCGGTCCCGACGTGATCGCGAGCGGCGGGCCGCTGGGGCTCACCGTCCCCGGGACCGAGCCGGCCGCGCCCGCCGGGTGACGCGCGGCGGACGGATCACCCCTGGGCCCTCGCCCGCCGGGACAGGGCAGCGCGCAACACACGCCGGCCCTCCGTCGAGAGGTCCAGGGCGCGGCGGAGGGCGGCGCCGTCCGGACTGCCGGCTAGGATTTCGAGGATCTGGATCTGGCGGCGCTCCTCGCCGGCGACGAGCGGACCTCCGCCGCCGGACGGGTCGAGTTCCCGGTGCAGTTCGAGCGCGAGGGCGGAGCAGGCCGTCGCCCACTCGCCGAGCGGTCCGGTGGCCCACTCGGACGGGGCGGCGGCGATCATCCTCCGCACCGGTGCCCATGCCTCGCTCGACGCGTCGTCGACGGGCGTCTCGTCGAGTGCCGCCCTCGCCGCGGCCAGCTGCCCGGCCCAGCCGTCCTCGCCCTCGGAGATACCCGCCCACAGCGGCCGCAGCACGTCGGGCTCCTCGTCGAGCAGGGGCTGGCAGCGGTCCAGACACGCGAGACCGCTCGCGGCCAGGCTCCGCTCGTCCGCTTCCGCGATCAGTTGCACCAGGCCCATCGACGCCTCCCCGACTGTGCGTTCGCAGTACGTCACTAACAGCGCCGAGTGGCCGAAAATCGTCACTCGGGTGGCCGGAGAACCATCCGGATGTTTCCGTTTCGTCCGGGTTTCAGGCCGACGGCACGGTCCGTCCCGCGACGGCCTTCGCGTGCTGCATCGACGTGAGCCTGCGGACGAAGAGGATGGCGAGCACCGCGGCGACGATGTCGAACCCGGCGCCGGCCAGCACCAGCGCCGCCGCGTCGTGGATCGCTTCGGCGTCCTGGGCCCTGTCGTACGTCCTGCTCGCGTACCGGTCGAAGACCAGCGACCAGACCCAGGCGCCCCACCAGGCGTTGAGGAGACCTCGGCCCTTCGCCTCGCCGCCGTAGGGGTCGGTGCGGCTCGCGCGCAGTACGTCGGCGGCGACGCCCCGCGGGATCCACATGTTGGCGATGGGGATGAACCAGGCGCCGATCGCCCAGCCCGGGGTCCTGCGCTGGGTGTCGGGCGCGAAGACCTCCGCGTTCTGCCGGGCGCGGTGGAACCAGACGATGAAGAGCGCGGACGTCGCCACCAGGACGACGACGTACAACACGCTCGATCCGGCCATCGCGTAGTCGGCGCGGCTCGCCGCGTCCTCGTCGAAGTCGGCCGTACCGGAGGTGACGCCGCTCAGGAACGACCGCATGTTGAGCGAGGCCGCGATGATCAGGAGGTCGACGGCGATGACGACACCGAGCAGCGCGGTGACGGCGTACGAGAGCCCGACGGGCGAGCGGAGTGCACGGCCGGGCGCGGCCGCCGGCGGCACGGGCACGGGAGCGGGCGGCACAGGAGCGGGCGCATACGTCATGAAAAGGTTCCCCCCACGGGACACGGAGACTCCGGGCACGCCCCTCCCCAGGGCGGCGCGGTGAACAACCGTACGAGAACGGTCGGCCTCCGGACCCTAACCTCAGCCGAGCCTGTCCGCCAGCGCGTTGAACTGCGCCCATGTGAGCGCGGGCCGTCCCGGGGTCCACAGCTTCTGGGACACCGCGCGCAGCGGCATGCGGATGCCCGCCGCCACCTGGTCCTGGGTCTGTGCCTGGGCGCGGTCGCCCCAGATCGCGAGGCGCCCGCCGAGGATCTGGTCCGAGTAGCGCTCGGGGACGGGAGCCGTGCCCCGCAGCACGAGCGGCGTCCACTCCTCGTAGATGCGCCGGCCCGTCGGGTACGTGAACTCGTTGGGCTCGCCGAGCACGTAGTAGAGGTACTCGTCGTTGAGGTTGACGACCTTGCGGCCCTCGGCCAGGTACTCGGCCGGCGGCCTGGCCCCGATCTCCTTGCCCGTCCAGTACTCGACCTCGATGCCCTTGTCGGGCGAGACCGCACCGCCGCGGAAGAAGCCGTCGTTCCACGCCTTGGGCTGCTTCTGCGCGGAACGCACCACCGCGGCCCGGTCGTTGAGCCAGCCCGTCGCCAGGTCCTGCACCGTGGCGTTCGGCCCGTACCTCCGCTCGGCCGCCCGGGCCAACTGCGGGTAGGACGCCTGGGGGTCGCGCACGGTCAGCGCCTGGTACTCGTCGGCGCCGACGTGGAACCAGCGGCCGGGGAAGAGCCGGGAGTACTCGCGCAGCAGGTCGTCGACGATCCGCGCGGACTCCGGATCGGAGATGTCGATGGCGCCCTGCCGGGGCACGCCCTGGACGTTGCGCAGCTGGAGCCGGGGGTGCGCCCGCAGGACCGCGCCCAGGTGCCCGGGCGAGTCGATCTCCGGCACGACGGTGATGTGCAGACTCCGCGCGAGGGCGAGGATCCTGCGCACCTCGGCCTTGCTGAGGTGCTCCCGGGAGACGACCTCGGGGTGGGTGTCGGAGGCGATCCGGAAGCCCTGGTCGTCGGAGAAGTGCAGGCCGAGCATGTTGAGTTTGAGGTCGGCCATCTCCCGCAGCCGGGCCTCGATCCAGCCGGGGGTGAAGTGCTTGCGCGCGATGTCGAGGTTCAGACCGCGCTGCGGCCGGTCGGGCCGGTCGCGGACGACGCCCTCGGGCATCGCGCCACCGGAACGGACGGCCTGCTTCAGAGTGCGGGTGCCGTAGAAGACGCCGGCCTCGTCCGGCCCCGTGATGCGGACGCGGCCGTCGCGCGCGGTGAGCGTGTACGACTCGGGCGCACCCCCGCCGGCCGAGTCGAGCGACAGTTCGATGTCACCGGCCTTCACGGGCCCGCTGTTGCGGAAGCCGGTCTTCAGCTCCCCGGCCAGCAGCCGGCCCTCGTCCGCCAGCGCCTCGCTCCCCTTGGCGACCACGACGGCGCTGCCCGCCGCCGGGCGCCAGCCCGGTCCGCGGGCCGCCTCGTGGGCGCGCACGGCGGGAATCGTCCGGGGAGCCGTCGAGAGCGGGTACGTCTTCGTCGGGGAGGGGGTCGGAGCGGCCTCCGCCCGGGGCGTGCCCTGGGCCCGCTCGGCGCCTGCGGAGCCGCCGGCGCCGCAGGAGACGACCGCCGACAGCGCCGCGACGGCCGCGACGGCCGGGGCCGCGCACCGCGTTCTCCGGGAGTGCCACATCACGAAAAAAACCTCCTCCTCGTGAAGAAGTATGACGAACAAAGCCTAATAGGGTGATTCACCCCGACGTCGTCTACGGTGCGCACCGAAACTCTCCCGTCCGGGTGAAAATCACGCATCTATCGGACACCTTCTGGCGCGCCTCGATAGCGTTGCAGCTCAACCACCCCACGCTTCCCAGTCGCACCGGAGCCCACGCTGTCCAGCGAATCGCACACCGGCCTCCCGCAGCGACCGCCCACGCTTGACCCGGCGGTGCGGATCCCCGCCCCCGCCGGTCCCGCCTCCCCGGTGCCCGTCCCGGGGCCGCGCCCGGCCACCGGGGCGCACCTGCCCGGCCTGGAGCGCTTCAACACCGCCCCGGCGCCCGCCACCACCGCGACCCTCCTCAGCTGCTGCGGGAGCGACCGCTGGGCCCGGCGCGTCGCCGCCCACCGCCCCTACCCCGACCTCAGCGCCCTGCTCGCCGCCGCCGACGAGGCCAGCTACGACCTCGCCGCCGCCGACCTGGACGAGGCGCTTGCCGCGGAGTCGCCGTCCGGGCTGCACCCCGCCGCCCCGGCGGCCGCGCACACCGCCCTGCGCGCCGCGCACGCCGCGTACGAGGCGAGCTTCGGCCACGCCTTCGTGATCTGCCTGGACGGCTTCCGGGCCGACGAGCGGCCCGACCACGTACTGGCCGGCATCCGCTCACGACTCGCCAACGATCCGGACGAGGAGCGCGCGGTCGCCGCCGACGAGCTGCGCCGCCTCGCCCGGGCCCGGCTGGCACATGTGGTGGCCAATCATCCCGGACTCCCCGATTCCGCCCCCCGCGGCGGCCGCCCCGATAGCCCGTCCGTGCCTGTTTGATCACACCAGCGGACCCCGGGCGAGGGATCCGACAAGTCGTCGCTACGATGGCGAGGGCCGGTGGACCGTACCCGGCCGGGCCAGACCGACAGAGCTGTCACCTTGGTAGGACGCTGGCGGCCGGCTCCAATCCCCGCTCCCGGAGGGTTTTTCCGTGCCGGCTGGAACGCTGTACCGCGGCCGGGAAGGTATGTGGTCCTGGGTGGCTCATCGAGTCACCGGCGTCCTCATCTTCTTCTTCCTGTTCGTACACGTGCTGGACACCGCTCTCGTCCGTGTCTCCCCCGAGGCGTACGACGAGGTCGTCGCGACGTACAAGACGCCGATCGTCGCGCTGCTGGAGTACGGCCTGGTGGCCGCCATCCTCTTCCACGCGCTGAACGGCCTTCGCGTCATCGCCGTGGACTTCTGGTCCAAGGGCCCGCGCTACCAGAAGCAGATGCTCTGGACCGTGATGGGCATCTGGGTCGTCCTGATGGCCGGTGCCGTCTACCCGGTGCTCGGCCACGCCGCACGTGAACTGTTCGGGAGCTGACGCCAGACATGTCCGCTGAGACCTCTTCCGCGATCGGCGCCGTCGAAGGCGCCTCCTACGGCCCCGACAACCCCGCGCCGTACATCGAGCCCCCGCGCAAGCGGACGGGCCGCACCCCGCGGTCGACCCGCGGCAATTTCGAGATGGCCGCATGGCTCTTCATGCGCCTCTCCGGCGTGGTCCTCGTCGTCCTGGTCATCGGCCACCTGCTGATCCAGCTGGTCCTGGACGGCGGTGTCTCCAAGATCGGCTTCGCGTTCGTCGCGGGCCGCTGGGCGAACCCGTTCTGGCAGGTCTGGGACCTGCTGATGCTGTGGCTGGCGATGCTGCACGGCGCCAACGGCCTGCGTACCGTCATCAACGACTACGCCGAGCGGCCGAACACGCGTCTGTGGCTCAAGGGCCTGCTGTACACCGCCACGGTGTTCACCATCCTTCTGGGCACGCTGGTGATCTTCACCTTCGACCCGAACATCCGCTAGGACGGGGCTGAGGTTCCACACCATGAAGATTCACAAGTACGACACCGTCATCGTCGGCGCCGGCGGCGCCGGCATGCGCGCCGCCATCGAGTCGACGAAGCGCAGCCGTACCGCCGTGCTCACGAAGCTGTACCCGACCCGCTCCCACACGGGCGCCGCGCAGGGCGGCATGGCCGCCGCGCTGGCGAACGTCGAGGAGGACAACTGGGAGTGGCACACCTTCGACACGGTCAAGGGCGGTGACTACCTGGTCGACCAGGACGCCGCCGAGATCCTGGCGAAGGAGGCCATCGACGCCGTCCTCGACCTGGAGAAGATGGGCCTGCCGTTCAACCGGACGCCGCAGGGCACCATCGACCAGCGCCGCTTCGGCGGCCACTCCCGCAACCACGGCGAGGCCCCGGTCCGCCGGTCCTGCTACGCCGCGGACCGCACGGGCCACATGATCCTCCAGACGCTTTACCAGAACTGCGTCAAGGAGGGCGTGGAGTTCTTCAACGAGTTCTACGTCCTCGACCAGCTGATCACCGAGGTCGACGGCGTCAGGAAGTCGGCCGGTGTGGTCGCCTACGAGCTGGCCACCGGCGAGATCCACGTCTTCCAGGCGAAGGCCGTCATCTACGCCTCCGGCGGCACCGGCAAGTTCTTCAAGGTGACCTCCAACGCGCACACGCTCACCGGTGACGGCCAGGCGGCCTGCTACCGGCGCGGCCTGCCGCTGGAGGACATGGAGTTCTTCCAGTTCCACCCGACGGGTATCTGGCGCATGGGCATCCTCCTCACCGAGGGAGCCCGCGGCGAGGGAGGCATCCTCCGCAACAAGGACGGCGAGCGCTTCATGGAGAAGTACGCGCCCGTCATGAAGGACCTCGCCTCCCGCGACGTCGTCTCCCGCTCCATCTACACGGAGATCCGCGAAGGCCGCGGCTGCGGCCCCGAGGGCGACCACGTCTACCTGGACCTGACGCACCTCCCGCCGGAGCAGCTGGACGCCAAGCTCCCGGACATCACCGAGTTCGCGCGTACGTACCTCGGAATCGAGCCCTACACGGACCCGATCCCGATCCAGCCGACCGCGCACTACGCCATGGGCGGCATCCCGACCAACGTCGAGGGTGAGGTCCTGGCGGACAACACCACCGTCGTGCCGGGCCTGTACGCCGCGGGTGAGGTCGCCTGCGTGTCGGTGCACGGCGCCAACCGCCTCGGCACCAACTCGCTCCTCGACATCAACGTCTTCGGCAAGCGGGCCGGCATCGCCGCCGCCGACTACTCGGCGAAGGCCGAGTGGGTCGAGCTGCCGGAGAACCCGGCCTCCCTCGTGGAGGAGCAGGTCGAGCGCCTGCGCAACTCCACGGGCGGCGAGCGCGTCGCCGAACTCCGCCGTGAGCTGCAGGAGACGATGGACGCCAACGTGATGGTGTTCCGTACGGAGCAGACCATCAAGACGGCCGTCGAGAAGATCGCCGAACTGCGCGAGCGCTACAAGAACGTGTCCGTCCAGGACAAGGGCAAGCGGTACAACACGGACCTGCTGGAGGCCGTCGAGCTGGGCAACCTGCTCGACCTGGCCGAGGTCATGGCCGTCTCCGCCCTGGCCCGCAAGGAGTCCCGCGGCGGTCACCACCGCGAGGACTTCCCGAACCGCGACGACGTCAACTTCATGCGCCACACCATGGCGTACCGCGAGGTCGGCGCCGACGGCACCGAGACCGTGCGTCTCGACTACAAGCCCGTCGTCCAGACCCGCTACCAGCCGATGGAGCGTAAGTACTGATGGCTACCCCGACCATGGACAAGGTGGAGGCAGAGCCCGTCTCCTCCTCCCCGTACATCACGGTCACCTTCCGGATCCGCCGCTTCAACCCCGAGATCTCGGACGCGGCGGTCTGGGAGGACTTCCAGATCGAGATCGACCCGAAGGAGCGCGTGCTCGACGGTCTCCACAAGATCAAGTGGGACGTCGACGGCACGCTGACCTTCCGGCGCTCCTGCGCGCACGGCATCTGCGGCTCCGACGCGATGCGGATCAACGGCAAGAACAGGCTCGCCTGCAAGACGCTGATCAAGGACATCAACCCGGAGAAGCCCATCACGATCGAGGCCATCAAGGGCCTGACGGTCCTCAAGGACCTGGTCGTGGACATGGAGCCGTTCTTCCAGGCGTACCGGGACGTCATGCCGTTCCTGGTCACCGAGGGCAACGAGCCGACGCGCGAGCGGCTGCAGTCGGCGGAGGACCGCGAGCGCTTCGACGACACCACCAAGTGCATCCTGTGCGCCGCGTGCACGTCGTCCTGCCCGGTGTTCTGGAACGACGGGCAGTACTTCGGCCCGGCGGCGATCGTCAACGCGCACCGCTTCATCTTCGACTCGCGTGACGAGGCGGGCGAGCAGCGCCTGGAGATCCTCAACGACAAGGACGGCGTGTGGCGTTGCCGCACCACGTTCAACTGCACGGACGCCTGCCCGCGTGGCATCGAGGTCACCAAGGCGATCCAGGAAGTCAAGCGCGCGCTGATCACCCGCCGCTTCTGAGCGAAGGGTCAGATGCTCCGTCAAGGGCCCGTTTCTGTACGCTCGCCGTACGGGAACGGGCCCTTGCCCTGTGTGTTTCCGTCACGCGTGCTTGTGCCGTGCCAGCTTCTGTCATGCGAGAGCGGGGACCGATGAACCAGCCGAACCCCTACCAGGACGGCGGCGACTACCAGTGGGGCCCGGCGGAGCCGCCGGGCGCGCCCGAATACGGCCACGGCTTCGCCCCGGCACCGCTCGCACATCCGGGCGGCCACGGCGTCCCCTTGCTGGCGGTCGGTGACATCGTCGTCCTCCAGGACTCCATCGTGACGCCCAACGGAACGCTGCCGCTCAAGGGGGCGGTGTGGAACGTGACGGACATGTCCCGCACGGAGGAGCGGATCCCCACCGTCGGCGTCGTGCTCGCGGTCGTCTTCGCGGTCCTCTGCCTCCTCGGGCTGCTCTTCCTGCTCATGAAGGAGCGGCGGACGACGGGCTGCATCCAGGTCGGCGTCACCAGCGGCGGCCGCCATCACACGACGCTGATCCCGGCGACCGGCCCGGACACCCTGTACTGGGTCATGGACCGGATCAACCACGCCCGTGCGCTGAGCGCCTGACCCCCCTCCGCCCCCGTCAGCCCGGTCCGGGCACGGCCGGGCGGACCGGGCCGAAAGTGCGTCAGACGGTGGGTGGCACCGGCGTGGCGGCGCCGTCCCGGTGGAGGACGCCGCCACGCAGGAAGTCCCGGAGCAGATCCGCCACCTCGGCCGGACGCTCCAGTGCGGGGAGATGCCCGGCCCAGGGGAGCTCCACTGCGCGCGCTCCCGGGATCAGCTCGGCGAGGCGGGCGGACACGGCCCGGAAGTCGTCGAGGTCGTGACGGCCGGAGACCACGACGGCGGGGGCGGTGATCGCGGCCGGATCGACGGGGGGCTCGTCGTCGTCCACGGGCTCCGCACCGGCCTGTTCCGCCTCGGCGTCCGCCGCGAGCTGGACCTCGAAGGCGTGCCGCTGCATGGCCCGTACGCGGCCCCGTACGGCCTCGCCGGCCTCCGGGCCCAGCCAGGTGGCCACGTTCAGCTCCACGGCCGCGTCGAGGTCGCCCGCGCCCAGTAGTTCGTCCTCCTCCTCGTCGAAGGCCAGCAGGCCGGGCCCCGGCTCATGGCCGGGCAGCACGGCGCAGAGCAGGGCGAGCGCCGTCACCCGGTCCGGTCGGCTCGCGGCGATCTCGACGGCGACTCCGCCCCCGAACGAGGCCCCGACGAAGGCCGCGCGCGAGATCCCGAGCGCGTCCAGAAGAGCGAGGACGTCGTCCGCGTCGCGGTAGGGGCGCAGTGCCTCGGCCGGGGTGTCGCCGAAGCCCCGGAAGTCGGGGCACACGACCCGGTACCCGGCCCGTGCCAGCGCGTCCCGCTGCTCGTCCCACATCCGGCGGTCGCAGACCGAGGAATGCAGGAGTACCACCGCGGGGCCGTCCCCCGCCACATCGTGAGCAATGGTCATCCGGCCGACCCTAGGGCGCACGAGTGGGCGGCGCCCGTCGTTTTCCGGCACCCCGAACCGACTTGAACACGTTCAAGAAGAGGGCTACAGTCTTCGGCAAGACCTTTTGAACACGTTCAAAGGAGGGTGGGGAATGGACCTCACTGTCGTCGCGTACGTCGTCTACCTGCTGATCAGCGTCGCGCTCACCGTCTGGGTGGCCCGTACGCTCAGCCGGAACGGTCGGATCTTCCTCTCCGACGTCCTGCACGGGAACGAGAAGCTCGCGGACGCCGTGAACCATCTGCTGGTGGTGGGCTTCTACCTCGTCAACTTCGGCTTCGTCGCCCTCTACCTCAGCCAGGACGACGCCGTGGCCGACGCCCGCCGGCTGTTCGAGGCGCTCTCGGTGAAGCTCGGAGTGGTCCTGCTCGTCCTCGGGGTGATGCACCTCGCCAACGTCTACGTGCTCAACAGGATCCGCCGGCGCGGTGTGATGGAGCTCGAGCAGACCCCGCCGGTTCCGCCGCAGGGCTGGACCGGACCGGCCGACAAAGGTCCCTGGGCCGCGCCCGCGACGGGTGCGTGAGCGGCCGTGGGAGTCCCCGTGCAGCGGCTGACCGTGCTGTACGACGCGCAGTGCCCGCTCTGCGTCCATCTGCGCCACTGGCTGCTGCGGCAGCGGCAGCTCGTCCCGCTGGACCTCGTACCGGCGGCGTCCGCGGAGGCCAGGCGCCGCTTCCCGGCCCTCGACCACGGGAGCACCCTGAGGGAGATCACGGTGATCGGCGATCGGGGCCAGGTCTACCGGGCCGCCTCCGCCTGGATCGTCTGCCTCTGGGCGCTGGCCGAGCACCGGCCCAAGGCCCACTGGCTGAGCACCCCCGCCGGGCGGCCCTTCGCCAAGGTGACGGTCCTCGCCGCGGCCAAGTACCGCGAGATGACGGCCGCCTCCTGCGAAGGGCGGTGCGAGGTCCCGGTCCCGCCCGGCTAGGCTCACTCACCGTGAACGACGTGACGGACGAGAAGCAGGACCGGGCCGGAAAGCCCGCGAAGAGCGAGCAGACCCGCACCCTCATCCTCGAGACCGCTCTCCGGCTCTTCCAGGAGCGCGGCTACGACAAGACGACGATGCGGGCCATCGCCCAGGAGGCCGGGGTCTCCGTGGGAAACGCCTACTACTACTTCTCCTCCAAGGAACACCTCGTCCAGGGCTTCTACGACCGGATCGCCGAGCAGCACCGGGCGGCCGTCGCGGAGGTCCTGGACGGCGGCGAGAAGGACCTCGCGGCACGTGTCCGGGGGGTCCTTCTCGGCTGGCTGGACATCGCCGAGCCCTACCACGAGTTCGCGTCCCAGTTCTTCAAGAACGCGGCCGACCCGGACAGCCCGCTCAGCCCCTTCTCCCCGGAGTCGGAGGGCCCGCGGGAGGCGGCCATCGACGTCCACCGGCAGGTGCTGTCCGGGGCCTCCGTGAAGGTCGACCCCGAACTGGCCGACGCCCTCCCGCGGTTGCTCTGGCTCCAGCAGATGGGGCTCGTCCTGTTCTGGGTGTACGACCGCTCCGAGGGCTGCGCCAACAGCCGCCGCCTCGTCGAGCGGCTCGCGCCGGTCACCGCCCGGGCGGTCTCGCTCTCCCGGTTCCGCATCCTGCGCCCCCTCGTGCAGGAGACCCACGAGCTGCTGCGGGACTTCATGCCGACGGCCGCGGGCATGGCCGCCTCGGGCATGCCCGGGCGGAAGGCGGACCGGAAGGCCCCCGCCGCGGACGGCGGCGAGGACGGCGGCGGCAGGGACCCGAAGGAGAGCCGGGGCAGGGGGCGCCGTCGGGAGCGCGGGACGACGGCGTGACCCCGGCCTGCCGGCTCGCACGGTCCGTACGGGCCGGCGGGGCGCAGTCCTTCCGCTGCCGCAGCGGTACGAGTCCCGGTGACCGTCAGGTCTCGCGGGAGGCGAGCTCCACCACGGTGATGTCGGACGGGGCTCCGACCCTCACCGGCGGTCCCCAGGCCCCGGCCCCGCGCGTGACGTAGAGCTGGGTGTCGCCGTACCGCTCCAGACCCGCGAGGGTCGGATTGGCCAGGTCCGCGAGGTAGTTGGCGGGCCAGAGCTGGCCCCCGTGGGTGTGGCCGGAGAGCTGGAGGTCCACTGCGTGGCGCACGGCCTCGTGGATGACGACCGGCTGGTGGGCGAGGAGCACGGCGGCACGGCTGCGGTCGCGGTCACCGAGCGCCCGTGCGAAGTCCGGGCCCTGGCCCTCGCGTTCGCCCGCCACGTCGTCGATCCCGGCGAGGTCGAAGCCGGCGATCTCGACGCGGTCGTTGCGCAGCGGGGTCAGTCCGAGTTCGCGCACATGGTCGACCCAGGCGTCGGCGCCGGAGAAGTACTCGTGGTTGCCGGTGACGAAGAACGAGCCGTCCCGTGCGCGGAGCCCGGCGAGGGGTTCGGCGGCGCTGCCGAGGTCGGCGACGGTGCCGTCGACCAGGTCCCCGACGACGGCGACGAGATCGGGCTGGGTGGCGTTGATCGCGTCCACGATCCGCTGGGTGTGGGCGCGGCCCAGGACCGGCCCGAGGTGGATGTCGCTCACGACCGCGATCCGGTAGCCGTGCGTGGCCCGCGCAAGCTTCGCGAGCGGCACGGTGACGTGCTTCACACTCGGTCCGCGCAGGACGCCGTACGTCCCGTGGCCGACGGTGCCCGCGGCCGCGGCGACGGCCGCCCCACCGACGATCCGGGCCACGAACAGCCTGCGCGACATTCCGGCCGCCGGACGCCCGTCCTCCGGCGGGCCGGCCGGCGGGGCCTCGGGTGCGCCGGGGGCCTCGGGGGCACGGCCGTCGGTGCGGGCGGTTCCGCCCGGCGTCTCCTGGGCCGGTGCGGCGACCGCGGTCGTCGTTCCCGGGCCGGCGTCGGGCGAGGCCGGGTCCGGGGCCGTCGCAGAACCGGCCGTCGCGGAGCCGACCGTCGCAGAACCGACCGTCGCAGAACCGACCGTCGCAGAACCGACCGTCGCAGAACCGGCGGTCGCGGCGCCCCCGGACGGGCGGCTGTCCGGGCCCTGGGCTGCCGCGTTCGCGGACGCCCCGGCGGGCGGGGACGTGTCGGTCACCCCGGTCGGCGGTGCCCCGGGTGCACGGCCCGCCGCGCGGCGGGCCAGGGCACGGCGCAGAAGAGGGCGGACGGCCTCGCCCGCGACCAGGGCGAGCGTCAGGTACAGCAGCGCGGCGAGCCAGAGGTATCCCGGCCACGCGAAGGTCTGCTGGAGCCAGAAGGGCGCGTCCGCCCGGCTGGAGACGAACGCGCCGACGGTGAGCAGCGGCAGCACGATCACGGCCGCCGTGCCCGCGCGGCGGGCCGCCCCGGGCCCGGCCGTCGTGTCGCGGACCAGGCGCCGCCAGACGTACCAGTGCACCGTCACCAGCAGGGTGACGACGGCAGCGATCACAAGCAGGACGACCAGCACGGCACCGTTCCCCTATTCACGGTCGCGGCGCAATGCGCGTACGCCACGCAACCCGACGACACCGACGGCCGTCCCCAGGAGCAAGGACGTGACGGCGAGCAGCAGATGGACCCAGAAGTACGCAGTCGGGTCACCGGCGTCGTCGAAGGCGAGGCCGCTCGCGTCCTGCCACAGGTTCTTGACGAAAGTGACCCAGATGACCCAGCTCCACACCCCGAACGCGAGCAGGAACCAGGAGACGGGGCGACTGAGCTTCATGGACTCAGTATCGCCGCAGTCCCCTGCACCGGAGCGGCGGGGTCCGGTGCCGCCGGACGCCGGGTCCGCGCCCGCGGAAACCGGAGCCTCGGAGTCCGCCCCGGGACGGGCTGGGCTGTACCGGCGGAGCTCGCGGCGGGTCACCCGGCCGGTGTCGGAGCCGTCGTCGACTCCATGTACGTTCTCGTCCGTGTCTGCCTTGAGGAAAACCGCACTGACCGTCGCCGCCGCCGCGTTGCTGCCCGCGCTCACCGCCGTACCCGCGTCCGCCGCGGCCGAGGTCGGCCCCCGGGACGAGAAGGCACCCAACCCCCCGTCGGTGATGTCCACCGTCGGCGGCGCGCAGCTCGGCAGGCCCGGCACCCAGGTCAGGCTCGCGGCGGGCGCACCCGTCCTCCCCAAGGGGGTGACGGGCCGGTCCTGGATCGTCGCGGACGCCGAGAGCGGCGAGGTGCTGGCCGCGCACAACGCGCACTGGCGGCTGCCCCCCGCCTCCACGCTGAAGATGCTCTTCGCGGACACGGTGCTGCCCAAGCTGTCCAAGGACCAGAAGCACACGGTCACCCGGGGCGAGCTCGACGGCGTCGGCGTGGGCAGCAGCCTCGTGGGCATCAAGGAGAACCAGACCTACTCCGTCCACGACCTGTGGCTCGGGGTGTTCCTCCGCTCGGGGAACGACGCGGTCCATGTGCTGTCCGAGATGAACGGCGGCGTCCCGCGGACCGTGCAGGAGATGCGGGAGCACGCGGAGGAGCTGCAGGCCCTCGACACCCACGTCGTCACGCCGGACGGATACGACGAGAAGGGCCAGGTGTCGAGCGCGTACGACCTGACCCTGATCGCCCGGAGCGGTCTGCAGAAGAAGGACTTCCGGGAGTACTGCGCGACCCCCCGCGCCCAGTTCCCGGGCGAGCAGAAGCCGGGCAAGAAGCGCGAGTCGTTCCAGATCCAGAACACCAACCGGCTGCTGACCGGTGACTTCGGCGTCGCCCCGTACCAGGGCATCGCCGGGGTGAAGAACGGCAGCACCACGCTCGCCGGATCCACCTTCACCGGGGTGGCGGAACGCAACGGCAAGGTGCTGTTGGTCACGGTGATGAACCCGTCATCGAAGGAGGGCCACGCGGTCTACAAGGAGACCGCCCGGCTGCTCGACTGGGGCTTCGCCGCGGCCGGGAAGGTGGAGCCGGTCGGCGAGCTGGTGCCGCCGAAGTCGGCCGACACGGGCGCCTCGGGCGACTCCGACGGGCCGTCGCCGGCCGGCGAGGAGCGCGGGCAGAACCAGCACGGCCCGGGCGAGGCGGCCGCCGCCGGCCACGGTGAGTCCACCGGCGCGGGCATCGCCGTCTCGGTCGCCATCGTCGCGCTGGTGCTGCTCGCGATCGCCGGGTTCCTGGTCAACCGGCGCTGGCCGCTGCCCGATCTGGCCCGTCGTCTGCCTCGCCGCTGACGGGTTCCTCCGCACCTGGGCCACTGCCCGTGGCCGTCCAGGCGGCGCAGTACAGCAGCAGCTTCGCCGTGAAGTTGATCCACAGCAGCAGGGCGACGGGCACACCGAACGCGCCGTACATCGAGTTCGCCGCCACACCGGAGATGTAGCCGCTGAGCAGCAGCTTCAGCAGCTCGAAGCCGATGGCCCCGATCAGCGCCGCCACGATCAGCCGGCGGCGCGGGGGATGGACGCCGGGCAGCAACGTCAGGACGTACAGCAGCATCAGGAAGTCGGCGGCGACCGCGACCGCGAGGGCGGCGGTCTGCAGCAGCACACCGCCCGCCCCGTCGCGGTCGATGCCGATCTGGTCCGCGGTCCAGCCGACGGCGCTGGACCCGAGCGCCGACGCGGCGAACGAGGCCAGCACCACGGCGCCGAGGCCGAGCAGGACCACCGCGTCCTTGCCCTTGCGGACCAGCGGGTTGCCGTCCCCCTTGTCGTCGAGGCCCCAGACGACCCGCAGGCACTCCCGCATCGAGCCGATCCAGCCGATGCCGGTGAGCAGCAGCAGCGCACCGGCGATCAGCCCGACGGTGCCGGCGTTGTCCACCAGCGCGCCGAGGTCGAGCTGGTCGGAGATGCCCGGTACCTGCTCGGTCAGCCTGCCTTGCAGAGCCTTCAGCCGCTCCTTGCCCACCAGCGTGGCACCGATCGCGGCGGCGACGGTGATCAGCGGGAACAGCGCGAGGAAGCTGATGAAGGTGATCGCCGCGGCCAGCCGGGTCCAGCGCGCCTCGTCGAGCTTCTCGTACGAGCGCCATGTGTGCGTCCGCATCAGCCGCTGCGCGAGCGGTCCGATGACGGGAAGCCGGGTCAGCCAGTCCATGGCCTACGCCTTCCCCCGACCTGCTCCGTTGATCCGAAGACGAGCGTCCGCGTCCCCCAGAAGCGCAGACAGGTCGCGAGGAGCATGCCCACGCCCAGACCTGACACGGTGTCGGCGCGGGCCGAGGTGAAGCCGAGGACGTGGTGGGAGACGGCGAGGCAGAGCAGTTGGACGAGGGCGCCGGCCGCGTTGACCCCGAAGAAGGCGGCGCAGTCGCGCCAGGAGACACGCCGGGCCCGCCCGCGGCCGCCGTAGGTGCCGAGCGCGTTGCCCAGGTAGGCGACGGTGGAGCCGGCGAGGAAGGACAGCGTCTTGGCCGTCAGCGGCTCCCAGCCGAACCGGCCGCGGAGCAACAGGAAGAGCACGAGGTCGACGGCGTAGGCGCAGCACCCGACGAGCAGGAACGAGACGAGTTCCCGCCCGTCCGGCCCGGCGGTCCGGGCCCTGGGGCGGGGAAGCGGGCGGTAGAGGGGCGGCCGGTGCAGCGGCTCGGTCACAGGCCCGCGACCGCCATGCCGTAGATCGCCAGCCAGGCCAGTCCGATGACGGCGAGCGGCCGGTCGCGCAGGACGACGTCCTCGGGTGCGCCCGCGGCCCCCCGGTCGGCGAAGACCGCGTACCGCAGCACGGCCAGGATGAACGCGATCATCGAGAGCTGGCGCCACGGCAGCAGCGAGCCGTCGGCGCTCCCGCCGTCCTCCAGCGCCCAGAGGCAGTAGCCGAGGACCGCCACACCGGCCGCGAGCTGCCACACGAAGCGGAGGTAGCCGGTCGTGTACGAGGTGAGCAGGGCCCGGGTCGCGCCGGCGGAGCCCTCCATCTCGACGGCTTCCGAGTAGCGCTTGGCGGCCACCATGAAGAGCGCTCCGAAGCCGGTGGTGATCAGGAACCAGCGGGACAGCGGAATGGACAGCGCCACCCCGCCGACCATGGCGCGCATCAGGAACCCCGTGGTGACGATGGCGAGATCGACGACGAGGACGTGCTTGAGCCGGACGCAGTAGGCGATCTGCATCACCACGTACGCCGTCAGCAGCGCGGCCGTCATGGCGTTGCACAGGACGGCCGCGGCGGCGGTCGAGGCGACGGCGAGCAGCGCCCCGGCGCCGTAGGCGACGGGCACCGGCACGTCCCCGCGGGCCACCGGGCGCCGGCACTTCGCGGGGTGCGCGCGGTCGGCCTCCGCGTCCAGCGCGTCGTTGATCAGATAGACGGCGGAGGCGGCGGCCGTGAACAGCACGAAGACGAGGCCGAGTTGGCCGGCGGTCTGCCCGGACACCAGCTCCCCGGCCGCAGCCGGCGCCGCCCCGACGAGCACGTTCTTGATCCACTGGCGCGGTCTGGCGGTCCTGACCAGACCGATCGGCAGGCTCAGCGGACGCCGGCGTCCGCGGGCGGACCCGCCGGGCGGCAGCGGCGGCCGTCCGGGCTCTCCCGACTGCTCCAGCAGTGCGGTGCTGCGCTCAGACACGGCGACCCCCGCCGGGCCGGCACCCTCCCGCGGCCCGTAGCCAGGCGGTTCCGCCGTGTGCCAGCAGCCCTCCGAGCAGCGCCCCCGCGGCCACGTCGGTGGGGTAGTGGACCCCGGCGACCAGGCGGGACACACACATGGCGGCGGCGAGCGGCGGGACCAGCACCCGGCCGGCCGGACGCGGCACCCCGAAGGCCACGGCGGCGGCCGCCGCCGAGGCGGCGTGCGAACTGGGGAAGGAGTGCCGCCCCGCGGTGCGTACGAGGGGTTCGCCCGTGGGCAGCAGGGGCCGGGGGCGCCGCACCAGGCGCTTGACGCCCATGCTGGTCAGATGGGCGGCGGCGATCAGCGCGGTGCCCCGCAGCCAGCCGTCGCGCCGCTCGCGGTCGGCCGCCGCGCAGACCAGGCCGCCCGCCAGCCAGAGCGCGGCGTGCTCACCGCCGTGCGAGAGCGCGCGGGCCGCCGCCGCGACCCGGGGTTCGTCGCCGCAGCCGCGCAGCACGGCCAGCAACCGCCGCTCGGCGGCGGTCCAGCCCGCCTGCCCCTGCCTGCGCCCGGGCCGACGGACCTGCGGATCGTGCGGATCCCGCGGGCCGCTCCGTTCCGGCCGGGGTGTGCCTTCGGCGTCTCGCATCTGCCGCCCCTTTCGATACACCGGGAACGACTCTTCTCAATGTGGGGCCGAATCTTGCGGTCATATTTTGTGACACCCGTTTAATCACCCGTTTCGGCGAGTCAGGGACATTGAAGGCAAATCATCCGTAAGGGGCGATACCGTCGCGCGCATGTCTGCCGAGTGCGTCCCCGTCGCCCCTGCCGAGCACGCCGCCCCGACCTCGCCCGCGACCCCTTCAGGCCGGGACGGCGATCTGCCGGTGCCGGTGACCGGATGGGGGCGCACCGCGCCCTCCGCGGCACTGCTGGTCCGTCCCCGGACGCACGAGGAGGCCGTGGCGGCCGTACACCGATGCGGCAACCGCGGCACCATCGCCCGCGGGCTGGGCCGGGCCTACGGCGACGCGGCGCAGAACGCGGGCGGGGCCGTCCTCGACACGACCGGCCTGGACCGCATCCGCACGATCGACGCCGAGGGCGGGGTCGTCGTCTGCGACGCGGGGGTCAGCCTCCACCGGCTGATGGAGGTGCTGCTGCCGCTCGGCTGGTTCGTACCGGTCACGCCCGGGACCCGCTACGTCACGGTCGGCGGCGCCGTCGGCGCGGACATCCACGGCAAGAACCACCATGTGTCCGGGTCCTTCTCCCGCCACGTCCTCTCGCTGGAACTGCTGACCGCGGACGGCGAGGTGCGCACGGTGGTCCCCGGCACCGAGCTCTTCGACGCGACGACCGGCGGCATGGGCCTGACCGGCGTCGTCCTCTCCGCCACCGTCCGGCTGCACCCCGTCGAGACGTCGCTGATGTCGGTGGACACCGAGCGCGCCGGCGACCTCGACGATCTGATGGCCCGTCTGACCGCCCATGACGACCGCCACCGCTATTCGGTCGCATGGATCGACCTGGTCGCGCGCGGGGCGGCGACGGGCCGCGCGGTCCTCACCCGCGGGGAGCACGCGCCGCTGGACGCGCTCCCGGCGCGCGCTCGGCGCCGGCCGCTGGAGTTCCGCCCCCGGCAGTTCCCCCCCGCGCCCGCCTTCGTCCCCGAAGGACTGCTCGGCCGTGCCTCCGTGTCCCTCTTCAACGAGCTCTGGTACCGACGCGCACCCCGCGCACGTCGCGGGCAGCTGCAGAGCATCCCGGCCTTCTTCCATCCGCTCGACGGTGTTCCGCACTGGAACCGCGTCTACGGCCGGAGCGGCTTCGTCCAGTACCAGTTCGTGGTCGGCCACGGGCAGGAGGAGGCGTTGCGCACGATCGTGCGGCGCGTCGCCCGGCACGGATGCCCGTCGTTCCTCGCCGTGCTGAAGAGGTTCGGCGAGGGCGACCCGGGCTGGCTGTCGTTCCCGATGCCCGGCTGGACGCTCGCCCTGGACGTACCGGCCGGGCTGCCGGGCCTCGGCCCGTTCCTGGACGGGCTCGACCAGGTGGTGGCCGACTGCGGCGGACGCGTCTATCTGGCCAAGGACTCCCGGCTGCGGCCGGAGTTGCTGTCGGTGATGTACCCGGGCCTCGACCGCTTCCGGGCGCTGCGCGCACGGCTCGACCCGCGCGGGGTGTTCGTGTCCGACCTGTCCCGCCGGCTGTCCCTGTGACCTCGGCCGGCCCAGCACCCATGTGACGCAAGGAGCACGCACCATGAAGGACGCCTTCGGTACCCCCCAGACCCTGCTCGTCCTCGGCGGCACGTCGGAGATCGGCCTGGCCACCGCGCGAAGGCTGGTGGCCCGCCGGACCCGTACGGTCTGGCTGGCCGGCCGCCCCTCGCCCGCGCTGGACTCCGCCGCCGCCGGGCTGCGTGAACTCGGCGCCGACGTACGCACCGTGGTCTTCGACGCCCTGAACCCCAGCGGGCACGAGGAGGCCCTCGGCAAGGTGTTCGCCGAGGGCGACATCGACATGGTGCTGCTCGCGTTCGGTGTGCTGGGCGACCAGGCGCACGACGAGGCCCGGCCGCTCGACGCGGTCCGCGTCGCCCAGACCAACTACACCGGAGCAGTGTCCTCCGGGCTGATCTGCGCCGGTGCGCTCCAGGCACAGGGGCACGGCTCGCTCGTCGTGCTGTCGTCGGTGGCGGGCGAGCGGGCCCGGCGGGCCAATTTCATCTACGGCTCCAGCAAGGCGGGACTCGACACCTTCACCCAGGGGCTCGGCGACGCCCTGCACGGCACGGGCGTGCACGTGATGGTCGTCAGGCCCGGCTTCGTGCGGTCGAGGATGACGGCGGGGCTGGTGGAGGCGCCCCTGGCCACGACGCCCGACCAGGTGGCGCAGGCCATCGAGAAGGGACTGCGGCGGCGCTCCGAGACCGTGTGGGTCCCAGGGGTACTGCGGGTGGTGATGTCGGCGCTGCGGCACGTCCCCCGGCCGTTGTTCCGCCGCCTCCCGGTCTGAGGTCGGCGGTCCCACGCGGAGGCCCCGGCCCGCCGCAGCGCACCGTGGCCGGGTCCGTCCGCTGCGCTGGAGTTGCCGTGAGCCGGGGCGCACCGGCCCGGGCCTTCGCCCGCGCCGCCCCGCCCCACGGTCATCGGGAGCGCGGCGGCTCCGGGATCACTGGTGCGTCGGGGCCGGTGCGTCGACCGGGGCGCTCTGCGGCGGGACGCCCGGCGCAGAGCCACCCCCGAACGCGTACTCGCGCAACTTGCGCCACACCCCGTCCGCACCCTGCTCGTAGAGGGCGAAGGAGGTGCAGGTCCACGCGGCCTCGTAGCCGGCCAGCTCCTCGTACGCCCGGTCCATCGCCTCCTCGGCGATGCCGTGGGCGACGGTCACATGCGGATGGTAGGGCCACTGCAGCTCGCGCACGAGCGGTCCCGAATCGTCCCGCACCCGCTGCTGGAGCTGGGTGCAGTCCGCCGCGCCCTCGACCACCTTGACGAACACCACGGGCGACAGCGGGCGGAACGTGCCCGTGCCGGACAGTCGCATGGGGAACGCCCGGCCGACCGCCGCGACCTTCGTCAGATGTGCCTCGACCTCGGGCAGGACCGACGCGTCGGCCTCGGTGGGCGGAAGCAGGGTCACATGCGTGGGGATGCCGTGCGCGGCGGGATCCCCGAAGCCCGCGCGCCGCTCCTGGAGCAGGCTGCCGTAGGGCTCCGGGACCGCGATCGAAACGCCGAGCGTTACGGTCCCCACGTGTTCTCCTCATCCGGGTTCTGGGTCGTCTGCGTTGGCGCCAGTGTGACGCCTGCGGCCGTGGTCCCGCCAGGGCCCTTGGCCCGGTGCCCGGCGGAACCGCCGTCCTCAGTGCTTGGCGGGCAGGAATCCCACCCGGTCGTACGTCTGCGCGAGGGTCTCCGCGGCCACCGCACGGGCCTTCTCCGCGCCCTTGGCCAGCAGCGAGTCCAGCGTCTCCGGGTCGTCCAGGAACTCCTGGGTGCGCGCCCGGAACGGGGTGACGAAGTCGACCATGACCTCGGCGAGGTCGGTCTTGAGCGCGCCGTAGCCCTTGCCCTCGTACCGCTGCTCCAGCTCCGCGACACCGGTGCCGGTGAGGGTGGACAGGATCGTGAGCAGGTTGCTCACGCCTGGCTTCCCGGCCAGGTCGAAGCGGATCACCGTGTCGGTGTCGGTGACGGCGCTCTTGACCTTCTTCGCGGTCGCCTTCGGTTCGTCGAGCAGATTGATCAGGCCCTTGGGGGTGGACGCCGACTTGCTCATCTTGATCTGCGGGTCCTGCAGGTCGTAGATCTTCGCCGTCTCCTTCAGGATGTACGGCTCGGGGAGCGTGAAGGTCCGGCCGAACCGGCCGTTGAAGCGCTCGGCGAGATCGCGGGTGAGCTCGATGTGCTGCCGCTGGTCCTCACCGACCGGCACCTGGTCGGCCTGGTACAGCAGGATGTCGGCGACCTGGAGGATCGGGTACGTGAAGAGGCCGACGGTGGCCCGGTCGGCGCCCTGCTTGGCGGACTTGTCCTTGAACTGCGTCATGCGCGAGGCCTCGCCGAAGCCGGTGAGGCAGTTCATCACCCAGCCGAGCTGGGCGTGCTCGGGCACATGGCTCTGGACGAACAGGGTGCAGCGCTCCGGGTCGAGGCCCGCGGCGAGCAGCTGGGCGACGGCCAGGCGGGTGTTGGCGCGCAACTCGGCCGGGTCCTGCGGGACCGTGATCGCGTGCAGGTCGACCACCATGTAGAAGGCGTCGTGGGTCTCCTGCAGGGCGACCCACTGGCGGACCGCGCCGAGATAGTTGCCGAGGTGGAACGAGCCGGCGGTGGGCTGGATTCCCGAGAGCACACGAGGACGTTCAGAGGCCATGCTCAGCATTGTCTCAGGTGGCGCCGACAGCTCGGGAACCGATCGGCGGCGCGCGGTGCATCGAGGGTGCGGGCGTGCGGGAGGACGCCCGGAGGGCCGCACTCCGGCCCTCGTCGGGGGGCGGGGGCGATCGCTCGCGTACGTTCCGGAGCCCGGGGCCCATGCGGGGCCGGCGCGCGGACACCGGTGGCGCCGCGCGCGGCGGTGGCCTGCGGCGCCTGCTCCGACGCGGAGGACGCGGTGCCGTCCGCCTTCTTCGGGGCGTACCGGCCGCCGGGCCGGTTCCGGACTGCGCGGCCCGCCGACCGCGGCTGCCTCGGATCGGGGCCGGTGAGACGAGGAACGGTGAGACGAGGAACACAGTGCAGTCGGCCGTGCGGACGCGTGAGCTCGCCGGGCGGGAAGCGCGGCCGCCGGGCGGCCGGAGCCGCCGGTACCGGACGCGGCCGTCCCGGCTGCCGCGGCGGAGCCGGACCGCGTGCACCACCGCGCCGCCCGACCGGGGCGGGGACTGCCGCGCAGGGGCGTGGGGCGGGACGCCCGCACCGACCGCACCCACCCGACCGGCGCGAGGACGACCGCGCCACGCCCGACCGGCACGGAGACGACCGCACAGGGGTGTGAGGCGGGACGGTCCGGAGGCCGTGCCGGAGGGGACGCGGGGACTGCCGCGCCACGCCCGACCGGGGCGGGGACGACCGCACAGGGGCGTGGGGCGGGACGGTCCGGAGGCCGTGCCGGAGGGGACGCGGGGACGACCGCGCCACGCCCGACCGGGGCGGGGACGACCGCACAGGGGCGTAGGGCGGGACGGTCCGGAGGCCGCGCCCACCCGACCGGCGCCAGGACGACCGCGCCACGCCCGACCGGCACGGAGACGACCGTGCAGGGGCGTGGGGCGGGACGGTCCGGAGGCCGTGCCGGAGGGGACGCGGGGACGACCGTCGGGTCAGGCCGGCAGGCCGGGCGCCGGGAAGGCCGACATCAGGTCGCGGACCTCGGCCCGGATCGCGGCCAGGGCCTCCTCGTCTCCCTTGCGGGCGGCGGCCACCCCGCGGTCGATCCAGTCCGCGACGGCCGGCATGTGCTCCGTGGCGAGGCCGCGGGACGTCAGAGAAGGGGTGCCGATGCGGATGCCGGAGGGGTCGAAGGGCTTTCGCGGGTCGTAGGGGACCGTGTTGTAGTTGACCACGATCCCCGCCCGGTCCAGGGCCTGTGCCGCGACCTTCCCCGGAACGTCCCTGGACGTGAGGTCCATCAGCACCAGGTGGTTGTCGGTACCCCCGGAGACCAGCTCGAAGCCGCGGGCGACCAGGGCCTCGGCGAGGGCCTTGGCGTTGGCGACGACGGCGTGGGCGTAGTCGCGGAAGGAGGGCTGGGCCGCCTCGTGCAGGGCGACGGCGATGGCGGCGGTGGTCTGGTTGTGCGGACCGCCCTGGAGGCCGGGGAAGACGGCCTTGTCGATGGCCTTGGCGTGCTCCTCGCGGGACATCAGCATGGCGCCCCGCGGACCGCGCAGCGTCTTGTGCGTGGTCGTGGAGATCACGTCGGCGTGCGGGACCGGCGAGGGGTGGGCACCACCGGCGATCAGGCCGGCGATGTGCGCGACGTCGGCGACGAGGACGGCGCCCGCCTCGCGGGCGATCTCCCCGAACGCGGCGAAGTCGATGGTGCGCGGCAGGGCGGTGCCGCCGCAGAAGATGACCTTCGGCCGTTCCTCCAGGGCGAGTTCACGCACCTCGTCGAGGTCGATGCGGCCGTTGTCCCGCCGGACGCCGTACTGGACGCCCCGGAACCACGTGCCGGTGGCCGACACGCCCCAGCCGTGGGTGAGGTGACCGCCCATGGGGAGGGCCATGCCCATCACGGTGTCGCCGGGCTCGGCGAAGGCGAGGTACACGGCCAGATTGGCCGGGGAGCCGGAGTAGGGCTGGACGTTGGCGTGCTCGACGCCGAAGAGGGACCTCGCGCGGGCGACGGCGAGCCGCTCGACCCGGTCGATGTTCTGCTGGCCCTCGTAGTAGCGGCGCCCCGGGTAGCCCTCGCTGTACTTGTTCTGCAGGACGGTGCCGGAGGCCTCCAGCACCGCCTGGGAGACGTAGTTCTCGCTGGGGATGAGCCGCAGGGTGTCGGCCTGCAGACGCTCCTCGGCCCCCACGAGCGCGGCCAGTTCGGGATCGGCTGCGGTGAGCGCGGGATGGCGGGCGGGCGTGGCGGGAACGGGCATGGCGTCCTCCGGGCAGATGGCGGGTGCGTCCGGGGTGCCCAGGCGGGCGGCACCTCGCAGGTTCTGCCGCACACGGCTTCCCCGCGGTTCGTTCCGCGTACGCCAGTCGCCGTGCGTACCGTCCACCCTACTGGTGGTGGCCCCGGGGCACGGCCACGGGTTCACGAACGGCGGGGAAACGAGAAGGTCTCCGGCGGACCGCACCGGAAGCCCGATGTTTCCTCATACGGTGAGCGAGCGACGATAGAAAAGGGGCACGCAGCCCGGCCCCGGTCCGATCGGGCGACCCACGCCGCAGTGGACCCACGCCGCAGTACGAACGGAGACCCCGTGTCTGCAACGGAGAGAGCCATCGCCTCCGCGGAGGCGCACAGCGCCCACAACTACCATCCCCTGCCCGTCGTGGTCGCGACGGCGGACGGTGCGTGGATGACGGACGTCGAGGGGCGCCGCTTCCTCGACATGCTCGCCGGGTACTCGGCGCTCAACTTCGGCCATGGCAACCGGCGCCTGATCGACGCCGCGAAGGCCCAGCTGGAGCGGGTGACGCTGACCTCGCGGGCGTTCCACCACGACCGGTTCGCCGACTTCTGCACCCAGCTCGCAGAGCTGTGCGGCATGGAGATGGTGCTGCCCATGAACACCGGGGCGGAAGCGGTCGAGACCGCCGTGAAGACGGCCCGCAAGTGGGGCTACAGGGTCAAGGGCGTCCCGCCCGGCCAGGCGAAGATCGTCGTCGCGGCGAACAACTTCCACGGCCGCACGACGACGATCATCAGCTTCTCCACGGACGCGGAGGCCCGGGCCGACTTCGGTCCGTACACGCCGGGCTTCGAGATCGTGCCGTACGGCGACCTCACCGCCCTGCAGGCCGCGTGCAGCGCCAACACGGTGGCGGTGCTGCTGGAGCCGATCCAGGGCGAGGCCGGGGTGCTGGTGCCGCCGGCCGGCTATCTCGCCGGGGTACGGGAGCTGACCCGCGAGCGCAACGTCCTGTTCATCGCCGACGAGATCCAGTCCGGTCTGGGCCGCACCGGACGGACGTTCGCCTGCGAACACGAGGGTGTCGTCCCCGACATGTACGTCCTCGGCAAGGCCCTCGGGGGCGGTGTCGTCCCCGTGTCGGCGGTGGTGTCCTCCTCCGAGGTCCTCGGGGTCTACCGGCCCGGCGAGCACGGCTCGACCTTCGGCGGCAACCCGCTGGCCTGCGCGGTGGCACTGGAGGTGGTCACGATGCTGCGCACCGGCGAGTTCCAGCAGCGGGCGAGCGAACTGGGCGACCATCTGCACCATGAACTCGGGCTGCTGGTGGGCGGCGGCGCGGTGGCTGCGGTGCGCGGGCGCGGGCTGTGGGCCGGTGTCGACATCGCCCCCTCGCACGGCACTGGCCGGGAGATCTCCGAGAAGCTCATGGACCGCGGTGTCCTGGTCAAGGACACGCACGGCTCGACGATCCGGATCGCGCCGCCGCTCGTGATCAGCAAGGAGGACCTGGACTGGGGCCTCGACCAGCTGCGCGCGGTGCTGTCGGGCGAGTGAGCGGGACGCGGGAGCGAAGTCCGGGAGGCGGCGTGACCTGACCGGGACGTGAGCGACGGGCGGTGGCCCCGGGCCGACAGGGTCCGGGGCCACCGCCGCGCCCGGCGGTGGCTTCGCCCACGCCCGGACGGCTCCGCCCGGCGGTGGATTCCGCCCGACCAGCACCTTCGGCCCGTCGGAGGAACCCGCCCGGCCAAGCACGTCCGTACGTCGGAGGAACCCAGCCGACCAGCACTTCCCCCGTCAGAGGATCACATGCGGCAGGAAACGGGCGTACTCGTCCGTGACCAGCCCGGCGGACTCGCGGATGCCGAGTCCGGCCGCCTCGTTCTCGACGACCCAGGCACCGAGCACCACGCGGTTCCCCCCGCCGGAGCCGTCGCCCTCGGGTGCCGTCAGATCGGGGAGCGGCGCCAACTGCTGGTAGCAGCAGGGCTCGTCGCGCACCCCGGGCACCGTTCCCGGCTCGTGGACCGTGATGCCCGAGCCCTCGCGGCCCAGGAGCGGTTTGGCGACCCAGCCGGTGGAGGCTGCGAGTTCGCGCGGGCCGTCGAGATAGGCGGGCAGCAGGTTCGGATGCCCGGGGTAGAGCTCCCACAGCACCGCGAGCAGCGCCTTGTTGGAGAGCAGCATCTTCCAGGCGGGTTCGATCCAGCAGGTACTCCCGGTGCCGCCGCCGTTGTCCAGGGTGTCCATGACGTGCGGGCCGAAGCGGTCCGTCGTCAGCCACTCCCAGGGGTACAGCTTGAAGCAGCTGCGGATGAAGCGGAGCCGCTCGTCCACGAAACGGCCCGCCAGCCTGTCCCAGCCGATCTGCTCCACGGACAGCGCCTCGGTGGTCAGCCCCGCCTGCTGGGCGGTCTCGCGCAGATACGCGACCGTCATCAGGTCCTCGCCCAGTTCGTCGCCGTCGGAGTGCACGAAGTGCAGCGGGCCGGGCGGCAGCAGCGGGGCCTGCCGCTTCCAGGCGTCGACCAGGCGCTCGTGCAGCGAGTTCCACTGGTCGGCACCCGGGAAAAGGTCCTCCATCCAGAACCACTGGGGGCTGGCCGCCTCCACCAGCGACGTGGGGGTGTCGGCGTTGTACTCCAGCATCTTGGCCGGCCCGGAGCCGTCGTAACGCAGGTCGAACCGCCCGTACAGGGAGGGGAGTTCGGCGCGCCGCTGCCAGGACTCGGCGACGAGGCGCGCCAGTCGGGGGTCGGTGATGCCGAGGTCCGCGAAACGGTCGTGCGCCACGATGTGGGCCGCGGCGTCGAGACACATGGCGTGCAGTTCCTCGACGACCTCCTCCAGCGCCTCTACCTCCGCCAGCGAGAACGCGTAGTAGGCGCTCTCGTCCCAGTACGGCCGCAGTGAACCGTCCGGATAGCGGGTGAGGGGATAGACGAGACCCTGCTCCTCGACGATCCGCTGCCAGCCGCTGCGGGGTTCGACGGTGTGTCGCTCCATGCCGCCGGACCGCTCAGCCGCCGCCGGAGCCGGAGCAGCCGAAGCCGCCGCGCTCCACCGCGGCCCGGTCGAAGCTGCCGCCCGACACCCTGCCGTCGGACTTGCTGCCGCCGTAGTAGTAGGTGCCGCTTCCGCTGCTCCTGTCGTCGCACTCGTAGCTCGGCAGCACCTCGCGGGTGACGGGGTCGACGCAGCGCCTGTCGGGCTCCGCACCGCACGACGTGATCGCCGTCGCGAGCACTCCCATACCGCCGAGCACCACCGTGCTCGACCTCAGCCTGCGACGTGCCATCCTCCGGGCCTCCCCCTCGGCGTTCGGACGTTTCCTGCCGGACGACCGGCCGCCGGACAGACTAGAGGGCGCCTCCGGAAGTCCGTAACCGGGTCCGCGAACCCTCCACGTCTAGAGTCGTTTTGTGATCTTTGGAATGCTCTGCGCCCTGGGTTCGTCGGTCTGCTACGGCACGGCCACCGTCCTCCAGGCCGTGGCGGCCCGGGCGGCGGCCGGCCAGGACGAGGGGGCGTCCCGCGCGGGGGTGGACGCCGCACTGTTCGTGCGCGCGGTGCGCCAGTGGCGCTACCTCGTCGGACTCGCCCTCGACGGGGCGGGCTTCGCGCTTCAGATCGTGGCGCTGCTGCTGATCCCCATCTACGCGGTCGGCGCGGCGATGGCGGCGAGTCTGGCCGTGACCGCGGTACTGGCCACGCGCGTGCTGGCGGTGCGGCTGAGCCGGACGGAGTGGACGGCGGTCGTCGTGGTCTGCGCGGGGCTCGCGATGCTGGGGCTCGCCTCGGGGCCGGAGGGCAGGGCGCCCGCACCGCCATGGCTGGAATGGGCACTGCTCGGCACGGGAGCCGGTGTCCTGCTGTGCGGCGCCGCCGCCGGCCGGCTGCCCGGCCGTTCGCGCGCGCTGGCGCTGGGGGTGTGCGCGGGGCTCGGCTTCGGGGTACCGGAAGTGGCGGTCCGGCTGCTGGAGCGGCCCTCGCTCGCCGATCCGGCGCTGTACGCGCTGCTGCTCGGCGGCGCGGCGGCGTTCCTGCTGCTCACTTCGGCGTTCGCACACGGCTCCGTCACCACGGCCACGGCGGGGATGGTCCTCACGGAGACCATCGCCCCGGCAGCCGTGGGCGTGGTCTGGCTGGGTGACCGTACCCGCGAGGGCCTGGCCTGGCTCGCCGTCCTGGGCTTCGCCGTCTCCGTGGCCGGCGCGCTGGCGCTGGCCCGCTTCGGCGAGCTCCCGGCCGCGGCGTCGCCGTCCCGCTCCTCCGGGGCCCGGCCCGGCGACCGCGACCGCGGCTGAGCCGCCCCGAGCGATCCGTAGGCCCGGCACCCGGCCACGCGGCAGGGGCGTCAGGACGTCGGTCCGGCGTCAGGCGGTCAGGCTCTCCGCCGGGTCCGTCCGGCACTCCCGGCGCGCGGACCGGTGGACCGGACCGGCACACCCGGCGCGGGCCGGTGGACCGGACCGGCACACCCGGCGCGCGGGCCGGTGGACCGGACCCGGCACTCCCGGCCCGACCGGTCCGGCCCGGTCGCGCCCGGGCCATCCGCCTGAAAGCCCGTCAGCGGAGTCAGGGAAGCACTCGGCACAACGCGTCCAGTGCCCCCGACCACGCGCTGTCCGCCGGGGTGCCGTAGCCGACGACGAGGGCGTCCGGTCCCGGTGGGGCGGCCGGGTGCCGGAAGCGGCTGAGGCCCTCCACGGCGAGGCCCTGCCAGACGGCGGCCTGGACGATCGCGCGTTCGGTGCCCGGCGGGAGTTCCAGCACCGCGTGCATCCCGGCCGCGATGCCGCTCACCCGGATGCCCGGAGCGCGTTCCGCGAGCGCGTCGACGAGCTGGTCTCGGCGGCGGCGGTAGCGCAGCCGCATGGCCCGCACATGGCGGTCGTAGGCACCGGAGGAGATGAACTCGGCCAGGGTCAGCTGGTCGAGCGAGCCCGAGGACCAGTCGGACACCCCCTTCGCGGCGGCCACGTCGCCCACCAGTGCCTCGGGTAGGACCATCCACGCCAGCCGCAACCCCGGCGCCAGGGACTTGCTCGCCGTACCGAGGTACACGACCCGCTCGGGATCCAGTCCCTGGAGGGCGCCGATGGGCTGGCGGTCGTAGCGGAACTCCCCGTCGTAGTCGTCCTCCAGGATCAGTCCGCCCGTGCCGCACGCCCAGTCGACCACGGCGGTGCGCCGGTCCGGGGGCAGTGCGACCCCCATGGGGAACTGGTGGGCGGGCGTCAGCAGAACCGCTCCCGCGCGCTTGGAGGAGGCGAGATCGCCGGTGCGGGTGCCGCGTTCGTCGAAGCTCAGCGGGGACAGCCGCAGGCCGGCGTCGGTCAGCCGCTCCCAGTGGATGTCGAGCCCGTACGCCTCGACCGCCACCTCCGTCACCCGGCCCCTGAGGCCGGCCGACGGCGCGCCGGCCCGCAGCACCGAGCCGAGCAGCATCAGCCCGTGGACGTAACCCGAGCAGATCACGATGCGCTCCGGGTCGGCGTACACGCCACGGGCCCGGGCCAGGTAGTCGGCGAGGACGGTGCGCAGTTCCACGCGGCCACGTGGATCGCCGTAGCCGAAGGCCTCGTGCGGGGCGGCCGTGATCGCACGACGGGCCGCCCTGAGCCACTCGGCGCGCGGGAACGACGCCAGGTCCGGCGATCCGGGCATCAGGCTGTACGCGGGGCGGCCGCGCGCCGGTCCCGGGCGCGGCGGCGAAGGTGCCGGCCTGCTCGGGGCGGCGCGCCGGGCCACCCGCGTGCCCGAGCCCTGCCGGGCGGTGAGCCATCCCTCGGCGACGAGTTCCGCGTAGGCCTCGGCGACGGTGTTGCGGGCGATGCCGAGGTCGGCGGCGAGCGTCCGAGAGGACGGCAGCCGGGTGCCGGGGGCGAGCCTGCCGCTGCGGACCGCGTCCCGCAGGGCGTCCGTCAACCCGGTCCGCAGGCCGGTGCCGCGCAGCTCGACATGGAGGTCGGCGCCCGCGCCGGATCGAAAAGTGGCCCAGTCATTCGCCATAGAAATGGACCATAGCAATGTGCCATGTTTCGCGTACGGTCGACGGCATGACAGAGATCGACAACGACTTGAACCACGAGCACGGCCCGCGCATGAAGTGGGCCGAGCACGCGCCCGAGGTGTACAAGGCCATGGTCAGGCTGGACGCGGCCGCCCGGCAGGGTGTCGACCCCACGCTGCTGGAACTGGTGAAGATCCGCGCATCCCAGCTCAACCACTGCGCCTTCTGCCTCGACATGCACACCAAGGACGCCCTCGCGGCGGGCGAGTCGGTGGACCGGATCATCCAGCTGAGCGCCTGGGAGGAGTCGCGGCACTTCTACACGGCGCGGGAGATCGCGGCGATCGAGCTGACGGACGCCATGACGGTACTGACGGACGGGTTCGTCCCGGACGAGGTGTACGAGAGGGCCGCGAAGCACTTCGAAGAGGCGGAGCTGGCGCAGCTGATCGCGGCGATCGCCGTCATCAACACGTGGAACCGCTTCGCCGTGACGACGCGGATGGCGCCCGGCCACTACACCCCCGGCCAGTACAAGCGCTGAGGGCATCGATGTCCGTGGCGGACATCCGCACCTGTACCACGGACGGGCACCCGAGGACGCTCTGGTCCGCACGGTCCGCCCCGGGCCGGGCAGTCCCGCGCCTCACCGGGCGGAACCGGAGCGCGCCCGGGCGCGGTGCGCGGCCCTGACGTGCAGGGGCCGCGCACCGCGCCCGGGGCCCGCCGACGCGGCCCGGGGGCCCCGTCGGTTCCGCGTCACTTCTTGGGGAGCCACGCCTTCCAGGTGGCCTCGTTCTCCTTCACCCACTTCTCGGCCGCGGCCTCCGGCGACATCTTCTCGCCGGCGATCATCAGCGCGACCTCGTTCTGCTGCTCGGTCGTCCACTTGAAGTTCTTCAGGAACTCGGCGGCCTCGCCGCCCTCCTTCGCGAAGTCCGCGTTGAGGAACTTCTGCAGCGGTGTGTTCGGGTAGGCGCACGCGACCTTCTCCGGGTCGGCGTCGCAGCCCTCCTTGTACTCCGGCAGCTTGACCTCGACCATGTCGATCTGGGCGTTCAGCCACTGCGGGGTCCACCAGTACGTGATGAAGGGCTTCTTCGCCGCCGCGTACTTCTTGATGGCCGTGATCTGCGCGGCCTCGGAGCCCGCGTACTTGGTCTTCAGGTCCAGCTTCAGGTTCTTGATGATCGCGTCGTCGTTGGTGACGTAGTCCGGCGAGCCCTCGAGCAGTTCGCCCTTGTCGCCGCTCTCCGCGGTCTGGAAGTCCTTGGCGTACTTGTTGAGGTTCTTCCAGTCCGTCACATCGGGGTGCTCGTCCGCGAAGTACTTGGGGACGAACCAGCCGATG
This sequence comes from Streptomyces marianii, assembly GCF_005795905.1. Taxonomy (NCBI): domain Bacteria; kingdom Bacillati; phylum Actinomycetota; class Actinomycetes; order Kitasatosporales; family Streptomycetaceae; genus Streptomyces; species Streptomyces marianii. The sequence goes on from NZ_VAWE01000001.1 coordinate 3,252,539, forward strand.
TGCCCGGTGACGCCGAGGTCGCCGCCCTTGACGACGGTCTTCTTCGTGTCGACGTACTGCTTCTCCTCCTTGGGGTGGCCCCAGTCCTCGAGGATCGCGTCGATGTCGCCCTTGGAGAGCGCGTCCCAGGCGAGGACCTCGCCCATCTGCTGGGTCTTGACCTTGTAGCCGAGCTCCTTCTCGAGGATCTGCTTGGCCACGGCGACGTTCGCCTGGGCACCGACCCAGGACGGCACGGTCAGCTTGACGGTCTTGTCGCCGCCGGCCGTGTTGCTCTTGCCGGTCTCGGCGGCTCCGCAGGCGGTGAGGGAGAGGACGCCGAAGGCTCCGGCAACGGCCACGGCGGTACGGAAGGTTCTTACGGTGCGCATGGTGCTCCTGTCGAGTGTTCTGAGAGGGGTGGGGTCAACGGGGGGTGCGGGAGGTCCGCTGGGTGACGCGGTCCAGGACGAGCCCGAGGCAGACGATCGCGATTCCGGCCGTCATGCCGAGGCCCATCTCGCCCCGGGACAGGCCCTTGATCACGTCGTAGCCGAGCGCGCCTCCGCCGACGAGCCCGCCGACCACGACCACGGCGAGCACCAGCACCACGCCCTGGTTGACGGCGAGCTGCAGTGCGGGACGGGCCAGCGGCAGCTGGACGCCGAGGAGCTGCTGGCGCGTGGACGCGCCGAGCGAGCGGGACGCCTCCACGGCGGCCGGGTCGACCTCGCGCAGGCCCTGGGTGGTGATGCGCACGACGGCGGGAAGTGCGTACACGACGGCCGCGACGATCGCCGAGGTGCGGGTGGCGCCGAAGAGCGCGACGACCGGGATGAGGTACACGAACTGCGGCATCGTCTGCATGGCGTCCAGCAGCGGCCGCACCCATCGTTCGAGGCGTTTGGCGCGGGCGCACAGCACGCCCGCGAGGAAGCCGAGCACCAGTGTGAGCACCAGCGCGGCCAGCACCTGCGAGAGCGTGTTCAGGGACTTGGCCCAGACGCCGAGCACGCCGATGGCCGCCATCGCCGCGGTCGCGGTGACCGCGGAGACCCAGTTCCCGACGAGCCAGGCCGCGGCGGCGACCAGCAGCAGGACGGACCACCAGGGCAGCCAGACCAGCCCGTCCCGCAGGGGGTTGAGGACCCACAGGGTGAACTCGCGCGCCCAGACCTCGGTGAAGGTCAGGTTCGCGGTGATCCACTCCTGTGCCTTGTTGACGGGCGTGGAGATGTCGTACGTCCAGGTGTCGGGCCAGGTCGTGGTGCGCACGGCCGCCGCGGCGGCCACCGCGGCCGCCACCAGCGCCCAGGCCCGGCCGCCGTGCAGCCAGCTCCCGGCGGCGCCCGGTGTACCGGTGCCGTCGCCCGCGGCCGCCGTCGTGCGGTCCAGCCAGACCGCGATCAGCACGATCGGCAGCCCCGCGGCGAACGCCTTGCCGACGTCCGTGGTCGCCAGTGCCGAGTACACCTCCTCGCCGAGACCGCCGGCGCCGACGAGCGCGGCGATGACCACCATGGACAGCGCCATCATGATCGTCTGGTTGAGGCCGAGGAGCATCTGCCTGCGGGCGAGCGGCAGTCGCGCGGTCCACAGGCGCTGCCGGCCGTTCGCGCCGAGCGACACGGACGCCTCCAGCGCCGCCGGGTCGGCCCCGCGCAGTCCGAGCGCGGTGAGCCGGGCCATCGGCGGGGCGGCGTAGATGACGGTGCAGAACAGCGCGGCGGGCGTCCCCGTACCGAAGACGAGCACGAACGGCAGGAGGTACGCGAAGGCCGGCATCACCTGCATGGTGTCCAGCACCGGGCGCAGGGCCCGGTCCACCCGGTCGGAGAGACCCGCGGCGAGACCGATCAGCGCGCCCAGCACGGCCGCGATCGCCACGGACACCACCATCAGCGCGATGGTGAGCAGTGTCGCGTCCCACATCCCGAGCAGTCCGCAGACGGCGAACGCGCCGAACGCGGTCAGCGCGACGCGCAGCCCCCGCCGGCCCAGTCCGGCGGACCGCCAGGCGACGAGTACGGCGGCGGCCATGACACCGAGCCAGCCGAGGGCGTCGAGCCCCTGGTAGACCCCGTTGACGGCGTCCGTGGCGGTGTTGGACAGGTGCAGCAGGAAGTACAGGAAGAGTGGGTGGGTGTCGCGGTTGTCGACGACCCACTCGTTGGCCGCGTCGAGCGGCCCGGATATGTCGGCGGTCAGCCCGGCGGGCCAGCCACCGCCGCCGAGCAGGACGGCGCCGAGCACGAGGAGCACGGCGAGCACGCCGCCGCCCGCGAGCAGCTTGCGACGGCGCCGTACGGCGTCGCGCAGGCCGCCGGACTCCTCGGTCCGGGCCTCGCCCGCGGTGGGGCCCGCCTTGGAGACGGTGGTGACGGTGGCGCTCACCGGCCCCACCTCCCGGCGCCGGCGGCGGGTTCGCGCGCGGGGCGGCACCCCGCGTGGACGGCCTTTCTCATGCGGCCACCTCCTGCGCGGGAACGCCCGCGACGACCGCGAGGAGCGCGGCGTGGTCCACCACGCCCAGGCAGCGTCCGCCCTCGACGACGCGGACGGGGCCACCGGAGCGGGCGACCGCCTCGATCGCCTCGGAGACCGTCGCGCCCGGAGCGACCGCGGGCAGGTGCTCGGCCCCGGCCGGGTCGTCTGCGGGGCGCATGGCCGTGCGGACGGTCATGACCTGCTCGCGCGGTACGTCGCGGACGAAGTCCCGTACGTAGTCGTCGGCGGGCGAACCGACGATCTCCTCGGGGGTGCCGAGCTGGACGATGCGCCCGTCCCGCATCAGGGCGATCCGGTCGCCGAGGCGCAGCGCCTCGTTCAGGTCGTGGGTGATGAAGACCATCGTGCGGCCCTCCTCGCGGTGCAGCCGGATCACCTCCTCCTGCATGTCGCGGCGGATCAGCGGGTCGAGCGCGCTGAACGGCTCGTCGAAGAGCAGCACCTCGGGGTCGACGGCGAGGGCGCGGGCGAGGCCGACGCGCTGCTGCTGACCGCCGGAGAGCTGTCCCGGACGGCGTTCCTCCAGCCCGCCGAGGCCGACCTTGGCGACGACCTCGGCGGCCTTGGCGCGCCGTTCGGCCTTGCCCATGCCCTGGATCTCCAGCCCGTAGGCGACGTTGTCGAGGACGGTGCGGTGCGGCAGCAGGCCGAAGTGCTGGAAAACCATGGCGGCGCGGTGCCGGCGCAGCTCGCGCAGGCGTGCCTTGTCCATCGAGAGCACGTCCTCGCCGTCGATGGAGATCGAACCGGAGGTGGGTTCGATCAGCCGGGTCAGCGTGCGCACGAGCGTGGACTTGCCGGAGCCGGAGAGGCCCATGACGACGAAGACCTCGCCCTTGCGCACGTCGAATCCGACGTCCCGGACGGCGGCCGTGCAGCCGGTGCGCTCGCGCAGCTCGGCGGGGCTCAGCCCGGAGAGTTCGGCCGAAGCGGGCACGCGGTCGGCCTTGGGGCCGAACACCTTCCACAGGCCGCGCACCGCGAACACGGGCGGTTCCGGGTGCACCGCGCCGCTGTCGCCGGCGGTGCCGCCGGCCTCGGTGCCGGTGTCGGTCGTTTCCTTGGTGTCGCCGTTCATCGCGCCTCACTTCCCGTCGGCGTCAGCAGATCCGCACATTTCTCGCCGACCATCAGCACCCCGATCATCGGGTTGACGGCCGGCATGGTCGGGAAGACGGACGCGTCGGCGATCCGGATTCCTTCGAGCCCTCTGACCTTCAGGTCCGGGGCGACCACGGCCAGTTCGTCGGCGTGGGAACCCATCCGGCAGGTGCCGGCCGGGTGGTAGACCGTGTGCGCGACCTTGCGGGCGTACTCACTCAGCTCCTCGTCGCCGGTGACCTCCGGCCCCGGGCAGACCTCCCGCTTCAGCCAGCCGGCCAGCGGCTCGGACTTCGCGATCTCCCGGGCGATCCGGATGCCGTCGACGAGCGTCCGCCCGTCGTAGTCGTCCTCGTCGGTGAAGTAGCGGAAGTCCAGCGCGGGCTTGACCTCGGGGTCAGCGCTGGTCAGGTAGAGGCGGCCGCGGCTGCGCGGCTTGGGGATGTTGGGCGTCATCGACACGCCGTGCGCGGGCCGTTCGTAGCCCAGCCGCTCCGGGTTGTCCGTGAACGGGATCTGGTAGAAGTGGAACATCAGGTCGGGGCCGCGCTCGTCGTCGTCGCGGCGCACGAACAGACCGGCGTCCGAGTCCATCGCGGAGTTCTCCGGGATCGGCCCGTGGGTCTCCCAGACGATCACCGACTCGGGGTGGTCGAGCAGGTTCTCACCGACACCCGGCAGATCGTGGACCACGGGGATGCCGAGGGCCTCCAGATCGCCCTTGGGCCCGATGCCGGAGTGCATCAGCAGCCGCGGGGTGTCCACGGCCCCGGCGCAGACGATCACCTCGTGCCGCGCCCGGACCAGCCGCTCCTCGCCGTCCACGGTGCGGACGTGCACACCGCGGGCCCGGGTGCCGTCCAGCTCCAGCCGGTACGCCCAGGTCTCCAGCAGCAGGGTGAGGTTGGACCGTTCGTCCATCACCGGGTGGAGGTAGGCCACCGACGCCGACGAACGCTTGTTGTTCTCGGGGTGGTACGCGAGGTCGAAGAATCCGACGCCCTCGTGGAACGGCTTCTTGTTGAAGCCCTCGACGCGCGGTACGCCGAGCGCCGACTGGGCCGCCTCCACGAAGTCCCGGGCGATGGCGTTGCGGTCGGCCTCGTCGACCGGGACGACGTTGTTGAGCAGCCTGCCGAAGTACGGGTCCATCGCGGCGGCGTCCCAGCCGTCCGCCCCTGCCTCGGCCCATTCGTCCCAGTCGGACGGCAGCGGCTTGAACGCGATCAGCGTGTTGTGCGAGGAGCAGCCGCCGAGCACCCGGGCGCGGCTGTGTCGGATGTGGGAGTTGCCGCGCGGCTGCTCGGTGGTGGGGTAGTCGTAGTCGAGTTCCCCGCCGAGGAGGCCCATCCAGCGGCGCAGGGTGAGGACGTCCTCGCGGTCCACGTCGCTCGGGCCGCCCTCGATGACGGCCACGGTGACATCCGGGTCCTCCGTCAGACGGGAGGCGATCACCGATCCTGCGGTGCCGCCCCCGACGACGACATAGTCGTACTCGTAGTCGTGCTCGGTCATGGTGGTGGTTGCTCCTGCTCGCCGTGGTCAGCCCGCGAACCAGCGCACGGGGCGCGGGGCGAGGTTCTGATAGATGTGCTTGGTCTCGCGGTACTCGGCGAGCCCGGCCGGGCCGAGCTCCCGGCCGATGCCGGACTTGCCGAATCCGCCCCACTCCGCCTGAGGCAGGTACGGGTGGAAGTCGTTGATCCAGACGGTGCCGTGGCGCAGCCGTGCGGCCACCCGCCGGGCCCGTCCGGCGTCGCCGCTCCAGACGCCGCCGGCGAGCCCGTACTCGGTGTCGTTGGCGAGCGCGACGGCCTCGTCCTCGGTACGGAAGGTCTCGACGGTGAGGACCGGGCCGAAGACCTCCTCGCGCACGACGCGCATGGTGCGGTCGCAGCGGTCGAGGACGGTCGGCCGGTAGAAGTACCCGGGCCCGTCGGGGCGCTTGCCGCCGGCGCGCAGCACCGCCCCCTCGGCGAGTGCGGAGGCCACGTACTCCTCGGTCTTCGCCAGCTGCTGCGCGGATACGAGCGGTCCGCACTCGACGCCGTCGTCCGTGCCGCGGCCGAGCCGGATCAGTTCGGCTCGGCGGGCGAGCTCGGCGACGAAACGGTCGCGGAGGGACTCCTCGACGATGAGGCGCGAGCCGGCGGAGCAGACCTGGCCACTGTGGATGAACGCGGCGTTCAGCGCCTGGTCGACGGCGGTGTCGAAGGCCTCGTCGTCCGTGCAGGCGTCGGCGAACACCACGTTGGGGTTCTTTCCGCCGAGCTCCAGGGCGACCTTCTTGACGCTGTCGGCGGCGGCCCGCATGACCTTGGTGCCGCTGGCGAGCCCGCCGGTGAAGGAGACGAGGTCGACGTCGGGGTGCTCCGCGAGGCGGGCGCCGACCGGGTCGCCGGGGCCGGTGACGAGGTTGGCGACGCCGTCCGGGAGCCCGGCCTCCGACAGCAGCCGGATCAGGGCGACGGTGCTCAGCGGGGTGATCTCGCTCGGCTTGACGACGAAGGTGTTGCCGGCCGCCAGGGCGGGCGCGATCTTCCAGCTCGCCTGCAGCAGCGGGTAGTTCCACGGCGTGATCAGACCGCACACGCCGACCGGCTCGTGCACGACCACGCTGTGGACGTCCGGCGAGCCGGCGTCCACGACCCGGCCGTTCTCGTTGACGACGAGATCGGCGAAGTAACGGAAGGCGTCGGCGACGCAGTCGACGTCGACGCGGCCTTCCTCCACGGTCTTTCCGGCGTCGCGGCTCTCCAGACGCCCGAGTTCCTCGCGGTCCCGCTCCAGCAGTCCGGCGACCCGGCGCAGCAGCGCCGCCCGCTCGGCCACCGGCGTACGGGGCCACTCCCCCTCGTCGAACGCCTGGCGCGCGGCGGCGATCGCGGCGTCGGTGTCCTCGGCCCCGCCTTCCGCCACGACCGCGAAGGGCGTGGCGTCAGCGGGGTCGAGGATCTCGCGCGTGGCGCCGGAGACGGCTTTGCGCCATTCCCCGGCCACGTGGATGGTCAGTTGTGCCGACACGTCGCGTTTGGCCTTCCATTCCCGTTATGTCTCTCACCAGCAAGGACTGGCGAGCGGATCGCCTGCCCCGGAGGGGGGAAAGCATGCGTGACGGGTGGCCGGAAGTAACGCGTGTCACTCTCCGGGGCAGATCTCCGTCCGGCTCGTCACGGACGGTGAGCCGGGGTACCGGGAGGGCATCGCCCGGTGGACGCACCCCCGCGCCCACGGACCGGGACCGCCTCCGACCACTCTTGACTTCCGTCAAATCGGGAGGAAACTGTTCTTTACACCAGACAACCGCAGAGAGCCGCACTCCCTCGGAAGAGACGTCTTGCCGAAGGGCGTGACCCCCTCGGCTCTGGCTAGGCCCCCGGCGAGAAGAGCGAGGACCAGCGGGACCAGCGACGACCGGTCCGCAGGAAATCGTCCGGATCACCGGGGACTGTTCTGTTCCGGGGCTTTCTCCCGGGCCGGCTCCCGGCCACGGCTGCCGTTTCCGGATGACCGCCGGCCGCCGGCCGCCGAGCACACACTGCCGCCGCCGGACACCGCGGCCCGCTTGCGGGGCCGGTCCGGCGCGGACGGTAACGGAAAACGCCTGTGGGGCGCCGCGCGATCGCGCGGCGCCCCACAGGCGCTCGAACGGGTACCGGACGTCAGATGAGACCGAGGCCGCGGACCGCCTCGCGCTCCTCCTCCAGCTCCTTCACCGACGCGTCGATGCGGGAGCGGGAGAACTCGTTGACGTCCAGGCCCTGGACGATCTCGTACGTGCCGCCCTTGCAGGTGACCGGGAAGGAGGAGATCAGGCCCTCCGGGACGCCGTAGGAACCGTCCGACGGGATGCCCATGGAGGTCCAGTCGCCCTCGGCCGTGCCGTTCACCCAGGTGTGGATGTGGTCGATCGCGGCGTTCGCGGCGGAGGCGGCCGAGGAGGCGCCGCGGGCCTCGATGATCGCGGCACCGCGCTTGGCGACGGTCGGGATGAAGGTGTCCGCCAGCCACGCCTGGTCGTCGATGACCTCCGCGGCGTTCTTGCCCGCGATCTCCGCGTGGAAGACGTCCGGGTACTGGGTCGCGGAGTGGTTGCCCCAGATGGTGAGGCGCTTGATCTCGGAGACCGGGGCGCCGGTCTTGGCGGCCAGCTGCGACAGCGCGCGGTTGTGGTCGAGGCGGGTCATCGCGGTGAAGCGCTCGGCCGGCACGTCCGGGGCGGCGGCCTGCGCGATGAGCGCGTTCGTGTTGGCCGGGTTGCCCACGACGAGGACCTTGATGTCGTCCGCGGCACGGTCGTTGATGGCCTTGCCCTGCGGCTTGAAGATGCCGCCGTTGGCCTCCAGCAGGTCACCGCGCTCCATGCCCTTGGTGCGCGGCCGGGCGCCGACGAGCAGCGCCACGTTGGCACCGTCGAAGGCGACGTTCGGGTCGTCGGTGATGTCGATGCCCTGCAGCAGCGGGAAGGCGCAGTCGTCGAGCTCCATCGCCGTGCCCTCGGCGGCCTTCAGTCCCTGCGGGATCTCGAGGAGGCGGAGCCTGACCGGCACGTCCGCGCCGAGCAGTTGGCCCGAGGCGATGCGGAAGAGCAGCGCGTAGCCGATCTGGCCGGCGGCGCCGGTGACGGTGACATTCACGGGAGTGCGGGTCATGGCGATCTCCGTAAGACAGCTGGCGGTGGGGCTCCCTGCCCCAGGTGCTGGATACCTCCACCGTAGTGATCGGCACCGCCGCGATCGGCGTGATCGGCGTGATCGGCGTGATCGGCGTGATCGGCGTGATCGGCGTGATCGACGTGATCGACGTGATCGACGTGATCGACGTGATCGACGTGATCGACGTGATCGACGTGATCGACGTGATCGACGTGTACGGTGCCGATCGGCACCGACGGCACCGATCGCGGTGATCGATCTCTCGACGTGAAGAGATATCCAGCGGTCAGGCTATCCGACCCGGGCCACCCGGAACCCCCGGACCCTTGTGGTGCGGCTCACTGGAGCGGGCTACTGCTCCGCCGTGCAGCCCTCCGTGCCGGTCGTCAGCGTGGCGCACGCGTTCGCCTCGGACTCCGCGGCCACGGCGACCATCGGGGTGTAGGCGTCCTTGTCCGCGTTGACGAGTCCGTCCTCGCTTTCCCCGCCGGCGCTTATCCGCACCTTGTCGCCCGGTGTGGCCTGGGTGATCCGCGCCCAGGCGGCACCGCAGGTCCTGCTGTAGCGCACCTCGACGACGGCGGTGCCGACGGTCGCCCGGGAAGCGGTCGTGGCGAACTGCCCGCCGCACCCCATGTTCTCGGGGTCCTGGCCCGTGCAGTCCGCGCCTGCGCACTTCACGCCCGCGGGCAGCTCCGGCGCCTGCGTCGTCGGGGCCGCGGAGGGCGGCTTGGCCACGTCGCCGCCCGACTCGTCGCCGCCACCGCCGAGGTCGGTCAGCAGCACCGCTGCCGCGATCACCAGCAGCGCACCGACGAGCCCGGCCACGAAAACCGTCGTACCGCGCCGTCCCTTCCTCCGGCCCGGACCGCCCGGCGAGGCGGGGGCACCGGAGTACGAGGGCCCCGACGGTTTCCCGGCCCGTCCCGGCCCGCTGCCGGGCCGGGCGGGCACGTGGGGCCGGTCGCGCGGGCCGTCGCCGTCGGGCGCTGCGGTGGTCAGTCCGCCGGCGCGGCCGTCCGGGGCCGCCGGCCCGTTCGGTCCGGACTCGCCCAGCGCGGCCCGCGCCTGGGATATCCGGATGGCCTCCATCGTCATGTCGTGGCGCATCTCGGCACGGCTCCAGGCGCGCTCGGCCAGCTCCCACATGGTCGTGAGGTGTACCGGATTGGTGCCGGTCACCTCCGCGAGCGCGACGATCGCGCGCTTGGGGGCGAGCAGCCGTCCGTTGAGAAAGCGCTCCCATGACGTCTTGCTGTAGCCGGTCCGGTCAGCGACCGCTGCGATGCTCAGCCCGCTGCGGTCGACGAGCCTGCGCAGTTGGCTCGCGAACTCCCGCACCTGCGGATCGAGTTCTTCCGGTAGCGCCTTCCAACGAGGCATTGCCTCCCCCTTGTCCCCCGAGTACGTGCCTGATGTGCCCCGCGCAGTGGTGCCCCCCGCCACACCTCCGGGTCCGCGTCGCGTGGACTACCCGGAGGGATGCGCGAAGCCAGGATGACAGTTCCTGGCGCCGGGGCGCACGGGGGCGTTCGGGACGATGCCGTACCCCGCGTGCGCCGCCGTTCCGAAAGCCGGCCTCAGTCTCGCATCCGTTGCTCGGCCATCACACCATGGCGGAACGGTCACTTCCGTGCCACAGGCTCCCGCGCTCCCTTGTGGCCGTTTGGCGCGTGCATGACCCTGGACCAGGCGACGGCGCCCGTCCTCCTCGGGGGAGGGGACGGCCGCCCTCGCCCACGGGGGCCGGGCCGACGGAGCCCGCTACCGCACGGTGAAGCGGACCGCTTCCTCCAGGAACGGGATCTCCAGCCACGGCTGCGGCTGGACCATCAGGGCGAGCAGCACGATGACGGTGCCGAGGAGCCCGTACGTGACCATGTCGGTGAAGCGCGAGCGCACCGCCAGCATGCCCACGGACGGCAGCACCCGCCGCAGTACCGTGCCGGTCAGCAGCGCGACTCCGACGAGCATCGTGCCGATCCTGAACGCCTGCTCGAACGGGTCCGTGCCGACGATCAGCAGACCGAGCGCCGCAAGCCCGAGGACCGTCAGCAGCGGCCACTGGCGCGCGGGCGCCGGAGCGTCACCGGGGGCGGCGCGTCCGCCGCCCTCCGGACGCGCGGTGTCCCGGGTGACGGCGGGCGGGCGACGCGACCTGCTCGTGGCCCGCCCGCCCGCGCCGGCCGGGTCCTCCGCCGGCTCCTGACGGGTGTCGTTCGACGGCCCTTCCCCGGTGGCAGCGGCCTCGCCTCCGGTCGCCGTCCGGTCCGCTCGGTCGGCGACGTCGGTCGAGCCGTTCGCAGAACCGTTCGGCGCGACCCGGTCCGCGGCAGGGGCGGAGCGGTCCGGTGCACCGCGGTCGCGCCGGACGGCGCCCTCGCCGTTCAGCGGTGCGGGCTCGCCCTCCGCTTCGGGCCGGGTGCCGTTCGAGCCGGGTGCCGACCGGTCCGTACGCTCGGCGCCGTTCGCCGGCGGGGCCGTACCGGGCGTGCCCGGGGCACCCGCCGGCTCGTCCTGCGGGCCGCGGGACGAGCCGTTCGCGCGGGCCGGCCGGCGGCCGGCCGCGGAGTCCGTCTGGTTGTCCGGGGTGTCCATGGATCTCAGATCGCGGCTGCGAGCTCGGCCGCCTCGACGACGTTGACGAGGAGCATGGCGCGGGTCATCGGGCCGACACCGCCCGGGTTCGGCGAGAGCCAGCCGGCGACCTGCGCCACGTCCGGGTGGACGTCTCCGACGATCTTCCCGTTGCCGTCGCGGCTGACGCCGACGTCCAGCACGGCGGCGCCCGGCTTGACGTCCTCGGGACGAACCAGGTGGGCCGAGCCCGCAGCGGCCACGATGATGTCGGCCTGCCGCAGATGCGAGGAGAGGTCCCGCGTACCGGTGTGGCACTGGGTGACCGTGGAGTTCTCGGAGCGGCGGGTCAGCATCAGCGGCAGGGAACGCCCGATGGTGGTGCCGCGGCCCACGACGACGACGTGCGCGCCCTTCAGCTCCACCCCGTACCGGCGCAGCAGCCGGATCACGCCGTTCGGCGTGCACGGCAGCGGGGCGGGCTCGTTCAGCACCAGACGGCCCAGGTTCATCGGGTGCAGGCCGTCCGCGTCCTTCGACGGGTCGATCAGCTCCAGCACCCGGTTCTCGTCGATGCCCTTCGGGAGGGGCAGCTGCACGATGTAACCGGTGCACTCCGGGTTCTCGTTCAGCTCGCGGACGACCGCCTCGATCTCCTCCTGCGTGGCGGTCTCCGGCAGTTCGCGCTGGATGGAGGCGATGCCCACCTCCGCACAGTCACGGTGCTTGCCGGCCACGTACTTCCGGCTGCCGACGTCGTCCCCGACCAGGACGGTCCCGAGGCCGGGCGTGGACCCCTTGGCCTTGAGCGCCGCCACGCGGGCGGCCAGTTCGGACTTGATCTCGGCCGCGGTGGCCTTGCCATCGAGAATCTGGGCGGTCATACCCCCATCCTCGCGGATGACCCCGCCCCGGTTCCAATCAGGTTCGGCTCGGGCCGCCGTGCTCCGCCGTCCCCCGCGCCGCCGCCCCCGCTGCGGAGGAGTTCGCACCGAGGAGTTCGCACCGGCCATCCCCGGAATCCTCCCGGCATGCCGCCGCACGGTTCGCCGAGCGGCACACGAGGTTGCACTTGCACAACACATCGGCATATCGACTGGACAAAAAGTCGACGGTAATACGACGATGAGCCGCGCAGTATCGCGGGCAGTGTCGGGGGGCAGCCGCTTAGTCACATATGACGTTCCTCCGTCAGGACCGCGTCGTCCCCGCAGAACCCCGACGGAGGAAACCCGCCATGAGCTTCGGCGACCCGAACAACCCGTACGGCCAGCAGCAGCAGGGCCAGCCGGGCTACGGCTACCCGCAGGGCCAGCAGCAGCCCCAGCCCGGTTACGGCTACCCCCAGGCCCCGCCCGTCCAGCCCTACGGTGGCGGTTATCCCGGCGCCCCCATGTCCATGCCCGGCCTGATGCAGACCGCCCGCGTCCTGCTCTTCATCGTCGCCGGTCTGCAGATCATCGTCGGCATCATCGCCGCCGTCGCGATCGCCGCGGCCCAGGACGTGGCCGACTCCGTGGGAGCGGGCGATCAGACCGGCCCGCTCGCCGGTCTCGGGTTCATCGTCGTCCTGATCCTCCTGGCCTTCGCGGCCTGGGCGATCGTCCTGGGTGTCAAGTTCGCCAAGGGCGGCAACGGTGTGCGGGTGACGACCATCGTCTACGCCGCGCTCTTCATCCTGGGCAGCCTCACCAACTTCGCGGGCGGCGAGACGAGCTCCGCGGTCGGCGGCGTCATCGGTCTGGCGATCGGCGGCATCATCCTCGCCGCGATGGTCAACGGCAGCGCCTCCGCGTGGTTCAACCGCCCGCGCTACTGATGCCCCTCCGGTCCGGAGGACCGAACCGGTCCGTCCCGGGCGCCCGGTCTGCACCCACGAAGGCCGTAACCCCCGCCGCTGAGCGGGCGTTACGGCCTTCGGCCTGTCATGTCTGCGGCAGGCGAGACGGTGGGTCGCCGGGACCCCTCAGTGGAAGAAGTGACGCGTGCCCGTGAAGTACATCGTCACGCCGGCCTTGCGCGCCGCCTCGACGACCTGCTCGTCACGGACCGAACCGCCCGGCTGGACGACGGCCTTGACACCGGCGCCGGTCAGGATCTCCAGTCCGTCGGGGAACGGGAAGAACGCGTCGGAGGCGGCGTAGGACCCGGCCGCCCGCTCCGCGCCCGCACGCTCGACGGCGAGCTTCGCGGAGTCGACCCGGTTGACCTGGCCCATGCCGACACCCACGCTCGCGCCGTCCTTGGCGAGGAGGATCGCGTTGGACTTCACCGCGCGGCAGGCCCGCCAGGCGAAGGCGAGTTCGGCGAGCTCGTCCGCGGACAGCGCCTCGCCCGTGGCCAGGGTCCAGCCGGCCGGGTCGTCGCCGTCGGCCTGGAGCCGGTCGGCGACCTGGAGCAGCGCGCCCCCGTCGATCGGCTTGACCTCCAGCGGCGCTGACGGGGCGTCGGGGCAGCGCAGCACGCGGATGTTCTTCTTGCGGGCCAGCACCTCGAGGGCGCCGTCCTCGTAGTCCGGGGCCACGATGACCTCGGTGAAGATGTCGGCGACCTGCTCGGCCATCGCCACCGGCACCGGGCGGTTGACCGCGATCACCCCGCCGAACGCGGACAGCGGGTCACAGGCGTGAGCCTTGCGGTGCGCCTCGGCGACGTCCGCGCCGATCGCGATGCCGCACGGGTTGGCGTGCTTGATGATGGCCACGCACGGCTCGGCGTGGTCGTACGCGGCACGGCGGGCGGCCTCCGTGTCCGTGTAGTTGTTGAACGACATCTCCTTGCCGTGCAGTTGTTCGGCCTGGGCGAGCCCGCCGCCCTCCTCGGTGACGTACAGCGCGGCGTTCTGGTGCGGGTTCTCGCCGTAGCGCAGGACGTTGGAGCGCCGGTACGCGGCGCCGAGGAAGTCGGGGAGAACGCCCGTGGCGGAACTGCCGTCGGACGCGGCGTCGGCCGGGGCGTACGACGAGGCGAACCAGGACGCGACGGCCACGTCGTAGGCGGCCGTGTGCTGGAACGCCTCGGCGGCCAGGCGCTTGCGCGCGGCGAGGTCGAAGCCGCCGGAGGCGGCCGCGGTGAGCACGTCGGCGTAGCGCGCCGGGCTGGTGACGATGGCGACCGAGGGGTGGTTCTTGGCTGCGGCGCGGACCATCGACGGGCCGCCGATGTCGATCTGTTCGACGCACTCGTCGGGGCTCGCTCCCGAGGCGACGGTCTCCCGGAACGGGTACAGGTTGACGACCACCAGGTCGAACGGCTCCACGCCGAGCTCCGCGAGCTGCTCGCGGTGTGCGTCGAGACGGAGGTCGGCGAGGATTCCGGCGTGCACGCGAGGGTGCAGCGTCTTGACGCGGCCGTCCAGACACTCGGGGAAGCCGGTCAGTTCCTCGACCTTGGTCACCGGGACCCCGGCCGCGGCGATCCTCCCCGCGGTGGAACCGGTGGAGACGAGCTCGACGCCGGCCTCGTGGAGCCCCCGGGCGAGCTCCTCCAGCCCCGTCTTGTCGTAGACACTGATCAACGCGCGACGGATGGGCTTATTCACCGACATGAACCTTTCGTCCCTCAATGCGGTAGCCGTTACGGGCCAGACGCCCCACGACCTCGGCGAGCAGCTGGCGCTCGACTTCCTTGATGCGCTCGTGCAGAGCGGCTTCGTCGTCCTCGTTGCGGACCTCGACCACGCCCTGGGCGATGATCGGCCCCGTGTCGACGCCGTCGTCGACGAAGTGGACGGTGCACCCGGTGACCTTCACCCCGTAGGCGAGCGCGTCGCGCACACCGTGGGCACCGGGAAAGCTGGGCAGCAGAGCGGGGTGCGTGTTCACGAACCGGCCGCCGAACCGGGCGAGGAAGTCCTTGCCGACGATCTTCATAAAGCCGGCCGAGACGACGAGATCGGGCTCGTACGCGGCCGTGGCCCCGGTCAGCGCGCGGTCCCACTCCTCACGGGTCGCATGGTCCTTGACCTTGCACACGAAGGTGGGAATCCCGGCCGCGCGGGCCCGCTCGAGGCCGGCGATGCCGTCCCGGTCCGCACCCACGGCGACGATCCGGGCACCGAAGCCCTCGGGATCGTCGCCGATGGCGTCGAGCAGCGCCTGGAAGTTGGTGCCGGATCCGGAGACCAGGACGACGAGGCGGGCGGCAGCCACAAGGGACTCTTTTCGCGTTGCGGTTCGTATTTGTATGGTCGTACGAATGAAACGAGTCCGGCGATAGGGGAACTCTACGAAGCCGTCGACCGTCAGCAACGATACCGGCACACCGAGCGGCCCCCGCGGGACGGGGGCTGGGCCGGGAGGTAGCGTCTGGGGGCAGGGCCCGTCCCAGACGGAGTGCCCGCCTACCCAGGTACAAGAGGGGAAGACGTTCACCACCATGCCGGACCGACGCCGCCGCACGGCACTCCGCCTCCCGCTCGCCGCCGAGCGGGGCTCCCTGCTGCTGCGGGATCGCCAGTCCACGGAGCCCACGGAGTCGCCCAAGGACGAGAGCAATCCGTTCGCACCTCCGCCGGAGGGCTCGCCGGACCGGCCGTGGCAGCCGCGGCACGGGGCGGGGGACGACTCCTCGGGCGGGGACGGGCACGGCCCCGATGACGAGGGCGAACGGGAGGACGGGCGTACGCCCTGGGGCAGCCAGTGGAGCAGCCGCCAGCCGGGCCGCTCCCAGGGCGGCTTCGGCGGCCGGCCGGGCAACCAGGGCGGAGGCGACGACCAGGGCGGAGGGGGCGGTCAGGGCGGCCAGGGCGGAGGGGGCGGCCCGGAAGGCGGCCCCGGCCAGGGCACCGGCCTGCGCTGGGACCCGACGGACCCGGTCCAGCGCCGCGCCCGGTACGCGCTGCTCGGCGGTATGTGGGCGTTCTTCTTCGCCCTGTTCGACTTCCCCGAGATCGCCCTCCTTCTCGGGGCCCTGGCGATCTACTGGGGCGGCAGCTCGCTGCGCTCCAAGTCCCGGCGCACGGCGCCGGGCGACGCGTCGGCCGCGACGGCCCCGTCCCCCCGGGCCCCCGGGCAGCCCGCGGGCCGGCCGCAGGTCACGGCCGCGGTGAGCGGGTTGGTGATGGCCGGGATCGCACTCACGATCGTGGCGATGACGTTCACGATGCAGCTGGTGTACCGCGACTTCTACACATGCGTTGCGGACTCTCTGACGAAGGCCGGCCAGATCTCCTGCAACGAGCGCCTTCCGGAACCGCTGCGCGGCGTCATCGGCGTCAGGGAGTAGCCGCCTCGGAGGCAGGGCGCGAGGGGCGCGAGCGGCGGCCCTCCCGGACGAGTGCGTACCCGCCGGCCAGGTCGTTCGTCGCCGCCCCGGCAACGGCCACGGGTCGCCGGACGGCGTCACACGGCCGCCCCGCACGGGGCGTGCGGGCGGCCTTCGCTCTGTACGGGACGTGCGGGCGGCCTTCGCTCTGTACGGGACGTGCGGGGCGGCCTTCACTCCGTACTGGCAGCCGCGGGGCGGCGGCACCCTCCGGCAACCCCGGCTCGGCAGACGGATCCGACGGCACCGAACCATCGCCCCCCGCCTCCCACCACCACCGGAAAGACCCAGCCAGCCGCCGGGAACCCGTCACGTGGCGGCGGCACCCTCCGGCAACCCCGGCTCGGCAGACGGATCCGACGGCACCGAACCATCGCCCCCCCGCCTCCCACCACCACCGGAAAGACCCAGCCGACCGCCGGGGACCCGTCACGTGGCGGCGGCACCCTCCGGCAACCCCGGCTCGGCAGACGGATCCGACGGCACCGAACCATCGCCCCCCCGCCTCCCACCACCACCGGAAAGACCCGGCCAGCTGCCGAGTCCGCTACCGCCGACGGGACCCTCGGGACCGGGTGCGGGCGGACCTCCGGCTCCGGGCCCGCCGTCGGGGGCGGGTACGGCTCCGACGGACCCGCCCGCACCGGGGCTCAGGGCGGGCGCGCCCGGCACCGGCCCGGGGTCAGGAGCCGGCGGCCCCGGTGTGGAACCGCGTGCGACCGGCGAGGATGCGCCGGTGGATGCGGCCGGCGAGGAACCGGGAGACGACGGCCCCGGCGCGCGGGCGGCGGGTGCGGGGCCTGGCATCGCGAGCACGGGCGGCAGTTCGTCCCAGACGCCGCCGTTGATCCCGGGGCCTCCGACGGACATCGCGGGCCAGGCAAGCGGGCCCGTCCGGGCACCCGGAGGCACCTTCGTCGGTGGTCCGGCCTCGTCCGCCGCGCCGCCCGCCGCGCCGGACGGGCCCGTCCCCCCGGTCGAGGCATCGGCTCCGGGCAGGGCGCCGCCCGCCCCGGCAGCTTCGGGCGCGGACGGCTCGTCGGACATCCGTGGCGCCGCGGACGTCGGCGAGGCCGGCCCGGCCGAGGACCCCGGCGCGCCGGGGGACGGGAACGGGAACGCCGCCATCAGACCGCCCGACGCCTGTTTGATGGCCTCCCAGCGAGGGACCCTCAGCCGGCGGTCGGCGTCGCGGAAGCGCCAGGCGCGGAGGGCCAGGGCGACGGGCACACCCACGGCGGCCGTCCAGAGGAACGCGGCCGGGCCCGCGAGCCACCAGACGGGGCCGAAGGAGGCCAGGGCACCCCTGCCGAGCGCCCCGCCGGCAGCCGCCGACAGGCCGGCCATGAGAGCCCCGCACACGGCCGCCGCCAGCACCGCGGTGAGCGCGGTCTCGCCGCGGCTCACCGGCGCCCGCCCGGCGGCTGCGCCGGTGCCGGCGTCTGGGCTGCTGCCGCCGGTGACGGGCGCGCCCGCGCCCCGGGCCTCCGCCTCCGGGGACTCGGCCGTCGGCACCGTGCACCAGGCCACCGTCAGCCCCGCCGCGACCGGCACCACCGTCGCGGCCAGGCCCAGCGGCATGCCCGCCCTGTCGAGCGGTACCGCGGCGAGCAGCGGAAAGGGCGGCAGCGCGGGCGTACCCGCGAGCCCCAGCGGCGTCGCCGCCGCGCCGGTACCGAGCACGAAACCCGGGCCCAGTCCGTAGGCAGCCGCCCAGACCGCGGCGTTCGGCATCAGCGCCAGCACGAGCAGCAGCAGCGCGAATCTGCCCTGCCAGTCGTGGGCGAGCCGCACGAACGCCTCCTGTGCCGCACCCGCGTGCACCACCAGCGAGGCGCCGACGACCAGCGCTCCGCCGCCGACCAGCACCACGACCGTGCGGCCCGCGGCCCGGAACGCCACGATCACCCACGAGCGGGCCAGCGCGATCCGCGCGGTTTCCGGGACCCAGCGGGGCAGCGGCCCGGGCGGACACCCGTACGCCGTCCACACGCCGGCCGCAGCCGTGAGCACGACCAGCGCGGGTACGTGCAGCAGCGCGCTGAGCGGTTCCGCGGCGAGTTCACCACCCCGGGAGTAGAGCACCGCGCCGACCGCCACCACCAGATATCCGCTGCTCACGCCGAGGACCGCCGTGGCCGCGGACGGCTGCCGCCCGCGCTCCGCCGCCTCGACGGCATCGCGGGCGGCCCGGTACACCAGGAACACCGGCAGTGCCGTGAGCAGCAGCGGGACGAGGCCCACCGGGGCCGGCACCTCGGAGAGCGTCTCGGATCTCATCAGCTCGGTCCCGTGGGCGAGGAGCCACATGCCGGCGGCGGCGTGGAGCGCTCCGCCTGGTCCGCTGTCCGGGTACGGGGAGCTGATCCACATCACCGTCACCAGCGCGGCGAGTGCGCCGAGCCCGAGTCCCGCTGCGATCGCCCCGCGCATCAGGGGCATCGCGTGCGCGGACCGGCCGCCCTGCACGGCCACGCGCGTGGGGCCGCGATCGGTCGTCTGGGTCACGCGGCCATGCTGCCAACGACACGCGCTTTATTCGCGTAACAGGAGATTGCTCGTTGTGTCGCTAAAAATACGCTTATGTACTTTTCGGCCCAGTACGCCCTCCCGGAGAGGTCCTCATGACGAAGAGCACCTCGGACAGCACCGAAGCGGCCGCACCTCCGTTGCCCCCGCCCAAGGAACGCCGCAGGCTGCGCGAGGGCAAGGCACTGTCCGAGGAGCAGCTCGCGGAGGCCCTGGGCGTCACCGGAGCGACGATCAGGTCCTGGGAGACGGGCCGCAGCGACCCTCGCGGCCGCAAGCGCGAGGCGTACGCCAGACTGCTCGCCGCCTACGAGGCCGAGCTCTCGGCACTCGGGTCCGCGCCCGGGGACGAGGGAGGGGCCCGGCCGGCCGACGGGGCGGATCGGAGAGACGAGGCGAACCGGAGAGACGAGGCGGACCGGAGGGACGGGCAGCGGTCCGGAAGCCCTTCGTCCGCACCGAATCACCGGCCCGGTGAAGGCCCGCCCACCGGACGGACGGAACCGTCCGGGAACGCCCCTGCCGGGCCGGACGCCCGCGGCACCACCTCCGGGGACGCCACCGCCGCAAGCCCCGCCACCCGCACCTCCGGCGATCCCGCCGCCGAGCACCTGGCCGGGGTCCCCGCCACCGGGCCCCGGAAGGCGCCCGCCGTCCGGCCCGGGGACACACCCCCTCCCCTCGAACCCCCGCGCCCCTATCCCGCGACGACCCCGCCCCGGGCCCCGGTCGAGCGCACCGAAGCCCCGGCGGCGGCCCGGCACGCGACCGCCGCCGGACCGGCGGGCGCGACGGAGGCCGCGG
The DNA here is from genome assembly GCF_005795905.1 of Streptomyces marianii. Classification (NCBI taxonomy): domain Bacteria; kingdom Bacillati; phylum Actinomycetota; class Actinomycetes; order Kitasatosporales; family Streptomycetaceae; genus Streptomyces; species Streptomyces marianii. The sequence continues at coordinate 3,271,957 of NZ_VAWE01000001.1, forward strand.
CCGGCGGCCATCCCGCAGAACCCTGCGAGCGGCCGCCCGCCCGGGACGGGGCCGCGCCGCTCACCGCTGAGCAGGCGTTCGACGAGCTGTACGCCCGCGCCGCCCCCGGTCTCGTCCGCCAGACGCTGCTGCTCACCGGTCGGCAGTCGCTCTCGCGGGAAGCCGTCGAACGTGCCTTCCACCTGGCGTGGCAGCGCTGGCCCGAGGTCGCCGTGGACCGGGACCCCGCGGGCTGGGTGCGGGCGGCGGCGTACGAGTACGCCATGTCGCCCTGGCACCGCCTACGCCGCGCCCACCGCCGCCACGACCCGGTCTCGTCGGCCCGCCCCGCCTCGGTCGCATACCCCGGCGGGCGCACGCTCCGCGAGGCGGTGCTCGGGCTGCCGCCGTCGTACCGCCGCGCGCTGCTCCTGTACGACGGTCTGGGCCTCGACCTCCCCGAGACGGCCGCCGAGACCGAGGCGAGCACGCCCGCCGCCGCGAACCGGCTGCTGCACGCCCGCGCGGCGGTCGCCGAGCAGATCCCCGAGCTGGCCGAACCCGAGGCGCTCCAGCACGAGCTGGGCGATCTCGTGGCGAACCTCTCCACGCCCCGGATCGCCTCGGCCCGCGACGTGCGCGGCGGCAGCGAGCGCCGTGCCGAACTCTGGACGCGCGCCGCGATCGGACTGACCGTCCTGATCCTCGGTGCCGCCGCCGTGACCACGGCCGTCACCGAGGACCACTACGAGCCGCCGCAGGCGCCCGGCGAGCGGGTCGGCGGGGTGCCTCCGCGGAGCGGTCCGGAGCCGTGGTCGAAGGAGGACTACCGCCTCCGCGTCCAGCTCCACTCCCACCCCGGCGCCGGGCCGGCGCGCCTCGTCCCCCTGGCCCGCTGATCCCCGCCGCACGTGCCCCGGAACGCCGACCGGGCCCGCACCCCGGAAGTCCGGGGTGCGGGCCCGATCGCATGCTCATCCGCAGCGGCGGCCGTCGTGGCCGCGACAGGGGATCAGCCGAGCAGGATCTCCCGCGCCAGCTCGGCGGTCTCGGTCGGCGTCTTGCCGACCTTCACGCCGGCGGCCTCCAGGGCCTCCTTCTTGGCCTGTGCGGTGCCGGAGGAGCCGGAGACGATCGCGCCGGCGTGGCCCATGGTCTTGCCCTCGGGCGCGGTGAAGCCGGCGACGTAACCGACCACCGGCTTGGTGACGTTGGCCTTGATGAAGTCGGCCGCACGCTCCTCGGCGTCCCCGCCGATCTCGCCGATCATCACGATCAGGTCGGTGTCCGGGTCCGCCTCGAAGGCGGCCAGGGCGTCGATGTGGGTGGTGCCGATGACCGGGTCGCCGCCGATGCCGACGCAGGAGCTGAAACCGATGTCGCGCAGCTCGTACATCATCTGGTAGGTCAGCGTGCCGGACTTGGACACGAGACCGATGCGGCCGGGCTTGGTGATGTCGGCCGGGATGATGCCGGCGTTCGACTGGCCGGGAGTGATCAGACCGGGGCAGTTCGGGCCGATGATCCGGGTCTTGTTGCCCTTGGCACCGGCGTACGCCCAGAACTGCGCGGTGTCGTGGACCGCGACGCCCTCGGTGATCACGACGGCGAGACCGATCTCGGCGTCGATCGCCTCGATGACCGCGTCCTTGGTGAACTTCTCCGGCACGAAGATGACGGTGACGTCGGCGCCGGTCTTCTCGACGGCCTCCTCGACCGATCCGAAGACCGGGATCTCGGAGCCGTCGAAGTCGACGGTCGTGCCCGCCTTGCGCGGGTTCACGCCACCGACGACGTTCGTGCCGGAGGCCAGCATGCGCCTGGTGTGCTTCTGGCCCTCGGAGCCGGTCATGCCCTGGACGATGACCTTGGATTCCTTGGTGAGGAAGATAGCCATGGTGTGGTGTCCCTCGTCCCTTACTTCGCAGCCAGCTCGGCGGCCTTGTCGGCCGCGCCGTCCATGGTGTCCACGCGCTCGACGAGCGGGTGGTTGCGGTCCGCGAGGATCTGGCGACCCAGCTCCGCGTTGTTGCCGTCGAGGCGCACGACCAGCGGCTTCGTCACGGCCTCGCCCTTGGCCTCGAGGAGCTCCAGGGCCTGCACGATGCCGTTGGCGACCGCGTCGCACGCGGTGATGCCGCCGAAGACGTTGACGAAGACGGACTTGACGTCCGGGTCGCCGAGGATGATCTCCAGGCCGTTCGCCATGACCTCGGCGGAGGCACCGCCGCCGATGTCGAGGAAGTTGGCGGGCTTGACGCCGTTGTGCTTCTCACCGGCGTACGCGACGACGTCCAGGGTCGACATGACCAGACCCGCGCCGTTGCCGATGATGCCGACCTCGCCGTCGAGCTTGACGTAGTTGAGGCCCTTGGCCTTGGCAGCGGCCTCGAGCGGGTTGGCCGATGCCTTGTCCTCGAGCTCGGCGTGCGAGGGCTGGCGGAACTCGGCGTTGGCGTCCAGCGACACCTTGCCGTCCAGGGCCAGGACCCGGCCGTCGGCGACCTTGGCGAGCGGGTTGACCTCGACGAGGAGCGCGTCCTCGGCGACGAAGGTCTTCCACAGGGTCACCAGGATCTCGGCGATCTGCTCGGCGACCTCGGCCGGGAACTTCGCGGCCTCGACGATCTCGCGGGCCTTCTCGGCGGTGACGCCCTCGTTGGCGTCGACCGGGACCTTGGCGAGCTTCTCGGGGGTCGTCGCGGCGACCTCCTCGATGTCCATGCCGCCCGCGACCGAGGCCATGGCGAGGAAGGTGCGGTTGGTGCGGTCGAGGAGGTAGGAGACGTAGTACTCCTCGGCGATCTCGGGAGCCGTCTCGGCGATCATCACCTTGTGGACCGTGTGGCCCTTGATGTCCATGCCGAGGATGTCCGTCGCACGGGCGACGGCCTCGTCCGGCGTGGCGGCCAGCTTGACGCCGCCGGCCTTGCCTCGACCGCCGACCTTCACCTGCGCCTTGACGACCGAACGGCCGCCCAGTCGCTCGGTCGCCTCGCGCGCCGCCTCAGGCGTGTCGATGACTTCACCGGCCAGCACCGGTACACCGTGCTTGGCGAAGAGGTCCCTCGCCTGGTACTCGAACAGGTCCACGCGCGTCCGTCCCTTTGCTTCTAATCGTCGCAGTAGTGATCCGCGGTTCGTTGTCTGCGTGGGCGTGCCGCGAAGGGCAACGTGACTGCGCAGTCACTAGGGAGGCGTACACGGTGTCCGGGCACGCGGCATGTCCGCCTCGCAGGTTATCCCCGTGGGCCGTGGGTCCCTAAATCGCAGATCACAACCGAGCGGTGATACCGGTCACAGATCGCGCGCACCGCGGAACCCCCGGTCACGGGACGGCCACGGGCCGGGCACGGTCCGGCACCGAGCGCTCACGACCCCCGCGGAGCGCACGGGCACGGTGCTCGAGGACGCCCACGGGCGCGGCAGGCCGGGCCCGTCCCGCACGCCCCGCCGCCCGTCCCCGCGTCCGCACCCGGACACGGGGACGGGCGGCCCCCACCCCAATGGAGACCGCCCGCCGAAGCACGTGACCCGCCGGTCACCGGTGTGCGTTTCGCCGTTCAGAAGCCCTGCGTCGCGTAGCGGCCGAGGGAGTCGGCGTAGCCCGGGGTGATCGTGTCCGCCGCGCCCTGCACACCGGCGGCGGCGTTGCCGACGGCCGGGGAAGCGGCGACCGTGCCGTACACGTCCTGCGTGAACGGCCGCACCCCGGACGCCACGCCGCCGGCGAACGGCGTCACGTCGCCCACGACACCGTGGGCGAGGTCGCCGGCGCTGCCGCCGACCCCGTGGGTGACCGGCTGGACGTGGTCCACGACGGTCTCGACGAGCGGCTGAACGGATCCGACGACGCCCCCGGCGAAGGGCTGGACCTCGCCGGCGACGTTGCCCGCGAAGGGCTGGACCCCGGAGAGCACGCCGCCGGCGAAGGGCTCGACATCGGCGACGACGCCGGCGGCCAGACCGCCGGCGTCTCCGACCGCCTGGCCGGCCACCGGGAGCACACCGTCGGCCGCGCGGCCGGCGATGGGGGGCAGGACGTCCTGCGCCGCCTCCTCGGCGACGGGGGTGGCGTGGGCGACCGCGCCTCGGGCGTGGCCCTGGACGGTGGCCGGGGCCCGGTCCACCAGTTCCGGCGCGAAGGAGGACAGCGGGCCGAAGAGGTAGTCGATCTCGTCGCCGGCTTCGGCCACCTCGCTCTCGGCGTACTGACGGGCCTGGTCCGCGGTGGTGCGGACCGAGGCCTGGGCGCCCTCCCGCACGGCGCCCTCCGCCTGTCCGGCGGTGGCGGTGGTGGTGGCGGCGGTGGCGGTGGCGGTGGCCGCCGCGGCCTTGCCCTTGCCTGCGGCTGCGGCTGGTGCCTCGGTGACCTCGGCGGCCGTGTCCTCGACGGAGTCTGCGGCCTTGTCGGCGGTGGAGAGGGAGAGCGAGGGGAGTTCGTCGGCGGACGCGGTGGCGGTGCCGACGGCCCACATGCCCGCGGCGCCGGCGGCGACGGCTATGGAGCGGCGGATGTTCTTGTTCATGATCGGGAGAGTCCTTCGAGTTCCGAGGGATAGGGCAGACCTGCTCCGCCCCCGCGCGGCAGGTCAAGGGCAGGGGGAACGGCCTGCCCTATCCGGGGAACTCGGGAATCCCGTGCCGGCGGTCGGGCACACCGGAAGCGGCCTCGGACTGCCCGGAACCGGGCAGGAGCGCGGACGCCGGTGCGTCCTGGAACCAGGCTGCGGGCTGGTCACCGGGGCGGGGCGGGTGGCTGTCGCCGGCGGTCTGCAGCACGGCGGCGCCGTGCGGTGCGGCCGGGGAACGGCCCGGGTACCGCGGGAACGGGCCATCGCCGGGGCCGCCGGCCAGGATCGGCGAGCGGTCGTCGCGGGTGGCGCCGGTGAGTGCACGGGCGTCGTGGAGGGGACCGAACTGCTGGAGGCCCTCGGGACCCGAGCAGCGCGCGGTGGCGGCGGACCGCTCGCTTCCGGGCGTTTCCACCAGGGCGGCGCCGGGCCGGGGACCGGCCGGGAATCCGGTCTGCGGGCCGTACTGCGCACCGCCTCCGGTCAGGTCGAGTCCGGGGAGGGGCCGGGAGCCCTCGCCGGGCAATCCGGGCGCCGGGGCGGACAACGGCCGTGCGGCCGCGCCTTCCACGACCTCGCCGACCACGTCGCCGACGGGCTCCGCCGCCTCGGTGACCGCATCGTCGACGGTCTCCGCGACGGGGCGGACGACCTGCTCCACCACGGGCTCGGCGACCGGCCGCACCACATCGCGCGCGGTGCGCTCGGTGACCGGACGCAGCGTCCCGTCCACCGCTTCCCCGGCAACCGACCGGGCGGCGTCGTTCAGTTGGCGCACCGGACCGCCGGAGCCTGCCGACGGCACCCCTGCGGGCACCCCGGGCCGCTCCGCCGAGTGAGCCTGGCCACCGAGGACGAACCCCAGCACCACGAGCCCGCCCAGAAAGAGCAACGCCTTTGCGGCGCGCACCGCATGACGCCCGGCCGCGCGGCGCGCAAGGCGCCCGGCGGCAGGGGTCTCAGCAGCGGTGGCAGTCGAAATGGGGCGAGCCCTCCCAGTCGCGGAACATGCCCCTCCGGGGCAACGGTGACGATGCTCGCACGAGGCTCCCGGGGTGACGCAAGTCCCTTGTTACCGATGAGTCGCCTTGTCCGGTATGCACGGTGACCTGGTGTCCGCTGTCATATGCCGGCCGGCACCGGCAGCGGCCGCTTCTCGATCGCGGCCGCCATGACCTCGGGGAAGAGGTCGGGCGTGCACGCGAACGCCGGGGCACCCAGGGCCGCCAGAGCCGCCGCGTGGTCATGGTCGTACGCGGGTGCTCCCTCGTCGGAGAGGGCGAGCAGGGCGACGAACTGCACCCCCGACGCCTTCATCGACGCCACTCGCTTCAGCATCTCGTCTCGGATACCGCCCTCGTAGAGATCGCTGATCAGCACGACGACGGTGTCGGCGGGGCGGGTTATCCGCGACTGGCAGTACGCCAGCGCGCGGTTGATGTCCGTACCGCCGCCGAGCCGGGTGCCGAACAGGACGTCCACCGGATCGTCCAGCTGGTCCGTCAGGTCGACGACCGCGGTGTCGAAGACGACGAGCCGGGTCGCGATCGACCGCATCGAGGCCAGCACCGCGCCGAAGACCGCGGCGTGGACGACGGACGCCGCCATCGACCCGGACTGGTCGATGCACAGGACGACGTCCTTCTTCAGCGACCTCGAGACACGGCCGTGACCGATGAGCCGCTCGGGCACCACCGTGCCGTGCTCTGGCAGATAGTTCGCGAGGTTCGCCCGGATCGTGCGGTCCCAGTCGATGTCCCGGTACCGCGGCCGGCTGGTGCGCGCACTGCGGTCGAGCGCGCCCGTGAGGGTCGCCCTGGTGCACGTCGCCAGCCGCTTCTCCAGGTCCTCGACTACCTTCCGGACGACCATGCGGGCGGTCTCCTTGGTCGTCTCCGGCATCGCCTTGTCGAGCGAGAGGAGCGTGCCGACGAGGTGGACGTCCGCCTCGACGGCCTCCAGCATCTCCGGCTCCAGCAGCAGCGTGGACAGTCCGAGCCGGTCGATGGCGTCCCGTTGCATGACCTGGACCACGGAGTTCGGAAAGTACGTACGGATGTCTCCGAGCCAGCGTGCGACGGAAGGCGCGGAGCCCTCCAGTCCGGCCGAACGCCTGTCGGCGCGCCGCTCCTTGCCGTCGCCGACTCCGTAGAGCGCGGACAGCGCACCGTCCATGGCAGCGTCCGTGCCCGTCAGGGCGCGGCCCGTGCCGTCCGCCGGTCCCCCGCCGAGCACCAGCCGCCAGCGCCGCAGCCTCTCGTCGGACGCCCTCCCCGCCACCGCGGAGTCCGCCGTCGCGTCCGTCGCGCTCATACCCGCTCCCCCTCCAGAATCAGCCGCAGCACGGGCAGCACCGCGTCGGCGCGCCGCTCGTCGGCACCGGCCCCGAACCCCGGCACCCCGGTTTCCGTGCGCACCGGACCCCCGGCGGTCCGCCCCCGCCGCGCCAGCTCGCCGAGAGTGCGGCGCACACCCGGCTCGTAGGCCGAGAACGTGCGGCGCAGCAGCGGGAGAACGTCCGTGAAGGCGTCGGCCGGGACCGACGTCAGCCAGGCGTCGACGAGACCGAGGAGGCGCTCGTCGTGGACGAGGAGCATCCCGCCCCCCGACGCACCACCGACGAAGCCCTCGATCCAGGCGGCCGCTTCGGTGGGCGCGGTACCCCGCGACAGGGCGAGACCCATCAGCCGTGCCGCCTCCCCTTCGGCGAGACGGCCGTCGTCCAGCAGCAGCCGGGCCGCACGCCCCCGTATCAGCCCGGGCACGGTGTCCCGCAGGACGAGCCCGCGCAGCACGTCCACCCACCGGCCGCCCAGCTCCCGGGACTGCGGAAGCAGTCCGATCGCGGAGTGCACCGCGTCGAGTCGGCCGCGCATCCCGGCTGCGGCGTCGGCGTCGAGTCCGGTGCACGCGGGCGGCAGCACGACGCAGATGCGCTCGGCGAGTCCGGCTGCCACCCCGCCGAGTGCGGCGGTGTCCGTCGCACGCACGTCCCCGTACCGCAGCGAGCGGGCGAGCGCCGGCAGGGCGTCCGCGAGACGGCCCACGTCCGCGTCGAGCGCGGCCCGGTCCGCGAGTGCCCTCATCACCACCGGCAGCGCGTCGGGGAGTTCGGCGAGAAGGCAGCGCTCGGCGAGGGACGTGACCTCGGCCAGTGCCGTCGTCGAGACCGCCTCCGACTCGGCCTTGGCGGTGGCCGCGGAGAGCACCGTGGTGCCCCAGACGCCCGCCTCCGCGACCCTGACATGCAGTTCGGGTTCCCAGCGCAGCCGCCAGGTCTCGCGAAAGGTGCCGGTCGAACCGCGGCCCGCCTCCGGGCGTCCCCAACCCACGCCGAGGAGCCGCAGCCGGTGCAGCAGCCGGCTGCGCGCCGCGTCGTTGTCCTTGCGGAGATCGAGCTCCAGCTCCCGCTCGGCCGGTTCCGGTCTGAGCCGCAGACCGCGCTGGAGGCGGGCCAGGTCGCGCTGCAGCGGCACCGCGGGCGCGGTGTCCGGGACCTCGCCGAGGACGTCCCCGACGACCAGCCTGTCCCGGACCAGCGCCAGGGGCACGTCCGAGCCGTCGCACATCACGGCCCGGACCGCGTCGGTCGTCTCGCCCAGTCCCGCCAGCGGACGGTCGCGCACGGCCGCGAGCGTCCCGGCGAGCCGGACCGCCTCGATGACATGGGCGGAGGACACCATCCGGCCCTCCTCCCTGAGCAGCCCGGCCACCTTGGTCATCCAGCGCTCGACAGGCCGGTCCGGGGCGCCGAAGAGATGGGCGTACCAGCCGGGCGATTCGACGCCCGCGCCGTACCCTCCCCCGGAGCCTCGCCCGGGGGGTGCCCCCAGGCGGGCGAGCCTGCGGTGGGTCCAGGGCACCCAGGTCGTCTCGGTCCTGACCTTCGGCAGGCCCTTCAGGAGGGCGCGGTCCGCGGTGGCGGTCGACCGGGCCGTCAGCGCCGGCACGTGCCAGGCACCGCAGACGACGGCCACCTCGTCCCCGAACTCCTTGCGCGCCGCCCGCAACCGGATCCGCATATGGGCCTCACGGAGGAGGTCGCGGGGGTGCCCCCCGTGTCCGTACCGCTCACGGAGGGCGGCCATGGCCTCGCCGATGGCGGCGAACGGCGCGAGAACGCCGTCCGGCGGACCCGCGCGGCCCCTCGGGTCCGGCTCACCGCGGTGCTCGACGACGTCCTCCCACCAGCGCTCCGGGTCGTCGTACCCGGCGGCTTCGGCGAGCGCTCCGATCGGGTCGACGCGGAGGGTCGGCTCCTCGCCGGCCACGACGTCCTCCTCGTCGCCCCACGAGGGGTCGGCGGCCGCGGCCAGGGAGTACGCGGCGGGCAGGTCGATGAACCGCACGGTCGCGTCGTGCGCCAGCGCCCAGCGGATAGCCACCCACTCCGGGGAGAACTCGGCGAACGGCCAGAACGCGGCGCGTCCCGGATCGTCCACGGCGTGGGCGAGGAGGGCCACGGGCGGCACCATGGCCTCGTCGGCGGCGAGCGGCAGCAACGCGTCTCCTTCCGGAGGTCCTTCGATCAGCACGGCTCGCGGCTCCGCCGCGTCCAGCGCGGCCAGCACCGCCCTGGCGGACCCCGGGCCGTGGTGCCGCACGCCGAGCACCATCGGCCCCGCGCCGGGCCGCACCCGGTCCGGTCGGCGGGAGTCCGCGGCCGCCCGGGGCGGGTGCGCCGTCGGCGTCGTCATGCGCTCACCTCTCGGCATGCCCGGTAGAAGTCCTTCCAGCCGTCCCGCTCGCGGACGACCGTCTCCAGGTACTCCTGCCAGACCGTCCGGTCCGCTGCCGGGTCGCGGACGACGGCCCCGAGTATCCCGGCGGCCACGTCACCGGGCCGCAGCACGCCGTCGCCGAAGTGTGCGGCCAGGGCCAGCCCGTTGGTGACGACGGAGATCGCCTCCGCGGTGGAGAGCGTCCCCGAGGGGGACTTGAGCTTGGTGCGCCCGTCCGCCGTGACGCCCTCCCGAAGTTCGCGGAAGACCGTGACGACCCGGCGGATCTCGTCGACTCCCTCGGGCGCCGCCGGCAGATCCAGCGAACGACCCATCTGGTCCACGCGCCGGGACACGATGTCGACCTCCGCCTCGGCGGTGGCGGGCAGCGGCAGGACCACGGTGTTGAACCGACGGCGCAGCGCGCTCGACAGGTCGTTGACGCCGCGGTCGCGGTCGTTGGCGGTGGCGACGAGGTTGAACCCGCGAACCGCCTGCACCTCCTCCCCCAGCTCCGGGATCGGAAGGGTCTTCTCCGACAGGATCGTGATGAGAGTGTCCTGCACGTCCGCGGGGATGCGGGTGAGCTCCTCGACCCGCGCGGTCATGCCGTCGGCCATCGCCCGCATCACCGGGCTGGGCACGAGGGCGTCGCGGCTCGGGCCGTGGGCGAGCAGCCGGGCGTAGTTCCACCCGTACCGGACCGCTTCCTCCGGCGTGCCGGCCGTGCCCTGCACCAGCAGCGTGGAGTCCCCGCTCACCGCCGCGGCCAGGTGCTCGGACACCCAGGTCTTGGCCGTGCCGGGCACACCGAGGAGGAGCAGCGCCCGGTCGGTGGCGAGCGTCGCGACGGCGACCTCGACGATCCGGCGCGGGCCCACGTACTTCGGGGTGATCACCGTGCCGTCGGACAGCGTGCCGCCGAGCAGATAGGTGGCCACGGCCCACGGCGAGAGCCGCCAGCGGGCCGGACGCGGCCGGTCGTCCGCCGCGGTCAGTGCCGCGAGCTCGTCGGCGAACGCGGCCTCGGCGTGCGGGCGCAGGGCCGAGGCGCCGGACGCCTCGGCGGTTTCGGGCACGGTCATGGATCCCCCTCCAGATCGTTCGACCGGGTGTGGGATCCACCGTGCACCACGCCACTGACATCGGCCCGTTTCCGCAGGCGGAGGCCGAAGTCAGCGGCTTGTGAGCGGTGTTACCGGGCGATCGGCGAGACCGCGACACAGCCGCCGGCGGTCGCGATCCCCTCGCCCTTCGACTCCTCGATGACCTCGCCCTTGTACGTGATGGAGCAGGTGACCTCCGCGCCCGCGGCGTCCACCGCGACCGGCATGACGGCGGGCGGCATGACGCCCTTCAGCGTCACGGTCTTCCTCCACGGAAGCTCGGGCTTCCGAACGGTCTCGATCTCGGGCTCCATCGCCGTGCCACCGTCGGCGTGGTAGTCGATCGAGTCGACGGCCTTGCCCGTGACCTCGTACGTGACCTCGTACGTCTCGCTCACCGCCTTGTCGACCTGGTCGACGGCCTTTTCCGCGGCCCCGGAACAGGCGGTGAGGCCGACGGCGAGGCCGGCTGCGGCGAGTGCGGACACGGCGGTACGGACGCTTCTGTTCATGCGGATCCCCCTGGATCGTCGGCTGGCGATTCGCAGCGAATCGCAAGGAGACGGCAAGGTCAAGTCGGCGTCGACGCCGTGAATCACCAGGTCAGGGCGACTGTCAGTGCCACCCCCTAGCGTCGTCCCCATGAATCAGCAGGGGGTGCGCTGGACGGCGGAACAGGTGCTGGCCCTGGCTCCTGACGCCGCATCACGCAAGGCCGGCGGCGAACTCGGCGCGGCCGCACCGTGGTCCGGCACGGGCAGCAGCGGCACCGGTGCCGTCTGGGGTCTGTGCAAGGGCAGCGGCGGCAAGCCGTACCAGACGGTCGTGGACACGACCGGCCCGGCGTACAAGTGCAGCTGCCCGAGCCGTAAGTTCCCGTGCAAGCACGCGCTGGGGCTGCTGCTGCTCTGGGCCGGCGGCGCGAAAGCCGTCGGGGACGTCGAGGTGCCGGGCTGGGCCGGTGAGTGGCTCACGGACCGCCGCAGGCGGGCGGCGGCGGAGGAGGAGCGCGGTGCCGCGGAGGACCGGCCCGCGAGGGCGGCCGACCCGGAGGCCGCCAGACGCAGGGCGGAGCGCAGGGCTGCCCGGATCACCGCCGGCGCGACGGAGCTGGAGCAGCGGCTCGCGGACCTGCTGCGGGGCGGGCTGGCCTCCGCGGAGCGGCCCGGGTACGGCCTGTGGGAGGAGACCGCCGCACGCATGGTCGACGCCCAGGCCCCCGGACTGGCCGCGCGAGTGAGGGAATTGGGTGCCATACCCGGATCCGGTCGGGGTTGGCCGGTGCGGTTGCTGGAGGAGGCCGCGCTGGTACACCTCCTCGACCGCGCATGGCTCGAGATGGACCGGCTTCCGGAGCCGCTCGCCGCCACCGTGCGCGCCCGGGTCGGCCTGACCGCGCCCGCGGAGGGCCCGGCGGTCCGGGACGGCTGGCTGGTCCTCGCGCAGTACGACTCCGCGGACGCCAGACTGACCACCCGCCGGGTCTGGCTGCACGGCCGGGAGACGGGACGCACGGCCCTGCTCCTCTCCTTCGGCGCGGCCGGGCGGGCACCGCAGCTCGCCCTGCCCCCGGGGCTCGTGATCGACGCCGAGATCGTGCCGCACGGAGGCGCGGGACAGCTGCGGGCCGAACTGCGCGAGCGGTTCGGTACCCCGGTGCCCCTCAAGGCACCACCACCGGGCGGCTCCGCGGCGGACGCACTCGCCGCGTACGGGCAGGCGCTGCGCGACGACCCCTGGCTGGACTCGTGGCCGGTCACTCTGGAGGACGTCGTGCCGGTGCCCTCGGACGACGGCTGGCAACTGGCCGACGCCGGAGGGCCGCAGGCACTGCCGCTCACACCGGCAGCACGTTCCCGGCCCGGGTTGTGGAGGCTCGTCGCGCTCTCCGGTGGCGGCCCGGTCACGGTCTTCGGCGAGTGCGGCCACCGCGGCTTCGCACCGCTGGCCGCCTGGTCCGGCGACAGCCCCGAGACGGTCACCCTCACCTGAAACGCCCCCGGAGGCCCCGATGTCCAGCATCCGCACGAACGCCTGGGACGAACTCGTCACCTCCGCGCTGCTCGGCACCGACCGGCGCAGCCCGCCGGCCGACGTCCTGGCGCCCGGCCGCGAGGCGCCCGTCGCGCTGCTCGACGCCGCCGCGGTGCACACGGTACGACGGCGAGCCGGACTGCGGCCCGCTGCGGCCCGGCCCCGGCCGGAGCCCGCGCCGCCGGACGACCGGCGGGAGCTGCCCGAACCGGCCCGCCGGCGGCTGGCCGTACTGCTCGCGGACCGGGCCGCCCCCGCGGGCTCCGGAGGGCGGCGGGGGGCCGCGCCGGATCTGACGGAGCTCCTGCCGCAGTGGCTCGCCGCCGCCAACGAGCGCGGCTACCGCGCCCCGGCGTCCGCGTTGCCCGCGCTGCTGGACGCCGCCCGCGCCCGCACCGATCTACGGGCCCCGGCGCTGCGCTTCGCCGGCCCGCGCGGTACCTGGCTCGCCGGCCTCAACCCCGAGTGGAAGTTCGCCCTCCGCGGCACGGCCGCCGGCACCGCCCCGCCGGCGCCGGGGGACGGCCGGGCCGTCCGCCGGCTGTGGGAGGAGGGCCTGTTCGCGGAACGGGTCTCGTTGCTCGGGTCGCTGCGCGCCCACGACCCGGCAGCCGCGGTGGCACTGCTGGCGGAGACCTGGCCCACCGAGCGCGCGGAGGACCGGCTGCTGTTCCTGGATTCGCTGCGCACCGGACTTTCCGGCGCGGACGAGCCCTTCCTGGACCTGGCCCTGTCCGACCGCAGCCGCAACGTCCGGGCGACGGCCGCCGAGCTGCTGTCCGCTCTGCCGGGTTCCGCGCTCGCCGGGCGGATGGCGGCGCGCGCGGCGTGCTGCGTCGGCCTGGACCGCACGGCGGCCGTCGCGGCGATCGCCGTCGAGGCCCCGCACGAGTGCGACGCCGGGATGGAGCGTGACGGGGTCGTCCCGACCGCCCCCTCCGGACGCGGCGAACGGTCCTGGTGGCTCGGGCAGCTGGTGGAGGGGGCCCCGCTCGCCACCTGGCCGGAGCGGCTGGGCGGGCGGACGCCGGAGGAGATCGTCGCGCTGCCGGTCGCCGACGGCTGGGGCGACGAGCTGCACGCCGCCTGGTGCCGGGCCGCTGTGCGGCAACATGACGCGCAGTGGGCCCGGGCACTGCTGGGAGCACCCTCCCAGCCGCCCGCGACCGGCCCCGGGACGTCCTCGCTCGGCGAGCGGGCCAAGCTTCTCGCGACGCTCCGGGCGGAGGAGCGAGCCGGGTGGGTCGCCGGGTTCATCTCCGCGCACGGACTGTCCGAGGCGTTCCAGCTGCTCGGTGTCTGCGCGGTGCCGTGGGCGGAGCCGCTCGGCCGCGCCGTCGTCGACGCGCTGGACATCGCACGGGACGCGGGGAGCTACCCGTGGAGCTTCAGCGGCGTCATGGGCCTCGCCGAGCGCTGCCTCGATCCGGTCGAGGCGGGCCGGCTGGAACTCCTCACCGCCATCCCCGACGAGCCCGAAGGTGCGTCACCGGGGGCCGGCAGCTACTGGTCCGAAGCCTTCCGGCGACTGGTCTCGACGCTCAGGCTCCGCGCGGAGATGCACGCCGAGCTCTCGGCGCAGCCGCGCTGATCGCGGGGGGCGCGGTCGCGCTTCGCCCGCGGCGCCCGGGCGCCGTCCTTCCGGGAAGGGGCGCCGCGACCGCCGCCTCCCCGTGGGCGGTACCCGGGGCCTCGTTCCACGCGCGGCGGCCACGCGCCGCGCTTCCGTGGGCGCACCTCCGTACCGGGCGAGGCACCCGGCCCCTCGCCGAAGTGGTCCAGCGCGGACGACGGCCGGCCCAGGGCGGCGGCGGGCTTCCGCTGCCCCACGGCCGGAACCGACCGACACTCGTCACGGCGGAAGGCCAAGGGCACGGCCACGTCGCCGCCCCCAGGTGCGGAGGAGCATCCGCCGGACCGAAGGGCAGCGGAAGGGCCGGCCCCGCGGAAGCCGCCGTCCCGCCGTGCGCGCCTACGCCGCCTGGCGGACGTTGGCGTTGACCCAGTCGACGATCGACGCCGTGGTCGCTCCCGGAGTGAAGATCTCCGCGACGCCCTTCTCCTTGAGCGGAGGGATGTCCGCCTCGGGGATGATCCCGCCGCCGAAGACCTTGATGTCCTCCGCGTCCCGTTCCCTGAGCAGTTCGAGCACCTTCGCGAAGAGCGTGTTGTGCGCGCCGGAGAGGATGGAGAGGCCGATCGCGTCGGCGTCCTCCTGGATCGCGGTGTCGACGATCTGCTCGGGGGTCTGGTGCAGCCCGGTGTAGATGACCTCCATACCGGCGTCCCGCAGGGCTCGTGCGATCACCTTCGCGCCGCGATCGTGGCCGTCGAGACCCGGCTTGGCCACCACCACGCGGATCGGACCGGTCACACCCATCACTGCCTCCACATACCGACTGTGCCGCCATGGGCACGGTGCCCTCATTGGCACCCAGCCGCGCCGATCGACGCGCTGTGTGCCGTCCTGACACGGATCCCGTGCCGCGCCCGTGCCGACGCGGGCCCGGGAGGTGAACGAACGTTATCTACAGATCTACAGCATCCCGCAAGCAGTCGTTTCGCGGTGGACGGCGAGGGGGAAATCACACATGGGACATATTCGCTACGCGCCGTACCCGCCGGAGGACCTCGGGCCGCGGTCGGGACGCCGCGAGGGAGCCGCTGTTCGGTGGCCGTGATCACCGTGCCGCCAGCCGCGCGGCCCGGCGGTCGGCGCCGTGGGCAGCCCCATGAGGGCACACGGGGGACGGAGCCGCGATCCCGTGCGCCAGTCGGGAGGTCGGGCCATGGGGTTCCTGCCGCTCTTGCCGATGAGGATGTCGGTCACCCTGCTGCGCGCCACGGCCCTGGAGCTGGCCATCCTCACCGCGCGCGTGATCGTTTACCCCTCGGGCCTGTTTCCGGAGCGTCGCTCCCCCGGACCCGCCGCGGGACCACCGCACCCCGACGGACCATCGCACCTCGGCACAACCCCGCACCCCGATGGGCCAACGCTCCCCGACTCCCCTGACGCCGGGACACCCGACGACCCATCGGACCTCCCGGGCTCCCCCGCACTTCCGGCGCTCCCCGCGCAGTCGTCCCCGTATCCGCCGGCCGTGCTGCTCCACGGCTTCGTGGACAACCGGTCCGTGTTCGTCCTGCTGCGGCGGTGCCTGGTACGCCAGGGCGGGCGCCATGTGGAGTCGCTCAACTACTCACCGCTGACATGCGACATCCGGACCGCCGCCGAGCTGCTGGGCCGCCATGTCGAGGAGATCTGCGCACGCACCGGCCGGCAACGGGTCGACATCGTCGGCCACAGCCTCGGCGGCCTCATCGCGCGGTACTACGTCCAGCGGCTCGGCGGCGACCGGCGGGTCCGGACGCTCGTCACCCTCGGCACGCCCCACGCGGGCACGCGCGTCGCCCCGCTCGCCAGCGCGCACCCCATCGTGCGCCAGATGCGCCCGGACTCCGCCGTGATCGAGGAACTGCAGGCGCCCGCGCCTGGCTGCCGGACCAGGTTCGTCAGCTTCTGGAGTGATCTGGACCAGATCATGGTGCCGCTGGAGACCGCACGGCTGGAGCATCCGGACCTGATCGTGCGGAATGTCCACGTGAGCGGCATCGGTCATCTGGCGCTCCCGGTCCATCCGGCGGTCGCGGCGGGCATCCGCGAGGCACTCGATGCGCCCGAAACGGAATCCGAGTCGCCCGGCGCCGTTTCCGTGGCGTGAAGTCGAACAACGATCGAACGTAAGGCCAAAGCTCTGCCCGCACTCCGCCGAAACACGGCCGAATGCCCGTTTCCCGCTTCCCCAAAACCTTCCGAAGATTGTCGACGTCGCATACCGCCGGGTACAGTCGCGCCACTGCGTTGCCTCTGGGACCCCCTTCCGTTCGGGGCGGCCCCCAGACCCTGGTCCTGCTGCCGAGGCGAGAGAGAAGTTGGTGAACGACCAGCACCCCCACGCCGGGTACGACGCGTACGCCACCGGCAGCTTCGACACCGACCCGCTCTTCGGCGCCATGCCGGGCGGTTACGAGGACGGTCACCTCACCCACGGCGGTCAGTACGACAGCGGTCAGTACGACGCGACGCAGTGGTCCTCCGGCTCCCCCGCGGGCCACGAGGTCTACGGCGACCCCCAGCATGCGTACGGGCAGCAGTACGACGCAACGCATTTCGACGGCGCGCAGTACGACGCCACCGGCCAGTGGGACGCCAACGCCTGGAACGAGGCGGGGCAGTTCACGGCGACGCAGTTCGAGAGCGCGACGCAGACCTACGACACGGGCGGCCAGTGGGCCACGGCCGGCTACGGCGCGGCGACGTCGTACGAGACCGGCGCCTACGATGCCACCGCGTGGAACTCGGCCGGCGCTGACGCCACCGCCGTTCACCCGCAGTACGGCGACCACACCGGGCAGCTGTCCGGAACCGGGCACTCCGAGTACCCGGCATACGGGGAGCAGCACGACCCAGCCGGGACCTTCGCCCACGAACAGCTCACCCCCGCAGCAGAGTTCGGCACCTCTCACGAGACGCAGCCCGGCACCGCGTCCGGCTACGAAACCGAAACCGGGCACGATACCGAGCCCGGCTTCGGCGGCGAGGCCGCGACCGACTCCGCGGCGGAGCACTCCGACCACTCCGATCACTCGGAACATTCTGGATACGAGCCGGAGCGGCCGACCGCATCGGACGCGTACGACGGGGAGCCGGAGTCCGGCCACGGCCACGGCCACGGCCACGAAGCCGAACTGATCGCCGACGCGGCCACCGTCGCGGCACCCGCCGTCACCCTCCCCTCCGCCGCCTCGGCCCGCCCGGTGCGCAGGGCCGGCGGCGCCCGCGGCCGCCGCCGCACCCCCGCCAAGCGTTCAGCACTCCTCACCGTGGCCGTTCCTTCCGTCTGCGTGATGGGGGTCGCCGGTGTCGCGGCGGCCTCGGTCGGCGGACTCACCGACGGCGAGCAGCAGAAGGACGACAACACCGCGGTCACGGCCGCCGATCCGTCGTCCGTGAAGCCGGTCGCCGCGAACAACGCCCTCGACACCCAGCTCGCCGCGCTCAACGCCGACGTCCGCGACTTCGGCGACCGCGCGAGCCGGACCCAGGAACGCATCGACCTCAAGGCGCGGCAGGAGGCGGAACGCAAGAAGCGCGAGGAGGAAGCCGCCCTCCGCGAGCGGCTGCGCCCCAAGTTCGCCCTCCCCGTCGCCCAGCACGGCCTCAGCGCCTACTACGGCCAGGCCGGTGTCAACTGGATGTCCATGCACACCGGAATCGACTTCCCCGTCTCGTACGGGACGCCGGTGATGGCCGCGACCGACGGCACCGTGCGGACGCAGTGGAACAGCGCGTACGGAAACATGGCCATCGTCACCGCCGCCGACGGCACGGAGACCTGGTACTGCCATCTGAGCAGCACCAAGATCCGCTCCGGCAAGGTCAAGGCCGGTGAAGTCATCGCCTATTCGGGTAACTCGGGCAACTCGACCGGTCCGCATCTGCACTTCGAGGTACGGCCCGGCGGAGGGTCCGCGATCGACCCGCTGTCGTGGCTGCGCAGCCACGGCCTCAGCCCGACCTGATCCGGCGGACGCCCGTGCGTACGACCCGGCCCGAACCACCCGGCCCGTGGTGCGCTTTCTGCGACCGCACCTGAGTCCTCGGCCCGCGCCCGCACCGGCACACCGCCGGCCCCGCGCGAGCCGTCGGCCACGCCCGCAGACCTCAGGGCCTGCCGAGCCCGCCGGTTCACTCCGTGCCCCGGGCCGCCCGCACCCGTCGGGTCGCCCCGACGCCGCCCATCCCACCTGCGCACGTTGCGGTGGGCCACGGTGCACCGGCCCCCTCAGGCGCTCCGCAGGCGAACGCCGCAGAGCCCCACGACACCCCGCGGCACCCCGCGGCACCCCGTGCTCTCCGCGGATCCTCCGGATTCCGACCGGTTCTCAGCCCGTCAGAGCTTCTCCACCGGCGCGTACCGCAGCAGCAGCCGCTTCGGCTTGGTGTCGCCGAAGTCGATCGTCGCCTGGGCGTCAGCGCCCGAGCCCGTCACCGCCATCACGGTCCCCAGTCCGAACTGGTCGTGGGTGACGCGGTCCCCGACGGCCAGGGCGATCACGGGCTTGTCCGTCGTCCGCCGCGTGGCGAAGCCCGAGGGGCCGGAGCGGGACCGGGACGACGAGAGCGCCGAGGCGATGCCGGACGTCGGCCCCGCAGGCGCCGCCATCGGGCCCGTCCGCTTCCACTGCAGATGCGCGTCCGGGATCTCCTCGAGGAAGCGCGAGGGCGGGTTGTAGGCGGGCTGGCCCCAGGCGCTGCGCATCGAGGAACGCGTCAGGTAGAGGCGCTCACGGGCACGGGTGATCCCCACATACGCCAGACGGCGTTCCTCCTCCAGCTCCTTGGTCTGGCCGAGTGCCCGCATGTGCGGGAAGACGCCGTCCTCCATGCCGGTGAGGAACACGACGGGGAACTCCAGGCCCTTCGCCGTGTGCAGCGTCATCAGCGTGATGACGCCGCTGCCCTCCTCGTCCTCGTCGGGGATCTGGTCGGAGTCGGCGACGAGCGCGACCTGCTCCAGGAACTCGGCGAGCGTACCCGCCCCCTCCTCGGCGCCGCGCTCCTGCTCGAACTCCAGGGCCACCGCCGCGAGTTCCTGGAGGTTCTCGATACGGGTCTCGTCCTGGGGGTCGGTGGAGGCCTGCAGCTCGGCGAGATAGCCGGTCCGCTCCAGCACGGCCTCCAGCACCACCGCGGGGCCCGCGCCCGAGTCGACGATCGTGCGCAGCTCCTCCATGAGCGTGTTGAAGCGCTTCACGGCGTTGGCGGAGCGGGCTGCCATGCCGTACGCCTCGTCGACGCGGCGCAGCGCCTGCGGGAACGTGATCCTCTCCCGCAGGGCGAGCGCGTCGATCATCGCCTCGGCGCGCTCGCCGATGCCGCGCTTCGGGACGTTCAGGATCCGCCGCAGTGGCACGTTGTCCTCGGGGTTGGCGAGGACGCGGAGGTATGCCAGGACGTCCCGGACCTCCTTGCGCTCGTAGAAACGCACACCGCCGACGACCTTGTACGGCAGGCCGACGCGGATGAAGATCTCCTCGAAGACACGGGACTGGGCGTTGGTCCGGTAGAAGACCGCCACGTCGCCGGCCTTGGCTCCGCCCGCGTCCGTCAGCCGGTCGATCTCGTCGGCGACGAACTGGGCCTCGTCGTGCTCGGTGTCCGCGACGTAGCCGGTGATCTGCGCTCCGGCGCCCGCGTTCGTCCACAGGTTCTTGGGACGGCGGCTCTCGTTGCGCTCGATCACGGCGTTGGCCGCGGAGAGGATCGTCTGGGACGAGCGGTAGTTCTGCTCGAGCAGGATCGTGGTCGCGTCCGGGTAGTCCTCCTCGAACTGGAGGATGTTGCGGATCGTGGCACCGCGGAACGCGTAGATCGACTGGTCGGCGTCGCCCACCACGCACAGTTCGGCGGGGCCGAGGTCGTCGTGGCCCGTGCCGACCAGTTCGCGCACGAGTGTGTACTGGGCGTGGTTGGTGTCCTGGTACTCGTCGACCAGGACGTGGCGGAACCGGCGCCGGTAGTGCTCGGCGACGTCCGGGAACGCCTGGAGCAGATGGACCGTCGTCATGATGATGTCGTCGAAGTCCAGCGCGTTGGCCTCGCGCAGGCGGGCCTGGTACATCCGGTACGCCTCGGCCAGCGTCTTCTCGAAGCCTCCGGCCTGGGCGTCACCCCCGCCTGCCTGGTCGGCGAAGGCCTCCTCGTCGATCAGCTCGTTCTTCAGGTTCGAGATCTTGGCGCTGAACGACTTCGGCGGGTACCGCTTCGGGTCGAGGTCCAGATCGCGGCAGACCAGTGCCATCAGCCGCTTGGAGTCGGCGGCGTCGTAGATCGAGAAGGACGACGTGAAGCCGAGCCTCTTGCTCTCGCGGCGCAGTATGCGGACACACGCGCTGTGGAAGGTGGAGACCCACATGGCGCGGGCGCGCGGGCCGACGAGCTGCTCGACGCGCTCCTTCATCTCGCCCGCGGCCTTGTTGGTGAACGTGATGGCCAGTATCTGGCCGGGGTGGACGTCGCGGGTCGCCAGCAGATGGGCGATCCGGTGGGTCAGCACCCGGGTCTTGCCGGAGCCGGCGCCGGCGACGATGAGCAGCGGCGATCCCGTGTGGACGACGGCGGCGCGCTGCTGTTCGTTCAGCCCGTCGAGCAGGGCCGCCGGGTCGATGACGGGCCGCGGGGCACCGTTGCGGTAGTGGACGTCCCCGGACGGGGGCAGGTCGAACCTGCCCTCGAAGAGGTCGTGCGGGACCTCGTCCGCGGGCGGGTGCTCGTCGTCCTCCGGTGGCGGGGGCTCCTCCGGGGCCGCGGTGCGCTGGAGGTCCGCCAGGAAACTGTCGTCAAAGAGGCTGCTCATCGCTCTCCGAGTCTAGGCGGCCCCGCCGACAGCCCGTTGCCGCCTTCGCGGGAATCACCATCGGACACCTCCAGTCATGACACGGACACATAGCGCCAAGGTAACGGAAATGTATCGGGCATATCGACCACTCTCCTTCACAGCAGCACCACACTTTGGCTAGCGTGCTCGCCCAGGCAGCCCGTACCCCCTTCGGCGAACCACGCCGGCCGGGCAGCCGCGCCGAATCCGTGCCCCTCGCAGAGGAGTTCGGAACCGGGGACCCACTCAAGCACAACCGGGGTGAATCGGGCCTGGTTTCACCTGGCCCGTAGGGCAACCTTCCGTTCCGTCCGAACCCGACAGCTAACCCGGTAGGCGTTCCACGGAAGGAGATGCCGGCCTTGGCGTCGCACCGCAAGCCGCGCAGCCGCACACGTACGAACACACCTGCCGTCGGGATCACGACGGCCGCCATAGCGGGGGTCTCGCTCCTCTCGGCACAGAATGCGACAGCCGACCCGAAGCCCAGCATCGAGGAAGTCCAGAAGAAGGTCGACGACCTCTACCGCCAGGCTGGTTCATCGACCCAGGAGTACAACAAGGCGAAGGAGTCCACCGAGCAGCAGCGCCGCAAGGTGGACCGTGCCCTCGACGAGGCCGCCGAGCGCACGGAGGCCCTCAACGAGTCCCGGCGTGCCCTCGGTTCGTACGCGGCCGCCCAGTACCGCACCGGCGCCGTCACCCCGACCGCCGCACTGCTCTTCGCCGACAACCCTCAGTCCTACGCCGACCAGACACAACTGATGGACCGGCTGACCGAGCAGCAGCGCGGAGCCGTCGCCGACCACGAGACCCAGCGGGCCGAGGCTGCGAAGCAACGCGCCCAGGCCACCAGGAGCCTGGAGACGCTCACGGACTCTCAGGATTCGCTGCGCGCCAGGAAGCAGGCCGTCCAGAAGAAGCTCGCCGAGGCGCGGGAGCTGCTGTCGCAGCTGACCGCCGAGGAGCGCGCGCGGCTCGCCGAACTCGAGCGCAAGAAGGAGGAGGAAGCCCGCCGGAAGGCCGAGGCGAGGGCCAAGGCCGAGGCGGAGGCCGAGGCCGAGGCCGAGCGGCAGCTCCAGGAGCGTGAGCAGCGGGAGCGGGAACAGGCGGGCACGGACACCGGCACCGGCACCGGCACCGGGGCGGCTTCCGGAACAACCGGCGGCACGTACGCGGCCAAGGCCGAGAAGGTGCTCTCCTTCGCGCGGGCTCAGATCGGCAAGCCGTACGTCTGGGGCGCGACGGGCCCTAGCTCGTACGACTGCTCCGGGCTCACCCAGGCCGCCTGGCGCGCGGCGGGCGTCGACCTGCCCCGGACCACCTGGGACCAGGTGAAGGCCGGACAGAGTGTGGCGACGGCCGACCTGCTCCCGGGTGACCTGGTCTTCTTCTACGACGACATCAGCCACGTCGGGATCTACATCGGCGACGGCAAGATGATCCACGCCCCCAAGCCGGGCGCGAACGTCCGCGAGGAGTCGATCTACTACATGCCGATCCACAGCAGCATCCGGCCCGCGTAGCGTTCACGCGGGCCGGAGGCCCGTGACCGCCGCACTCGCGGAGTCACGGACTCGCGCCGCAACGCCCTTCGGAAGAGGGGGTTGCGGCGCGAGCCGTATACGGGAGGGGCCGGCGGTGCGGCGGGAACCGGGCCCGGGGCCCGCTCCGCCGCGGAGGCTCCCGGGCGGCTCAGGGCCGCGCGGCCGTGATGCCGCCGCCGCGGGCGGACGCCCGGGGGCTTCGGACCACTCAGGTCCAGAGGGTCGCGATGAGGACGTTCGCCAGGGTCAGGCCGCCGACCGCCCCGAACACCCCCTTGTCCACGGTCTCCTCGTCCCGCTTGACGTAGACCAGTGCAATGATCACCACGAGCACGGCGAGCTTGATGCCGATCTTGAGGTTGTTCACGGGCTGGTCGTCCGCCTGGTTCAGTCCGACCAGCGCCACGCCCGTCACCAGCATGGTCAGCGCGCCGTGCAACATCCCGGGGGTGAAGCGCGCGGTCCCCGCCCCCATCGCCTTCATCTGGGTGAGGAAGCCGCCGAGCAGCGCCGCGATACCGATGATGTGCAGGGCGACGAAGACATTGATGAGTACGTCCATGGCACCGGAGCCTAGCCGGACGGTCCCAAAGCGAACCCGGACGGTCCTTCTCATGCCAATTCCGTTCATGGCGCCACTTCTTCGTGACCGACAGCTCTAGCGTCCTCACCCAGGTGGCCGGCTCCACCACCGTCCGTACCCGGACGGCTGCCGACCGCCCCCGCCGGAAGAGCCGGTGGCGGGCCGCTCCCCCTGTGCGGTCCGCCGCCGGTACCCGTACCGGCGGGCCCCTACGGAAGGACGGGCCCTCGTGGCAGCGCACCGCAAGCCCAGGCAGCGCACGCTTCCCGGCACCGCCGCACGCCTCTCCGCCACTCTCGCGCTCGCCGGTGCGGCCACCGCCACCGCCTTCGAGGGCGCCGGGCACGCCGAGCCGTTGCCCGGTCCGGACGAGGTCCGGGCCGGGGCGGACCGGCTCTACCAGGAGGCGGAGGCCGAGACCGAGAAGTACAACGGGGCGAAGGAGAAGGCCGATACGGCACGGAGGGAGGCCGGGGAACTCCGCGACGAGGCCGCCCGGCGCACGCAGCGCCTGAACGCCTCCCGCGACGCGCTGGGTTCCTTCGCGACGGCGCAGTACCGGGCGGGCGGCCTCGATCCCGCCCTGCGGCTCGTCCTCCACTCCGACCCGGCGCGATACCTCGCGGGCGCCGAGCTGACCGAGCGGGTCGGTGACCGCCAGGCCGCGGCCCTCGCCGCGGTGCGGCGGCAGATGAGGGAGCTCGAGCAGGTGCGCGCCGAGGCCGGTGAGCGGCTCGCCGAGCTCGAGGAGCAGCGGGCGCACGTGGCCCACCACCGCGCGGAGGTACGGAAGAAGCTGGCCGCGGCCGAGGCCCTGCTGGCACGCCTCACCCCCGAGCAGCGCGCCGCCTACGCCGGCCGGGACGGCGCCGCCACGGGCCGTGCGGACCGCGACACGGTCCGCACCGCTCCCGCCGCCGACGCGCCCAACCCCCGTGCCGCACAAGCCGTCGCCTATGCCTACGGGGCACTCGGCAAGCCCTACGTCTGGGGCGCGACGGGGCCGTCCGCCTTCGACTGCTCGGGGCTGACCCAGGCCGCCTGGCGCTCCGCCGGGGTCGCGCTGCCGCGTACCACGTACACCCAGATCAACGCGGGACAGCGGGTGCCGCGGTCCCGACTCGCGCCGGGAGACCTGGTGTTCTTCTACTCCGGCGTCTCGCACGTGGGGCTGTACATCGGCGGTGGCCGGATGATCCACGCCCCTCGCCCGGGAGCCCCCGTACGGATCGCGCCGATCGACCAGATGCCCTACGCGGGAGCGACGCGGATCGCCTGAGGGCTGTCCCGCAATCCCCGGCCAGCCCCCGACTCGCCCCGGTGTACGGCACGGCCGTGCGCGGCAGCTCGGTCGACCGGGAGCGCTGCGTGGGGACTTCGAGTACGGGTGGGAACGGCAGGACCAACCGCCCGACTACCCAGCGGTAACCTCAAATTTCACACAGCTTCTCGACGTCGCTGGACGCGGCAGAAGTGCCCCACCTACGCTTCTTGGTGTCCCAACGGGCTTTCCATATACCCGAGTTGAGATGTCCCTGGGGTCGGCCAGTCGTGAACATGCATATGCCTTGACCCTCGCGCACAGCAGACATCGTCGGGACTGAGAAACACCCCACAAGTGCCGTGCCTGCGACACGCGCACGCGCGGCTGCAAGGTGAGACGAAAGGAGACTCTCGTGCCGATCGTGGTCCAAGGAGTCGAACTGCAAGGCGGCAACATCAGCACGGCATCCCAGAATGTGTACGACGCCGTGATTGGCATGGAGGCGGAGAAAGGGTGGGACAAGAAGGAGGCTGTCAGCAAAGCTCAACTAGCGAAAGGAAAGGTGGGGAAGTTCTTCGGGCAGCACGGGCAGAAAGACTTAGAGTTCACCTCGTGGAAAACGTTCGCCGAAAGACTCTTGCAGGAGCTGCAAGTCGGCGCGAACGTCAAGGCCGGTGGCAGTGACATGGAGGATGCCGCCGCCGCCGCGATCAACGGACATCGAGCCGACTCCGGGTCGATGCCGGACTGGGTCGGGAAGAAGTTCAGCAAGACCTTCGCAGACCGCGATCCCGACATATACGCCAAGACCAGCGGCGGGGAGAAGGACGAATCAGCCACAGTCAAGGCCGACGTGTTGTCCGACAACGGCCTCGGAGTGGTTGGACCTCCAAGCAAGTTCGACAAAAAAGCGCACACCATCGGCATCTTCAAGCTGCTCGGCGTTGTAGCGAAGTCCCACGGAAAGACAGGTCACTCCTTCATCTACCGGGGAGCGAAGTACACCGAGTCCGACATCGAAAAGGTCGTGGCGCTGACAGGGTGGGCCTGTGATGCCGGCCTTACGGCGTGGGTCGAGGACGACAGCGGCAAATTCGTTGTGGCGGACAAAGACGAGAAACTGTTGAGGCAGCAACTGCAATAAGGGGTGCCGCATCGGCCGACCCTCGACTCCAGCGACATCTTCACGTGATCGCTGTCGCTGGAGTTGAGGTGGGGGCGCCCAGAGGGAGGCGCGGGCACGCGTCCCGCCGCCCGTACGGCTCGCCGACCGGTCGTCTCGTCCGGCGGACCGCGACGATCCCGTCCCGGCCCGGCGGTCCTCGCCCGCCCGTCGTACCCGGCCGGGTCCTCACCTGCCGCGTGGCGCCCGCCGGGGCTCGCGGGATCAGACCAGCCGGCGTGCCGTCGCCCAGCGCGTCAGCTCGTGCCGGTTCGACAGCTGCAGCTTCCTCAGCACCGCCGAGACATGCGACTCCACCGTCTTCACCGAGATGAAGAGCTGCTTGGCGATCTCCTTGTACGCGTAGCCCCGGGCGATCAGCCGCAGCACCTCGCGCTCGCGCTGGGTGAGCCGGTCCAGGTCCTCATCCACGGGAGGCGCGTCCGTCGAGGCGAAGGCGTCGAGGACGAATCCGGCCAGCCGCGGCGAGAACACCGCGTCGCCCTCCTGGACCCGGAAGATCGAGTCGACCAGATCGGCACCGGTGATCGTCTTGGTCACATAGCCGCGTGCGCCGCCGCGGATCACGCCGATGACGTCCTCGGCGGCGTCCGACACGGACAGCGCCAGGAAGCGGACGGGGCGCTCGGCCGCCGCTGCCAGTCCCGCGCAGCGGCGCAGCACCTCCACGCCGCCGCCACCGGGCAGATGAACGTCGAGGAGCACCACCTCGGGACGGGTGGCAGTGATCACGGTGACGGCCTGGTCGACGTCGGCGGCCTCGCCGACGACCTCGACGCCCGTCTCCTCCGTCCTGCCGATCTCGGCCTGCACACCCGCGCGGAACATCCGGTGGTCGTCGACGAGCACGACCCGTACCCGGCGCTCCGTCCCCTCGGCTGCGTCGGTCTGCTCGGTCATCCGTCCGCCCTCTCCATCTCCAGCTCCACTTCGGTGCCTCCACCGGGCACCGACCGCAGGCGCGCCGTCCCTCCGTTGCGCTGCATACGGCCGACGATCGATTCTCGTACGCCCATGCGGTCCTCCGGTACCGCGTCGGGGTCGAACCCCGGCCCCCGGTCACGCACCGAGACGAACACCGTACGGCCCTCCACCTCCGCGTACACCTGTACGGGTCCGCCCTCGCCACCGTACTTCGCCGCGTTGACCATCGCTTCGCGCGCGGCCTGCATCTGCGCCGTCAGCTTCTCGTCGAGCGGGCAGTCACCGACGACGACGACCTCCAGCGGAACGCCGTGCTTGTCCTCGACCTCCGCCGCGGCGCGCTTCACCGCGTCCGCGAGCATGGTGGGCTCCTCGTCCTCCTCCTTGCCGGTGCCCTCCGGCCGGTACAGCCAGTTGCGCAGCTCGCGCTCCTGGGCGCGGGCGAGCCGGCGCACCTCCCCCGCGTCGTCCGCGTTCCGCTGGATCAGGGTGAGGGTGTGCAGCACGGAGTCGTGGACATGGGCGGCGACCTCGGCGCGCTCCTGGGCGCGGATGCGCATGAGGCGCTCCTCGGAGAGGTCCTGGGTCATCCGCACCAGCCACGGGCCGGCCAGCAGGGCCACACCGGCGATCACGGCCAGGGCGGCGGTCAGGACGTTGCCGAGCTGCGCGGCGGAGCCCCGGACGACCACGAAGACGGTGAGCCCCATGCCGACCAGCGCGACGCCCGCCAGGCCACGCGCGAGCTGCAGCAGTCCGCGGCGCCGGCCGTCGCCGGTCCACTGCGCCCGACGGGCGTTGTCCGCCTGCCGCCACACCAGCACGACACCGGCGCCCGTCAGCAGCACCGGCCAGACGTAGCGGTTCGCGGGGCCGCCGAGGTCGATGTTGGCGACGAACACGACCGCGCCGATCAGCAGGGCGACCAGCGCGAACAGCTGCCCCTTGTCGGGCTTGCGCAGCCGTCGCCTGCCGTCGGGTGCCGTCTCGAAGACGGGCTTGGGCTCGGCCGACCTGCCGCCGACACCGAGCGGCACCGCGATCCAGAACACCGCGTAGAGCAGCGCGCCGAGGCCGTCCGCCATGAAGAGCCCGAGGAAGACGAGCCGGACCCAGATCACCGGCAGGCCGAGGTGCCCCGCCAGCCCGCGCGCCACACCGCCCAGCCAACGGCCCTCCGCGCTGCGGTACAGCCTGCGGGCGGCGGGCTCTTCGGCCTCGGGCGGACGGGCGGTGGCGACGGGCATGCCCCGATGGTCACACGGGCCCGGCGGTGGGGACATCAGGGCCGTCCCTGAGAGAGACCCTGAGCATCGGGACCCGCGCCGGGCCCCGGGGTGCGAAATCAGGGAAGGGCCAGGGTCGGGACGGCTGCCGCCCGCCGTGGCGGACCGTCACCATGGAGACATGACTCAGCCGACCGCCCCGCCCGCCGCGCCGCCGGAGCCGCGGCTCCCGCCCGTGCTGCTGCGCCGGACCGCGCGGCACAAGGCCGTCGGCGGGGTCTGCGGGGGGCTCGGCCGGTACTGCGACGTCGACCCGGTGGTCTTCCGTATCGCCACGGGTGTGCTTGCGGCGACCGGCGGCATCGGTCTGATCTTCTACGGCTTCGCCTGGCTGCTGATCCCGCTGGAGGGCGAGGAGGAGAACGAGGCGCGGCGCGCCCTGTCCGGCCGGGTCGACGGGGCCGCCCTGGTCGCCGTGCTGCTGGCGCTGCTCGGCTGCGGGCTGTTCCTGTCGATGCTGGGCAACGACGGGACGCTCGCGTTCTCCGCGCTGCTGTCGCTCGCCGTCGCGGGCGCCGCCGTGTGGTCGCGGCGGCGCACCACCGCCGCCCCGGAGGGGGGACCGCTGGACGCGACGACCGCGCACGCCGTGTCGGAGGCCCCGCCGGAGGCCAAGGCGCCCCCGACACCCGACAGCCCGTCCTGGTGGCGGGACCCGATCGTCAAGGACGGCACCACGGGGCCGGTGGCGACGGGCTACCTGTGGGGGCCGGCCGACTCCGCGCCGGGCGCCGCCGCGCTCCCCCGCGAGCGGCGCCGCGACACCCCGTCACCGCGCCCGCGCGGGCCCCGCGGCATCGCCGGAATCGTCTTCCTGCTCGCTCTGGTGGCGGGTGGTCTCGGTACGGGTCTGTCCTGGGAGTCGCAGCCGCTGGGCACCAGCCTGCAGACCGGGCTCGCCTGCGCGCTCGCCGTGTTCGGATTCGGCCTGGTCGTCGGCAGCCTCCTCGGCCGGATCGGCGGCGGCACGGTCCTGCTGACCGTGGTCACGGCCGTGCTCCTGACGGGTGCCTCCGTCCTGCCCGAGGAGATCAGCACCCAGTGGACGCGGACTGACTGGCGGCCCGCGACGGCCGCCGCCGTCGCTCCGCGGTACCAGCTGGGCTCGGGCACGGCCACGCTCGACCTGAGCCGGGTGGCGGTGCCGCCGGAGGGGACGGTGAGCACCGTCGCGGAGGTCGGCGCGGGCCGGCTGAGGGTCGTGCTGCCCCCGGACGCCACGGTGCGGATCCGGACCCGCGTCGGCGTCGGTGACGTCCGGCTGCCCGGGGATCCGGTGAACGACGTGGACGTCGCCCCGGACAGGGACCGCACGGACACGCTCGCTCCGCCCGCCGGTGCGGGGCCCGCGGGCACGCTCGACCTCGATCTGACGGTCGCGCTCGGACAGGTGGAGGTCATCCGTGCCGCTTCATGAGTTCCGTCCGGGCAGGCTGATCGCGGGCACCGCGGCCCTGGGGACCGCCGCGGCCTATCTCGGTGACGCGACCGGGGCGTGGCAGGCCCCGTGGTTCACGGCCCTTCCGGTGATGTCCGGCGGCCTCTTCCTCGCCGCCGTCGCCACCTTCGTCCACTACCGGCTGCGTCGGCGCCGTTCCGCGATCGCCGCGTCCAGGGAGAACACGGAGGCGCCGGCGAGCACCAGCGGCAGCCAGGCAACCAGGTAGGCCAGATCGTTCCCGTAGTAGTACGGCTCGGTCTGCCAGCTGACGGTCAGCCACAGGCTCAGCGAGATCAGCGCCCCGCCCAGGGCGGCCAGCCGCGCGAACAGCCCCAGCAGGGTGCCGATGCCGACGGCCAGTTCGCCGAAGGCCATCGCGTAGCCGAAGCCCTCGGGGCTCTTCAGGGCCATGTCCACGAGCGCGGGTACGGCGGAGCTGTTCCGCACGGTGGCCATCAGCTCGCCGATGGAGCCGGTGCCGCTCGCGGAGATGAACGCGCTGTCGAGGAGCTTGTCCAGTCCCGCGTAGACGAAGGTCACTCCGAGGAACAGCCGCAGCGGCAGCAGGGAGTAGCGCGCCGCGCGTCCCTTCCAGTCGGTGCCCACGTCGTCGGTCGCGTACGTCGCCGTCGTCCGGTACACATGCGTCATCGTCGCCTCCGTGTCTCACCCGGCTGGGACGATTGTCCCCACGGCCCGCCCCCGTGAATACGGGGGCGACGGCCGTACGGCTCAGCCCGGTCAGTCCACGACGTCGACGGCCATCCGGTTCGACTCGGCGCCCGCGGCCGTCACGACCTGCACCTCGACCCTTCCGGGCTCGACCTCGGCCGGCACCGGGACCGTGATGCTCGTATCACTGGGGCTGGTGAATCCGCCAAGGACCGGGACCAGCGGCACATGGACGTGGACCGCGCCGATCCGGACGGTCATCAGCGCGAGCCGGTCGGGGTTCCCGGCGCCCGGCGGCACGAACCCGGCACCCCGGATCTCGATGTCGTCACCGATGCGGACGGGGCCGTCGAGGCCGCCGGGCTCCCTGGCGCGGACGACGGACAGGACGACCGGGCGGCCGCCCTCCGCGTACTTCCCGGCGAGGTAGACCCCCGCCGAGACCAGGACCAGCACGGTCAGGCCCCACGGCAGCTCCGGCAGCCGGTCGGGCCGGCGTGCCAGCAGCACCGTCGCGCAGACGAGGGCGACCCCGCCGACGAGGACGTACTGGGCGTCCGGGAAGCTGCCGCGACCCGCGTCGTCGCAGACCAGGTCCGCGGGCCGGGGCCGGTCCGCCTCCACCTTCTGCAGCCGCTGCGTGATGATGCGCACGGTGACGACACGGCGCACGACGACGGCGATCAGGGAGACGGCGGCCGTGATCGTGAGCAGTCCGGCGCCCTGGGCGAGGCCGAGTCCGGCGGGGGCCGACGCGGCGAGCCGGAACGCCAGGAACAGCACGGTGTAGGCGGCGAACAGCATCCACGCGGCGGCCACCGCCCGCGAGGTCGACAGCCGGTTGTCCTCGCCGACGAGCGGTGCGAGGAGTCCACCGTGCGTCCGGTGGAGCCGGGCCGCCCCGGTGAGCAGCCCGGCCAGACCGACGGCGGCGGCGAGGCAGGCGGTGCGGGCCACGGTCCAGCCGGAGCCGATCGCGGTCACGGCCTGCACCAGGAGGAGCAGGACGACCCAGCCCCACAGCACCAGCAGGGTGCGCCGCCAGACGCGGGTGAGCCACGACTCCCCGGCGGCGCGGCTGCGCTCGGCGACCGCACGGGCGGACTCGGTCAGCTCGTCGGAGATCCACTGACGGGTGCCGCCCGCGGAGGAGGCGACCTGGGCGGGCAGCCCGCGTCCCCCGGCGAGTTCGTCGCGCCTGGCCAGGAACCGGGCGACGGCCCTCCGGTGTCCCTCACGTCTGCCGTGCGGGCAGTCGCCACAGGTACAGCCCCCGCCGTGCACGCTCTGTCCCGCTTCCTGCACCGCCACGGCGACGCACCCTTCCCCGGTAGGCAGCTTCGGCAACTACCCCGTGATTCCAAGGAATTGTGCCGTACGGACGAGGCCACGCGCGCCTCGGAAAGCCGGCGCGAGGGTGATTTCCGCACGATCGAATTGACGTACTACGACATGAGTTCGGGTTCTTCGGCGGCGATCCGACGCCACAGGGGCTGGTAGCTGATCCATGCGACGAGATCGCCGCCGAGCTGCTCACGGGTGGCGAGTGCGTCGCGGTGGTCGATGGGCACCGGCTTCCCGGCGGCCCGGGCGCTCAGCTGCACCTGCGCGCAGCGCTCCATGGAGACGAACCACCAGGCCGCCGCGTCGACGGAGTCCCCAACCGTGAGGAGCCCGTGGTTGCGCAGGATGACCGCCTTGTACGGGCCGAGGGCGGCCGCGACGCGCCTGCCCTCCGCCGCGTCGACGGTGACGCCCGTGTAGGCGTCGTACAGTGCGTGGTCCTGGTAGAAGGCGCACGCCTCCTGGGAGATCGGGTCCAGCAGTTCACCGAGCGCGGCCAGCGCCCGGCCGTGGACGGAGTGGCTGTGCACGACGGCGACGGTCTCGGGCCGGGCCCGGTGCACCGCGGAGTGCACGGCGAACGCGGCCTGGTTGACGTGCCGGGTGCCGAGGACGACCTGTCCGTCCCCGTTGACCAGGATCAGCCTGCCTGCCGTCATCGTGGCGAACGGCTCCCCGAACGGGTTGACCCAGAAGCAGTCCGGCGCCTCCGGGTCGCGCACGCTGATGTGCCCGGCGACGCCCTCCTCGTACCCGAACCGGGCGAACAGCCGCAGCGCGCCGGCCAGCCGCTGCTTCCGGTATGCACGTTCATCCGCCACGGACTCGTGCACGGGCGGCATGGCGAAGTGCAGCCGCTCGGCGGGTATCGGCTCCGGCATGTCGGTCATGGCGCGGAAGGTACCTCCGGGTGCGCCAACTGGCCATATGCGGCGCGCGCCTTGTGCGGGACCGGAGGTGCGCGGCCGCACGCGGGAGGTGGGGGGGGACGGGTCGCCGCCGCTCAGACGAATGAGCGACGGCGTCGGTGTCGACCTGGGGAGCGGGGGGTCACTCCCACTCGATGGTGCCCGGCGGCTTCGACGTCACGTCGAGAACGACGCGGTTCACGTCGGCGACCTCGTTGGTGATACGGGTCGAGATCTTCGCCAGGACGTCGTACGGCATCCGCGTCCAGTCCGCCGTCATCGCGTCCTCGGACGAGACCGGGCGGAGCACGATCGGGTGGCCGTAGGTGCGGCCGTCGCCCTGGACGCCGACGGAGCGGACGTCCGCGAGCAGGACCACCGGGCACTGCCAGATGTCGCGGTCGAGACCGGCGGCGGTCAGCTCCTCGCGGGCGATCGCGTCGGCCTCGCGCAGCAGGTCCAGGCGCTCCTTGGTGACCTCGCCGACGATACGGATGCCGAGACCGGGGCCCGGGAAGGGCTGGCGCTGGACGATCTCCTCCGGCAGGCCCAGCTCCTGGCCGACCATCCGGACCTCGTCCTTGAACAGCTTCCGCAGCGGCTCGATCAGCTCGAACTCGAGGTCCTCGGGGAGACCGCCGACGTTGTGGTGCGACTTGATGTTCGCCGTGCCCGTGCCTCCGCCGGACTCCACCACGTCCGGGTAGAGCGTGCCCTGGACCAGGAACTGCACCGGCTGCTCGCCGTGCTCACCGGCGGCCTCGGCGACGATCTCGGCCTGCGCCTGCTCGAAGACCCGGATGAACTCCCGGCCGATGATCTTCCGCTTCTCCTCGGGGTCGGAGACCCCGGCGAGCGCGTCGAGGAAGCGCTGCTCGGCGTCGACGACCTTCAGGGAGACGCCGGTCGCGGCGACGAAGTCCTTCTCCACCTGCTCGGTCTCGCCCTTGCGCATCAGGCCGTGGTCGACGTACACGCAGGTCAGCTGGGAGCCGATGGCCTTCTGCACGAGCGCGGCCGCGACGGCGGAGTCGACGCCGCCGGACAGTCCGCAGATGGCACGCTTGTCGCCGACCTGCGCACGGATCGCGGCGGACTGCTCCTCGATCACGTTGCCCGTCGTCCACGTCGGCTCGATGCCCGCGCCGCGGTAGAGGAAGTGTTCCAGGACCTGCTGGCCGTAGGTGGAGTGCATCACCTCGGGGTGGTGCTGGACGCCGTAGAGCTTCTTCTCGTCGTTCTCGAACGCGGCCACGGGCACGACGGCCGTGGAGGCGGTGACGGTGAAGCCCTCGGGAGCAGCGGAGCAGGCGTCGCCGTGCGACATCCAGACCTGCTGCTCGGCCGGGGTGCCCTCGAAGAGCGTCGAGCCGGCCTTGCTGACGTGCAGATCGGTACGGCCGTACTCACGGGCGCCGGAGTTGTCGACGGTGCCGCCGAGTGTCTGCGCCATCAACTGGAACCCGTAGCACATGCCGAAGACGGGGACGCCGGCCTCGAACAGCGCACGGTCGAGGCGCGGGGCACCCTCCGCGTACACGGAGGACGGGCCGCCGGAGAGGATGATCGCCGCAGGGTTCCTGGCCAGCATCTCCTGCACCGGCATGGTGGACGGGACGATCTCGCTGTACACGCGCGCCTCACGGACGCGGCGGGCGATGAGCTGGGCGTACTGGGCGCCGAAGTCGACAACGAGGACCACGTCCGGGTTGGTGACGTCGGGCGCGGCAGCGGGGGACGCAGGTGACACTACGGCGGCCTTCCGGCGGTGGATGGAGGGGGGCTCTGTCAGTCGATTCTACCGGCGCCGCCGTACCGCTCTTCGTCTCACCATCCGAACCCGCGTTGGCCCCGGCGGGGGCCGGGGGGTCATACTGACCCCCATGCGCAAGCACTCGACCTTCGTCTTTACCTATGGCACCCGGCCCGCCGGCTGCCATGGTCGTGCTGCTTGAGCAACTGACAAGCGACTTCCCAGGCGCCCCGGGCCGACAAGGCCCGGGGCGTCCTGTCGTTTCCGGGCCCGGTCGGTACGGGGCCCGCACCCAAGGAGCCCCCTGTGCCCGCCACCGACACCGCAGCCCGTCCCGACACCGGCGCCCGCACCGACGAGGCCGCGGACCTGATCAACGGCGCCCGCGACCGCATCGACTCCCTCGACGACCGGATCATCGGGCTGATCCAGGAACGGATGGCCGTCTCGGCCGTCATCCAGGAGGCCCGGATCACGTCCGGGGGCCGCCGGGTGAACCTCTCGCGCGAGATGGAGGTGCTCGGTCACTACAGGGAGGCGCTCGGCAGGCCGGGGACGGCGCTGGCGATGACGTTGCTGGAGCTGTGCCGCGGCCGCGTCTGAACGGTACGCCGTGCGCCGTGTCCGCAGGGTGCGCGCGGCTCCCGCCCGGAGGGTGCGCGTTGCCCGGTGGGGCGCGCCGGATGTGCGCGGCCGCCGCGTCGGCGCGGATTCCCGCCGCACGTTGTACGC
Source organism: Streptomyces marianii (assembly GCF_005795905.1). NCBI lineage: Bacteria > Bacillati > Actinomycetota > Actinomycetes > Kitasatosporales > Streptomycetaceae > Streptomyces > Streptomyces marianii. The sequence goes on from NZ_VAWE01000001.1 coordinate 3,306,449, forward strand.
ACATCCGTACGGGCGCGCTCTCACTCGTACGGCCCGTGACCGGTCCCGGAGCGCTTCGTTGGTACCGATGTCCGTGCCAGCCAGGGGCGGGCCCCGAAGGAAAGATCCACGCGTGGCTCCGCCGGGGCGTGTGACGTACCGCAGGTACGTCGTGGGACCTCGACCCGGCGAGCGTGACCGGTCGGCAGGGGACAGCAGCCCGGTCACCCCACGGCGGCCGGTTCCGGGGACGCCCGGAACCGGCCGCATCCGGCCCATCCGGCCGAAGCGTTCGTACGGTCGCGCGAACCGCCCGCCACGAACCGGCCCCTGGCGGACCGCATCACAGCTGCGCGCGACGCCCCTCCGCAGGACCGAGCCCCGCACCGTCGGGCCGTTGCCGGACCGGGGGCGGCTCCGGGCCATCCGGTCCGGCGGCGCCCCACCCCGGCCGCGCGCCGCCTCTCGGTACCGACCCGGCCCTGACACCGGCACCGACAGCAAGGGCCCGACCTCGGTGGATGAAGTCCTCGATGTAGGCGTGCTCGGCGGCCTTGACCGTGAGCGGCCGGAACAGCTCGTACACCTCGCCGGGTTCGAAGGTGCCCTCGAAGGCGATCATGCACAGATCATGAATCGGGAACGCCGCGCGGAGCGGGCGCCTCGACCGACATATGCCCGCGGCACTGTGTCGGGCGTCACATAAATTCTGTGTGAGTTTCTGTGCAACCAATTGCACAGGTCACAGGTCATGCATGCGGAACCAACGGCCACACCCGTGCCCCGTTAGCCGGGAGGGCCCCACAAACTCCGTGCCGCGTGACGCGGCACGCCGGACTTCACTGAGGTCTTGATGAAGCTTCGCCGCGCTATGGCCGTCGCTGCCGCGACCGCCGTCATAGCCCCTGCCGCCTTCCTGGCGGCGCCGGCCGCCTATGCGACCGACGGCACCACCAGCACGACCTCCACCGCCGGCTCAACTGGTGACACGGAGACCCCGACAACGGAGGACGACGCGGCGAAGACCGAGACGCCCTCCGCTGAGGACGACGCGAACAACGCCGAGAACCCGGCCGCGGAAGAGGACACGGCCAAGGACGACGCCACCGAGGAGGACACCTCCGAGGACGACGCGGCCAAGGACGACGCGGCCAAGGACGACGCCTCCGAGGACGACGCGGCCAAGGACGACGCCGGCAAGGACGACGCGGCGAAGGACGAGAACGCCGACGAGCAGCCGGGCGACGACGAGGAGTTCCTGCCGTACTGCGAGGAGGTCGACGAGAACTTCGAGGAGAGGGCTCTCGACGTCCAGATCTCCGGCCTGCCCGGCAAGATCGTCGCGGGCAGCGCCCCCGAGGAGTTCAACCTCACCATCACGAACAGGTCGGAGACCGACCTCAAGCAGGTCGCTTTCTACGCCGAGGTTGAGAACTACGAGTACGAGGACGCGGACAAGTTCCTCAGCAAGTACGTCGACCTGGAGTTCAAGCTTCCCGGCACCAACGAATGGGTTGGCATCGGGAACGAGGAGCGGGCCGGCGACTACTTCTGGGGCGTCGAGACCATGAAGTCCCAGGACTTCGTGAAGATCGACCTGCGTCTCACCATCGACAAGAACGCTCCGGCAGGCGACAGCTACTCCTTCGGCTCGGGCGGCTACCTCGGTGACGTCAAGGGCCAGGAGTGCATCGCCGAGAACGCGGGCCAGGTCGTGGACTTCGTCGTCCTGAAGCCGGGCTCCTCGAACGAGAACCCGGGCGAGGCCAAGCCGGGCGACCAGAAGCCCGGGGACAAGGGTCCCGACACCAAGCCGCAGGGTGAGATCAAGGAGATCCCCGTCACCGGCAGCCTCGCCGAGACCGGTTCCTCCTCCGTGCTCCCGGCCATCGGCATCGCCGGCGGTATCGCCGTCGCCGCCGGCGCCGGTGTCGTCTTCGCGATGAAGCGCCGCAAGGGCGACGCCATCGCGTAACGCACCGCACCGAGCAGGAGAGGCGCTGCACTCGGAGGGGGGTGCAGCGCCTCTCGTCTGTTCGGGGGCGGTCAGGACGACTTCGGCGGGACCGCCGGCATGCCGAGGAACGGCAGGTTCAGGGCTCCGAAGGCGTCCGCCGGGACGGCGGGGGCCTTGGGCGCGACCGGAGCCAGGCGTTCGTAGGCGACGCCCTGTTCGGGGCGCGGGTCGGACTCGCCCTTGTTGGGCCAGAAGGACATCGCTCGCTCGGCCTGGGCCGTGATCGTCAGGGACGGGTTCACACCCAGGTTCGCGGACACCGAGGCGCCGTCGACGACCGAGATGCCGGGGTGGCCGTACAGGCGGTGGTACGGGTCGATGACGCCGGTCTCCGCACTGGCGCCGATGGGGCAGCCGCCGAGGAAGTGGGCGGTGAGCGGGGTGCCGATCAGTTCGCCGATGTTGGATCCGGCGAAGCCGTTGATCTCCTCGGCGAGGAGCGTCGCGGCGCGCGTGGCCTCGGGGATCTGGCCGGGGTTCGGGGCTCCGTGCCCCTGGCGGGCGGTGAGCAGGCCCTTGCCGACGCCCTTGGGCTTGCGGTACGTCGTCAGCGAGTTGTCCAGGGACTGCATCACGAGTCCGATGATGGACCGCTCCGCCCAGCGGCGGTTGGAGAGCGCCCGGACGGTGCGCCACGGGTGCCGGGCGCAGTTGGCGAGCCAGGCCAGGACGGGCCGGGAGCTGTACGGAACCTGGAGGACGGTCATGACGCCCATCGCGTTCGAGCCCTTGCCGTAGCGGACCGGCTCGATGTGGGTGCTGGCGTCCGGGTGGATCGAGGACGTGATCGCGACGCCCCGGGTGAAGTCCACCCTGTCCTTGCCGTGGCGCTTGCGGTAGCGCCGGTTGTCGGTCTGGGCCCCGACGATGGCCTCGGAGTTGGTGCGGGTCAGTTCGCCCAGCCGGGCGGAGAGGCGCGGCAGCAGCCCGTCGTCCTTCATCCGGTGCAGGAGGGTCTGGGTGCCGTACGTGCCGGCCGCGACGACGACCCGCCGGGCCGTGAACGTACGGCCGCCGCCCTTGCGCCGGCCGTCGCTGGGGACGGTGCCGACCTCGAAGCCGCCGCGGGAGTCCTCACGCACCGTGACCACCGACGTCATGGGGTGGATGACGGCTCCCGCCCTCTCGGCGAGGTGCAGGTAGTTCTCGTTCAGCGTGTTCTTGGCGCCGTGGCGGCAGCCCGTCATGCACTCGCCGCACTCCGTGCAGGCGCGGCGCGAGGGCCCGGCCCCGCCGAAGTACGGGTCCGGGACCTCGGCCCCGGGCTCGGCCTTCGGCGTGCCGGTGCCGTCCTCGCCGACCGCGTCCCTGCCGTCGCCGAAGAAGACGCCGACGGGGGCCATGTGGAAGGTGTCGCCGACGCCCATCGCCTGTGCGGTGGCCTTCAGATGGACGTCCGACGGGGTCATGGTCGGGTTGAGCCGTACCCCGAGCATGCGCTTGGCCTGGTCGTAGTAGGGCTTCAGCTCGTCCTGCCAGTCCGTGATGTCCTTCCACTGCGGATCGTCGAAGAACGGCGCGGGCGGCACGTAGAGCGTGTTGGCGTAGTTCAACGAGCCGCCACCGACTCCGGCGCCGGCCAGCACCATCACATTGCCCAGCAGATGGATGCGCTGGATGCCGAAGAGGCCGAGCGCCGGAGCCCAGAGGTAGTTGCGCAGGTCCCAGGAGTTCTTCGGCAGGGTCTCCCGGGTGAAGCGGCGGCCCGCCTCCAGGACGCCGACGCGGTAGCCCTTCTCGGTGAGACGCAGCGCGGAGACCGAGCCGCCGAAGCCCGAGCCGACGACGACGACGTCGTAGTCGTACGCGGAATCCGCGTCGCTCTCGCCCCGGTCACCCGGTTCGTGGGCAGGGAAGTCCTCGGACATGGCTCTCCTCGTGGAAAACGTGCGGGTGCCGGCGGCACCGGGGCGTGTGGCGAAAGTCCCTCCCAGCCTGGGCGGACGACGGGACTTTCGAAACACGCCCTAGCGCAGCCGCAGGGCCTTCATCACCTTCAGCGACGTGCTCATGAACGCCGCGTACTTCTCGTCGTCCATGCCGAAGGACGGGGCGAGCGGGATCAGCCGCTGCTGCGCCACGGTCTGGGCCTCGGTGTACTTGAGGATGCCCTCGGAGCCGTGACGCCGGCTCAGACCGGAGTCCTTCATGCCGCCCATCGGCGACTGCACGCTGCCGTAGGCGGGCGCATAACCCTCGTTGATGTTGACGGTGCCCGTGCGCAACCGGGCGGCGACCGCGTGGCCTCGCCTGCCGTCCCTGGTCCAGACGCTGGAGTTGAGGCCGTACGGGGTGGCGTTGGCCTGCTCGACGACGTCGTCCTCGTCCGTGAACCGGTAGACCGAGACGACGGGGCCGAAGGTCTCCTCGGTGCAGACGGACATCGGCGCCTCGACCCCGTCGAGGATGGTCGGCTCGTAGAACAGCGGGCCGATGTCGGTGCGGTGGACGCCGCCCGCGACGAGGGTGGCGCCCTTGGCGACGGCCTCCTCGACATGCCGCTTGACCGTCTCCAGCTGGCGCTCGCCGACCAGGGACCCCATGTCGGCGCCGTACGCGAGGGCACTGCCCAGCCGCATGGCCTTCGTTCGGGCCGCGAAGCGCTCCACGAACGCGTCGGCGACCGACTCGTGCACGTACAGCCGCTCGATGGAGATGCAGAGCTGCCCGGCGGAGGAGAAACAGGCCCGGACGGCGCCGGCCGCGGCCTTGTCGATGTCGGCGTCGTGCAGCACCAGCATGGCGTTCTTGCCGCCGAGTTCGAGGGAGACGCCGACGAGACGGGCTGCGGCGCCCTGGGCGACCTCCCGGCCGGTGCGGGTGGATCCCGTGAACGAGACGTAGTCGGCGTGCCTCACGACCTCGGGGCCGACGACCGGTCCCTCGCCGAGGACGACCTGGAAGACACCTGCCGGGAGCCCTGCCTCGATCAGCAGGTCACGGGCCCAGAGCGCGGTGAGCGCGGTCTCGGTGTCGGGCTTCATCACGACGGCGTTGCCGGAGACGAACGCGGGGAGCGCGTCGCCGACCGACAGCTCCAGGGGGTAGTTCCAGGGGGCGATCTGGCCGACCACCCCGCGCGGCTGGCGCAGTTCGGTGGTCTTGGTGAGGACGGGAACGACACCGGCGTGCCGCTTGGGCCTCAGATAGGAAGGCGCTTTCCGGCCGTAGTGGCGGGCGGCCACGGCGACGGCCAGGACCTCCTCGTGGGCGTGCAGACGGGCCTTGCCGGTCTCCAGCTGGATGAGGTCCAGCACCTCGGCCTGACGCTCCAGGACCAGGTCGTGGAAGCGCAGCAGCACGGCGGCGCGGGCGCGCGGGGAGGTCGCGGCCCAGGCGGACTGGGCGGCCCGGGCGCGGGCGAAGGCCTCGGCCACGTCCTCGGGCGTGGACTCGGGCAGATCTGCCAGCTTCTCCCCGGTGAACGGGGTGTGGTTGGCGGTGCGGCCGGAACCGACGACGCCCCGGGTGAGCTGGGCGACCACCTCGGGGGTGACCACGTCGGCGGCGGTGCGCGCGCCGGCCGGGGCGGCGGCGGTGGGGTTGGTGCCGAGGGCGCCGGTGTGCTGGGCGGCGGGGGCCTGCGAGTCCGTCATGGGGGCGAGAGTATGACGCAATCAAGACTTTGGGTACCCGTCGGTAACAGCTTTTCGCCAGGTCCACACATCGCGCCAGTGATCACTGGCAGATAAGCCCTGATCAGGGGCTTGTGACGTCCCGCACCGTCCCCGTCGCCACATTTCCGGGTTCGACTCGCTCCCCCGCGCCCGGGAGGAGGACCGACCGCGCCGGCCGCCTCCGGCCGTCGTCCGGCGGGGATCCGCTCCCCGCGGATCCCCGCCCCCTCGCTCGGGCCGGCCGGCTCACAGACCCTGGATCTGCAGGTGCTTCACGACATTCGTGAAGATCTGCTCCCCGTCCTGCCGGGCGGCTCCCTCCGAGGGCATCTGGACCCTCAGCCGCCAGTGCACCTCGTCCTTTCCGGGCACGACCAGTTCGTGCCAGCGGTAGCGGACGGCGTCCTCCTCGCTGTCCCCGTAGAACAGGAAGTCGACCGTGGTCTCGAAGGACTTCGCGCCCTGGTGTGTGACGTCCCTGGTGCCGACGTCGGCGTCCTTGATCTCCCTGCCGTTCTCGCCGCCCTTCGCGTACCAGTCCTTCCACACCTCCTTCCTGGGCTCGAGGACCTCCACGGTGGTGTCCTCGTCTCCGGCCCCGACGCGCTCCAGGTAGACCGAGAACACCCCGCTGGGGTCGCGGTAGTTGACGGCGAAGCCGCCGTCGAACTCGGTCCGTTCGTACTCCTCCGGCACGGCCACGTCCGCCGCGAGGATCTCGCTCTCCGGGCGCACCTTCCAGCCCTCCGGCAGTTCGTCGCCGCCGAAGGGGTCGACGACGACGGCGGTGGCGGCGAGCGCGACCGCGAGGAGGCCGCCGAGGAGTCCCCACTGCGCCGGGCGGTTGCGGTGCAGGACCGGCGGCACCCAGCGGGAGCCGCCGCTCCCGGCCGCGGTCCCGGTGCCGTACGCACGGGTCGCGTCGAGGGAGGGCTGGGGCGGGCGGGCCACGGCCTCCAGCGTGGAGCGGATCTCCGCAGCGGTCGGCCGGGCCGCCGGGTCCTTGCGCAGCAACTGCATCACCAGCGTGCCGAAGGCGCCGGAAGCACGCGCCGGGACCTGGGGTTCCGCGGAGAGTACGGCCTGAAGCGTGGCAGGGGTGTGCGAGCGCCGGTACGGGGACATGCCCTCGACGGCCGCGTACAGCACCACGCCGAGCGACCACAGGTCCGACTCCGGGCCCGGCCGCTGGCCCAGCACCCGCTCCGGGGCGATGTACTCGGGCGAGCCGACGAACGCGCCGGTCTCGGTGAGACCCTGCTCGCCCTCGACCTGGGCGATGCCGAAGTCGGTGAGCACGACCCGGTCACCGCGCCCCAGCAGGACGTTGTCGGGCTTCACGTCGCGGTGCAGCACGCCCGCCTCGTGCGCGGCGGACAGCGCGCCGAGGACGGCGAGGCCGATCCTCGCGGCCTCGCGCACGTCCAGCGTTCCCTCCTGCAGCCGGTCGCCGAGGGACTGACCGCGCACCAGCTCCATGACGATCCACGGCTTGCCGTCCTCCATGACGACGTCGTGCATGGTGACGACCGAGGGGTGGTCGATCCGGGCGGCGGCGCGGGCCTCGCGTTGCATGCGCAGATGGACGTTCTCGCGCTCCCGCTCGCCCAAGTGCTCGGGGAGACGCGGCTCCTTGACCGCGACGTCCCGGTCGACGACCTCATCGTGCGCGCGCCAGACGGTGCCCATGCCGCCGTGCCCGAGGCGGGAGACAAGCCGGTAGCGCCCGCCGATGACACGTCCGGTCTCCGGGTCGGCAGGCGCCGCCGGTGTGCCGGTCACCTGCTGGGTCGGCACCCGATACGGCGTACCGGGACCGGACTGCCGCGGTCCGGACTGCGGCGGCCCGGCAGGCTGCGGCGCCTGCGGCGGGCGGAGTGCGTAACTGGTGGGCTCGTTCGCCCGTCCCCCGTCGTTCGTCATGCTCATATCCTGGCGAAGAGCGTTTGCCATCGCCACTGCCGGGGTTGAGAGATGCAGAGCCGTGACAGAGTCAACCCGCCGAGGGCGCGAAGCTCTGCACCATTCTGTCGAAGTGCTGCCGGGTCGTGGCCCACTCCTCCGCCGGGCTGGACATGTAGAGCGCGTACTCGGTGCCGTCGTCGCCGTAGTAGACCTGGTCGATGGCGCGCCGCTCCCCCGCGTTGTTCTTGGTCTCGGTCCAGGTGAACTCCCACAGGGCGGAGTTCTCCTGGTCCCGGAAGGTGTTCTGGTCGAGCCGCACCCGCTCGTACTCCGGCAGTCGCTTCCTGACGGTCTTCTCGACGTCGAGCATGTGCATGTACGGGTTCTCGAAATCGGGCGTCGCGTCGATGCTGATGCGGATGAGCCGGCGGCCGTTGTCGGGCGTGTAGTCGATCTGGTCGCCGTTCCGCTGGCGCGCCCAGCCCTCTGGTACGAGCAGGCTGAAGCCCTCGGGGTCCCGTACCCGCCGCCACTTCTCCCCGTCCGCGGGCTTCGGAGTGGAGCCCGCGGACGGGGCGGAGAATCCGGCGTCGTCGGTGGTGGGGCTCCCGCCACCGGTTCCGTACCGCAGGGCGAGGAATCCGGCGCCGCCGCCCGCCACGGCGGCGAGGACCGCCACGAGCAGCGCCCGGCGCCAGACGCCGGAACGTTTCGGCGCGGAGGTCGCGGGGACGGGTGCGGGCGTCGGCCCGGTGAGCGGCGCGGTCGCCGCCCACCGGGCCTCCGGTTCCACCGCCCGTGTCGGCACATACGCCTGCGCCGCTCGGGGCCGGCGCCCCTCCACCGCCTCCAGCAGCATCCGCTCGGCCTCGTCGGCCGGCGGCCGGTGCTCGGGCTCCTTGCGCAGCAGCGCGGAGATGACGGGTTCCAGCGCTCCGGCGTGCGGGGCGGGCGGGTGTTCCTCGGTCACCACGGCCTGCATCGTGGACAGCGGCGACGTGCGCCGGAACGGCGAGTTCCCCTCCACCGCCGAGTAGAGGGTGGCGCCCAGGGACCACAGGTCGGAGGCCGGCCCGGGATCGCTGCCCCGGACCCGCTCGGGGGCCAGGTAGTCGATGGAGCCGACGAGTTCGCCCGTCCTGGTGATGGTCGAGTCGCCCTCGATCGCGGCGATGCCGAAGTCGGTGAGGAGGACCCGCCCGTCGGAGGCGAGCAGCACGTTGCCGGGCTTGACGTCGCGGTGCAGCACCCCGGCGGCGTGCGCGGCGCGCAGGGCCCCGAGGACGTGCAGCCCGATCCGGGCTGCCTCGGCCGGCTGGATACGGCCGGACTCCTTGGCCGCGTCGGCGAGTGACGGCCCGTCGACGTACTGCATCACGATCCACGGCCGGCCGTCGTACTCCAGTACGTCGTGGACGGTGACAACGTTGGGGTGGCTGATCCGGGCGGCGGCGCGGGCCTCCTTCTGCGTGCGCGCGTGCAGCACCGTGCGGTCCGCCTCGGACACGTACAGACCGGCGGTCAGTTCCTTGACGGCGACCGTCCGGTGGAGGACTTCATCCTGCGCGCGCCAGACCTTGCCCATGCCTCCGCGACCGATGCTCTCGGTCAGTCGGTACCGGCCTGCCAGCAGAAGTCCCGCTGCCGTACCCGCGCTCTGTGCGTGTTCCACGTGTTCCGCCCCGTTCCTTGGATTCCCAGGTTACGGAGGGGAGGTACGTGCACGGAACCTGGGGCGGCTCAGTAACTCGCACCGTGATGTGGCGGTTGCGGCGCGCGGTCGGGAGCGGAAATACGGCGGGACCGACCCTCCGGGGTCAACTCCGGGCGCGGTAGGCCGTCATGGCCTGCTGGTAGATCTCGGTGACCTTGTCCCGCTGGCCCTCGGGGCCGATCACCTGCAGCACGTGGTACCTGTCGCCGACGATCATGGCGAGATTGCGGACGTACACCTCGCGTCCGGTGCTATCCTGCCAGGTGAACTGGCCCTCCGCCATGGCCTGCTTGCCCACGTCGATCCGGCGCAGCCCGGAAGCCGTGGACCAGGACGAGTCGCGGAAGGGCTGGAGCTCCCGCTCCTTGTCGCGCTGGTACGCCATCGGGTCGGATCCGTTCGCCCCGACGGTGTCCCGGCCGGGGACGACGATGAGCGTGAAGTCCCCGCCGACGTAGCGGACCTGGCCGCTGTCGTTGACCGGGTTGCGCTGCCAGGTCTTGTCGACGCCGATCCGGAAGCCCTCGGGGTCCACGCGCACGACGTAGCCTTCGGCGAGGTCCACGGCGGGCGCGGAGGTCTGCGGCCCCTTCCCGTCCGGCGACGGGTCACCGCCGGCCTCGCCGTCCGGGCCCCCGGGCCGGTCCGGCCCCTGGGACGAGGACGAGGCCGGCTGGGATGACGGCGCGGCCCCGGGGCCGGTCCTGGGCATGAACAGCACGGCGTAGGCGATGGCGGCGGCGAGCGCGAGCAGGATCAGGAGGAGCAGCGTCCGGCCCAGCGCGCGCGGGCTGCGCGCCGGCCGCTCGCGGGGCTCCCTGGGCGGCCTGGGCTCCCTGGGCTTCTTGTGGCGGTGCCGGCCCCGGAGTTCGGCGGAGCCGCCGCGGCGCCTGCGGACCAGCTCGCCCCTGCGCCGCACGACGGGGAGGCGGGTGCCGTCGACGGAGGGCAGCGGGACCACCTCGGTGCCCGCGTCGGGTTCCGGGGCGGAGCGGACGAGCGAACGCAGCCAGCCGCGCAGCTCCTCGAAGTCCGGTCTCTCGGTGGCGTCCTGACGCAGCAGCGACTCCACCACCGGACGCAGCGGGCCGCACTCCTCGGCGAACGCCGGCGGTTCCGCGCAGACGAGCTGGACCAGCTCGGCCGGGTGCTCCTCCGGGTACGGGGCATGGCCCTGCACCGCGCGGTAGAGCAGAGCACCGAGCGCCCACAGGTCGGTGGCCGGGCCGATCGGCGGTGCCAACTGCCAGTTCTCGTGGACCGGGCCCGCCTGCTCCGGTGCCCAGCGCTCGGTGACGGCTCCGACGACCGCGATCCGGGTCTGGCGGGCGCGCTCGGCGGCGAGGGGCGTCGTGGGACCCCGGTAGGGCTCCGGGGTCGCTCCGGCGGCGACGACCTCGTCCCAGCGGCCTGCGGGGACGGGCCGCGCACCGGCGTCCGCGTCGGTCCCCCGCCGGGCGTCGGCGCGCAGGGCGTCGCGGGCGCTGCCGCCGTACGCGGCCGCGCTGCCACCGGCCGGGACCGGGGCGGCGCCGTCCGAGGTGGGGCCGTCGCGCCAGATGCCGGCGAGCCGGACCCGGCGGGGGCCGCCGTCCGGGTCCTCGTGCGGACCGTCGTGGGGGCCGCCGTCCGGGTCGTCGTGCTCGTCGGCGTCATCGGCCGCTTCGGCGTCCGCGGGCCGCGACCACCACTGCGGGGCGGGCGACCCGGCGCGGGGAGCGGGCAGGGCCGGACGGGGCCGGAGCGGAGGCACCGCGGTGCCGGGGGGCGTCCCGGATCCCTCGGGCGCGTCCCACTCGTCCCTCACGCCGGGGTGGTGCAGCCGCCCGATGCCGTCCGTCGCACGACCCGCGGGCGGCAGCGCGCCACCGCCGACGCGGTCGCCGTGGCCGTGCGCGCCGGTCGGGTCGTCGCCGCCGGGCGGGCGGCCGGTGCCGTCGGGCCCACCGGGGGAGGGGCCGGCCGCGGCGCGGCCGGGGAACCGGACGGCCTCGCCTGCGCCGTGGGCGCCCTCGTCGTCCGCGGCCTGCCACCGGCGGCCCTCGGGATCGGCCGTGGGTCCGTCGCCATCAGCGCCGAAGGGAGCACCGTACTCGGCGGCACTCCGCTCGCCGCCCCCGGTGCCGTCCCCGGAACGAGGGCTCCTGGAGCCGGGGTCACCGCCGCCGGGCAGGGCCCATCGGCTGTCGCCGGGCAGACAGGCGCCCGGACCGCCGTCGCCGACCCGGTCCTGGTCGCGGTCGTCGCGAGCCGGCCCCTGCCGGCTCTCCTCGCTGAGCCGGGAGGCGGCACGCGCCCCGGCCCGGTAGGCGGCGATCGCACCGGCCCGCGCGGCGCGTGCGTCGTCCGGGCCGCCGCCGATTCCGTGGCCGTACGCGGGAGGGGCGTACCGGTCCACCGCGCCGCCGGGGCCGGGCACCCGGTCCGGCAGGGCAGGAGGTGCGGGCAGCCGCTCGGGGGACGGTCGAACCCGGTAGGCCTCCGTCGCGTCCGTCCCCGGGCCCGGGGGCTCCTGACCGCCGGGCCCCAGCGGAGCCGGCCCCGTCGCGTAGGGCGGCGCGTAGGGCGGGCACGGCGCCCCGAACGGTGGCTCCGCCGGCTCGGCCTCCTCGACGCCGGCGGCCGGTTCCGGGACCGGCGCGTACCCGCACAGGGCCTCCTCCGCCGCGCCCGCCGCGAGTCCCGTCAGCACGACACGGCCGTCGTCGCACACGAGCACCGTGCGGACGGTGATGTTCCGGTGGGTCCAGCCGTGCGCGTGGAGGGCACGCAGGGCCGTCAGCACGTCCGAGCCGATCTCCGCCGCCCGGTACGGGTTCAGCGGCCTCTCGGCCAGCAGCGCGGCGAGCGGTCGTGCGGCGACCAGCTCACTGACGATCCACAGCGACCCGTCCTCGGCGAACACGTCGAAGACCTGGTCGAGCCGCGGATGGTCGGGGATCTGCGCGGCGGCCTGCGCCGCCTCGACGGCCCGCCGCACCGCCGGGTCGGTCGGCCGGCGGGTGGTGCGCCCCGCGGCCCGGCGCGGCGGGGGAACGCCGGCGCCACCCCGGTCGTCGAGCACCTCCGCCTCGACGACCTCGGGCAGCGGGACCTGCCGGACGAGGACTTCCTGGCCGCTGTAGGTGTCGAAGGCACGCGTCTCGACGAGTTCGTACTCGTCGGAAGGCGGCAGGGGGAGCCGATAGCGGTCGGCCAGCACCCTTCCCGCGTAGTCGTCCACGACGCCTCCCCACCAGCGTGCAGCTTTCCCGGCCCGGTTGTCCCCCAGCCCGTCGGTGGGGTTCCCCACCGGGCGTGCTCGAACCGGTGCCGCGGTCGGTCGTGTGCGCGGCCCTGGTCGTCAGAGCCCCGCCCCCGGTCCCGGGGACCGCACGGCACCATCAATTCCGGTCACTCACCGGGCTCTTGCGGCTGCGTACGGTCCACGACCTCTCACGATACGGGGCCTGCCCAGTCCTTGGGGGCGAACCTCTCAGTCCTTCGGGGCGAACGTGGCGAACGCCGTCTTGCGCAGCGTGCTGCACTCCGCGCCGTCCCATTCGCTCGCCTTGCAGCTGATCATGATCGAGTAGCCGCGGCGGGCGTCGACCTTGAAGCCGCGGTTGAGCACGCGCACCCGCTGGCCGCCCTGGTTCCGCTCGAAGCTCCAGTCGGCGACGGTCGGATAGCCCTTGTACTCGACGGGCTTGATCCCGAGGTGCTCGTAACCGCTGCTGCTGCCGCTCACCGCGGACCACGCGGCCTTCCAGGCGGCCGCGGCGTCGCCCTTGGGGCTGTCGGTGAAGTCGACCTGGACGCGCGGGAAACCGCCGTCCGCACTGAAGATCGCACCCGAGTTCTGGCCGGCGGTACCGGTGCGGCGGAACGACTTCGGCATCGCCATGGTGAAGTGGAACTGATCGTTCGACACCATCGCGTACCCGGCGGGGAGTGCGTTCCCCGCGGGGGCTCCGGGGTCCGTGCCGCCGGACGGCTGTGCCCCGCCCGTGTCCGTGCCCCCGTTGCCCTCGCCGGCGTCACCCGTGGGCCGGCCGTCGCCCTCGCCCTGCTCGTTCCGGCCGCTGTCGCCGGTGGCACCGCCGTCGTCCTCGGCGTCGCCGCCCGCGGTGCTCCCGGCGGAGGTGGTGTCGCTCTTCGGCTTGTTCTGCTCGCCCTTGTCCCCGTCCCCGCCCAGCAGGACGACGAGCACGGTGGACAGGATCGCGAGCGCGGCGACGACCGCGACGATCACCAGTGTGCGGCGGGGCACCACATCGGTGAGCGGCGCCCGCACGGGAGTCGTCCGGGTGGCCGCGGGCGCCGTCGGTGGCTTGGCGGCGCCGTCCTTGCCCTCGGTCTGCCCAACATCGCTCTTCGCCGCGTTCCGGACCGAGCGCAGCGCTCCGCGGACTCGCTCGGCCGCGTCCGCGGTGTCCCTGGCCCGGTCCCGGGTGGGGACGGCCGACTCGGGCGGGACGGGCAGGGCCACGACGCGGGTCGCCTCCGGCGAGGGCTCCGGCTCCGCCGGGCGCTCGGGGGTGTCGACCACGTTCCGCAGCAGCGCGCGGGCACCGGCGTCGTCGAGCCGCTGCGCCGGGTCCTTGGCCAGCAGGCCGTAGATGACCTCCTCCAGCGGCCCGGCGTTCTTCGGCGGATCGAGCGGCTCGGTCATCACGGCGGTCAGCGTCGCGATGGCCGAACCCTTGTCGTACGGGGGGCAGCCCTCCACGCTCGCGTACAGCAGTCCGCCCAGCGACCAGAGGTCGGCGGCCGGACCGGGCTTGTGGCCCCGGGCGCGCTCCGGGGAGATGTACGAGGGCGCGCCGACGAGCATGCCGGTGGAGGTGATCGAGGGATCGCCCTCGACCTGGGCGATGCCGAAGTCGGTGAGCACGACCCGGCCGTCCGACGAGATGAGGACGTTGGACGGTTTCACGTCGCGGTGCAGGATGCCCTCGCGGTGCGCGGAGCGCAGGACGTCGAGGACGGCGAGACCGACCTCGGCGGCCCGCCGGGGCGTCAGGAGGCCGTCCTCCCGGATGGCCTCGGCGAGAGACTTGCCCTCGACGAGCTCCATCACGATCCACGGGCGGTCGTCCTCGTCGACGACGTCGTAGACCGTGACGGCGCCGGTGTTGCGGATCCGGGCGATCGCCTTCGCCTCGCGCAGGGTCCGGGTGATGAGGCGGCGCTTCTCGTCCTCGTCGATGCTGTTCGGGAAGCGCAGTTCCTTCACGGCGACCGTGCGGCCGAGCGTCTCGTCGTCGGCCCGCCAGACGGTGCCCATGCCGCCGCGCCCGAGAACGCCTCCCAGCCGGTACCGGCCGGCCAACAGCCGTCCCTCCGTGGTCGGTCCGCGTCGCGACGAGGATCCCGCGGCCTTCGCGTCACCGGCCCGACCGGACGGGCCGGAGCCCGCCTCCGCGGCCTTCGCGTCACCGCGCCCGGGAGCCGTCCGGCCCGCCGGTTCCTTCGCCGGGCCGTGCGTGCCCCCGCCCTCGGCGTCCTCGGCACCGGAACGCCGCGGGTCGGCCTCGGCGTCCTCGGGAGCGCCCGCCCCGGGACCGCGGTCCGGGCCCCGTGATCCGCCGTCACCGGTCGCGTCCCGCGCCGCGCCACGCTTCGCCGGGTCCGGCCGCCGGTCCGTGCTCTGTGACCCACCGTCCTTCATCAGGTTCGCCTGCCCCGCAGCCGGTTTCGCACGCGTACCGGCCTCGGTTGCGGGCGCGTTCGCGCCATCGGAGCCGGGCCCGTCACCGGACTCGGGACCGGCCGCGGCCCGCCCGGTCTCCGGCCCCGCGTCCCCGGCCGCGTCCACCGAACCGGTGCCACCGTCCCGCCCGCCCCGGCCTGCGCCGTCGTCCGACGCACCGCGCGCGGAGTCCCGCGCCGTGCCCTTGTCCGCGGTCCCACCCGAACCGCCGTCACGGGAGCCGGAGCCCGCATCCGGATGCTCGGACCGCTCCGCGGCCGAACTCGCCGCGGGATCCGCGCCGGTGGCGTGTCCGCCCTCCGGCTGCGCGTCCCGAAGGGGTTCCCGTGTCGTGTCCCGCGACTGCTCCGCCTCCGACATGCGTCCCCTCTGCGATCCCTGATCCTCGCCCGCGCCCGCCGCTCCCGCGCGATGCGGTAACCCGCCCTGGAAGAGCCCCCATTCTCTCTCACTCCGGGACTGGTGAAGCTCCCGGGTCCACCGAGCGTCAGGAAGGCTCCGGAGAAGGGGATTCCGCAGGATCCTAGATCGGGACGATGTCCGGCGCTCCCAGCCGCGCCGCGTCGGCCGTCAGGTCGTCCGGCTGCCGCTGCGACTCCCGCTCGGCCTCCACCCGCTTCTCGTAGTGCTCGACTTCCTTCTCGATCTGCTCCTTGTCCCAGCCGAGCACCGGGGCCATCAGCTCGGCGCACTCCCGCGCGCAGCGCGTGCCCCGGTCGAAGGTCTCGATGGAGATGCGGGTCCGCCGGGTGAGCACGTCGTCGAGGTGCCGTGCCCCCTCGTGGGAGGCGGCGTAGACGACTTCGGCCCGCAGGTAGTCGTCCGCCCCGGACAGCGGCCGGCCGAGCCCAGGATCGGCCGTGACGAGCTCCAGCAGTTCCTCGGTCATGGACCCGTACCGGTTCAGCAGGTGCTCGACGCGGGCGACGTGGAGGCCCGTCCTCTCCGCGATCCTCGCCCGTGCGTTCCACAGGGCGCGGTAGCCCTCGGCTCCCAGCAGCGGCACATCCTCGGTGACGCATTCCGCCACCCGGCGGTCCAGCCCGTGCACCGCCTCGTCCACGGCGTCCTTCGCCATCACCCGGTACGTCGTGTACTTTCCGCCGGCGACGACGACCAGCCCTGGCACCGGGTGCGCCACCGTGTGCTCGCGGCTGAGCTTGCTCGTGGCGTCCGACTCCCCGGCGAGGAGTGGGCGCAGCCCCGCGAACACGCCCTCGACGTCGTCGCGGGTGAGCGGCACGGCGAGCACCGAATTCACGTGCGCCAGAAGGTAGTCGATGTCGGCGCTGGAGGCTGCCGGGTGCGCCTTGTCCAGGTCCCACTCGGTGTCCGTGGTGCCCAGGATCCAGTGGCGCCCCCAGGGGATGACGAAGAGGACGGACTTCTCGGTGCGCAGGATGAGGCCGGTGGTCGAGTGGATCCGGTCCTTGGGCACGACGAGGTGGATGCCCTTGGAGGCCCGGACGTGGAACTGGCCGCGCTCGCCGATCATGGCCTGGGTGTCGTCGGTCCAGACACCCGTGGCGTTGACGATCTGCTTCGCCCTGATCTCGTACTCCCCTCCCGTCTCGATGTCCTTCACCCGGGCGCCGACGACGCGCTCCCCCTCGCGGAGGAAGCCGATGACGGGTGCCCTGCTGGCGGCGTGCGCACCGTACGAGGCGGCCGTGCGCACCAGGGTCGCCACGTAACGGGCGTCGTCCATCTGGGCGTCGTAGTACTGCAGGGCACCGACCAGGGCGTCCCTCCGCAGACACGGGGCCACCCGGAGGGCGTGCCGGCGGCCGAGATGGCGGTGGACGGGCAGACCGCGGCCATGGCCCGAGGACACCGACATCGTGTCGTACAGCGCGACGCCCGCTCCGGCGTAGACCCGCTCCCAGCCCTTGTGCTGCAGCGGATAGAGGAAGGGCACGGGCTTCACGAGATGCGGGGCGATCCGCTCCAGCAGCAGTCCGCGCTCCTTGAGGGCTTCCCGCACCAGCGCGAAGTCCAGCATCTCCAGATAGCGCAGCCCGCCGTGGATCAGCTTGCTCGATCTGCTCGACGTACCCGACGCCCAGTCACGCGCCTCGACGATTCCGGTGGACAGCCCGCGCGTCACCGCGTCCAGCGCGGTCCCCGCGCCGACCACTCCGCCGCCGACCACCAGTACGTCCAACTCGCGCTCCGCCATCGCGGCCAGGGCCTCGGCGCGCTGCGCCGGTCCCAGTGTCGCTGTCCTCACGGTGCCTCCCGTCGCCCCCATTGGTCGGGCCCACACACTCGATTCTGTCCGCAGTCCCGGACTTCAGCCACCGCCTGTGGACAACACTCGGGCGACCTGACGCGCGCAATACCGCATAACGGTCATATTTACTCCTAGTGTGACATTGCCCTTGCTCGTTCTGTCCACAGGACTTGCGCGTCACGTGCCCTTCGGCTATTGGGAAGGACGGCTCACCGCCATGCCCGCAGATCTCGCCGTCATCGGACTCGGCCACCTCGGACTGCCCCTCGCCCAGGCCGCCGCGGCCGCGGGCATCGGGACCATCGGCTACGACCCCGATCCCCGCCCCGCCGCCGAACTCGCCGCGGGCCGTCCGCCCGTGGACGGCTCCCTCAGCGCGTCGGAGATCCGCCGGATGCTCTCGGGGGGCTTCCGGCCCACCACCGACGCCGCCGAGCTGGGCCGGGTGCGCACCGCCGTCATCTGTGCGCCGACCCCCCTCGGCCCGGACCGCAGGCTCGATCTCACGGCGGTCGGTGCGGCCGCACGGGCGCTGGCCGCACGGCTTCGGCCGCACACCACCGTGCTGCTCGGGTCCCCGGTCGAGCCCGGCACCACGGAGGGCTATCTGCGGACGATCCTCGAGGAGGGCTCGGGGCTGCGCGCGGGCGCCGACTTCCACCTGGCCTACTCCCCCGGCCGGCTCGACCCCGGCAACCGCGCCCACGGTCAGGCCAACACCCCTCAGGTGATCGGCGGCCTGACGCCGGCCTGCACCGAGTCGGCGGCGACCTTCTACAGCCGCGTCAGCGACAAGGTGGTCCGCGCCCGCGGGCTGCGCGAGGCGGAGGCCGTCAAACTTCTGGAAACCAACTTCCGGCACGTCAACATCGCCCTGGTCAACGAGATGGCGGTGCTCTGCCACGACCTCGGCGTCGACCTGTGGGACGTCATCCGCTGCGCCGAGACCAAGCCGTTCGGGTTCCAGGCGTTCCGCCCCGGCCCCGGGGTGGGCGGGCACGGTCTCCCCGTCGACACGGTCGGCCCCCACCGCTCGCTGCGGCTCGTGGAGCTCGCTGACCAGATCAACGAACGCATGCCGAGTTACGTCGTCCAGCGCTGCGCGACCCTGCTGAACGAACACGGCAAGTCGGCCCGCGCCGCCCGGATCCTCCTCCTCGGCGTCACCTACAAGCCGGATCTCGCCGACCGGCAGGGCTCCCCCGCCCCGGAGATCGCGCACCGGCTGATGGAACTGGGCGCCTCGGTCGGCTACCACGACCCCTATGTGACGGACTGGCGTGTGAACGGCCGTCCCGTGCCCCGCGCCGACTCCCTGTACGAGGCCGCGGCAACCGCCGACCTCACCGTGTTGCTGCAGCACCACCGCACGTACGACCTGCAGGGACTGGCCGTCAAGGCACAGATCTTCCTGGACACCAGGGGAGCCTCCCCGGCGGGCGCGGCGCATCGTCTGTGACCCGCGGGGCCAGGCGGAATTCGTGTGTGCGCTGTCGGACCCGGGTGCTAGCCTCCAGCGCCACGTGTCGCACATCCGTGCGCTTCAGCGTTTCCTTGGGGGGAACACCAGCATGTCCCAGTCCACTCCGCCGTCCGAGCAGTCCGCCTCGCCGTCCGGGACTCCGTTCGCCGACGGCACCGCACCGGCGCCCGCACCCGTCATCGGTGCGGACGTCCCGGCGCCCGCACCCGCCCGCGGCAACGTCGGTCTCGGCCTGGTCGCCGCCCTGGTCGCCGCCCTCGTCGCGGGCGGCGTCTACGGCGGTATCGCGGGGGCGATCGAGCGGGAGATCGGCTGGGCCGCCATCGGCGTCGGCTTCCTCATCGGCTTCGCGGCCGGCAAGCTCGGCGGCCGCAGCGCGGTGCTGCCCGTCGCCGGAGCCGTGCTCGCGCTCGGCGCCGTCTACCTCGGCCAGCTCCTCTCCATCGCGATCATCCTCGGCAAGGAGCTGAAGGTCTCCGCGTCCGAGATGTTCTTCGACAACTTCGAGCTGATGACGGACGCCTGGAGCGCGAGCAAAGACTTCATGACCTTCGTCTTCTTCGCACTGGCCGCCTTCGCCGCCTTCGCCGGGGCCAAGAAGGCGACGGAGTGAACGCCCGCCGCCACCGCCGGCGTCCGGCCTGACCGGCAGACGGCAACGGGAGGGGTCCGGCACCGCGACGGTGCCGGACCCCTCCCGTGCGTACGGCCCGGGCCGGACCGTCAGCGCTTGTGCTGGGAGTCCGCGACGGTCACCTCGACGCGCTGGAACTCCTTGAGCTCGCTGTAGCCCGTCGTCGCCATGGCGCGCCGCAGGGCGCCGAAGAGGTTCATCGAGCCGTCGGGGGTGTGCGACGGACCGGTGAGGATCTCCTCCGTCGTACCGACGATGCCCAGGTCGACGAGCTTGCCGCGCGGCACGTCCTCGTGGACTGCCTCCATGCCCCAGTGGTGGCCCCGACCCGGCGCGTCCGTCGCGCGGGCCAGCGGGGAGCCCATCATCACGGCGTCCGCACCGCAGGCGATGGCCTTCGGGAGGTCGCCGGACCAGCCGACACCGCCGTCGGCGATGACGTGGACGTACCGGCCGCCGGACTCGTCCATGTAGTCGCGGCGGGCCGCGGCGACGTCCGCGACGGCCGTCGCCATGGGCACCTGGATCCCCAGCACATTGCGGGTGGTGTGCGCGGCGCCGCCGCCGAAGCCGACGAGGACACCCGCCGCGCCGGTGCGCATCAGGTGCAGCGCCGCCGTGTACGTGGCGCAGCCGCCGACGATGACCGGGACGTCGAGCTCGTAGATGAACTGCTTCAGGTTCAGCGGCTCGGCCGCCCCCGAGACGTGCTCGGCCGAGACGGTCGTGCCGCGGATGACGAAGATGTCCACGCCCGCGTCGACGACGGTCTTGGAGAACTGCGCGGTGCGCTGCGGCGACAGGGCGGCGGCCGTGACGACGCCGGAGTCCCGCACCTCCTTCAGGCGCTGCCCGATCAGCTCCTCCTTGATCGGAGCGGCGTAGATCTCCTGCAGACGGCGAGTCGCGCTCTCCGCGGGCAGTTCGGCGATCTCGTCGAGCAGCGGCTGCGGGTCCTCGTACCGGGTCCACAGGCCCTCGAGGTTCAGCACGCCCAGTCCGCCCAGCTCACCGATGCGGATCGCGGTCTGCGGGGAGACGACGGAGTCCATGGGGGCGGCCAGGAACGGCAGCTCGAAGCGGTAGGCATCGATCTGCCACGCGATCGAGACCTCCTTCGGGTCCCGGGTGCGCCGGCTCGGTACGACGGCGATGTCGTCGAACGCGTACGCCCTGCGGCCGCGCTTGCCGCGCCCGATCTCGATCTCAGTCACGATATGTGGCCTTTCCCTCTACGTCTGCGCCTACCAGTATCCCCGACACATACGTCAGGGGCGGTCCCGGGAATCCCCGGAACCGCCCCTGCGGAAACGCTCCCGCCGCCACCTGCGGCGGTTCGCGCTACTTCCTGCTGTAGTTCGGCGCCTCGACCGTCATCTGGATGTCGTGCGGGTGGCTCTCCTTGAGACCCGCCGAGGTGATCCTGACGAACCGGCCGCGGTCCTGCAGCTCCGGCACCGTGCGGCCGCCGACGTAGAACATCGACTGGCGCAGACCGCCCACCAGCTGGTGGACGACCGCCGAGAGCGGGCCGCGGTAGGGCACCTGGCCCTCGATGCCCTCGGGGACGAGCTTCTCGTCGGAGGCGACGCCCTCCTGGAAGTAGCGGTCCTTGGAGAAGGAGCGCTGGTCGCCCCGGGACTGCATCGCGCCGAGCGAGCCCATGCCGCGGTAGGACTTGAACTGCTTGCCGTTGATGAAGAGCAGTTCGCCCGGGGACTCCTCGCAGCCGGCGAGCAGCGAGCCGAGCATCACCGTGTCGGCACCGGCGACCAGGGCCTTGGCGATGTCGCCGCTGTACTGGAGGCCGCCGTCGCCGATGACCGGGACGCCCGCCTCCTTGGCGGCCAGCGACGCCTCGTAGATCGCGGTGACCTGCGGGACGCCGATTCCTGCGACGACCCGGGTCGTGCAGATCGACCCGGGGCCGACACCGACCTTGATGCCGTCCACGCCGGCGTCGACGAGCGCCTGGGCGCCGTCGCGGGTCGCGACGTTGCCGCCGATGACGTCCACGGGGGAGTTCGACTTGATCTTGGCGACCATGTCGCCGACCAGCTTGGAGTGGCCGTGGGCGGTGTCGACGACGATGAAGTCGACACCGGCCTCGATGAGGGCCTGGGCCCGCTCGAAGGCGTCGCCGGCGACACCGACGGCGGCGCCGACGATGAGCCGGCCGTCCTTGTCCTTCGCGGCGTTGGGGTACTTCTCCGCCTTGACGAAGTCCTTGACCGTGATGAGGCCCTTGAGGATGCCCGCGTCGTCGACCAGCGGAAGCTTCTCGATCTTGTGGCGGCGCAGCAGCTCCATGGCGTCCACGCCGGAGATGCCGACCTTGCCGGTCACCAGCGGCATCGGGGTCATGACGTCGCGCACCTGCTGGGAGCGGTCCGTCTCGAAGGCCATGTCGCGGTTGGTGACGATGCCGAGCAGCTTGCCGGCCGCGTCGGTGACGGGAACGCCGCTGATGCGGAACTTGGCGCAGATCGCGTCTGCCTCGGCGAGCGTCGCGTCCGGGTGCACCGTGATCGGGTCGGTGACCATGCCGGACTCGGAGCGCTTCACCAGGTCGACCTGGTTGGCCTGGTCGGCGATGGAGAGGTTGCGGTGCAGCACGCCGACGCCGCCCTGGCGGGCCATGGCGATGGCCATCCGGGACTCGGTGACCTTGTCCATGGCCGCGGACAGCAGCGGGATGTTCACCCGGACGTTCTTCGAGACGAGCGAGGAGGCGTCGATCTGGTCGGGCGCCATGTCGGACGCGCCGGGCAGGAGCAGCACGTCGTCGTAGGTCAGCCCGAGTGTCGCGAATTTCTCGGGCACTCCGTCGACGTATGCAGTCATGACACCTTCCCCAAATGGCCTTGATCGGTGCGGATGTCCATGCTAACGGGATCCGAAGGCGTCTCATTCCACGATCAAGATCACCGAGCAGCTTTGTACGTTCGTACGTACGGACGTGGCGCTCGTGCGGTTCAGCCGCCGCCCTCCACGCTACTGCTCCGCGAGTGCTCGCAGTCTGCTGAGGGCCCGGTGCTGCGCGACGCG
This sequence comes from Streptomyces marianii, assembly GCF_005795905.1. Lineage (NCBI taxonomy): Bacteria > Bacillati > Actinomycetota > Actinomycetes > Kitasatosporales > Streptomycetaceae > Streptomyces > Streptomyces marianii. The sequence continues at coordinate 3,328,774 of NZ_VAWE01000001.1, forward strand.
GACCGCGCCCGGCGACATGCCGAGCATCTGTCCGGTCTCCTCCGCGGTGAGCCCGACCGCGACCCTCAGCACCAGCAGCTCACGCTGGTTCTCCGGGAGACTGGCGAGGAGCCGCTTGGCCCACTCCGCGTCATCGCTGAGCAGCGCGCGCTCCTCGGGACCGAGCGAGTCGTCGGGCCGCTCCGGCATCTCGTCGGACGGCACCGCGGTGGACCCGGGGTGCCGCATGGCGGCCCGCTGTAGGTCGGCGACCTTGTGCGCGGCGATCGCGAAGACGAAGGCCTCGAAGGGACGACCGGTGTCCCTGTAGCGCGGCAGCGCCATGAGGACCGCGACGCAGACTTCCTGCGCGAGGTCCTCGACGAAGTGACGGGCGTCACCGGGCAGCCGGCTCAGCCGGGTGCGGCAGTACCGCAGCGCGAGCGGGTGGACCCGGGCCAGCAGATCGTGTGTGGCCTGGTCGTCGCCGTCGACGGCACGCTGAACGAGGGCACCGATGGCCCCCTGGGCAGCCGCCGCCTCGTCGTCGCGCATCGGTCCATGGTGCCTTGGCTGCCGCTGATCCGTGGCACCGCGTCCGTAGTTGTGCACCGAAGCGTTATGAGCAGGTGCGCCGGAACTCATCTCCTGCGCCCTCCCCTTGCGCTCGACCGACTCGTCCCCGAGGAACTCCACAACTCAAGGATGCGGCATCGCGCGGGAAACGTGCGCCCTCCGTCGTCCGCCGTCCCGCCCACCGTACGACGGGCGGGACTCACGATGCCCGTATGGCCCGTGCGACAAGGCCCCGGGCGCGCGTCGCGTGCACGACGGCCGCGCGCCCCTGCGGTTCGCCCGCCGGGACCGGTCCCGGCTCCACCCGGCACCGCTCAGCGGACCAGGCCCCAGCGGAATCCGAGCGCGACGGCGTGCGCCCGGTCCGAGGCGCCCAGCTTCTTGAACAGCCGCCTGGCGTGTGTCTTCACCGTGTCCTCGGAGAGGAACAGCTCACGCCCGATCTCGGCGTTGGACCTGCCGTGGCTCATACCCTCGAGCACCTGGATCTCCCGGGCCGTGAGGGTCGGCGCGGCACCCATCTCGGCCGAGCGCAGCCGGCGCGGGGCGAGCCGCCAGGTCGGGTCGGCGAGGGCCTGGGTGACCGTGGCCCGCAGTTCGGCGCGCGAGGCGTCCTTGTGCAGGTACCCACGGGCGCCGGCGGCGACGGCGAGCGCGACGCCGTCCAGGTCCTCGGCGACGGTGAGCATGATGATCCGGGCTCCGGGGTCGGCGGAGAGGAGCCGGCGGACCGTCTCGACGCCGCCCAGTCCGGGCATGCGTACGTCCATCAGAATCAGATCCGAGCGGTCGGCCCCCCAGCGGCGGAGGACTTCCTCGCCGTTGGCCGCGGTCGTCACGCGCTCGACGCCGGGCACGGTTGCCACCGCGCGGCGGAGCGCCTCTCGGGCGAGCGGGGAGTCGTCGCAGACGAGGACGGATGTCATGGCCGCCCTCCGCAGCTGATGCGCGTCACCTTGAGCCTCCAGGCTGGTTACGTATCGTCACCTGTGCGGTTGACGCCCCCGGACTTCTGCCCGAGCGCTTGTTCTCTCAACCGCCTCCGCCCTCTCAACGACGGTCACTCGAAAGAGTTACGGGTGGGCCGGGCACCTTCGGCACTCTACGTGAGGACCCGCGAACGGAGGAGAGCGACACAGCTCAACTGCATGTCAGATGGGCATCTATGCCCCATTTAGCTCCATTTGTTCACATTTACTGGTGTCTGCGGCTAGATTCGCAATGAGTCATATTTACATCTACTTACACCGTAGATGTACGGTCGGAGCTCAGAACCACTCAGCACGGCTACAAGGGGACATGCGCTATGGCAGATTTCTCCCGCCTTCCCGGACCGAACGCCGATCTGTGGGACTGGCAGCTGCTCGCAGCGTGCCGTGGGGTAGACAGCTCACTCTTCTTCCATCCCGAGGGGGAACGCGGCGCGGCAAGGAGTGCGCGCGAGAACTCGGCGAAAGAGGTCTGCATGAGGTGCCCGGTACGCGCGGAGTGCGCGGCGCACGCACTCGCGGTCCGGGAGCCCTACGGGGTCTGGGGCGGACTGACGGAGGACGAACGCGAGGAACTCATGGGGCGGGCCCGGCACCGGCTGATCCCGGCAGGGGGCGCGGGGGGCGCGCCGCAGGGCTGAACGAGCCTTCAACCACTTGAGAAGAAACGTTCCTGCATCGTCCGGGCCACATCCGGGACGGTCCAGCTGATGGCGCGCACCGGGGGTGGGTTCTCGTCGCGTCAGCGAGCGGCGGCCAGGGCCAGCCGGTCCAGCGTGGCCGCGACCGTGGGCACCTGAGCCAGATCGGGCAGGGTCAGGGCGACGATCTCGCGGTGGACGGAGGGTTCCACCGCCACCGTGCGAGCCCCCTTGGGCACCACGGATTCGAGTGCGAGTTCCGGCAGCACCGCGACGCCGAGACCGGCGCCGACGAGCCCGACCACGGCCGGGTAGTCGTCCGTGGCGAAGTCGATCCTGGGGGTGAACCCCGAATCCTCGCAGACCGCCACGAGCTGGCGGCGGCAGCGGGGACACCCGGCGATCCACGGCTCGTCCGCGAGGTCCGCGATGGAGACGGACCCCGCGTCGGCGAGGCGGTGCCCCTCGGGCACCAGCCCCACCAGCCGGTCGCTGAGCAACGGCCGTACGACGAGATCAGCCCACTCCGTGCCTCCGGCGCCGTACCGGAACGCGAGCGCCACGTCGCAGTCCCCCTCGCGCAGCATCTCCTCGGATCGGGGCGGCTCCGCCTCGACCAGTGAGACGCGCGTGCCCGGGTGCGCGGCACGCAGGGCGGCGAGGGCAGCGGGCACCAGCGTGGAGCTGCCGCTGGAGAACGACACCAGCCGGACCCGGCCGGCGCGGAGCCCGGCGATCGCGGCGACCTCCTCCTCGGCCGCGGTGAGCCCGGCCAGAATGCCCGCCGCGTGGCGCACCAGCGCCTCCCCGGCCTGAGTGAGGCGCATCTCCCGGCCGGTGCGGACCAGCAGCGGCGTCCCCGCGGACGCCTCCAGGGCCTTCATCTGCTGGCTGACGGCCGGCTGGGTGCAGCCCAGCTCGCGGGCCGCCGCGGAGAAGGAGCCGGTAGCGGCCACGGCACGCAGGACGCGGAGATGGCGGGCTTCGATCACTCCTTTAGCATAAGGGACACTTGGAGCGCTGGTGAAATATTCGATGGATACTTTGGGTGGGTCGGATTAGCGTCGGGGCATGGAACTTCTCTCGGTGAACGTGGGGCGGCTCAGGGCCGTCGAGCACACCTCGGCGGCCTCCGGCCTCAGCGGTGTGGACAAGCGGCCCGTCGCGGGCCCGGTGCGGGTCATCGCCCCCGGGCCGGGTGGTGCCGGCGCGAGCGGGGTGGAGGGGGACGAGATCGGCGACCCCCGCTTCCACGGGGGCGACGACCGGGCCGTCACCGCCTACGCCCGCGAGGACCTCGACCGCTGGGAGCGGGAGCTGGGCCGGCCGCTGGCGGACGGCGCGTTCGGGGAGAATCTGACGACCACCGGCCTCGACGTGAACGGAGCGCTGATCGGGGAGCGCTGGCGCATCGGATCGGGGGTGGTCCTCGAGGTCACGGGCGGCCGGGTGCCCTGCGGCACCTTCCAAGGGCACCTCGGGGAGAAGGGATGGGTCAGGCGCTTCACCCGGGCAGGGCAGCCGGGTGCGCTGCTGCGGGTGATCGAACCGGGGACGCTCCGGGCGGGCGATCCGGTGCGGGTCGAGCACCGTCCGGACCACGACATCACCGTCGCGCTGCTGTTCAGGGCGGCCACGCTGGAACGGGAGTTGCTGCCGCGCACGCTCGTCGCGGCGCCGTGGATGGAGTCCTCGTTGCTGGAGGTCGCCCGGGAGTACGCGGAGAAGCACGGCGGCTGACGGTGCTCCGGCGTGCCCGCGGGCCGGGGGCCGGGGGCCGGGGGCCGGGGGCCGGGGGCCGGGGGCCGGGGGCCGGGGGCCGGGGGCCGGGTGGGTCAGGGACAGAGGCCGGGGACCCGGGAGCGACGGGCACTTGCCGGCCGGGACGACGGCGGGCGCGGCCGCAGACCGGACGGAACGGACCGCGGCCGCGCACCGGACGGGACGGGGCGGGCGGCGGGGACACCGCCGGGCGGCCCTCCCCGACAGACCGAGTGACGGCCCGATACCCACCCCGGGCAGCCCGGCTCCCAGGCGGCCGAGCGTGCTCCGCAACCGCCGGGCGGCCCTCCCCGACAGACCGGGTGACGGCCCGTCACCCGCACCCCGCCGGAACGCTGACGCCGGACCCCGTACCCCGTCCGGCCGGGTGACACCCCGCTTCCCGTGCCCGCCGGGAGGGCTGACGGTCCGGCACCGCGGCCGGACTCGCACGGCGCCCGTGCACGCGGCGCACTAACGTGCCGCCTATGACGACAGCACTCATCACCGGCTCGACCGCGGGCATCGGGGCCGCGTTCGCGCGGCGGCTCGCGGCGGACGGACACGATCTGGTCCTGGTCGCCCGGGACACCAAGCGCCTCCAGGAGCAGGCCACCGAACTCCACGACCTGCACGGCATCGAGGCGGAGGTACTGACCGCCGACCTGGCCGAGGACGACGGCATCTCCTCCGTGGAGCAGCGGCTCGGCGAACGCAGGCGAACGGTGGACCTGCTCGTCAACAACGCCGGGTTCGGCAACAAGGGGCGCTTCCTCGAGGTCTCCATGGCCGACGAACTGCGGATGCTCAAGGTGCACTGCGAGGCCGTGCTGCGGCTGACGGCCGCGGCCACCGCGCCCATGCGCGACCGGGGCCGGGGCGGGGTGGTGAACGTGGCCTCGGTCGCCGCGTTCGTGCCGCGTGGCACGTACGGGGCGTCGAAGGCATGGGTCGTGCAGTTCACCCAGGGCGCGGCCCGGGACCTGGCGGGCACCGGGGTTCGGCTGATGGCGCTCTGCCCGGGGTTCGTGCGCACCGAGTTCCACGAACGGGCGGGGATGGGCACGGACAACATCCCGGGCTGGATGTGGCTGGACGCCGACAAGCTGGTGTCGTCGGCGCTCGCCGATCTGTCTCGCGGCAAGACGCTGTCGGTCCCCGATCCGCGCTACAAGGCGCTGATGGGCGTGGTGAAGCTGGCCCCGCGCGGTCTGCTGGGCGGGGTCAGCTCCAGGGCGGGCCGCAAGTACGGACCGCGGTAGTCCCGTCCTGCCGGGTCACCGTGAGGGTGCGGCCGCCGGTCCCGACCCCGGTGAGGGCCGCGACGGGGGCGGAACCGGGCTCGGCCGTGGGCGAGGCGGGTGCGGACGAGGAGCGTGTCCGATCCCTGGCGGGTCGTGCCGTGCAGGGCGGAGATGCGGGTGAGCGGGTGAGCCGGCCTGGAGGGCGGAGCCGGAGAACGGAGGCGGTCCGGACCGTGCAGCCGGGTACGGGCTGTGGTTGCACGGTCGGTCCGTCCGGGTCGGCCGCCCGGCCGTCTGCCGGACGGGGGTGCCCTCGGCACTCCCGTGACGAGGGGCCCGCCCGGACCTCGGCACGGCCGTGCACGAGCGTCGGGGAGTGCACGCGCACGACCGGGCGCGGGGTGTGCCCTGAGGCGGACCTGTGGGACCCGCTCTTGACTTCGCTCGCACCCGGCTCAAGCATCCGGCCGACGCCGGCACCCGTACCGCAGCCTCAGGAGCCCAGCCGTGAGCCGCAGTTGGAACGGCCCCACCCGAGTCATGGCCGGCGCGCACACCGCCCTCGCCGCCCTCACGGCGTGCGGTGCGGCGGTGACGAGTACTGCTGTACGGCCCGTACGCGGACGCCGACGAGGCCGCCCACCCGGGGCCGAGTCGGTGCGCTGGACGACCTCTGCCTGCGCAGCGGCATCGTCACCGTCCAGGCACCCGAGATCCCGGCCACCCGCCACTGGGTCGACGCCCGCAGGCTGTCCCTGATGCCCGACGGCGCGACCTGGTCAAACCGCGGGGGGACTCGCGCCGGTCGACACGGACGCGCTGCTCCCGGATCTGCTGTCCGGCCACCTCAGTGCCGTGCTGGACGTCACCGCACCCGAGGTGCCCCCGCCGACCCTCCGCTCTACGACCTCCCGAACGTCCTGCTGACTCCGCACGTCGCGGGCTCCCTCGGCCGGGAGCTGTACCGCATGGCGGATCTGGCGCTGGACGAGGTGGAGCGGTACGCGCTGGGCCGCCCCTTCGCCGAGCCGGTCGTCCCCGCGGTGCCGAACCGCTCGGCCCAGGGTGCTCCGTCCGGAAGGCCGCCCTATCCGCCCGGACCTCTCCCCGACAGGGCAAATCGAGGCAGAATGCGCGTATTTCACTAGACTGGAGTAATCCGACGCAGCGCCCGATCCGCCGGGAGACGCCATGACATTCGTACAGATGATCGACTGCAAGACGGAACGCGTCGACGAGCTCAACCAGCTCCTGGACACCTGGGTCGAACAGACCAAGGGCAGGCGCACCGCCACCCACAGCCTCCTCGCCCAGGACCGCTCCGACGGGACCCACGTGGTGGAGATCGTCGAGTTTCCCTCGTACGAGGACGCGATGCGGAACTCGAACCTCCCGGAGACCGACCGGATCTTCCAGGAGATGGTGGCGCTGTGCGACCGCATGCCGACCTTCACCGACCTGGAGGTCATCCGCGACGAGCAGCTGCACAAGGGTCTGTGCGCCCGGTTCTTCACCGAGGCCCTTCCCGGTGACCCCGGCCTCCTCGACGGACTGCTCACCCGGGATTACCACGATCACAACCCGGCCAACTCGCCGGACGTGATCGGGGTCGACGCCTTCCGCCGCGAGGTCGCGATGTGGCGGGACGCCTTCGACTTCACCTTCACCGTCGAGGACCAGGTCGCCGAGGCCGACCGGGTCTGCACCCGCTGGACGTGGGAGGGCACGCACACGGGCGAGTTCCTCGGCCTCGCGCCCACCGGCAGGCAGGCGTCGATGACCGGCACGACCGTCCACCGGCTCCACGAGGGCCTGATCTGCGAGGGCTGGTGGCAGTACGACCGGCTCGGGCTGATGGGGCAACTCGGGGCGCTGGAGATGTGACCACCTGGCCGTGACCCCGGCCGACGCTTCGGCCCGGCCGAAGCTGCCCGGCCCGGGCACGGGGAAGGTCCCCGCTCCCGGGAGGGAGCGGGGACCTTCGTACGTCCTGGACGGACGGGGGACCGCCGCGGGTCAGTGGGCGTGGCCGTGGCCGTGGCCCGCGTCCGCCGGCTCCTCTTCCTTCTTCTCCACCACGAGAGTCTCGGTGGTGAGAAGCAGGGAGGCGATCGAGGCGGCGTTCTCGAGGGCCGAGCGGGTGACCTTGACCGGGTCGATGACGCCGGCCTTCACGAGGTCGCCGTATTCGCCGGTGGCGGCGTTGAAGCCGTTGCCCTTGTCCAGCTCCGCCACCTTCGCGGTGATGACGTAGCCCTCGAGGCCGGCGTTCTCGGCGATCCAGCGCAGCGGCTCGACGGCGGCACGGCGCACGACGGCGACACCGGTGGCCTCGTCGCCGTTCTTGCCGAGGTTGCCGTCCAGCACCTTGACGGCGTGGACCAGAGCGGAGCCACCACCGGAGACGATGCCCTCCTCGACCGCGGCGCGGGTCGCGGAGATGGCGTCCTCCAGACGGTGCTTCTTCTCCTTCAGCTCCACCTCGGTGGCGGCGCCGACCTTGATCACGCACACGCCGCCGGCGAGCTTCGCGAGGCGCTCCTGGAGCTTCTCGCGGTCCCAGTCGGAGTCCGTGGCCTCGATCTCGGCCTTGATCTGCGCGACGCGGCCGGCCACGTCCTCGCTCTTGCCGCCGCCGTCGACGATCGTGGTGTCGTCCTTGGTGACGGTGATGCGACGGGCGGTGCCCAGCACGTCCAGACCGGCCTGGTCGAGCTTGAGGCCGACCTCCTCGGAGATGACGGTGGCACCGGTGAGGGTGGCCATGTCCTGCAGCATCGCCTTGCGGCGGTCGCCGAAGCCGGGGGCCTTGACCGCGACCGCGTTGAAGGTGCCGCGGATCTTGTTGACGACGAGGGTGGACAGGGCCTCGCCCTCGACGTCCTCGGCGATGATCAGCAGCGGCTTGGAGGCGCCGGCCTGGATGACCTTCTCCAGCAGCGGGAGCAGGTCCTGGATGGAGGAGATCTTGCCCTGGTTGATCAGGATGTACGGGTCGTCGAGGACGGCCTCCATACGCTCCTGGTCGGTCACCATGTACGGCGACAGGTAGCCCTTGTCGAAGGCCATGCCCTCGGTGAAGTCCAGCTCCAGACCGAAGGTGTTGGACTCCTCGACGGTGATGACGCCGTCCTTGCCGACCTTGTCCATCGCCTCGGCGATGAGCTCGCCGACCTGCTGGTCCTGGGCGGACAGCGCGGCGACGGCGGCGATGTCGGACTTCTCCTCGATCGGGCGCGCGGTGGCGATCAGCTCGTCGGAGACGGCCTTGACCGCGGCGTCGATGCCCTTCTTCAGGGCGGCCGGTGAGGCGCCGGCGGCGACGTTGCGCAGACCCTCGCGAACCAGGGCCTGGGCGAGCACGGTGGCGGTGGTGGTGCCGTCACCCGCGATGTCGTTGGTCTTGGTCGCCACCTCCTTCACCAGCTGGGCGCCGAGGTTCTCGTACGGGTCCTCGATCTCGACCTCACGGGCGATCGTGACACCGTCGTTGGTGATGGTGGGGGCACCGAACTTCTTGTCGATCACGACGTTGCGGCCCTTGGGGCCGATCGTCACCTTGACCGTGTCGGCGAGCTTGTTGACGCCGCGCTCAAGGGCGCGACGGGCGTCCTCGTCGAACTTCAGGATCTTCGCCATGGAGCTTCTCAAGTCCTCTCAAAGCGAACCGCGCCCCTGCCGCCCGGCTTCATCATCAGCGGGGGCCAGGGGCGCGGCTCTGGGTAAATCTGCGGTGAACTACTTCTCGACGATCGCGAGCACGTCGCGGGCCGAGAGGACGAGGTACTCCTCGCCGCTGTACTTCACCTCGGTGCCGCCGTACTTGCTGTAAAGCACGACATCGCCGGTCTTGACGTCGAGCGGAAGACGCTCGCCGTTCTCGAAGCGGCCCGGGCCGACGGCCAGGACGACGCCCTCCTGGGGCTTCTCCTTGGCGGTGTCCGGAATGACCAGGCCAGAGGCGGTGGTCTGCTCGGCGTCGAGCGGCTGGACCACAATGCGGTCCTCGAGCGGCTTGATGGCAACCTTGGAGCTGGTGGTCGTCACGATCCGACCTCCCCCTTCGGAGATCTCACGGGGTTCAACTGTCTGAGGTGGCGACCAGGTGGATCCGTCGTCGCGGGTGCCGGACCTGCCCGTCGCTGTGTTGGCACTCTCCGGTGGGGAGTGCCAGAGCCGAGACTATGACCGGGATTAGCACTCGGTCAAGCGGAGTGCCAATCCACTGCGTGTTCGGCCGGTTTCCGACGGCCGTCCGACGTGCGTCCCCTCGCGCGGGCCGTCCGGCGTCCCGACACCTCCTCAGCCCCTCAGACGTAGTCCTCCAGCCTCGCCACGGCATAGCCCTTCGCGGTCACGACCTTCATCACATGGCGGATCATGTCCGGCATGCCACCCTTCCACTCCGCCTTGCCGCGGAAGTGCGTGAGGATGATGTCGCCGGGGTGCAGGTCCCGGTCGAACTCGCGCCATTCCATGTGGTCGGGGAACGCCTCCGCCGCCCACAGCGGCACGGCCTTCACACCACAGGACTTGGCGGCGCGCAGGGTGTCCCGGTTGTAGCTGCCGTACGGCGGACGGAAGAGGCGCGGTCGCTTGCCGAACCGCTTCTCGATCCTGGCCTGCTGCCCGCAGATCTCTGTTTTCTGCTTCGCGTACGGCATCCCCGGCAGGTAGGGATGCGTGAGCGTGTGGTTGTGCAGGGAGACGCCGCGGTCCTGCATCTTCTCGAAGTAGCCGTAGTCGTCCCTGACGACGTAGTCACTGAGGAAGGCGCTGTACGGGATCCGCAGCTCACTCATCATCCGCAGCAGCTCCGGGTCCTTCTCCGCGCCGTCGTCGATCGTCAGGAAGACGACCTTCTGCTTGGTGGGCACGGTGGTGAAGACCGGCGGCAGGCCCTTGTGGCGGTCGACCTCGAAGCCCTTGCGCGTGGCGATCTTCGGCTTCTCGTCGGGCGGTGGGGGCGCGGGCAGTGGGGCCTGCCGGAGGCCCCAGCGCCGGGCGGCGGCAGCCCGGGCGGCCTGGATCTTCTTCGTGCGCTTGGCGTACGCGAGCGCCTCGGCCGGTCCGGCGGGCGCCTTCCCTCCCGCCCGCTCCCGGCCCTCGTCCTTCTTCCCCCGCTCCCCGCCCTCCTCGCCGAAGTCCTTCCGGGCGTCTCGCCGGCCCTCCTTCCCGCCCTCCCCGCGGCCCTCCGCCTTCCGGGACCCGGCGCCCTCGCGCGCGTCCTCGCCCTTCCGGTCCCCCCGCCCCGGCGACCCCGGCTCCTGACCGTGCGCGGGAGCGGCGACTGAAGCAGTGGCGCCCGCTTTCCCGGTGGCCCCGGCTCCGCCCCGTCCGGGCTCGGCGGCACAGCCCGAGCCGACGGCCATGACGAGCAGCACGCACATCCACATACGTCTGCGCCGAATTGCTGGCTTCTTTTCGTTTTGTCGTACTTGCTGCATGGCGTCGCATCCTGTCAGCGCCGCGCGCCCGCGAAGGCCCGACAGCGCCGCCCGGCCGCAGACCGTCCCCCGGCTGGCCGACAATGGCCGGGTGAACGACGCCGGCTCACCCTCCCCGCTCGCCCCCCTGCTCACCCACGAAGGGCAGGCCCTGCTCACCGCCCTGCGCGACTACGACCCGGGACAGGAGCTGGGCGTCGCCACCCGGCTGCGCCGCGACCACCCGGCCGAGCTGGTCTCGGCCGCGCTGACGCAGGCACGGCTGAGGCAGCGCGCGGTGGCCAAGTTCGGCGTGGAGGACGCCTACCGGATGTACTTCACGCCCAACGGTGTGGAGCAGTCGACGCGGGCGTCCGTCGCCGCCCACCGAGCCGCCCGGTTCGCGGAACTCGGGGTGCGGAGCGTCGCGGATCTGTGCTGCGGGATCGGCGGCGACGCGATCGCGCTCGCCCGCGCCGGGATCTCCGTACTCGCCGTGGACCGCGATCCGTTCACCGCCGACGTCGCCCGGGCCAATGCCGAGGCTCTGGGCCTGGCCCCGCTCATCGAGGTCCGCCGGGCCGATGTCACCGAGGTCGACACCTCCTCCCACGACGCCGTCTTCGTCGACCCCGCCCGCCGCGCCGGGCGGCCGGGAGGAGGGCGCGGACCGAAGGGCGGCAGCGGCCGGATCTTCGACCCGGAGGCGTACTCGCCACCGCTGTCCTGGGCCGTCGGGACGGCCCGCACGGCCCGTTTCGCGGCCCTCAAGATCGCCCCGGGCATCCCGCACGAGGCGATCCCCGAGGACGCCGAGGCCGAGTGGATCTCCGACCACGGGGACGTGAAGGAGGCCGTGCTCTGGTTCGGCACCGCGCCGGGCACCCGGCGCGCCACGCTGCTGCCGTCGGGTGCCCCACTCGTCGGACGCGGGCTGCCCGACCCCCGGGTACGGAGGACCGGCCGCTACCTCTACGAGCCCGACGGCGCCGTCATCCGCGCCCATCTGGTCGCGGAGGTCGCCGAGGAACTCGACGGCGGCCTGCTCGACGGGACGATCGCGTACATCACCGCCGACGAGCTGCGCCCGACGCCGTACGCGACCGCGTACGAGATCACCGACGAACTCCCCTTCAACCTGAAGAAGCTCAAGGCCCTGCTGCGTGAACGGGAAGTCGGCACGCTCACCGTCAAGAAGCGCGGGTCGGCGGTCGAACCCGAGGAGCTGCGCCGCAAGGTGAAGCCGAGCGGGCCGAACGCGGCCACGGTCTTCCTGACCCGCGTGGCCGGTGCGCCCACCGTGCTGATCGGGGCTCCGGCGGGTGCCTGACGCGGCGTCGGGTGCGGCGGGGGGCGCCCGCCGTCAGCCGTGCGCCGCCCCGGGCGCCGCGGCGGAGGGGACTGCCGAGGTCAGCCGCGCCGCCCAGCGGTAGTGCGAACCGCCTTGGCGGCACCGGCCACCTCCGCCACCCAGCGGTCGGAGCCGGCCAGACCCGCCCCCACCAGGCCCCAGCCGAGCAGTCGTCCCGTCAGCCCCTGGAGCACCGCGGCACGATCGGCGAGCATCGCCTCGCGATCGGGCCAGGTGCGGATCTCCGCGGGGGCGGCGGTGGCGGAAGGGGCGTGCGTCGGGACATGTGTACGAGGCTATCGCCCGCCCCGGCGGGCGCCTTCCGGCCCGACCCGGCGCACGCAGAGGGGAGTTGACGCCAGGCGGGCGCGGCCGTACCCCGCCCCGGGCGGCCGGCCCGACGAGGGATCAGCCGCCGGTGAAGTCCGCTCCGGAGAAGTCGAGCGACTGGAAGCGCCACCGGTGCACCGGCCGGCCGACCAGCTCGGCGTCCGGGTCCGGCAGTTCGGGCAGCTCGTCGTCCGGACCGTCCGTCTCCCACCAGGTCAGCACCAGCACCCGCTCGCCCGGCGCCCGGAAGGTCTCCCGGCGCAGCGGGGCCGTGCCGAGGGTCTGGGCGCGGGCCCACTCCAGCAGTTCCCCGCCCCGCCCGGAGGCCGCCCTGGCCTCCCACATCAGGGTGACGACGGTCATGAGTACAGGTTGTCCTTGCTGATCTCGTGCACATGGTCGTGGTCGTGCACACGGCCGTGGTGGTGCTCACCCGGCACGTGCGGATCGGTCACCGGCAGCGACGAGTCGGCGGACAGCTCCCAGTCCGAGGCGGGCCGGTTCCTGGCGACCATCTCCGCCCCGAGCGCGGCGACCATGGCCCCGTTGTCCGTGCACAGCTTCGGCCGGGGCACCCGCAACCGGATCCCGGCGCGCTCGCAGCGTTCCTCGGCCATCGCGCGCAGCCGGGAGTTCGCGGCGACCCCGCCGCCGATCATCAGGTGGTCGACCCCCTCGTCCTTGCAGGCGCGCACGGCCTTCCGGGTCAGCACGTCGACCACAGCCTCCTGGAAGGAGGCGGCGACGTCCCGCACGGGAACGTCCTCGCCCGCATTGCGCTTGGCCTCGATCCAGCGGGCCACGGCCGTCTTCAGCCCGGAGAAGGAGAAGTCGTACGCGGGGTCGCGGGGACCGGTCAGCCCGCGCGGGAAGGCGATCGCCTCCGGGTCGCCCTCCTTCGCGAGCCGGTCGATGACCGGGCCGCCGGGGAAGCCGAGGTCCAGCACCCTGGCGATCTTGTCGAACGCCTCGCCCGCGGCGTCGTCGATCGTCGCCCCCATGGGCCGCACGTCGGCGGTGATGTCGGGCGCGAGCAGCAGCGAGGAGTGCCCGCCGGAGACCAGCAGGGCCATCGTCGGCTCGGGCAGCGGGCCGTGCTCCAGCTGGTCGACGCAGATGTGCGAGGCGAGGTGGTTCACGCCGTAGAGCGGCTTGCCCAGGGCGTACGCGTACGCCTTGGCGGCGGAGACGCCCACGAGCAGCGCGCCGGCGAGTCCCGGGCCGGCGGTGACCGCGATGCCGTCGAGGTCACCGGCGGTGACCCCGGCCTCCTTCAGGGCTCGCTCGATCGTCGGGACCATCGCCTCCAGATGGGCGCGGGAGGCGACCTCGGGCACGACCCCGCCGAAGCGCGCGTGCTCGTCGACGCTGGAGGCGATGGCGTCGGCGAGGAGCGTCGTCCCGCGGACGATGCCGACGCCGGTCTCGTCGCAGGACGTCTCGATACCGAGTACGAGGGGTTCGTCAGCCATGGTTTCCGGTTCCTTGTGCGTCGTGTACGTGCAGCCGCATCACGAGGGCGTCGATGTTGCCGGGCTGGTAGTAGCCGCGGCGGAAGCCGATCGGCTCGAAGCCGAAGCGCTCGTACAGCTTCTGGGCCCGGGTGTTGTCCACCCGTACTTCGAGCAGGACCTCGTCGCACTCGAAGGCGGTCGCGTGCTGCAGCAGGTCGGTGAGGAGCCGGGCGCCGAGGCCCGTGCCCCACTGGTCGCGGGCGACGGCGATGGTCTGGACGTCACCGAGTCCGCCGGCAGCCGCGAGGCCCGCGTAGCCGACGATCCGCCCCTCCGCCGGGTCCTGGGCGACCACGTAGTGGCGCGTCGCCTGCGGGCCGCGCGCGTGCGCCAGCTCGGACCAGAACATCCCCGGGGACCAGGCGTCCTCCGGGAACAGCTCGTACTCGAGGTCCAGCACCGGCGCGATGTCCCACCAGCGCATCCCGCGCAGGACAGGGACGCTCACTGCGGCGTGACCACCTTGTAGTTCTTGGGCACCTGGGCGTCCGGCCGGCGCAGGTACAGCGGGCGCGGCGGCAGCAGTTCCTCGCCCGCGGCCAGCTTCCCGGCGGCCAGCGCGGCGAGGGCGGCCGCCGACTGGTACTCGGGGCCCCGGGCGTGCGGGAAGACCTCCGGGTACAACAGGGCGCCGGCGCCGACCGCGGGGAGCCCCGCGACCTCCTCGGCGATCTCGGCGGGCCGGTCGACCCCGGGCTCGCCGACCCTCGTGCGGAAGCCGTCGTACCGCGCCCAGTAGACCTCCTTGCGCCGCGCGTCCGTGGCGACCACGAACGGCTCCTCCAGCCCGGAGGCGTACGCCAGCCCGTCCAGCGTGCACAGTCCGTGGACCGGCACCCCGAGTGCCGAGCCGAAGGTGGCGGCGGTGACCAGGCCCACGCGCAGTCCGGTGTACGGGCCGGGCCCGACGCCGACGACGAGACCGGTGACCGCTTCGAGTTTCAGCCCGGCGGAGGCGAGGACCCGGTCGACGGAGGGCAGCAGCAGCTCCCCGTGCCGGCGGGCGTCGACCTGGGTGGACTCGGCGACGACGGAGTCGCCGTCGTGGAGGGCGACGGTGACGGCGGGCGTGGCGGTATCAAGGGCGAGCAAGAGCACGCAAACAGCCTACGGCCACCGCGGGGGAGGCACGGCGTCCCGTCCCGCCGCTCCCCTGCTGCTACCGTCACTCAGGCAGGTGTGCGAGCGAGGGGAGCAGGCGTGGCAAGGAGCAGCTCGGGAACGGTGGCCGGGCTCACCGCCGCGGCCCTCGCCGTCGTCGCGTTCCTCGCCTACCAGGCTTCCGCGAACGTGCCGGCGGACCTGGGGAAGCCCGCCGCGGCCGCCCCCAGCGCCCGTCCCTCGGCGGCCGCCGAGGGCCCGCGGAAGGACCCGCTGGCCGTCCCCACGGGGTCCGGCAAGGGCGTGCGCGTCGTCTACTCGCTCGCCGAGCGCAGGGTCTGGCTGGTCGGCGCGGGGCAGCTCACCCAGACGTTCCCGGTCGCACCCAGCACGGTCAGCCCGCGGCCCGGCACATACGAGGTGACGTCGCGCAGCGGCCGGATCGAGGGTTCGGACGGCGTGGAGATCGAGCACGTCGTGCGGTTCGCCAAGGTCGACGACGTGTCGATCGGCTTCAGTGCCGCCGTGGACGGGTCGATGGCGAGCCCGGACCCGCGGAGGAAGACCGGCGGCGTACGCATGAAGCGGGCCGACGGCGACGCCATGTGGACGTTCGCGACGATCGGGTCGAAGATCGTCGTCGTGCCGTAGCGGAGCAGGGGGACCCGCGCGCCGCGGCTTCCGGAAGGCCGCTCACGGCGCCCCGGAGTTTCGCTCGAACGGACTACGCCGCGTCGCGGTGGGGTTCCCGCTCCACGGGGGAGTCCCCGGCCGGTACGGACTCGCCGCGGTCGCGAGGCGGTGTGGAGACCGCGCTGGCCGCAGCGCACGACGCCAGCAGATCACGCATGGAGAACGCCGCCGGCGACGGCCGGGACGACGGCTTCGGCCGCGACTGCGTTCCGTGTTCGGACGGCGGCATGGATGCCTCCTGGTGCTCCGGGGGCAGGCGCGGTTAGGCAGACCTAACCACGTACTGTCCTCAATGTGACCATGTCCGGAGCGGCGGACGCAACACCTTGCCGACGTCTTGTCGGAACGTACACACGGCCGGGCGAGGAGTCCCGGCCGGACGCCGGACGTCCGGACCCGGCGGGGGCGCTCAGGCGCTGAGCCCGGTCAGTCCGGCGTCCGCCCAGCGCGGACCGACACCGGTGAGCGTGACCTGGCGGCGGTCGTCGTCCGTGCTGCCCACGACGCGGTGGACGACCACGTGCAGGCGGTCCTCCGACAGGTCCTCGACCTTGCCGTCGCCCCACTCCACGACGACGACCGACTCCGGCAGCGACACGTCGAGGTCGAGGTCCTCCATCTCGTCCAGCCCGCCGCCCAGCCGGTAGGCGTCCACGTGCACCAGCGCGGGTCCGCCGACCAGGGACGGGTGTACCCGGGCGATCACGAAGGTCGGGGAAGTGACGGCGCCGCGCACGCCCAGGCCCTCGCCGAGCCCCCGTGTCAGGGTCGTCTTGCCGGCGCCGAGCTCGCCGGTGAGCATCACGAGGTCACCGGGCCGCAGCAGCTTGGCGAGCCGGCGGCCCAGCTCCTGCGTCTGCTCCGGCGAGATGAGGGTCAGACGGACGGCGGACGGGTGAGCGGTCTCAGCCGCCGGGCTGTGCGGTGCTTCCATACGTGCCAACGTTAGCCGCTGCCGGGACCGCCCCGACCCGCACCAGCAGGTCCGCCAGCCGGTCGGTGACCACCTCGTGGTGCTCCAGCATCACCAGGTGCCCCGCGTCCGGGACGATGACCAGTTCCCCGTCCGGCAGCAGGTCCGCGATCGCCTCGCTGTGCGAGCTGGGAGTGACCAGGTCTCGGTCCCCGGCCAGCACCAGCACCGGGACCTCCTGGAAGACGTCCAGCGCCGCCGCCTTGTCGTGCTCCGCGAAGGCCGGGTAGAACTCGGCGACGACGTCGATCGGCGTTCCCTCGATCATCCGCTCGGCGAACCTGGCCACCGCCGGGTCCACGTCCCTGGAGCTGAACGAGTAGCGCTTGATCAGACCGGCGAAGAGGTCGGCCGTCGCCCTCCGGCCCCGCTCCACCAGCTCCGCCTGCGAGCCGAGCGCCCTCAGGACCCCCGGCAGCACCCGGCGCACCACGTTCACACCCGCCACCGGGAGGCCGTAGTTCACCTCGCCGAGCCGACCGGCCGAGGTACCGACGAACGCGGCGCCCACGACCCTCTCCCGGATCAGCTCCGGGTGCGCGGCGGCCAGCGCCATCAGCGTCATACCGCCCATCGAATGGCCCACCAGCACCAGCGGCCCCTCCGGGGCGGCCTCGTCGACCACCGCCTTCAGATCACGGCCCAACTGGTCGATGGAGACCGGCACCCCGTCCGGGCCGGTCTGGGCGGCGCCCCGCCCCGACCGGCCGTGGCTGCGCTGGTCCCAGTGGACGGTACGGACCAGCCCGCGCAGCGCGGCCCGCTGGAAGTGCCAGGAGTCCTGGTTGAGGCAGTAGCCGTGGCAGAACACGACGGTCACCGGCGCGGGGGCCTTGCGGCCGAACAACCTGCGCCTGCGCGGCGCGGTGCCGCCCGCCTCCGGGTCCACCTCGTCCGTCTCGAAGTACAGGGCCGTGCCGTCGTCGGCGACGGCCCTGCCCGGAGTGCCGCGAAGCGCCCCGTACGGCCCCGAGGCGTCCAGGGCGAGCCTGGCCTTCCGGCGCATGCCACGGCCGACGGTCATCCGCTCCATCGCGACGCCCGCCGCCGCACCGGCGGCGATCACCCCTATGGCGGCGCCGGCGACACCCGCCCGGCGCCAGTTCCCCGTGGCGGCGTCGGTCACCGCCGCCGCCACGTCCCCCGCGCTGTTCTCGCTCACCGTGCCGCTCCTACTGGTCGTCGTCTCCTGGTCGTCCGGTCAGTCGCCGGATGCCGTGCCGTCGCCCTCGTGGAGATGGACACGCGGGACGCGCGCCCCGATCCGGGTCACGATCTCGTAGGCGATCGTGTCCGCCGCGTCCGCCCAGTCCTGGGCGGTCGGCTCGCCCCGGTCGCCCGGGCCGAACAGCACCGCCTCGGCGCCCTCCTCGACCGACTTCCCCTCGGGACCGAGGTCGACGACGAACTGGTCCATCGCCACCCGGCCGGCCACCCGCCGCCACTCGCCGCCGACCAGCACAGGTCCGCGACCGGAGGCGTGCCTCGGAATGCCGTCCGCGTACCCCACCGGCACCAGGCCGAGGGTGGTCTCGCCACCGGTGACGTAGTGGTGCCCGTAACCGACGCCGTGTCCGGCGGGGACGCGCTTCACCAGCGCCACCGACGCCCTGAGCGTCATCACCGGGCGCAGCCCGAAGTCGGCGGGCGTGCCCAGCTCCGGGCTCGGCGAGATCCCGTACACCGCGACGCCCGTGCGCACCAGGTCGAAGTGGCTCTCCGGAAGGGTCAGCGTGGCCGCGGAGTTGGCGATGTGCCGCACCTCCGGCTCGATGCCCTCCTTCTCCGCGTACGCCACCAGGTCCTTGAAGACGGACAGCTGGGCGGCGACGGAAGGGTGACCGGGCTCGTCGGCGCAGGCGAAGTGCGACCAGAGGCCGGTGACCCTGACGGTGCCCGCCTCCTCGGCGGCCCGGGCCGCCGCGACCAGTTCCGCCCAGTCGGCCGGCGGGCAGCCGTTGCGCCCGAGGCCCGTGTCCGCCTTGAGCTGGATCCTCGCGCGGCGGCCGGCCCCGGCGGCGGCCCTCGTCACCTCGCGCAGCGCCCACATGCCGCTGACCGCCACGTCCAGGTCCGCCTCGACCGCCTCGCGCCAGGGGCCTCCGGGCGTCCACAGCCAGCACATCATTCGGCCGCCGATCCCGGCGGCCCGCAGTCCGAGCGCCTCCTCCGGCGTCGCGGTGCCCAGCCAGTCGGCACCCGCGGCCAGGGCGGCTCGCGCGCAGGGCACCATCCCGTGCCCGTACGCGTCCGACTTGACCACGGCCATGAGGGCGGCGCGGGGCGCCCGCGCGCGCAGTGCGCGGACGTTGGCGCGCAGCGCGGCGAGGTCGATCTCGGCACGGGCACGGAAAGGTGCGTTCTGAGTCATCGCGCTCAGTCTCTCAGAGGCCCGCCGCTCGGTTCGTACGGCAACGGCCAACAGTGGCCCTGCTCACCCGCGCGCTGTGGCCCGCGGCACGTCAGGGTGTCCGCGTGTCGCGCCAGGCCCGGGGAATCGCCCCCGCCACGTCCTGTGCGGTGACCGGGGCGCCCCGCGAGGCGAGCCGCGCCGCCAGGCCGTGCAGGTACGCGGCGGCCGATGCGGCGTCGAGCGGTTCGAGGCCGGCCGCGAGAAGCGAGCCGGCGAGCCCCGACAGCACGTCGCCGCTGCCGGCCGTGGCGAGCCAGGAGGTACCCGTCGGGTTCACCCTGACCGGACGACGGCCGTCCGCGTCGGCCACGAGCGTCGTGGAGCCCTTCAGCAGCACCGTGGCACCGTACTTGGCGGCCAGCGCCCGTACGGAGCCGAGCCGCGCGGCCTCCACCTCCCCGCGCTCCACCCCGAGCAGCACGGCCGCCTCGCCCGCGTGCGGAGTGAGCAGCGTCGGGGCGCTGCGGGCCCGCAGCGTGTCCGGGTCGAGGCCCCGGAGACCGTCGGCGTCGACCAGGACCGGGACGTCGGACTCCAGCACCTCCGCCACCCCCGGACCGTCGCCCAGGCCCGGTCCGACGACCCAGGACTGCACCCGGCCCGCCCGGGACGGCGGCCAGCCGTGCACCAGCACCTCCGGGAACCGGGCGATCACCGCGTCCGCCCCGGGCCCCACGTACCGAACGGCCCCGGCGCCGCCGTGCACCGCGCCCGCCACGGCGAGCACCGCGGCGCCCGGGTAGCGGGCCGATCCGGCCACGACGCCGACGACCCCGCGACGGTACTTGTCGCTCTCGGCGGCGGGCACCGGCAGCAGGCGTGCCACGTCCGCGTGTTGCAGCGCCTCCAGGTCCGGTACGGACGGCAGCCGGGGACCGAGACCGATGTCGACGAGCCGCACGGCACCCACGTACTCGTGCGCCGGGTCGACGAGCAGGCCCGGTTTGTAGGTGCCGAAGGTGACGGTGGCGTCGGCGCGCAGGGCCTCGCCCTTCACCTCGCCGGTGTCCGCCTCTACGCCGCTCGGCAGATCGACGGCGACGACCGTCGCGCCGGAGCCCCGCGCGGCCCGCGCGAGCGGGACCGCGTCCGGGCGCAGACCGCCCTGGCCGCCGATGCCGGTGATGCCGTCGAGGACGACGTCGGCGACGGCGAGCACTCCGAAAGGGTCCTCGGCGACCCGGCCCCCGGCGGCCCGCAGCGCCTCGAGCCCGCCGCGGTGGACGCGGTCCGGGGCGAGCAGCACCGCGCTCACGCCGGCGCCGCGGCGGGCCAGCCGGGCGCCCGCGTACAGGGCGTCGCCGCCGTTGTCGCCGCTGCCGACGAGCAGGACGACCCGGGCGCTGGAGACGCGGGGCAGCAGTCCGGTGACCGCCGCGGCGACCCCCGCGGCGGCCCGCTGCATGAGGGCACCCTCCGGCAGCTCGGCCATCAGTTCGGCCTCGGCGGCCCTTACGGTGTCGACGCTGTAGGCATGACGCATGCTCAGAAGCATGCCGTGCGCGCGTGCGCGGCGCTTGCGGTGGCGTGACGTTGGCTCGCTCTCGACGGCGCCACCCGCTGCGGCCGGTCCCGGTCGGACCCGGTCGGACCCGGCCGCCGCGCAGGTCGTGGCGCGGCAGGCGCTGGGGAGACGCGAGGAGGGCGGATCCCACCCCCTGGGCGGGACGCCGAAAAGCACTCGGTTCCACCGGCGGAGCGCCGTCGGCGCCCGCCGACCAGCCGTTCCGGGCCGGGAGCGACCCCAGGCGGTCCGACCGGCAGGGGCCCGCCGCCCGGGACGCGCCGCGCCCTACCCCTCCGCGACCACCATCGCCGACGCCACCCCCGCGTCATGGCTCAGCGAGATGTGCCACGACCGCACCCCCCGCTCCCGCGCCGCCGACGCCACCGTGCCGGTGACCCGGAGGCGCGGCCTGCCGGAGTCCTCCACGTAGACCTCGCAGTCCGTCCAGAGCAGCCCTGCCGGTGCACCCAGCGACTTGGCGACCGCCTCCTTCGCGGCGAAGCGCGCCGCGAGGGAGGCGATTCCGCGCCGTTCCCCGCTCGGGAGGAACAGCTCGCTCCGCAGGAAGAGCCGGTCGGCCATCGCAGGTGTCCGGCGCAGCGCCTCCTCGAAGCGGTCGATCTCGGCGACGTCGATCCCCACCCCAATGATCATTCGACGGTGACCGACTTCGCCAGGTTGCGCGGCTGGTCCACCTCGTTGCCCCGGGCGGTGGCGAGTTCGCAGGCGAAGACCTGGAGGGGGACGGTCGCGACCATCGGCTGGAGCAGCGCCGGCGTCTGCGGGATGCTGATCAGGTGGTCGGCGTACGCCTCGACCGCCGCGTCGCCCTCCTCGGCGATGACGATGGTGCGGGCGCCGCGGGCCCGGATCTCCTGGATGTTGGACACGATCTTGTCGTGCAGCACGGAACGGCTGCGCGGCGACGGCACGACGACGACCACGGGCAGGTCGTTCTCGATCAGGGCGATGGGCCCGTGCTTGAGCTCGCCGGCGGCGAAGCCCTCGGCGTGCATGTAGGCGAGTTCCTTGAGCTTCAGCGCGCCCTCCAGGGCCACCGGGTAACCGACGTGCCGGCCGAGGAAGAGCACCGTGTTCTTGCGGGCCAGCGAACGGGCGAGCTCGCGCACCGGCTCCATGGTCTCCAGGACCTGGTCCACCTGGGTGGCGATCTGCGAGAGGTCCCGGATGACGGCCCGGATCTCGTCGCCCCACTTGGTGCCGCGCACCTGCCCCAGGTACAGCGCGACCAGGTAGCAGGCCACCAGCTGGGTCAGGAACGCCTTGGTCGAGGCGACGGCGACCTCCGGCCCGGCGTGCGTGTAGAGCACGGCGTCCGACTCGCGCGGGATCGTGGAGCCGTTGGTGTTGCAGATGGCGAGGACCTTCGCACCCTGCTCGCGGGCGTGGCGCAGCGCCATGAGCGTGTCCATGGTCTCGCCGGACTGCGAGATGGCGATGACGAGGGTGCGCTGGTCGAGGATCGGGTCGCGGTAGCGGAACTCGCTCGCCAGCTCCACCTCGCACGGGATCCGCGTCCAGTGCTCGATGGCGTACTTGGCGATGAGACCGGCGTGGAACGCCGTGCCGCACGCCACGATCACCACCTTGTGCGCCTCCCGCAGCACCGCGGCGGGGATACGCACCTCGTCGAGCGTGAGCGAGCCCTCCGCGTCGATCCGCCCGAGAAGCGTGTCGGCGACGGCCTTCGGCTGCTCGGCGATCTCCTTGAGCATGAAGTAGTCGTAGCCGCCCTTCTCGGCGGCGGAGGCGTCCCAGTCCACGTGGTACGAGCGCACCTCCGCGGGCGCGCCGTGGAAATCGGTCACCGTGACGCCGTCGCGCCGGAGTTCGACGACCTGGTCCTGCCCGAGCTCGACGGCCGAGCGCGTGTGGGCGATGAACGCGGCGACGTCCGAGGCCAGGAACGCCTCACCGTCGCCGACACCGACGACGAGCGGGGAGTTGCGCCGCGCGCCGACGACGACGTCGGGCTCGTCCGCGTGGACCGCGACCAGGGTGAACGCGCCGTCCAGCCGCCGGCACACCAGCCGCATGGCCTCGGCGAGTTCACCGCAGGACGAGAACTCCTCGGCGAGCAGATGGGCCACGACCTCCGTGTCCGTCTCGGAGGCCAGGTCGTGGCCGCGCTCGGCGAGTTCGGCCCGCAGCACGGCGAAGTTCTCGATGATGCCGTTGTGGACGACGGCGACGCGCCCGGCGTTGTCCAGGTGCGGATGGGCGTTGGCGTCGGTGGGGCCGCCGTGGGTGGCCCACCGGGTGTGCCCGATGCCCGTGGAACCGCTCGGCAGCGGCCGGTCGGTGAGTTCCTTCTCCAGGTTGAGCAGCTTCCCGGCCTTCTTGGCCGCGGCCAGCCCTCCGTCGGAGAGGACGGCCACGCCTGCCGAGTCGTAGCCCCGGTATTCGAGCCGCTTGAGCCCGGCGATGACGACATCGAGCGCGGACTGCGCTCCCACGTAACCCACGATTCCGCACATGGCGGCAGCCTACGACTCCGGCGCCCCGCCCGCCGCCGTCGCGGACCGCGTGAGCGCGGCGGTCCGTCGCGGGTCGGCCGAGCGGCCGGCGGCGGAAGCGGTCGGCGGCGGAAGCGGTCGGCGAGGCGACCGTGCCGGGTGCGCCGGTGCCCGGTGCATGACGCCCCGTGACCACCCGGCGGGGTCCGGCCCCGCGTGACCGAGCCCACCCCCCACGACCCGCCCTCAGCCCCGACAATGAGCATGTGATCACTTCGCCGCCACGAAGCCGCAGGGGCGACCGGACCGAGGCGTCCCCGTATGTCGACCTGACCCGTGAGGAGTGGAGCGCCCTCCGCGAGAAGACGCCGCTGCCGCTGACCGCCGCCGAGGTCGAGCGGCTCCGCGGCCTCGGTGACGTCATCGACCTCGACGAGGTACGGGACATCTATCTGCCGCTGTCCCGGCTGCTCAACCTGTACGTCGGGGCCACCGCCAATCTCCGCGGCGCCCTCAACACCTTCCTCGGCGAGGCCGGCAACGGCCACGGTACCCAGCGCGGCACCCCGTTCGTCATAGGCGTCGCGGGCTCCGTCGCCGTCGGCAAGTCCACGGTGGCCCGGCTGCTGCAGGCGCTGCTCGCCCGCTGGCCCGAGCACCCGCGCGTCGAACTGGTCACCACCGACGGGTTCCTCTACCCGATGAAGGAGCTCCGGGACCGGGGGTTGATGTCGCGGAAGGGCTTCCCCGAGTCGTACGACCGCCGCGCCCTGACCCGTTTCGTCGCCGACATCAAGGCCGGCAAGGACGAGGTGTCCGCGCCCGTCTACTCGCACCTCATCTACGACATCGTCCCGGGCGAACGGCTGACCGTGCGCCGCCCCGACATCCTGATCGTCGAGGGCCTCAACGTCCTCCAGCCCGCCCTGCCCGGCAAGGACGGGCGCACCCGGGTCGGTCTCGCCGACTACTTCGACTTCTCCGTGTACGTGGACGCGCGTCCGGAGGACATCGAGCGCTGGTACCTCAACCGCTTCCGCAAGCTGCGCGAGACCGCGTTCCAGGACCCGTCCTCGTACTTTCGCAGGTACACCCAGGTCTCCGAGGAGGAGGCACTGGACTACGCGCGGACGATGTGGCGCACGATCAACGGCGTCAACCTCCAGGAGAACGTGGCCCCGACGCGCGGGCGCGCCACCCTGGTCCTGCGCAAGGGCCCCGACCACAAGGTCCAGCGGCTCTCCCTGCGCAAGCTCTGACCCGCCGCCGGCCGGCCGAGGCCGGACCGGCCGACCGGACGAACGCCGAGGAGCCGTCCGCGTGCCGCGTCTGCGCCTGCCGGCGGTGGCACCCGGTCACGGCGACGACGGGCAGGCAGGGGGCTTCAGCCGCCAACTGCTGCTGAACCTGGTCGGGATCGTCTTGGCGGGGACGCTGACGCTGCTCGTCCAGAAGAGGCCGTGGACGCGCCGGCGCCGGGCTATGTCGAAGCCGGCGGGAGCCTGAGCGTCGTACGAATGGTGCGCGCGAACGATTCGCCAGGGATCCTGTCGCTCAGGCGCCCGTTCCTTTACCGTCCACGACGAAGACGCCCATGCCCGTCACGGTTTCGACGAGGCCCTCGTCCTTGAGTACCTTCACCGCCTTGCGCAGGGTGTCCCTGGCCACTCCGAATTCCGCTTCGAGTTCGACCAGGCTCGGAATGCGCCGCCCAGGGGGAATCGCGCCGCTCTCGATGCGCTCACGCAGAAACGCGGCGATCTGCTGATACGGCGGCACGGGGCCTTCCCGGTCAATACTCATGATCGCGACCGTAGACGTCGGGCGTTCACTCTCCATAGCTACCCCAGAGGCTAGACGGGGGTAGTACACCTCCTCTACGCTGCAAAGAAGCACCCCGGCGACGGATACAGCCGTCCCGGGGCGTGGCCATCAACCGACTAGGGCGTGTTGCGAAAGTAGCTCCGTCCGCCCGTAGGGCGGGGCCTGCGGCGTCTGGTGCGTGCGATCGCAAGGCGGAGGATCATCCTCGTACTGGACGTACTTGGATGACTCCGACAACGCAGCGAGCGTGCGTGCCAGGCGTCGCGGGCCAGGAGGGACTTTCGCAACACGCCCTAGGGAACCAAGGAGCCGATGACGTGACCGACCTTATCCCCCGCCTCGCCGCGCGGCTGCGGAGTTGGCTGGACCGGCGCTTCCCTCCGGGAGCGGGCCCCGGTACCACTCCCCCGCCCGCGCCGGGCGCGCGACCGGCGCCGCCCCTGCCCGCGCACCGCAGTCCGTACGGCCTCGACGAACCGCTCGACGGGGACGCGGGCGCGCTGGTGCGCCCCTACCTCGGCGACGCCCTCCTCCGCGAGGCGGCCGCATGAACCGCGACCGCTCCCCGGAACGGCCGCCGCCCGTGCGCATGTGCGTGCGGTGCGAGCAGGTCACGGACGATCCCGTACTGGTGCACGAGGTCCACGGTGCGAGCGGTCCCGGCTGGAACGTGTACGCCTGCCGCCGCTGCGCCCCTCTGTTCCCGCCTCCCGTCGACGTGTTCGACCTGCTGCGGGGCGACTGAACCGGGGCGACCGGGCCCGGAACGACGACGGGGCGGACCGGCCCGGCGCCGTGCCCGCCCCCGGAGCATCCGGACGGACTACCCGAGCGTCCCCTGCAGCCAGTCGAAGACGACCTCGCAGTGCAGCTGCGGCGCCATCGGCGAGCAGTGCAGCTGCGCACCCTCGGCCGCGGTGAGCTTCAGATAGTCCTTGGGCGCGGTCAGTGCGTCGAACATCTGCTGCGCCTGACCCGGGTAGAACTGCTCGTCCTCGTAGTCGAGCACGAGCGTCGGCGTCTTGATGCGCGGCACGATGTCCGTGATCGTCAGCGCCTGGATGCGCTTGGCGGGCGTGTAGAAGTCGGTGAAGATCTTGCCCTCGCGGGCGGCGAGCATCGCCGGGATGGAGAAGGGCTCGAAGCGCTTCTTCATCGTCGCGGCGTCGGCGGGGGACATTCCGGGAACGACTTCCTCGTTCCAGATGTTGTTCGTCTCCTCCTTGCTCGGGGTGAGGATCTCCCGGACCTCCGCGGGGAAGCCCAGCCACGGCTCCACGCAGCCGGGCATGGCCACCAGCGCGGCGATCCGGTCCTCGAATGCCGCGGCCCGGGGTGCCAGGTCACCGGCCATGCTCAACCCGGTGAGACCGATCTTGGCGGTGTCCACGTCGGAACGCTGCGACAGCCAGTCGACGAGGGGACCGACGACCTTCTCCCAGGTCGGGGTGAAGACCACCCGGTCCACGAAGAGCAGCTGGCCCTGGCCGGGACCGTCGTAGACGAGGGCGTTCCAGCCGCGGTCCAGGGCGGCCGCGACGCCGTAGGTCCACATGTCGACGTTCTGTCCGTCGCTGCCGTTGGTCAGGATCACGGTGGGGCGGCGGGTGTCCGACGAGTCCGGACGGAAGAACCACACCGGCAGCGGGGTCTTGCCGTAGGGGACGTTCGCCTTCACCGGTGCCGGGTCGCACAGGTCGCAGAACTTGTCCCAGGCGCCCCGCCCGGCCTTGTACAGGTCCTCCTCGCTGCCCGGGTCGTCCGAGCCGAGGACGAAGAACAGCGCCTGGGCGTAGTACTGCGCGGCGCGCAGCGCACGGAAGCGGGTGGTCTGGTCGTCGGGCTTGCCGCCCGGGGGCGGCCCCATCAGCTTGTCGCCGAGCTCGCGGAAGGTCGCGACGTACGTCTGCGCGGAGAGGCCGGCCTTGTTCACGGCGTTCACGGCGGTGAGGACCTCGCCCACCTCCCCCGCGCTGAAGCCGGCCCCGCCGAGAGCCCACAGACAGCTGAAGTTGTAGGCCGGATCCTCGAAGAGCGTCATCGCCCCGGGCGTCGGGCTGTCCGCCTGGGGCTGCGGCGAGGTCGCCCCGCTCGGCGTGGGCGCGTTCGCTGGCCTCGCCCCCGACGAGGTGCACCCGGCCAGTGCGGCGGCCCCGGCCCCGCCGAGGATCCCGGCCAGTGCGGTGCGACGGCTGGGCCCTGACGAGCGGTCAGCTGATACGTACGTCATGCCAGCCGAACGTAGGAGCCGTGCCGCCGGGCCTCCGGCCGCGACACCCGCCGTTCCCCCGAACGGCGGGCCGCGGAGTCCCGCGTCAGCCCAGCGCGGACTTCACCGCGTCGGCGAGCCGCCCGGCCACCGAGCGGGCCTGCTCGATGTCCGCCGCCTCGACCATCACCCGGACCAGCGGCTCGGTGCCGGAGGGGCGCAGCAGTACCCGGCCGGTGGTGCCGAGCTCGCGCTCGGCGTCGCCGACGGCGGCCGCCAGCTCGGCCGACGACGAGACGCGCGACTTGTCGACGTCCGGGACGTTGACCAGGACCTGCGGGAGGCGGTCCATGACACCGGCCAGCTCCGCCAGGGACCGGCCGGTCGCGGCGACGCGGGCCGCCAGCATCAGCCCGGTGAGCGTGCCGTCTCCGGTGGTGGCGTGGTCGAGGACGATGACGTGGCCGGACTGCTCGCCGCCCAGGGCGTAGCCGTGCTCCTTCATCGACTCCAGCACATAGCGGTCGCCGACGGCGGTCTGCACCAGTTCGACGCCCTCGCGCTCCATCGCCAGCTTGAAGCCCAGGTTCGACATCACGGTGGCGACGACGGTGTTGCCGCGCAGCGTGCCCGCCTCGCGCATGGCGAGCGCCAGCACCGCGAGGATCTGGTCGCCGTCGACCTCGTTGCCCTCCGCGTCCACGGCGAGGCAGCGGTCGGCGTCGCCGTCGTGGGCGATGCCGAAGTCGGCCCCGTGGTCGACGACCGCGGCCTTCAGCAGGCCGAGGTGGGTCGAACCGCAGTTGTCGTTGATGTTGAGGCCGTCCGGCTCGGCGCCGATCGTGACCACCTCCGCGCCGGCCCGCGCGAACGCCTCGGGCGAGACCCGGGCCGCGGCGCCGTGCGCCTCGTCGAGAACGACCTTGAGCCCGTCCAGCCGGTTCGGCAGCACGGCGATGAGGTGGGCGACGTACTTGTCGAAGCCCTCGTCGTAGTCCCGGACCCGGCCGACGCCCGCGCCGGTCGGCCGGTCCCACGGCGCGCCGGTGCGGTGCTCCTCGTAGACGGACTCGATCCGGTCCTCCAGCTCGTCGGCGAGCTTGTGGCCACCGCGGGCGAAGAACTTGACGCCGTTGTCCGGCATGGCGTTGTGGCTCGCGGAGAGCATCACTCCGAGGTCGGCGCCGAGCACGCCGGTGAGGTACGCCACCGCCGGGGTGGGCAGCACACCGACCCGCAGGACGTCCACGCCCGCGCTCGCGAGGCCCGCCACCACGGCGGCCTCCAGGAACTCCCCGGACGCGCGGGGATCACGTCCGACCACCGCCGTCGGCCGATGGCCCTCGAACGTGCCCGCCTCGGCCAGCACGTGCGCCGCCGCGACCGACAGGCCGAGCGCCAGCTCCGCCGTCAGATCCGCGTTCGCGACACCGCGCACACCGTCCGTGCCGAAGAGTCGTCCCACTGGTGTCCTCCGATTGTGCTCCGAAAAACGCAAGCCCCGTGGTGTCCCTGCGTGAGGGTGCGGGGTCCCCCGTGTGCCGTTTATACGCCGGGGGTACGGGGCTGTGTCACCCCGGGGGCGCCCCGGGTCCGGTATACGGAACGCCCCGGCGGCACCGAGTGCCGCCGGGGCGAACGTAAGCCGTACAGGCGAGCAGGCGATTAGCGCTTGCTGTACTGCGGGGCCTTGCGGGCCTTCTTCAGACCGGCCTTCTTCCGCTCGACCGCGCGGTCGTCGCGGCGCAGGAAGCCGGCCTTCTTCAGCGGGCCGCGGTTGTTCTCCACGTCCGCCTCGTTCAGCGCGCGGGCCACGCCGAGGCGCAGGGCGCCGGCCTGGCCGGACACGCCGCCACCCGCGATGCGGGCGATGACGTCGTAGCGGTCGTCGAGCTCGAGCACCTTGAAGGGCTCGTTGACTTCCTGCTGGTGCACCTTGTTCGGGAAGTAGTCCTCGAGGGTGCGACCGTTGATCGTCCACTTGCCGGTGCCCGGCACGATGCGGACACGGGCGATGGCGTTCTTGCGGCGACCCAGGCCGGCGGCCGGCTGCGGCTCGCCGAAGCGGGACGCGAGCGACTCGCTCGTGTACTCGCCCTCGACGGGGGCCTCGGACTCGAAGGTGGTGACCTCGGCGTAGGTCTCTTCGCCCTCGAGCGGGGTCTCGGTGGTGGTCTCGGCCACGATTCTCCTCAGATTCTGTTCGTCTTAGGGGGTGGCCGGACTTACTGCGCGACCTGGGTGATCTCGAACGGGACCGGCTGCTGGGCAGCGTGCGGGTGGTTCTCGCCCGCGTAGACCTTCAGCTTCGAGAGCATCTGACGGCCCAGGGAGTTCTTGGGCAGCATGCCCTTGACGGCCTTCTCGACGGCCTTCTCGGGGTTCTTGTCGAGCAGCTCGTCGTAGCGGACGGAGCGCAGACCACCCGGGTAGCCGGAGTGGCGGTACGCCATCTTCTGGGTCCGCTTGTTGCCGGACAGGTGCACCTTGTCGGCGTTGATGATGATGACGAAGTCACCAGCGTCGACGTGGGGCGCGTAGATCGGCTTGTGCTTGCCCCGCAGGAGGGTGGCAGCGGTGGTGGCCAGACGACCCAGGACGACGTCCTGGGCGTCGATGACGTGCCACTGGCGCGTCACATCGCCGGGCTTGGGGCTGTACGTACGCACGGTCGTAGCCTTCGCTTCTTCAGTGATGGGGATCCCCCGGCTCGTGAGAGCACGGAGGACGGGGTCCTGACAAGGCCACCCGGACGATCACGACAGCCCTGGCCGCACATCGGGGACGCAACCCGAGTGCATGCCGCTGGTCATCGGCCCGGTGAACCGGCGTAAGGGCCCCTCACGTGAGATAGAGCAAGCCAATACGCATAACGAACCAGCAGAATACCCGCGCTCCCCCGCACGGGTCAAAACGCCCCCGGCCCGGCGGCGCGGCCCGGCACGGAGGCCCCGGGGCCTCCGCTACCGCGCCCGGACCACCCTGCGCTCGTCCCAGACCGGCTCCGGCGCCTCCCTGACCACCCCGTCCGAGCCGAAGACGAGGAAGCGGTCGAAGGACCGGGCGAACCAGCGGTCGTGCGTCACCGCGAGCACCGTGCCCTCGTACGCCTCCAGGCCCTCCTGCAGTGCCTCCGCGGACTCCAGGTCCAGGTTGTCGGTCGGCTCGTCCAGCAGCAGCGAGGTCGCGCCGCGCAGCTCCAGCAGCAGGATCTGGAAGCGGGCCTGCTGCCCTCCCGAGAGCCGGTCGAACGTCTGGTCGCCCTGGCGTTCCAGCTCGTAGCGGCGCAGGGCGCTCATCGCGCCGCCGCGGTCCTTGGCGTGCTCGGTCCACAGGATGTCGACGAGCGTGCGGCCGAGCAGCTCCGGGTGGGCGTGGGTCTGGGCGAAGTGCCCGGGCACCACCCGGGCGCCCAGCTTCCACGTGCCCGTGTGGGCCACGTCCTCCCCCGCGAGCAGCCGCAGGAAGTGGGACTTGCCCGAGCCGTTCGAGCCGAGCACCGCGACCCGCTCGCCGTAGAAGACCTCCAGCGAGAAGGGTCTCATCAGCCCCGTCAGCTCCAGGTTCTCGCAGGTCACGGCCCGTACCCCGGTCCGGCCGCCGCGCAGCCGCATCCGGATGTCCTGCTCGCGCGGCGGCTCCGGCGGCGGGCCGGCCTCCTCGAACTTCCTGAACCGCGTCTGCATCGCGCGGTACCGCGATGCCATGTCGGGACTGATCGCCGCCTGCTGGCGCAGCTTGTGGACCAGGGCCTTCAGCCGGGCGTGCTCCTCCTCCCAGCGCCGCTTCAGCTCCTCGAAGCGCGCGAACCGCTCGCGCCGGGCCTCGTGGAAGGTGCCGAAACCGCCCCCGTGGACCCAGACGTCGCTGCCCGCGGGCCCCGGCTCCACGGCCACGATCTTCTGCGCGGCCGTGGCCAGCAGCTCCCGGTCGTGGGAGACGAAGAGCACGGTCTTGCGGGTCTCCCGCAGCCGGTCCTCCAGCCAGCGCTTGCCCGGTACGTCCAGATAGTTGTCCGGCTCGTCGAGCAGCAGCACCTCGTCCGGGCCGCGCAGCAGCGCCTCCAGCACCAGCCGCTTCTGCTCCCCGCCGGACAGGGTGCGCACCAGGCGCCACTGGGCCTTCTCGTAGGGGACGCCGAGCGCGGCCGTGGTGCACATGTCCCAGACGGTCTCGGCCTCGTACCCCTGCACCTCGGCCCAGTCGCTGAGCGCCTGCGCGTACCGCATCTGCGCGGCCTCGTCGTCGACGGTCATGATCAGATGCTCGGCCTCGTCGACCGCGCGGGCCGCGTCCCTGATCCTGGGCGGCGCGACCGAGACCAGCAGGTCCCGGACCGTGCGCTCGTCGCTCCCCCGTCGCCCTCCGGGCACCGGGGGCGCCGCCGCGGAACCCACGAACTGCGGCATCACTCCGAGGCCGCCGCTCGCCGACACCGTGCCGCCGTGCGGCTTCAGCTCACCGGACAGCAGGCGCAGGAGGGTCGTCTTGCCCGCGCCGTTCGCCCCGACCAGGGCGACGACCGACCCCTCGCCCACCCGGAACGACACGTCGCCGAGCAGCACCCTCCCGTCCGGGAGGAAGTACTCCAGATGCGCGGCCTCAAGATGTCCCATGGCGGGCATTGTCACCGCAGGACATGCTCACGCCCAACCGGTTTAGGATGCGCGGCATGAGCTTTGGGGGATCGCAGTGGCCGCAGGAGCCGCGGCAGCCGTACGAGTCCTACGGAGAGCCTCCGTCGTCGACGCCCGACTGGGCGGCGCTGGCCGACGCCTCCGCCGCGCGGGCCCGCCGCAGGAGATGGCTGCTCATCGGGGCGGGCGGTGTCGCGACGGCAGCCGTCGCCGCGATCGTGGCCACGGCGGTCGTCTTCACCAACGACGCGTCGTCCTCCGGCAAGACCGCCGGTGACCTGCCCACGGCTCCCCAGCTGCCGAACGAGACCACACAGCCGGAGCCGTCGTTCTCGACGGTCGCTCCCCCGCCGCCGCCGAACCCCAAGGACTTCATCTCCAGCGCGAAGAAGGACACCGCGCCGCTGAGCGCCGACACCCTCTTCCCGGGGAAGAAGCTCACGATGGGCGACCGGGTCTACGCCAAGGGCCCCACGGCCCGCACCACGAACTGCGCCTCCGCGACCCAGGCCTCGCTGGGCACGGCGCTCCGCTCGCACGGCTGCGACCAGGTCATCCGCGCCACGTACACCAAGGACGGCGTGGCCGTCACCATCGGCGTCGCCGTCTTCCCGACCGAGGCGCAGGCGCAGGCGGCCGTGAAGCAGTCCGCCCGCAGCATCGCCCCGCTCTCCGGCTCGGGCGTCGCCGCCTTCTGCAAGGGCGGGCCGGTGTGCCGCTTCGTGGGCAACTCCTACGGCCGGTACGCCTACTTCACCGCCACCGGCTACGTCAGCGGAAAGTCCGTCGCCAAGGGCGACAGCAAGGCGTTCCAGCCGGGCGACGACCTCGCGGAGTTCACGTTCCGCCAGATCGTGCGCCGCGGCGAGATGCAGGCGTCCGCGGCGGCCACGGCCCCGGCGGGCTGACGGCCGGGGCCGTTCCGGCACGGTCCCGGGCGCGGCCGACCACGCGGACGGGCGCCGGAACCGACGGCGGTCCGGCCGCCGCCCGGTGACCGCGTCGGCCCGGGTTCGCCCGGCGAGCCGTGCCTGACGCGAGAGCGGCCGTCACCGGCCTGCCGACGGTGTGCGCCCGACGCGCCCCGATCGCGGGGCGGCGGTCGTCATTCGGCACGCACGGCGGTCCCGGCCGAGCTGCGCGCAGGGCGGCCCAGCGCATGGAAGTCCCAGCCGGCGGCCATCCAGCGGTCCGCGTCCAGCGCCCCTCGGCCGTCGACGATCCGGCGCGCGCGGACGCGGGAGGCGAGGGCCGCCGGGTCGAGGTCCCGGAACTCGCGCCACTCGGTGAGGTGGAGCACCACATCGGCGTCCACCACCGCTTCCTCCGCCGACAGGGCGTAACCGAGCAGCGGGTGCGTCTTGCGCGCGTTGTCCATCGCCTGCGGGTCGTACACCGTGACATCGGCACCGTCCAGGTGGAGCCTGACGGCGATGTCCAGGGCGGGAGAGTCCCGGATGTCGTCGGAGTCCGGCTTGAAGGCCGCACCCAGTACGGCCACCCGGGCCCCCGCCGGATCCCCCGCGCACAACCGGCGCGTCAGGTCGACGACCCGGTCCCGGCGGCGCAGGTTCACCGCGTCGACCTCCTTGAGAAAGGCGAGGGAACGTCCGGTACCGAGCTCCTCGGCGCGGGCCGCGAAAGCCCGGATGTCCTTGGGCAGGCAGCCGCCGCCGAAGCCCACGCCGGCCCGCAGGAAACGGGCCCCGATGCGCTCGTCGTGGCCGATCGCGGTGGCCAGTACGGACACGTCGGCACCGGTGGCCTCGCAGACCTCCGCCATCGCGTTGATGAACGAGATCTTGGTCGCGAGGAAGGCGTTGGCGGCCGTCTTGACCAGCTCGGCCGTGGGGAAGTCGGCGGTGATCAGCGGGATCCCGGTGGCCAGGACGGGCGCGTAGACCTCCCGCAGCAGGGCCTCCGCCCGGTCCGAGCGGACTCCGAGGACCAGCCGGTCCGGCCGGAGGGTGTCCCGCACCGCGAAGCCCTCCCGCAGGAACTCCGGGTTCCAGGCGAGTTCGGCACCGGCTCCGGCGGGAGCCAGCGCCGCCAGCCGGGCGGCGAGCCGGTCCGCGGTGCCGACGGGCACCGTGGACTTCCCGACGACCAGGGCGGGGCCGGTCAGATGCGGCGCCAGGGCGTCGATCACCGCGTCCACATAGGTCAGGTCGGCGGCGTCGGAGCCCCTGGACTGCGGCGTGCCGACACAGCTGAAATGGACCCGGGCGAAGGCCGCGGCCTCCTCGTACGACGTGGTGAAGCGCAGGCGGCCGGTGGCGATGTGCCGGTCGAGCAGCTCCTGGAGGCCGGGCTCGTAGAACGGGAGCCGCCCGGACCGCAGTGAGGCGATCTTGTCCGGGTCGATGTCGACACCGAGTACGTCGTGGCCGAGTTCGGCCATGCAGGCGGCGTGGGTGGCACCAAGGTAGCCGGTGCCGATGACGGTGAGGCGCAACTGGCACTCTCCTTGATGTGATGCGGGTCGAGGGAACCCGGGGGACGGATCAGTACCTGACCCAGATGCGGTAGGTGCCCTTGCCTTCGCCCAGCTCGAACGGGACGGTGCCGAGGAGCCGGTACCCGCCGCTCCGCTTCACCGCGTCCTCGACCACCTTCTCCATCCGCGGGGAGGCGACTCCGTCGAGGACGACGAGGTCGAACCAGCCGTCGGCGATGGCCTTGCGGTAGCCCGCCTCGCCGCGGTGCATCGTGCCCTGGGCGTCCTCGTAGCCGATTCCGTAGAGCGAGGTCCAGCGCGACTGGTCGGTGCGGTCCCGGAGGTAGTAGACGGGGACGTTCGGCGTGGAGGCGAGGTACCGGCCCTTGTCGCCGACGTGCTCGCGCAGCACCTGGTTCAGCTTGGTGGCGGAAGCCCACGAGGAGAAGCGTTCCTCCGACTGCGCCAGCCCCATGCAGAGCATCGAGACCCAGAGGATGATGCCCAGCTGCGGATAGCGGAAGTGCGCCCCGATCAGCCGGGTGACGCCGATGCCCGCCATCGGGGCGGCGAAAAGCAGGCCGAACCCGATGTGCTTGTAGAGCGCCACGGACGTGGCGAGATGGACCTGGTACGCGGGCGCGAGCAGGGCGGTACCGCACAGGACCAGGCCGAGCAGCCCACGCCAGCGCCAGCCGGGGCCGCTCAGCCGGAGGGCGAGCGGAGACTCGTTCATCCGGCCGCGGCGGGCGTACGAGACGGCGCCACCGCAGGCGGTGGCGAACATCAGCCCGCCCCACAGGCCCGACTTCGCCAGCAGGGACAGGGCGGAGTCGGCGCCGTGCTCCCGTTCGGTGGTCGTGGCGCGCACGCCGTCCAGCACGTCCGTGAGGAACAGGCCTGCCGCGGCCAGCCCCGCCAGACCGACGGTCAGGAGCACGGCCCGGCCGAAGGCCCCGCGGCCCCGGTGGGGCCACGACGTCAGGAGCGCGAGTACGACGAGCGTGGGGAGGTAGAGCGCGGTGGCGTACTTGACGCCCACGGCGAGCACCGCGACCGGGGCGGCGAGCAGCACCGCGGCCGCCGGAGCCCGGTCCGTCCGGACCACGAGCCAGGTGGCGGCGGCGAGCAGGAAGATCGCGGCGGCGTCGTAGGTGGCGAAGAACCCGAGGACGACGGTGGACTGCGTCACGGCGAAGAGCGCGGCCGCGGCCAGTGCCGCGCGCTCGTTGAACAGCCGCCGGGTGAAGGAGTACAGCAGCGTGGTCGCGCCGAGCATGAACAGCAGGCTCAGCACCCGGGCGCCGGTGAGCCCGAACCGCCCGTCGACCGCCGCCGCCAGCACCGGGTACAGCTGGGGCGATCCGGAGAAGTAGGACACGTAGTCGCTCGGCAGCGGGGCGCCGTTGAACAGGTGGTCCAGTTGGGCGTGACCGGCCGACAGATACAGCGCCTCGTCCTGGAAGGCGGTGTTGGCGAGCCGCAGCGACAGCACCGCCTGGATCGCGAGCACACACAGCAGCAGGGCTCGGCTGACCCAGGAACGCCGTCGGCTGCCCCCCATGTCCCAGCCCGCTTCGGGGGTCTCGGGAATCTCGTAGCCCTGCCCGGATTCCGTCTTCGGTTCGGACGCGGCGCGGGGTTCGGGCACGACGACGACCGCGGGATCGAGGGTGCGGAGCCCCTGGGTGACCTCGTCCTGCGGGATCTCCGTCGGCACCTGCACGGCGTACGATGGCACGGCGTAGCCCTCGTGCTGCTGGGGATGCACGATGTACGCCTGAGCCGTGTACACCTCGTCGGGGTACCCCTGCTGCCCGTAGTGCTCGGCGGGCCAGGTGCCGGCCGGCTGCGCGGGGGCGGCTCCCGGCGGTACCCCGGTGTCCGTCTGGAACCAGGCGAACTCGGAGTCGTCCCCGCGGTAGGCGTCGTAGGGCTCGTACCGTTCGGGGTGGTGGACATGACCGGTGTTCCGGCCCTGGGTGGGAGAGGTCATCACGGCTTCCGTACGTCGAACCCGAACAGGTCATCCGCGGCCAGCCGGTTGAACTCGGCCAGCGCCAGCGGACTGGCGGACAGGCGCCAGTCGGCCCGCTTGCGGTAGTCGAACCAGACGAAGCCGACGATGTCGTCGTTGCCCTCGACGCCGGCGAAGAGGTTCCGGACGTCGGCGCGACGGCGCTCCCCCGGGGCCGCCGCCGTCTCGACGATGATCAGCGGCTTCTTCGTCAGCGTCCCGATCTTCTCGATCGTCGGGCCGAAGACGCTCCCGAAGGCGTTGTCCTCATCCTGGGTGAAGTAGCCCACCATGCCCACCCAGTCGACATAGGCGTCTCCCGGGTAGTAGTCGGCGAGGTCCACGCTCCTGACCGGGTTGACGATGTTGGGCGTCCAGGTCCAGATCACGTTGGACGCACCGGCCTCGGTGAAGACGTCGTGCACGTGCCGCCACGCCTCGACGTAGTCGGCGGCGTCGACGTGCTTGGTGCCCCACTTCTCCCAGTGGCCGTTCATCTCGTCGGCAAAGCTGATCGCCACCGGCAGGTTCAGCTCCCGCACCGCGGCGGCGTACTTCTCGAGGTACGAGTCCGACTTGCCCGCGGCGATGTCGGCGAGCGGGACGTCGAAGGGCTCCCAGGACGTGATCGTCAGGGCGCCGGACTTCCAGGCGTTACGGACACCGCTGGCGTTGAACCCGTCGCCGAAGGCCACGTAGTACTCGATCAGGTTGGGCTGCTTGCCCGTCTGGGCCGTGAACTTCTCCACGGACGCCATGGAGGTCGGGGCCCCCTCCAGCGCCGCGCCGAAGTACTTCTTCTCCGGCTTGATCAGCGGCCGGACGTCGAACGGGAGGTCGGCGGCGGAGTCCGCGGGGGCGGTGGTGGAGGAGCCGGCCGACGGCGTGCCGTCGTCGTCGGTGAGGGAACAGCCGACGGTGCCGAGCAGCAGCATCGCCGTCAGGGCGGCGCACAGCGACGTGGAACGGAAACGGGAGATCATGCCGCGCTCTCCTGACGGGGCTGGATGAGCACGCGGCCGACGACCAGCGCGTAGAAGAGGCCGGACGAGAGGATGAGAGCGAAGTCCGGCGCGTCCATGGAGAACATCCGCCACACGGCCGCGGCGACCCAGATCACCGCCGTCCCCCCGCCCCAGACCCACATGCCGATCCAGAAGCGGCGGGTCTTGTTCTTCTTGGCCCCGGAGGAGCCGGTCGGCTGCCAGCCCATCCGGTTCTTGCGCAGGATGTCCCAGATGGCGAAGACGTGCGCCCAGCCGTACATCATGCGGGCGGCCCAGGCCTCCAGCCGGTAGGGCGCACGATGCCACATCGGGAAGATCACCGTCGTGTAGACGATGCTCGGCAGCACCAGCCACAGGTGCTCGACCTTCAGCTTCTCCGGCATGGCCAGCAGCAGCACGATCGGGATGATCGGCGCGGCAAACGTGAAGAGCGCGGTGTGGATGTAGTAGAAGAAGCCGGACATGTAGCAGAGCCGGGTCGACAACCTGAGCTTCGACCGCCAGAACTTGCTGCTGCCCAGGAGGCTCATCGAGCCGGAACACCAGCGGTACTGCTGGTTGAAGAACGCGCCGGCGCTGTCCGGGCAGACGCCCGTGGACACCGCCACCGGCACATAGCGCAGGTCCCAGCCCAGCTCGCGCAGGTCGTACCCGGTGTGGACGTCCTCGGAGTGCTCGATCAGCGTGGTACCGCCGTTGGTCTCCAGAGCGGCCCTGCGGTAGACGGCGCAGCTGCCGACGCAGATGGAGCCGTCGCTGCCCTGCCGCGACACCTGCACGGAGCGGTAGAAGAGCTCCTGCACCGCACCCGCGCCCCGTTCGATCCAGTTCTGGGAGTCCAGGACCCGGAAGTACTGCGGGGACTGGACGATCCCGACCCGCTCGTCCGCCTCCATATAGGGGAGGAGCTCCTCCAGCAGGTCGGCACGCGGCGTGAAGTCCGCATCCAGGATGAGGATGTACTTGCCGTCCGACTGGCCGAAACCGAAGTGCAGGTTGCCGGCCTTCTTGTACCAGCCGCGGTTGGGACGGGTGCCGTACCGGAAGCCGAAGTCTGCCGCCATGGCCTTGAGTTCCGGGCTGGCACCGTCGTCCAGGACGAAGGGGACGCAGACGCCCGGGTAGCGGTCGGCGAGAGCCCGAACGTGGGTCCAGGTGTTGTGCAGAACCTCGATCGGCTCGCCGCAGACGGGCAGGAAGACGTCGACGGTCGGGTACACCTCGGGCCGCCACCGCCGGACCAGTTGCCGGTGGTGCTTGATGTCGAAGTCCCGGGTGAACGCGTTCACCCGGAGCGACACCAGGTAGTAGAGAACCGTGAAGAGCAGCAGCGGCGTGTAGATCCACAACAGCGGAGTCGACTGCGCCAACTTGAACTGACTGACCGTGAGGCAGCAGAAGCTCACCAGCGAACTGAGGGTGAGTACCCAGAGATGCCGCTTGGCGTATGCGTACTTCTCGGTCTCCGTGGGCGGCAGCGGCAGCAGTCCGAGGCTGCTCTCCCCCTGCCCCGCCCTCCTCCGGCCACGCTGTCGCCCCCGCCGTCCGGACACCCGGACCGGGTTCACTGCACTCATCTGAAGACTCCCCCGGGCCCCTACCCGTCATCCCCCATGGAACCCGGCACCTCCATCGTTTGAACACGACGGTGAACAAAATGCCGAGCTTCGGAAGGGTACACGATTCTTTAGGACACAGGTGAAAGTTACGTTTCAGTACACCCGATGCCTATAAGCGGACTAATACCGACATCTGGCGGGTGAGTCACCTCCTCGACCTTCTACGATGTGTCTTCCATGTGAAGAAGACGAGGAGGGGGACGGTCGCGCGAGCGGCCGTGCACAGACATATGAGCCTTCACACAACCGGCGTGCCGCCGGTGGTCAAGGCGGTCATTCCGGCCGCCGGACTCGGTACCCGCTTCCTTCCCGCGACCAAGGCGACGCCGAAGGAGATGCTGCCCGTCGTGGACAAGCCCGCGATCCAGTACGTGGTCGAGGAGGCCGCCGCCGCCGGTCTGACCGACGTACTGATGATCACCGGGCGGAACAAGCGGGCGCTCGAGGACCACTTCGACCGCGCCCACGAGCTGGAATCGCTCCTGGAGGACAAGGGAGACCTCGGGCGACTGGAACTGGTCCGCAGATCCAGTTCACTGGCCACCGTCCACTACGCGCGGCAGGGCGACCCCAAGGGCCTCGGTCACGCCGTGCTCTGCGCCGAGGCGCATGTGGGGGACAGCCCTTTCGCCGTCCTGCTCGGCGACGACCTCATCGACCCCAGGGACCCCCTGCTCGCGCGGATGGTCGAGATACGCCGGCGGCTCGGCGGGAGCGTCGTCGCGCTGATGCCCGTCCCGGAGGACCGGATCCATCTCTACGGCTCGGCCGCCGTGGTCCCCTCGGAGGCCGGGGACGACGTGCGCGTGCTCTCCGGTCTCGTCGAGAAGCCGGCGCCCGGCACAGCGCCGAGCAACCTCGCGGTCATCGGCCGCTATGTCCTCGACCCCGAGATCTTCGCCGTGCTGCGGGACACCCCCCCGGGCCGCGGCGGGGAGATCCAGCTCACCGACGCGCTGCACACCCTCGCCTCGGACGACCGCCACGGACCCGTGCACGGCGTGGTCTTCGAAGGCCGCCGGTATGACACGGGCGACCGGGGCGACTACCTGCGCGCCCAGGTGCGCCTCGCCTGTGAGCACCCCGAGCTCGGGCCGTCCTTCACCGGCTGGCTGCGGAAGTACGCCGCCGCGCTCTGACCGGCCGTGACGTTCGGAGGGCCGGCCGTTCCCCCCGGGGTGCCGGCCCTCCCTCGGCGGCACCGGGTGGAGGTGCGCACGGCCGAGCTGCCGCAGGCTCAGCAGCAGCCGGCCGCCCCCGCGCCCCGGGCCGGGAGGGTGCGCCGGTTCCGCGCCTCCAGGTTCCTGGCGGCCAGCAGTTCGTCGGCGGGATAGCCGACTTCCTCCAGCGTGAGCCCGTGCGGCCGCACGACGTGGACCGCCGAGTCACGGACACCGGCGGCCAGGACCTTCGCCGGCCAGTCCGCCGGCCGGTGGCCGTCGCCGACGAACAGCATCGCGCCGACGAGCGAGCGGACCATGTTGTGGCAGAAGGCGTCGGCCTTCACGGTCGCGGTCAGGATCCCGG
This sequence comes from Streptomyces marianii, assembly GCF_005795905.1. Classification (NCBI taxonomy): domain Bacteria; kingdom Bacillati; phylum Actinomycetota; class Actinomycetes; order Kitasatosporales; family Streptomycetaceae; genus Streptomyces; species Streptomyces marianii. The sequence continues at coordinate 3,369,026 of NZ_VAWE01000001.1, forward strand.
ACGCGTCGCGCTCCCAGCGCAGTTCCTGGAGCGTCCGGATGGTGGTGGCCCCCTCGCGCTTCTTGCAGTACGCGGCGAAGTCGTGCTCCCCGAGGAGCCGTCCGGCCGCGGCGTTCATGGCGTCCAGGTCCAGCGGCCAGCCGTGCCAGAGCACATGCCCGCGCAACAGCGGGTCGACGCCCGCCGGGTGGTCGGTGACGCGGTAGGCGTAGCGGCGCCAGACCGCCGAGAAGCGCGCGTTGAAACCGGCGGGGGCCTCCTCGGCCTTCCACACCCGGACGTCGTGGGGCAGCCGGCCGGCCAGCCGCCGCAGCAGCTTCTCCCGGTGCTCGGCCCAGACATGCTGCGGCAGGTCGACGTGCGCGACCTGTCCGCGGGCGTGCACACCCGCGTCCGTGCGGCCGGCGACGGTCAGCTCGTACGTGTCCTGTGAACGGGTGACGGTACGGATCGCGTCCTCGATCTCGCCCTGGACCGTCCGCTGCCCGCGCGTCTGCCGGGCCCAGCCCGAGAAGTCCCCGCCGTCGTAGGACAGGTCCAGCCGCACCCGTACGAAACCCGGCCTCACGTCATCGCTCACGTCTCGTATGCCTCTCAGGTCCTCTCAAGGGAACGGGCCCGCCCCCGGTAAGTGGGGAACGGGCCCGTCCGTCAGCCGTAAAGCCGTCTCGGAACGCCTCAGGCGCCCTTCGACTCCTCGGCCGGAGCCTCGGCGGCGGCCTCGGCCTCGGTCTCCTCGGCCTTGGCCTCGCTGGCCTTGGCCTCGTCGGCCTCCTTGACCGCGCGCTTTGCGGCGGCCTCGGCCTCGGCGACGGTGGCCTTCTTCGCGATCTCGCCCTCGACGAGCTCGATCACGGCCATCGGGGCGTTGTCACCACGACGGTTGCCGATCTTGGTGATCCGGGTGTAGCCACCCGGACGCTCGGCGTAGCGCGGGGCGATCTCGGTGAAGAGCGTGTGGACGATGCTCTTGTCCGTGATCGTCTGCAGCACCAGGCGACGGTTGTGGATGTCGCCCTTCTTCGCCTTCGTGATCAGACGCTCCGCGACGGGGCGCAGGCGGCGGGCCTTGGCCTCGGTCGTGGTGATGCGGCCGTGCTCGAAGAGCGACTTCGCGAGGTTCGCGAGAAGCAGCTTCTCGTGCGCGGCGCTGCCGCCCAGACGGGCACCCTTGGCGGGCTTCGGCATGGTTCTTCTCCTTGTGATCTGCACCGGCCGTGTCAGGTACCGGTGTCAGCCTGTGCGAGAGGCTCACGCCCCTCGCGCACCCCCCGGCGGTGCCGGGGACATCTGTGCCGGGCTCGCGCCCGGAGCCCGGGGCCGCGGCCCCGGAGGCAGCCCCCCGGCGGGGTGCGGGGCCGTACGCCCCGCACCCCGCCGGGAGGTGCTCAGTACTGCTCGGTCTCGACGAAACCGGCGTCCGCGTCGTCGTCCGCGCCGAAGGCGTCGGCGGCGGCGGTCGGGTCGAATCCGGGCGGGCTGTCCTTGAGGGCCAGACCCATGCCGGCCAGCTTCGCCTTGACCTCGTCGATCGACTTCGCACCGAAGTTGCGGATGTCGAGGAGGTCAGCCTCGGAGCGGGCGACGAGCTCACCCACGGAGTGGATGCCCTCGCGCTTGAGGCAGTTGTAGGAGCGGACCGTGAGCTCCAGCTCCTCGATCGGCAGCGCCAGATCGGCGGCCAGGGCGGCGTCCGTCGGGGACGGGCCCATGTCGATGCCCTCGGCGTCGATGTTGAGCTCGCGCGCCAGACCGAACAGCTCGACCAGGGTCTTGCCGGCCGACGCCATGGCGTCGCGCGGGCGCATGGCCTGCTTGGTCTCGACGTCGACGATCAGCTTGTCGAAGTCGGTGCGCTGCTCGACACGGGTCGCCTCGACCTTGTACGTGACCTTGAGCACCGGGGAGTAGATGGAGTCGACCGGGATACGGCCGATCTCCTGGCCCACCTGCTTGTTCTGCACGGCGGAGACGTAGCCGCGACCGCGCTCGACGGTCAGCTCCATCTCCAGCTTGCCCTTGCCGTTCAGCGTGGCCAGGACCAGGTCGGGGTTGTGGACCTCGACACCGGCCGGGGGCGCGATGTCGGCGGCGGTGACCAGACCCGGGCCCTGCTTGCGCAGGTACATCACGACCGGCTCGTCGTGCTCCGAGGAGACGACCAGCTGCTTGATGTTCAGGATGAGGTCGGTGACGTCCTCCTTGACGCCGGGCACGGTGGTGAACTCGTGCAGGACGCCGTCGATCCGGATGGACGTGACGGCCGCGCCCGGGATCGAGGAGAGGAGCGTACGGCGGAGGGAGTTGCCGAGGGTGTAGCCGAAGCCCGGCTCCAGCGGCTCGATCACGAACCGGGAGCGGTACTCGTCGACGACCTCTTCGGTCAGCGAGGGACGCTGAGCGATCAGCATGTCTGTGATCCTTCAGTCATGGGCGCCCGCTATTTGACGCCCGACTCGACCGGGCCGAGACCCGGCTGTCGAAAATACTGCGTACTGCAAGGGTACGGGCGGCACGTCCCACGAGGGGCCGTACCGCCCGAAGCCTCGGACCGGGTGTGACGTGTCGGACACGCCGGCACCCGGAGTCAGCCGTGCAGCGGCGACGCGTCAGACGCGGCGGCGCTTGGGGGGACGGCAGCCGTTGTGCGGCGTCGGGGTGACGTCCTGGATGGAGCCGACCTCGAGACCGGTGGCCTGGAGGGAACGGATCGCGGTCTCACGGCCGGAGCCCGGACCCTTGACGAAGACGTCGACCTTGCGCATGCCGTGCTCCTGCGCGCGGCGGGCGGCCGACTCGGCGGCCATCTGCGCGGCGAAGGGGGTGGACTTGCGCGAGCCCTTGAAGCCGACGTGGCCGGCGGAGGCCCAGGAGATCACGTTGCCGCTGGGGTCCGTGATCGAGACGATCGTGTTGTTGAACGTGCTCTTGATGTGCGCGTGGCCGTGAGCGACGTTCTTCTTTTCCTTGCGGCGCACCTTCTTGACGGCGCCCTGGCGTCCCTTGGGGGGCATGTATTTCTCCCGTGGAGGTGGTCGGTCCTACAGCGAAGACCGCTGGTAGAGCGTCCTGCTGAGGACTACTTCTTGCCCGGCTTCTTCTTGCCGGCGATGGCGCGACGCGGGCCCTTGCGGGTCCGGGCGTTCGTGCTGGTGCGCTGGCCGTGGACCGGCAGACCGCGGCGGTGGCGCAGACCCTGGTAGCAGCCGATCTCGACCTTGCGGCGGATGTCGGCCTGGATCTCGCGACGGAGGTCACCCTCGGTCTTGAGGTTGGCGTCCACGTACTCGCGGATCTTGACGAGGTCCTCTTCGGCCAGGTCACGAACGCGGGTGTTCGGGTTCACACCGGTCGCGGCGAGGGTCTCCTGCGCCAGGGTGCGGCCGATGCCGAAGACGTAGGTGAGTGCGACCTCCACGCGCTTGTCGCGCGGGATGTCAACACCGGAAACGCGTGCCATTCAATGGCTCCTGTGGTGTTCGGGGGTCTGCAGCAGAGCCGTCCCGGGCCGCCGACCCCTCCTGAAAGAGAGGTGGTACGTCCCGGTCCCCGGCCCCCGCCGGAGGTGCCGCCGGTCCTTGCGGACTGGGCGGGCCCTGCTGGTGAACGTGTTGCTCGCGTCGCGCGAAGATCTGCGAAGTGCAGGTCGGCGTGCGTCAGCCCTGGCGCTGCTTGTGGCGCAGGTTGTCGCAGATGACCATGACCCGGCCGTGGCGGCGGATCACCTTGCACTTGTCGCAGATCTTCTTGACGCTCGGCTTGACCTTCATGGGATGTGAGGTTCTCCGGGTCAGTGCCAGCACCCCTCGGGAGAGGTGAGGGCAAGATCTACTTGTAGCGGTAGACGATCCGCCCACGCGTCAGGTCGTACGGAGAGAGCTCCACGACGACCCGGTCGTCCGGAAGGATTCGGATGTAGTGCATCCGCATCTTGCCGGAGATGTGCGCGAGGACCTTGTGACCGTTCTGGAGCTCTACCTTGAACATGGCGTTCGGCAGGGACTCGATCACGGTGCCCTCGATCTCGATGGCACCTTGCTTCTTGGCCACGCTTCGCCCTTCGAATCGGCTACCTTGATCGGCTCTTGTCGCCCTTCGACCGCAAGCGGGCATACGGGTACACGCGAACCGACGCATCAGTCTACGTCAGGCCCCTGGAAAAGACGAATCCGAGGAGTTTGCCCAAGGTGGGAGATCCTTAAGCAGAACCGGGGCGGCCGGGAATCCCCTCCGCCCCGTCCATGGCTCGGGTGCACCCGGGCCCGGGTCAGGCCAGGGGGTCCGGAGCAGCCGTGACGCCCAGCTCCGCCAGCTTCGCCCGGCCGCCGTCGACGGCCGTCAGCACCAGCGGACCCTCCTCGGTCAGCGCCACCGAGTGCTCCCAGTGCGAGGACCAGGTGCCGTCCGTGGTGATCACGGTCCAGTCGTCGGAGAGCACCTCGGTGTGCGGGGTGCCGAGCGACACCATCGGCTCGATCGCCAGGCAGAAGCCGGGGACGAGCTTCGGGCCCTTGCCGCGCTTGCGGCTGACGTAGTTCAGCAGATGCGGGTCCATGTGCATCTCGGTGCCGATGCCGTGGCCGCCGTAGTCCTCGATGATCCCGTAACGGCCGCCGCCCGGCTTCGGCTGACGGCGGATGTAGGTCTCGATCGCACGGGACACGTCGACCAGCCGGTTGCCGCTCTTCATGGCGGCGATACCGGCCCACATGGACTCCTCGGTCACCCGGGACAGCTCGACGAGCTCCGGAGCGTGACCGCCGCCCACGAACGCCGTGAACGCCGCGTCGCCGTGCCAGCCGTCGACGATCGCGCCGGCGTCGACGGAGATGATGTCGCCGTCCTTGAGGACCGTCTTGCCGTCCGGGATGCCGTGGACGACGACCTCGTTCACCGAGGTGCAGATGGTGGCGGGGAAACCGCCGTACCCGAGGAAGTTCGACTTCGCCCCGTGGTCGGCGATCACCTTGCGGGCGACGTCGTCCAGGTCCTTCGTCGTGGCGCCGGGGACCGCCGCTTCACGGGTCGCCGCGTGGATGGCGGCGACGACCAGTCCCGCCTCACGCATCTTCGCGATCTGCTCGGGGGTCTTGATCTGCACCATGAGGGCCGGCGCCTTTCAGAGTCGGAGAGTGGTTCGGCGGAATGCCTGGGTAATCAACGATACGGCCGCGGCGTCCTGGGGACACCGCGGCCGTATGCGATCCGGTCGGAGGATACGCCTGGGGTACGACGTTCAGGCCTGGGCGGCCCGGTCCTTCTGCAGCGCCTCCATCGCGCGCTCGGTCACCTCGTCGACCTTGCCGAGCGCGGAGATGGTGACCAGCAGGCCCTGGGCCCGGTAGTGGTCGATGATCGGCTCGGTCTGCGTGTGGTAGACCTCGAGCCGCTTGCGCACGGTCTCCTCGGAGTCGTCGTCGCGCTGGTACAGCTCTCCGCCGCAGACGTCGCAGACGCCCTCGGTCTTCGGGGCGCTGTAGGTGATGTGGAAGACGTGCGCGCTGTCGTTCCGGCAGATGCGGCGGCCCGCGATCCGCTTGACGACCTCGTCCTCGGGCACCTCCAGGTCCAGGACGGCGTCCAGCTTCACGCCGTCCGACGCCAGCGCCGCGTCGAGGGCCTCGGCCTGCGACACGTTCCGCGGGAAGCCGTCCAGCAGGAAGCCGTTCTGGGCGTCCGCCTGGGCCATCCGGTCCCGCGCCATCCCGATGGTGACCTCGTCCGGCACCAGGTTGCCGGCGTCCATGTACGCCTTGGCCTGCTTGCCCAGGTCCGTGCCCTTGCTGATGTTGGCCCGGAAGAGGTCGCCCGTGGAGATGTGCGGGATCGACAGGTTCTTGGCGAGGAACGCGGCCTGCGTTCCCTTGCCGGCACCGGGCGGTCCGACGAGGACGATTCGCATCAGCGGAGGAACCCTTCGTAGTTGCGCTGCTGGAGCTGGCTCTCGATCTGCTTCACGGTCTCCAGACCGACACCCACGATGATGAGGATGCTGGTGCCACCGAACGGGAAGTTCTGGTTCGCACCACCGAAGCCGGCCAACGCCATCGTCGGCACGAGAGCGATCAGACCCAGATACAGCGAGCCCGGCCAGGTGATCCGGTTGAGCACGTAGCTCAGGTACTCGGCGGTAGGTCGACCAGCCCGGATACCCGGGATGAAGCCACCATACTTCTTCATGTTGTCCGCGACTTCCTCGGGGTTGAACGAGATCGCCACGTAGAAGAAGGCGAAGAACACGATCAGAAGGAAGTACGTCGCGATGTAGTACGGGTGGTCGCCCTTGACGAAGTGGGCTTCGATCCAGGTCTTCCATCCGGCGTTCGAGCTCGAGAACTGCGCGATCAGCGCCGGGATGTAGAGCAGCGACGACGCGAAGATGACGGGAATCACACCCGCCTGGTTCACCTTGAGCGGGATGTATGTGGACGTACCGCCGTACGACCTGCGGCCGATCATGCGCTTCGCGTACTGGACCGGGATGCGGCGCTGGGCCTGCTCGACGAAGACGACGAGGGCCACCATCACGAAGCCGATCAGGATGACCGTGCCGAACTCGATCCAGCCCTTGGCGAGCTTGCCGCTCTCCTTGATGGCCCACAGCGCGCCGGGGAAGCCGGCGGCGATGGAGATGAACATCAGGATGGACATGCCATTGCCGATGCCGCGGTCCGTGATGAGCTCACCGAGCCACATGACCACGGCCGTACCGGCGGTCATGGTGATCACCATGGTGGCGGTCACGAAGATCGACTGGTCGGGGACGATCTCGTTGGCCACCTGACAGCCGGAGAACAGCGCACCGCTGCGGGCCGTGGCCACCAGGCCGGTGCCCTGCAGCACGGCCAGCGCGACCGTGAGGTAACGCGTGTACTGCGTGATCTTCGCGGTGCCGGACTGACCCTCCTTCTTGAGGGCCTCCAGACGCGGGATCACCACGGTCAGCAGTTGCAGGATGATGCTCGCCGTGATGTACGGCATGATGCCGAGCGCGAAGATCGTGATCTGCAGCAGCGCGCCGCCGCTGAACATGTTGACGAGGCCGAAGAGGCTGCTGTTGTTCTTCGAGGCCTGGTCCACACAGATCTGGACGTTCTCATAGCTGACGCCGGGCACCGGGATGTGTGCGCCGAGCCGGTACAGCACGATGATGCCGAGCGTGAAGAGCAGCTTCTTGCGCAGGTCGGGCGTCTTGAACGCCCGGGCGAACGCGGTGAGCACGGTGCCTCCTGCGACCCCCGCGCAAAGCGTCAGAGGTGACGGTCTTGAGGTTCGACGAATTCGTATGAGACAAGAACCGCTCCGGGGGCCGGGTGGGCCTCCGTCACGGCGTGGGGGTCGCCCCCCGGGGATAACAGCAACAACGCACGCCACCTTACCGGCGAGTGTGCCCCCTTGGAACGACCAACCGGGGATGCCCCGTTTGAGAGCATCCCCGGTTGGTGTTCAGGCCATCGGCTCGTCTCAGACGAGCTCGGTGACGGTGCCGCCGGCGGCGGTGATCTTCTCCTTGGCGGAGCCGGAGACGGCGTCGACCGTCACCTGCAGCGCCACGGAGACCTCGCCCTGGCCGAGCACCTTGACGAGCTGGTTCTTGCGAACCGCGCCCTTGGCGACCAGGTCGGCGACCGTGACCTCGCCACCCTCGGGGTAGAGGGCGGCGAGCTTGTCCAGGTTCACGACCTGGTACTCGGTCTTGAACGGGTTCTTGAAGCCCTTCAGCTTCGGGAGGCGCATGTGGAGCGGCATCTGGCCACCCTCGAAGCGCTCCGGAACCTGGTAGCGGGCCTTCGTGCCCTTGGTACCACGACCGGCCGTCTTACCCTTCGACGCCTCACCACGACCGACACGGGTCTTGGCGGTCTTGGCGCCGGGGGCGGGACGGAGGTTGTGGATCTTCAGCGGGTTCTGCTCCGCCATGATCAGTCGACCTCCTCGACCGTCACGAGGTGGCGGACGGTGTGCACCATTCCGCGGAACTCGGGGCGGTCCTCCTTGACGACCACGTCGTTGACCCTCTTCAGGCCAAGCGAACGCAGGGTGTCACGGTGGTTCTGCTTGCTGCCGATGTACGACTTCGTCTGCGTGATCTTGAGGCGGGCCATCACGCACCCGCTCCCGCACCGGCGCGCGCACGAAGCAGAGCCGCGGGGGCGACGTCCTCGAGCGGCAGACCGCGGCGGGCCGCGATCTCCTCGGGACGCTGCAGACCCTTCAGGGCCTCCACCGTCGCGTGCACGATGTTGATCGCGTTGGACGAGCCGAGCGACTTCGACAGGATGTCGTGAACGCCGGCGCACTCGAGCACGGCACGCACCGGGCCACCGGCGATAACACCGGTACCGGGGGAAGCAGGCTTGAGCAGGACGACGCCCGCCGCCTTCTCGCCCGTGATCGGGTGCGGGATGGTGCCCTGGATACGCGGGACCTTGAAGAAGTGCTTCTTGGCCTCCTCAACGCCCTTGGCGATGGCGGCCGGCACCTCCTTGGCCTTGCCGTAACCGACACCCACGGTGCCGTCACCGTCGCCCACCACGACCAGCGCGGTGAAGCTGAAGCGACGACCACCCTTCACAACCTTGGCGACGCGGTTGATCGCGACGACGCGCTCAACGTACGCGGTCTTCTCGGCGGCAGCAGCGCCGCCGTCACGGCCCTTCCGGTCCCGCCGCTCGCCGCCACCGGCACCGCTGCCGCGGCGCTGGGGTCCAGCCATTGGATTTACCTCTCTCTTTTCCGCTAGCTACGAACGGCTCAGAACTTCAGGCCGGCTTCGCGGGCGGCGTCGGCCAGGGCGGCGATGCGCCCGGCGTACTGGTTGCCGCCACGGTCGAACACGACAGCCTCGACGCCGGCGGCCTTCGCACGCTCGGCCACGAGCTGGCCGACCTGCTTCGCCTTCGCCGACTTGTCGCCCTCGCCGCCGCGGATGGAAGCGTCCAGGGTGGACGCCGACGCCACGGTGTGGCCCTTGAGGTCGTCGATGACCTGAGCGGTGATACCGCGGTTGGACCGGGTGACGACCAGACGCGGACGGTCCGCCGTACCCGAGATCTTCTTGCGGATGCGGATGTGGCGACGCTTCAGGGAAGCGCCCTTGTAGGCCTTGCCCTTGGCAATCTTCACGCCGTATGCCATGGCTTACTTACCAGCCTTTCCGACCTTGCGGCGGATGACCTCGCCCGCGTACTTCACGCCCTTGGCCTTGTACGGGTCGGGCTTGCGCAGCTTGCGGATGTTCGCGGCGACCTCGCCGACCTTCTGCTTGTCGATGCCCTCGACCGAGAACTTGGTCGGCGACTCGACCTTGAAGGAGATGCCCTCGGGGGCCTCCACCAGGATCGGGTGGCTGTAGCCGAGCTGGAACTCCAGGTTGGAGCCCTTCGCGGCGACGCGGTAACCGACACCGCTGATCTCGAGCGCCTTCGTGTATCCCTGGGTCACACCGGTGATCATGTTGGCCACCAGCGTGCGGGACAGGCCGTGCAGGGCCTTGTTCTGACGCTCGTCGTTGGGGCGGGTGACGTTGAGAACGCCGTCCTCACCCTTCGCGATCTCGATCGGCGCGGCAACGGTGTGGGTCAGGGAGCCCTTGGGGCCCTTCACCTGGACCGTACGGCCATCGATGGTGACATCCACGCCGGCGGGAACCGAGATGGGGAGCTTGCCGATACGCGACATTGTTCTTCTCCTCCGTTCCCGACTACCAGACGTAGGCGAGGACTTCCCCGCCCACACCCTTCTTGCTGGCCTGCTTGTCGGTGAGGAGCCCGTGCGACGTGGAGATGATGGCCACGCCCAGGCCGCCGAGCACCTTCGGCAGGTTGGTGGACTTCGCGTAGACCCGGAGACCGGGCTTGGAGATCCGCTTGATGCCCGCGATGGAGCGCTCACGGTTCGGGCCGAACTTCAGCTCGAGGACGAGGTTCTTGCCGACCTCGGCGTCCTCGACCTTCCAGCCCGTGATGAAGCCCTCCTGCTGGAGGATCTCCGCGATGTGCGACTTGATCTTGCTGTGCGGCATCGTCACGGAGTCGTGGTACGCCGAGTTCGCGTTACGCAGACGGGTCAGCATGTCCGCGATCGGATCAGTCATGGTCATGAATTGGCCTTCGGCCTCTCTCGCCGGGGTTTCCTGTATGTGCCATCCCTCTCCCCGCACAGGGGCGGGACGGGTGCGGCACGGGGACCTACGGCGTAGTAAGTCGTTCAGGGCGGCGGGCGCCCAACCCCACAAGCCTACGGCATGTGAGGGAGGGCCCCGCCGACCCGTTGCTTACCGAGAGCCTCTGGTAGTCCCGCGAAAGCGGTGACTACCAGGAGCTCTTGGTCACGCCCGGCAGCTCGCCACGGTGAGCCATCTCACGAAGGCACACGCGGCACAGGCCGAACTTGCGGTACACGGAGTGCGGACGGCCGCAGCGCTGGCAGCGGGTGTACGCACGCACACCGAACTTGGGCTTACGAGCAGCCTTGGCAATCAGAGCCTTCTTCGCCATCTCGCTCACGCCTCCTTGAACGGGAAGCCGAGGTGACGGAGAAGGGCACGGCCTTCAGCGTCGTTGGTCGCCGTGGTGACCACGGTGATGTCCATACCCCGGACGCGGTCGATCTTGTCCTGGTCGATCTCGTGGAACATGACCTGCTCCGTGAGACCGAAGGTGTAGTTGCCACGGCCGTCGAACTGCTTGGGGGACAGGCCGCGGAAGTCGCGGATGCGCGGCAGCGCGAGCGACAGGGTGCGGTCCAGGAACTCCCACATGCGGTCGCCACGGAGCGTGACGTGGGCACCGATCGGCTGGCCCTCACGCAGCTTGAACTGCGCGATGGACTTACGGGCCTTGGTGACGGCCGGCTTCTGACCGGTGATCGTGGTGAGGTCGCGGATGGCGCCCTCGATCAGCTTGGAGTCGCGGGCGGCGTCGCCCACACCCATGTTGACCACGATCTTGACCAGACCGGGGACCTGCATGACGTTCTCGTACTTGAACTCGTCACGCAGCTTGCCGACGATTTCCTCGCGGTAGCGCGTCTTGAGACGCGGCGCAGTCGTGGTAGCCATCAGATGTCCTCACCGGTCCGCTTGGCAACGCGGATCTTGTTGCCCTCGTCGTCAAACCGGTAGCCGACGCGGGTGACGACCTTCTTGCCGTCCTTCTCCACGACGAGCTGCACGTTGCTGACGTGGATGGGGGCCTCGGTGGTCACGATGCCGCCGGCCTGGGAGGCACGGCCCGGCTGGTTGGCCTTGGTGTGCTTCTTGACCCGGTTGACACCCTCGACCAGGACACGCTCGTCGCGCGGGAAAGCGGCGATGACCTTGCCCTGCTTGCCCTTGTCCTTGCCGGTGATGACCTGGACCAGGTCGCCCTTCTTGATCTTCATGCTTACAGCACCTCCGGCGCGAGCGAGATGATCTTCATGAACTTCTTCTCGCGCAGCTCACGGCCCACGGGGCCGAAGATACGGGTGCCGCGAGGGTCGCCGTCGTTCTTCAGAATGACGGCGGCGTTCTCGTCGAAGCGGATGTACGAGCCGTCCTGGCGGCGGCGCTCCTTGACGGTGCGAACGATGACCGCCTTGACGACGTCACCCTTCTTCACGTTGCCACCGGGGATCGCGTCCTTGACGGTGGCGACGATGACGTCACCGATGCCCGCGTAGCGGCGACCCGAGCCACCGAGAACACGGATGCAAAGGATCTCCTTGGCACCAGTGTTGTCGGCGACGCGAAGTCGCGACTCCTGCTGGATCACGTCTATCTCCTGATCGTCTGCCGGTTCCCGGCGGGGGCTGGTCCCGAAGGGGACAGCCCCCGCCGAGCCTGGCGGAACTTAGTGCTGGGGCAGTGCCCCCGGAGGGGTTCCCCCAGCGAGGGGCATGCGGGGGAGCACTCCCCTTCCAGGGAGGGCCCCCGCAAAATTACTTGGCCTTCTCGAGGATCTCGACGACGCGCCAGCGCTTCGTCGCGGACAGCGGCCGGGTCTCCATCAGGAGGACGCGGTCGCCGACACCCGCGGCGTTCTGCTCGTCGTGCGCCTTGAGCTTGTTGGTACGGCGGATGACCTTGCCGTACAGCGCGTGCTTGACACGGTCCTCGACGGCGACGACGACGGTCTTGTCCATCTTGTCGCTGACGACCAGACCCTCACGGGTCTTGCGGAAACCGCGCTCGGTCTTGTTCTCGGTCACGTTGCTCTCGCTCATCAGGCGTTCTCCACCGTCTCGATGCCCAGCTCGCGCTCACGCATCAGGGTGTAGATCCGGGCGATGTCCTTGCGGACGGCCTTCAGCCGGCCGTGGTTCTCGAGCTGACCGGTCGCCGCCTGGAAGCGGAGGTTGAACAGCTCTTCCTTGGCCTCGCGGAGCTTGGCAACAAGCTCCTCGTTGCCCAGCTCGCGCAGCTCGGACGCCTTGGTTCCGGCCGACATCACGCCTCACCTGCCTCGCGCCGAACGATGCGGCACTTCATCGGAAGCTTGTGAGCAGCGCGGGTGAGCGCCTCACGAGCAATCTTCTCGTTCGGGTAGGACAGCTCGAACATCACCCGACCGGGCTTGACGTTCGCGACCCACCACTCCGGCGAACCCTTACCGGAACCCATGCGGGTCTCGGCAGGCTTCTTCGTCAGCGGGCGGTCCGGGTAGATGTTGATCCAGACCTTGCCGCCACGCTTGATGTGACGGGTCATCGCGATACGAGCGGCCTCGATCTGACGGTTCGTCACGTACGCCGGGGTGAGCGCCTGGATGCCGTACTCGCCGAACGCAACCTGCGTACCACCCTTGGACATACCGCTGCGCTTCGGGTGGTGCTGCTTGCGGTGCTTGACCCTACGGGGGATCAGCATTTCGGTCAGGCCTCCGTTCCGGTGCTCTCAGCAGCCGGAGCGGCAGCGGCGGGGGCGTCGGCCTTGGGAGCCTCGGCCGACTGCTGCTGGCCACCCTGGGCCGACTGCTGCTGCGGCTTGCGACCGCGACCGCCACGCTCGCCGCCACGGCCACCACGGGCCGGGCGGTCGGAGCCACCACGGGCCGGGCGGTTGCCGGCGCGGGCAGCGGCGTTCTCGGCGCGGACCTCGGCGATGTTCTTGACGTCGCCCTTGTAGATCCAGACCTTCACGCCGATGCGGCCGAAGGTGGTCTTGGCCTCGAAGAAGCCGTACTCGACGTTCGCGCGGAGCGTGTGCAGCGGCACACGGCCCTCGCGGTAGAACTCCGAGCGGGACATCTCGGCGCCGCCGAGACGGCCACCACACTGGATCTTGATGCCCTTGGCGCCCGCCTTCATGGCCGACTGCATGCTCTTGCGCATGGCGCGGCGGAAGGAGACGCGGGAGGACAGCTGCTCGGCAACGGCCTGGGCCACGAGCTGAGCGTCGACCTCGGGGTTCTTGACCTCGAGGATGTTCAGCTGGACCTGCTTGCCCGTGAGCTTCTCGAGGTCGCCGCGGATGCGGTCGGCCTCGGCGCCACGGCGGCCGATGACGATGCCGGGACGCGCGGTGTGGATGTCCACCCGCACGCGGTCACGGGTGCGCTCGATCTCGACCTTGGAGATGCCGGCGCGCTCCATGCCGGACGTCATCATCCGGCGGATGGCGACGTCTTCCTTGACGTAGTCCTTGTACAGCTTGTCGGCGTACCAGCGGGACTTGAAGTCCGTGGTGATGCCGAGCCGGAACCCGTGCGGGTTTACCTTCTGGCCCATTACCGGGTTCCTTCCTTGCTGCTGACGACCACGGTGATGTGGCTGGTCCGCTTGCGGATCCGGTAGGCACGGCCCTGGGCGCGCGGACGGAACCGCTTCAGGGTCGGGCCCTCGTCGACGTACGCCTCGCTGATGAACAGCGAGGAGGCGTCCGTGTGGTCGTAGTTGTGCGCGGCGTTGGCGATGGCACTGTCCAGCACCTTGCCTACCGGCACGCTCGCGGCCTGCGGGGCGAAACGCAGGACCGCCTGAGCCTCCGTGGCGGCCATGCCACGGATGAGGTCCACCACGCGGCGGGCCTTCATGGGCGTGACGCGGATGTACCGCGCCTGGGCCCTGGCTTCCATGGTTGTCCCTTCGGTGTAAGTCATAGTCGTTCCACCCCGCGATTAGCGGCGCTTCGACTTCCGGTCGTCCTTGACGTGGCCGCGGAAGGTGCGAGTCGGCGAGAACTCGCCGAGCTTGTGGCCGACCATGGACTCGGTGACGAACACCGGGACATGGGTCTTGCCGTTGTGCACCGCGATCGTGTGGCCCAGCATGGCCGGGACGATCATCGAGCGACGGGACCAGGTCTTGATGACGTTCTTGGTGCCTGCTTCGTTCTGGACGTCCACCTTCTTGATCAGGTGGTCGTCGACGAAGGGCCCCTTCTTGAGACTGCGCGGCATCTAAACCCGCTCCTAGCGCTTCTTGTTCGTCTTGCGGCGGCGGACGATGTACTTGTTGCTCGCCTTCTTGGGAGAACGAGTACGACCCTCCTTCTGACCCCAGGGGGAGACCGGGTGGCGACCACCGGAGGTCTTGCCCTCACCACCACCGTGCGGGTGGTCGACCGGGTTCATGGCGACACCGCGGACGGTCGGGCGAACGCCCTTCCAGCGCATACGGCCGGCCTTGCCCCAGTTGATGTTCGACTGCTCGGCGTTGCCGACCTCGCCGACGGTGGCGCGGCAGCGGACGTCGACCAGGCGGATCTCACCGGACGGCATGCGCAGGTGGGCCATGGAGCCCTCCTTCGCCAGCAGCTGCACGGAGGCACCCGCGGAGCGGGCGAACTTCGCGCCGCCGCCGGGCCGCAGCTCGATGGCGTGCAGGGTCGTACCGACCGGGATGTTGCGCAGCGCCAGGTTGTTGCCGGGCTTGATGTCGGCACCGGGGCCGTTCTCGATCCGGTCACCCTGCGACAGACCGCGCGGGGCGAGGATGTAGCGCTTCTCGCCGTCCGCGTAGTGCAGCAGCGCGATGCGCGCGGTGCGGTTGGGGTCGTACTCGATGTGCGCGACCTTGGCCGGCACGCCGTCCTTGTCGTGACGACGGAAGTCGATCACGCGGTAGGCGCGCTTGTGGCCACCACCCTGGTGGCGAACGGTCACACGACCGGCGTTGTTACGGCCGCCCTTGCTGTGCAGGGGGCGGACCAGCGACTTCTCCGGCGTGGACCGCGTGATCTCGACGAAGTCGGCGACGCTGGAGCCACGACGGCCCGGAGTCGTCGGCTTGTACTTGCGGATACCCATTTCTCAGTCCTCGTCCGATATCGGACCAAGGTCTCCGTTAGGAGGCCTGGCCGAAGATGTCGATACGGTCGCCCTCGGCGAGGGTCACGATGGCGCGCTTGGTGTTGGCGCGCTTGCCGAAACCGGTGCGGGTGCGCTTGCGCTTGCCCTGCCGGTTGATCGTGTTCACCCCGGTGACCTTGACCGAGAAGACCGCCTCGACGGCCTGCTTGATCTGGGTCTTGTTGGCGTTGGGCGCGACGATGAACGTGTACTTGTTCTCGTCCAGCAGCGCGTAGCTCTTCTCCGAGACAACCGGCTTGACGAGAACGTCACGCGGGTCGGTGAAGGTCTTGCTGGTGATCTCGGCCATCAGGCCTCGCTCCCCTCATTGTCGTTGGCCTTGGGGCCGGACACGAAGGACTCGAAGGCGGCCTGGGTGAAGACCACGTCGTCGGAGACGAGCACGTCGTACGTGTTCAGCTGGCCCGGCTCCAGGATGTGCACCTGGGGCAGGTTGCGGGCGGACAGCCACGCGGCCTCGTCGGTGCGCTCGGCGACCAGGAGCAGGTTCTTGCGCTCCGAGATCTTGCCGAGCAGCGTCTTGGCGGCCTTGGTGGAGACCTCGCCCTCGACCACGCCGGAGACGACGTGGATGCGGGAGTTGCGGGCCCGGTCGGTGAGGGCACCGCGCAGGGCGGCGGCCTTCATCTTCTTCGGGGTCCGCTGCGAGTAGTCGCGCGGCACGGGGCCGTGCACGACGCCACCGCCGGCGAACTGCGGCGCACGGGTCGAGCCCTGACGCGCGCGGCCGGTGCCCTTCTGGCGGTAGGGCTTCCTGCCACCGCCACGGACCTCGCCGCGGGTCTTGGTCTTGTGCGTGCCCTGGCGGGCAGCGGCCAGCTGCGCGACGACGACCTGGTGGATCAGCGGAATGCTGACCTTGGCGTCGAAGATCTCCCCGGGGAGCTCGACGCTACCGGCCTTGTCGCCAGCGGGCGAAAGGATGTCAATGGTGCTCATCGGTTACCTCAGGCCCCCTTGGCCGCGGTACGGACCAGGACGAGGCCGCCGTTCGGACCGGGAACCGCGCCCTTGATGAGCAGCAGACCCTTCTCCGCGTCAACGGCGTGGACGGTCAGGTTCTGGGTGGTGACCCGCTCGTTGCCCATGCGGCCCGCCATACGGAGGCCCTTGAACACACGGCCCGGGGTGGCGCAGCCACCGATGGAACCGGGGGAGCGGTGCTTGCGCTGGGTGCCGTGTCCGGCGCCCAGGCCACGGAAGTTGTGGCGCTTCATGACACCGGCGAAGCCCTTGCCCTTGCTCTTGCCGGTGACGTCGACCTTCACGCCCGCCTCGAAGACCTCGGCGGTGATCTCCTGGCCGAGGGTGTACTCGCCGGCGTCGGCGGTACGGATCTCGACGAGGTGACGACGGGGGGTGACGTCGGCCTTGGCGAAGTGGCCCTTGAGGGGCTTGTTCACCTTGCGCGGGTCGATCTCGCCGAAGGCGATCTGGACCGACTCGTAGCCGTCGGTGTCGTTCGTACGGATCTGGGTGACGACATTGGGGCCGGCCTTGACGACGGTGACCGGGACGACACGGTTGTTCTCGTCCCAGACCTGAGTCATGCCGAGCTTCTCGCCCAGGATGCCCTTGATCTGCTTAGCCATCTCGCGCGTCACCTCAGAGCTTGATCTCGATGTCGACGCCGGCCGGCAGGTCGAGACGCATGAGCGAGTCGACCGTCTTCGGCGTGGGGTCGAGGATGTCGATGAGGCGCTTGTGCGTGCGCATCTCGAAGTGCTCGCGCGAGTCCTTGTACTTGTGCGGCGACTTGATGACGCAGTACACGTTCTTCTCAGTGGGCAGCGGCACCGGGCCCGCGACCGACGCACCAGTACGGGTCACCGTCTCGACGATCTTCTTCGCCGAGGAGTCGATGACCTCGTGGTCGTAGGCCTTGAGCCGGATGCGGATCTTCTGTCCCGCCATGGCTACTTCGTAGTCCTGTCTCTCGTAACGCTCCGGAACCCGGTGTTCCCAGCCCTCTCCTCCGACCCACGCGGTCGGGCGTGTCGCGCTCCCGCTACGCAGATGTCCGATGCCGGATTTCCCTGCTGGAGGGGATTGCGATCCGCAGAAGAGACCGCTGGACGTGGGCGAGGGCCCACCGGGTGCCTGGCCGGCGCCCCGCTGACACTTCCCGGAAGATTCCCGTACGTCCGCCCCAGCGCTGCCGGGAGGCAGTTAGGGCGACGAGTACTGTGGGACTCGCTTCCGGTCCTCCCGGCGGGAGGCGCGCAGCATCGGCACTCAACCGAGCAACCCGGACAGTCTGCCATACGGGCCGCGACGGACGCCAATCGAGCCGAAGAGGTTACCCCGGTCGCGAAGAAGGTCAAACCGCGGCACGCGGAGCATTCTGCTGCCGGGCTGTCGCCCACCAACGGCGCAACAGGGGACGAGCCGCCCCGCAGCGCGAGGGCGTCCCTCCGGCGGTGCCGGATTCACCTGGTCCGGAGCTCCCTGCAGCAGGCGGGGAGTTCCGGAACGCAGGAGAGATGGTCGAAACGGCGGCAGCTGGCATGACGACGCTCATCGCCCGCTGTCCAGCCCGGGCCTCGCCGGATCGTTCCCGACTACTTCACGTTCCGCAGGTGGAAAACCACGCGGTAGGACGAGACGTCCAACCGGCTGAAATCGGCGTAGCCCGTCACATGGGCGTAGTGGCCCGTGCCGCCGGTAACCGCTTCCGTGAATTCGTCCGGCTGCCGATTGCCCCGGTCCGTCTTGATCCCCTGCACGGTGATCTGCCCACGCGGCGTGTCGAAGGTCTCGATGCACTGCGAGACGACGTCCGGCGCTTCGACGGCCATGATCAGGCACTGCACCCCGTGGGTCCCGAACGGCTTCCCCGTGTCGTAGAGGTAGTTCACGCCCGTGAACCCGAACTGTGTGCCGGCCACAGCGGCCGGGGGTACGCCGAACGCCCCGGTCGTCTGGCTCACGATGTCCAGAACCTTTCCGCCGCCGGGGGTGGCTTCCTCGGTAGCCATGGCGGTGGCAGGCGTCAGCATCGCGGCGGACAGCGCCAGCGCGCCCACTGCGAGCGCGCCCTTGGGCCTCAAGAGGTTCATGTGTGTCCTTCCAGTGGAGAGAGACCTGACGTCGCCCAACCTGCGACGTGTGCGCGGGTGGCGCCAGCGCAGATACCTGTCCCCTGGTCCGCCCGGGTCTGCAATGCCGCGCAATGGCGTAGTCGAGCGTGGAGTCCGTAGAGGCGCCGCCGACCACCCTGATCCGCACGCGGGCCGTCCCGTCATGCCCGCTCCAGACCCCTCACCGTCCCTCTCCCCCGGAGCTTCCTCCCCTGATAGCGCCTATGCCGGGCGCACCACGCCAAGAGGCCCCGCACCTCCACGGTGCGGGGCCTCTCGCTTGCAGCTCGCTTCGGAGCTACCAGGTCAGGCCGTCGAGAACTTACTTGACGATCTTGGTGACCTGGCCGGCGCCGACGGTCCGGCCACCCTCGCGGATGGCGAACTTCAGGCCCTCCTCCATGGCGACCGGCTGGATCAGCTGGACGGACATGGTGGTGTTGTCGCCCGGCATGACCATCTCGGTGCCCTCGGGGAGGGTCACGACGCCGGTCACGTCCGTGGTACGGAAGTAGAACTGCGGGCGGTAGTTGTTGAAGAACGGGGTGTGACGACCACCCTCGTCCTTCGACAGGATGTAGGCCTGGGCCTCGAACTCGGTGTGCGGGGTGACCGAACCGGGCTTGATGATGACCTGGCCGCGCTCGACGTCCTCGCGCTTGATGCCGCGGAGGAGCAGACCGACGTTCTCTCCGGCCTGGCCCTCGTCGAGCAGCTTGCGGAACATCTCGATGCCGGTGACCGTGGTGGTCGTCTTCTCGGTCTTGATACCGACGATGTCGACGGTCTCGTTGACCTTGAGGACACCACGCTCGATACGGCCGGTGACGACGGTGCCACGACCGGTGATCGTGAAGACGTCCTCGATCGGCATCAGGAACGGCTTGTCGATGTCACGCTCGGGCTGCGGGATCGCCTCGTCGACGGCGGCCATCAGGTTCAGGACCGACTGGCCCCACTCCTTGTCGCCCTCGAGAGCCTTGAGCGCCGAGACCTTGACGACCGGAACGTCGTCGCCCGGGAACTCGTACTCGGAGAGGAGCTCACGCACCTCGAGCTCGACGAGCTCCAGGATCTCCTCGTCGTCCACCATGTCGGCCTTGTTCAGGGCGACGACGATGTACGGAACGCCGACCTGGCGGGCCAGGAGCACGTGCTCCTTGGTCTGCGGCATCGGGCCGTCGGTGGCGGCGACCACGAGGATGGCGCCGTCCATCTGGGCGGCACCCGTGATCATGTTCTTGATGTAGTCCGCGTGACCGGGGCAGTCGACGTGGGCGTAGTGACGCGACTCGGTCTGGTACTCGACGTGCGCGATGGAGATGGTGATACCGCGCTGGCGCTCCTCAGGAGCCTTGGGGTCGACCTGTCAAACCGCGCCACGCACGGGTGCGGCAGCGCCCTGCGGCCGGGCACCCGGGTGACCCGGGAACCCGCCCTCCCACCCGAACGGACGATCGAAGCCAACGTACCGCCGCCGGAGCCTTGTTGACGTCCCACCCTGCCCGCACCCACCGGGCGTGGCACCGTGCGCCCGGCCGCTTCCCGGTACGCGGCGACCCTCGCCCCGAAGGGGTGGGCTCTTCCGCGGGGCCACGGACCCGCTCGCGCGCGAGGCCCCCCGCCTTCCGTCGACGTCCACACCGGCGGGCGCGCCGCGCCCGCCGGGCGGCGGGTGCGGCGCGGCAACCCGTCAGGTACGCGTCACCGTTCCGCACTCCTGCGGCAGGGCGTCGAGGTCCTTGCTGCGGTCGTACGGATCCACGGCCGGGCCGGACCCTTCGGGGCCGGGGACCTGGTCCGCCCGGAACTGCGGGTGGAAATACCCGTCGCCGTCCCGGGCGCAGTCGGTGTTCCCGGTGGTCGACTTCCACGCCACCACGACCAGCCTGCCCGGCGTCGTCACCGTCCCCGCCGGGTCGTACAGGGCGACCGTCAGCTCCCTGCGGACGATCGTGCGCGCCACTTCGTCCGCGCCCGCCTCCGCCTCCACCAGGGGGTACACGAAGGTGTAGTCGGCCTTGACCTCGACGGAGCCGTCTCGGTCGCCCTTGGCGAAGGTCAGCCGCCCGCGGGTCCTGACCGCGTCACCCACCACCCGCACCTCGGCCGGGTCGAAGCGGCTGAGCAGCCACAGGGGGTCCTGGTCCTCGCGGGGCTCGCGCAGCCCCTTCTCCATCAGACCGTGGCCGTCCTTCTGGAGCGGGTCCAGCAGCCGGAGGGCCTTCACCGGGTGCTCACCCCTGAGGGTCGCGGGATCGAGGTTCGACGCGACCAGCAGCTCCTTCGTGCTGCGCAGCGCATGCGCGACCTGGTCCCTGCTCATCCCGCCGACCGCCCTGGCCTCGGGCACCTCGATCCCCGCCGCCCCGTCCGCCCAGTCCACCGCCGGCGACCCCCGGAACGGCTCCTTCAGGGTCGGCGTGTCCGGAAAGAGCTCCCCGGAGGGCGCCGCCGTGGGACGCGCGGTCTCCGCGGCGAGCGGCGCGCCGTCCGTGCCGGAACCGCCCCCGGCGCCCGGAAGCCGGTCGACGACCAGCTCCGGCCGGACGGCGACGACGGCGAGCGCCAGGACGGCCACCCCGATGATGACGGGCGCGAGCCGCCGGCGCCTCCGCGGCCGCTCGTTCCACCGGTGCGCCCGCCCGGCAGTGCTCTCCCCCGCCCTCAGCCGCCGGGTCACCATGCGTGCTCGCGCCGACGGCTCCACTGGCGCGTCACGCCCGCCCTCCCCTGCCGTGCGAAGGAACTCGGCCCACTCCTCGTCCGAAACCGACGGCTCGTCACCGGGCCGGTTCTCCGGCCTACTCGTTCCCACTGGTCCCCACCCCTGGTCCGGGCACACCGTGCCCATGTCGTGGACATTCCACGACCAGGCGGAGGATACAAGCAGCGGCGGACCGGCCTCCTTCTCCCTCACGCTCCCTCACGCCTGCGATCCTCTGCGCCTCGCCCGCCGGCCGCTCGATGTGGGGCACGGCCCGCACCAGCGGGAATCCGGAGCACGAGGGGCAGATCGCCCGCACGGGCAAGGCGCCGGCTGACCGGGGAAGGCCCCGGCCGCAGGACGAGGCGGGGCCGCCGCCGCACCCCGGGCCCCGCCCACCGGTTCCCCGCCGCTCAACCGGGCGTCCACCCCGGGGTATTTGGGTCGAGCACCGTCGTACCCCCGCCTACAGTGGCGTCGCACCGCATGACGGGGACGGGGACGGGGGGACGGACACCATGGGCCGGCATCCGGCGCGTACGCACTATCCGCGCACGCCGCACCTGCCGTGGTCGCCCGGCGCGTCGAGCGACGACGTACGGATCGGGGACCTCGCCGCGCTGTACGGCAGGGAGGTCGTCGTCACCGAGAAGCTCGACGGTGAGAACACCACGCTGTACGGCGACGGGCTGCACGCACGGTCCCCCGACTCCGCGCACCATCCGTCGCGGGCCTGGGTGAAAGCGCTCCAGGGCCGCATCGGCGACCGGATCCCGGCGGGGTGGCGGGTGTGCGGGGAGAACATGTACGCCCGGCACTCACTCGCCTACGACGACCTGGAGAGCTGGTTCTACGGTTTCTCCGTCTGGGACGGCGACGGCCGCTGCCTGGACTGGGACAGCGGCGCGGCCTTCCTGCGCGGACTCGGGATCCCCGTACCGCGCGTGCTGTGGCGCGGGGTCTTCGACGAGCGGGTCCTGCGGCGGCTGAAGGTCGACACCGAGCGCCACGAGGGGTACGTCGTCCGCACGGCCGGGGGCTTCGCCGCCGACGAGTTCCGGCACCGGGTCGCCAAATGGGTCCGGCCGGGGCACGTCCGCACCTCCACCCACTGGATGCACACCGCCGTCGTGGCGAACGGGCTGGCACCGGCCGCCGCGCTGTGGGCGGTGCGGTCGGGGGCGGCACCGGACCCGGCCGCCCTGCTCGAGGCGGTCGGACTGCCGGACGGCGACGCCCGGGCCGCCTGCGACGTCGCCGCGCGCCTCGGCGGCACCGGGGACGAACGGCTCGCCGGCGTGCTCGCCGGGCTGCTGCACACGCGGCACCGCGGGACGCTCGCCGGCCGGCTGGCCCGGCCGCTCGGTCTTCCGCTCGCCCGGCGCGTCGCCGATCTCGTCGGTCTGCACACCGGACTGCACCGCCCCTACCCCGACGAGCAGCGCCGGACCGGGCTGCTGCGGATGTCGTACGCCGTCGGCCTGGACGCGCTGCACGCCGTCGCCGCCGCGGCCGCCCCGGACGCGGCGGCCCGTGAGCAGGTCGAGTGGTCCGCCCTGCACGCCGAGGAGGCGCGTCCGATCGGTCCGCTGCGGGAGGCGTTCGCCGGACTGGACCCGGAGGCCGCGGCGCGCTGCCTGGGCGAGGCCCGGGAGGCGTACGCGCTGGGCCGCGTCGGAACCGTCGAGGAGGCGGTCGCGGCCACCTGGCGCCGGCGCTCCGGGGACTTCCCGCGACTGATCCACCTGGTCGGCCCGTCCGGCAGTGGCAAGAGCACCTTCGCACGGGCGCTGAGAGGCGTCGACGCGTACGTCTCGCTCGACGCCCTGCGCGAGGCCCGCGGCGCCCGCGCGGACCAGAGCGCCAACGGCGAGGTCCTCCGCCGGGGCCTCGACCGGCTCGGCACCGCGCTCGCGGAAGGTGCGACGGTGGTATGGGACGCCACATCCCTCAACCCGCACCAGCGGTCCCTGGTCCACACGGTCGCCCGCCGCCGCGACGCCCTCGTCACCCACGCGGTGGCGCTCGTCGACGAGGACGAACTGGTCCGGCGCAACGAACGGCGGCCCCACCCGGTCCCGGCGGAGGTGCTCACCGCGCAGCTGCGCCGGTACGTGCCCCCGTACCCCGGCCAGGCGCACCGCACCTGGTACATCGGCGCGGGCGGCACGATCGAGGAGGAGGCGTAGGTGCGTACCAGCGAGGAGATCTACCACCGGGTCCGCTGGGACCCGCGCTTCGACCCGGCCCGTTTCGTGATGGGCATCCACCAGCGCGCCGCCGCGCCGAAGCGGCTACGGCTGGACGACTTCGACCCCTCCGGGGAGATCCCCTGGCACCGGGTGCTGTTCTTCGAGGCGGACGGCGAGGTGGTGTGGGACCGGTCCGCGGGCGTGGACCGGATCGACGCGACCGGCGCCGGACGGGTCCGGGACCCCCGCAGGCTGCGCGCCCCGTTCTTCGCCGCCCGGACACCCTACGCGTGGGACCCGGCGCACGGCTGGGCGCCGTACGTGTGGGGCGACCAGCCCGGGACCACCGCCGAGGCGCGGCGGCCCGCACCGGCCACCGCGGGCCTGCGTGTACTGACCTGGAACACGCTGTGGGACCGGTACGACCGCGACCGCATCGACACCGCCCGGCGCAGACCGCTCCTGCTGGCCGCCCTGCGCGGTGCCGACGCCGACGTCATCGCGCTCCAGGAGGTCGAGGCGGAACTGCTCGCGATGCTGCTCGCCGCCCCCTGGGTACGGGAGTCGTACACGCTGGGCACCGACCCGGGCGGAAGGGACGTCGGAGAGTGCGGCCTGCTGCTGCTCAGCCGACTGCCCGTGCGTGAGGCGGCCCTCCACCCCCTCGGCCCGCACAAGGCCGTCGCCGCGGTGGTGGTGGAGACCGCCGGGGGCCCGGCCACCGTCGCCGTGACTCATCTGAGCAGCGACCACTCGGAGGACGGGCCGGCCCGTCGGGACGCCGAGCTGGGCCGGCTGGCCGAGGCCCTCGCGGGCGTCGAGGGCGAGGTACTGCTGCTGGGGGACTTCAACGACGGCGGGGACCTGCCCGCGACGGCGCTCGGGCTGCGCGACGCCTGGACCGAGGCGCACGGACCGGCCGACAGCACACCGACCTTCGACCCCGGCGTCAATCCGCTGGCCGCGGTCTCGTCGAGGAGCGGCCGGGCCGCCCGGCTCGACCGGGTGCTGGTCGGATCGGAGGGGCTGCGGGTGGACGCGGCGGCACTCCTCGGCGACACCCCCGCACCCGGGGGGCTGTACATGTCCGACCACTACGGCGTCGTGGCCGACCTCAGCCCCGGGGAACCGGTGCCGGGCGCCCGGAGGACGGAGGGAGCGGGCAGCACCCCGGCGTCGGGGTCCGGCAGCGGGGTGGCTCCCGACGCGTCGCGGACGACGGACGCGGACGGGGGCTCCCTGGCGAGCGCCGGCGCGGACCTCGGCACCGGCGCGGACGGGCCGGCCGGGGTGCTCGCCGTCCGGCCCACGCCCCGGACGGCCGTCGCCTGGCTCCCGCCGGACGAACTGTGGCCCCCGATCCAGCACATCCGCCGTGAGCACGACCGGCAGATCCGGCGCTGGCCGCCGCACGTCAACGTGCTCTTCGGCTTCGTACCGGAGTGCGACTTCGAGCGGGCGGCGCCGCTGCTGTCCGCCGCGGTCTCGGACACGCCGCCGTTCACGGCGCGCCTGGAAGGGGTGCGCAGCTTCCGGCACCGGGAGGACTCCACCCTCTGGCTCGACCCTGCGGCGGACGGAGCGGAGCCGTGGGACCGGCTGTACGAGGCGCTGGCCGAGCGCTTCCCCCGCTGCACGGGCCGCACCGACGGCTTCACCCCGCGCCTCTCCCTCGGCCGGACACACCGTGCGCACGAACTCGCCGCCCACTGCGAGGCACTGCTCGGCAGCCTGACGGCGCGCGTCGGCGACGTCGTCCTGCTGTCGCGGCGCGGTGACGAGCCCATGCGGGTACGGGCGAGGGTCGCCCTCGGCACCGGCGAGGTGCACTGGGAGCCCGAGGAGAGCGACGCGACCGCGCCGACCGCCGAGGACCGGGACCGCGCGGCGCACGCCCGACACACCGCGCAGCGCATCGCCGGGGCGCTGTCCGACGGCGTCGTACATCTCGCCGGCTCGCGGCGCATGGGCTGTGCGCTGACCGGCGCGGACCTCGACCTGGTCGCCGCCCTGCCGGGGACTACCGGACCGGACGAGGTACGGACCCGGCTCACCGAGGCCCTGCCGGAGGCGGAGGACGTGCGGGAAGTGGTGGGGGCGCGGGTACCGGGCCTGCGGCTGCGGGTCGGCGGGCTGGCGGTCGACCTCGTCCTGGTGTCCACCGGACCGATGGACCCGGACGAGGCCGTCGCTCGCAGGGCCGAGCTGGGCGAGGCCGCCGCCGTCGCACTCAGCGCCGTCAGCGACGCCGATGCCGTACTGGACCTGGCGGGCCCGCACCGGCAGGCGTTCCGGCGGCTGGCCCGGGAGGTCAAGGCGTGGGCGAGGGCACACGGGCTGGACTCGGCCCCGCACGGCGGGCTGCCCGGGCTGGCGTGGGCGCTGCTGGCCGCACGTACCGTGCGCGAGGCCGGGGATCTTCCCGCCGCCGAACTGCTGCGCAGGTTCTTCGCCACCTGGGCGGTGGCCGACTGGAGCGAGCCCGCGGTGCTGACCCCGACCGAGCCGGTCCGTTCCTGCACCGCGCAGGCCGGCCCCGGCTTCCGTGAGCTGCTGGCCCAGGAGCTGTTCCGGGCCTGGGAGCTGCTGGAGGCAGGCGACCCGGTCGGGACCCTGCTCGCCCCTCCCCCGCTGCACCGCAGGCATGCGGCGTGGGCGGTGCTGACCGCCGGGGCCGGCGCGGACGAGGGGCAGGTGCGCGGCCGGATGCGGGCCGTGCTGTCCGACCTCGAGGAAGTGGCTCCGGCCGCCCACGCGTGGCCACGCCCGTTCGCGTTCGGCCCAACTCGGTGGGCGATCGGTCTCGGCCAGTCGCCGCCGGGCCCGGGCGTCGTCGACCGCGTCGCCCGGGAACGGTTGCGGAGTCTGGCCGAGGTGACGTTGGCGTACGCGGACGGCGGCGAGGTCCCGACCCTGCCCTGAACCCGGCCCGGCACGGAAACCGGGGAGGCACAGGGTCCCCGACGGAGAACGGGGTGGCACGCGGCCGATGCCGGGTGCCACCCCGCAGGAGTCATGGGGACGAGCGCGCCCACGGCGGGCATGGGAGAGGATACGGTTGCGTGCACGACAAGCTCGTGATCATCGGGCTCCGGACACCACAATGGTCACGGAGCCGGTGCCTGCCTTGCCGTGCATCCCACCGTCACACCCCGAGCCGCACGGCCCCGAAACCTGCGACTGCCCCGCCTGCACCCACGGCCCGGTCTACGCCGTAGGAGACGCGGAGAGATTCCGGCGCGCTCGCCCGTGCAACGCGATTCCGGCCGACACGGAGACGTTGAGCGACTCAGCTGCGGGGTTCATGGGAATCGACACTGATTCGGCTGCGACACTCGAGAACTCGTCCGACGGGCCCGCCTTCTCGCTGCCGAACATGAGGACGATCCGCTCGTCGATAGCGTTGAGATCATCGACGGTGAGATCCCCATCGGCCTCGAAGACCATCGTCCGCATGCCGCTGTCCTGGAAGTAGCGGAGCGCCTCGGTCCGTGGCGAAAGGACGATCGGCAGAGAGAACACATATCCCCGGCTTGCCCTGATCAGACGCCGGTCCGCTACGGTGTCGAGATCACTGTCCACGAGGACGATACCCGAGGCTCCGAGCGCGAACGCGGTCCGCACGATGGCCCCGATGTTGCCGACGATCTTCACGCCGTCGAGGACGACGATGTCACCGGTCTTGTCGGCCAGGTCCTCGAGGCGGCTGGGCCGCGGGACCCTGGCGATACCGAAGGCCTTGGGCTTCTTCTCGGCCTTGAAAACCTGATTGGCGATCGCCGACGCGAGCAGCCGGACCGGAATTTCGCGCTTCTCACATGCGGCGAGCAGGTCGGCCGGCAGGGGCGTGGTGTCAATGCCGTAGACCTCGATGAACATTACTCCGGCGTGGATGCTCTGCAGAAGAGGCTCGACGTCCTCGATCAGCACGGTCCGTACGACGGACCTCGAATGCTTCGCGACATCGATGATTCGCTGTACCGCAGGATCGGAACGTTCGATAATAACATCTTGACTGGCCACGATGGAGACGCTAGCACAGGCACTTCCGGTTACGGCGCCCCGCCCTCCAGAGCGACACCCAGGCCGGCCAGCGTCTCGTGGGCGCTCTTCCCTTCGGCGATCGCCTCAAGTGCGAAGCCGCCGACCGAGGTCGGCGGATAACCGATGAGTTCGACCACGCGGCTGACGCCGTACAAGCCCGGCATCTGGTCTGCCCTGTCCCATAGGTAGACCGCGCCCCACAACTGTCGATCGACGTCGGAGAACCACGCCTTGAGTCGCATGCCTTCCACTGTGGAGTAGGCATCCACGGCATAGTCCCGCAGATATTCCCGGAGGCTCTCCACGGTGGCCTCCGACTTCTTCAGATCCCACATAACGATCGAAAGGTACATACCTCGAACCCCCTGAGCGTAGAGCTGCCATCGACACCGTGAAGCATACTCTTCGCAACTCGGAGCATGCGGCGCACGATTGCGCCTTCACGCCACCCATACCCGGAAGAAAACGTTCCGGATCTCCGCGAAGGCGACCTGTTCTCCTTGGAGCGAAACAGGCGCGGAGCCACCCGAAATGAAGACGCGCGCGATCTGCCGTGCGCAACCGCGTGAGTTCAAACTCATTCCGTTGCGCCGCCACGAACGAAGTGGCCCATCCGCTTGGATGGAGTCGCAAGTCGATTCCCTTGAATCAACAACGGAGACAGACCATGACGGACCGTCAAGAAACCTCCTTCCCCTATCCCCGTACCTGCCCGCTCCACCCGCCACGGGAGTACGCCTCACTGCGCGCCGAGCAGCCCATCAGCAAAATCACACTGGCCTCGGGTCGAACCGCCTGGCTGCTCACCCGACACGAGCACATAAGGAAGTTGCTCGCCAGCCCTGATGTGAGTTCGAATATGGCCCACCCCGGCTATCCGCTCCACTTCGACGTGCCGACGGAAGTCATGGAACAGCTGCGACCGGTGCTGCTCGCCATGGACCCCCCTGTGCACACCGCACAGCGCAAGATGCTGATTTCGGAGTTCACCGCCAAGCGGGTGCAGCGACTGCGTCCACGTATCGAGGAGATCGTGGACGAGTGCATCACCTCCTTGCTCACCCGGAAGGGGCCTGTCGATCTGGTCGAGGCGCTCGCCCTCCGCGTCCCGTCCCTGGTGATCTGCGAACTGCTCGGAGTGCCGTACGCCGACCGAGAGTTCTTCCAGGGCCGCACCGAGCAGCTCGTCTCGGTCGAAGCCGACCCGCAGGAGCGGAACACCGCCCATCAGGAACTCCACGAATACTTCGACAAGCTGGTCACCGCACAGGAGGCCGATCCCGGTGACAACCTGCTCGGCAGGCTCGTCGTGAAGAACCGCGAGACCGGCACGTTCACCCACGGAGAACTGGTCGGGATCGCGAACGTCCTGCTGGTCGGCGGTCACGAGACCACCGCGAACATGATCTCTCTCGGCGTCCTGGCCCTGTTGGAGAATCCCGACCAGCAGGCCAAGCTCAAGGCCGACCCGGGTCTGGCCCCGCAGGCCGTCGACGAGCTGTTGCGCTACTTCAGCATCGCCGACCAGGTGACCTCCCGCGTCGCGACAGCCGACATCGAGATCGACGGGGTGCTGATCCGCGCGGGCGAAGGCGTCATCGGGCTCAGCGCCTCGGGTAACCACGACGAGTCGGTGTTCTCCGATCCGGAGCGTCTGGACTTCGAGCGCGGCGCCAAGCATCACCTGGCCTTCGGCCACGGCATCCACCAGTGCATCGGCCAGAACCTCGCCAAGGTGGAGCTGGAGGTCGTGTTCAACGCCCTCCTCGCCAGGGTTCCCGGCCTGAAGCCCGCCGCCCCGGTCTCGGAACTGCCGTTCAAGGACAGCATGGGCGTGTACGGCCTTCACAGACTTCCGGTGACCTGCTGAGACACCGTGAGCCTCCGGCCGGCGCGGCTCGGGCAGGGAGCCTTGCCAGGCCGGAGGCTTCACGGTCGTTCGACGCCGGGGCCACCACGCCCCGCTGCCTACTCGGGCAGCTCTGCGAGCGCTCGGCGCACGAGGTACGCGACGAGCCCCTCGGCCGCAGGGACCAGCCCGAGGCGGTTGTTAGTGGTGTGCACGTAGTTCGAGAGGCAGCCCGAGTACGGAGTGCCGTCGAGACGCAGGTCGCGGGCGTCGCCGTCGGGCTCCGCACCGCACAGGGAACGGGCATGGGCGGTGGCCTCCGCGCTGATCTCGTGGAACACGTCGTCCGTGGCACCACCACGCCAGATCGCGTTGCACAGCTTGGCGAGCCGGGCCGAGGCACTGCTGTACAGCTGCGGCCAGGCACGCTGCATGACTTCCGGCGCGTACGTGCGCCACCAGTCCTCGTAGTCCCGCAGGAACAGCGTCGCGGCCTCCGGGTCGAAGCCCGCCCCGTGGAGGGACATTGCCATGACTCTCGCGGCCTCCCCGATCGGGGCCCGTCGCTCTTCGACCCATGCCCGCGGTTGCCGGCCCAACAGGTCGAGGACCGCCGCCGACGACTTCCGGAAGACGGTCTCGGCGATCTCCACCCCCTCCGGCCCCCCGTACTTGCGGTGCTCCGGCTCATAGGGCACCCGATCGAGGGCGCCGACGGGCCGGCCCTCCCTCGGGATCTCCCCCTCCAGCCGGGCAAGTTCGTCCTGCATCGCGAGCCCGAGCGCGTACTCCTCCCGCACCTCGGCCCCGAACTCCGGCATGGCGCCGGCCAGACCCGCAACGACCCGTTCGGCCGCCTCCGCCGATCCGGCCCCGGGGCCGCAGAGCATCCGCAACCGCAGGTGGGGTCCGCCCTGCCAGTAGCGGAGGAAGAAGAAGTCGTCCCGGAGCCCCTCGGCCCGGAGAAGCGGGTCGACCACGTCACACAGGAAGGGGGTGTGGAGTGAGTGCGGAACGTGGATGTGCACCACCCGCCACTCACGCGTCCCTGCCTGCCCACTATTTGTCTGTGCATAGTTCAATGAAGAACTCCTCTGCCGCGGTCCAGCCAGTGTCAGGACCGTAGTCGTCCACCGAAGGGAGGCACTCGCGCATGGACACGAGCACATCGCCGCGCGACAGCGCGGACTTCGCGAAGCTCCGGACCAGGAAGGGGTTCCGGAAGTCGACGTACATCGGCTTGTGGACACTGGCGCGACGCAGGTGCGCGTAGTCCGACCACTGACGAGTCACCTTCCGGCTGCGCCCGGCCATCACGTCGCGCTCCTCGGGCGTCTGGCACAGCACGAAGGCGTGACGGGGAAGGCCCCGGGACCGGCGCCACGCGTCGAAGGCGACGAGGGCGTCGAACGAGTCCCGGCTCAGATCCTGGAGCATGGGAATGTCGGCGGCGGTCACATTCCAGGACCTGCGCTCCGCCACGACGTCACCCACGAGGAGGCGCGGTGCGGTGTCGCTGTACGCCACGGGCCCCCCGGCGTCCTGGATGTCCTCCAGTGGCTTCCACAGGTAGCGGTTGGACGGGGAGAGCGCCTCGAGCAGACGGTAGAGAAGCGGCACGCCGACCGGGGTCATGAAGTTCATGGGTACGAGGTCGACGAACTCTTGCGCCTCCGGGTCCCAGAGACGCAGGGACTTGGAGCCGGGCTCCGCACGGACCTCCAGGCGGTTCAGCGTGTACACCGTCCGGTCGGCGCCGAGCGACACCGCACCTGGGTAGTTCACGACCCGCCGCGTCACCGAGGGGTGCAGGTTGAAGTTGAACCCGAGCACGGAGTTGAGGTCGACCTGGCCGGGGAACCGGTCGGCGAGATGCGCCCGCTGCGCTGCCGGCAGGGACCAGTCGCCGGTGCCTTTGACGAAAGATCCGAACCGTGAGAAGTAGACGCCGTAGCCGGTCAGCAGACCGTTCACGACGAGCGTCCGGTCCCGGTCCGGCAGCACGCCCCGGGCGAACTGCGCCCGGAAGGTCACCGACTCGGTGTACAGGAGGTCCTCCACCCCTTCGCAGGCCCGCTCGATGTCCGTCGGGTCCAGGTGCACTGCACCGTCCCCGGGCACAAGCCGCTCCCGGATCGTGCGCAGGGCCTCCGCCCGCTGTGTCATGTACCGCCCGGCAGCCTCCACTTCACGCCCCATGAACACGTCGGCCTGTTCCTGGTCGGTCAGCGACGAGAACGCCTGGAAGAACTCGATGAAGGGCATGCTGCGGCGCTCCCCGAGCACACGGATCGCGAAGGCGTGCAGGCCGAGCCGCTTCACCTGGCCGTTGTCCATCATCGCGGCCAGACGCCAGAGACCTGTCAGGGCGGGCATGCTCTGCTGCACCGTCGGCAGGCTCCACGCCTGGGGCGCCGTGGAGGCGGGTGTGTCCTCGAAGACCGGTGACTTCAGGACGTCCTCGGGGGGCGGCGACACCTTGCACAGCCCGGCGATCCTGTCGATCGCGGCGTAGGCCGAGTCGAGCAGCTTCTGGCGCTCCCCGGCGGCCGCTGCGGCGAAGTCCACCTCCAGTCGCCGGAGTTCGGAGAAGTGCCCGCGCAGCGCCGCCATCTCCCCCGTGCCGCCGTCGGCGAGCGTCTCCTCCAGCTTCGCCGCGTAGTCAGGGTCGTGATCGTCGATCTTTGGCCGGAAGAACAGGGTGCCAGCCCTGATCAGACCATGCGCGACCTCCCGGCTCACCACTTCCCTGCCCGTGACGGCGGTGAGCTCGCGCAGCACATGGGCCGCCGGCGCCGCGCCGTCGGGCATCGCCACGAGCAGCGCGTTGAAGATCGCCTCCCGGCGGATGCGCAGTACCGTCTCCGAGGGGATCTTCCCGTCCTCGCGGGACCCGGGCGCGACACCGATGAACTCGATCGACTCGTCGCCGGCCCGCAGGGTCGAGTTCAGCACCAAGTGCCCGGATTCCAGGCCACCCGGTACCCGCGGCACCGCTGCGAGCACCCAGTTCACGAGCAGGCGGTTCAGCGTCGTGACCGACTCGTCCGGCTCCTGTTCGCGGCGGCCGGAGCCCACCGTGACCAGGTCACCCCGATCGCCCGGAGCATCCGGGCGGAAGGCGCCGATTTCCGTGAACCGTCCGAACGGCGACGGCTTCAAGCTCGCCCGGTACGCGAAGTTGACGAGGGACGACTCCCGCAGTCTGGCCTTGCTCGGCTTGAGGGTGGCCTCTGCATCGCCCGTTACGAAGTCACGCAGGCCGCGGTAGAGCCGGTCGCCGGAGAGCTGGATGCTCCGGGCCATCGCATCGTGCTCGAAGAGCGCACGGAAGCCGTCGGCGGCCTGGGCCATCTCACGGTCGAGCTCCGTACCGCCCTCTCGCTCGCACTGCGCGGCCCGGAGACCGAGTCCGCACCAGCTCTCGACCTCGTCGAACAACTCAGCGTCCAGATGCGGGCGAAGCGGCTCCAGCCGTGCCACCACCCGGTCGTGCCGCAGATTGTGCACGTCGCGCCGCACCCCGATGAGGTGGGTCCTGACGTCGTTGCCCAGCGTGGGCACGGCCTCGCCGAGACGCTCGGCCAGGCCGACGGCACGGTCACGGATCTCCGCCCGCAGGCCATGGAGTTCATCGATGCGCGACCAGGCGGTGGTGAACGACATCCCTCCGAGCTCGCCCAGCGGAAGCCGGCTCCGCCTGTAGACGACATACGGACTGATGTTCACATCCATGGGTATCCCCCAACTTCGTCACGCGGGCCCGGTTCACCACGGCGGGCGGACGCCGGGGCCGGGCCACGAAGAAGGGGGCCTGCCCCACGGATCCCGCCGATCATTCCTCTGAGCCGGCCGGTTCGCGTGCGCAACCATGCGATCAGGTCTCCGCTGACCGGCGGCGCACGCTCTGGCCCCGCCCTGACGCAGGCCCTGGCGCCGCTCCGAGCGGTTCGACACCCTTGCCTTGGCGCGCCGCCGAGAACGACTTGATTTCTCGATACTCAATTAAAAGCGTCAGAATTAAATTGAGCCACCGTCGAGGTGCACCTCGACGGTGGCTCAACTATTTCCTAGTCCCTTAATCAGGACGAGGACGACGAAGAAGACGTCGAAACGCTGCTGGTCGTGCACGAGGCGGCCATCACCTGCGCCAGGTCGTCGTTCTCACCAGCGCCAGCGATGAGGTCCGAGATCTCGAGGACGTCGAGCTCAATCTGCTGCTCCACTGCTTTCACCTCCTTTCGTCGATGCACTTCGAACCTAACTCCGGCAATCGATCTTCGGCAACCAGCAACCGGGTGACGTAGATCACAACACATTGGATGCCCTCGGACTTGACCATTCGAGTTACAGTCGGTTCAAGATCATGTGACGGCATACCTGGCGTCGGCTCGAATCTGGGGGCTACTTCGTGCATCTTTTCGCCGGCATCCCGCAGCCCGATGGCGCAAAATACACCGATACTTTTGCGCCACTCATTCGGGCACTGTTCTCGCCAGAGCGGGTAGGAGGCCACGGCCCCTACTACTTCGTCCGCACACACGACGGGCAGGTCGGCGCGAACACCCTTCAGATCAGCATCGATGAGGTGGTGAATCCCGACTCCATACGCGACGAGCTGCAGAGTCTCGCCCAACAGTACGGGTGTGTCGCGCGCGTCGACGAGGTGCCGCGAGAGGTGGTCCCGTCACCGATGTGGAATGCAGGGTTCAGCGGAAGCGGATTCTCCGCCTCTTCTCAGCGACTCTTCCAGGAGGCCGCACCCGCCCTCGTCTCGTTCTTGAACCATGCAGCGGAAGAAGGGCGTCCGCTGTTGAGAGCACTCGGCGCCCTCCGCCTTATGGCCGCGCATACCAGAGCGACTCTATTGAGGTCTCCGCAGCGGAGTATTGGCGGTTACGAACTCCGCGACCTGCTGTCGCTGCGCCTACTGAGCTACCGATCGCATTTCGAGGCGGTCTATCTTCGCACCAAGGATCCGGAGTCCTTCGAAGCCGCTTGCGCGCGGTTCTACGAACAGGTCGGACCGACCATTCGAGCCTTCATCGAGGCGTGTGGAGACCCGAACGTAGACCTGGCGGATGATACGCCGGTGCAGAAATGGACGGAGCTCATCACGTCCCAATCCAGCCACCTGGCTGAAACCTTTCTGGACGGCTCCATCGTCAACGCCGGCTACACCCTCGAAGACCTCGTGCGCGAGCGCGGGGCTCCGGTCGAACCCACACGGTTCCACACGCCGCCCAGTCCGGAGCTGGACCGCCTGATGCACCGCGACGCCGACTTCCTGGCCTTCCGGCTGCAGACCAGCCTGCTGTACAGCGGCCTGTACTCGCTCGGTTTCAGCCTGGCGGAGCGATACGTCTTCTGTTACGTCATCGCACGTGCCAACGAAGAGGTCTGCGGAAAGTCCATGCAGGAGCTCCAGGACGGCCTCGACGACCTCGCCAAGACCATGGCGGCGGTCCCCTCGGCGGCTGTCGAGTGACGCGGCCCGGGCTCGCAGATCTCACGACCGCAGGAAGAAGATCCACATGCACGTGAACAGGCACCATGAGTACATCCCCGACGAGCTGCGCCGTCTCGAGGAACTCGTCTCGCCGTACGGACTGGTCTCGCGCACCTCACCGCTGCCGGTACGCGAGGGCGAGCCGCCCTTCGCGGTCCATCTGTCGCACCTCGGCGTCCCATCCCGCGCCCTCTCGAACCTCCGGACGTGGGCCGCCGACGAGGACACTGGCAACTCCGACGGCGCGGGCACCGGACTCACGCCCGAGCGGGCCAAGTTGCTCTCCATCGCGGAGGCGCTCGAGCGGTACTCCACGTGTGCGTGGGACGACGGCGAGATGGTGGTCGCCGCTGAGAACGACCTCACCGAGGAGTTCGCGTCGCCGTCGCGGTGGCCCAGGTGCTCGCCCACGGAGCTGGATCGGGACGACTGCAGACTGAGCGAGTACGACCCGTCCGTCCCGATCCGCTGGGTCCGCGCGTGGTCGCTCACCCGACAGGTGCCCGTGCTCGTCCCCGCGATCTCTGTATACCTCCATATGCCCTACTTCTCGGAGTCCGAGAAGTTCACCCGCGGCATCACGACCGGGGCCGCGGTGCACTCCGACGTACGGGCCGCCGTGCTCGGCGGGTTGCTGGAGGTCGTCGAGCGGGACTCCATCGCGCTGGTCTGGCTCCAGCGGCTGCGACTGCCCGAGCTGGTCGTGGACCCGGAACAGCTCAGCGCCGGCACACGGGCGCTGCACCGGGTCGGCACCTCGACGGATCTACGAGTCAGGCTGTTCGACGCGACGACGGACTTCGGTGTCCCGGTGATCTACGCGGTGCAGCTCGCCGACGCCGATCCCACGCTCGCCCAGATCGTCGCCGCCACGTGCGACGTCCGTCCGGAGGGTGCTCTGGGCAAGATCTACCGCGAACTGTCCTCCCTGCGCGTGGCATTGCGCGGGTACGTATCCGCCTACGACGGGCGCGAACCCGACCTTTCCCAGGTGAGCGTGGTCGGCGGCGCCGTCCACAACGCGTCATCAGAACGGCGAGAGGTCTTCGACTTCCTGCTGGAAGGCGAACGCCCCGCGTACGGACTCGACGGCATGCCGAGCCTGTCCGCGGAGGCGGACCTGCTGGACACCGTGGTCTCCCGGCTCGCGTCACGCGGCGCCGAGGTACTCGTCGCCGACATCACCACGGACGAGGCGCGCCAAGTGGGCATGCGGGCGGTGAAGGTGCTCGTGCCCGAGGCGATGCCCGTGTCGTTCGTGCACGGCGAGCGCTACCTCGGCACGCCGCGCCTGTACAAGGCGCCCCATGCCATGGGACACACGAGCCACGCCGAGGACGCGCTCAACCCCGAGCCGCAGGCGTTCGCATGAGCGAGAAGAAGGAGCAGAGCAGCATGTCGCCCGATCCCCGTCCGCGGTGCCTGTACCTCGTACGCGACAGCTTCGGCCGAAAGCTCATGGAGCACCGTGGTGTCCCCGCGGAGCAGCGGGTCTCCTTCGAGGACTTCGTGAGCGGCGTGGCGCCGCACGCGGATGCCGTCGTCCCCGTGCATTCCGGCAGCGCCCCCGAGCTCCGCGACGAGGTCGACCGGATCTGCGCGGAGCAGGGCACGCCGTCCGTCGGACTCCAGCTGCTGTCGACCAAGATCGTGTGCGGGCCGGCCGTCGTTCCGGGCCGCACGGCGTGCTACGCGTGCTATCGGAAGCGCGCCGCCCAGCACGCGGGCACGGCTCACCCGTACGACATGGAGGCGGCGCTGACCGGCCTGCCGGAGGGCTTCGGCCCGCTGCACCTGGCCGTCGCCTCCGGCCTCCTGGAACTCGCTCTCGCCGACATCGCAGCCGGCACCACCGGGATCGGGGGCACCGTGCGCACGTTCAGCCTCATCTCGGGAGCCGTGTCGTCCGCGGCGACGGTGTCGGTGAACCGGTGCCCGCGGTGCGGGGACCGGTTCGCCCAGATGCGTCCCGACAGCGCGATGCCGTTCCCGGAACTACTGCGGTAAGGAAGGAGATCGATCATGGTTGCCGAGATGAAGGCCGAGCAGATCGGGCAGGCCGCACGTACGGACATGCAGTTGATGGTGCCTGTCCGGCCCATCCTTCGACGCGGGGTGCGACTCCGACGGGCCGGAGATTCCGTCGTGCTCGACGGGGCGGACCGGGCACAGGTGTTCTCTGGTGCGTTCGCGCGGGACGGGCTGGTGCCCCTGACCGACGCGTGCGACGGCACCCGCGGACACGCGGAGTTGGCGAGCAAGGTCGGGTTCGACGAGAACACGGTCTACAAGTGCCTGGCCCTGCTCTGGACGGCCGGGGCGATCGAGGAGGCCGCGTCCGGCGAAAAGCCGAGCGTGGCGCCGGAGTGGGCCGTCTTCCTGTCCCGGCTGGGCAACTCCACGGGGGCGAACCCGTCCTGGGCGGACGCCGTCTCGCATCTGGCCCGCCGTACAGTGCGCCTCGAGGGGGACCCCGCCCTCGTCACCGCGGCCCGGCGGTCGCTGCGGGAGGTGTGCCGGCCGGTCACAACCCCGGTCGGCCCGTCGGACCTCCCGGACGAACTCACCGTGTTCTTCGAAACGGCCTCGTCGACGCCTCTTCTGGCAGCCATCGAGGAACGATGCCGACAGGACGGGCGTCCGCTGCTGCGGGTGCGCGCCGACGCGCGGGCGATCACCGTCGGCCCCTACGTCGACGTCTCGATCACTCCCTGCCTGGACTGCGGCAGCCACGGCGAGGCGGAGTTCTCCGGCGAGCTGCCAGAGCACCTGCACGACCTGGTCGCCGGCCTCGCGGCGCACCACGTCGTCGCTCTGCTCGCACGGGCCACGATCTCGCACCTTCCGGCCGACTCCACCGTGACGGACACCGCGACCCTCTCCACGGACTACCGCCCGGCCGCCATCCGCCCGGGATGCCCGCGGTGCTCTTACACGCGGGGGCCTGTCGCGCAAGCGCCCGCCGGCGCCGTCTACGAGGCCTCGGTCGCGATGCCGCCGCGTGCGTTCCTCGCGCCGAAGGACCACCAGGCGCACTACTACGCAGCCAATCTGCGCCTGCAGTCG
The DNA here is from genome assembly GCF_005795905.1 of Streptomyces marianii. Lineage (NCBI taxonomy): Bacteria > Bacillati > Actinomycetota > Actinomycetes > Kitasatosporales > Streptomycetaceae > Streptomyces > Streptomyces marianii. The sequence continues at coordinate 3,406,766 of NZ_VAWE01000001.1, forward strand.
CAGTTCAAAGACTGGCCGAGCCGCCCGCACACACCGCTTCCCGCCCTCGATCTCGCCGCCCTCGCGAAATCCGAGCGGCACGATCCGTCCCGCGGCGATGTCCCGCTCTCCCTGGACGCCCTGGGAACGGTGCTGAAGATCGCCTTCGGGGTCAAGGACGAGGAGAGCACGACGGAACGCGTGAAGCGATGGACCGCGGCGTCGGGGAACATCGGGTGCACAACCGCATACGTGGTCCTGCGCGACGAACGGATCATGCCTCCGGGAATCTACGCGTACGCCCAGGGCAGTCACACGCTCGCGGCCATCTCCAGCCGGGTGCCCCCGGGTGACGCGCCGTGCGAGATCGTCATCACCGGCGATCTCAAGAAGGTCATGACCAAGTACGGCACGTTCGGCTTCCGCCTGGTCTTCCTGGACGCCGGCTGCAACCTGGCCGCCGCCCGGGAGGTCGCGCAGCAACTGGGACTCGGCTTCGCGCCGCACTCGGACTGGGACGACGAGGCGCTGGCCCTCGTACTCGGCACATCACCTGCCGATGAGCCCATCGCTGGCGTGGCAACCCTCGGAGGTACGGCGTGAGAAGCGATCTGACATCCATGACGGCCGTGCTGGAGGGCTTCACCTCCCGGAAGAGCACGTCGGACGGCCTGGCCGCGGAGCGCCGGCCGGTCCCGTTCCCGAACGCCGTGCCCGTCGAACCGGCTGTGCAGGCCGACGACCTGCGACCTGTCCACGATCTGCGGGACACGCTTCAGCGCCGGCGCTCCACGCTCCAGTACGCGCCGCAGCCGGTACGTACCGGCGTGATCCTGTCTCTGCTGACCGAGGCGCTGCTCAGGGACCGCGACGACTGGGGGCTCGACGCCGCGGCGGGCGCGCTGGAGGGCTTCGTCTTCGCCTTCCGCAGCGAGGGCGCGGCGCCGGGGCTGTACCGCGTGACAGCCGAGGGCAGCTGGCACCTGGCGGGACTCGACGCACTCGGGCCGGTCGAGAACCTCGGCGTCCAGCGCGAGTTCTCCACCGCGGCGGGGATCGTCGCGGTGTACGCCAACCTGGACCGGGCAGACACCTGGGCGGGGTCCCACGGGTACCGCGTCAGTGCGGGTCGGGTCGCGATGGCAACCTACGACCTGAATCTCCGGATTCAGGCGCTGGGGCTCGTCGGCACGCTGTTCGGCGGATTCATCCCCTCTTCCGTGCATCGTCTGGTGCACAGCGACGGGGCGTCCCGCCATTCCCTCCTGGCCACCACATACGCCTGTCCCCCACGGAACTGACCTTACTCAGCAAGGGCGAGACCGGGGCCAGTAGACGACGGCCTGCGCAACCGATGGGTTGCGCAGGCCGTCGTTGTACGCACGGAGGCGTCATCCGCGCGCGGGCACGGCGAAGGGCCCGTACGACGTGCTGCCGTACGGGCCCCTGCTTGGTGCGATGCGCTCTAGTTCAGAGCAACCGGGTCAACCCGATCGAACAAGCGAGATTACTTGGTGATCTTGGTGACCTGGCCGGCGCCGACGGTCCGGCCACCCTCGCGGATGGCGAACTTCAGGCCCTCCTCCATGGCGACCGGCTGGATCAGCTGGACGGACATGGTGGTGTTGTCGCCCGGCATGACCATCTCGGTGCCCTCGGGGAGGGTCACGACGCCGGTCACGTCCGTGGTACGGAAGTAGAACTGCGGGCGGTAGTTGTTGAAGAACGGGGTGTGACGACCACCCTCATCCTTCGACAGGATGTAGGCCTGGGCCTCGAACTCGGTGTGCGGGGTGACCGAACCGGGCTTGATGATGACCTGGCCGCGCTCGACGTCCTCGCGCTTGATGCCGCGGAGGAGCAGACCGACGTTCTCTCCGGCCTGGCCCTCGTCGAGCAGCTTGCGGAACATCTCGATGCCGGTGACCGTGGTGGTCGTCTTCTCGGTCTTGATACCGACGATGTCGACGGTCTCGTTGACCTTGAGGACACCACGCTCGATACGGCCGGTGACGACGGTGCCACGACCGGTGATCGTGAAGACGTCCTCGATCGGCATCAGGAACGGCTTGTCGATGTCACGCTCGGGCTGCGGGATCGCCTCGTCGACGGCGGCCATCAGGTTCAGGACCGACTGGCCCCACTCCTTGTCGCCCTCGAGAGCCTTGAGCGCCGAGACCTTGACGACCGGAACGTCGTCGCCCGGGAACTCGTACTCGGAGAGGAGCTCACGCACCTCGAGCTCGACGAGCTCCAGGATCTCCTCGTCGTCCACCATGTCGGCCTTGTTCAGGGCGACGACGATGTACGGAACGCCGACCTGGCGGGCCAGGAGCACGTGCTCCTTGGTCTGCGGCATCGGGCCGTCGGTGGCGGCGACCACGAGGATGGCGCCGTCCATCTGGGCGGCACCCGTGATCATGTTCTTGATGTAGTCCGCGTGACCGGGGCAGTCGACGTGGGCGTAGTGACGCGACTCGGTCTGGTACTCGACGTGCGCGATGGAGATGGTGATACCGCGCTGGCGCTCCTCAGGAGCCTTGTCGATCTGGTCGAACGCCGAGGCCTCGTTCAGGTCCGGGAACGCGTCGTGCAGCACCTTGGTAATGGCGGCCGTGAGGGTCGTCTTACCGTGGTCGATGTGACCGATGGTGCCGATGTTGACGTGCGGCTTAGTCCGCTCGAACTTCGCCTTCGCCACTGGGGTCCTCCTGTGGAGTGGTTCTGTACGCCTTACTCATCGGCGCCAGGGTGATCTTTGCTGGTGGTGCCGACCGCCGGGACGAGCCTCACGGGTTCGCGGGGAACGCCCCGACGGTTCGGCGTCAAGCCTAAAGCGTGTACTCGGGTGAGTTACTCGCCCTTGGCCTTCGCGATGATCTCCTCGGCGACGTTCCGCGGAACCTCGGCGTAGGAGTCGAACTGCATCGAGTAGCTTGCGCGACCCGAGGTCTTGCTGCGGAGGTCGCCGACGTAGCCGAACATCTCCGACAGCGGCACCAGGCCCTTGACGACGCGGGCACCGGCACGCTCCTCCATGGCCTGGATCTGGCCACGGCGGGAGTTGATGTCACCGATGACATCACCCATGTAGTCCTCGGGCGACGTGACCTCAACGGCCATCATCGGCTCGAGGAGAACCGGGGACGCCTTGCGCGCGGCCTCCTTGAAGGCCTGCGAACCGGCGATCTTGAACGCGAGCTCGGAGGAGTCGACCTCGTGGAAGGCACCGTCGAGAAGCGTGACGCGGACGCCCGTCATCTCGTAGCCGGCGAGGATGCCGAACGACATCGCCTCCTGGCAGCCGGCGTCCACGGAAGGGATGTACTCCTTCGGGATGCGGCCACCGGTGACCTTGTTCACGAACTCGTAAGCGGCGTCGCCGCCCTCGATCGGCTCGACCGCGATCTGCACCTTGGCAAACTGACCGGTACCACCGGTCTGCTTCTTGTGGGTGTAGTCCACGCGGTCGACCGACTTACGGATGGTCTCGCGGTACGCGACCTGCGGCTTGCCGACGTTGGCCTCGACGCGGAACTCGCGCTTCATGCGGTCGACGAGCACCTCGAGGTGAAGCTCGCCCATACCGCCGATGACGGTCTGGCCGGTCTCCTCGTTGGTGTGCACCTGGAAGGAGGGGTCCTCCTCCGCGAGACGCTGGATGGCAACACCCAGCTTCTCCTGGTCGCCCTTGGACTTGGGCTCGATCGCGACCTCGATGACCGGCGCCGGGAAGTCCATGGACTCCAGGATGACCGGGTTCTTCTCGTCCGCGAGCGTCTCACCGGTGGTGGTCTGCTTCAGGCCCATGACGGCGACGATGTCGCCGGCGCCCACCGACTCGATCTCCTCACGCTTGTTGGCGTGCATGCGGTAGATCTTGCCGATGCGCTCCTTGCGGCCCTTCACAGAGTTCAGCACCGCGGTGCCGGACTCCAGACGGCCGGAGTAGATGCGCACGAAGGTGAGCTTGCCGAGGTGCGGGTCGCTCATGATCTTGAACGCCAGCGCCGACAGCGGCTCGTCGTCGGACGGCTTGCGGCGGACGACCTGCTCGGCGTCCTTGACGTCGTGTCCCTCGATGGCCTCGACGTCGAGCGGCGACGGCAGGTAACGGACGACCGCGTCGAGCAGGGGCTGCACGCCCTTGTTCTTGAACGCGGTGCCGCAGAACACCGGGGTGACCGTGGTGCCCTTGCTCTTGCCGGAGGCGATGGTGATACGACGGATCGCGGCGTACAGCTGCTCCTCGGAGGGCTCCTGGCCCTCGAGGTACAGCTCCATGATCTCCTCGTCGTTCTCGGCCACGGCCTCGAGCAGCTTGCCGCGGTACTCCTCGGCAGCCTCGGTGTGGGTGTCCGGGATGTCGACGGTGTCGTACATCTCGCCCTTGGCGGCCTCGGCGGACCAGACCAGGGCCTTCATGCGGACCAGGTCGATGACGCCCTTGAAGTCGGCCTCGGCGCCGATCGGGAGCTGCATGACGATCGGCTGCGCACCCAGGCGGTCGCTGATCATGTCGACACAGCGGTGGAACTCGGCACCGGTGCGGTCGAGCTTGTTCACGAAGCAGATGCGCGGAACGCCGTAGCGGTCGGCCTGACGCCACACGGTCTCGGACTGCGGCTCGACACCGGCCACGCCGTCGAACACCGTCACGGCACCGTCGAGCACACGCAGGGAGCGCTCCACCTCGACGGTGAAGTCGACGTGCCCCGGGGTGTCGATGATGTTGATGGTGTGGTCGACGTCCTCGAGCGGCCAGTGACAGGTCGTCGCGGCGGACGTGATCGTGATGCCGCGCTCCTGCTCCTGCTCCATCCAGTCCATCGTGGCGGCGCCGTCGTGGACCTCACCGATCTTGTACGAAACACCGGTGTAGAACAGGATGCGCTCGGTGGTGGTCGTCTTGCCCGCGTCGATGTGGGCCATGATCCCGATGTTGCGGACCTTGGCCAGGTCAAGCGAAGTGGTAGCCATAAGGCTTTCGTCTTCTCTCGGTTCTCGATGGGGTCTGCGACTACCAGCGGTAGTGCGCGAAGGCCTTGTTGGACTCGGCCATCTTGTGCGTGTCCTCGCGCTTCTTGACCGAAGCACCGAGGCCGTTCGAGGCGTCCAGGAGCTCGTTCATGAGGCGCTCGGTCATGGTCTTCTCACGGCGGGCGCGGGAGTAACCGACGACCCAGCGCAGCGCGAGGGTGGAGGCGCGACCGGGCTTGACCTCGATCGGCACCTGGTAGGTGGCGCCACCGACACGGCGGGACTTGACCTCGAGGGACGGCTTGACGTTCTCGAGGGCGCGCTTCAGCGTGATGACCGGGTCGGCGCCGGTCTTCTCACGGAGGCCTTCCATGGCGCCGTAGACGATGCGCTCGGCGGTGGAACGCTTGCCGTTGAGCAGGATCTTGTTGATCAGCGAGGTCACCAGAGGAGAACCGTAGACCGGGTCGATGATGACCGGGCGCTTCGGGGCGGGGCCCTTACGAGGCATTCTTACTTCTCCTTCTTGGCGCCGTAGCGGCTGCGGGCCTGCTTGCGGTTCTTGACACCCTGGGTGTCGAGGGAACCGCGGATGATCTTGTAGCGAACACCCGGCAGGTCCTTCACACGGCCACCACGCACGAGCACGATGGAGTGCTCCTGCAGGTTGTGTCCCTCACCCGGAATGTAGGCCGTGACCTCGATGCCCGAGGTCAGACGCACACGCGCGACCTTACGGAGGGCCGAGTTCGGCTTCTTCGGGGTGGTCGTGAACACACGCGTGCAGACACCGCGACGCTGAGGGGAACCCTCGAGTGCGGGCGTCTTGTTCTTCTCGACCTTGTCCTGCCGGCCCTTCCGGACCAGCTGCTGGATCGTAGGCACTACTTCTCCGGTTTCTGTGTGCCGTGTAGTAAAGCTAACCTGGAACGTCGCCGACCCACGCGGTCGGGTGTGTCGAATACCGCGGACCCCCGCCGAAGGCGGAAAAGGCGCAGATTACGGTGGCCGGTCTTGGCTCGCTGTGCGGCTGAGGACACGCACATGAGCCCAGGCACACCCCAGGCACAAGGTCTGAGCGTACCTACCTCACCGACTTCGGTCAAAACAAATGGAGCCCGCCCGACACTCCGGACTTTCGCCAGATGTCCACCCGAGCCGCCGACGCCCTCGATTCCATTGTGCCGCGCCCCGCGGAACTTCTCTCCATCGATCGCCACCCCGGCTCCCCACGGGGCCGGGGCGGGCACCCTGCGTAGCCGTCCGTCGGCGGAGAACCACCACGTGAAAGCGGGTGCCGAGACGCGTGGGCGGCCCCGGGCAGGGCGATCGGACCCGACGGCACCGCCAGTCCCCCGCCGAACGCTGCACGGCGGGCCCCGAGCCGAGCCGCCCGCCCAGGCGCCCCGTCGCACGGGGCAGTTGCCCGGCCCGCCGGCATCGCCCGGGACACGCCGAAGGGCGGCCACCCCGGAGGGTGACCGCCCTTGGCGTCAGACGTACGCCTTACTGGTTGTACGGACCGTAGTCGTAGTCCTCCAGCGGAACGGCCTGGCCGGAGCCGGTGCCGAACGGCGAGTAGTCGATGTCGTCGTAGCCGACGGCCGAGTACATCGCGGCCTTGGCCTCCTCGGTCGGCTCGACCCGGATGTTGCGGTAGCGGGCGAGGCCCGTACCGGCCGGGATGAGCTTACCGATGATGACGTTCTCCTTGAGGCCGATCAGGGAGTCCGACTTGGCGTTGATCGCCGCGTCGGTCAGGACCCTGGTCGTCTCCTGGAAGGACGCCGCCGACAGCCACGACTCGGTCGCCAGCGAGGCCTTGGTGATACCCATCAGCTGCGGACGGCCGGAGGCCGGGTGGCCGCCTTCCTGGACCACGCGACGGTTCTCGTGCTCGAACTTCGAGCGCTCCACCAGCTCGCCCGGCAGCAGCTCCGCGTCGCCGGACTCGATGATCGTCACGCGGCGCAGCATCTGCCGGATGATGATCTCGATGTGCTTGTCGTGGATCGACACACCCTGCGAGTTGTAGACCTTCTGGACCTCGCCGACCAGGTGGACCTGGACGGCGCGCTGGCCGAGGATCCGCAGCACGTCGTGCGGGTTGGTGGCACCGAAGGTGAGCTTCTGGCCCACCTCGACGTGGTCGCCGTCCCGCACCAGGAGCTTGGCGCGCTTCGAGATCGGGTACGCCGCCTCGTCGCTGCCGTCGTCCGGGGTGATGACGATCTTCTTGGTCTTCTCGGTCTCCTCGACCCGGACGATGCCGGCGACCTCGGAGATCGGGGCGACACCCTTCGGGGTACGGGCCTCGAAGAGCTCGACGACACGCGGCAGACCCTGCGTGATGTCGTCACCGGCCACACCACCGGTGTGGAAGGTACGCATCGTCAGCTGGGTACCGGGCTCACCGATGGACTGGGCGGCGATGATGCCGACCGCCTCACCGATGTCGACCAGCTTGCCGGTGGCGAGCGAACGGCCGTAGCAGTACGCGCACGTGCCGACCGCGGACTCGCAGGTCAGGACCGAGCGGGTCTTGACCTCCTCGACACCCGCGCCCACGAGCGCGTCGATCAGCACGTCACCGAGGTCGACGTTGGCCGGCGCGATGACCTTGCCGTCCACCACGACGTCCTCGGCGAGCATCCGCGCGTACACCGACGTCTCGACGTCGTCCGCCTTGCGCAGGACGCCGTCGGCGCCCCGCTCGGCGATCCGCAGCTTCAGACCGCGGTCGGTGCCGCAGTCCTCCTCGCGGATGATGACGTCCTGCGAGACGTCGACCAGACGACGGGTCAGGTAACCCGAGTCGGCCGTACGCAGGGCGGTGTCGGCGAGACCCTTACGGGCACCGTGCGTGGAGATGAAGTACTCCAGCACGGAGAGACCCTCGCGGAAGGACGCCTTGATCGGACGCGGGATCGTCTCGTTCTTGGCGTTCGACACCAGACCACGCATACCCGCGATCTGACGCATCTGCATCATGTTTCCGCGAGCACCCGAGTTGACCATCATGAAGATGGGGTTGGTCTTCGGGAAGTTCTCGTTCATGGCCTCGGCGACCTCGTTGGTCGCCTTGGTCCAGATCGCGATGAGCTCCTGCGTGCGCTCGTCCTTGGTGATCAGACCGCGCTCGTACTGCTTCTGGACCTTCTCGTCCTGCGCCTCGTAGCCCGCGACGATCTCCTTCTTCGCCTCGGGAACGACGACGTCGGAGATGGCCACGGTGACACCGGAACGGGTCGCCCAGTAGAAGCCGGCCGCCTTCAGGTTGTCGAGCGTCGCCGCCACGATGACCTTCGGGTAGCGCTCGGCGAGGTCGTTGACGATCTCGGAGAGCTGCTTCTTGCCGACCGTGTAGTCCACGAACGGGTAGTCCTCGGGCAGCAGCTCGTTGAAGAGCGCGCGGCCCAGGGTGGTCGTCAGCCGGAAGCTGTCGCCCTGCTGCCAGGGACCGGTCCCGACGGCGTCGTCCCCGTCCTCGTCCACCGGCGGGGTCCAGCCGCGCGGCGGCACGGTGCCGATGGGGAAGCGGATGTCGATCTTCGCCTGGAGCGAGAGCTCCCGGGCGTCGAACGCCATGATCGCCTCGGCGGTGGAGTTGAACGCGCGGCCCTCGCCGCGCACCTCGCGCTCCTGCTCGTCCGTGGTGAGGAAGAAGAGGCCCAGCACCATGTCCTGGGTCGGCATGGTGACCGGACGGCCGTCGGCCGGCTTCAGGATGTTGTTCGAGGACAGCATCAGGATGCGGGCCTCGGCCTGCGCCTCCGCGGACAGCGGCAGGTGCACGGCCATCTGGTCACCGTCGAAGTCCGCGTTGAACGCGGTGCAGACGAGCGGGTGGATCTGGATGGCCTTGCCCTCGACCAGCTGCGGCTCGAAGGCCTGGATGCCGAGGCGGTGCAGCGTGGGCGCACGGTTCAGCAGCACCGGGTGCTCGGCGATGACCTCTTCGAGGACGTCGTACACGACGGTGCGGCCGCGCTCGACCATGCGCTTGGCCGACTTGATGTTCTGCGCGTGGTTCAGGTCGACCAGGCGCTTCATCACGAACGGCTTGAAGAGCTCCAGCGCCATGGCCTTGGGCAGACCGCACTGGTGCAGCTTCAGCTGCGGGCCGACGACGATCACGGAACGCGCCGAGTAGTCGACCCGCTTGCCGAGCAGGTTCTGACGGAAGCGGCCCTGCTTGCCCTTCAGCATGTCGCTGAGGGACTTCAGGGGGCGGTTGCCCGGACCGGTGACCGGGCGGCCGCGGCGGCCGTTGTCGAACAGCGCGTCGACGGCCTCCTGCAGCATCCGCTTCTCGTTGTTCACGATGATCTCGGGGGCACCGAGGTCGAGCAGACGCTTCAGTCGGTTGTTGCGGTTGATCACACGGCGGTACAGGTCGTTCAGGTCGGAGGTCGCGAAGCGGCCACCGTCCAGCTGCACCATCGGACGCAGGTCCGGCGGGATCACCGGCACGCAGTCCAGCACCATGCCCTTGGGGCTGTTGCTGGTCTGCAGGAAGGCGGAGACGACCTTGAGGCGCTTGAGCGCACGGGTCTTCTTCTGCCCCTTGCCGGTACGGATGATCTCGCGGAGGCGCTCGGCCTCCTCCTCCAGGTCGAAGGACTCCAGGCGCTTCTGCAGCGCCGCGGCACCCATCGAACCGTCGAAGTACGTGCCGAAGCGGTCACGCAGCTCGCGGTAGAGCAGCTCGTCGCCCTCGAGGTCCTGGACCTTGAGGTTCTTGAAGCGGCTCCACACCTCGTCGAGACGGTCGATCTCGCGCTGGGCGCGGTCGCGCAGCTGCTTCATCTCACGCTCGGCACCCTCGCGCACCTTGCGGCGCACGTCGGCCTTGGCGCCCTCGGCCTCGAGCTCGGCCAGGTCGGCCTCGAGCTTCTTGGCGCGGGCCTCCAGGTCGGCGTCGCGGCGGTTCTCGACCTGCTGGCGCTCGACGGAGATGTGGGCCTCGAGCGAGGGCAGGTCGCGCGTGCGGCGCTCCTCGTCCACGTACGTGATCATGTACGCGGCGAAGTAGATGACCTTCTCCAGGTCCTTCGGGGCGAGGTCGAGCAGGTAGCCCAGCCGCGACGGAACGCCCTTGAAGTACCAGATGTGGGTGACGGGAGCGGCCAGCTCGATGTGGCCCATCCGCTCGCGGCGCACCTTGGCGCGCGTGACCTCGACGCCACAGCGCTCACAGATGATGCCCTTGAAGCGGACGCGCTTGTACTTGCCGCAGTAGCACTCCCAGTCCCGGGTAGGACCGAAGATCTTCTCGCAGAAGAGTCCGTCCTTCTCGGGCTTGAGCGTGCGGTAGTTGATGGTCTCCGGCTTCTTGACCTCGCCGTGGGACCACTGACGGATGTCGTCAGCGGTAGCCAGGCCGATCCGCAGCTCGTCGAAGAAGTTGACGTCGAGCACTATGCGTCAATCCCTCTCAGGGTCGTGTCTCAATCATGGTCTGTACGGGGTCCCGGGACCCGCCACCCCGGGTGAGGGGTGGCGGGAGGCCCGTCAGACCTCTTCGACGCTGCTCGGCTCGCGCCGGGACAGGTCGATACCGAGCTCCTCCGCGGCGCGGAAGACGTCCTCGTCGGTGTCGCGCATCTCGATGGACATGCCGTCCGAGGACAGCACCTCCACGTTGAGGCACAGGGACTGCATCTCCTTGATGAGCACCTTGAAGGACTCGGGGATGCCGGGCTCGGGGATGTTCTCGCCCTTGACGATGGCCTCGTAGACCTTCACGCGGCCGGTGACGTCGTCGGACTTGATGGTCAGCAGCTCCTGGAGGGCGTATGCGGCGCCGTATGCCTCGAGCGCCCACACCTCCATCTCACCGAACCGCTGGCCACCGAACTGAGCCTTACCACCCAGCGGCTGCTGGGTGATCATCGAGTACGGACCGGTCGAGCGCGCGTGCAGCTTGTCGTCGACCAGGTGGTGCAGCTTGAGGATGTACATGTACCCGACCGAGATCGGGTCCGGGAACGGCTCGCCGGAGCGCCCGTCGAACAGGCGCGCCTTGCCGGACGGCAGGACCATGCGGTCGCCGTCGCGGTTCGGGATCGTGTGCTCCAGCAGACCCGCCAGCTCGTCCTCGCGGGCGCCGTCGAAGACCGGGGTCGCGACGTTGGTGCGGGGGTCGACCTGGTCGGCACCGATGGCCTGCAGGCGCTGGGCCCACTCGTCGGCGAGACCGGAGACGTCCCAGCCCTGGCTGGCGAGCCAACCGAGGTGGATCTCCAGGACCTGTCCCGGGTTCATTCGGGACGGGACGCCGAGCGGGTTGAGGATGATGTCGACCGGGGTGCCGTCCTCCAGGAACGGCATGTCCTCGATCGGCAGGATCTTGGAGATGACGCCCTTGTTGCCGTGGCGGCCGGCGAGCTTGTCACCGTCGGTGATCTTGCGCTTCTGCGCGACGTACACGCGCACCAGCTGGTTCACACCGGGGGGAAGCTCGTCGCCCTCCTCGCGGTCGAAGACGCGGACGCCGATGACCTTGCCGGTCTCGCCGTGCGGCACCTTCAGCGAGGTGTCACGGACCTCGCGGGCCTTCTCACCGAAGATCGCGCGAAGCAGGCGCTCCTCCGGGGTCAGCTCGGTCTCACCCTTCGGGGTGACCTTGCCGACCAGGATGTCGCCGGCGACGACCTCGGCACCGATACGGATGATGCCGCGCTCGTCGAGGTCGGCGAGGACCTCCTCGGAGACGTTCGGGATGTCCCGGGTGATCTCCTCCGGGCCGAGCTTGGTGTCACGGGCGTCGACCTCGTGCTCCTCGATGTGGATCGAGGAGAGGACGTCGTCCTGCACGAGGCGCTGCGACAGGATGATCGCGTCCTCGTAGTTGTGACCCTCCCACGGCATGAACGCCACGAGCAGGTTCTTGCCGAGCGCCATCTCACCGTTCTCGGTGGCCGGCCCGTCGGCGAGGACCTGGCCCTCGATGACCCGGTCGCCCTCGGAGACGACGACCTTCTGGTTGACCGAGGTGCCCTGGTTGGAGCGGGAGAACTTCGCGATGCGGTACGTGGTGTACGTGCCGTCGTCGTTGGCGACGGTGACGTAGTCGGCCGAGACCTCCTGGATCACACCGTCCTTCTCCGCCTTGATGACGTCGCCGGCGTCGGTGGCGCAGCGGTACTCCATGCCGGTGCCGACGAGCGGGGCCTCCGCCTTGATGAGCGGAACGGCCTGGCGCATCATGTTCGCGCCCATGAGGGCGCGGTTGGCGTCGTCGTGCTCGAGGAACGGGATCATGGCGGTCGCGACCGACACCATCTGGCGCGGCGAGACGTCCATGTAGTCCACGTCCTCGGGCGACACGTAGTCGACCTCGCCGCCGCGGCGGCGGACGAGTACGCGGGCCTCGGAGAAACGCAGGTCGTCGTTGAGCGCGGCGTTGGCCTGCGCGATGACGAAGCGGTCCTCCTCGTCGGCGGTCAGGTAGTCCACCTCGTCGGTGACCTGGCCGCCCTCGACCTTGCGGTACGGCGTCTCGACGAAGCCGAACGCGTTGACGCGGCCGTACGAGGCGAGCGAACCGATCAGACCGATGTTCGGGCCTTCGGGGGTCTCGATCGGGCACATGCGTCCGTAGTGGGACGGGTGCACGTCACGGACCTCGAAGCCCGCCCGCTCACGGGACAGACCGCCGGGGCCCAGCGCCGACAGACGGCGCTTGTGGGTCAGGCCCGACAGCGGGTTGTTCTGGTCCATGAACTGGGACAGCTGGCTGGTGCCGAAGAACTCCTTGATGGAGGCGACGACCGGCCGGATGTTGATCAGGGTCTGCGGCGTGATCGCCTCGACGTCCTGGGTGGTCATGCGCTCGCGCACGACGCGCTCCATACGGGCGAGACCCGTACGGACCTGGTTCTGGATCAGCTCGCCGACGTTGCGCAGGCGGCGGTTGCCGAAGTGGTCGATGTCATCGGTCTCGACGACGATCTGCGTGCCGCTCTCGCCGACCGTCTCGGTCTCACCGGCGTGCAGCTTGACCAGGTACTTGATGGTGGCGATGACGTCGTCGGTGGTGAGCACGCCGGCGTCCAGCGGCTCGTCCGCGCCGAGCTTCTTGTTGACCTTGTAGCGGCCGACCTTGGCGAGGTCGTAGCGCTTCGGGTTGAAGTACAGGTTCTCGAGAAGGGTCTGCGCGGCCTCACGCGTCGGGGGCTCGCCCGGGCGCAGCTTGCGGTAGATGTCGAGCAGCGCGTCGTCCTGGCCCTGGGTGTGGTCCTTCTCCAGGGTGGCGCGCATCGACTCGTACTCGCCGAACTCCTCGAGGATCTGCTCGGTGGTCCAGCCGAGCGCCTTCAGGAGGACGGTGACGGACTGCTTGCGCTTGCGGTCGATGCGCACACCGACCATGTCGCGCTTGTCGATCTCCATCTCCAGCCAGGCACCCCGGGACGGGATGATCTTGGCCGAGAAGATGTCCTTGTCGGACGTCTTGTCGATGGAGGAGTCGAAGTAGACACCCGGCGAGCGGACCAGCTGCGACACCACGACACGCTCGGTGCCGTTGATGACGAACGTGCCCTTGTTGGTCATGAGCGGGAAGTCGCCCATGAAGACCGTCTGGGACTTGATCTCGCCGGTCTCGTTGTTGGTGAACTCGGCCGTGACGAAGAGCGGGGCGGCGTACGTGAAGTCGCGCTCCTTGCACTCGTCGATCGAGTTCTTCGGAGGCTCGAAGCGGTGGTCGCGGAAGGTCAGCGACATCGACCCGGAGAAGTCCTCGATCGGGGAGATCTCCTCGAAGATCTCCTCCAGACCGGACTTGGTGGGGACGTCCTGTCCGGACTCCAGAGCCGCCTCGACACGAGCCTTCCACGCGGCGTTGCCGAGCAGCCAGTCAAAGCTCTCGGTCTGCAGCGCGAGGAGGTTCGGAACCTCGAGGGGCTCCTTGATCTTTGCAAAGGAGATGCGCAGCGGGGCGGTGCTTGCGCCGTTGTTCGTATTCGCGGTCGAGGCGTTGCGCGAGGCGGCCAAGAGGGGGTCCTTCCGAGGGCTCGGACTCACTACGCGCGTACCGGTCCCAAGCCGGGCACAAAGACAGAAATCCCAGGTCAGGGCTATTCTGGTCAACGATACTCGTGCGTGGGGATGCCCCTGGTGACGGGCAGGGGGCAGCTAACAGGCAGCGCAAAGGGTCAGTGTAGCCACTTGGCCCACTGATGTCCAGGGCGGGTAAACCGAGACCCTCGTTGTTCTCAACTCCGCGGTATGCCGTGCGCCGGGAGGCGCACACCGATACTGCCCGTTCGGTCGCCGATCCATGCCTCGAACTTGGACCGTTGTGACGACGCGTCCTGAGAATTGCGCGCTGCGTGCGGTTCGTCAAGGCCCCCCAGCCCAATCCTGCTGCGGGGATCGTCACCTGGCGCACGGCGAAGATCACCTTACTCTCCGCAGCGGACATCGCAAGGCGCCCACCCGACGGTGGAGGGAACGCCGAAGGGCGACCACCCGAATGGATGATCGCCCTTCAGTGTGCGCGCGTTACAGCGCGGGAGTCAGAAGACTCGCAAGGTCACTTGACCTCGACGGCCGCACCGGCAGCCTTGAGGGACTCGGCGGCCTTGTCGGCGGCCTCCTTGTTGACCTTCTCGAGGACCGGCTTCGGGGTGCCGTCGACGAGGTCCTTGGCCTCCTTCAGGCCCAGGGAGGTCAGCTCACGCACGACCTTGATGACCTGGATCTTCTTGTCGCCGGCGCCGGTGAGGATGACGTCGAACTCGTCCTTCTCCTCGACGGCCTCGACGGCAGCGGCACCGGCGCCACCGGCGGCGGCGGCAACGGCGACCGGGGCGGCGGCGGTGACGTCGAACTTCTCCTCGAACGCCTTCACGAACTCGGAGAGCTCGATGAGGGTCATCTCCTCGAACTGCGCGAGCAGGTCTTCCTGAGACAGCTTCGCCATGATGGCGGGTCCTTCCACTAAATCGGCTGGTGCCGGGTGTACATGTCGGCGGGCGTACGTTGGGCCCGCTGCGACCCGCGCGCTAGGCGGCGCGGATCAATGCGCGAGCCGAATTACTCGGCACCGCCCTGCTCGGCCTGCTTGGCGCGAAGCGCGTCCACGGTGCGGACGAGCTTCGACGGGAGCGCCTGGAAGAGCGCGGCAGCCTGGGACTGCTTGCCCTTCATGGCACCCGCCAGCTTGGCGAGCAGAACCTCGCGGGACTCGAGGTCCGCAAGCTTCTTGATCTCATCGGCGGACAGCGCCTTGCCGTCAAGGACACCGCCCTTGATGATGAGGTTCGGGTTCTCCTTGGCGAAGTCACGAAGACCCTTCGCCGACTCCACCGGGTCACCGGTGATGAAGGCGACCGCCGTCGGACCAGCGAACTGGTCGTCGAGCGAGGTGATCCCGGCCTCGTTGGCCGCAATCTTGGTCAGCGTGTTCTTCACCACGGCGTACTGGGCGTTCTCACCGAGCGAACGGCGCAGCTGCTTGAGCTGCGCCACGGTGAGACCGCGGTACTCGGTCAGCACGGCGGCGCTCGAGCTGCGGAACTTGTCCGTCAGCTCGGCGACCGCGGCGGACTTGTCGGGCCTCGCCATGAGCCTCGGCCTCCTTCCGGGTGATTCGGACCGCGTGGGCTGAAGGAAGGAGACTGGGCAAAACGAAACGCCCCGGCGCAGGCGCACGGGGCGTGGCTCGACCGGACGGACGTCCGGGAGCTTCATCCACAGTCACCTGCGCGGGTCGTCCGCAGCTAGCGGATCCTTCGGCCGCCGAAACCCTCACGGGCACGGCAACGACCAGCGGTCTTTGGCTTCCGGGGAAGAGTACGCGAACGGATCGGCGTCAAGCAAATCGGGCGTCCGGACCGGCCGGAACCGGTGGACGGGGGGCGGTCGGCAAGATCTGCCGACCGCCCCCCCGTCAGGGATGTCCGGGCGCTGCCGTGTCGGCCGGGCCGTCAGCCGTCCAGGCCGGGGCCGCCCTCCGCGCCCGAGCCCTCCAGCTCCTTGAGCATCTTGAAGAGGTCGAAGGTGTCCTTCGCCGGCGGCGCCTGGACCGTGGCCGCGGCGCCGTAGTCGGAGTAGTTCGCCGTCATGGTCATCGTGCCCTGCGGCATCTTCATACCGACGACCATCTTGACCGGGTAGTCGTCCTCGTTGACCCAGACCTCGGTGTCGTAGCCCGTGATGCCGGCCTTCTTGACGTTGGCGACCAGCTCCTTGCGCTCCTCCGCGGAGAGCACGTCGAGGGACTCGTTGGCGTCGAGCATCTCCTGGAAGGTCAGCGCGCCCTTGTAGTGCCGTGTCTCGACGCCGTCGACCTTCTCCGCGCCGACGTGCTTGATGTTCGGCGAGCCGAGCAGCAGGGCGAGCTGCTGGGCCGGGTCCTGGTTCATGTTCTCCAGGCTGCCGGTCATCTGCTTCTGGAGCGCCTTGTCGCCGCTGGCCTCGGCGGCGGCCTTGAAGTCCATCTTCATCCAGCGCTTGCCGTCCATCTCGGCGGCCTGCTTGGCACCCATTTCCATGTACATGGCCTGGTCCACCATGACCATGCGCACCTGGGAAGGCGCGTCCGGGTCGCCCGCGGTGAGCATCGAGCCCTTCACGGTGACGTCCAGCACACCGGGGTCCCAGCCCTGCACACCCGACATCTCCATCGTGCCGCCGCCCTCCATGCCCGCCGGCATGGCCATGGTCATGCGGACCTTGGCGGACCTGGCGTCCGCCGTCTTCTTGTACGCGGCCTGGATCACCTTGGTGATCTCACCCTGCGACTGGACGGCGGACTGCGGGGAGTCGGCGGCCTTCTTCTTCCCGCCCCCGTCACCGTCCTGACAGCCCGCGACACCCGCGACGACGGCCACGGCCGTCAGGGAGACGCCCACGCGCTTCCACGTCGACATACCCATGATTCCCCACCCCTGCTTTTCAGTTCTGTTGCGTCCGTGAAGTCGACTGAACGGTAACGCACCCCACCGACACCGCCGTAATCAGAAACCGGCCCCCGCGCCTCGGGAGGAGGTACGGGGGCCGGTGTCACCGTGTGCGAGCCGTCAGGCTCAGACCGCGGCCGGGTCCTCCTCGACGAGGAGGTTGCGGGTGCGGTTCGAGTCCAGCGGGATGCCGGGACCCATGGTGGTGGTCAGGGTCGCCTTCTTGATGTAGCGGCCCTTCGCCGCGGACGGCTTCAGACGGAGGATCTCCTCCAGCGCCGCGGCGTAGTTCTCCACCAGCTTGGTCTCGTCGAAGGAGACCTTGCCGATGATGAAGTGCAGGTTCGCGTGCTTGTCGACACGGAACTCGATCTTGCCGCCCTTGATGTCGGTGACGGCCTTGGCGACGTCCATGGTCACGGTGCCGGTCTTGGGGTTCGGCATCAGGCCACGGGGACCGAGCACGCGGCCGAGACGGCCGACCTTGCCCATGAGGTCCGGGGTGGCGACGACGGCGTCGAAGTCCAGACGGCCCTTCGAGACCTCGTCGATCAGTTCGTCGGAGCCGACGATGTCGGCGCCCGCGGCCTCCGCGGCCGCAGCACGGTCACCGGTCGCGAAGACCAGGACCCGGGCGGTCTTGCCGGTGCCGTGCGGAAGGTTCACGGTGCCACGGACCATCTGGTCGGCCTTGCGCGGGTCGACGCCCAGGCGGAAGGCGACCTCGACGGTGCCGTCGAACTTGGTGGTGGCGGTGTCCTTCGCAATTCGGACGGCCTCGAGCGGGGCGTAGTTGCGCTCCCGGTCGACCTTGGCGTCCGCGTTGCGGAGAGCCTTGCTGCGCTTCACTTCTTCTCCTGTGGTGTATCAGGCGTGGAGTTCGTGGTCCGGGCCGGCGCTGGCCCTGCCACTGAGGTCTCGGGGGAGCTGGTCAGCCCTCGACCGTGATGCCCATGGAACGGGCGGTGCCGGCGATGATCTTCTCGGCGGAGTCCAGGTCGTTGGCGTTCAGGTCGGGCATCTTGGTGGTGGCGATCTCGCGGACCTGGTCGCGCGTCAGCTTGCCGACCTTGGTCCTGTGCGGCTCGCCGGAGCCCTTGGCCACTCCCGCGGCCTTGAGGATCAGCTTGGCGGCCGGCGGAGTCTTGGTGATGAAGGTGAAGGAACGGTCCTCGTAGACCGTGATCTCCACCGGCACGACCATGCCACGCTGCGACTCGGTCGCGGCGTTGTAGGCCTTGCAGAACTCCATGATGTTGACGCCGTGCTGGCCCAGCGCGGGGCCGACCGGCGGAGCCGGGTTGGCCGCGCCGGCCTGGATCTGGAGCTTGATAAGCCCCGTGACCTTCTTCTTCTTGGGAGGCATTGCTCTCTCCGGGTCCAGTTGAGAGTGTGCTGAAACTGCATGACTTCCACCCGATCATCCGGATGGAGGCATACCGCACCACGATAGCGGGTATCAGTGTGCGGCTAAAAACCGAGCAGGTCAGAACAGCCGCGAGGGCCGCTCTGACCTGTTCGGAAGCTGTGGGGCGATCCGTCAGTTCTTCTGGATCTGGTCGAAGCTGAGCTCGACCGGCGTCTCGCGGCCGAAGATCTCGACGAGGCCCTTGACCTTCTTCGAGTCGGCGTTGATCTCGTTGATCGTGGCCTGCAGGGTGGCGAACGGACCGTCGGTGACGGTGACCGAGTCGCCGACCTCGAAGTCCAGGACCTGGACCTCGACCTTGCGGGCCGGTGCCGGCTTGCCCTCGGCCTCGGCCGCCTCGCGGGCCGCCTTCTCCTCCGCCTCCGGGGCGAGCATCTTCACGATCTCGTCCAGGGTCAGCGGGTAGGGGTCGTAGGCGTTGCCGACGAAACCGGTCACACCGGGGGTGTTGCGGACGACGCCCCAGGACTCGTTCGTCAGGTCCATCCGGACGAGCACGTAGCCGGGCAGCTTGTTCTGCCGGACGTTCTTGCGCTCGCCGTTCTTGATCTGGACGATCTCTTCCTCGGGCACCTCGGCCTGGTAGATGAACTCCTCGACGTTCAGCGAGACGGCGCGCTGCTCCAGGTTGGCCTTCACGCGCTTCTCGTAGCCGGCGTAGGTGTGGATCACGTACCACTCGCCGGGCAGCCCGCGCAGCTCCTCGCGGAGCGCGGCGACGGGGTCGGCCGGAGCCTCCGGCTCGGCCTCCTCCAGGGGCTGCTCGTCGGCCACGGCCTCCGCCGCCTCCGCGTCCTCGTCCACCTCGGCCACGGCCTCGGCTTCGTCGTCCACGTGGATCGCGGCCTGCTCCGCGGGCTCGCCCGCAGCGGCGTCAGCAGCCTCCGCCTGGTCCGGGTCGACGGAGTCCGCCGCCTCGACGATGTCGAGCGCGTCCTCAGCGGACTCGAGGCTGTCGCTCGGCTCAACGGCGTCGTTCAGGTTCGGGTCAGACACGGTGGCTGCTTCTTCCTGGATACAGATGGGGTGGAACATGCGAAAAAGGCGCCGTGCAGGCGCCCTCCGCGGGATCAGCCGAAGACGTACTTGACGGCTGCCTGGAAGCCATAGTCGATCACGGTCACGAGACCGATCATGATGACCACGAAGACGATCACCACGGTCGTGTACGTCGTCAGCTGGCTGCGCGTGGGCCAGACGACCTTGCGAAGCTCGGCGACGACCTGCCGGTAGAACAGCGCGAGGCGGCCCAGGGGGCCCTTCTTCCCGCGCTTGCCACCCTTTCGGGTCTTCTTGCGGGACTCAGGCGCCTCATCCTCGGCATCAGGCATGTCGATGGAGCCCACGGCGTCCGTCACGTCTCTCACCTGATTCCGGGTCGTGGCCGTGCCGCGCCCGGTCGAGCCGCACGGCTATGCATCGAAGTACGTACATGCGCACACATCCTGGCGAAGGTGTGTGTAGCAGGGCCGGAGGGACTTGAACCCCCAACCGCTGGTTTTGGAGACCAGTGCTCTACCAATTGAGCTACGACCCTTTGTGGTTCCCCCCAAACCTACCGCATCCGCGGTGGTGGTCCGTGAGGGCCAACGACCAGTGAGTGTACGTGGTCGGAAGCCATGCGTCGAACAGATAGCTTCGAGGCGGTTCCTGTCCGCGTTCTGTCCGGACCCTGTCAGCCGCCACCCGACCCGCGAAACCCCTGTGCCCGGGCACTCCGCGTTCTGGGACGATGGACCGTATGAGCGCTGCAACTCCTTCCACCGAGCGCCGGGTCTCCGCCCGTATCGGCGCGATCTCCGAGTCCGCGACCCTCGCCGTCGACGCCAAGGCCAAGGCCCTCAAGGCCGCCGGCCGTCCGGTGATCGGTTTCGGGGCGGGCGAGCCGGACTTCCCGACCCCGGACTACATCGTCGAGGCCGCGATCGAGGCCTGCAAGAACCCGAAGTACCACCGCTACACCCCGGCCGGCGGCCTGCCCGAGCTGAAGAAGGCGATCGCGGAGAAGACGCTCCGCGACTCCGGCTACGAGGTCGACCCCGCGCAGGTACTGGTAACCAACGGCGGCAAGCAGGCGATCTACGAGGCTTTCGCGGCGATCCTGGACCCGGGCGACGAGGTCATCGTCCCGGCGCCGTACTGGACGACCTACCCGGAGTCGATCCGGCTGGCCGGCGGCGTCCCCGTGGAGGTCGTCGCCGACGAGACCACGGGCTACCGGGTGTCCGTGGAGCAGCTGGAGGCGGCCCGTACCGAGAGGACGAAGGTCGTCCTGTTCGTCTCCCCGTCCAACCCCACCGGCGCGGTTCACAGCGAGGCGGACACCGAGGCGATCGCCCGCTGGGCGCTGGAGCACGGTCTGTGGGTGCTGACGGACGAGATCTACGAGCACCTGGTCTACGGCGATGCCACATTCACCTCGATCCCCGCTGTGGTGCCCGAGCTACGCGACAAGTGCATCGTGGTCAACGGCGTGGCGAAGACGTACGCGATGACCGGCTGGCGGGTGGGCTGGATCGTCGGCCCGAAGGACGTCGTCAAGGCCGCGACCAACCTGCAGTCGCACGCCACCTCCAACGTCTCCAACGTGGCGCAGGTCGCCGCGCTCGCCGCGGTCTCCGGCGACCTGGACGCGGTCGCGAAGATGCGCGAGGCGTTCGACCGCCGTCGGCAGACCATCGTGCGGATGCTCAACGAGATCGACGGCGTGGTCTGCCCGGAGCCCGAGGGCGCCTTCTACGCGTACCCGTCGGTGAAGGGCCTCCTGGGCAAGGAGATCCGCGGGCAGCGTCCGCAGACCTCCGTGGAGCTCGCGGCACTGATCCTGGAGGAGGCCGAGGTCGCGGTCGTTCCCGGTGAGGCCTTCGGCACGCCGGGTTACCTGCGGCTGTCGTACGCGCTCGGCGACGAGGACCTCGTCGAGGGCGTCTCGCGCATGCAGAAGCTGCTGGCGGAGGCCCGGAACTGAGGTTCCGTTCCCATCGGACGACGTGAGGGGCGGGCCCCGGCCGGACGGCCGGGGCCCGTTCTCCGTCCCGCGCTCCGCTTCCCCGCCGGAACGTGATTCTTCGTTCGGGCAGGGACCCGATCGGGGAAAGGGGCTGCCGTTCGGCCGGTGTCTGCGGCAAGATCCTTCAATGCTGCGCCCGTCAGGGGGACACCCCCCGAACCCCCCGAGAGTCCGCGATCTCAGCCTGCTGCCCAAGGCCCATCTGCATCTGCACTTCACCGGGTCGATGCGGCCCGGCACCCTGCTCGAGCTCGCCGACAAGTACGGTGTGCACCTCCCCGACGCGCTGACCGGTGGCGAACCGCCGAAGCTCCGGGCGACGGACGAGCGGGGCTGGTTCCGCTTCCAGCGGCTCTACGACATGGCGCGGTCGTGTCTGCGGCGGCCGGAGGACATCCGGAGGCTGGTGCGGGAGGCGGCCCAGGAGGACGTCCGGGACGGCTCGGGCTGGCTGGAGATCCAGGTCGACCCCACCTCGTACGCCCCGATGCTGGGCGGGCTGATCCCCGCCCTGGAGATCATCCTGGACTCGGTGGACGAGGCGGCACGGGAGACGGGGCTGGGGATGCGCGTCGTGGTCGCCGCCAACCGCATGAAGCATCCGCTGGACGCCCGCACGCTGGCGCGACTGGCGGTGCGCTACGCGGACCGCGGGGTGGTCGGTTTCGGACTCTCCAACGACGAGCGCCGCGGTATGGCCAGGGACTTCGACCGCGCGTTCGCGATCGCCCGCGACGGCGGCCTGCTGGCGGCACCGCACGGCGGCGAGCTGACCGGCCCGTCGTCCGTGCGGGACTGCCTGGACGACCTCCACGCCGCCCGGATCGGCCACGGGGTCCGCGCGGCCGAGGACCCGCGGCTACTGCGCAAGCTGGCGGAGCGCGGCGTGACCTGCGAGGTCTGCCCCGCGTCGAACGTGGCCCTCGGGGTGTACGAGAAGCCCGAGGACGTACCCCTGCGGACACTGTGGGACGCGGGTGTGCCGATGGCGCTGGGCGCTGACGACCCGCTGCTCTTCGGGTCGCGGCTGGCGGCCCAGTACGAGATCGCCCGGCGCCATCACGGCTTCACCGACGAGGAACTGGCCGAGCTGGCCCGCCAGTCGGTCCGCGCCTCGACCGCTCCGCAGCACGTGCGGGACGGCCTGCTGGGCGGTATCGACGAGTGGCTGAAGGACTGATCCGGCAGTCCCGCCGCGGTCGGCCCGCGCGAGCTCGGGCCGGGACCGCGCCCGAGCGCCCTTGAGCCCGCGTGCGGTGCCCGTGTGCGGGACTCGCGGTGCGTGACGTCGCCGGGCGGACCGCCGTCCTCGTCCCCGGCATACCCCGACGTACCCGGACGACCGACGACGCGGCGGGTGCACGTGCCGGGCGGGCGGGCGGACCAGGAGCACGCACCGGACGGCCGCGCGCCCCGCCCCGCGACCGGACCGGGCGCCGGTCCCCCAACGCGGCCTCAGAGACCGACGCCGACCGTCACCGGCTCGTTGACGAGGGTGACCCCGAAGGCGTCGCGGACTCCGGCGACCACTTCGCGTGCGAGCGCGAGGAGGTCCTCGGTGGTGGCCTCGCCTCGGTTGGTGAGGGCGAGGGTGTGCTTGGTGGAGATGCGGGCGGGGCCGCTGCCGTAGCCCTTGGTGAAGCCGGCCTTGTCGATGAGCCAGGCGGCGGAGGTCTTGGTGTGCCCGTCACCGGCAGGGTAGGCGGGCGGGGCGACGTCGTCACCGAGCCGCTCCCGGACCCGGCCGAGGAAGGTCTCGTACTCGGCCGTGGTCAGGATCGGGTTGGTGAAGAAGGAGCCGGCCGACCAGGTGTCGTGGTCGTCGGGGTCCAGGACCATGCCCTTGCCGGCTCGCAGCTTCAGGACCGCCTCGCGGGCCGCCGCCACCGGTACGCGGTCACCCACCCCCACCCCGAGCAGCCGCGCGGTCTCCGCGTACCTGATGGGCGCGGACAGGCCCCCCGCGTCCTCCAGCCGGAACCGGACGCGCAGCACCACGTGGCGTTCGGGGTCGGCCTTGAAGCCGCTGTGGCGGTAGGAGAAGCCGCAGTCGGCGTTCGGCACGGTGACGGTCCGGCCGCTGCGGCGGTCGTAGGCGACGACCTCGGTGATGGTGCTGGAGACCTCCTGCCCGTACGCCCCGACGTTCTGGATCGGGGTGGCCCCGGCCGAGCCGGGGATGCCGGAGAGGCACTCCAGTCCGGCCAGTCCGGCCTCGACGGTGCGGGCCACGGCGTCGGTCCACACCTCGCCCGCTGCGAGTTCCAGCTCCCCGCCCTCCAGCCGGAAGCCGGTGGTGGCGATGTGCAGCGCCGTGCCGTCGAACCCCTTGTCCCCGATCACCAGGTTGCTGCCGCCGCCGATGAGGAGCAGCGGGGTCCCGGCGGCGTCCGCCGCCCGGACGGCGGCGATCACCTCGTCGTCGGTGGTGGCCGTGACGAGACGGGTGGCCGGACCACCCAGACGGAAGGTGGTCAGCGGGGCGAGAGGCGCGTCATGGAGTTCCAGCACGGGGACAAGGGTACGGTCCGGACCGCTCCGGCCAGGGAGCGGCCGGGGCGGTGGGCGGCCGGTCGCGGGGCCCCGGCAGGATGCTTCCGGGCGGGGGCGGGACCCGCCCGGCCCGGAGCGTGTCCGGGCTCACACCGTCGCGGGGAGCCCGCCGGCCCCGCACCGTGGCCGCGCGCAGGGCCGGATCCCGGCTCCCTGCCCGCAGCGGCCGGGGGCCGGGCCGTGACGCCGGCCCCGCACCGTGGAAGGCGTGGAAGAACCGCGCACCGGAGCGGTGGCCGCTCCTGAACGCGGGGTCGGGTGGAGCGCCCCTCAGGCGAGGCGGACGACCGCCCGGGACATCCCGAGCACCTTCTGCCCCGCCGAGACCGCGGTCAGGTCGACGCGCACCCGGTTGCCGTCCAGCTTGGCCGCGACCTTGCCGCTGACCTCGATGACCGCGCCCCGGTCGTCGTTCGGCACGACCACCGGCTTGGTGAAGCGGACCCCGTACTCGACGACGGCGCCCGGGTCGCCCGCCCAGTCGGTGACCACGCGCGCCGCCTCGGCCATCGTGAACATGCCGTGCGCGATCACGTCAGGCAGTCCGACATCCTTGGCGAACTTCTCGTTCCAGTGGATGGGGTTGAAGTCCCCGGACGCGCCGGCGTAGCGGACCAGCGTCGCCCGGGTCACCGGGAAGGTCTGCGCGGGCAGTTCGGTGCCGACCTCGACGTCCTCGTACGCGATCTTCGCCGTCATCGGGTCAGCCCTCCTCGGCGGCACGCGCCACCAGCTTGGTCCACGCGGTGACGACGTGCTCTCCTGCCTCGTCGTGCACCTCGCCGCGGATGTCCAGGATGTCGTTGCCCGCGAGCGACTTGATCGCCTCGATCGTGGAGGTGACCGTCAGCCGGTCCCCAGCCCGCACCGGCCGGCTGTAGGCGAACTTCTGGTCCCCGTGCACCACGCGGCTGTAGTCCAGGCCGAGCTGCGGATCCTCGACGACCTGTCCCGCCGCCTTGAACGTGATGGCGAACACGAAGGTCGGCGGGGCGATCACGTCCGCGTGGCCGAGCCGCTCGGCGGCCTCGGGGTCCGTGTAGGCGGGACTGGCGTCACCGACGGCCTCCGCGAACTCCCGGATCTTCTCCCGGCCGACCTCGTACGGCGCGGTGGGCGGATAGGTCCGCCCGACGAAGGACTGGTCGAGCGCCATGGACTCGCTACCTCCTGGTTTCCGTTCCTGGCCGGTGCCACCGGAACACTCGCCGGTAACCCCGTGACAAACGACGCGAGGCCGCCCCCGAGTGGGGGCGGCCTCGCATTCGAGCCTGGTTCAGCGCGTCTCGCGGTGCGCGGTGTGCGCGTTGCAGCGCGGGCAGTGCTTCTTCATCTCAAGACGGTCCGGGTTGTTGCGCCGGTTCTTCTTGGTGATGTAGTTCCGCTCCTTGCACTCCACGCAGGCCAGCGTGATCTTCGGGCGGACGTCGGTGGCAGCCACGTGAGTGCTCCTTGGACGGATGGACGGATTGAACGCAGAAAAGAGTAGCCGATCGGAGGACCGACCCCACAATCGGCTACTGTGTGTAGCGGTGACCGGACTTGAACCGGTGACACAGCGATTATGAGCCGCTTGCTCTACCGACTGAGCTACACCGCTTCGATGACGGATCCCCTCGCCCGAAGGCGAGGATCATCCAACACCAGAGCCCCAATACGGAATCGAACCGTAGACCTTCTCCTTACCATGGAGACGCTCTGCCGACTGAGCTATTGGGGCGAGCGATGAAGACATTACACGGTCGGTCGCCGATCGCCCAAATCCGTTTACGGGCCACGTTGGCCGCCTTCGTCGGGTACCGGCGGAGCCCCCTCCCGGCCGCCTCACGGGACACCGCGGGCCCCGCCGCCGCACCCGCCCCCGTACGCCACTCGTGGTCACACCGGTACGACTATTGCGCTCCTCCTCGATGCGCGGTCAAGGCGCCCCTAGGCTCGGCACACGCCGGGTGATCTTGATCGTCCCGCTGGCCGTCTCCAGGCCACTCCCCCGCCCGTCAGGAGCGCGATGCCCGACAGCCAGGCGCAGCCGCCCGACGGCGCCACCGCAGACAGCACCACCCTGCTCCTGTGCGGCGCCCGGCTCACCGACGGCCGCACGGTCGACGTGCGGCTGAGCGGCGCGCGCATCGAGGCCGTCGGCACCGCCGGCAGTCTCAGCGCCGCGCCGAAGACGCACTCCGCACGCGTGGACCTCGGCGGCTACCTGCTGCTGCCCGCCCCCGCCGAGCCGCACGCCCACGCCGACACCGCCCTGACCGCGCTCGCGCCGGAGGGGCCCGTGTCGTACGCCACGGAGGACGTGCAACGGCGCGCCACCGAGGCGGCGCTGCTCCAGCTCGGGCACGGGGCGACGGCGCTGCGGTCGCACGTGCGGATCGGCGATGTGCAGGGGCTCGGCCCGCTCGAGGCCGTGCTGGAGGCACGGCGGGCGCTGCGCGGGCTCGCCGAGGTGACCGCCGTCGCCGTGCCCCGGCTGCTCACCGGCGTGGCGGGCGCGGACGGCCTCGTGATG
Organism: Streptomyces marianii; assembly: GCF_005795905.1. Taxonomy (NCBI): domain Bacteria; kingdom Bacillati; phylum Actinomycetota; class Actinomycetes; order Kitasatosporales; family Streptomycetaceae; genus Streptomyces; species Streptomyces marianii. The sequence continues at coordinate 3,433,144 of NZ_VAWE01000001.1, forward strand.
CTGCGGGACGCGCTGAAGACGGGCGCGTCCGTGGTGGGCGGCAGCCCGGACGCCGATCCGGATCCGACGGGGTACACGGAGGCGGTGCTGGAGGCCGCCGCGGAGCACGGCTGCCCCGTCGACCTCCACACCGACGGCGACGACCCGGCCCGGCTGGCCCGGCTGGCCGCGATGGCCGGGGGCCTGCGCCCCGGTGTGTCCATCGGCCCGTGCGCCGGTCTGGCGCGGCTGCCCGCCGATGTGGCGTCGCGGACGGCCGACCAACTGGCGGCCGCCGGGGTCACGGTCGTCTGTCTGCCGCAGGGCGGCTGCGCGGGCTCCGAACTGCGCGGTGTCGCTCCCGTGCGGCTGCTGCGGGCGGCTGGAGTGCCCGTCGCCGCGGGCAGCGGGGCGATGCGGGACGTGGCGAACCCGGTGGGCCGCGGCGATCCGCTGGAGGCGGCCTTCCTGCTCGCGTCCCAGGGCGGGCTGCGGGTCCCGGACGCGTACGACGCGGTCAGCGCGGCGGCGCGGGCGGCGATGGGCCTGCCGGAAGTGCGGGTGGAGGCCGGCTTCCCCGCCGAGCTCCTCGCGGTCCGGGGCGAACGCCTCCCGGGCGTCCTCTCGCTGGCGTACAGCCGGATCGTCATCCACCGCGGCCGCGTGGTCGCACGGACCAGCGCGGTACGGGAGTACTGCGACTCCGCCGCGGCGGTGGCGCTGGAGCTGCCACGGCAGGGGCGGCCCGAACCCGGGCCGTGAGACGGGCGTGGGCGAACCGGGCCGGGCACCACGCCACCCGCCGGTTGGGGCGCCCCGGGACGGCCGGCTCGGTCGATGGCGCCGGGGCCGGCGGGTGGGCCGGACGCGCCGGCTGAACGAGCGTCCCGAGCGACCGGGCGAGCGCACCGCCGCCGCGCCGGTGGGACGTCGGGACCCGAGCCCCGGGGCAGACGGGCGGTGGAGACGGGGCGGAGACCAGCCCTCGACGGTGGCCGGAAATGGCGCCCGGGTCCAGGACCGTCGCGAGCGTCCGGCGTGGGACGGGCGTACGGTCGGGAGCATGCGCATAGTCATCGCAGGAGGACACGGCCAGATCGCGATGCGCCTGGCACGGCTGCTCGCGGCGGGCGGGAACGAGCCGGTGGGCGTCATCCGGAAACCCGAGCACGGTGACGACCTGCGGGAGGCCGGTGCGGAACCGTGCCTGCTCGACCTCGAGTCCGCCTCGGTGGAGGAGGTCGCCGCGGTGCTCCAGGGCGCGGACGCCGCGGTGTTCGCGGCGGGCGCCGGGCCGGGAAGCGGCGCCGAGCGGAAGAAGACCGTGGACCGGGACGCCGCGGTCCTCTTCGCCGACGCGGCCGAACGGGCCCGAGTGCGGCGGCACATCGTCATCTCGTCCATGGGCGCCGACCCGGAGCACCGGGGCGACGAGGTGTTCGACGAGTACCTGCGGATGAAGGGCGAGGCGGACGCCTACGTCAGGGGCAAGGAGACCCTGGACTGGACGATCCTGCGCCCCGGAATGCTGACGAACGACGCCGGAACCGGGCTGGTCCGGCTGGAGGCCCGCACCGGACGCGGACCCATCCCCCGGGACGACGTGGCCGCGGTGATCGCGGAACTGCTGGAGACCTCGGCCACGGCGGGGCTGGCCCTCGACCTGATCGGCGGAAACGTCCCGGTCTCGGTCGCGGTGAAGGCGGTCGCCGGCAACTGACCCCCGCGGCACGGCCGATGCCGCGGGGTACGGCTCGGTCCGGCCGGGCACGGGCGAGAGGCGGCGGGCACGGGCGAGGGGCGGGGATACCGCGGAACCGACGCCGGGCGGGACGCGTCAGTACCGCGGTCGGCGGGGCGGCGCGGGGCGAACCGGTCGGCGGGGCGGCGCGGGGCGCCGACGGGTACGGGTGGGCGCACAGTGGACTCCGGCCGTGGAACGCCCTCGCCGGCCCAGCCAGCACAGGCACAGCGGTCGGCGCCCGGACCCATCCGACCGATGGATTCCGGCCACAGTCGCGGCCGGTAGCGCCATGAGCGAGACCGCACAGCGGCGCCGGACCGCCGTGGAGCGCCCCGAGCGGACCCACGTGGCCGTCAGGCGTTCCGTCCGGATGTACGGCTTCGCCGCCATCGCCGAACGCTGCCCGAGATCACTGCCGGGGCCGGCCTCGCACGGCCGGCCCCGGCAGAGCGGCCGTTCTCCCCTTCCACTCCGTCGGCGTGGACACCGGGTGGGACGTCGAGACGGGCGCCCCCGTCGTCTCCGCGACGGCCCGTGGCCACATCGCCGTCGGCAGTCTCCCGGCGGGCCGCTACGGGGCGCTGGACACACACGGCCACCCCGACGGGCTTTTCGACGCCGTCACACGGCTGCGGGAGTGGGCCACGGAACAGGGACTGGAGCGGGAGACGACAGCGGTCCGGGTGCGTTCTCGCTCCACCTGATTCAACGTCACCAGCGTTTTGGAAAAGGCGTGTTGCGACCCGGGAGCCCGCACACAGGTTGATCGGATCCCCCGCGGACGGGAATCGTTGCGCAACGATTCCCGCCGCATCCCCGCGGACGGGAATCGTTGTGCACACACCCACTCACGTAAGGGAGAGGCCGTTCACCCCCTCCACCGCCCGAACTGCCACGTGACAGGAAGCACATCCCGCTTTACCTCCCATTTATTCCCCTTGTGGCGCCAATCACAGAATTTCCTCTTGTCGTCACCCGCCTCCACTCGGATGCTGAAAACCCCGGCGGAAATCCCCATTCCCGATTAACCGCCTTACATGGGATCAGAACCCCGAGATTCATGTGAAAGGGCGGCGTCATGCAGCTTTCCCCACTCCCCCGTCGAGCGACGTCCAAGATCGCCAAGTACCTCGTGGGCGGCGTCGCCGCCGCCGCGGTCGTCACCGGCGTGACCACGGCAGTCGCACCGACCGAGGCTTCCGCGGCCCCCGCCAGCGCACACCGGATCGACGGCTGGATCAAGCACTCGCTCCTGGTCATGAAGGCCAAGGGAATTCCCGGCAGCTACGACGGGATCCACCGCAACCTGATGCGCGAATCGAGCGGCGATCTCTACGCGATCAACCTCTGGGATTCGAATGCAAAGAAGGGCATTCCGTCCAAGGGGCTCATGCAGGTCATTGACCCCACATTTCGGACATACCACGTGGACGGCACCTCGTGGGACATTTATGACCCAATTGCGAATATTACGGCGGCGTGCAATTACGCGGCGAAGCGCTACGGGTCCATCGACAACGTGAACGGCCCCTACTGACCCGAGCCCCGGCGGACTCCGCTTCGCCGGACCCGGCAGCCGGGGTGTGCCCGTGGCTCCGCCCGGGGGCTACGGACGCGTTCCGTCGGCAAGGCGATCAACCAGGCCACGGCGGAGCCTCGCCCGGGCCCCTCGCACTCACGACCCGGTGGCCGGCTGCGGCTGAGGCGCGCCCGGGTCGGCACCGGGGTTCTCGCCCCGACGTCGAGGACCCCCGTTACAGCCGGAAGACCCGCGCCAGCTGCTCGGAAAGCGCGGCGACCGTACCGGGAACCGCCAGCGGCGCCAGGCGCGCGCCCAGATAGCCGTCCGGCCGTACGAGGAAGGCCGTGGAGCCCGCCGTGCGGTAGCCCCGCGCGAACTCGCCCCGGCTGTCGAGGAAGGCCGGCAGGTGCCGGCCGTCCGCGTCCGTGACGTAGCCCACGGTCTCCGCGACGTCCCCGGCCCCGGTACCGGCTGTCACAGACCCGGGCTCCGCACCCGTGACCGGGCTCGTACCCGTGTCCGCACCCGTTCCCGTACCACCGTCCGCACCCGTGCCCGGGGCGAGCAGCACCAGGGCCGTCGCATGTCCGTCCGTCAGATGACGGACCCCGGAGGCGATCTCCCCGCACACGTCGAGCGCCGCGGCCGAGTCGGCGTGGAGCAGGAGCACATGGCCGCGGTCGCGCAGCAGGTCGTACAGCCGCAGGGGCACGGCGGCTACACCCCCGGTGAGGCCGCCGCAGTCGGGCGCCCGGTCGCCGGGTCCCGGACCCTGCATTCCAGGGGTGCCCGGGCCCACGAGGGGGCTGTCCGGGTAGGCGACGAGCAACTGGGCCTCGCGCAGCATGACGGTCGTGAAGTCGTCGGGGTCGGCCTGGACGCCCTCGGCGGCATGTCGGACCGTGCGTCCCACGACCTCCTCACCGACGGGTCGGCGCTCGGAGTCGTAGCTGTCGAGCAGGCGCGGATGCGCGGCGCCCCGCACGGTGAGAGCCAGTTTCCACGCGAGGTTGCAGGCGTCCTGGATACCGGTGTTCATGCCCTGGGCGCCGGTCGGCGGATGGATGTGCGCTGCGTCACCGGCGATGAAGACCCGGCCGTTCGCGTACTTGTCCACGAGGCGGTGGCTGATGCGGAAGACGGAGGACCAGCGCATGGCCGACGCCGTGGTGGGTTCCGGGGACAGCCGGTCGAGGACGGCCTGGATGTGCTCGACGCCGGGTACCCGCTGTCCGGTCTCCAGCCCGTGCGCGACGCCGTCCCCCCGGTCCGCGTCCCCCACGGGCTGCCGTGCGGCGGAGAGTTCGGGCGGGACCAGCGTGGACACGCGGTAGCGGCCGCGGCCCGGCAGCGGGATGCAGACGAGCAGGTCGTCGACGGACCCGTCATCGCCGTGGTGCGTGGCACGGACGCCGTAGCCCGGTGGCAGGCTCCAGTCGACCTCCACGTCCGCGAGCATGTACTCCTCGGGGAAGGCGGCGCCCTCGAAGGTGAGCCCGAGCGTCTTGCGGACGATACTGTGCGCCCCGTCGCAGCCGACGAGGAAACGTGACCGGACCTCCTCCTCCCCGCCGTCGACGGTGACGATCCGGCTGAGGACCCCGTCCGTGTCCTGCTCGAACGAGACGAGCTCGGTGCCGCGCTCGATGCGTGTGCCGAACCGGGCGAGGTGCTCCTCGACGACGCGCTCGGTCTCGTACTGCGGCAGTGCGGCGAAGCCGTAGGGGACGTCCGGCGGGAGACGGAAGTCGATACGCCCCTGCTCGGCACCGTCGGCGTACAGCAGCTGGCCGCGCATCGGCACGGCGGCGTCCAGGGCGTCGCGGACCATGCCCATCCGGTCCCAGATCTCCAGGGTCCGGGGCTGGATCCCCACCGCCTTGGCGTACGGAAGCCGGGCCGGGAGCCTGTCGACGATACGGCAGTCCGCTCCGTGACGGCGCAGCTCCGCGGCCGCGGTCAGCCCGACGGGTCCGGCACCCACGATCAGTACATCGGTGTCCACCACTGGCATCTCCCACCGAGAGCCCCCGGCTGCGCTGTCCCTCCGTGTCCCTCCGTGTCCCTCCATGGTCGGCCGATGAGCCCGGTCCGGCGACTCGGGTCCCGTGGACGGACGTCGTCCCCGCCGGTGGCGTCCCGGCCGGTGGAAGGGCACGTCCTCCCCCGGAGGTCGCGGATACCGGACCGGGGCCGGCGGCCCCTCGGCCGGACGACGGCGGACGGTTCGGCGATTCCGTCCCACGTCCACGGGCGCCGGACCCCGGGCACTCCCTCCCGGCACAGCCGTTGCGCGAACTCCCGGGCTCCACGTCCGGGTCGGGGTTGGGCCGGCCCTGTGGCGCGGTGGATGCTCGGCATCCAGGCCCGGCAGCGGGGCCGGCCCGATCGGCGGCCAAGGGCTGTCCCGTGATCACCGGTGGATCAGCGCGCGGCGTCGGACGCGGTGCATCGCGAGGCGGAGGGTCGTCCTCATACTGGGCGTATTCGGGCGATCCGGCAACGCAGCGAGGTACTGCGGCTGTCGTCGTGCGCCCGCTGGGGATTACGGGACAGCCCTATGGGTCGGCGCGGCGGGGCCGAGGGGCCGCACCCATCGGGGCCCTTTCCCGCTTCCTCCTCAATTCCCCTTCCGGGGAGACGACTTCACACCGAACGCGTACGAGCTCGAACATCCGCCTGAGGGCGGGGATGCAAAGTCGACCCGTTTCCCGGCGCCGTCGGCAGGGGCTGCGGAAAGCGACGTGACCAAGGTCTGTCCCGCAATCCCCGGCCGGGTGCGCGACGACAGTCACGGCGCCTCGCTGCGTTGCCGGATCACCCGAGTAGACCCCGGTACGAGGACGGCCCTCCGCCTCGCGATGCACCGCGTCCGACGCCGCGCGCTGGTCCCCCCGGGATTGCGGGGCAGCCCTTAAGCTCGGTTGCCGAGCCGGGCGATGCGAAGAGAAGAGATACGAAGAGAAGAACGGAAATCGGGGGCTGCATGCTTGCCGTCACGGTCATCGCGGGAATTCTCTTCGTCTGGTCGCTGCTGGCGTTCAGGCTCTCGCGCTGGAGTATCACCGCGCCCATCGCGATGATGGCGGCGGGCACCGCCCTGACCGCCGGCTCGAACCCTCCGCTGCATTTCGAACTCGAGACGAACGTCTTCGAACACGCGGTGGAAGTCATCCTGGCCCTGCTGCTGTTCGTCGACGCCATCGAGGTGCCCGGCAGGATCCTGGGCCGGGAGAAGGGCATCGTCCTCCGTCTGCTGGGCGGCGGGCTGCCGTTGACGCTCGGCGCCGCGTTCCTGAGTGGTCTCCTCCTCTTCCCCGACCGGTCCGGATGGCTGCTCGCGGTACTGGCGACCGTCGTCGTCCCGCTGGATCTCGCCCCCACCGCGTCCGTCGTCCGCGACCCGCGGATCCCCGCGCGACTGCGCGAGGTCCTCAACGTCGAGGGCGGCCTCAACGACGGCATCGTCTCGCCGGTGTTCCTCCTCTGCATCGCGGTGGCCGTCGAATCGCACGATGTGCACGCCGACTACGGCGAGGCGCTGCTGACGGCGGTCGAGGCGGCCGGCTGGGCACTCGCCACCGGACTCGTCGTCGGCTGGACGAGCGGCCTGCTGCTGCGCAAGTCGTGGTCACGGGGCTGGACGCAGACGTCGGCGATGCGACTGGGCGTGCTCGCCGTCCCGTTGGTGGCGTACACCTTCTCCAGCGCCGTGGGCGGGAACGGGTTCGTCGCGTCCTTCATCGCGGGTGTCCTCTTCGGCCCGGCGGTCCGGGAACTCCCGGAGACCGCGGTGGAGCTGACCGACGACATCGTCACCCTCATGAGCCTCGCGCTGTGGTTCATCTTCGGGCAGATCGTCAACAACGCGTTCTGGCCCGGCTTCCAGGCCGCGATCATCCTCTACGCGCTGCTCGCCGTCACCCTGGTCCGCATGGTTCCCGTGCTCCTGGTGCTCACGGGAGCGGGGGTGAGCCGGGCCGACAAGCTCTTCCTGGGCTGGATGGGACCGAGAGGCGTGACATCCATCGTCTTCGGCTCCCTGGCGGTCATCGAACTCCCTGACGTGAGTGCCGACTTCGTCTCCCGGGTCATGGTGATCACCGTGATGCTCAGCATCGTGCTCCACGGGCTGAGCGCCGAGCCGATCGCCCGCTTCTACGCCCGGCGGCGTACGGAGGGGACCCGGCCGGCCGCTCCGGCCGCCGACGCCGGCCCCTGAGCTCCGGCGGGCGGGACGCCGGCCCGGGACCCGGCCGACGACGCGGCTCCGGCGTCGACGGCCTCCCGCGCGGGTATGGCCCCAGGCACGAGTCTGCCCGGCAGGTGGACGGGGTCTGGTTCCGCCCGTGCGGACCGGACAGCGTGACATACGAGACGCTGCGTCGCAGCAGTGCCCGCCGGCGTCCGTTCCGCAGCCTCCGAGGCGAGCGGAACGACCGGTGCACCGCGCGGACCGCCACCGCTGTGGGCGCCGTGTCCTCCACGGACTCGACGAACTCGCGGAGGACACGGCTCCCCGACGGGCGCGGCATGCCCGCTCGTTCCCGAACAGCGCGTCGAGTCCGCCTCACGGGGCGGCGAGCCGGCGGGTCCCACCACGGGTCGCGCGGCGAGGCGAACGGGGCGTCGAGCGTCCGGGCGAGGAAGCGCTCGTCCAGTGGCCTGAGCAGGGCGCGGAGCTCACGCGCCGACCTCCTGGAGAGGCCGGCCCGCAGCGCCTCCAGGAACGCTCGCACGTCGCTGCCCGTGGCGGGCTCGCAGCACGGGCAGTCGTCGTCCAGCACGGCGTACATCACCCACGGGCCGGGCTTGTAGGCGATCGATCCCGCCAGCGCGCCGGCGCCCGGTGCGTATCACCGGTCCGGAAGCGGCTCAGCTCGATCCGGGCGATCTCGGCACGCGTCCTGCCCGAGAGCCCGGAGTCACCGCTCCGCCGTCCCACGCCCGTGGGGCGTGTGGCAGGCCCTGCCTGACCTGCGAGGGAGCCCTACGCGGCATCGGCCTTGCGTACATTCGTCATGGGTCGATCACGCACCACGGCGTGCGTACCGCCCGCCCAGCGGTTTTCCGTTCCCCCTTGCGACCACGGGCGGCCCTTCGTGTCGCGGTCCGAGCTCCGTACGGCTGTGGCCGTACAGGCCCCGGTCCCCCGGAGAACCCTCGGTAGGGTGGGCGCGACAGCAGCGGACCGTGAACCGGAGCAAGGAGCAGCTGTGAACGAGTCGGCGTCCCTCGCCCTGCAGCAGGAGATCGCCCAGGGGCTCCAGGTCGCCGAGACCTTCGAGGCCGAGCGCGAGATCGAGCGACGGGTGGCCTTCCTCGCCGAGCGTCTGACCTCCACCGGTCTGCGCTCCCTCGTGCTCGGCATCAGCGGCGGTGTGGACTCCACCACCACGGGCCGGCTGTGCCAACTCGCCGTGGAGCGGGCCCGGGCGACCGGCCACGAGGCGCGGTTCTACGCGATGCGGCTGCCGTACGGGGTCCAGGCCGACGAGCACCACGCCCAGCTCGCGCTCTCCTTCATCCGGGCCGATCACGTGCTGACCGTGGACGTCAAGCCCGCGAGCGACGCTGCGCTCGCCGCCCTGCCGACCGGGGAGGTGAGCTTCCGCGACGCCCACCACCAGGACTTCGTGCACGGCAACATAAAGGCCCGGCAGCGCATGATCGCCCAGTACGCGGTGGCGGGCGCGCACGACGGCCTGGTCGTCGGCACCGACCACGCCGCCGAGGCGGTCTCGGGCTTCTTCACCAAGTTCGGCGACGGAGCCGCCGACCTGGTCCCGCTGACCGGTCTGACCAAGCGCCGGGTGCGTGCCGTGGCGGACGCGCTGGGTGCGCCGGCCGAGCTGGTGTGGAAGACGCCGACGGCCGACCTGGAGAGCCTCGACCCGGGCAAGGCGGACGAGAACGCGCTCGGGGTCACGTACGACGACATCGACGACTTCCTGGAAGGCAAGCCCGTCGGCGAACGCGCCTTCGAGACGATCGTCCGCCGCTACCGCGCCACCGACCACAAGCGCGCACTGCCCGTCGCTCCCTGACGCCGGTCCCGGGGGGTACGTCCACGGGGCACTCCGAGGGGCTGAGCCCGGTAACGGTGTGAGGACGGTGCGGGATCGGTCCCATCATGGCCAGGGTGCCGGTCAGACCTCGATGACGACCTCACCCTCGGCGGCCCTGCCCTCCACGGCCGTGTCGGTCTCGGCGACGGCGCAAGCGTGAAGTGCCCGGGGTCGAGCAGCGGTTCGGGTTTCTCCGGTCGCCGAGTGCGGCCGTCCCGCACCGGACCTCGGTGGGAGCGCCACCCGTCCGTGGCACACACGACAACGTCCCCTGATCCGCGTTTTCTCAGGTCAGTGGACGTTCTCATCGCGTGGCGGCGCGCCAGGATTCGAACCTGGACGGGCTAAGCCGACGGAATTGCGGTCCACCGCGCCGCGCCATCGAACGCGGCCTCTCGCCAGCGGATGGGTCCACCTCCGCGGCCCGTCACGCGCCTGTGGCCCGCAGCCGGCCCGGATCTTGCTCTGCCAGCCACCACTCAGACCCGCTCATGGGGGTAGAGGTCCGGCCCCTTCTCCGTCAGCCGGTACTCCTCGCGGGTCCGCCGGGCGTCCCGGTATGCCCGGCGGCTCGCTTCGGGCCCCACCAGGGCACTCGCCGCCGCCACACAGCTCGTCGACCTCGCCCAGGCGGGCGGCGTCGGCGCGGCGGACGCGGCGATGCCCGCCCTCGTCGGCGAGATCGTCGCCTCCGTGGACCTGCAAGGAAGGGGCGGCGTCCCTCCTGGCCCACGGTCCCGGCCGTGCGTCGTTCACGGGTCGCTGAGCCCCCGTCAGCACCGGCGGCGAGGCGCCATTCCGGAGGGGCGCGGCAGCGGGCGGCGCTCCTCCGTCGGCCCGTCCGGGCCTCCGGCGCTCCCTCCGCTCCGCACTCGGACTCCCCACCCCCGGGAGATCGCCCCGGGGCCGGCGATTCATCCGAGGCACTCCGGTCGGCCGTGGTGAGGGCGGTCCCGGTCCGGCGAGGTGTCCGCCGTACCGGCATGGCGCCGGGCCGGGGCTCGCGGCGCTTCGGGGCCGGATGCCGTCCAGGTGCCCGGACGCCCCCTGCCGCTCCGGACCCACAGACGCCTGACGCTCTGACGTTTTACACTCAGAATGTCATTCCGTAGAGTGGAGGCACGACGGACCGCCGAGGTCCGCGCCAGAGGAAGGTTCGATCATGCCGAAGATCCTTTTTGTTGTGAGCGGGGCCCAGTTCTGGACCCTCAAGGACGGCACGAAGCACCCGACCGGCTACTGGGCCGAGGAGGTCGTGGCCCCGTTCGACGAATTCACGGCAGCAGGGCACGAGATCACCGTCGCCACGCCGGGTGGCGTGATCCCGACCGTGGATCAGAGCAGCCTCACCCCGGAGATGGCCGGCGGGCAGGAGAACGTCGAGAAGTTCCGGCAGCGGCTCGCCGACATCGCCCAGCTGCAGAACCCGATCCGCATCGAGGACGTCGCCCTGGACGACTACGCGGCCGTCTACTACCCCGGCGGCCACGGCCCGATGGAGGACCTGGCGGTGGACAAGGACTCCGCCGGCCTGCTGGTGTCCGCCATGCGATCGGGTAAGCCTCTCGGCATCGTGTGCCACGGCCCGGCCGCCATGCTCCCCGCCGTCGACGAGCACGGCACCAACGTCTTCACCGGCTTCCAGGCGACCGGCTTCACCAACGTCGAGGAGGAGCAGGCCGGTTTCGCCGACAAGGCCCCGTGGCTGCTCCAGGACCGTCTGACCGGGATCGGCGCGCGTTTCCGGGAAGGCGACGCCTGGGCGCCGAACGTCGTCGTCGACCGCAACCTGGTCACCGGCCAGAACCCCGCGTCGTCCCTCGACGCAGCGCGGGAGCTGCTGAAGAAGCTGGGCTGATCCATGGACGCCGACCGGCACTCCGAAGTCCTCGACGCGACCTACGCCTGCCTGGTCCGGCACGGGGTACGGCGTACCACGATGGACGACATCGCCTCCGCGATGGGAGTGTCCCGGTCGGCGGTCTACCAGTACGTCCGCAACAAGGACGACGCCTTCCGCAAGCTCGCCGAACGCCTCCACGCCCAGGCACTCCAGCGCGCCCGGCAGGCAGCAGCCGAGGACGCCCCCGATACCCACCGCATCCGGGGTGTCCTGGCCGCCAAACACGACCTGGCCCTCCAACTCATCGGCGACTCACCCCACACCGCCGAACTCATGGACGCCAAAGCCCGGCTCTTCGCCGAGACCTGCTCCACCTTCACCACCGAGCTACGCACCCTGCTCACCGACCTGTTCACCCAGGCCGGAACCACCGACCCCGCACAAGCGGCCGAAGCAGCCGACATCTGCCTCGCCCTCGTCATCGGACTGGAAACCGCCCCCGACAGCCGGCGCCTCCTCCCCCGCGCCGCGGACGCCCTCATCACCGGCCTCCTCCACCAGAACACCCGGCGTCTTCCCCCGGACGGAACGACGCGGGCTCCGCGCTTCCCGTCAGCGGGCGCCCACCCGGGTGCAGCCGCCCGCTGACCGGAACAACCGATGCCGCCGCGTCGGCACGGCCACCGCATCCCCGCCGGCAACCGGCACGGAACACTCCTGCATCGGCTGAGGCGCCCCACCGACCCTTCCCGCGGCTCCCCTCGTCAGGTGACGCCGTCGAGGCTGGGCCGAGGCCTGACACGGTGCCGCTACGTCTGAGCGGTGAGGACACCGGCGGGCTCGGGGGTCCCACCGGGGTGGGTCAATTGATCAGACACTCCCCCACCACCGTCGTGCCGTTCTGGTGGAGGAGGCCGGTGATGAGGGCGTCCGCGGCGCGGGGGAGGAGGCGCCGGCTGTCGGGGGCGGTTTCCAGTCCGATGACGAGGGCGAGGCAGATGTCGGCTGCTTCGGCCGCTTGTGCGGGGTCGGTGGTTCCGGCCTGGGTGAACAGGTCGGTGAGCAGGGTGCGTAGCTCGGTGGTGAAGGTGGAGCAGGTCTCGGCGAAGAGCCGGGCTTTGGCGTCCATGAGTTCGGCGGTGTGGGGTGAGTCGCCGATGAGTTGGAGGGCCAGGTCGTGTTTGGCGGCCAGGACACCCCGGATGCGGTGGGTATCGGGGGCGTCCTCGGCTGCTGCCTGCCGGGCGCGCTGGAGTGCCTGGGCGTGGAGGCGTTCGGCGAGCTTGCGGAAGGCGTCGTCCTTGTTGCGGACGTACTGGTAGACCGCCGACCGGGACACTCCCATCGCGGAGGCGATGTCGTCCATCGTGGTACGCCGTACCCCGTGCCGGACCAGGCAGGCGTAGGTCGCGTCGAGGACTTCGGAGTGCCGGTCGGCGTCCATGGATCAGCCCAGCTTCTTCAGCAGCTCCCGCGGACAGGCCGTCGGCTCCAGGGTGGGCAGCGGTTCGCCGTTGCGGAACACGGCCACTCCCTTCTCTCCCTGGGTCGCACCTGTCCCGATCGGATGACCGGGCGACCGCCAGGGCCCGGTGGATCCCCCGGCCGTCCACCGGCACGGGAGGCGCGGGCCTCGGATCCGATATCACGCCCCCCGGACGGATTACCGGAGGGTACCAAATGGCCTGGCTGCCTCAGGAGCCGGTGGGGCACGGAGCGGTGGCCCTGCTCGCACAGCAGCCGCCCGCGACGTGGCCGCACGACCTGGACGCCTACGCCGCGAACACGGCATCCTCGGTGGTCTTCGGGGCCGCCGCACTCGGACGGCTGCCCTATCCCTCGGCCACCCCGGACTGCGGCACCCTCGCGGACCTGTTCACGGCCCCGTCCGCGACCGGGGCCGCCTCCGGGCCACCGAGATCCCCGACCACATAGCTCCACGACCGGGATGGAGTCCGGCCCAGTCGATCCGACCGCGCCGGGCATGACGAGCCGGCAGCCCCACCGCCCGCGGGAGGCGTCTAGGTGGCCGTCCCATACCGCGGGCCGGTGTCGGCCGTTGAGCGTCCGGGCGATGCGCATGAGGGAAAGGGGACGTGACCGGGACGGCAAGTGAACCGTGCCGGAATCGTCCGTACCCGGAGCGGCTGCGGCAGCAGTTCGAAGGCGTGATCCGGCGGTTCAGGGCGGGTGTGCAGTGGCGTGAGGTGCCGAGTGAGTTCGGCGCCTCGACCGTGTCCAACCGGTTCCGGCAGTGGCGGGACGACGGGGCCCTCGAGGCGCTCCTGGAGGGTGATCGCGGAGGCCGCGCCTGGCCCGCGTTGGCCCCCGCACACGCTGGTCAAGCCCCCGGATCCGGGCGTAACAGACTGGGATGGGACGCCTTTTATCGATTCCGCTCGAAAGATCGCCCCGGAGCAACGAGAAGACCCCCGCCGCCCTGCGTCTCCGCAGGTCAACGGGGGTCTCACTTCGCGTGGCGGCGCCAGGATTCGAACCTGGGTAGGCTAAGCCGACGGATTTACAGTCCGCTCCCATTGGCCACTCGGGCACACCGCCATGGGATGTCGCTCCGGAGCCGTTTTCGCGCGGCGTTCCGTGGCAACGACGTAAACGATACCTGATCCCCAGGGGTGCTCCGCCACCGGATTGATCAGCGCCTCCGGCCGGTGCGGGTGGCTAGGCTTTGCGGTGGCGGTCCGGGCATCCGGCCGTGCTTCTACCCACCCGATACAAGGAGCCACAGGACATGGCCGACTCCAGTTTCGACATCGTCTCGAAGGTCGAGCGGCAGGAGGTCGACAACGCCCTCAACCAGGCCGCCAAGGAGATCTCGCAGCGCTACGACTTCAAGGGCACCGGCGCGACCATCGAGTGGTCCGGCGAGAAGATCCTGATGCAGGCGAGCGGGGAGGAGCGGGTCAAGGCGATCCTCGACATCTTCCAGTCCAAGCTGATCAAGCGGGGAATCTCGCTGAAGGCGCTGGAGGCGGGAGAGCCCCAGCTCTCCGGCAAGGAGTACAAGATCTTCGCGTCGATCCAGGAGGGCATCTCCCAGGAGAACGCGAAGAAGGTCGCCAAGGCCATCCGCGACGAGGGCCCGAAGGGCGTCAAGGCGCAGGTGCAGGGCGACGAGCTGCGGGTCAGCTCGAAGAGCCGCGACGACCTGCAGGCGGTCATCGCGCTGTTGAAGGGGAAGGACTTCGACTTCGCCCTTCAGTTCGTGAACTACCGCTGAGCCGTGACCGCCGCTGAGCCGTCCGGCCGTGCGGAGACAGGCACTCGGGGGTGGTGCGGCCGGGCCGCACCACCCCCGCCTCGCGTCCCGGTGCGGGCCGGAAGCGACCTCCGAATACCGTCGGTGCGGTCGGCCCCCGCGCCGCGGAGTCATGGAGGCGGGACCGCGGAAGGACGGGCCCACGGCGGAGAGGAAAGAGCCATGACGGTGTACACGACGGTCGACAGCCCGCTCGGTGAGCTGCTGCTGGTCGGCGAGGAGTCCGCGACCGCCGTAGGCGGGACCGCGCTCGTCTCGCTCTCGCTGCCCGGGCAGAAGGGCGCGGCGGAGGTGCGGGAGGGCCGGAGGCCCGCGCCGGAGGAGTTCGAGGAGATCACCGCGCAGCTCCGGGCCTACTTCGCCGGGGAGCTGACGTCCTTCTCGGTCGAGTTCGCGAGGGGCGCCGGCACGGACTTCCAGCGGCGCGTCTGGCAGGCGGTGGAGGAGATTCCCTACGGGCGGACGGCGACCTACGGCCAGATCGCCGAGCGGGTCGGCGCCGCGGGGGCCGGGGTGCGGGCGGTGGGGACGGCCGTCGGCCGCAATCCGCTGCTGATCGTGCGGCCGTGCCACCGGGTGATCGGCGCCGACGGCGCACTGCGCGGGTACGCGGGGGGCCTGCCGTGCAAGGAGCGGCTCCTCGGGTTGGAAGGCGCGCTGGTGCCGTGAGCGAAGGACTCTTCCCGCGGGAGCGGGCCGAGCCGGCGCCGGGGGCGGTGCACGTCCCCGGCTGGCTGTCCACCGCCCGGCAGCGGGAACTCGTCACGGTGTGCAGGGAGTGGGCGCGCGGACCGGTCCCGATCCGGCACACCAGGCTGCCGACGGGCGGGGTGATGTCCGTGCGGACGGTCTGCCTCGGGTGGCACTGGCAGCCGTACCGGTACACCCGGACCGCCGACGACGTGAACGGCGCCCGGGTCGCCGGATTCCCCGACTGGCTGGCGGAGTTGGGACGCGAGGCGCTGGCCGTCTCGTACGGCGGCACCGCGGTGGCCGACGGGAGCGGCAGGCCGTACGCGCCGGACACCGCGCTCGTCAACTTCTACGACGGGGACGCCAGGATGGGCATGCACCAGGACAAGGACGAGCGGTCCGGCGCCCCGGTGGTGTCTCTCAGCGTCGGCGACACCTGCGTCTTCCGCTTCGGGAACACCGCGAACCGCGGCCGGCCTTACACGGACGTCGAGTTGGCGTCCGGCGACCTGTTCGTCTTCGGCGGGCCGTCCCGCTTCGCCTACCACGGGGTGCCCAGGGTCCTTCCGGGCACGGCCGATCCCGCGCTGGGTCTGGCCGGCCGGCTGAACATCACCCTGCGCGAGACCGGCCTCCGGGATTGAGCGCCCCGGTTCGGCCGGGGGCGGCCCCGGCCGGCTTTGTCAGCGCGACCGTGAATGGCCGAAGAGGATGCGGTAGGCGATGAGCAGGACGAGCGCGCCACCGATGGCGGAGACCCATGTGGCGCCGTCGTAGAAGTCCTTGGTGATCGGACGGTCCAGGAAGCGGGACGATATCCAGCCACCGACGAAGGCGCCGGCGACACCGATGAGGGTGGTGCCGATCAGTCCGCCCGGGTCGCGGCCCGGCAGCAGGATCTTGGCGATGATCCCGGCGAGCAGACCGAGGACGATCCAGCTGATGATGCCCATGCCATGACCTGCCTTTCCTCGTGCGCGTCCCCGGACTCCTGCCCGTAGCGCGCTGCTGTCATGTCAGACGCCGGCGGGGCGGAGCGCGGTTGCGGCCGTCAGTAGGGTGCGATGCATGACACAGGAACTGCGCAGGTCGCTGGGCGTGTTCGACGCGGTCGTCATCGGGCTCGGCGCGATGATCGGCGCCGGGGTCTTCGTCGCACCGGCGCCCGCGGCCGCGGCGGCCGGCACCGGTCCGCTGCTGCTCCTGGCGCTGGGACTGGCCGCGGTCGTGGCGTACTGCAACGCCACCGCGTCGGCCCGGCTCGCGGCCCGCTACCCGGCCTCGGGCGGGACGTACGTGTACGGGCGGGAGCGGCTGGGCCCGTTCTGGGGCTATCTCGCGGGCTGGGGCTTCGTCGTCGGGAAGACCGCCTCGTGCGCGGCGATGGCACTGACCGCGGGGGCCTACCTCTGGCCCGAGCAGGCACACGCCGTCGCGGTGGCCGCGGTCGTGGCGCTGACGGCCGTGAACTACGGCGGCGTTCAGAAGTCCGCCCGGCTGACCCGGGCGATCGTCGCGGTCGTGCTGGCGGTCCTGGCGGCGGCGGTCGTCGCCTCCCTCACCTCCCCGTCCGCTGCCCCCGGCCGTCTGCTGTCGGGTGGCTCCGGCGGCGGCGCGGGCGGTGTGCTGCAGGCTGCCGGACTGCTGTTCTTCGCGTTCGCCGGGTACGCGCGGATCGCCACGCTCGGCGAGGAGGTGCGGGATCCGGCCCGGACGATCCCGCGTGCGATCCCGCTGGCCCTGGGGATCGCGCTGGGCGTGTACGTGGTCGTGGCCTGTGCGGTCCTCTCCGTGCTGGGCGCGGAGGGACTCGGCGGGGCGACGGCTCCCCTGGCCGACGCCGTCCGGGCGGCCGGGGCGGAGAGGCTGGCCCCCGTCGTACGGGTCGGAGCGGCGGTGGCCGCCCTCGGAGCGCTGCTGGCACTGATCCTCGGTGTCTCCCGGACGACGCTCGCAATGGCCCGGGACGGCCATCTGCCGCGCACTCTCGCGGCCATCCACCCCCGCTTCCAGGTGCCGCACCACGCCGAGCTCGCGGTGGGGGCGGTGGTCGCCGTGGTGGCTGCGACGGCGGACCTGCGGGGCGCGATCGGCTTCTCGTCGTTCGGCGTGCTCGTGTACTACGCCATCGCCAACGCCTCGGCGTGGACACTCGGATCCCGGGGAAGGGCCCTCACGGTCGTCGGGTTGGCGGGCTGTCTGGTGCTGGCTCTCGCACTGCCGTTGGCGTCGGTGGTGGCGGGCGCGGCGGTGCTGGCGGCGGGCGCGGCGGCGTACGCGGTACGGGGGCGGGCCGGCGGTGATCGCCCCTGACACTCGGCCCCGAGGAGGTCGACGACCTCCTCGAAGGGGCTCGTCGGCCTACGCCTGCATCGGCCGCTCCCGCTCGCCCGCTCCCTCGTCACCGGCCGCGCCGCAGCTCCGTGCAGGGCGTCAACGGCTCGGGGCTCACGGGGTGCCGTCCCGCGGGCTCGGGGCTCGGGGCTCCGGTCTCACCTCGCCGTGAACGGCTGGTCGGTCGGCACGATCTCCTTGCCGAGCGGCAGCAGCGAGACGGGGATCAGCTTGAAGTTCGCGAGGCCCAGCGGGATGCCGATGATGGTGAGGCACAGGGCGATGCCCGTGACGACGTGCCCGAGCGCCAGCCACCAGCCGGCCAGGATCAGCCAGAGCACGTTCCCGATGCAGGAGGGCGCGCCCGCGTCCCTGCGTTCCACCACCGTCTGGCCGAAGGGCCACAGCGCGTAGACGCCGATGCGGAAGGCGGCCAGGCCGAAGGGGATGCCGATGATGGTGATGCACAGCAGGACGCCGGCCAGCAGATAGCCGAGGAACATCCAGAAGCCGCAGAGGATGAGCCAGATGACGTTCAGGATTGTCTTCATGGGCGGTGACCTGCCATCTGTTCGAGACGGGCGATGCGTTCGGCCATCGGCGGGTGGGTGCTGAACAGCTTGGTGACGCTCCGGCCCGGTCGGAAGGGGTTGGCGATCATCATATGGCTCGCCGTCTCGATCTTCGGCTCGGGCGGCAGGGGCAACTGCTTGGCGCCCTCCTCCAACTTGCGCAGGGCGCTCGCAAGGGCGAGCGGGTCGCCGGTGAGCCTGGCCCCGTCGGCGTCGGCCTCGAACTCGCGGGAGCGGCTGATGGCGAGTTGGATGACGGACGCCGCGAGCGGACCCAGGATCATGATGAGGAGCAGGCCGAGCAGCCCGGGGCCGTCGTCGTCGTCCGAGCGGCCTATGGGAATCAGCCAGGCGAAGTTCACCAGGAACATGATCACTGAGGCGAGGGCGCCGGCGACGGACGAGATGAGGATGTCCCGGTTGTAGACGTGGCTCAGCTCATGGCCGAGGACCGCCCGCAGTTCCCGCTCGTTGAGGATCCGCAGGATGCCCTCGGTGCAGCAGACCGCCGCGTTGCGCGGATTGCGCCCCGTGGCGAAGGCGTTCGGCGCCTGGGTCGGCGAGATGTACAGCCGGGGCATCGGCTGACGGGCCTGTGTGGAGAGCTCGCGGACGATCCGGTACAGCGCGGGCGCCTCGAACTCGCTGACCGGCCGGGCGCGCATGGCCCGGAGCGCGATCTTGTCGCTGTTCCAGTACGCGTACGCGTTCGTCCCCAGGGCCACGACGACGGCGACGATCAGGCCCGTACGGCCGAAGAGACTGCCGATGACGATGATGAGGGCGGACAGCCCCCCGAGGAGAACGGCAGTCCTCAGTCCGTTGTGCCGGCGGTGCACGGTACGCCCTCCAAGTGGTTCGGCAGGGGAACCCTCTGCGGTCGTGGTCCGCTCTCCAGTGGACCCTCCCGTACTGGTCAACGCCAGGCGGGAGCCGCGGGTTCCCCCGCCGCCACGGGCGGGGAGCCCGGCATCGCTGGGCCGTTCGGGTGACCCGGCCGGCTCAGCGCTGGGAGGGGAGCACCCCGGCCTTCTCCAGTGCCTCGGGGAGAGGCTCCACATCGCTCGTGCAGTGCGCGCAGCGGCTGGCGATCGCGGGGATCTCCGTGTAGCAGCGCGGGCAGTCGCGCACCGCCGCCTTGATGCTGACCGGCTCCTCCTTGGTGAAGCGGTTCTGCACCTTCAGCATCGGGACGACGACGCAGAAGTAGAGGACGGCGGCGGTGATCACGAAGGCGATGGTGGCGCTGATGAAGAGGCCGTAGGGAAACTTCACCCCCTGGACCGTGAAGGCCGCCTTGCTGAAGTCCCCGGCGCCCTGCGTGGCCACGCCGATCAGCGGGGTGATGAAGGCGTTGGTGAGCCCCGTGACGACCGCCGTGAAGGCGGAGCCGACCGCGAGGCCGATCGCCATCGTGATCACGTTTCCACGGAGGATGAAGTCCTTGAATCCGCTCAGCACAGCGGTACTCCCTCGTCGTTCTGCGGCCATGTCGTTCCTGCTGCTCGTCCGGATGCGGTCAACACCGTGCCCGCTCGGGGCACCGCTTGTCGAACCGACGGATCCGCCTACCCGGCGCAGCGCGTTCCACGGCTGCCGGGAGGACACGTGTCCGGTGCCGCGCGGGCGACCTGCGGTTCTGTCGTGCGCCCGTCAGAACAGGTCGACGGCGGCGAAGCGCAGCACCAGCTGCGGCCAACCGGACAGCAGGACCCCCGCGGCTGCGGTGAGCGCGATCGCCGCGGTGACCAGAGCGGGTGCGGTGCGGCGTGCCGGCACGGTCCCGGCCGCGCCCTCGGGCGCCTCCTCCGGCGCCCGGAAGAGCTGGGCGGTCCACTGCAGGTAGTAGTAGAGCGCGATCACCACGTTCACGCCCATGACGACGGCGAGCCAGCCGAGGCCCGCGTCGACCGCGGCCGAGAAGACCGTGACCTTGGCGAAGAGCCCGATGACGCCCGGCGGCAGTCCGGCCAGGCAGAGCAGGAAGAAGGCCAGCACCAGGGCGGTCACGGGACGGGTCGCGTACAGGCCGCGGTAGTCGGCGATCCGGTTCCGGGGTTTCGTGCGGGCGACCAGGGCGACCACGGCGAAAGCCCCGAGGTTCACGACCGCGTACATGAGGGCGTACGCGACGGTGGAGCCGATCCGGACGTCGCCGGACCAGGCGGCCGCGGCGATCGGGACCAGGAGGTAGCCCGCCTGCCCCACGGAGGACCAGGCGAGCAGCCGTACGGCGCTGTTCTCACGGGTGGGCGACTGGCGCACGGCCGCGACGTTGCCGGCGGTCATGGTGAGGGCCGCGAGCACGGCGACGGCGGGACCCCACACGTCCGCATGGGCGGGGAAGGCGATGACCGTCACCAGGATCAGCCCGGAGAAGCCGACGGCCTTGCCGATGACGGAGAGGTACGCGGCGACGGGCAGCGGCGCGCCCACGTAGGTGTCGGGCACCCAGAAGTGGAACGGAACGGCCGCCGTCTTGAAGGCGAACCCGACGAGGGTGAGCGCCACACCCACCTGGGCCAGGGTGTCCAGCTGACCGGGCACGTCGTCCATGCGGGAGGCGATCCGGGTCAGGTGCAGGGTGCCCGTCACCGCGTACACGAAGCTGACGCCCAGCAGCATCACGGCGGTGGCGGTGACCGAGGACAGGAAGAACTTGAGGGCCGCCTCGCTGGACATCCGGTTGCCGCGGCGCAGGCCGACCAGCGCGAACGCGGGCAGCGAGGCGACCTCGAGGGCGACGACGAGAGTGGCGAGGTCCCGCGCGGCGGGCAGCAGGGCCGCTCCGGCCGCGGAGGACAGCAACAGGAACCAGTACTCCCCCGCCGGCAGCCGCCGGCGGGTCTCGGTGACGGAGATCAGAGCGGTGACCAGCGCGCCGCCCAGCACCAGGAACTGGATGACGAGCGTGAACCGGTCCGCCGTGTAGCTGCACACGTCGGGGGCGGTGGTGAGGCAGAACGTGGCGCGGTCCGCTCCGCGCAGCGGCAGCAGCGAGACCACGGCGACTGCGAGGGAGGCGATGGCCGCGTAGCCGAGGAACGCCTTCTTCCGCTCGGCGACGAAGAGGTCGGCGACCAGGATGAGCAGGGCGGCCACCGCGGCGATGGTGGGTGGGGCGATCGCGAGCCAGTCGACGGACTGGACGACGGGCGCGACGAGCGCCTGCGGTGCGGCGGCCAGGGTCATGCCTTTCCTCCAGCGAGGAGCTTCTGCACGGCCGGGTCGGTGAGGCCGAGGAGGACCGCAGGCCAGAGCCCGGCGAGGACGGTGAGGGCGGCGAGCGGCGTCCAGGCGGCGGCCTCGTAGCCCTCTACGTCGGCGAGCCGCGCCTCTCCGGCGGGCCGGGGGCCGCCCATGCAGACACGGCGGACCACGACGAGCAGGTACGCGGCGGTGAGCAGGGTGCCGAGGCCGCCGACGGCCATGAAGGTCAGGAACGCGGGACGGCTGAGGCCGTCGGCTGGATCGAAGGCGCCGAAGAGGGCGAGCATCTCGCCCCAGAACCCGGCGAGACCGGGCAGACCCAGCGAGGCCACCGCCGCGAAGGCGAGCAGTCCGCCCAGGCGGGGCGCGCGGCCGTACAGCGCGGCCCCGGTGGCGCCGGCGAGCGTGTCGAGGTCGGCGGTCCCGTACCGGTCCTTCACCGCGCCGGCCAGGAAGAAGAGCAGACCGGTGATGAGGCCGTGGGCGATGTTGGCGAAGAGCGCGCCGTTGACGCCGGTCGGGGTCATGGTCGCGATGCCCAGGAGCACGAAGCCCATGTGGCCGACGGAGGAGTACGCGATCAGGCGCTTCAGGTCGCCCTTGGAGCCCGGCCTGGCGAGCGCGAGGCAGGCGAGGGATCCGTAGATGACGCCGACGACGGCGAAGGCGGCGAGGTACGGGGCGAAGACCTGCATGCCGTCGGGTGCGATCGGCAGGACGATCCGGACGAAGCCGTACGTGCCCATCTTCAGCAGGACGCCGGCGAGCAGGACCGAACCGACCGTCGGAGCGGCGGTGTGGGCGTCGGGGAGCCAGCTGTGCAGCGGCCACATCGGGGTCTTCACCGCGAGGCCGACCCCGATCGCGAGAACGGCGACGACCTGCACGGACAGGCTGAGGCCGCGGCCGTTGTCAGTGGCGAGTGCCAGCATGTCGAACGTGCCCGCCTGCAGCCCCACGAGGAGCAGGCCGAGCAGCATGACGACCGAACCGAGCAGGGTGAAGAGGATGAACTTCCAGGCCGCGGGGCGGCGGCCGGCGCCGCCCCAGCGGGCGATGAGGAAGTACATCGGGATCAGGACCGTCTCGAAGGCGAGGAAGAACAGCAGCAGGTCGAGAACGGCGAAGGTGGCGAGGGTGCCGGACTCGAGCACGAGGAGCAGCGCGACGAAGGCCTTGGGGGACGGGCCCTCGGGCATCTTGGAGTAGCTGTACAGCGCGCAGAGGAAGGTCAGCAGCGCGGTCAGGACGAGGAGGGGGAGGGAAATGCCGTCGGTGCCGAGGTGGATCCGCACGTCCAGTGCCGGGATCCAGCTGATGTCCGTCGTGGCCTGCATCTTCGACGGCTGGTCGTGGTCGAAGCCCAGCGCGAGGAGGATCGCGGCCGCGAGGATCGCGCCGGTGACGGTCACACCGTGCCGCAGCACGGCCTGGTCCGGTGACTTCCCCTTCAGCCCGGGAGGGGCCGGCAGGAGGGCCGCGGCGGCACCGATGAGCGGGCCGACGACGATGAACGCGAGAAGGAACTGCATCACGGATTCGCTGATATCGATCACGGCTCACGCTCCCGCGGCGACGAGTACGACGGCGATCGCCAGGACGACGGAGCCGGCCAGCAGTGCGCTGAGGTAGGTCTGCACGTTTCCGGTCTGGGCGCGGCGGACGAGCCACCCGAGCCAGTTGGTGCCGGTGCCCGCACCGCGCACATAGGTGTCGACGACCTCCCGGTCGAGGAACCTCACCAGTTCGGCGCCGGCCGTGACCGGGCGGACGAACAGGGCACGGTAGACGGCGTCGAGGTGGAAGCCGGCGGCCGCGGGCCGGTGCAGCGGACCGAGCAGCAGCCGGCCGGGGTCGGCCGGATCGGGCGCGGCCGCGATGTCCCCGTAGGCGGGTTCGTGGCTGGTGATCGCCTCCGCCTCGGACACGGCCGGTTCGGCCTCGGGGTGGACGGCAACGGCACCCATCGGGGCACGTGCGGCCAGGGCCGTCGTGTGCCGCCAGGTGGCGTAGGTGACGAGCCCGCCGACGAGGGCGACACCCGTGCCCAGCACGGCGGTCGTGAAGGTCGGCTGCAGCGGCCGGCCGTCGAACCAGTCGTCGATGAAGCCCGCGGTCAGGCCGAAGGCGAGCGACGGCGCGGCCAGCACCCAGAGGACTGCGGTCATGGCCAGGGGCTGCCGGCCGTGCTCGGGGGCCTCGGCGCCCCGGCCGCGGAACGCGAGCAACCACAGCCGGGTGGCGTACGCGGCGGTGAGGAGGGCGGTGAGCAGCCCCGAGACCAGAACGGCCCAGCCCGCCGCGGCGGGGGCGACGGCGGAGTCGCCGAGCGCGCTGTGCTCGGCGGCCACGAGGACGGCTTCCTTGGAGAAGAAGCCGGCGAAGGGGGGAACAGCGACGAGCGCGAGCAGGGCGATCGTCATCGTCCAGTACGCGTCGGGGATCCGCTTGGTCAGCCCGCTCATCCGGGACATGGCGGCCAGCGAGTTGGTGCCGGCGGCATGGATGATCACACCGGCCGCGAGGAAGAGCAGTGCCTTGAACGCACCGTGCGACAGGAGGTGGAAGACGGCGGCGCCCCGGTCCCCGACCGCCAGGGCACCCGACATGTAGCCGAGCTGGCCGATCGTCGAGTAGGCGAGCACCCGTTTGATGTCGTCCTGGGCGAGGGCGGCAAGGGCGGAGCCGACCATGGTGATCGCGGCCATCACGGCGAGGACGATCAGCGCCGCGGCTGAGGCGGCGAAGACGGGGAGGAGCCGGGCGACGAAGTACACGCCGGCGGCGACCATCGTCGCTGCGTGGATCAGCGCGGAGACCGGGGTCGGGCCGGCCATGGCGTCGGGGAGCCAGGTGTGCAGCGGGAACTGGGCGGACTTGCCCGCGACACCCGCGAGCAGCAGCAGCGCCACCAGGGTCGGATGGTCGATCGCACCCGCCGCGACGGCTCCGAGGACGCCGGTGATGCGGAACGTTCCGGCATCCACCGCGAGCGCGAACAGACCGAACAGGAAGGGGACGTCGCCGAGCTTGGTGACCAGGAACGCCTTCAGGGAGGCGGCCCGTGCCTCGGGCGTCTCCCAGTAGTGGCCGACCAGGAAGTACGAGCAGATGCCCATGATCTCCCAGCCGACCAGCAGCACCATCAGATCGCCCGAGTAGACGACGAGCAGCATCGCGGAGGTGAACAGCGAGACCAGGGCCGCGTAGGACGGGTAGCGCGGGTCGTCGCGCAGATAGGCGGTCGAGTAGATCTGTACGCAGGAGGCGACGACACCGACGAGCACGGCGACCAGGACGGCGAAGCCGTCGAGGTAGAGGGCGAGGTCGACGGGGACCGAGCCGGTGGGGGTGAGCTGGGTGGACGCGCTGATCGGCCGGCCGCCGCCCTGACGCACGGCGACGAGCGCGGCGAGCACCGTGGCGGCGAGCGTCGGCAGTACGGCCAGGGGCCGGACGAATCCGGGCGCCGAACGACCGAGGAGCAGCCCGGCGGCGGCGCCGAGAAAGGGAAGGAGGGGGACGAGAACGGCGAGGGTCGTCGTTGTCACGCGGTGGCCTCGGCCTTCTCCGCCGGGGCGGCGGTGTTGGCCGGTTCGTGGCCTTCGGCGGTGTCGCGGAGCCTGTCGATGTCCGAGGTACCGCGGTTGCGGTACACCATCAGGACGATCGCCAGACCGATGCCGATCTCCGCGGCTGCGATGGCGATGGTGAACAGGGTCAGGGCCTGGCCGCTGTGCAGGGCGTCGCGCAGCCAGACGTCGAAGGCGACGAGGTTGAGGTTGACGGCGTTGAGCATGAGCTCGACCGACATCAGGACCAGGATCGCGTTGCGGCGTGCCAGCACCCCGTACAGCCCCGTGCAGAACAGGAGGACGGAGAGCACCGCTGGATAGGCGAGATGCATCAGCTCTTCCCCTCCCGGTCCTGGGAGTTCTTGCGGGACAGGACGATCGCTCCGACAAGGGCGGCCAGGAGCAGCACGGACAGTGCCTCGAACGGCAGCACCCAGTGCCGGAAGAGGATCTCGCCGGAGACCCGGGTGGAACCCTGGGACGGCCCGTCGAGGTCGATCCACGTCGCGCGGAAGGCGTCGACGACCACCCAGACCAGAGCGGCCGCGGAGGCCACTGCCACGACGAGCGCGGCGGGGCGGTTGCCGGAGTCGGCGTCGGCGGAGCGGCCGATGGGGGCCTTGGTGAGCATCAGTCCGAAGAGGAGGAGGACGACCACGGAGCCGACGTAGATCAGCACCTGCACCCAGGCGATGAACTCGGCGGTCAGCAGGAGGTACTCGACGGCGAGCCCGCCCAGCGCGACGACCAGCCACAGGGCGGCGTGCACCAGTTGCCGGGTCGTGACGGTGAGGACGGCGGCGGCCAGGGTGGCGATACCGACGAGCAGGAAGGCGATCTCGACGCCCGTCGGGGACAGGAAGCCGTTTCCCGTCTGGGCGACGGCGTGCGCAAGGGTCATGCCTGCCCTCCCTCGACCGGCGGAGCGGCCGGGCCGGTGGCGTCCGGCGCACCGGCTGCCTGCTCGGCCTCGGACCTGTCGGCTTCGGCCCGCGCGGCGGCGAGCTTCTCCGCGGCCTTGCGGGCCGCGGCGAGTTCCTTGGGCTCCTCGGCTGCGGGGTCGAGCGCCGGCGGCGCCGGAACCGTCCACATCCACTCGCGGAGCTTGTCCCGTTCATGGGTCAGATCACGGATGTCGGTCTCGGCGTACTCGAACTCCGGCGACCAGAACAGCGCGTCGAAGGGACAGACCTCGATGCAGATACCGCAGTACATGCAGAGGGAGAAGTCGATGGCGAACCGGTCGAGGACGTTGCGGGAGCGCTCACGGCCCCCCGGGGTGACCGCCGGGACCGTCTCCTTGTGGGAGTCGATGTAGATGCACCAGTCGGGGCATTCACGGGCGCAGAGCATGCAGACCGTGCAGTTCTCCTCGAACAGACCGATCACACCGCGCGAGCGGGGCGGGAGTTCGGGCTGCACGTCGGGGTACTGCGCGGTGTGCGCGCGCTTCGTCATCGTCCGCAGGGTGACGGCGAGCCCCTTGGCCAGGCCCGATCCGGGGATACGGGACCGGGAGGGCGGATGGGAGCCGGTCATGACTGCATCACCACCTTGACGACGCCGGTGAGGGCGATCTGGGCGAGGGCGAGCGGAACGAGTGTCGTCCAGGCGAGCCGCTGGAGCTGGTCCTCCCGCAGCCGGGGGTAGGTCACGCGGAGCCAGATCACGATGAAGGCGAGCACCGCGGTCTTCAGCAGGGTCCACAGCCAGCCGAGACCGTCTGCGCCCAACGGGCCGTGCCAGCCGCCGAGGAAGAGGATGGTGGTCAGACCGCAGAGGACGACGATGCCCGCGTACTCGGCGAGCAGGAACAGGGCGAACCGCAGTCCCGTGTACTCCGTGTAAGCGCCGAAGATGATCTCGGAGTCGGCGACCGGCATGTCGAACGGCGGACGCTGAAGCTCGGCGAGACCGGCGACGAAGAAGACCAGGGCGCCGACGATCTGCCAGGGCAGCCACCACCACTCGAAGGCGTTCAGGATGCCGGGAAGGGAGACGGTGCCGGCGGCCATCGCGACGGACGCGGCGGCGAGCAGCATCGGCAGTTCGTAGGCGAGGAGCTGCGCGGCGGTGCGCAGTGCGCCCAGGAGCGAGAACTTGTTGGCCGAGGCCCAGCCCGCCATGAGCGAGCCGAGCACACCGACACCCATGACGGCGAGCACGAAGAAGATGCCCGCGTCGACGATGATCCCGACAGCTCCCTCGCTCGGGCCGATCGGGATCGCGACCAGCACGAGCAGGTACGGGAGGAGCGCGACGGCGGGCGCGAGCTGGAAGACGCGACGGTCCGCCTCGGCCGGGACCACGTCCTCCTTCTGTGCGAACTTCACGCCGTCCGCGACGAGCTGCGCCCAGCCGTGGAAACCACCGGCGTACATGGGGCCGAGCCGGCCCTGCATATGGGCCATCACCTTGTGCTCGGTCTGCCCGATGACGAGGGGCAGCACCAGGAACACGGCGAAGACGGCCAGGAGCCGCAGGGCGACGTCGAGTGCGTCGTTCACGCGCGGTCGCCTCCCGTGGCGTCGTCCGTCCGCGGCCCGGGTCCTTCCTCGGGCCCGCCGTCCGGCCGGGGGGCCGGTGTCGTGGGTGGGGTGGTGGCACCGGCTCCGGGCGTGCCGGCTGCAGGCTCCGGGGCGGGTTCGGAGGTGGTGGCACCGGCTCCGGGCTCCGGGTCGGGCTCGGCCCGGGGCTCGGGCTCCGGTCCGGCACCGGCACCGGCACCGGCCTGATCAGACGTGGGCTCGGGCCGGGTCTCGGACTCGGCCCGCGTCTCGGGCCGCGTCTCGGACTCGGGCCGCGTCTCGGACTCGGGCCGGGTCTCGGACTCGGGCCGGGTCTCGGTGGCACCTGCGCCGTCGGCATCCGGGCCAGGACCGGACTCGGGAGCGGCCCCGGGAGCGGCCTCGGAACCGGACTCGGCCGTCTCCGCCTCGGGACCGGACTCGGTCCCGGTGGCGGCCTCGGCGGCCGACACGGTTCCGGAGCGGGGCCCGGCCGTGGCGTCCTCGGAGGGCCCTGCCTCGACGGCAGGCGCCGTCGGGGCCTGTCCTCCGCCCGGTCCGGGCCGGGACTCCGGGGCCGCCCTCGTCGGCTCCGGCTCGTCGAACGCCGGGCGGGCGTGGTGCCAGGGCGCGTCGGTGCTGCGCCCACGGGGGGCCTCGGCGGACCGGGGTGAGGCATCCCCGGACCGGCTCGCCGAGCCGTCCGCGGCGCTGCGCGAACGGCGGGGCGCGGCTGCCGCACCGTCCGCCTCCGGCCGCTGGCTCGCCGAGCCCTCGGACGCCGACCGCGAGCGGCGCGCGGGGGCCTGACCGGCCGAACCCTCCGCAGCCGTACGCGAACGCCGCTCCGGAGCCCCGGTCGCCCCGGAGCCCTCCCCAGAAACCGGTGTCTGAGGCTCAACCCCGGCGCCGGCCGCCGGCGCA
The DNA here is from genome assembly GCF_005795905.1 of Streptomyces marianii. Taxonomy (NCBI): domain Bacteria; kingdom Bacillati; phylum Actinomycetota; class Actinomycetes; order Kitasatosporales; family Streptomycetaceae; genus Streptomyces; species Streptomyces marianii. The sequence continues at coordinate 3,461,392 of NZ_VAWE01000001.1, forward strand.
CCCTCCGCCGGAGCCGTCGCCTGACTGGCCGAACCCTCCGACACGCTGCGGGTGCGGCGCGGCGGGCGTTCGCCGGCCGCGCGCGGGGCGCGGGCCGGTCGGGCGGGTGCAGGGGGGAGCTGGCCCTTGAGGGGGCCCCACTCGTTCGGGTCGGGGACGCCGGGAGGCAGCATCTGGCGCCGCTTCGGCCCGCCGTGTTCGGACTCGCCCGGCTCCTTCGCACCCGGCCACGCCTTGGCGACCCGCGCCGCGAGCACGAAGTCCTTGCGCAGCGGGTGTCCTTCGAACGTGTCGGGCAGGAGCAGCGGCACCAGGTGCGGATGGCCGGTGAAGTCCACGCCGAACATCTCGTGCGTCTCGCGCTCATGCCAGCCGGCGCCCGCGAAGACCTCCACGGCGGTGGGGAGCACGGGCGCGTCGTGCGGAACGGTCGTACGCAGCATGAGCCTGCGCACGGACGTCCCCTTCTCGCCCTGCTCCAGCGCGACGACGTGCGCGCAGACACGGAAGCCGGTGCCCGGCTCGTCCACGGCGCTGAGCCAGTCGAAGTAGCTACAGCCGAGTTCGTCGCGGGCGACTCGCAGCGCGTCGAGCCAGGAGGCCGCCGGAACGTCCACGGTCAGCAGGTCGTACGCCGCCTCGGCGGTGGCCTCGGCGCCGAAGCGTGCGGCGATGTCCGTCTCGAACGTGCTCACGAGGCGGCTCCCCGGTCGGACCCCCGCCCGGGCGGTGCCTCACCCGACGGTGCTCCGCCGGAGGGGGAGTCCGCGGCGCTCGAGGGCGGTGCGGGCGGGGCCACGAGGCCGCTCCGGAGTTCGCCCACCGAGGCCCGTGCGGGAGCGGCGGCGTACCGCTCGCCCAGAGACTCGCGTGCGATCTTCTCCTGCAGCTTGAGGATGCCCTGGAGCAGCGCTTCGGGCCGGGGCGGGCAGCCGGGGACGTACACGTCGACGGGGATGATCTGGTCGACGCCCTTGGTCACGGAGTACGAGTCCCAGTACGGGCCGCCGCAGTTCGAGCAGGCGCCGAAGGAGATGACGTACTTGGGCTCGGGCATCTGTTCGTACAGCCGCTTCACCGCGGGCGCCATCTTGTCGGTGACCGTGCCCGACACGACCATCAGGTCGGCCTGGCGGGGGCCGGGCGCGAACGGGATCACTCCGAGGCGGATGAAGTCGTGCCGGGCCATCGAAGCGGCGATGAACTCGATCGCACAGCAGGCGAGGCCGAAGTTGAAGACCCACAGGCTGTAGCGGCGGCCCCAGTTCAGGATCACCTTCATCGGCTCGGGTGCGAGCCGGGAGAGGGCTCCCAGCCTCCTGGGCTCCTGCAGCGTCACCGGCTCGGCGCCCGGGGTCTGCGGGGTCACGTCCATGTGAGGACGCCCTTCTTCCATGCATAGAGGATTCCCACGGCCAGGAAGCCGAGGAAGATGAACATCTCCACGAGCGTCGTCGCGCCGTAACCGGGTGCGGCGAAGACCGTGGCCCAGGGGAAGAGGAAGATCGAGTCGACGGCGAAGATCACGTAGAGGAAGGCGTACACGTAGTAGCGGACCTGGGTGTGTGCCCAGCCCTCTCCCACGGGATCGACTCCGCACTCGTACGTGAGCAGCTTCTCCGGCGTCGGTACGACGGGGCGCAGCAGCCGTCCCGCGCCGAACGCCACGGCGACGAAGAGCACGCCGATCAGGGCGAGCAGTCCGACGACGGAGTAGCTCTGGAAGTAGTCGGCCGCGAGCACGGTCGATCCGGGAAGTTTCCGCACGTCCGCCCCTCGCTCCCTGCCCGTTCGACGTTCTGTACGCACGGGAGTCTAGGCCCTGTTAAAGAAACGGTAAGCAGCCGTGCCACTCATCGGACCGGAACGGGCACCGCCCCGGTGGGGATATCCCCCCTCCGCCCCCTCCCACGTACCCCATGGCATGCGCGAACGCGACCGTGCAGGCTGTCCCGCATGACCGCTACCAGCAGTTCTCCCGACGCCCCCGGGTACGGGCTCGACGGGCCGCCGCCGGCCCGCCCCGCCTACGACCGGCACACCTGGAGGGAGATCGCCCATCTCCTCTCCGACCTGCCGGTCGCCCTCGCCGGGTTCGTCTACACGGTGACCGTGGTCGCGGTCGGCGCCGGGCTGTCGGTGACGGTCGTCGGGCTGCCGCTGCTCGCGGGCGGACTGGCCGGCGCACGCCTCCTCGGGCGCGGGGAGCGGGCCCGGGCCCGGGCGCTGCTCGGCGTGCGGGTGGACGAGCCGAGCCGGCTCCCCCGCCGCCCGGGAGCGGGGCTCCTCGGCAGGCTGTGGAACGCGCTGAAGGACCCGGTGGGCTGGCGGACCATGCTGTACGCGTTCATCAGGCTCCCCTGGGCGGTCCTGTCCTTCACCGTCACGCTGGTGGGACTGCTCGTGCTCTGGCCGTTGCTGCCCTTCGTCGTCCGGGCCCTGGCCAACGTCGACCGGGCGATGGTCCGGGGACTGCTCTCGCCGTCCGACGAGCTGGAGCGGCGCATCATGGAGCTGGAGTCCGACCGCGGTGTCATCGTGGACACCGCAGCCGCGGACCTGCGGCGCATCGAACGCGATCTGCACGACGGCGCCCAGGCCCGGCTCGTCGCCCTCGCCATGGGCCTCGGGCTCGCCAAGGAGAAACTGCCGGAGGACCCCGACGCGGCCGCCGCCATGGTCGACGAAGCCCACGGCGAGGTGAAACTGGCCCTCCAGGAGCTCCGCGACCTGGCCCGCGGCATCCACCCGGCCGTCCTCACCGACCGCGGCCTCGACGCCGCACTCTCCTCCCTCGCCTCCCGCTGCACCGTCCCCGTACGCGTCGAGGTGGACCTGCCCACCCGCCCCACGCAGGCCATCGAGGGCATCGCGTACTTCACCGCCTCCGAGCTCCTGCAGAACGTCAGCAAACACAGCGCAGCACGCACCGCCTCCATCGACGTACGGCGACGCGACAACCGCCTGCTGATCCAGGTGACCGACGACGGACACGGCGGAGCAGACCCAGCAGGCGGCGGCCTCGGAGGCCTGACCGAACGACTCGGAGCCGTCGACGGCCAACTCGTCATCGACTCCCCCACCGGCGGACCCACAACCATCACAGCGGAACTCCCCTGGCGCGCGTGACGCCTCCGAGTCGGGGCGGGCACGGGGCATCCGCACGGGAACCCGACCGGTGCGGCCGCGCTCGTCCTCCGGCGGCTGACGGCATGGCCCGGCACGCCCTCCGACCGACGGGGTGGGGAAAACCCCCGGAGAACCCGGAGAAGGGCCACATGGTGCGGGCCCGGCGACACCGCGAGCCTTGAGCGTGAGCACCGCGCACCCGCGGCGCACCACCGCCGACCTGACGAGCAGAACGGACGACACGATGGCCACGGCACACCGATCCGGGACCCGGGTCCACAGCCTCCCCCCGGCGCTGCGGGCCCCGTTCGAGGGCCGCACCTGGCGCGAGTTCGGTTACCTCCTGCTGAGCCTGCCCCTCGGCGTCGTGTTCTTCGCCCTGGCGCTGTCGCTGACCGCGGCCGGTGCCGGGCTGGTGGTCACGTTCCTCGGGATCCCGGTCCTCGCCGGCGCGCTCGCCATGTGCCGGGGCTTCGGTGCGGTGGAGCGCGCCCGTGCGCGGGCGCTGCTCCGGCTCGACGTGGCAGATCCCGCGCCGGTACGGCCACGGAGCGACGGCGCGCTCGGCTGGATGGGCGCCGTGCTGAGGAGCGGGGTGTCCTGGCGGCACCTCCTCTACGCCCTGGTGCACATGCCGTGGGCGGTCTTCGCCTTCTCGGTCTCCCTTTCCTTCTGGAGCTACGGCTGGTGCCTGCTGACGTATCCGCTGTGGCAGTGGGTCTTCCCCGTCTACGCCGGGATCGACGGGCTCCAGCTGTACGGCGACGGCACGCACAGCGTCTACCTCGACTCCCCGTTCGAGCTCGCCGTGACGAGCGCGATCGGACTGCTGCTCACCCTGGTCGCGCCCTGGGTCATCCGCGGTCTGGCCACGGTGGACCGGTTCCTCGTCACCGGGCTGCTCGGCCCCTCCCGGCTCGAGGGCCGGGTCATGGAGCTGGAGTCCGACCGCGGTGTCGTCGTGGACACCGCAGCCGCGGACCTGCGGCGCATCGAACGCGATCTGCACGACGGCGCCCAGGCCCGGCTCGTCGCCCTCGCCATGGGCCTCGGGCTCGCCAAGGAGAAACTGCCGGAGGACCCCGACGCGGCCGCCGCCATGGTCGACGAAGCCCACGGCGAGGTGAAACTGGCCCTCCAGGAGCTCCGCGACCTGGCCCGCGGCATCCACCCGGCCGTCCTCACCGACCGCGGCCTCGACGCCGCACTCTCCTCCCTCGCCTCCCGCTGCACCGTCCCCGTACGCGTCGAGGTGGACCTGCCCACCCGACCCGCGCAGGCCATCGAGGGCATCGCGTACTTCACCGTCTCCGAGCTCCTGCAGAACGTCAGCAAACACAGCGCAGCACGCACGGCCTCCATCGACGTACGGCGACGCGACAACCGCCTGCTGATCCAGGTGACCGACGACGGACACGGCGGAGCAGACCCAGCAGGCGGCGGCCTCGGAGGCCTGACCGAACGACTCGGAGCCGTCGACGGCCTACTCGTCATCGACTCCCCCACCGGCGGACCCACAACCATCACAGCGGAACTCCCCTGGCGCGCGTGACGCCTCCGAGTCGGGGCGGGCACGGGGCATCCGCACGAAAGCCCACCGGATCCGGGCACGGACACGGACCGCTCGCCCGGACCCCACTCCACGCCCGAGGACCGGCACCCGGCCCGCTCGACCTGCGCCGCCGCGGAGGCGAAACGCCTGCCCGGCCGTGTTAACGGTGCGATGCTGGGGGGCGACCGGACTGCGACAGCCGGACGCAGGCCGAGGACCACGCACAACGACCGCAGGGGGACGCACCGCCGTGGAGCACGAGACCGACGCCCTCACGAGGCACGCCGCGCCCCCCGGGAAAGCCGGGGCCGGAGCGCGCGCCGTCCGCGTCGTCATCGCCGAGGACTCCGTACTGCTCCGCGAGGGCCTCACCCGGTTGCTCACCGACCGCGGCCACCACGTCGTCGCGGGCGTCGGGGACGCCGACGCGCTGATCAGGACCATCGGGGACCTGGCCGCGCAGGACGGCCTTCCCGACGTCGTCGTCGCGGACGTGCGGATGCCGCCCACGCACACGGACGAGGGCGTCCGCGCGGCCGTCCGGCTGCGCAGGGACCACCCGGGACTGGGTGTGCTGGTGCTGTCGCAGTACGTGGAGGAGCGGTACGCCACGGAGCTGCTCGCGGGGAACAGCCGCAGTGTGGGCTATCTGCTGAAGGACCGGGTCGCCGAGGTCACGGAGTTCGTGGACGCGGTCGTCCGGGTGGCCGGCGGCGGGACGGCGCTGGACCCGGAGGTCGTGGCGCAGCTGCTGGGGCGGAGCCGGAAGCAGGACGTGCTCGCCGGCCTCACTCCCCGGGAGCGCGAGGTGCTGGGCCTGATGGCGGAGGGCAGGACGAACTCGGCGATCGCACGGCAGCTCGTGGTGAGCGACGGCGCCGTGGAGAAGCACGTGAGCAACATCTTCCTGAAGCTCGGACTGTCCCCCAGTGACGGTGACCATCGGCGTGTACTGGCCGTGCTCACCTATCTGGAATCCTGAACACCTGACACTCTGTCAGGTAGCAACGATCGATCGCGGGGGAGCGTCTTACCGAACGAACCGGGGGGCGAACGGAACATGGCAAACCAGGACACGGCGGTATCTCAGATCGACGTCCGACATGTGAGCGGTCCGGAGAAGGCGATGCTCACGGACGTAGGGTTGACCTTGGAGCGACCGGTGCGCCGGCCGCAGCCCAGCCGCCTCGAGGGAGGTCCAGTTCAGTGACCAGCCAGGTCAGCAGCCCAGCAGAGCACGCGGACGAGGCAGACGAGGCCGGGGAGGCCCTCGTCGGGGGGCAGCGACGGCCTCCCGGCGAGAAGGAAGTACGCCAGCTGGACCGGGTGATCATTCGCTTCGCGGGTGACTCCGGTGACGGTATGCAGCTGACGGGTGACCGTTTCACTTCGGAGACGGCGTCGTACGGGAACGACCTGTCGACCCTGCCCAACTTCCCGGCCGAGATCCGGGCGCCCGCCGGCACCCTTCCGGGCGTGTCCAGCTTCCAGGTGCATTTCGCCGACCACGACATCCTCACCCCCGGCGACGCACCCCATGTGCTGGTGGCGATGAACCCGGCCGCGCTGAAGGCCAACATCGCCGATGTGCCGCGCGGCGGCGAGATCATCGTCAACACCGACGAATTCGCCAAGCGCGCGATGGCCAAGGTCGGCTACGAGACCTCCCCCCTGGAGGACGGCTCGCTGGACGGCTACAGCGTGCACCCCGTCCCCCTGACCACGCTCACGATCGAGGCGCTCAAGGAGTTCGGTCTCTCCCGCAAGGAGGCCGAGCGGTCCAAGAACATGTTCGCGCTCGGCCTGCTGTCGTGGATGTACCACCGGCCGACCGAGGGCACCGAGAAGTTCCTGAGAGCCAAGTTCGCCAAGAAGCCGCAGATCGCCGAGGCGAACGTGGCGGCGTTCCGGGCCGGCTGGAACTTCGGGGAGACGACCGAGGACTTCGCCGTCTCCTACGAGGTCGCGCCCGCCGACACCGCGTTCCCGACCGGCACGTACCGCAACATCTCCGGGAACCTGGCCCTGTCCTACGGGCTGATCGCCGCGTCCCGGCAGGCCGACCTGCCGCTGTATCTGGGCTCGTACCCGATCACCCCGGCCTCGGACATCCTGCACGAGCTGTCCCGGCACAAGAACTTCGGCGTGCGCACCTTCCAGGCGGAGGACGAGATCGCCGGCATCGGCGCGGCGCTCGGTGCCGCGTTCGGCGGCTCGCTCGCCGTGACCACCACGTCCGGCCCCGGTGTGGCGCTGAAGTCGGAGACCGTCGGCCTGGCGGTGTCGCTGGAGCTGCCGCTGCTGGTCGTCGACATCCAGCGCGGCGGGCCCTCGACCGGTCTGCCGACCAAGACCGAGCAGGCCGACCTGCTGCAGGCGATGTACGGCCGCAACGGCGAGGCTCCGGTGCCGGTGGTCGCGCCCCGCACCCCGGCGGACTGCTTCGACGCGGCACTGGACGCGGCCCGGATCGCGCTGACGTACCGCACCCCGGTGCTCCTGCTGTCCGACGGGTACCTCGCCAACGGCTCCGAGCCGTGGCGGATCCCGGACCTCGACGAGCTGCCGGACCTGCGGACCCAGTTCGCCACGGGCCCGAACCACACCCTCGACGACGGCACCGAGGTGTTCTGGCCCTACAAACGGGATCCGCAGACGCTTGCCCGCCCGTGGGCGGTGCCCGGCACACCGGGGCTGGAGCACCGGATCGGCGGCATCGAGAAGCAGGACGGCACCGGAAACATCTCCTACGACCCGGCGAACCACGACCTCATGGTCCGCACCCGGCAGGCCAAGATCGACGGCATCGAGGTCCCGGACGTCGAGGTCGACGACCCGGACGGCGCGAGGACGCTGGTCCTCGGCTGGGGTTCCACGTACGGGCCGATCACCGCGGCGGTCCGCCGCATCCGCCGGGAGGGCGGCGCCGTGGCGCAGGCCCATCTGCGGCACCTCAACCCGTTCCCCGGGAATCTCGGGGAGGTCCTCGGGCGTTACGACAAGGTAGTGGTGCCGGAGATGAACCTCGGCCAGCTCGCCACGCTGATCCGGGCGAGGTTCCTGGTAGACGCGCACTCGTACAACCAGGTCAACGGAATGCCGTTCAAGGCCGAGCAGCTCGCGGCGGCTCTCAAGGAGGCCATCGATGACTGAGACAGCGTCCACACTGCTGTCCCTGGTTCCCAAGGCCGAGGCCAAGCAGTCCATGAAGGACTTCAAGTCGGACCAGGAGGTCCGCTGGTGTCCGGGCTGCGGTGACTACGCGATCCTCGCCGCCGTGCAGGGGTTCATGCCCGAGCTCGGCCTGGCGAAGGAGAACATCGTCTTCGTCTCCGGCATCGGCTGTTCCTCCCGCTTCCCGTACTACATGAACACCTACGGGATGCACTCGATCCACGGCCGCGCCCCCGCGATCGCGACCGGCCTCGCCTCCTCCCGCCGCGACCTCAGCGTGTGGGTCGTCACGGGTGACGGGGACGCGCTGTCCATCGGCGGCAACCACCTCATCCACGCCCTCCGCCGCAACGTCAACCTCAAGATCCTGCTGTTCAACAACCGGATCTACGGTCTGACGAAGGGCCAGTACTCCCCTACCTCCGAGCTCGGCAAGATCACCAAATCGACCCCGATGGGCTCGCTGGACGCACCGTTCAACCCGGTGTCACTGGCCATCGGCGCCGAGGCGTCGTTCGTCGCCCGCACGATCGACTCCGACCGCAAGCACCTCACCGAGGTGCTGCGCGCGGCGGCGGACCACCCGGGCACGGCCCTCGTGGAGATCTACCAGAACTGCAACATCTTCAACGACGGCGCCTTCGAAGCCCTGAAGGACAAGGAGCAGGCCGAGGAGGCGGTGATCCGGCTGGAGCACGGACAGCCGATCCGCTTCGGCGGCGGCGACTCCAAGGGCGTGGTGCGGGACCAGGCCACCGGCGATCTCAAGGTCGTCACGGTCACCGCCGAGAACGAGGCGCAGATCCTGGTCCACGACGCCCACAGCGCCAGCCCGACGACCGCGTTCGCGCTGTCCCGGCTGGCCGACCCGGACACGCTGCACCAGACGCCCATCGGGGTGTTCCGCAGCGTCGAGCGCCCCGTCTACGACACCCTGATGGCCGACCAGCTCGATGCCGCGATCGAGCAGAACGGCAAGGGCGACCTGGGGGCCCTGCTCTCGGGCAACGACACCTGGACCGTCGTCGGCTGACGCGGCTCCCCCCGCGGACACCGGGCCCGGACCTCCGATCAGGAGGTCCGGGCCCCGTCGTACTCCGCGCGTGCCCGCTCCACGTCGCCGAGCCGCCGCTCGGCCCACCGCGCCAGCGCCCACACCTGTTCGCCGGCCTCGCGGCCGAGGTCCGTGAGGGAGTAGTCGACGCGCGGCGGGATGACGGGTTTGGCGTCGCGGTGCACGAACCCGTCGCGTTCCAGCGTCTGCAAGGTCTGCGCCAGCATCTTCTCGCTGACGCCGCCGATGGCGCGGCGCAGTTCGCTGAAGCGGTACGAGCGCTCCAGCAGCGCGGCCAGCGCCAGGACGCCCCACCTGCTGGTGACGTGCTCCAGTACCACGCGGGACGGGCACAGCTTCTCGTTGACGTCGGGCCTCCACGCGGGAATGGCTGCGACCTGCGGGCTCACGCTCATATCAGTACCTTACTTCAAAGTGGGTACTTTCGAATAAACAGCGCTAGCCGTAGCGTCGGTGCCGAAGCCCCAGCGAACGGAGAACCCACATGAGCATCGTCGTCACCGGAGCCACCGGACGCCTCGGCCGCCTCGTCGTCGAGCGCCTCCTGGAGACGGGCGTACCGGCCGCCGGCATCGCCGCGGTGGTGCGCGACAAGGACAAGGCCGCGGACCTCGCGGCACACGGAATCGAGCTGCGCGTCGCCGACTACGACGCCCCCGCGACGCTCGCCGGCGCCTTCCGCACCGGCGACCGGGTCCTGCTGGTCTCCGGGAACGAGGTGGGGCGGCGCGTTCCGCAGCACACGGACACGGCCGTCGTCGCCGCCGCGCGGGCTGCGGGCGTCGCCCAGCTCGCGTACACGGGCATCCTGGGCGGCCCCGAGGCGGACTTCGAGCTCGCGGCCGAGCACAGGGCCACCGAGCAGGCGATCCTCGACTCCGGCCTGCCGTACACCTTCCTGCGCAACGGCTGGTACACCGAGAACCACACGGAGCGGCTCACCCCGATCCTGGAGCACGGCGCGGTCGTCGCCAACGCGGGCGAGGGCAGGATCGCCTCCGCCGAGCGCGCCGACTACGCGGCCGCGGCGGCAGCCGTCCTCACCGGGGAGGGCCATCTCGGCCGGGCCTACGAGCTCAGCGGCGACACCGCCTGGTCGCTGGCCGAGTACGCGGCCGAGGTCGCGAAGCAGTCGGGCAGGGAGATCGCCCACCGGAACGTCCCCGCCGAGACGCACCTGGAGATCCTCACCGGTGCCGGCGTGCCCGCACCCTTCGCCGCGATCCTCGTCGACGTGGACCGCGCCGTCGAACGGGGCCTGCTGGCCCGCGGGGACGGCGACCTCGCCCGCCTCATCGGCCGGCCGACCACCCCGCTCGCGGAGACCGCCGCGACGGCCCTGGCACACCACTGAACACCACGTCATGACCGTATGGCGATACGGACATGACAGCCCGCCCTGCTCGGCGCTACCTTCGACCAGGACAGCGCGGTGCAGGGCGGCGGGAGGGCAAGTGAAGGCGGACAACGAGCAGCGCATGGGCCTGCTGTACGGGATGGGCGCCTACGGGATGTGGGGGCTGGTGCCGCTCTTCTGGCCGCTGCTGAAGCCGGCCGGCGCCGTCGAGATCCTCGCCCATCGCATGGTCTGGTCGCTGGCGGTCGTCGGCGTCGCCCTGCTGGTGCTGCGCCGCTGGGGATGGCTGCGCCCCCTGCTGCGCGACCCGCGCAAGCTGGGGCTGATCACCGTCGCCGCCGCCGTGATCACGGTCAACTGGGGCGTGTACATCTGGGCCGTCAACGCGGGCCAGGTGGTGGAGGCGTCGCTCGGCTACTTCATCAACCCCCTGGTCACCATCGCCATGGGCGTGCTGCTGCTGAAGGAGCGGCTGCGGCCCGCGCAGTGGACGGCCGTCGGCGTCGGCCTGGCCGCGGTGCTCGTACTCACGGTCGGGTACGGACGGCCGCCGTGGATCTCACTGGTCCTGGCCTTCTCGTTCGCCGTCTACGGGCTGCTGAAGAAGAAGACCAACATCGGCGGCCTGGAGTCGCTGGCCGCCGAGACCGCGGTGCAGTTCCTGCCGGCCCTCGCCTATCTGCTGTGGCTGGGCTCCCGGGGCGCGGCCGACTTCGGCGCGCACGGTGCCGGCCACGCCGCGCTGCTCGCCGCCACCGGAGTCGTCACCGCCGTACCGCTGATCTGCTTCGGCGCGGCCGCGATCCGGGTGCCGCTGTCGACGCTGGGGCTCCTGCAGTACCTGGCGCCGGTGTTCCAGTTCCTGCTGGGCGTCCTCTACTTCCACGAGGCCATGCCAGCCGAGCGGTGGGCCGGCTTCTCGCTGGTGTGGCTGGCGCTGACGATCCTCACCTGGGACGCGCTGCGCAACGCCCGTCGTACCCGGGCCGAGGCGGCGCGCCTCGCGGCCGCGGCCCGGGCCGCGGCCGCGGCGGGAGCCGCACCCCAGGCACCGGCTTCCCCGGAATCCGCGACCGTGCGGCGGCCGGAGCCTGCGGCCTGACGACGGACGGAGAGTCCGCGGCGCGTCCGTACCGCGGTGCACGCGACGTCCGGCCGTGCGGCCGGCGGCGCGTCAGCCCCCTCCGGGAAGTGTGATGTTCGTCAACCGCTCCACGACCGCCCGCCAGCGCCCACGCGGCTCCTCTATAACGGGTCGCATGACGTTGCACTGGAAGCTCGTGATCGACGCAACCGATCCGCTCGCCCAGGCCGACTTCTGGTCCGGGGCCCTCGGCTACCGAACGGAGGACAACAGCGCCCTGATCGAGGGCCTGTTGGAGCGGGGCACCGTCCCCGAGGCCCTGACCACCGAGTGGCACGGCCGCCGCGCATGGCGGGATCTGGCCGCCGTCCGGCATCCGGACGACCCGTACGAGGAGGCGACCGGCACGGGACTCGGCAGGCGGCTGCTGTTCCAGCGGGTGCCGGAGGCCAAGACGGCCAAGAACCGCCTCCACCTCGACCTCCACCCCGGCCCGGGCCGGCGTGACGAGGAGGTGTCCCGGCTGGAGGAACTCGGTGCGAGCGTGCTGCGCAGGGTGAAGGAACCGGGCGGGGAGTGGTGCGTGATGCAGGACCCGGAGGGCAACGAGTTCTGCGTCCACTAGGGCGAAACACGCCCGTCCCTGCACCCGCACGCGGCCGCGGCCGCGGGGGCACAGTGCCCGCAGCCGGGAGGCAGCGGGCTGCACTTGCTCAAAAAGCCTTGTGGACTTGACCGTTCCGAGATGTCCGTCTATCGAACCCGACTGACCGGTTTCCGCCCTTGACGGTCAGTCATCATCTCACTGAACATTCAGCACACAGCCGCACCGCACACTGCCGTACCGCGCACAGCTCCAGCACCCTGCGACGCCGTCGTCGCGGGGAGTCCCGCACGTTCCGTCCTGTCCCCGTACGGAATCCGGAGCCCCCACATGAGTCACTCCGCGCACAGACGTACCGCCGCCGCCGCGGCACTGGCCCTCGCCGGGCTGCTCACCGCGGCCGTTCCGGCGACCGCGGCCGGTGGACCACCCGCCTCCGCACCCGACTCCCGGGCGAGCGCCGCCACTTCCCCGGCGGCGCTCGCCGCGCCGGACATACCACTCGCCAACGTCAAGGCCCATCTGTCCGAACTGCAGTCCATCGCCGGTGCCAACGGCGGCAACCGCGCCCACGGCCGGCCCGGCTACAAGGCGTCGATCGACTATGTGAAGGCCAAGCTGGACGCGGCCGGATTCACCACCACCGTCCAGCAGTTCACCTCCTCGGGCGCCACCGGCTACAACCTGATCGCCGACTGGCCGGGCGGCGACCCCAACCAGGTGCTGATGGCCGGGGCCCATCTCGACTCCGTGAGCTCGGGACCGGGAATGAACGACAACGGCTCCGGTTCGGCCGGTGTGCTGGAGACGGCACTCGCCGTCTCCCGGGCCCAGCTGCAACCGGAGAAGCATCTGCGCTTCGCCTGGTGGGGAGCGGAGGAGCTGGGGCTCGTCGGCTCCCGGTACTACGTCAACAACCTCCCCTCCGCCGAGCGTTCGAAGGTCTCCGGCTATCTCAACTTCGACATGATCGGGTCGCCGAACCCCGGCTACTTCGTCTACGACGACGACCCGGCGATCGAGCAGACCTTCAAGGACTTCTACGCCGGACTCGGTGTACCGACCGAGATCGAGACCGAGGGCGACGGCCGTTCGGACCACGCCTCGTTCAAGAACGTCGGCATAGCGGTGGGCGGTCTGTTCACCGGCGCCAGCCGCACCAAGTCGAGCGCGCAGGCCCAGAAGTGGGGCGGTACGGCCGGACAGGCCTTCGACCGCTGCTACCACTCGTCCTGCGACACCACGTCGAACATCAACGACACCGCGCTCGACCGGAACAGCGACGCCATCGCACACGCCGTCTGGACCCTGTCCGCCGGGTCGACCGTTCCGCCCGGCGACGTCTACGAGGCCACCGCGGACGTCGCCATCCCGGACAACGGCGCCGCCGTGACCTCGTCCGTCACCGTCTCCGGCCGCACGGGCAACGCGCCGGCCACCCTGAAGGTGGGCGTGGACATCAAGCACACCTGGCGCGGTGACCTCGTCATCGACCTGCTGGCACCGGACGGCACCGCGTACCGCCTGAAGAACTCCAGCGGCAGCGACTCCGCGGACAACGTCATCGCCACGTACACCGTGAACGCCTCCAGCGAGGTGGCCAACGGCACCTGGAACCTGCGGGTCCAGGACGTCGCCCGCTACGACACCGGCTACATCGACAGCTGGCAGCTCACCTTCTGAGCCGGCGGCACCCTCGGACCCACCCCCCACAGGCCGCATGCGCACAAGAACACCGTGTGCGCATGCGGTCGTCCACGGGGCCGGGGCACGTACAAGAGTGCGGGACGGCCGTGGAGCGCCCCGCACCCCGGCCGTGCTACTTCGCCGCGTTCGCCGCCTTGACGAGGGCGTCCTGGGTGACCGCGCCGACGTACACCTTGCCGCCGTCGGTCATCAGGGCGTTGACCAGACGGGTCTTGAAGACCGTGCCGGTGCCGAAGTCGCCCTCGACCCGGTCGCCGAGGGCGTCCAGGAACTGCTGGGCCTCCGGCGGGGCGTCGCCCGGCTTCGCGGCGGTGGAGCCCTTGCCGCCCGAGGTGGTGATCTCGGCGATGGCGGTCCAGCCCTCACCGATGACGTTCACCCCCCGGCCGTCCTCGCCGGCCAGACCGGCCGGCCCCGGGCCCTCGAGGCCCGTCAGGCCCTCGGCGTGCTTGGGCGCACCTTTCTCGCGGCTGTTGAGCTCGTCCGCCTCGGTGACCTTCGCGCCCTTCGGCGGGGTGAAGTCGAAGGTCGACGCGGCGGGCCGGGAGAAGTCGACCTTGGTGAAGCCCGCGTCGACCACTGCCTTGCCGCCGCCGCTGGGCAGCAGGGTGAACTTCAGCGGCACGCCGTTCTCCGCGTCCACCGCGATCCTGACGGAGTCGACGGTCGAGCCGCTCTGCTTGGGCTCGACGAGCAGCTGGTACGCGTCGCGGCCCGCGATCCGGGCCGTGCCGTCGACGGTCACCGAGGTGGTGTCTCCGGCCGCCTTCAGCACCTCGTCGGCGAGGTCCTTCGGGGTGGCGGGCAGCTCCTTCGGGGCCCGCTGCTCCCGCTCGGCGCCCGCCCCGGCGTCCTTGCCGTGGAAGACCTCGTCGGACCCGCTGTCGTACGCCCAGACGTCGTCGCCGTTGTGGATGACGCTGTACTCCGAGGCCTCGCCCAGGATCGACAGCTTCTGCCGGTCGGGGCCGTCGGCCGCGATCCGCAGTGTGTGGGTGCCGGACGCCAGTTCCATCAGCTTGGCCTCGGGCGAGGCGGACGAACCGCCGTCGCCGCCCCCGGGTGCGAGGCCGCCCGCGGCGCCGCCGGCCAGCCCGCCGAGCGACGGGAGTCCCAGGTCGGTGCTGATCTTGACCGTGCCGGACAGCTGCTCGGTGTCCGACGCCGCGATCTTCGCGATGAGCTCCTGTGCCGTGATGTCCGGCAGATCGGGGTCGCCGGACGCGGCGAGCGCCGGGACGAGCCCGATGGTCGCCGCGGCGACTCCCGCCACCGCGACCGGGACGGCGTAGCGCGCCGCCTTGCGGCGGGCGACGCTGTCCTCCCCTGCCTCGTCGGTGGTCCGTGCGGTGTCGTTCGGTGCCATGGTGTGCCCTACCTCCGTGATCGGCGGCGTCGTCCGTCCAGTGCACGAGTCCACCCCGCGCCGCCATTCTCACCCGTATCGGTCGGTCCGGTGAGGAGTGGTTGTCTCCATCTGACCAAATGGGGCCGCCGCACGCGTCAGCCCCCGGGATCAACTCCGCGTACTGCTGCGGTATGAGCCGATGGCCGGTTCCGTCACCCGTCCAGTAGGGGTCGGGAGGAGGCGGGCGTCAGCCCGCGCGGTGGACCACCGCGTCGCACAGCTCCTCCAGCGCGGCCCTCGCGGTGCACTCGGGGAGCGCCGCCAGCATCGCGCGAGCCTCCTGCGCGTACCGCACGGTGTCGCGCCGGGCCTGCTCGAGAGCCGAGTGGACCCGCAGCCGCGCCAGTGCCTCGGCGTGCCGGGCGTCGTCCGTCAGATCGCCGGCGAGCAGCTCGAGGAGCTCCAGGTCCTCGGGCCGGCCGTGCGCGGCCGCCTGCTCCTGCAACCGGAGCACCGGCAGGGTGGCGATGCCCTCGCGCAGATCGGTGCCGGGAGTCTTCCCGGACTCGTGGGAGTCGGACGCGATGTCGAGGACGTCGTCGGCGAGCTGGAAGGCGACACCGAGGCGCTCGCCGTACTGGGTGAGGACGTCGGTGATCCGCTCGTCGGCGCCCGACATCATCGCGCCGAAACGGCAGGACACGGCAACCAGCGATCCCGTCTTGCCCCGGAGGACGTCCAGGTAGTGCTCGACCGGGTCGCGGCCGTCGCGGGGACCGGCCGTCTCCAGGATCTGGCCGGTCACGAGACGTTCGAACGCCTCGGCCTGGATACGGACCGCCTCGGGGCCGAGGTCGGCCAGGATGTGCGAGGCTCGGGCGAAGAGGAAGTCGCCGGTGAGGACGGCCAGGGAGTTCCCCCAGCGGACGTTGGCGCTGGGCACCCCACGACGCACCTCGGCCTCGTCCATCACGTCGTCGTGGTACAGCGTCGCCAGGTGGGTGAGCTCGACGACGACGGCCGAGGGCACGATCCCCGGTGCGTCCGGGTCGCCGAACTGGGCGGCCAACATCACCAGGAGCGGCCGGAACCGCTTCCCGCCGGCCCGGACGAGGTGCTGCGCGGCCTCCGTGATGAAGGGCACCTCGCTCTTGGTGGCGTCGAGCAGCCCCGACTCGACAGCCGCCAATCCGGTCTGGACATCGGCCTCAAGAGCCTGGTCCCGCACGCTCAGCCCGAACGGCCCGACGACGGTCACGAGAGGTACTCCTGTCTGCTGACGATCACACGGATTGTCGATGTGTCGCTGTCACCACTCAAGTCAGCGTATCCGGTCGCCTTTCGATCACCATGGGCGCCTTCCCGCCTCCCCCGGTATGTTCGCGATCAGCCCATACGACTGGATGTGAGAGTTTTGTCTGGAATCTCGATGGTGCCCGCCGGGACGCGCGCACACCCGCCCGCCGAAGCCCACCGCGCCCCCTTCCTCCCGGCGGGCGCGGACACCCGGAGGGGTGTGCCGGATCCGCCGGGGCCTGCGTCATGAGGATCCGCACCGACTACCCGTACGAGACCCGCCAGGACGACGTCCGCATCCCGGTGCCCGGCGTCTCCGGGGGCACCACCCTGCTCTACGGCCGCGTCTGGCGGCCGGTCACCGACGAGCCCGTCCCCGCCCTGCTCGAATACCTCCCCTGCCGGCTGAGCGACCGGACCGCGGCCTCGGACCGGCAGCGCCACCCCTGGTACGCGGGGCACGGCTACGCCTCCGTACGCGTCGACGTCCGCGGCCACGGCAACAGCGGGGGCGTGCCCGGCGACGAGTACCCGGCGGCCGGGCCGGCGGACGGGGCGGCCGTCGTCGAATGGCTCGCCCGGGAGCCGTGGTGCTCGGGCCGCGTGGGCATGTTCGGGATGTCCTGGGGCGGCACCAGCGCCCTGCAGATCGCGGCGCTCGCGCCGGAGCCACTGAAGGCCGTCGTCGCGGTCTGCTCCACCGACGACCGGTACGACAACGACGTGCACCGCATCGGCGGCGCGGTCGCCGCCGCAGGCACCGCCTCCCGGGCCGCGACCCTGCTCGCCTTCGGCGCCCGGCCGCCCGACCCGCTCTACGCCGGAGAGGACTGGCGCCGGCCACGCCTTCGCCCCCGGCCATCGCATCCGGCTGGCCGTCTCCTCCGCCTACTGGCCCTGGATCTGGCCCCGTGCGGACTCCGCGGGTTTCACCCTCGACCCGGACGGCTCCTTCCTCGAACTCCCCGTCCGCAGTGCCCCCGAAGGCCCGGGGACGTGCGGCACCATCGCCTTCGAGGCACCCGAGCACGCCGAGCCGCTCGGCGTCGTCACCCCCGTCACACTCGATCCGCCGCGCCCGGGCGGCTGATCGTCCGCGATGTGGCCAAGGGTGAATGGCGGCTGGAACTCTCCGGCGACTGCGGCACCCGCGTCCACCCGGACGGCCTCGAACTCACGGAGCGGAGCGCGGAGTCGTACACGATCCGGGAACGGGACCCGCTGTCCGCGAGGACCCGGTGCGAATGGACGATCCGCCTCCATCGCCCGGAGCAGGCGTGGGACACCACGGTCGAGACCCGCTCCGACATCGGCTGCGACGAGGACCACCGACGAGGTGGTGTGCCGGCACGGCCGCGAGGTGGTATTCCACCGCACCTGGCAGAGGCGGATCCCGAGGAGGGCGGGCTGACGGGACCGGCGCGCCGGGCGGGCGCCGGGTGTCCGAGTGGGCCCTGACGCCGACTGCACCGTCCACGTAACGTGTCCTCCACACACGTGGAAAGCGAGGCAAGCACCGATGCCCGAGCAGAGCCCGCTCGATCTGGCCGAGGGCGATCCCTTCGGCCCGCACAACCTCCCGTACGGCGTCTTCACCACGGCGGACGAGCCGGACCGGCGCCGGCTCGGGGTCCGGATCGGCGGCCACGTGCTCGACGCCGGCGCCGCGGCGCACACCCTCGGCTCCCCGTACGCCGCGCTGCTCGCCCAGCCCGGCCTGGGACCGCTGCTCGCGGCCGGCCGCACCGCCTGGCGGGACGTGCGGCGCGCGCTCACCGCGTGGGTGACGGTGCCGGCCCACCGCCGGGACATCGAGCCGCTGCTCCACCCGCTCGGCTCGGTGACGCTCCATCTCCCCTACGACGTGGCCGACTACGTCGACTTCTACGCCAGCGAGCACCACGCCACCAACGTCGGCCGCATCTTCCGCCCGGACGGCGAACCGCTCACGCCCAACTGGAAGCATCTTCCGATCGGTTACCACGGCCGCTCCGGTACCGTCGTCGTCTCCGGCACGGAGGTCGTCCGCCCCTCCGGACAGCGGAAGGCCCCCGCCGACCCGGCTCCCGTCTTCGGCCCGTCGGTCAAGCTGGACATCGAAGCGGAGGTCGGCTTCGTCGTCGGCACCCCCTCCGAACTCGGCCGACCCGTCCCGCTGAACGGTTTCCGCGACCACGTCTTCGGACTCCAGTTGCTCAACGACTGGTCCGCGCGCGACATCCAGGCCTGGGAGTACGTGCCCCTCGGCCCGTTCCTCGGCAAGTCGTTCGCCACGTCCGTGTCCGCCTGGGTCACCCCGCTGGAGGCCCTCGACGCCGCACGGGTCTCCCCGCCCGCCCGGGACTTCGGCCTGCTGCCCTACCTCGACGACTCGGGCGACGAGGAGCCGGGTGGCTTCGACCTGCGTATCTCCGTCGCCGTCAACGGGCAGATCGTGTCCGAGCCGCCGTTCGCCACCATGTACTGGACCGCGGCCCAGCAGCTGGCCCACATGACCGTCAACGGCGCCTCGCTGCGTACCGGGGACCTGTACGGCTCCGGCACGGTCAGCGGCCCCGACGTGCACCAGCGCGGCTCGCTCCTCGAACTCACCTGGAACGGCCGTGATCCGCTCGAGTTGCCGTACGGGAAGCGGACGTTCCTGGAGGACGGCGACGAGGTCACCCTCACCGCGTGGGCACCGGGCCCCGACGGCGTGAAGGTCGGCCTCGGCGAGGTCACCGGCCGGATCGCGCCCGCCGCCGAGTAGGACTCCGCCGGGTCGGGGCGGCCCGGTGGCCTCCCGCACGGCCCAAGGCCTCGGGTCAGGGGCCCTGCTCGGGCCTCTGACCGCCGCGGTGCCGGCGCCGGCCCGCCCGCTCCCGTGCGCCGAGCGGCTCGTGGACGGGGACCGGCCCCGGCGCCGTCGCGGTCCCCCACACGTACCGCCGCGGTGCCGGCGTCGGCCCACCCGCTTCCGTGCGCCGAGCGGCTCGTGGACGGGGACCGGCCCCGGCGCCGTCGCGGTCCCCCACACGTACCGCCATGGCCCGGCGGGCGGCCGGGGCCTCGCGGAGTCCCGCGGAAGCCGGCACGCGGCTTGCGCGGCCCGGAGCGTCACCAGTGCTCGGCCAGCCTGAGCACCAGGACCAGCGACCCCGATCCCAGGGCCAGGAGGGTCCAGACGGCGACCCATGGCCTGCGGCCGTTCAGCAGGTGCCGTACCGCCGCTGTGCCCTCGACGGCGACGCCGGCCATGCCCAGCACCCCGATGACGGCCCCCGTCCAGTAGGCCCACCCCTGCTCTCCGAAGAATCTCAGCAGCAGAAGGGCCGGGAGCAGCACCGCCGCCGGCCAGGTGTCCGCACTGCTCGGCTGCTTCGGCTCCTCCCGTCGGCCGGGATCCCGGGACCGGTCCGGCTGTTCCGGATCCCCGGTCCGCCGCGACTGCTCCGCTGAAGCGCCCACGATGTCCCCCC
Organism: Streptomyces marianii; assembly: GCF_005795905.1. Lineage (NCBI taxonomy): Bacteria > Bacillati > Actinomycetota > Actinomycetes > Kitasatosporales > Streptomycetaceae > Streptomyces > Streptomyces marianii. The sequence continues at coordinate 3,481,176 of NZ_VAWE01000001.1, forward strand.
GTGTCCACGATCAAGGTCCGGCTCCCTGGAGGACGCCGGACCTTGATCGCGGGTTGCCCGGGGACGGGCACGACCCCCCGGGGAAGGGGACGTAAACGTGCGGAGGGCCGGACCCGGAACCGGTCGAAGCCGGACCGGGACCGGAACCGGGCCGTGCGGAGCCCGGCCCGGCCCGCGCGGAGACCTGACCGCCGGTCCCGGTCCGGACCGGCGGTCAGGCTCTGTCGTCCGTGACGCGCTCGCCCTCGGCCTGGGACGGCGTGGTCCGGTCGACGTCGGGGTGCTGCTCCTCGGTCGACTCCCGGTCCTCGCCCTCGGCCTGGGAGGGGGTGGTGTACTCGGGCTCCTGGTACTGGTCGATCATGACGATCCTCCTCGACCCGACGGCCTCGCCCCGTGATCGAGCCTAGTCGCATTCGGACCGCCCGGCCGGGTGGCGTGGGCAGCGCGAGGGCCCGGCACCCCTCCGAGAAGTGCCGGGCCCTCGCGCCGACCGTGCGGGGACGTCCCCGCGGACCACCGCCTACCGCACGAACACGCTCGCCTGGCCGGCCAGGTCCAGGAAGTACTGCGGTGCAACGCCGAGCACCAGGGTGACCACGACGCCGACCGCGATCGCCGTCGTCGTCAGCGGGGAGGGGACGGCGACCGTCGGGCCCTCCGGCTTCGGCTCGCTGAAGAACATCAGCACGATGACCCGGATGTAGAAGAACGCGGCGATCGCGGACGAGATCACACCGATCACGACCAGCACCCCGGCGCCTCCCTCCGCCGCCGCCCGGAACACGGCGAACTTCCCGGAGAAGCCAGAGGTCAGCGGGATGCCGGCGAAGGCCAGCAGGAACACCGCGAAGACGGCCGCGACCAGCGGCGACCGCCTGCCGAGGCCCGCCCACTTGGACAGGTGGGTGGCCTCGCCGCCGGCGTCGCGCACCAGCGTGACCACCGCGAACGCGCCGATGGTGACGAAGGAGTACGCGAGCAGGTAGAAGAGCACCGACGAGACACCGTCCGGCGTCACCGCGATGACACCGGCGAGGATGAAGCCGGCGTGTGCGATCGAGGAGTACGCCAGGAGCCGCTTGATGTCGGTCTGGGTGATGGCGACGATCGCGCCGCCCAGCATGGTGACGATGGCGATCGCCCACATGACCGGCCGCCAGTCCCAGCGCAGCCCGGGCAGCACCACGTACAGCAGCCGGAGCAGTGCGCCGAAGGCCGCGACCTTGGTGGCCGCCGCCATGAAGCCGGTGACCGGGGTCGGTGCGCCCTGGTAGACGTCCGGGGTCCACATGTGGAACGGCACCGCGCCCACCTTGAAGAGCAGCCCCGTAAGGATCAGCGCCCCGCCGATGAGCAGCAGGGCGTCGTTGCCCATCGTGCCGGCGAGCGCCGGGTCGATGGTCTGGACGGTGCCGTCGACGACGTCGGCGATGCGCGCGTACGCGACCGAGCCCGCGTAGCCGTACAGCAGGGCGATGCCGAAGAGCAGGAACGCGGAGGAGAAGGCGCCGAGGAGGAAGTACTTCACCGCGGCCTCCTGCGACATGAGCCGCTTGCGCCGGGCCAGCGCGCACAGCAGGTACAGCGGGAGGGAGAAGACCTCCAGGGCGATGAACAGCGTCAGCAGATCGTTGGCCGCGGGGAAGACCAGCATCCCGGCGACGGCGAAGAGGGCCAGCGGGAACACCTCGGTGGTGGTGAACCCTGCCTTGACCGCGGCCTTCTCGCTGTCGCTGCCCGGTACAGAGCCGGCCTGTGCGGCGAAGGAGTCGACGCGCTCGCCGTGCGCCGCGGGGTCGAGCCGGCGCTCGGCGAACGTGAACACCGCGACCAGTGACGCCAGCAGGATCGTGCCCTGCAGGAACAGGGCGGGGCCGTCGACCGCGATGGCGCCCATCGCCGCGATGTGCGCCTTGGTCGTGCCGTAGCCGCCGACGGCCAGGCCGACCACCGCGGCGAACGCGGCGGTCAGGGCCACGACGGCGAGGAAGACCTGTGTGTAGTGGCGGCTCCTGCGCGGGACGAAGGCCTCGACCAGCACACCGAGGATCGCCGCGCCGACCACGATCAGCATGGGCGCGAGCTGTGCGTACTCGATGTGCGGCGCCGGGATCCTGTCCAGCGGCTCGGCTGCCGTTGTCCACAGGTTGTGGACAGCTGTCGTGCTCACTTGGCCGCCTCCACCTCGGGCTGGGGGTCCTTCTTCTGGACGTCGGACATGGTGTGCTCGACGGCCGGGTTGACGATGTCCGTCAGCGGCTTCGGAAAGACGCCGAGGAAGACGAGCAGCGCGATCAACGGCGTGACCACGACCAGTTCGCGCAGCCGCAGATCCGGAATGCTCCGCACCTCCTCCTTCACCGGTCCGGTCATCGTCCGCTGGTACAGCACCAGCGTGTAGAGCGCGGCGAGCACGATGCCGAAGGTCGCGATGATGCCGACGACGGGATAGCGCGCGAACGTCCCGACGAGGACCAGGAACTCACTGACGAACGGCGCGAGTCCCGGCAGCGACAGGGTCGCCAGGCCGCCGATGAGGAAGGTGCCGGCGAGGACCGGCGCGACCTTCTGCACTCCGCCGTAGTCGGCGATGAGCCGGGAGCCGCGCCGCGAGATCAGGAAGCCGGCCACCAGCATCAGCGCGGCGGTCGAGATCCCGTGGTTCACCATGTAGAGCGTCGCCCCGGACTGCCCCTGGGTGGTCATCGCGAAGATGCCCATGATGATGAAGCCGAAATGGGAGATCGACGCATAGGCGATCAGGCGCTTGATGTCGCGCTGCCCGACGGCGAGCAGCGCGCCGTAGACGATGCTGACCAGGGCCAGGGCCAGGATCACCGGGGTCGCCCACTCGGACGCCTCCGGGAACAGTCCCAGGCAGAAGCGCAGCATCGCGAACGTGCCGACCTTGTCGACCACGGCCGTGATCAGCACGGCGACCGGGGCGGTCGACTCGCCCATCGCGTTGGGCAGCCAGGTGTGCAGCGGCCAGAGCGGCGCCTTCACCGCGAAGGCGAAGAAGAAGCCGAGGAACAGCAGCCGCTCGGTGTTGGTGGCCATCTCCAGCGTGCCGTTGGCACGGGCCTCGGCGATCTCCGTCAGCGAGAAGTTGCCCGCGACCACGTAGAGCCCGATGACCGCGGCCAGCATGATGAGGCCGCCGGCCAGGTTGTAGAGGAGGAACTTCACCGCGGCGTAGGAACGCTGAGCCGCCGCGTTCTCGTCGCCGCTCCCCGCCGCGGCAGCGGCCTGTCGAGCAGGTGCGGCACGGTCCCCGAAGCCGCCGATGAGGAAGTACATCGGGATGAGCATGGCTTCGAAGAGGATGTAGAAGAGGAAGACGTCGGTGGCCTCGAAGGAGAGGATCACCATCGCCTCGACCGACAGGATCAGGGCGAAGAATCCCTGGGTCGGCCGCCACCGGTAGTTCTTCGTCTCGGCGGGGGTGTCCCCGCCGGAGGCAGGGGAGGGGTCGGCATCGTGCCAACCCGCCAGAATGATCGGCGGGATCAGCACGGCGGTCAGCGCGATCAGCGCCACCGCGATCCCGTCCACGCCCAGTTCGTAGCGGACCCCGAAGTCCGCGATCCAGGCGTGGGACTCGGTGAGCTGGTAGCGGTCGCCGCCGGGCTCGAACCGTACGGCGATCACCGCCGCGAGCACGAGCGTGCCCAGGGAGACCAGCAGCGCCAGCCACTTGGCGGCCGTGCGCCGGCCGGCCGGGACGGCGGCGGTGGCGATCGCGCCGAGCGCCGGGAGCGCCGCCGCCGCGGTGAGGAGCGGGAAGGACATGTCGGTTACACCGCCCTCATCAGCAGGGTCGCGGCGATCAGCACCGCCGTACCTCCGAACATCGTGACCGCGTAGGTGCGGGCGTAGCCGTTCTGCAGCTTGCGGAGCCGGCCGGAGAGGCCGCCGAACGAGGCCGCCGTGCCGTTGACGACCCCGTCGACCAGGCTGTGGTCCACGTACACGAGCGACCGGGTCAGGTGCTCGCCGCCCCGGACCAGGACCACGTGGTTGAAGTCGTCCTGGAGGAGGTCGCGGCGGGCGGCCCGGGTGAGCAGCGAGCCGCGCGGCGGGGTGACCGGCACCGGGCGGCGGCCGTACTGGAGATAGGCGAGTGCGACGCCGAGGACCATCACCGCGACCGTCGCGGTCGTGACGGTCGCGGCGCTGAGCGGCGAATGGCCGTGTTCGAAGCTGGTGACCGGCTCCAGCCACTTCACGAACGACTCGTGCCAGGAGAACAGCCCGCCGGCGAAGACCGAGCCGAAGGCGAGCACGATCATCGGGATCGTCATCGTCCTCGGCGACTCGTGCGGATGCGGCAGTTCGCCCTTGTCGTCGGGCTGCCAGCGCTTCTCGCCGAAGAAGGTCATCAGCATCACACGCGTCATGTAGAAGGCGGTGATGGCGGCGCCCAGCAGGGCCGCGCCGCCGAGGATCCAGCCCTCGGTGCCGCCCTTGGCGAAGGCCGCCTCGATGATCTTGTCCTTGGAGAAGAAGCCGGACAGGCCCGGGAAACCGATGATGGCGAGGTAGCCGAGGCCGAAGGTGACGAAGGTGATCGGCATGTACTTCCGCAGGCCGCCGTACTTCCTCATGTCCACCTCGTCGTTCATGCCGTGCATGACCGAACCGGCACCGAGGAAGAGCCCGGCCTTGAAGAAGCCGTGGGTGACCAGATGCATGATCGCGAAGGCGTATCCGATCGGGCCGAGGCCCGCCGCCAGGATCATGTAGCCGATCTGCGACATCGTCGAACCGGCCAGCGCCTTCTTGATGTCGTCCTTCGCGCAACCGACGATCGCACCGAAGAGGAGCGTGACCGCGCCGACCGTGACGACGGCCAGCTGGGCGTCCGGGGCGGCGTTGAAGATCGCCCCGGAGCGGGTGATCAGGTAGACGCCGGCGGTGACCATCGTCGCCGCGTGGATCAGGGCCGAGACCGGGGTCGGGCCCTCCATGGCGTCCCCGAGCCAGGACTGCAGCGGCACCTGGGCGGACTTGCCGCAGGCGGCGAGCAGCAGGAGCAGGCCCAGGGCCGTCAGCGTGCCCTCGGACGCCCTGCCCGTGGACCCCAGCACCGGCCCGAAGGCGAAGGTGCCGAAGGTGGTGAACATCAGCATGATGGCGATGGACAGGCCCATGTCGCCGACCCGGTTGACCAGGAAGGCCTTCTTCGCCGCCGTCGCCGCGCTGGGCTTGTGCTGCCAGAAGCCGATGAGCAGGTACGAGGCGAGGCCGACGCCCTCCCACCCGACGTACAGCAGCAGGTAGTTGTCGGCGAGCACGAGCAGGAGCATCGCCGCGAGGAACAGGTTGAGGTAGCCGAAGAAGCGGCGGCGGCGCTCGTCGTGCTCCATGTACCCCACCGAGTACAGATGGATGAGCGAGCCGACGCCGGTGATCAGCAGGACGAAGGTCATCGACAGCTGGTCGAGCTGGAAGGCGACGTCAGCCTGGAAGCCGCCGACCGGGATCCAGCTGAACAGGTGCTGGTGGAGGGTGCGGTCGTCGCCGGGCCGGCCGAGCATGTCGGCGAACAGCACGACGGCGACGACGAAGGAGGCGGCGGCGAGCGCGGTGCCGATCCAGTGGCCCGAGCGGTCGAGCCGGCGCCCGCCGAGCAGCAGCACGGCCGCGCCGAGCAAGGGCGCCGCGACCAGCAGCGCGATCAGGTTCTCTGCGTTGTCCACGAGTCTGCGACCCCTTACAGCTTCATCAGACTGGCGTCGTCGACCGAGGCCGAGTGGCGGGAACGGAACAGCGACACGATGATCGCGAGCCCGACCACGACCTCGGCGGCGGCGACGACCATCGTGAAGAAGGCGATGATCTGGCCGTCGAGATTGCCGTGCATCCGGGAGAAGGCGACGAGCGCGAGGTTGCAGGCGTTGAGCATGAGCTCGATGCACATGAAGACGACGATCGCGTTCCGCCTGATCAGTACGCCGGCCGCGCCGATGGTGAACAACAGGGCGGCGAGGTAGAGATAGTTGACGGGGTTCACCGCTTGGCCTCCTGTCCGTCGCGCCGGCCGTCCCGGCCGAGTTCGTCCCGGTCCCGGTCGAGGCGCTCCTCGGAACGGCGCTCCAGCGCCTTGAGGTCGTTCAGTGCCTCACGGGACACGTCCCGGACCTGGCCGCGGGAGCGCAGCGTCTTGCTGACGGTGAGCTCCGAGGGGGTGCCGTCGGGGAGCAGACCGGGGATGTCCACCGCGTTGTGGCGGGCGTACACGCCCGGGGCGGGCAGCGGGGTCGGGAGCTTCCAGCCGTAGGCCGCCGATGAGGGGTGGCGGTCGGGCGACGGGAGGTCGCTCGCCTCGCGCACGCGCTGCACGGCCAGTTCCCGCTGGGTCTTCGCGCGCTCGGTGCGCTCCCGGTGGGTGAGCACCATCGCGCCGACCGCCGCCGTGATGAGCAGGGCACCGGTGATCTCGAACGCGAAGACGTACTTGGTGAAGATCAGCGCCGCCAGGCCCTCGACGTTGCCCGCCGCGTTGGCCTCGCCGAGTCCGATGAAGGACCCGGGGCCCAGCGAGGCGTGGCCGATGCCCGCGATCAGCAGGACGCCAAAGCCGATGCCGCAGAGGGCAGCCCACCAGCGCTGGCCCTTCAGGGTCTCCTTGAGGGAGTCCGCGGCCGTGACACCGACCAGCATGACGACGAACAGGAAGAGCATCATGATCGCGCCGGTGTAGACGACGATCTGGACGACACCCAGGAAGTACGCGCCGTTGGCGAGGTAGAAGACCGCCAGCACGATCATGGTCCCGGCGAGGCACAGCGCGCTGTGCACGGCCTTCTTCATCAGGATGGTGCACAGCGCCCCGACGACGGCGACGGTGCCGAGGACCCAGAACTGGACGGCCTCGCCGGTGGAGGTCGCGGCGGCCAGCGCGCTCATACGTCGACCTCCTTCTTCGCCGCCGGCTCCTCCGGCCCGAGGGAGGAGCCGGCGTCCTGCGGCTCCTCCCCCTTGGACACGGCGACCTGGCGCTCGGTCCCGGGGGCGGCTTCGGTGACCAGCCCCCGGTAGTAGTCCTGCTCGTCCGTGCCGGGGTGGATCGCGTGCGGGGTGTCGACCATGCCGGGCTCGAGGCCCGCCAGCAGCTGCTCCTTGGTGTAGATCAGGTTCTCGCGGGAGCTGTCGGCCAGCTCGAACTCGTTGGTCATGGTGAGCGCCCGGGTCGGGCACGCCTCGATGCACAGCCCGCAGAGGATGCAGCGGGCGTAGTTGATCTGGTAGACGCGGCCGTACCGCTCGCCGGGCGAGTAACGCTCCTCCTCGGTGTTGTCCGCGCCCTCCACGTAGATGGCGTCGGCCGGACAGGCCCAGGCGCACAGCTCGCACCCGACGCACTTCTCCAGCCCGTCCGGGTGCCGGTTGAGCTGGTGCCGGCCGTGGAAGCGCGGCGCGGTCGTCTTCTGCTGCTCCGGGTACTGCTCGGTCAGCCGCTTCTTGAACATGGCCTTGAAGGTCACGCCGAAGCCGGCGACCGGGTTCTGGAACGCGCTCCCGGAATCCTCGGGTCGCTCAGGCACCGTCAGCCTCCTTTCCGTCACGAGGACCGTCACTCTCAGTATTCGCGCCGCCGCTGACAATCAGCTCGCGGTCGCGACGTGGCCGCCTTCGCGGAACCTGCGGCAGCACCTGTCCGGGCAGCGGGGGCACCGGGAAACCGCCGGCCATCGGGTCGAACGCCCCGGGCGCACCGCCCTCCTCGGCCTCCGCCTCCTCGGCCGCCTCCGCCTCGGCCCGTTCCCTGCGGCCGCGGAAGAGGTCCGCGACGAAGGACAACAGCAGGACGGCGAGGACCGCACCGCCGACGTACAGCACGATCTGTGAGAAGTCGCGTCCGTCGTTGCGCAGCGCCCGTACGGTCGCGACGAGCATCAGCCAGACGACCGAGACCGGGATGAGCACCTTCCAGCCGAGCTTCATCAGCTGGTCGTAGCGGACGCGCGGGAGCGTGCCGCGCAGCCAGATGAAGAAGAAGAGCAGCAACTGCACCTTGATGACGAACCAGAGCATCGGCCACCAGCCGTGGTTCGCGCCCTCCCAGAAGGTGCTGACGGGCCACGGGGCCCGCCAGCCGCCCAGGAAGAGCGTGACGGAGACCGCCGCGACGGTGACCATGTTCACGTACTCGGCGAGCATGAACATCGCGAACTTGATCGACGAGTACTCGGTGTTGAAGCCGCCGACGAGGTCGCCCTCGGACTCCGGCATGTCGAACGGGGCCCGGTTGGTCTCACCGACCATCGTCACGATGTAGATGAGGAACGAGACCGGCAGCAGCAGGACGTACCAGCGGTCCGCCTGGGCCTCCACGATCGTCGAGGTCGACATCGAGCCGGAGTAGAGGAAGACGGAGGCGAACGCGGCGCCCATGGCGATCTCGTACGAAATCATCTGGGCGCAGGAGCGCAGTCCGCCGAGCAGCGGGTACGTCGAGCCGGACGACCAGCCGGCGAGCACGATGCCGTAGATGCCGACCGAGGCGACCGCGAGGATGTAGAGCATCGCGATCGGCAGGTCGGTGAGCTGCATCGTGGTCCGCTGGCCGAAGATCGAGATCTCGTTGCCGGCCGGGCCGAACGGGATGACGGCGATCGCCATGAAGGCCGGGATGGCCGCGACGATCGGTGCCAGGACGTAGACCACCTTGTCCGCGCGCTTGACGACCACGTCCTCCTTGAGCATCAGCTTGACGCCGTCCGCGAGGGACTGGAGGAGGCCCCACGGACCGTGCCGGTTGGGGCCGATGCGCAGCTGCATCCACGCGACGACCTTGCGCTCCCACACGATGGAGAACAGCACGGTCACCATCAGGAAGGCGAAGCAGAAGACCGCCTTGACGACGACGAGCCACCAGGGGTCCCGCCCGAACAGCGAGAGGTCCTCCGCCGCGAGCAGCGTCTGGTCGAGGAGTGCCGGGTTCACGCGCGCACCTCCGGTACGTCGTCGGGGCCGGTGGTCCCGTGACCGGCCGTTGCCGCCGGGCCGACGCGGACGAGCCGGCCGGGCGTCACGCCCGTGTCGCTCAGCACGCCGCCGCCGGCCGAGTTGAGCGGGAGCCACACCACCTGGTCGGGCATCTCGGTCACCTGGAGCGGGAGTTGCACGGAACCGGAGGGACCGCTGACGGCGAGCAGATCGCCGTCCTCGACCCCGGTCTCGGCCGCGGTGGCGGCGGAGAGCCGGGCGACGGCCGCGTGCCGGGTGCCGGCCAGCGCCTCGTCGCCCTCCTGGAGGAGCCCCTGGTCGAGCAGGAGCCGGTGGCCGGCCAGGACCGCCTCGCCCTCGCCGGGGCGGGGCAGCGGCCGGGCGGACTCGGCGGGCTGGTCCGCCCGGGGGCCGGTCCAGCCGCCGAGCCGGTCCATCTCACGCCGTACGGACCGGAGGTCGGGCAGGGCGAGGTGCACGTCGAGCGCGTCGGCGAGCATGTGCAGCACCCGCGCGTCCGTCGGCGGCAGCGGGCGGGTCATCTGGTCCGGCTTGAGCGCGGCCTCGAAGAGCCGTGCCCTGCCCTCCCAGTTGAGGAAGGTGCCCGGCTTCTCGGCCACGGCCGCGACCGGGAAGACCACGTCGGCCCGCGAGGTGACCTCGGAGGGCCGCAGTTCCAGCGAGACCAGGAAGCCGACCGAGTCGAGCGCCTCCCGGGCACGTGCCGGGTGGGGCAGGTCGGCGACCTCGACGCCGGCGACGACCAGGGCGGCCAGTTCGCCGTTGGCTGCGGCCTCCACGATCTGCCCGGTGTCCCGGCCGTAGCGGTGCGGCAGTTCGCGTACGCCCCAGGCCGCCGCGGTCTCCTCGCGGGCCCGCGGGTCGGTGGCGGGGCGGCCGCCGGGCAGCAGGGACGGCAGGGCGCCGGCCTCGACGGCGCCGCGCTCGCCGGCGCGGCGCGGGATCCAGACCAGCTCGGCGCCGGTCGCCGTGGCGGTGCGCGCGACCGCGCTCAGAGCGCCCGGTACTCCGGCCAGCCGCTCACCGACGACGATCACGGCGCCTTCGGCCCGCAGCGCCTCGGCGGCCGTGGCGCCGTCCCCCTCGAGCCCGGTACCCGACGCCAGCGAGTCCAGCCATTCGGCCTCGGTGCCGGGAGCCGCCGGAAGCAGCACGCCCTGGGCCTTCGCGAGCCCGCGGGTGGCGTGCGTGGCGAGGGCGAACGTCCGCTGGCCGTGCTTGCGCGCGGCCTTGCGCAGCCGGAGGAAGACCCCCGGAGCCTCCTCCTCCGCCTCGAAGCCCACGAGCAGCACCGCCGGGGCCTTCTCCAGCGAGGTGTAGGAGACGCCCGTGCGGTCGAGATCCCGGCCGCGGCCGGCGACCCGGGCGGCGAGGAAGTCGGCCTCCTCCGAGGAGTGGACCCGGGCCCGGAAGTCGATGTCGTTGGTGTCGAGGGCGATCCGGGCGAACTTGGCGTACCCGTAGGCGTCCTCCACGGTCAGCCGGCCGCCGGTGAGCACCGCGGCCCGGCCGCGTGCCGCCGCGAGTCCGGTGGCCGCCGCCTCCAGCGCTTCCGGCCAGCTCGCGGTCTCCAGCTCACCGGTCTCCCTGTTGCGGACGAGCGGCGTGGTGAGCCGGTCGCGCTGCTGGGCGTAGCGGAAGGCGAACCGCCCCTTGTCGCAGATCCACTCCTCGTTGACCTCGGGGTCCTCGGCGGCGAGCCGCCGCATGACCTTTCCGCGCCGGTGGTCGGTGCGGGTCGCGCAGCCGCCCGCGCAGTGCTCGCAGACGGACGGCGACGAGACGAGGTCGAAGGGCCGGGAGCGGAACCGGTAGGCCGCCGAGGTCAGCGCGCCGACCGGGCAGATCTGGATGGTGTTCCCGGAGAAGTAGGACTGGAAGGGGTCGCCCTCGCCCGTGCCGACCTGCTGGAGCGCGCCGCGTTCCAGGAGTTCGATCATCGGGTCGCCGGCGATCTGGTTGGAGAAGCGGGTGCAGCGCGCGCACAGCACGCACCGCTCGCGGTCGAGCAGCACCTGGGTGGAGATGTTGACCGGCTTCTCGTACGTCCGCTTCCTGCCCTCGAAGCGGGACTCCGCCTGGCCGTGCGAGACGGCCTGGTTCTGCAGCGGGCATTCACCGCCCTTGTCGCAGACGGGGCAGTCGAGCGGGTGGTTGATGAGCAGCAGCTCCATCACGCCCTTCTGCGCCTTCTCGGCGACCGGCGAGGTGAGCTGCGACCTGACGACCATGCCGTCGGTGCAGGTGATGGTGCAGGAGGCCATCGGCTTGCGCTGGCCCTCGACCTCGACGATGCACTGACGGCAGGCGCCGGCCGGGTCGAGGAGCGGGTGGTCGCAGAACCGGGGGATCTCGATGCCGAGCTGCTCGGCGGCCCGGATGACCAGGGTGCCCTTCGGCACGGAGATCTCGACCCCGTCGATGGTCAGCGTGACCAGGTCCTCCGGCGGGACCGCGGCGCTCCCGCCGCCGGTGTTCGCGGCGGACGTGGTGACGGTCATGCGTCCACCTCCAGGTTCGACACGGCCCAGGCCGTGGACTTCGCGGGGTCGAAGGGGCAGCCCCGGCCGGTGATGTGCTGCTCGTACTCGTCGCGGAAGTACTTCAGCGAGGAGAAGATCGGCGCCGCGGCGCCGTCACCGAGGGCGCAGAACGACTTGCCGTTGATGTTGTCGGCGATGTCGTTCAGCTTGTCGAGGTCCTCCGTCGAGCCCTTGCCCGCCTCGATGTCGCGCAGCAGCTGGACCAGCCAGTAGGTGCCCTCGCGGCAGGGTGTGCACTTGCCGCAGGACTCATGGGCGTAGAACTCGGTCCAGCGGGTCACGGCCCGGACCACGCAGGTCGTCTCGTCGAAGCACTGGAGCGCCTTGGTACCGAGCATGGAACCGGCGGCGCCCACACCCTCGTAGTCCAGCGGCACGTCGAGGTGCTCGTCGGTGAACATCGGGGTCGAGGAGCCGCCGGGCGTCCAGAACTTCAGCCGGTGGCCGGGGCGCATGCCGCCGCCCATGTCGAGCAGTTGGCGCAGCGTGATGCCGAGCGGGGCCTCGTACTGGCCGGGACGGGCGACGTGGCCGCTCAGCGAGTACAGCGTGAAGCCGGGGGACTTCTCGCTGCCCATGGAGCGGAACCACTCCTTGCCCTTGTTGAGGATCGCGGGAACGGACGCGATGGACTCGACGTTGTTCACCACGGTGGGGCAGGCGTACAGACCGGCGACCGCGGGGAAGGGCGGCCGCAGCCGGGGCTGCCCGCGCCGGCCCTCCAGCGAGTCCAGCAGGGCGGTCTCCTCACCGCAGATGTACGCGCCGGCGCCGGCGTGCACGGTGAGTTCGACGTCGAGTCCGCTGCCGAGGATGTTCTTGCCGAGGTAGCCGGCGTCGTACGCCTCGCGGACGGCCTCGTGCAGCCTGCGCAGTACGGGGACGACCTCACCGCGCAGATAGACGAAGGCGTGCTCGGACCGGATCGCGTAGCAGGCGATCACGATGCCCTCGATGAGGGAGTGGGGGTTGGCGAAAAGGAGCGGGATGTCCTTGCAGGTGCCCGGCTCCGACTCGTCGGCGTTGACGACGAGGTAGTGCGGCTTGCCGTCGCCCTGCGGGATGAACTGCCACTTCATCCCGGTGGGAAAGCCGGCGCCGCCGCGGCCGCGCAGCCCGGAGTCCTTCACGTACGCGATCAGGTCGTCGGGGGCCATGGCGAGGGCCTTGCGCAGTCCCTCGTAGCCCTCGTGCTCGCGGTAGGTGTCCAGGGTCCAGGACTCGGGCTGGTCCCAGAAGGCGGAAAGGACGGGCATGAGCAACTTCTCGGGGCTGGTCCCGCCGCCTGCCTCCGGCCCGTACTCGGTGGACACGGTCATCACTCCCCCTCCTCGGATACCGGGCCGGCCGGGTGGGCCGGGTCGGACGCCGATGTGGCCTGTGAGTCGTTCTGCGTCCCGGAGGGACTCGTCGAGGGGTGGTGGTCGGGCGACGGGCGGGCGTGCGAGCTGAGGTGCTCGCCCGGGGGCTCGTCCTGCGGAGCGGCGCCGCGCGGGTGGACGACCCGCGGCTTGGGGGCCTCGCCCTTGGCCAGCCGGAGGCCGATGAGGGAGGCGGGGCCGGCGCCGCCGGTGGCCTCGACGGCTCCGGGGCGCTCGTCGGGGAAGCCGGCCAGGATGCGGGCGGTCTCCTTGAACGTGCACAGCGGGGCGCCTCGGGTGGGTTCGACGCTCCGCCCGGCCCTCAGGTCGTCGACGAGCCGTCGGGCCGACTCGGGGGTCTGGTTGTCGAAGAACTCCCAGTTGACCATCACGACGGGGGCGAAGTCGCAGGCGGCGTTGCATTCGATGTGCTCGAGGGTGACCTTGCCGTCCTCGGTGGTCCCGCCGTTGCCGACGCCGAGGTGCTCCTTGAGACCGTCGAAGATCGCGTCGCCGCCCATCACGGCGCAGAGGGTGTTGGTGCAGACGCCGACCTGGTAGTCGCCGGACGGCTTGCGGCGGTACATCGAGTAGAAGGTCGCGACCGCGGTGACCTCGGCCGTGGTCAGGTCCAGGATCTCCGCGCAGAACCGCATGCCGGTGCGGGTGACGTGGCCCTCCTCCGACTGCACGAGGTGCAGCAGCGGCAGCAGCGCGGACCGGCTGTCCGGGTAGCGGCCGATGATCTGCCGGGCGTCCGTCTCCAGCCTCGTGCGCACCTCCGCCGGATAGTCGGGGGCGGGGAGCTGGGGCATGCCGAGCGATACGTCTGTCACCGGTCGACGCCTCCCATCACGGGGTCGATGGACGCGACGGCGACGATCACGTCGGCGACCTGGCCGCCCTCGCACATCGCCGCCATGGCCTGCAGATTGGTGAAGGACGGGTCGCGGAAGTGGACCCGGTAGGGCCGGGTGCCGCCGTCCGAGACGACATGGACGCCGAGCTCGCCCTTGGGGGATTCGACGGCCGCGTACGCCTGTCCGGCCGGGACCCGGAAGCCCTCCGTCACCAGCTTGAAGTGGTGGATCAGGGCCTCCATGGAGGTGCCCATGATCTTCTTGATGTGGTCGAGGGAGTTGCCGAGGCCGTCCGGGCCGAGCGCGAGCTGCGCGGGCCAGGCGATCTTCTTGTCCTCGACCATCACCGGTCCGGGGGCGAGCCGGTCCAGGCACTGCTCGACGATCCGCAGCGACTGCCGCATCTCCTCCAGCCGGATGAGGAAGCGGCCGTAGGCGTCGCAGGTGTCCGCGGTCGGGACGTCGAACTCGTAGTTCTCGTACCCGCAGTACGGATCGGTCTTGCGCAGGTCGTGCGGGAGGCCGGTGGAGCGCAGGATCGGGCCCGTCGCGCCGAGTGCCATGCAGCCGGCGAGGTCGAGGTAGCCGATGTCCTGCATCCGGGCCTTGAAGATGGGGTTCCCGGTGGCGAGCTTGTCGTACTCGGGAAGGTTCTTCTTCATCGTCTTCACGAACTCGCGGATCTGGTCGACCGCGCCCGGGGGCAGGTCCTGGGCGAGACCGCCGGGGCGGATGTACGCGTGGTTCATCCGCAGGCCGGTGATCAGTTCGAAGAGGTCGAGAACGAGTTCACGATCACGGAATCCGTAGATCATGATCGTGGTCGCGCCCAGCTCCATGCCGCCGGTGGCGATGCACACCAGGTGCGAGGAGAGCCGGTTGAGCTCCATCAGGAGCACGCGGATGACCGAGGCGCGGTCGGGGACCTGGTCCTCGACGCCGAGGAGCCGCTCCACGGCGAGGCAGTACGCCGTCTCGTTGAAGAACGGCGTCAGGTAGTCCATGCGCGTGACGAAGGTGGTCCCCTGCGTCCACGTCCGGTACTCGAGGTTCTTCTCGATCCCGGTGTGCAGGTACCCGATGCCGCAGCGGGCCTCGGTGACGGTCTCGCCGTCGATCTCGAGGATCAGCCGGAGCACTCCGTGGGTGGAGGGGTGCTGGGGTCCCATGTTGACGACGATGCGCTCGTCGTCGGCCTTGGCCGCGGTCTCCACGACCTCGTCCCAGTCCCCGCCGGTGACCGTGTGGACGGTCCCCTCGGTGGTCTCGCGCGAGCTTGCCGATGAGGTGGTCACGAGTACGACCTCCGCTGGTCCGGAGCCGGGATCTGGGCGCCCTTGTACTCGACGGGGATGCCGCCGAGGGGGTAGTCCTTGCGCTGCGGGAAGCCCTGCCAGTCGTCCGGCATCATGATCCGGGTGAGGGCGGGGTGGCCGTCGAAGACCAGACCGAAGAAGTCGTAGGTCTCGCGCTCGTGCCAGTCGTTGGTCGGATAGACCTCGACGAGCGACGGAACGTGCGGGTCCGTGTCCGGAGCGCTGACCTCCAGCCGGATCAGCCGGCCGTGGGTGAGCGAGCGCAGGTGGTAGACGGCGTGCAGCTCGCGCCCCTGGTCACCGGGATAGTGGACGCCGCTGACCCCCGTGCACAGCTCGAAGCGGAGCGCCGGGTCGTCGCGCAGCGTCCTGGCGACCCGGACCAGATGCTCGCGCGCGATGTGGAAGGTGAGCTCGTCGCGGTCGACGACGGTCTTCTCGATCGCGTTCTCCGGGAGGAGGTCCTGCTCCTCCAGGGCGCCCTCGAGCTCGTCGGCGACCTCGTCGAACCAGCCGCCGTAGGGGCGGGTGGCGGCGCCGGGCAGCCGGACGGAGCGGACGAGTCCGCCGTAGCCGGAGGTGTCGCCGCCGTCGCCGGCGCCGAACATGCCGCGCTGGACACGAATCTCCTCGCCGTGCTCACCGCGCTGGCCAGGCAGGTTCTGCTCGGAGAGCTCCTTCTCCGGGTTCGGCTGGTCGGTCACTTGTGCACCCCCTTGATCGCTTCCCCGTCCGCACGGCACAGGGGTGCGGGGTTCGTCGTCTGCGGCCCGGCGGCCGTGTGCGCGGCGCTCACCGGAGCAGGC
Organism: Streptomyces marianii; assembly: GCF_005795905.1. NCBI lineage: Bacteria > Bacillati > Actinomycetota > Actinomycetes > Kitasatosporales > Streptomycetaceae > Streptomyces > Streptomyces marianii. The sequence goes on from NZ_VAWE01000001.1 coordinate 3,497,041, forward strand.
CCTTCATCTCGATCGTCGGGAGCGCCTTGAGTGCCGCTTCCTCCGCCTCGCGGGCCGCTTCCTCCGCGTTCACCCCGAGCTTCGAGCTCTGGATCTTCTGGTGGAGCTTGAGGATGGCGTCCATCAGCATCTCCGGCCGAGGGGGGCAGCCGGGCAGATAGATGTCAACGGGAACAATGTGGTCAACACCCTGCACAATCGCGTAATTGTTGAACATTCCGCCCGATGATGCGCAAACACCCATGGAAATCACCCACTTGGGATTGGGCATCTGGTCGTAGACCTGGCGCAGGACAGGCGCCATCTTCTGACTCACCCGGCCGGCCACGATCATCAGGTCGGCCTGCCGCGGCGATCCGCGGAAGACCTCCATACCGAAGCGGGCCAGGTCGTAGCGGCCCGCGCCGGTCGTCATCATCTCGATGGCGCAGCAGGCGAGGCCGAAGGTCGCGGGGAAGACGGACGCCTTGCGCACCCAGCCCGCGGCCTGCTCGACGGTGGTCAGCAGGAAACCGCTCGGCAGTTTCTCTTCGAGTCCCATTGCTCCTCAGCCCCTCAGTCCCATTCCAGGCCGCCGCGCCGCCAGACGTAGGCGTAGGCGACGAAGACGGTGAGCACGAAGAGCAGCATCTCCACGAGCCCGAAGATCCCCAGGGCGTCGAACGTGACGGCCCATGGATAGAGGAAGACGATCTCGATATCGAAGATGATGAAGAGCATCGCCGTCAGGTAGTACTTGATCGGGAAGCGGCCTCCTCCGGCCGGCGTCGGCGTCGGCTCGATACCGCACTCGTAGGCCTCGAGCTTCGCGCGGTTGTACCGCTTCGGGCCGACGAGCGTGGCCATGACCACGGAGAAGATCGCAAAGCCTGCCCCTAGGGCGCCGAGCACGAGGATGGGCGCGTAGGCATTCACGCTCCTCGCTCCTTCCAGTCGTCCTTGACCGTTGGACCGCACCGGGCCTCGCCTCGCCGCCCCGCGAAGATCATGCTCATGTGAGGCAGTTCACAAGCCCGACTGCTCCGCATCCTATGCCCGCCGGTCTGTGATCTGCGACACGGGGTGCGCAACGACTTTGTGATCTCCACCACCTGACGAAGGATCATGAAGCCGGATGAGCGGTGATCTTCATACGGGAAGCACACGAGCGGCTACAAAAGGTGACCATCTCGATCGTTGTCGCTGGTCAGGGGTGGGGTTCACTAGCAGGGGCGACGCCGTCCAGGCAAATTCGCGATGGACCGGACCGGGTGATAGAGGACGGCCTTCACTCACGCGAGGGGCGGGGCGGACGGAGGTGGACACGTGCACTTGTTCACGAGCGCCGCGAGGGCCGGCGGCGGTGACCATTCTGTGACCTGCGCCACTCGGCCTGCCGCCCGAAAAACCGGGGCTTGGCCATCGGTGTGAAGGGGTGGTAAGCGACGGGCAATACGGACCTTTTCACGAAAGTCCGTGACCACGACCCTGATCACCTCTGCCCGTTTTGCCCGTTACGGCGTCAATAAAGGCGGCACACTGGCGGATTCGGGCGCCCCCGGCGGCAACTGTGGTGGAAACCACGTTTCTTGAAGGGAACCATGGAGCCCTGATAGCGGTTGTACCCATGTCCCACACCGCTCACATACGTAGCCACCGGAAGCCCCGCCGCAGCTCCTCGAAGCTCGCGCTGCGCGCCGGAGTTGCCGGTGGCGTCCTCAGCACCATCGCGGTGGCCGGAAGCGCCGGGCCGGCGAACGCCGAGCCGGTGACCGAGACCATCGAGATGCCCGCGCTCACCTTCGACAGCCCGGAGCTCGCCGGCGCGGTCGCCCTCTCCGCCGAGGCGACCCAGCAGGCGGCCCTGGACCTCGATCTGCAGACCCAGGAGAACGCTGCCGCGGCCAAAGCCGCCAAGGCCGCGAAGAAGGCCAAGGCCGAGGCCGAGCGCAAGGCGGAGGCCGAGCGGAAGGCCGAGGAGGCCGCCCGCGCCGCGGTCGAGGAGCGCTCCTCCCGCTCGTCCGAGCGCACCACCCTCTCCAGCGCCTCGCAGAGCGTCTCCAACGCGTCCGGCTCCGCCGCGACCGTCGTCGCCTTCCTCAAGGCGCAGCTCGGCGACGCCTACGTCCTGGGCGCCACCGGCCCCAACTCGTGGGACTGCTCCAGCCTCGTCCAGGCCGCGTTCCGCCAGGTCGGCATCGACCTGCCGCGCGTCTCCCAGGACCAGTCGGTGGCCGGCACCCAGGTCTCCCTGGACAACATCCAGGTCGGCGACATCCTCTACTGGGGCGGCGCCGGTTCCGCGTACCACACGGGTGTCTACATCGGCGACGGCAAGTACCTCGACGCCGCCAACCCGGGCAAGGGCGTCGTCATCCAGGAGCTGTCGGGCTACCCGGCGAGCGGCGCCGTTCGCGTCCTCTGAGCGGTTCTCGAAGCGGTTCTCCCGGAACGCCCGGTTCGTTCCGGTCCGCAGCCGAACGAGGCCACCGTCTCCCCGTCCAGGGGGGCCGGTGGCCTTCTCGTCGTCCCTCCGGGCGGACCTCGTGGCCCCTCGGGAGGCTGCCGGGCGCGGGGCCCGGGGTAGGCCCGGGGTAGGCCCGGAGGAGGACGTCCGCCCTCCCCCGGACTTCGCGTGTCAGGCCTTCGGGGCCACCTTGGAGAGACCGTTGATGATCCGGTCCATCGCGTCGCCGCCTGACGGGTCGGTGAGGTTCGCCAGCATCTTCAGCGTGAACTTCATCAGCAGCGGGTGTGTCAGCCCCCGCTGCGTGGCGATCTTCATGACCCTCGGGTTGCCGATGAGCTTCACGAACGCGCGGCCCAGCGTGTAGTAGCCGCCGTAGGTCTCCTTCAGGACCTTCGGGTAGTTGTGCAGGGCCAGTTCCCGCTGGGCGGGGGTGGCCCGGGCGTGGGCCTGCACGATGACGTCGGCGGCGATCTGACCGGACTCCATGGCGTAGGCGATGCCCTCGCCGTTGAACGGGTTGACCAGACCGCCCGCGTCGCCGACGAGCAGCAGGCCCCTGGTGTAGTGCGGCTGGCGGTTGAACGCCATGGGGAGTGCGGCGCCCCGGATCGGGCCGGTCATGTTGTCCGGCACGTAACCCCAGTCCTCCGGCATCGAGGCGCACCAGGCCTTCAGGACCTCGCGCCAGTCGAGCTCCTTGAACGACGCCGAGGTGTTCAGGACCCCGAGGCCGACGTTGGAGGTGCCGTCGCCCATGCCGAAGATCCAGCCGTAGCCGGGCAGCAGCCGGTCCTCCCCGGGACCGCGGCGGTCCCACAGCTCCAGCCAGGACTCCAGGTAGTCGTCGTCGTGGCGCGGGCTGGTGAAGTACGTGCGGACGGCGACGCCCATGGGGCGGTCCTCACGCCGGTGCAGTCCCATGGCGAGGGAGATCCGGGAGGAGTTGCCGTCGGCGGCGACGACCAGCGGGGCGTGGAAGGTGACCTCCCGCTTCTCCTCACCGAGCTTGGCGTGGACGCCGGTGATCCGGCCGGTCCGGTCGTCGATGACGGGCGCGCCGACGTTGCAGCGCTCGTACAGCCGCGCGCCGGCCTTCTGCGCCTGCCGCGCCAGCTGCTCGTCGAAGTCGTCCCGCTTGCGGACGAGTCCGTAGTCCGGGTAGCTGGCCAGCTCCGGCCAGTCCAGCTGCAGCCGGACACCGCCGCCGATGATCCGCAGGCCCTTGTTGCGCAGCCAGCCGGCCTCCTCGGAGACGTCGATGCCCATGGCGACCAGCTGCTTGGTGGCGCGGGGCGTGAGCCCGTCGCCGCAGACCTTCTCGCGGGGGAACGCCGTCTTCTCCAGCAGCAGTACGTCCAGGCCGGACTTGGCCAGGTAGTAGGCGGTCGTCGAACCGGCCGGGCCTGCCCCGACGACGATCACATCTGCGGTGTGCTCGGAGGGGGTCGTCTCGGTCACGGCGGGTTCTCCCGAAGACTCGAATTCGCGTGCCGTGCGGCACAGGTCGTGTGCAGTCTATGGGGGCGTACCGACCGGCGACCGAAGGGCTCCCCCGCGATGACCGCAGCGTCTCTCCCCGTCGTACAGCTCCGTGTGCCCACCGAGGAGGACACGTTCGCCTGGCACCGCGTCTTCGACGACCCCGAGGTGATGGAGTTCCACGGGGGCAGGTCCGCCGGGGTGTCCGTGTACGAGGAACTCACCGCGCGGCAGCGGCGGCACGACGCGGAACGGGGCTTCTGCCTGTGGACGCTGTTCGACGAGGCGGGCGAGGTCCTCGGCTTCACGGGCGCGCAGCCCTGGCCGCACGAGTCGTTCGGGCCGGTCGGCGAGATCGAGATCGGCTGGCGTCTCGCGCGGCCGTACTGGGGCCGCGGCTACGCGACCGCCGCCGCCCGGACGACCCTGGACCGGGTGCGCGCGGCCGGCGTTCCCTCCGTGGTCGCCATGGTCGACTCCCGCAACCAGCGGTCGATCGCCGTGACCCGGCGTCTGGGCATGGAGCTCTCCGAGACGTACGCCGTCCCGGACTCCGAACGCAAGGGGCTCTGCTTCCGGCTCACCCTGTAGCGAACGCCGGGTCCGCGGTCCAGGTGGACAGGACCGTCTCGAAGACCACCGGGGTCACCACCGCCCGGCGCACCGGTGCGGGCCGTCCCGGGCCGGGCCGGGGTGGCCGCGGGCGGAGTCCGGGCGGGCGCGGAGCCGGCGAGCGGTGCACCCGTGGGGCTCGTGGCGGCCGGTGAAGGCCGGGACGGGACGGCCGCCGCGGGACGGTCCCCCGGTCCGGGCCCGGAACCCTCGTCCTTGAGCAGCAGCACGCCCGCGGTGGTGCCCGCGCCGAGCACGAGTGCCGCCGTCAGGGTCCCGCCCCACACGAGCGCGCGGCTGCGCCCCGGCCCCGCGGCGGGCGGCGTGGCCGGGGGCGGAGCTCCGGGGCCCACACAGGTGGGGCTTGTACGAGGCCGCCGCGGCCGGCTGCGGGCGCTCCCGTCCGCACGTCATGCAGAAGCGTGCCCGGCCGGGGAGGTGTTCCCGCAGTACGGGCAGTTCGGCGCCAAGGGGAGCTCCCGGGGGAAATCGGATGCGGTCGGTGTGAACGGCCCATCCTGCCCTCCCACCGGTTCCCGTCAACGCGCTTTCACCACAGAGCGGTTGACCCTGCGGGCGAGGCCGGCGAACCACCCGCGCCGCGCTCCCGTACGGTCAGAACACCGACAGCCCGGTCAGCGTCGTGAACCGGTCCAGCGCCGCCACGCCCGCCACCGAATTGCCCTGCCCGTCCAGCCCCGGGCTCCACACGCACAGCGTGCACCGCCCCGGCACGACCGCCACGATCCCGCCGCCGACACCGCTCTTGCCGGGCAGCCCGACCCGGTAGGCGAACTCGCCCGCGGCGTCGTAGGTACCGCAGGTGAGCATCACCGCGTTGACCTGCTTCGCCTCGCTGCGGGTCAGCAGCCGGCTGCCGTCGGCCCGCAGACCGTGACGGGCCAGGAAACGGGCCGCACGGGCGAGATCGGCGCAGTTCATCTCGATCGAGCACTGCCAGAAGTAGTGGTCGAGCAGCGCCGGGACGGAATTGGCGATGTTGCCGTACGAGGCCATGAAGTGGGCCAGCGCGGCATTGCGGTCGCCGTGCGCGGACTCGGACCCGGCGACCTCCGGGTCGAAGGCCAGCTCCGGGTTGCCGCTCTCCTGCCTCAGGAACTCCAGCACCTCGCTGCTCGCGTCCCCGGTCAGGGTCAGCAGCCGGTCGGTGACGACGAGTGCTCCGGCGTTGATGAAGGGATTGCGCGGGATGCCGTTCTCGTACTCCAGCTGCACCAGGGAGTTGAACGGATTGCCGGAGGGCTCCCGGCCCACGTGCTCCCAGAGGCCGTCGCCGCCCAGGGAGAGCGCGAGGGCCAGGGCGAAGACCTTGGTGACCGACTGGGTGGAGAAGGGCCGCTCCCAGTCGCCGACGCCGTGGACCTTTCCGTCCAGGTCGGCGATGGCCATGCCGAAGTGCCGCGGGTCGACGGCGGCCAGGGCCGGGATGTACTCGGCCGGGGTGCCGCTGCCGACCAGCGGTGCGACGTCCTGCTCGATCCGCTCGAGGATCGCCTGGTAGTCCATGGTGCGGTCCCCGGGGGCTTACTGGGACTTGGTGCCGCGGTGCAGCGCGACGATGCCGCCGCTCAGATTGCGCCAGGCCACCTTCGACCAGCCGGCCTTCTGGAGCATCCCGGCGAGCTCCGCCTGCTCGGGCCAGGACCGGATCGACTCGGCGAGGTAGACGTACGCGTCGGGGTTGGACGAGACCGCGCGGGCGACGGGCGGCAGAGCCCGCATCAGGTACTCCTCGTACACGGTCCGGAACGGCGCCCGTGTCGGGTGCGAGAACTCGCAGATGACCACACGGCCGCCCGGCTTCGTCACGCGGTGCAACTCCCGCAGGGCACGGTCGGTGTCCTGGACGTTGCGCAGCCCGAAGCTGATCGTCACGGCGTCGAAGGAACCGTCCCGGAAGGGGAGCTTCGTCGCGTCACCGGCGGTCAGCGGCAGCCACGGGTGCCGCTTCTTGCCCTCGCGCAGCATGCCGAGCGAGAAGTCGCAAGGCACGACGTAAGCGCCGGTGCGGGTGAAGGGCAGCGAGGACGTGCCGGTCCCGGCCGCCAGGTCGAGGACGCGCTCGGCGGGCCGTGCCCCGACCGCCTGGGCGACCTCCCGGCGCCAGCGCCGGTCCTGACCGAGCGAGAGCACATCGTTGGTGAGGTCGTAGTTCGCCGCGACATCGTCGAACATCGAGGCGACTTCGTGCGGCTGCTTGTCCAGGGAAGCGCGGGTCACTGGCGTTCGGCCTCGCAGTGTCGGGTGCGGACGGTACGGCGGCCATTGTCTCAGGCACAGCGCGGCGGGCCCGGCGGGGGCGTGCCGGTGGGTTCCGGACCCGGCCCAGGGCGTGTTCCGAGAGTGGCTTCGCCCGCCCGCAGGGCGAGGCGGGGGTGTCCGGTGCGTGCGGCGCAAGGCGGAGGGAGGAGAGCGCGGCGGGCCGCGCCGACGGCCGGCAACGCCGCGAGGGTGCGTGCCAGAGGTCCCCGGCCAGGCCGGACTTTCGAAGCACGCCCTACCTGGTGCCGCATCGGGCGACGTTCGCCCCGTCGCGGCGCCCGGCACGGCGACTCGCGGCGTTGCCGGATCAACCGATCAGGCCCACCACGAGGTCGATCCGGCGCCTTGCGATCTTCCCCTCGGCCCGGAGGGCCTGGGGGAGACCCCACCCCCTCGACCGGAGGGCCGGGGGAGACCCCGTGCACCGGACGCCGCGCCTTGACGGGCAAACCCTGCCTGACGCGGCACTAGTGTCTCGTGTTCCCGTTGATGTCACGCCAGTTGACGCCACGCAAGGCGCTGACCAGCACCTTCGGGTCGAGCGCGAGTGACACGAAGAGAATCACGAGACACTAGCGCCGCCGGTACACCAGCCGGCCGCGGAGGACGGTGGCGACGCAGGTGCGGGCGCCGTGCTCGCGCAGGGCGGCGTAGGGGTCGCCGCCCACCGGTACGTCGAAGACCGCGAAGTCCGCGTCCCCGCCCTCGGGGCCCAGCGGCACCAGGAACGCCTCAGCCACGGGACCGCCCGCGAACGGGTCCAGGGACGGCGGTCCCCCCGGCTCCGTGAGCCGCTGCTCGCAGCTGAGTCCGGCTCGGGTCACCGCGTCGAGGACCGCGCTCCGCCAGAGGTCCCCGGCCAGCGCCACCGTTCCGTGCGCCAGCATCCGCTGCGCGCCGCGCCGCGCACTGGCTCCCCACCGGGCGTCCGTCATCTCCAGCGCGGCCAGCGCGGCGCCGGTGAGCGGCTCGGCGCCCAGCTCGCCGGACTCGCGAGGGTCGGGGTGGTAGGCCCGCTCCAGCAGTTCAGGCCCGTACGGATTGCACAGGCCCGGCGTGAGCACCCCGGGCCAGCGCCGCACACGGGCCCCCGGATGGGCGGCGGCCACCTCCTCGTAGGGGCCCACGGCGGAGATCGCGCTTCCCCGGACGGCGACCGCGCCGCCCGGCACGGGAGCCCCCGGACCGCCGGGCAGCAGCAGGTCCGCCACGTGAATCGTCAGCACGGCGCACTCAGTTGGCGTTCAGCAGCTTCAGCTCCGGGTGCGCCGTGCCGCCCTCGATCGCCGTCGAGGAGATGTGCGAGACGACGCGGTCGTCGGCCGGGTCGTTCGCCGGGTCGTCGTGCACGACGATGTGCTCGTACGTCGTCGTGCGCTGGGCCGGGACGCGGTCCGCGCGGCGGATCAGGTCGATGATCTCCTGCCGGTTGGAGCGGTGCCTGGCGCCCGCCGAGGAGACGACGTTCTCCTCCAGCATGATCGAGCCCAGGTCGTCCGCGCCGTAGTGCAGCGACAGCTGGCCGATCTCCTTGCCCGTGGTCAGCCAGGAGCCCTGGATGTGGGCGACGTTGTCGAAGAAGAGCCGGGCGATCGCGATCATCCGCAGGTACTCGAAGATCGTCGCCTGGGTCCGGCCCTTGAGGTGGTTGTTCTCCGACTGGTACGTGTACGGGATGAACGCCCGGAAGCCGCCCGTCCGGTCCTGTACGTCGCGGATCATCCGCAGGTGCTCGATACGCTCGGCGTTGGTCTCGCCGGTGCCCATCAGCATCGTGGACGTCGACTCCACTCCGAGCCCGTGCGCCGCCTCCATGATCTCCAGCCAGCGCTCGCCGGACTCCTTCAGCGGGGCGATCGCCTTACGCGGCCTCTCCGGCAGCAGTTCGGCGCCGGCACCCGCGAAGGAGTCGAGACCGGCCGCGCTGATGCGCCGGACGGCCTCCTCCACGGACACTCCCGAGATCCTGGCCATGTGCTCCACCTCGGACGCGCCCAGGGAGTGGATGACCAGCTGCGGGAACTCCTTCTTGATCGCGGCGAAGTGCTTCTCGTAGTACTCGACGCCGTAGTCCGGGTGGTGACCGCCCTGGAACATGATCTGCGTGCCCCCGAGCTCCACCGTCTCGGCGCAGCGCCGCAGGACGTCGTCGAGGTCGCGGGTCCAGCCCTTGGCGGTGTCCTTGGGCGGGGCGTAGAAGGCACAGAACTTGCAGGCCGTCACGCAGACGTTGGTGTAGTTGATGTTGCGCTCGATGATGTACGTCGCGATGTGCTCGGTACCGGCGTAACGGCGGCGGCGCACGGCGTCCGCGGCGGCGCCCAGCGCGTGCAGCGGCGCAGAGCGGTAGAGGTCGAGCGCCTCTTCGGGGGTGATCCGCCCGCCCTCGGCGGCACGGTCCAGGACGGACTGGAGGTCGGCCTTCTGGGTCACCGGGGTGTCACCTTTCGGTGGTGGAACAGGGCGTTACCGGACCGTGCCAGCCTACGACAGGCCCTGTGCGCGGCCCCCGGCGGCACCTCGGCGGCACGCCCGGCCCGGCCCCCGCCGGGACTTGGCGCATGCCGGTGGGCGGCCCGCTCTCATCCGCCGCTGCGCGTGAGGTCGCCGACCGGGTTGCCGGCGCGGGCGTCGGCCGAGACGTACCGCAGCGTCCCGCCGCTCAGTTCGAGACGCAGGCCCTTGGTGCTCTCGGTGCACATGCCCTTGCTGCGCGGCCCGCGCCGGGCGTCGACGACGAGGGTGCGGGCGTCGGCGCGGGTGGCGGTCAGCAGGTCCTCGCAGATGAAGTTGCCCAGGATGTCGGTCTGCTCGGCCGTGCCTATCCGTTCCCCGGTGCGCCCGCCGGGCTCGATGGTGACCTTCATCGTGCCCGCGGGAAGTCCGGCCGCCGTGATGCTGCCCTCCCAGGTGCCCGCGAAAGCCTTCGGCACCTCGGCCGGGCCCGTCCCGCCGGCGGAGGGAGCGCCGGTCTCCGAGGCCGCGGGCGGCCGGGCCGCGGTGTCGTCGCGGCCGCCGCCACCGCCGGGGAAGAGGTCCAGCAGCACCCCGGCGCCCACCGTCACCGCGGCGAGCGCGCCGGCCACGGCGAGAGCCACGGTGCAGCTGACCTTGCGGGAGCCTGCCGGACGGTCGCTCTCGCGGCGGGTCGTGACCGAGAGGGACAGACGTCCGCCGGACTTCGCGTCAGAGGGCACCCGCTGCGAGGGAGGCGTCGGCAAGGGAGGCGGCGAGGCGGGAGCGGGCTCGATCGGCGGGCCGAACACGCCCAGGGCCTGGCTGGTGAACGGCACGGGCCCGGACGCCACCGGGTCCTCGGCGGACACCGGCTCCAGGTCGAGCAGCCGGACCGCCGTCCGGCTGACCTGCTCCACCAGCGGCCCGGGCAGCCAGCCCGCCGCCACGAGCGCCCCGGCACCGGCCGGCGCGAGCCGGCGGGCCAGCGCGGTGGGCTCCGGGCGGGCGGCCGGGTCCTTCGCGAGGCAGCCGGCGACGAGCTCGCGCAGTTCACCCGTGAGGGAGCCCAGCTCGGGCCCCTCGTGGACCACTTTGTAGAGCAGTGCGGCCGAGGACTCGCCGGGGAACGGCGCGGCACCCGTCGCCGCGTAGGCGAGCACCGCGCCGAGCGAGAAGACGTCCGCCGCGCCGGTCACCTCTCCCCCGCCGGTGATCTGCTCGGGTGCCATGTAGCCGGGGGAGCCGACGGAGACGCCGGTCGTGGTGAGGGACGCCGTGCCGTCGGTGGCCCGGGCGATGCCGAAGTCGATGAGCCGGGGACCGTCCAGGGCCAGCAGCACGTTGGACGGCTTCACGTCGCGGTGGACGAGTCCGGCCGCGTGGACGGCGGCCAGCGCCTCGGCCAGCCCGGCGCCCAGGGTCCGGACCGTGTGCTCGGGCAGCGGCCCGTGCACGGCCACCGCCGCGCCGAGTGCGGGTCCGGCGACGAAGCCGGTGGCCACCCAGGGCACGGGCGCGTCGGGGTCGGCGTCGAGGACGGGCGCCGTCCAGGCCCCTCCCACCCGTCTCGCCGCCTCCACCTCGCGCCGGAACCGTGCCCGGAACTGCTCGTCGAGCGCGAAGTGGGGATGGACGACCTTCACCGCGACCGTACGGCCGCCCTCGCTGCGGGCGAGATAGACCCGGCCCATTCCGCCCGCGCCGAGCCTGCCCAGCAGCCGGTAGGCGCCGATGGCCCGCGGCTCGCCGGCTTCCAACGGCTGCATGCGCTTCCCTCCCCCTGTTCACGGCGGCCTGCGAGGCGCGTCCGGTCCGTCCAGCAGCGTAGGCCCAACGCGCGGGCCGGATCACCGGAATTGGGCCCGGTACGGGACCAACCGATCGGTCCGGGCTCTCATCTCCCTGGCCGTAAACCACTCACCGCGCCTGTAACCCCCGCGAAGCGCGCTTGTCACCGCACAAACGGAGTACGCCATGAAACGGCTGTCCAAGGCGCTCATCGCCACCGTCGCCCTCGGCGCCGTCGCGCTCGCGTCGGGATGCTCGTCCGAAGGGGAGCCCGTCACCTTCGACGGGCCGTCCGCCGCCCCCGCCGGCCGGGGCGGCGGCGCGGCCGCCGCGGAGACCGCCGCGAAAACCCTGATGCCGACCGGCCCGAAGGCCGAGTTCACCACGCAGAACACCGTCGACGACGGCACCAGGATCGGCGTCACCACGCTGCGAGGCAGGAAGTCCGGATTCACGGGAAAGGTCTGGGTGTGGGCGCCGCAGCAGTATTTCGACCCGAAGTACGCGAACAGCGGCTTCCCCGTCCTGATCGCCCTCCCGGGCGGCAACGGCTACCCGAACAATTACTGGATGGGCACCGACCTGAAGCTGCAGAGCAGCATCAGCCGCTGGTCGAAGGAAGGAAAGAGCCTTCCGTTCATCGTGGTGATGCCGGTGCTCAATCCGGATGACAAGTACTACTACGACGGCAGTGACATACCCGGGCAGCCGAAAATGGGCACCTGGATGACCGAGGACGTTCCCGATTTCGTCCGCGCCAATTTCCGTACGTTCACGTCCCGGGACGGCTGGGCGTTCATGGGGTCGTCCTCGGGGGCCTTCGTCGGGCTGAAGTCCGTGCTGAAGCACCCGGACCGGTTCAAGGCGGTGATCGCCTCCGGCCCCGACATCGTGCCGGACTCCCCGCTGTGGGCCGGGCACGCCACGGAGCGGGCGGCGAACGACCCCGAGCGGCTCGCCCGGGCGCTCGGCGCGAAGCCGGGCGGCAAGGACACGGACGTCTACCTGGCGTTCCAGGCGGGGACCAGGGAGTCGGCGCTGCGGAGGGTGCGGGCCTTCATCCGGGACCACACCAAGGGTCCCGTGAAGACCCGGCTGCAGCTCATCCAGGACGGCGGGCACAACGCCAGGACGTATGTGAGAGGCATGGAGGACGGGTCGATCGAGTGGATCAGCCGCCATATGCAGGGGCCCATCCCCACGCCCTGACCCGCCCCGTCGCGGCCCGAACCGGGCGGTCGCGGTGTCGCGACCGCTCAACCCTCCCGCCCGGCGTTCCGGCGTTCCGGCGTCCGGCTCCCGGGGACGGAGCCGTCCCCGCGCCGGGGTGGGCACCGGCGGAGCTCAGACGCCGAGCAGCTCGACCGCCACGTCCGGCGCGAACCCCGTCGTCGGGCCGGTCCTGCGGGCGAACTCGCGGACCCCGGCCAGTTGCTCGGGGCCGAAGCGGAAGTCGAGGGTCGTGAAGTAGCGCTCGAGCAGTGCCGCGTCGAACGCCTCCCAGCGCGCCGCCTGCTCGGCGACCTTGGTGACCTCCTGGAGGGAGAGGTCCCGGGAGGACAGGAACGCCTCGTGGACCTTGCGCACGACGCGGGGCTCCCGCCGCAGGTAGTCCTTGCGTGCCGCCCACACCGCGAAGACGAACGGCAGACCGGTCCAGTCCTTCCACATCTGCCCCAGGTCGTGGACCCGCAGCCCCAGCCTCGGCGCGTCGTGCAGCGACGCGCGCAGCGCGGCGTCGCCGATCAGCACGGCCGCGTCCGCCTCCTGCATCATCACGCCCAGGTCGGGCGGGCAGGTGTAGTAGTCGGGCATCACCCCGTACTGATCGGCGAGCAGCAGCTGCGCCAGGCGCACCGAGGTGCGGGAGGTGGACCCGAGGGCGACCCGGGCCCCGCCCAGCTGCTCCAGCGGCAGCTGCGAGACGATCACACAGGACATCACCGGCCCGTCGCAGCCGACTGCGATATCGGGGAAAGCGACGAGATCGTCGGCGTTGCGCAGATATTCCACGAGGGTGATCGGGCCGATATCGAGATCACCGGCGACCAGTCGCTCGGAGAGCTTCTCCGGCGTGTCCTTCGTGAGCTCGAGATCCAGGAGCGTCCCGGTGCGGGCGAGGCCCCAGTACAGGGGCAGGCAGTTCAGGAACTGGATGTGACCCACGCGGGGCCGACTGCGGCGGTCGCGGCCGGCGGCGTTCTCGGCGTGTTCCGCGCGTTCCGCGGGTTCTGCGTGACTGTCCACATCGCGAGGCTAGACCCGGGAGCACGCCTTCGAATGGCCGGGGCACCCCGCCTAGAGCGTCAGCATGTCAAGGCGGCATCAAGCGTCCGGGTGACGTGATCTTTCCCTCTACCCATCAGAACACCGTGCGTGCTAGGCTCAACGCAAGTTGCAGTTTGGTTTCCCTTGCAGTGCAGAGCCTGCGGAGCATGTGACCCGCAGGCTTTTGTAGTTTTCAGACTTGTTTGCAGGTTCTGGAGCAGGGCAACCCTTTGGCCCAAGGAGGGCTTATGGCTACCGGAACCGTGAAGTGGTTCAACGCTGAAAAGGGCTTCGGCTTCATCGCCCAGGACGGCGGCGGCCCGGATGTCTTCGTCCACTACTCCGCGATCAACGCGACCGGCTTCCGCTCCCTCGAGGAGAACCAGGTCGTGAACTTCGACGTCACCCAGGGTCCGAAGGGCCCGCAGGCGGAGAACGTCACCCCGGCCTAATGCGCCCGGGTCGGCGATCGCGCACGACTTAGCAGTACCCAAGGGGCCCCGTCCCGTACATCGCGTACGGGACGGGGCTCCTGCCTTTTCCGAAACCCGTCGGCCAGGCGGCTTCGTCACCCGGACGGCCGGAAACCCGGAACCAGGAGACAAGGCGCCGGAAGCCGGCGGGGAATAGGCGGTGAACGGGGAGCAGTGAGCGGGGAGCAGTGAGCGCAGTGACGGGAAAAGAAGGGGAAGCCCCCAGGCGTCTCACAACTCCCGGAACATGATGTTCATCCCCACCGCGCCGTGTTCCGGATGGCGGAACGCGCCCGGGACGGCCCTCAGGTGTAGCCGGCGGACGCGATCCGGTGCCAGAACGGCAACAGCCGATCCCGGTCCTGCGCGGTCGCCTCTCTGATCAGCACGGTTCAAGTGTCCCGGAGCCCCGACCGGCGGCCCGACGCGTCCGTACCCTGGGAGGCATGACGGAGCGCAAACCCCCGGGCGTCAGTTTCGAATCGTGGGTGGACAAGCAGATCCGCGACGCGCGGGAGCGCGGAGAGTTCGAGGACCTGCCGGGCCTCGGCAAGCCCCTGCCCGACGACCTGGCGCCGTACGACGAACTGTGGTGGGTCAAGGGCAAGATGCACGAGGAAGGCATCGCCGTCCTTCCTCCCGCCCTCGCCCTGCGCAAGGAAGCCGAGGACGCGTTGGAGGAGGCGTACCGCGCGCCCTCGGCTGCCGCGGTGCGCCGGATCATCACGGAGATCAACGAGAAGATCACCACGATGCTCCTGATGCCGCCCCCGGGCCCGCCGCTCGGACGCAGGCCGTACGACCTGGACGAGGTCCTCCGGGAGTGGCGGCTCCGGCGGGGCTGACGGCCCCGGCCCGCCGGGCAGGGCCCCGCGACATCGAAACCTCGCACGGCCCACCGGGGCGCACCCCTGCTCCTCCCAGGACGGGAGCGTGGCGAGGGCCGGCACCGGTGCCGGCTCCCGGACCCGACGGCCGCTTCCGGAACCGTCGCGCAGGCCGCCGGCGGAACGGGCGACGCGAACCCCGGGCCGGCGGAGTCCTCGAGCTGCGCGGTACCGGCCGCGAGGGCCGGGGGCACCCCGTCGGGCGGACCAGGCGGGCCGGAGGCGCCTCATCGGGCGGACGGCGACCAGCGTTCGCCCTTCATGAGGTTCCCCAGACCCTCCCAGGCGAAGTTCATCAGCGTCGCCGCCGCGTCCCGCGCGGAGACGCCGGATGTGTCGTTGGCCCACCCGGCCAGCGACTCCGCAGCGCCGACCAGGGCCTGAGCGAGCCCCGCCACATCCTTGCCGGCGAGTTCGCCGCCCCCTTGGGTCCCGCGCGCCGCGTCCCCGATCAGCCCCGTCACGAACGCCACGATCTCGTCCCGCATCACCGCCGCCTCGGCGGCGAACGGCTCACCGTGCGTACGGGCCTGCCGGTGCAGCACGGCCCACGCGTCCGGGTGCTCGGCCGTGTGCAGGAAGAAGGCGGCGAGGCCCTCCCACAGCTGCCGGTCCGGCGGCAGTCCCGGGTCGACCGCCGCCCGCACGGCCGCGACCAGCGCCGCGGACTCCCGGCGGATGCAGGCGGTGAAGAGGTCTTCCTTTGAATTCAGGTAGAGGTAGACGAGCGGTTTGGACACGCCTGCGAGCTCGGCGATCTCGTCCATCGACGCCGCGCGGTAACCCCGTTGCCCGAAGGTCTGCACTGCGGCGTCGAGCATCTGCCGTTCCCGTATGGCACGCGGCATCCGCTTGCTCCTACCGGCACCATCCACGTCAGACGTCCTCCCGGCCCTGTCCACCGATCTACCGTTCGGTAAGCCTAAGGCCCGCCGCCAGGCGGAAACGCCGAGGACCGGTCCGCACGGTGCGCGGACCGGTCCTCGGGCGAACCGCGCCGGATCGGCGCGGGCGGCCAGTGCGTCGGGGGTCAGGCGTTGGGGCGCTTGCCGTGGTTCGCTTTCCTCTTCTTCCTGGCCCGCCGCTTGTTGCCTCGCTTCGACATGGTGCGAATCTCCCGCTTCCGGACGAAAACGATGATCTTGTCAGTCTAGGGCGGGCACTCCGGCTCCGCACCCACGGCCCGCCGACGGGCACGGCACCGCCGACGGGCACGGCACCGCCGACGGGCACGGCACCGCCGACGGGACGGCTCCGCCACCGGACAGAGGTGACGGCGTCACGCGGCGGCGGGGACGGCCGCCTTCCGCCCGGGCTCGCCCACCTCGACGTCGTCCACCGGAGAGGACGAGGCCGAGTCGTACGCGTCACGGTCGAGGATCTTCTCGCGCGCCGCGACGATCACCGGGACCACAGCCTGGCCCGCCACGTTCGTCGCGGTCCGGATCATGTCCAGGATCGGGTCGATCGCCATCAGCAGACCCACGCCCTCGAGCGGGAGGCCCAGCGTGGAGAGGGTCAGCGTCAGCATGACCGTCGCTCCCGTGAGTCCCGCGGTGGCGGCGGACCCGACGACCGAGACGAAGGCGATGAGCAGGTAGTCCTGGACGCCGAGCTGCACGTCGAAGATCTGCGCGATGAAGATCGCGGCGAGCGCCGGGTAGATGGCGGCGCAGCCGTCCATCTTGGTCGTCGCACCGAACGGCACGGCGAAGGAGGTGTACTCCTTCGGGACGCCGAGACGTTCGGTGACCTTCTGGGTGACCGGCATGGTGCCGACCGAGGAGCGGGAGACGAAGGCGAGCTGGATGGCCGGCCAGGCTCCCTTGAAGAACTGCAACGGATTGACCTTGGCGACGGTCGCCAGCAGCAGCGGGTACACACCGAACATGACCAGCGCGCAACCGATGTAGACGTCGGCCGTGAAGGTCGCGTACTTGCCGATGAGCTCCCAGCCGTAGTCGGCGATCGCGTGCCCGATGAGACCCACGGTGCCGATCGGGGCGAGCCGAATGACCCACCACAGGGCCTTCTGGAGCAGCTCCAGCACGGACTCGCTGAAGGTGAGGATCGGCTGGGCACGGTCACCGAGCTGGAGCGCGGCGACACCGGCGACGGCGGCCATGAAGACGATCTGAAGGACGTTCAGCTCGGTGAAGGGCGTGATGACGTCCGTGGGGACGATGCCGGTGAGGAAGTCGATCCAGGAGCCGGCCTTCTCCGGCTTCTCGCCGTCCTGCCGCGTGAGGCCGGTACCCGCACCGGGGTTGGTGAACAGGCCGATCGCGAGGCCGATCGCCACGGCGATCAGCGAGGTGATCATGAACCACAGCAGGGTACGGCCGGCGAGCCGCGCGGCGTTGTTGACCTTCCGCAGATTGGTGATCGACACCAGGATCGCGAAGAAGACGAGCGGTGCGACGGCCAGCTTCAGCAGCTGGACGAAGATGTCGCCGACCTGCTCCAGGGTCGTGCGGAGCCAGGTGACGTCCTGGCTGCGGGCCAGCCAGCCGAGCAGGACGCCGGCGATCAGACCGGCGACTATCTGGGCCCAGAACGGGACCTTCGGTATGCGGCTGGTGTGGGTGGGCGTCGCGGAGTTCGCGGACACGGACACACTCCGGTGAGGCGTATCGGAAAGGCGGGGACGGGGGTGCGGCACCCGTTCGCTCGGGAGGAGCCGCTGCGTGATGCCGGGTCAGACCGAACGGCAACAGACCGCGGACGCACCGGGGGAGCCCCCGGCACGAGTGCGGCGAGATGCGCGAGGGAGGCGCGGGGCGACATGCAGGCGCGTCACGAGCGGGGGGCTCATGACCGTTTCGGAGCACGCTGCTGTCGTCATGGCCCACACGTTAACACTTGGACTTTGAGATCCTCAAAGTCGGACTTTGGGTCAGGATCACGCCATCACATGTCCGGAAACAGCACCGCCCCGGCGCGGGAGCAGGTGCTCCCGCGCCGGGGCGGTGAGGTTCCCCGGAGTTCGGTGTGACGAAGGTTACGTCCGCCGGTGGAGCCACCGGACTCCGTCGCGCGCTACCCGACGTCCTCGCGCGTGCGGTTGGCCTCCAGGCGGGTCTTGGCCCGGTCGACCTTCGCGACGATCTGCGCGGACATCGCCTCGCGCTGCTTGCGCAGCAGGACGAAGCTCAGCGGCGCCGAGATCAGGACGGACAGGACGAGTACCCACAGCAGGTTGGAGTCGCCCAGGCCGCGCGGCAGTACGCGCAGGTACACCAGCCCCCACAGGACGAAGAAGCAGCCGGCGAAGACGCCGAGCCGCATGAGGGTGTACCGGAGCGTGGCGCTCGTCTTGCTGTCGGACACGACGGCCCCTTTCCTTCACTGAGTCGCCCGTCCAGTGAAGCACGTCCCGACTGTGGCCTTTTAGGCGGCTCCGGCAGGCCGGGCCGGGACGGCACCCCGGAGAAGATCAGACCAGCGGGAGCAGCATCGTGATGTCGTCGCGGTAGTCGCCGTCGGAGACGCGGATCGCGTCGGGCACCCGCCCGACCTCCTTGTAGCCGCACGAGGCGTAGAACCGCTCGAGTCCGGCGCCGCCACGGCAGGTGAGCCGTATCGCGTCGATCCCGCTCATCCCGCGTGCGGCGCCGGCGGCCGCGGCGAGCAGGTCCCGCCCGTACCCCTTGCCCTGGTGCCGGGGGTGCACCATCACCGTGTAGAGCCAGAGCCAGTGACGCATCAGCCGGTGCGCGTTGAACGTGAGGAACACTGCGGCCGCGACCTGCCCGTCCTCGTCGAGCCCGACGAGCAGCCGCGACCGCCCCTCGGCCATCGCCACCAGGTGCCGCACCAGTTCGGGACGCACGTCCTCCGTGCTCACCGGCGGTACGAACCCGACGGCCCCGTCGGCGTTGCTCACGTCCGTCCAGAGCGCCAGGATCCCGTCGCGGAGTGCGGGGTCGACAGGCGGATCCAGCGTGAATTCCAGAGCCATGACCCGACGATAACAACGCCCCGGCCCCTGTCCGGACGCCCCGGAAAGGGGCCGGGCACGCCCTCGCGGGCGGGTGGGACCGGGGCGCGACCGCCTCGGGTCCGGCTCCGTGCGGGCCGGATGCGTGCGGGGCCGGGTACGTCAGACGCGCATGGGCTGCGGCGACTCACGGCGGTCGCCGTCGGGGCCGGGGTACTCGCGGATGACCTCGTAGCGGGTGTTCCGCTCGACCGGGCGGAAGCCCGCGTCACGGATGAGCTCCAGCAGGTCGTCGCGCGTCAGCTTGTTCGGCGTGCCGTAGTTGTCCGCGTCGTGGGTGATCTTGTACTCGACGACCGAGCCGTCCATGTCGTCCGCGCCGTGCTGGAGCGCCAGTTGCGCGGTCTGCACCCCGTGCATCACCCAGAAGACCTTGACGTGCGGGACGTTGTCGAAGAGCAGCCGGGAGACCGCGAACGTCTTCAGTGCCTCGGCGCCCGTCGCCATCGTCGTGCGGGCCTGGAGCCGGTTGCGGACCTTGCCGTCCTTCATGTCGACGAAGTCGTGCTGGTACCGCAGAGGGATGAAGACCTGGAATCCGCCGGTCTCGTCCTGCAGTTCGCGCAGCCGCAGGACGTGGTCCACGCGGTGGCGGGGCTCCTCGATGTGCCCGTACAGCATCGTGGACGGGGTCTTCAGGCCCTTCTCGTGCGCGAGGCGGTGGATCCGGGACCAGTCCTCCCAGTGGGTGCGGTGGTCCACGATGTGCTGACGGACCTCCCAGTCGAAGATCTCGGCGCCGCCGCCGGTCAGCGACTCCAGCCCGGCGTCGATGAGTTCGTCCAGGATCTCCGAGGCGGTCAGCCCCGAGATGGTCTCGAAGTGGTGGATCTCGGTCGCGGTGAAGGCCTTCAGTGAGACGTTCGGCAGCGCCTGCTTCAGTTCGCGCAGTGACCGGGGGTAGTAGCGCCAGGGGAGGTTCGGGTGGAGCCCGTTGACGATGTGCAGCTCCGTGAGGTTCTCGCTCTCCATCGCCTTGGCGAGGCGGACGGCCTCCTCGATGCGCATCGTGTACGCGTCCTTCTCGCCCGGTTTGCGCTGGAACGAGCAGTACGCACACGACGCCGTGCAGACGTTCGTCATGTTGAGGTGGCGGTTGACGTTGAAGTGGACCACGTCACCGTTCTTGCGCGTACGGACCTCGTGCGCGAGGCCGCCCAGCCAGGCCAGGTCGTCCGACCCGTACAGGGCGATGCCGTCCTCACGACTCAGCCGCTCGCCGGCCCGGACCTTCTCCTCCAGCTCGCGCTTGAGCCCCGCGTCCATGCGGCCGCCTCCCAGATGTCCTCGTACTGCGCTCGTCCCAGGGCCTTTTCCCGGGAGCGCCTCCGGGGTTCGCCGGAGGCCCCACCCACGTTACGCCCAAGGGCCGTCCCGCAATCCCCGGGGGACCAGCGCGGCGGCGTCGGATGCGGCGGGCCGCAAGGCGGAGAATCGTCCTCATACCGGGCGTATTCGGATGATTCGACAACACGGCGAGGCGCCGTGGCCGTTGCCCGCCCGCCCGCCGGGGATCGCGGGACAGCCTCAGACCTCCTCGGGCAGGTCCCCGACCCGGTTCTCCCACTTCGTGGACAGCACGATGGTGGTACGTGTCCGCGAAACGCCCTTCGTCCCCGACAGCCGGCGGATCGTCTTCTCGAGTCCGTCGACGTCGCTGGCGCGGACCTTGAGCATGTACGAGTCGTCGCCCGCGATGAACCAGCAGTCCTCGATCTCCGCCAGGTCGCGCAGCCGGTGCGCCACGTCCTCGTGGTCCGCGGCGTCGGAGAGGGAGATCCCGATCAGCGCGGTGACGCCGAGACCGAGCGAGGCGGCGTCGACCGTCGCCCGGTAGCCGGTGATGACGCCCGCGGCCTCCAGGCGGTTGATGCGGTCGGTGACGGAGGGACCGGAGAGTCCCACGAGCCGGCCGAGCTCTGCGTACGAGGCCCTGCCGTTCTCGCGCAGGGCCTGGATGAGCTGCCTATCCACGGCGTCCATATGCCTGAGCCTTCCATTATTCATCGCTACCGCAATTTTACGTGTGAAATCCAAGGCATGCAGGGTGAACACCCCCGCGCTGCCCATGCGTGTCCGAACGATCGGGAACAGGGACGGCCGGTCCCGCCGGCCGCCCGGCCCCGTCGCCGATCGATCGGTCGGCTAGGAGCGTGTCCCAGTAATCAACGCCGGGCCTGTCATCGGGCGACTGCTCTGCTCGCCCGAAACTTGATGTCGTATTGCCGCCAGAGTTGGCGTCTCGCTCGCGAGAGAGTCGGCGACGGTTCGTGTTCCTGATCGCGGACCTGTCCGTCTGGCACTCCGCGAAAGGCACAGCGCATGCACGTCGTCCCCGGGCTCAAGGTCTTGTACTTCGGAACTCCGGTGGTGCTGATCAGCTCACTCAACGAGGACGGCACTGCGAACCTCGCGCCGATGTCCTCAGCGTGGTGGCTGGACCAGTCCTGCATGCTCGGTCTCGGCAACAACGCCCAGACCACCGCGAACCTGCTGCGGGAAGGCGAATGCGTGCTCAATCTGCCCTCGTCGGCGATGGTCGATGCCGTCGACCGGATCGCGCTCACCACCGGGAAGCCGGCCATGCCGGACTACAAGGCGAAGCAGGGCTACCGGTACGAGCCGGACAAGTTCTCGACCGCGCAGTTGACCGAGCAGGCATCGGATCTGGTCCGGGCCCCCAGGGTTGCGGAATGCCCGGTCCAGATGGAATGCAGGGTCGTCGCGGCCCATCCTTTCGGCGGTCCCGAACCGCATGCCACCGCCTTCGAGGTCGAGGTCCTTCGCGCCCATGTCGAGGAAAACCTGGTCATCCCGGGGACGCACTACGTGGACCCGCTCGGCTGGGACCCTCTGATCATGAAGTTCTGCGAGTTCTTCGGCGGGGGACGCAACGTTCACCCGTCGAGACTCGCCGAGGGCTGGAGCATGCCCCACCAGCTCCGGTCGGCGACCGCCTGAACAGGCATCCGGCGCCCTCATCCATATCTCGTGACCATTCATGCGGGATGATCTCGGTATGCGTGATGGGGATGGGCTGTTCGAGGTCGAGCCGGTCGGTAAGAAACGGCCGCAGGGCCGTCCGACCGCGGTGAACAAGACGTTCCGGGCGTTCGACCCACGCCAGGTCCTGCTGTTGCCGCCGTCGCTGGACGACTGGCTGCCCGAGGACCACCTGGCCCGGTTCGTCGCCGACCTGGTCGACGAGGTGCTCGACCTCGGGCCGGTCCTGGCGGACTACACCGAAAAGCGCGGCTACCCGCCCTACGACCCGCGGCTGATGGTGCGGCTGCTGATCTACGGATACACCACCGGGGTGCGCTCCTCACGGGCGATCGAGCGCCGCCTGGCCGACGACGTCGCGTTCCGGTTCCTGGCCGCCGGCCAGGAACCGGACTTCCGCTCGATCGCCCGGTTTCGCCGCCGCCACCTCGATGCGCTCGCCGGTCTGTTCGCCCAGTCGCTGCACCTCGCGACCAAGCTCGGCATGGTCAAGATGGGACGCGTCGCGCTGGACGGCACGAAACTTGAGGCCAGCGCCTCCAAGCACAAGGCGATGAGCTACGGTCGCCTGGTCGACAAGGAAGAACGCATCGAGGCCGAGATCGCACAGCTGGAGGCACAGGCCCAGGCCCTGCTGGCCGACGCGGAGGCCATCGATGAAGCCGAGGACCACGCCTTCGGCGTGGACGGCAAGGAGACGGACCTGCCCGCCGAACTGGACCGGCGTGAGAAGCGCCTGGCGAAGCTGCAGGCCGCCCGCACGCAGATTGAGGCCGAGGCCGCTGACAAGGCCCGCAAGCATGCCGAGGACAAGGAACGCCGCCGTCAAGAGCGCGCCGACATCCACGACGGGCAGGCCGTCACCAGCGCCGGGGAGAAGGCCGCCAAGGCGGCACGCCCCAAGCCGAAGGCGCAGGCCAACTTCACCGACCCCGACTCGCGGATCATGAAGAACAGCGACGGCGCCTACATCCAGGCCTACAACGCCCAAGCCGTCGTCGACGAAGAACACCAGGTCATCACCGCCGCCGACGTGACGACAAACCCTTCGGATGCGCTGAACTACACCACGATGCTCGACCAGTCCGCCGCCAACACCGGCGTTCATCCCAAGCAGGCCCTGGTCGACGCCGGCTACTGCTCCGAGACCAACCTCGAAGCAGCGCGAGAGCGCCATCTGGCCTGCGGCACCGACACCTTCATGGCCACCGGCCGGCTGACCCACGACGAGCAGGTCCCGCCCGCACCGCGCGGACGCATACCCAAGGACGCCACACTCAAAGAGCGCATGGCCCACAAGCTGCGGACCAAGCCGGGCAAGGCCGCCTACAGCCGCCGCAAGGCCATCGTCGAACCCGTCTTCGGACAGATCATGACTTGCCAGGACGGCCGCCAGCTCCTCCTGCGCGGCGAGGACGGTGCCCGTGGTGAATGGCGACTGCTGGCGGCCTGCCACAACCTTCGCAAGATCTTCCGACACGCCGGGACCGCCGGGCTCGCCGGCCTGACCGGGTAACCCACCAGGCCTCCCCGGCCACACCACGAGCCCTGCACCTGGCAGACCCCCACCGAAGCCCCACAGACCCCGACAGGCCCTCCGCAACCGATCCGCCGACCACAGAAGCCGAGCCGCTTGCTCGTTACTGACCCACGCTCCTAGTCGGCCCTGGAGCCCCCCAGCTCTCCCTCCCAGCGGCGGTACAGGTCGTGCACGACGCCCGCCGCGTCCAGCACCCGCCCCGCCACGAAGTCCACCAGGTCCTGGATATGCGTCGCTCCCGCGTAGAAGGCGGGGGACGCGGGCAGGACCACCGCGCCCGCCTCGTCCAGCGCCACCAGGTGCCGCAGGGTCTGGCCGCCCAGCGGGGTCTCCCGCACGGCCACCACGAGCTTCCGGCGTTCCTTGAGCGTGACGCTCGCCGCCCGCTGGAGCAGGTCCTTGGACAGCCCGAGCGCCACACCGGCGACGCAGGCGGTGGACGCCGGCACGATCAGCATGCCCTTCACCGGGTACGACCCCGAGGACGGTCCGGCGGCCAGGTCACCGGCCGCCCAGTGGCGCACCTCGCTCACGTCCACCCGGAAGGTCCCGGGCTTGCCGTCCGCGCCGCGCTCCAGCCAGGTGCGCAGATCGTCCTGCCAGCGCGCGTCCCGGAACGCGATCCCCGTCTCGTCGAGCAAGGTGAGCCGCGAGGCCCGCGACACCACCAGGTCGACGCTCTCACCGGCGTCGAGCAGCCCGCGCAGTACGGCTGCGGCGTAGGGAGTCCCGGACGCCCCGGAGACCCCGACGACCCACGGGGTGCGGTTGGCGTCGTTCATGGGATTGAGCCTATCCGGCCACCGGGTGGCGGAACTGAGTCAGGTGCCCCGGACGTTTCCGGGGAGAGACGCGGGAATCACAGGGGGCCACGATGTCGACAGCCTCGCTCGAGCCGAGCCGGACCGACCGGGCGAAGGCGGCCGGCAAGCTGGTGCTTGCCTGGGTGGCGCTGCTGTGGGCGCTGGAGGTGGTCGACCACGCCACGGGCCACAGCCTCGACGCGTACGGGATCACACCGCGCGAGCCCGGTGAACTGGCGGACGTCGTCCCGGCGTCCTTCCTCCACTTCGGCTTCGACCATCTGGCGTCGAACACCGTTCCGCTGCTGGTCTTCGGCTTCCTCGCCGCACTCGGCGGCGTCCGCCGGTTCCTGGCCGTCGCCGCGCTGATCATCGTCGCCGACGGCGTCGGCGTCTGGCTGATATCGCCGCCGGGCTCGATCACGGCGGGCGCGTCCGGTCTCGTCTTCGGCCTCTTCGGCTATCTGCTGGTCCGCGGTTTCGTGGACCGGCGGCCGCTGGACATCGGCGTCGGTCTGCTCGTCGGCGCGATATGGGGCAGCTCGATCCTGCTGGGCCTCTCCCCCGCCAACACGGGCGTGAGCTGGCAGGGGCACCTCATCGGACTGGTGGCGGGCGTGGCGGCGGCCTTCATGTTCCGCCGCCGCAGACCGACCGCGACCACTGCCTGACGGGGCCGCTCGGGTCCGGACACGGGCCGGGGCGCGCGGCGTGCTCAGTCCCGGACCGCGGGATCCACGGGCAGTTCTCCCGTGTCCAGCGTGAGTCTTCCGACGCCCGTCTCCACGACCACCGTCTTGCCGTACGGCAGCGTGTCCCGGCCGAGATAGCCGTCCGGGCCGGGATTCCAGAGCGTGAGGCATTGAGCCTCGTAGGGGTCGAAGACCAGGTAGTGGGGGATGCCGCGCCTCGCGTAGGCCCGGTCCTTGATCTCGTAGTCGTTGCGGACGCTGCCCGGCGAGACCACCTCGACGGCGAGTTCGATGAGGTCGGGTGAGTAGGCGCTCAGGTTCTTCTCGCTCTCGGCCCTCGGGATGACGGCGAGGTCCGGGCAGAACTCGTTCGCGTCGTCGAACGGGATCGTGACGTCGCTGATGAAGTCCCACTCGTCGGAGAGCTGGGCCTCCAGGGCATTCCACACCGCCCTGATCGTCTTGGCGTGGTGCGGTTCGACCGGGCTCATCACGATGGCACCCTCGACGATCTCCGTCCGGTAGCCCGGGAACATGCCCTCGAGACGGCTGAGCTGCGAGTGCAGACGGTCGATCTCCGAGACGGTGACGGTCACATCGGCCTCCCTGTCCATGCACTCGATGGTAGGCCGCACGGTACCTACGGGGTGAGGCCCCGAACGCCCAGATCGATCAGGGCGCACACGAACAGGGCAATGCCGATGAAGCCGTTGACGGTGAAGAAGGCCCGGTTCAGCCGGGAAAGGTCGTGCGGCGTCACGATC
The DNA here is from genome assembly GCF_005795905.1 of Streptomyces marianii. Classification (NCBI taxonomy): domain Bacteria; kingdom Bacillati; phylum Actinomycetota; class Actinomycetes; order Kitasatosporales; family Streptomycetaceae; genus Streptomyces; species Streptomyces marianii. The sequence continues at coordinate 3,522,539 of NZ_VAWE01000001.1, forward strand.
GTGTGCTCGTAGACGAACGCGACCGCGACGATCACCAGACCCAGCCAGAGGAAGAGCCCGGCGCCGGTGGCGAGGGCGTACCAGACGAAGAGGGCCATCGTCACGGCATGGCAGGCCCGGGCGCCCCACAGGGCCGCCGGGATGCCGAAGCGGGCCGGTACGGACAGCACGCCCTGGGCCCGGTCGGCCTGGACGTCCTGGCAGGCGAAGATCAGGTCGAAGCCGCCGATCCACACCCCGACCGCCAGTCCGAGGATCACCGCGTCCCACGACCAGGCCCCCGTCACCGCCAGCCAGGCCCCGACGGGCCCCATGGCCTGGGCGAGTCCCAGGATCGCGTGCGGGAAGTTCGTGAAGCGCTTCCCGTACGGATAGACCACCATCGGAACGACCGCGACCGGCGCGAGTGCCAGGCACAGGGGGTTGAGCAGGGCGGCGGCGCCGAGGAAGACCACGACGGCGATGCCCGCCCCGGTCCAGGCGGACCGCACCGACACCGCTCCGGTCACCAGTTCGCGGCCGGCCGTCCGGGGGTTGCGGGCGTCGATCTCCCGGTCGATGATCCGGTTGCAGGCCATGGCGAACGTCCTCAGGCCCACCATGGCGACGGTGACGAGCAGCAGCGTCACCCAGTCGACGCTCCCGCCGCCCTCGTACATCGCGGTGAGCGCCGCGATGTACGCGAACGGCAGCGCGAAGACCGAGTGCTCGATCATCACCAGCCGCAGGAACGCCTTCGTCCGGCCGGGACCCGGCACCGTTGCCGCGGACGCGCTCACAGGCCGTACTCCTTCCACCTGCGGTCGACCAGCGCCGCCGTCTCCGGGTCCGAGAGGACCATCTCCGGCCAGCCTCCGTCCCGGGTGTAGCCCTCCTCGGGCCACTTCCGGGTCGCGTCGATCCCCGCCTTGCCGCCCCAGAACTGCTGGTAGGAGGAGTGGTCGAGATGGTCCACGGGCCCCTCGACGACCGTCAGGTCGCGGGAGTAGTCGGTGTTGCCGAGCGCCCGCCACGACACCTCGTGGAGGTCGTGGACGTCGCAGTCGGCGTCCACGACGACGATCAGTTTGGTCAGCGACATCATGTGCGCGCCCCAGATGGCGTGCATGACCTTCTGCGCGTGCTTCGGGTACTTCTTGTCGATCGAGACGATCGCGCAGTTGTGGAAGCCGCCCGACTCGGGCAGGTGGTAGTCCACGATGTCCGGCACGATGATCTTGAGCAGGGGGAGGAAGAAACGCTCCGTCGCCCGGCCGAGTGGACCGTCCTCCGTCGGGGGGCGTCCCACCACGATCGACTGGAGCAGCGGACGCCTGCGCATCGTCACGCAGTCGATCGTCAGCGCGGGGAAGTCCTCCTGCGGCGTGTAGAAGCCGGTGTGGTCCCCGAACGGCCCCTCGGGAAGCATCTTCCCCGGCTCCAGCCAGCCCTCCAGAACGACCTCCGCCTGCGCGGGCACCTGGAGCGGCACGGTCTTGCAGTCGACCATCTCGATCCGCCTGCCCTGCACGAAGCCGGCGAACAGGTACTCGTCGATGTCCCCGGGCAGCGGCGCGGTCGAGGCGTACGTCACGGCCGGCGGGCAGCCGAAGGCGATGGCGACCGGCAGCTTCTCACCCCGCCGCGCTGCCACCTGGTAGTGGTTGCGGCTGTCCTTGTGGATCTGCCAGTGCATGCCGATGGTGCGCTTGTCGTGGCGCTGGAGCCGGTAGAGGCCGAGGTTGCGCACCCCGGTGTCCGGGTCCTTGGTGTGGGTGAGGCCCAGGTTGAAGAAGGAGCCGCCGTCGTCGGGCCAGGTGAACAGCGCGGGCAGCCGGTCCAGATCGACCTCGTCACCGCGCAGCACCACCTCCTGCACCGGTGCGTCCTTCACCTTCTTCGGCGGCACGTGCGTCATCGCCCCGAGCTTGCCGAACGCCTCGCGCACCCCGACGAAGCCGTGCGGCAGCTCCGGCTTCAGCAGTCCGCCGATCTTCGTGCTGATCTCGTCGTACGACTTCAGTCCCAGTGCCTTCAGCAGCCGGCGGTCGGTGCCGTACACGTTCATGGCGAGGGGCATCGACGAGCCGCGCACGTTCTCGAAGAGCAGCGCGGGCCCGCCGGACTTCTGGACCCGGTCGACGATCTCCCCGACTTCCAGGTACGGGTCGACTTCGGCCTTGATGCGCTTGAGGTCGCCCTCGCGCTCCAGCGCCCGGAGCAGCGAGCGAAGATCGTCGTAAGCCATGCCGTCCAGTATCTGCCACTCGCTACGCTGGACTCGTCACGGGGGCCGTTCCACGGCCCCGTTCTCCGCACGCAGGGGGCCGCCAATGCTTCGGGTGCTGATGTTCTTGGTGCCGCTGGCGCTCAGCATCTACGCCTTCATCGACTGCATCTCCACCGACGAGAAGGAGATCCGGCACATCCCCAAGCCGCTCTGGGCGATCCTCGTGCTGCTCTTCCCGCTCGTCGGTTCGATCTCCTGGCTGATCGCCGGAAAGGACCGCGGCGCGCCCCGTTCGACGCGGCGCGGCGGCTGGGTGGCGCCCGACGACAACCCCGAGTTCCTGAAGTCCCTCGACGACGAGGGCGGACCCGGGCAGCCCGGGGACCGGGCGAAGGACCCCAAGCGCGACGAGGACCCGGGCACGTCCTGACGACGGGAGGGCCGGGGTCGTGGACCGGGAGCTGGCACGGCGGTGGCTGTCCACCGCCTACGAGGAGGCGCGCGCCGGCCTCGCGGAGGGCGGCATCCCGATCGGTGCCGCGCTGTACGGGACGGACGGCTCGCTGCTGGGCCGCGGACGCAACCGCCGGGTCCAGGACGACGACCCCTCGGTGCACGCCGAGACGGACGCGTTCCGCGCCGCGGGGCGTCAGCGGTCGTACCGGGGAACGACCATGGTGACCACCCTCGCCCCCTGCTGGTACTGCGCCGGGCTGGTCCGGCAGTTCGGCATCTCCCGGGTCGTGGTAGGCGAGGCGGAGACGTTCCACGGCGCCCACGGCTGGCTGGCGGTGCACGGCGTGGAGGTCGTGCTCCTGGACGATCCCGCGTGCGCGGAGCTGATGCGGGAGTTCGTCGACGGCCGTCCGGACCTGTGGCACGAGGACATCGGCGTCGACGGCTGACCACCGCAGGCGCCGTCCCGTGCCGGCCGGTCAGGCGCGGGCGGCGTACTCCGCGCGGAGCTGCTCGAAGCGCTCCGGTGTCCAGGTGGACCAGTCGGCGGGCCGGCCGTCGAGTGCGTCGGACAGGTACTCGAAGTGCTGGTGCCAGCCGGCCAGGTTGTCGAGGCGCCGCCCGTCCGGGCCGGAGAACTCGTTGGTGAAGCGCAGCACGGTGGCGAGCGAGTCGGCGGGGGCCGGCTCCATGTGGAAGCGGATGCGGCCGTGCGTCGCGACGGTGTACTCGGCGACGGCCTCCCAGTCCCAGGCCGTGACCCGCCCGGAGACCACGGCCCCGTCGACGCTCTCGTCCGCGTTCAGCCAACGGAGCGTCACCGCACCGTCCAGCCGGGGTTCCAGCAGGTCGGCGGCGGCCAGCCACTGCGGCAGGCCCTCGGGGGTCGCCACGGCGGCCCAGACCCGCACCACCGGGTGCGGCAGATGGAGCACGTAGTGCAGGACGTGGACCGGGCCGTCGTCGCCGGCACGGGTCTCGCTGGTGCCGTACGGGATCGCTTCCGTCATGGCACCCAGCGTCGCCCGCACGTGCCGGGTCCGCTACCGCGTCTCGCCCACTCGGACGCCTGCCGGGACGTCCCCCGGGCGTCCCGGCACCGGCGCGGCGGCTCAGACCCCCGCGTAGCCGTGGAGGCTGTTCACGAAGAGGTTGACGCCGTAGTAGTTGAAGAGGAAGCAGGCGAAGGCGATCAGCGCGATGTACGCGGCCTTGCGGCCCTTCCAGCCGGCGGTGGCGCGGGCGTGCAGATACGCGGCGTACGCCACCCAGGTGATGAAGGACCAGACCTCCTTGGCGTCCCAGCCCCAGTAGCGGCCCCAGGCGTCGCCCGCCCAGATCGCTCCGGCGATGATCGTGAACGTCCACAGCGGGAAGATCGCGGCGTTGATGCGGTACGCGAACTTGTCCAGGGACGCCGCGGCGGGCAGGCGCTCCAGCACCGAGCGGGCGAAGGAGCCGGGATCGCCGCCGTCGGCGAGCTTGTTCTCGTAGGAGTCCCGGAAGAGGTACAGCAGGGTGGCGACCGCGCCCAGGTAGAAGACCGCACCGCAGAAGATCGCGGTGGAGACGTGGATCCACAGCCAGTACGAGTGCAGGGCCGGGACGAGCTGGTCGCTCTCGGTGTAGAGCCAGGTGACCGCGATGCCCAGGTCCAGCAGGACGGTGGTGACCAGCGGCAGGCCGATCCAGCGCACGTTCTTCCTGGCGAGCAGGAAGCCGAGGTACGCGCCGACCGCCACCGTGGAGAAGGTGGTGGAGAACTCGTACATGTTGCCCCAGGGGGCACGCTGCACCGAGACCGCGCGGGTGACGACGCCGGCGGCCTCGACCAGGAAGGCGAGGGCGGTCAGCGAGACCGCGATCCGGCCGTACATGTCGCCCTGCCGGTCGCCGCCGGCCGCGCCGGGGCCGTCGGGCACGTCCCGGGCACCGGCCGACGACCGCGTGACGACCTCGGGTCGCTCCAGGACGGCGGTCCCGCCGCCCTTGCGGGCGACCCGGACCTTCGGTGCGGCGGACGAGCCGTCCGCGGTGAGCGCGGCGGCGGTGCGACCGACCTTGCTGCGGCTGCCGAACGTCCACTCGGCGATGTGCGCGAGGAAGGCCAGGGTGTACACGGCCATGGCCGAGTAGATCAGCACGTTGCTGAACTCGGCGAGGCTCTCGTTGTTGGCGGCGGCGAGATTCACTTCTCAGCCCCTTCGGAGGGAACAGCTTCGGCAGGTTCGGGATCGGGCGCGGTCGGCGCCTCGGCGTTGAGCGACGCGGCCAGCTCGGCCAGTTCCTCGGGGAGCCGGGCGGACTCGCTCCGGCCCAGTCCCGCCATCTCGACGACGGTGACGCCGTCCTCACCGCGCACGGCACGCACCCACACGCGGCGGCGCTGGATGAACAGGGAGCCGACGAGTCCGGTGATCGCGGCGACGGCACCGGCGAGGGCGAGTCCGTTGCCCGGCTGCTGGGAGATCTGGAAGCTCGCCCACTCCTTGATCTCCTTCTCGAAGGTGATCGAGCCGGCGCCGCCGGGGAGCTTCATCGTCTCGCCGGGCAGCAGGGTCTGCTTGAACACCTCGCCCTTGCCGTCCCTGAAGGGCTCCATCTTGCGGGTGTCCAGCTGGTACACGTTCTGCGGGACACCCGAGTCGACGCCGAGACTGCCGTGGTACGCGCTGAGGTTGAGCGCCGGGAAGACCAGGGCCGGGAACTGCGAGAACATCTGGCCGTTGCCCTTGCCGGCGTAGGTGGGCACGAAGAACGCCGGGAAGCCGAGCTGTTCCTTCCGGCCGTCCTTGTTCCGGTAGCCGTCCATCACCTTGATGACGCCGGTGGAGCTGACGTTGTTGTCGACGGGCAGCAGCGGCACGGCGGCCTGGTGGACGATCTGGCCCCTGCCGTCGCGGACGGTGACGACCGGCGCGTAGCCGTGGGCGAGCAGATAGACCTTGGAACCGTCGATCTCCAGCGGCTCGTTGACCCGGATGACGGCGTTCTGCTCCTTGCCCTCGGCGCCCTCGGCGTAGGTGACCGCCGCCTCGTAGGTGCGGGCCGTGCCCTTCTGGGGGCCGCTGGGCTCGTACGTGCCCGTGAACTGGTCCAGGGTGAAGTGGAACGGGGGCAGGTCCTCGATGTCGAACATCGACCCGGACTTGAAGTCGTCGTACTGGGTGAGGGTGTTCGCGAAGCCGTCGCCCTCGACGACCAGCTTGCCGCCCTCGGACTTGAAGAGCTGCCCGGCGGCGAAGGCCACGAGCATCACGATCAGGGCGACGTGGAAGAGGAGGTTGCCGACCTCGCGGAGGTAGCCCTTCTCGGACGCCACGGCGTCCCCGGCGGCATGGGCCCTGAACCGCCGCTTCCTGAGCAGCGCGAGGGCGGCCTCGCGGACCGCCTCGGGCTCGGCCCCGGTGCGCCACGTGGTGTACACGGGCAGCCGGGTGAGGCGCTTGGGCGCACCCGGCGGACGGCCGCGCAACTGGTCGGCGAACTGCCAGGTCCTGGGCACGATGCAGCCGATCAGCGAGACGAACAGCAGGATGTAGATCGCGGAGAACCACACCGAGCTGTAGACGTCGAAGAGCTGGAGCTTCTCGAAGACCGGCGTCCAGAACTCGTTGTTCGTCTTCCAGGTGCGGACCTTCACCTCGTCCACGCTGTTCTGCGGGATGAGGGATCCGGGAATCGCGCCCAGCGAGAGCAGGAAGAGCAGGATCAGCGCCACCCGCATGGAGGTCAGCTGGCGCCAGAACCAGCGGATCCAGCCGGCCGTCTCGCGGACGCCCCAGGCGAGCGCGCCGGCGGGGCCCGGCGCGCGCCGTCCGCCGAAGGAGCCGGGCACGGCCCGTTCCTGCGGGGCGGTGGACAACTGCTCACCCGCCCTGCCGAGGTCCCCGGCCTCCTGCCCGGCCCGTGCGGCGTCGGCGCTCTCCGTCGTCGTGTCGGTCTTGCCCATCGATCAGATTCCCACCTGGAAGCCACTGGACCAGCTCTGCATCTCCTGCACGAGGATGTCCCACACGCCTGTGAGCAGCAGCACGCCGGTCGCGATCATCATGCCGCCACCGATCCGCATCACCCAGACGTAGTGCCGCTTGACCCAGCCGAACGCACCGAGGGCCTTGCGGAAGGCGATGGCCGCGAGCACGAACGGCAGTCCGAGGCCGAGGCAGTACGCGGCGGTCAGCAGCGCCCCCCGGCCGGCGCTGCCCTGCTGGGCGGAGAGGAACGTCACCGAGGCGAGGGTCGGGCCGATGCACGGGGTCCAGCCGATGCCGAAGAGCGCGCCCAGGACCGGCGCCCCCACCAGTCCCGTCGCGGGCCGCTTGTGAAAGCGGAACTCGCGCTGGGTGAGGAAGGGCATCAGGCCCATGAAGAACACGCCCATCAGGATCATCAGGACGCCGAGGGCCGTGGTGAGGACTTCGCGGTGTTCCTGGAGGGTCCAGCCGAAGAAGCCGAAGAGGGCCCCTCCGGAGACGAAGACGGCCGAGAAGCCGAGCACGAAGAGCGCGGCCCCGGAGGCCATCCGTCCCTTGCGGGCCTCCGCAAGATCGGTGCCGGTGACGCCGGTCACGTACGACAGGTAGCCCGGGACCAGCGGCAGTACGCAGGGGGAGAAGAAGGACACCAGGCCCGCCAGGACGGCGACGGGAAGCGCGAGCAGCATCGCGCCGCTCATGACCGTCTCGTTCTGCATCCCTACTTCTCCGCGACCACGGGGTCGATCATGGAGCGGAGCTGCTTGTCGTCCAGTGCCGTCAGGGCGCGGGCCGCGATCTTCCCCTCACGGTCGATGACGATCGTGCTGGGGATCGCCTGCGGGTTGAGGCTGCCCTTGGGGAACTTCAGGATCAGCTTGCCGATGGGGTCGTGGAAGCTCGGGTACCGGACGTCGTAGTCCTTCTCGAAGGCGAGCGCCGGGCCGGTCTGCGGGTCGCGGGTGTTGATCCCGAGGAACTCCACGCCCTTGCTCCGGGTCTCCTCGGCGATCCCGGTCAGGTAGGGCGCCTCGGCGCGGCAGGGCGCGCACCACGAGCCCCACAGGTTCAGCACGACGACCTTGCCCCTGTAGTCGGCCAGGTCGAGCGGCTTGCCCGTGAGGTCCTTGCCGGACAGCCGGGGGGCCGCCATGCGCTTGCCCTTGGGAGCGGTGACGATCCCGCCCGTGCCGGTGACGAAGTTGGTGTCACCGCCGCCCCCGGACCTGCCGTTAGCATCACCGGTGCACGCCGACAGCGTGAGCGCGGCGGCGAGCGCGCCGACGGTGAGCAGGATGCGTCGAGGGGCGGGGGCAGACATCATGTGAAAAGTTTCGCATGAGGGTTCAGGCGATCTCGGCCGCCCCCCTGACTGCCCGTAACGCCCCTTGTCAAGGGTGGTTAAGGAGTGTGGCGCGCCGGGGATCCGCACCCCGCTTTCCGGTGTGCGGGCTACGCGGCGTTCTTGAGGAAGGCGTTCCAGCCGCCCACAGGGGGCTGCCCGACCTCGAGGGAGCGGAGTTTCGTGAGGATCTTCGGGTCCTGCACGTCCAGCCAGTCGCAGAACTGCCGGAACGACACGAGCCGCACGTCCTTCTTTCCGGCCATGGACTTCAGGGCCTCCTCGACGGCGTCCATGTATATGCCGCCGTTCCACTGCTCGAAGTGGTTGCCGATGAAGAAGGGGGCGCGATTGGACTCGTAGGCCCGCCGGAATCCGTTGAGGTAGGCGTCGGTGGCCTGCCTGCGCCAGCCCGGGTAGCGGGACGGCATGCCGTTGGTCGAATTCTTCGACTGGTTGGCGAGGATGTTGTAGTCCATCGAGAGCACCTCGAAGGAGTGGCCGGGGAACGGCACGGCCTGCAGCGGCAGGTCCCAGACGCCGCCGCGCTTCTCGGGCCACTTCTGGCGGCCGCCGGGGGAACTCGCGTCGTAGCGCCAGCCGAGCTTCTTCGCGGTCGGCAGGAGACTGTCCTGGCCGAGCAGGCAGGGAGTGCGGCCGCCCACGAGTTCCTTGCGGTAGTCGAAGGGGAGCGGATCGAGGCCCGTCCAGCCGCTGTTGCTCTTCCACCGGGTGACGAAGGACACGGCCTGGTCGATCTCGTTCTCCCACTGGGCCGGCGTCCAGTTGCCCACGGACCCGGGTCCACCGCAGAAGTGTCCGTTGAAGTGGGTGCCCATCTCGTGGCCTTCGAGCCACGCCTGCCGCACGTACTTCAGGGTGTCCTTGATGTGCGCGTCGGTGAGGTAGCCGATGTCGGAGGCGCCGACCGGATTGTTCGGCGGACGGTAGAGCGATTTCCTGGACTCGGGGAGCAGATAGAGCCCGGAGAGGAAGAACGTCATCGCCGCGTCGTGGCTCCTGGCGAGTTCCAGGAAACGCGGGAAGAGCCCGTTGCCGACCTCACCCGCGCCGTCCCAGGAAAAGATCACGAATTGCGGCGGGGCCTGCCCCGGTTCGAGCGGAACCGGGGCCTCGGGCTGCTTCGGCTGCTTTCCCGTGTCGGCGGTCGAGCCGTCGCCTATGAGACGCACCGGTTCCTTTCCGGGACCGGGCGCCCTGCCGTCGTCACCGCCTTCCCGCCGCTGCTTCCCCCCGCCGCCCGAACCGGCGCCGCAGCCCGCGGCACCGAGGGCTGCGGCGGCACCGAGTCCCACTCCCAGCAGGCTCCTTCGGGTGATGTTGCGCATGCCGACCGTCCCCGCTTCCCTGTCGCGTCCCCGCACGTACTCGTATGGAGAGAGATGGCGTGCGGAACGCGAAGGTTCCCGGGGCTAGCACGGAATATGCGGAACGCGCCAGACGGCTATGCGCCAAACGCCTTCGATTTCCCCTTGACCGGTTTGGCGCCGGCGAGGAGATGAGCCGGAACAAGATCCCGCGCGGGTTCCGAATACGCGACCGAGACGATCCTGTCGCCCTGGAACGTGAAGGTCGTCAGCGACGCCAGGGTGCACTGCCGCCGGCGCGGGTCGTGCCAGAGCCGGCGCTGCTCCACATGGCTTCGGACGATCCAGATCGGCAGCTGGTGGCTCACCAGGACCGCCTCGTGGCCGCGGGCGGCGTCCCGGGCGGAGCCCAGTGCGCCCATCATCCGCACCACCTGGTCCACGTACGGCTCGCCCCAGGACGGCCGGAACGGGTTGGTCAGGTGCCGCCAGTTGCCCGGCTTGCGCAGCGCGCCGTCGCCGACCCCGAAGGTCTTGCCCTCGAAGACGTTCGCCGCCTCGATCAGCCGCTCGTCGGTGTCCAGGGTCAGCCCGTGGGACTTCGCCACCGGCGCTGCCGTCTCCTGCGCCCGCTCCAGCGGAGAGGCCACCACATGGGTGACGTCGCGGTCGGCGAGGTGCTCGGCGACGCGGTCCGCCATGCGCCGGCCCAGCTCGGAGAGGTGGTAGCCGGGGCGGCGCCCGTAGAGAACGCCGTCCGGATTATCCACTTCGCCGTGCCGGATGAGATGGACGACGGTCCTTTCCGTATTCATACCCGTACCAGTCATGCCGTGGCCTCCGCGGCGGCGCGGGCGGCGGCGGGCAGCGCGGCGGCGATGCGCTCGACGGCGGCGTCGTCGTGGGCGGCCGACACGAACCAGGACTCGAAGGCGGACGGCGGAAGGTAGACCCCTTGGGAGAGCATCGAGTGGAAGAAGGCGTTGAAGCGGAAGGCCTCCTGGCGCTTCGCGTCCTCGTAGTCCCGTACCTCGCCATCGGTGAAGAACACCGAGAACATGTTGCTCGCCGTCTGGAGCCGGTGGGCGACGCCCTCCTTGGCCAGCGCGTCCGTGACCAGGCCCCGGACTGCCGCGGAGACCGCGTCGACCCTCTCGTACGCGGCGTCGTCCAGCAGTCGCAGCTGGGCGAGGCCGGCGGCGGTCGCGACCGGGTTCCCGGAGAGGGTGCCCGCCTGGTAGACCGGCCCGGCCGGGGCGAGGTGCCCCATGACGTCGGCACGGCCGCCGAACGCCGCCGCCGGGAAGCCGCCGCCCATGACCTTGCCGAAGGTCATCAGATCCGGTACGACACCGTCGACGCCGTACCAGCCGGCCTTCGACGTACGGAAACCGGTCATGACCTCGTCGGAGATGTACAGCGCGCCGTTCTCGGCGCATACGTCCTTGAGGCCCTGGTTGAAGCCGGGCAGCGGCGGGACGACGCCCATGTTGCCCGGCGACGCCTCCGTGATCACACAGGCGATCCCGCCCGGGTGCGCCCGGAAGGCCGCGCGGACCGAGTCCAGATCGTTGTACGGCAGCACGATCGTGTCGCCGGCCTGTGCTCCCGTGACACCCGGGGTGTCCGGCAGCCCGAAGGTCGCGACCCCCGAGCCGGCCGCCGCCAGCAGCGCGTCCACGTGCCCGTGGTAGCACCCGGCGAACTTGATCACCTTGGCCCGCCCGGTGAATCCGCGCGCCAGCCGGATCGCCGACATGGTGGCCTCGGTGCCGGACGAGACGAGTCTCACCTGCTCGACCGGGGCCACCCGGGCCACGATCTCCTCGGCGAGCGCGACCTCGCCCTCACCGGGCGTGCCGAACGAGGTGCCGCGCGCGACGGCCTCCTGCACGGCCGCGGTGACCTCGGGGTGGGCGTGGCCGAGGATCATCGGCCCCCAGGAGCACACGAGGTCCACGTACTCGCGGCCGTCCGCGTCCGTCAGGTACGGGCCGGTGCCGGAGACCATGAACCGGGGTGTGCCGCCCACGGCGCGGAAGGCCCGGACGGGAGAGTTCACGCCGCCGGGCGTCACGAGGGACGCGCGGTCGAAAAGCGTCTGCGAAACTGGGGCGTCATAGGGAAAGCTCACGGAATCCATGGTGTCAGAGGCACGCGACGTTCTTGCGGACAGGTGTTTCACCACACGTCCGTGGGGGAGGTCACTGTCACGATGATCGGGTTGCGCGGCGGGGGCCGTGCGTCCTAAAAAGCAGTCGGGTGGAGATATGCATCGCGGTGGCGGACTGGGCGAGGGGACTGACGACCTGGGTCCTGAGCCTGCCCGGCGTGGGAGGCACCGGAGGCACGAGGCGGGTGCGCCCGAGCCCGTGGAGAACAGGGGTGGCCGAGGTATGGGGGTGACCTACAAGTACTTCGGCGCGCCCGACGGCGCGACGGCCGCCCGAGTGCCGATCTCGATGCGCCCGGAGGAGCTGGGCGGTGACGAGCTCGGCATGGGCGGAATGTTCACCAAGATCAAACCCGAGACGATAGCCGCGATGGTCCTCACGGGTATCCAGGGCATGCCCCTGCACAAGGTCCCCCCGCTCGAGCTCGTGGTCCTCCACCCCGACTACGCCGTGGTGAAACTCCCGATGACGGTCGTCGACCCGCTGCGCGACATCGGCGAGGAATCGGTGGGCGCGGCCGCGTTCATCTGGTCCACCGTCCCGGACCGCGGCGGCCCGCGGGACGCGTTCAACGTCTACCAGCTGCTGCACGAGTGGCAGGACTTCTCGCACCGGTTGCACGAGGCGGGGCACCAGCCGTACTGCCTGGTGTGGCCCTGAGCGAGGTCCCGCGGTCCGGGGCGGCGGCCCTGGACCACGAAGGCCCGCGGACCGGGAGCCCGGCGGGCGCACCGCCCCGGGCCCCGGCCGCACGGTGGACCCCGCCGCGGCTCAGAGCCAGCCGTTGCGGCGGAAGCCCCTGTGGATCACGTGACACGCGACCGCGATGACCGCGAGCACGAGCGGATAGCCCCAGACCGAGCCGGTCAACGGCATGTGCTCGAAGTTCATCCCGTACGCCCCGCAGACCATCGTCGGCACGGCGACGATCGCCGCCCACGCCGTGATCTTGCGCATGTCCTCGTTCTGCGCGACGGTCATCTGGGCCAGGTGCGCCTGCAGGATCGAGTCCAGCAGCGCGTCGTACCCGTGGATCTGCTCACCGGCCCTGGCCAGGTGGTCGGAGACGTCACGGAAGTAGGGCCTTATCTCCGGGGCGATCAGCGACGCGGGCTGGTGGGCCAGGGCCTCCAACGGGCGGTGGAGCGGTGACATGGCCCGTTTGAACTCCAGCAGCCCCCGCTTGAGCTGGTAGATCCGGCCCGCCTCGCTGCGCCCGGCGGCGCCGCGGCCGGCGTGCCCCGAGAAGACGGCCGACTCGACCGCGTCGATGTCCTGCTGGACGGCCTCCGCGACGGCGAGGTACTCGTCCACGACGAAGTCCGCCACGGCGTGCAGTACCGATGACGGGCCCTTGGCGAGCTGTTCCGGAGCGGCTTCGAGTGCCTCGCGGACCGGTCCCAGCGAACCGTGCCGGCCGTACCGCACGGTCACCACGAAGTCCCGGCCTGTGATCACCGTGATCTCGCCCGTCTCCACCACCTGGGTGGTGGAGGCCACCTCGGCGTGCGCCGCGTGGCCGACCGTCCTGAAGACCGCGAGCACGGTGCCGTCGTACGGCACGACCTTCGCCCTGCTGTGCGCGTCGACGGCGTCCTCGACCGTGAGGGGGTGCAGCTCGAAGAGCTCGGCGAGTTCCTCGAACTCCTCGCGGGAGGGCTCGTGCAGTCCGATCCAGACGAAGCTGCCGGCGGGGTCGGCGCCGTTCTCCTCGCGGACCCGGCGCAACGCCTCCGCGGCCGGACAACTCCCGGCCTGCCGCACCCCGTCCGCGTAGCCCACGCAGTCGACGACGGAACTGCCGAGGGGCGACCGGGCCGGATGGCTGAGGTCGACCCTGCGGCGGTAGACGCGGCGCACCGCGCGGCCGAGGGTGTGGATCATCGACAACGCGGGCTCCCGGGCGGGCAGGTGGTGGTGCTTCCCCGGCCAGCCTCCCGAACAGGAAGTCGCTTGTAAACGACGGCGGGTGTGCGAGGCTCCGCGGCCGGGCGCCCGTGTCCCCCACCCGCCGCACGAGCCCGGTGCCGGGTGCCCTCGAACCGGTGCGGGACGGCCGTGCGCCGGAAAGCCGTCGTCGGGCCGGCGGCGGGAGCGCCGGCGAAAGTCCGGTGAGGGCCCTGAGGCGATCTTGCGTTCGCGGCGTCTTTCGTGCCGTGCACGCATGGTTACCGGACATCCTTTTGAGCGGTGAACCAACTCCAGCCGGGCGCCCCGGCTGCCGATGTCCGGACTGCGACCGCCGTGAGTCGCTCCGGCGTGCCGTGGCGGTCCTGACACGAGACACGAGTCTCCCGAGCCCGAGGAGGTCCGGCGTGGGTGACGTTCTGCTGGCCCTGTGCATCCCGCTGACGCTCTGCGCGAGCGGTCTCTACGCGGTGTGCGACAGCTGGTGGCGCCGCCGCGGGCGCGGGGTGGCGCCACGTCACCTGTATCCGGGCGTGTGCTCCTACGTATACGCCTACGAGCACCCCCGCGCGCACGCCGGAGCGCGCCTCGCGGAGCGGGAGATGCTCGCCGCCGCGGAGGAGATCGTCGACGAGGCCTACTCGAGGCTGGCCTGGCTGTACGACGGCACGTGCACCGGCGCGGAAGGCGGCATGAGCGCCGCCCCGGGCAGCGACCCGCGGCCGGCGCCGGCCGGGTCAGTGCGGACTCCACCCCGGATCACGGCCCGTCACGGCCAGCACCCGCGCGAACGGTGACGCGTCCGCCGGAACGCTGACCGCCTCCCCGAACGCGCCGTACCGGCGCGCCCGCGGCGCCATCTCCTCGACGGCCGGACCGAGTTCCGCGATCACCCCGGGATCCGGTGCATACTCCTGTCCGGTCGCGCGCGCCAGGTCCCACGCGTGCACGGTCAGATCGGTCAGCACCATGTGCCCCACTGTCCTCGCGGGAAGACCGAGCGCACCCGTGGTGCCCTCCTCCGCGCCGGGCTCGGCCCAGGCCTTGACCAGGCGCGCGCACTCGTCGGCGAAGGCCTCCCGCCAGTCCCCCTCCGCCGTGCGGTCCGGTGTCGCTGAGAAGTCGGTGCCCTGCTTGGCCGCCAGCGCCCGGAAGTTGACCACGACCTGGAGGAGGTGGTTGATCAGGGCGCGTACGTCGTACTCGGGGCAGGGGGTCGGAGCGGTGAGTGCGTCCCCGGTCACTCCGCGCACCACGGGTATGGCGCGCTCGGCGGTCGCGGCGAGCAGCTCGCTGATGGTTTTCATGCCGCAACGGTGGCGGCGCCGGACCCCGGGCGTCTTGAACAAACGCGACATAGGATCCCGCCATGGCGAGCAGGAGCGAGCCCGGAGGGGCCGGCGGGGCCCCTACGGCCGGCGGGCCGGGACCGCGGCGCGACACCCGGGGCATCGTCGACGCCCCGGAGCTGTTCGCGCGCGTACGGTTCCGGCGTCGCGAACCGGCCCCTCCCCTGCGCCCGTACCTGGAGCACTACTGGCTCGTCGACTGGGACCTGCCCGAGCCGTACATCACGCACGTCGTGCCCCATCCGTCGGTGAACACCGTCTTCCAGCGGTACGGCGACGAGGAACCGTGGGCCGAGGTCGCCGGCATCGGTCTCGGGCTCTTCACCCAGAAGCTGCGGGGGCGCGGGCGGGTCTGCGGTGTGCAGTTCCGGCCCGGCGGGTTCCGGCCCTTCGCGCCCGGGCGGCCGGTGTCGGCGTGGACGGGCCACCGGGTCCCCGCAGCCGACGTGTTCACCGCCGCCGGCGGGTCCGCGGGGGCAGCGCCGTCGATGGACGCCGCGGCCGTCGTCCTCCCCGAGGAGGAGGACGCGAGAGTGGCCGCCCTCGACGCCTTCCTCCTCGCCCTGCGTCCGGAGGCGGATCCGCAGGCGGACCACGCGATGGCCCTGGTCGAGCGGGTGCGCACCGACCGCACGATCCGCAGGGTCGCCCAACTCGCCGCGGCGGACGGGGTGACGGCGCGTACCCTGCAACGGCTGTTCGCCGCGTACGTCGGTGTCGGGCCCAAGTGGGTCATCCTGCGCTACCGCATCCACGAGGCGCTCGAGCGGGCCGAGGCGGACGGCCCGGCCGCAGACCCGGGACGCACCGTCGTGCCGGACGGGGGTACCGGCGCGGATGCGGCCGGCGCGCGTTCCCGTGGCGCCGAGCCGGACTGGTCGGCCCTCGCGGCCGAGCTCGGCTACAGCGACCAGGCCCATCTCGTACGCGACTTCACCGCGACGGTCGGTGTCCCGCCCACGGCGTACGCGGCGACGAGGACTCCGGGGTGAGTTCCCGGCTCGGGGCGTTGCCGGCCGGTCGGGCGCGTTCCGGGCACTGTCGGTCCGGGGGCGTACCGTGCGGGGCATGGACGACACGACACCGATCGTGCGGATCGAGCCCTGGTCGGAGGGCGACTTCGAGCTGCTCCGCGCCCTGAACGCGCCGGAGTCGACGGTGCACCTCGGGGGGCCCGAGCCGGAGGGCAGGCTGGCCGAGCGGCACCGGCGCTACATGGCTCTGAGCGCGGACCGGTCCGGGGCGGGGCGGGTGTACCGCGTGGTGCCGACGGCCGGCGGGGCGCCCGTCGGATCGATCGGGTTCTGGGAGAGGACCTGGCGCGACGGCGAGGTCTACGAGACGGGGTGGAGCATCCTTCCCGGCTTCCAGGGGCGGGGTATCGCGACGGCGGCGACGCTGGCCGTCGTGTCGGAGGCCCGCGCGGAGCACAAGCACCGCCATCTGCACGCCTTCCCGTCCGTCGACAACACTCCGTCGAACGCGGTGTGCCGCAAGGCGGGCTTCTCCCTGATCGGGGAGTGCGACTTCGAGTACCCGTCGGGCACGCCGCTGCGCAGCAACGACTGGCGTCTCGACCTCGGCGGGCCGGAGCCGGAACGGGACGGTCGCGGTGCGGAACCGGGCGCGGACGGGTCGGATCCGGAGGCGGCGGCGACCGGTTCATGAGCGGCGACGCATCCCGAGGCGGTGTCTGGTCCGCACGGGCCGGACCGAGGGAGAACAGGGCACGGTCCGGACGCGGGAGCCAGGGCGGTCGGCCGCCGGGAGGCGAGGGCCGGGCGGCGGGACGGCAGCCGGGGTCCTCGTCCGGGCGCGCACGCGTCCGGCAGGGCGCGCACGCGTCCGGCAGGGCGGCGCCGACCGCCGCCGCGCCGTTGGAAACCGCTGGCTGGGGGCGTCTGCCCGATGGCATGCTGGCGGCGTGAACGGACCGGAGATCCACATCAGCTTCGCCCCAGAGCTGCGGCTCTTCGTCCCGCCAGAGCGCCGGAACGGGCGGACCCCCCTCGTCACGGACGGTTCGTCGAGCCTCGGGCACGTCGTCGAGTCGCTCGGGGTCCCGCTCACCGAGGCCGGGCGGATGCTGGTGGACGGAAGCCGTGTGCGGACCTCGTACGTCCCCGCCGAGGGCGAGCACGTCCAGGTCCTGGGCGTCGAACGCCCGCAGCGGGTTCCCGGCGCCCCTCTCCGGTTCCTCCTCGACGTCCATCTGGGGACCCTCGCCCGGCGGCTGCGGCTCCTGGGCGTCGACGCCGCGTACGAGAGCGAGGACATCGGTGACGCCGCGCTGGCCGCCCTCTCGGCGCGCGAGCAGCGCGTGATGCTGTCCCGGGACCGGGGACTGCTGCGCCGCCGCGAGCTGTGGGCCGGGGCGTACGTCTACAGCGACCGCCCCGACGACCAGCTCCGTGACGTACTGCAGCGGTTCGCGCCCGCTCTCGAGCCGTGGACCCGCTGCACGGCCTGCAACGGCCGTCTCGCGGACACGGACAAGGCGGCGGTGGAGCACCACTTGGAGCAGGGCACGCAGCGTTCGTACGACGTGTTCGCACAGTGCACGGCCTGCGAGCGGGTCTACTGGCGCGGCGCCCACCACGCCCGGCTGGAGGCGATCGTCGAGGGCGCGATGCGCGAGTTCGGCGGCGCGATCGCCTAGCTAGTGCCGCATCAGGCAACGTTCGCCCCGTCGCGGCGCCCGGCACGGCGACTCGCGGCGTTGCCGAAGCAACCGAGTAGGCCCACCACGAGGTCGATCCGGCGCCTTGCGATCTACCCGCACCGGACGCCGCTCCTTGACGGGCAAACCCTGCCTGACGCGGCACTAGCGCCCTGTGAGGTTGAGGACGCGGTCGCCTCGTCGCGCCCCTCTGGACGCGGTCGCCCCGTCGCGGTCGCCGGCAGGCCACGGAGCCACCGGCGTCCGTCGGCGCGGGCGCGCCGAAGGCCGGTGCCCGGCCGCTACGGGCCCTCGGCGGTGAGATACCGCTGGATCGTCGGGGCGAGCCACGCGATCACCTCGTCCCGGGTCATGTCGACCGCCGGCGGGATCCGCAGCACGTAGCGGGCGAGGGCCATGCCCAGGATCTGCGAGGCGGCGAGCGCGGCCCGGCGCGGAACCTCTTCCTTTACGGGGCACACCCCGTCGGCGATGGGCAGCAGCTGTCCCCGGAACACCTCCGCCATGCGCTCGGCGCCGGCGGCGTTGGTGACACCGACGCGGAGCATCGCCGTCAGCACCTCGTCGTGCTCCCACCGGTCGAGGAAGTGGGAGACGAGCACGGCGCCGATGTGCCGTCCGGGCATCGCCCCGAGCTCGGGAAACCGCAGGTCGATCTCGGAGGCCGCGGCGAACAGCCCCTCCTTGTTGCCGTAGTACCGCATCACCATCGACGGATCGATCGCCGCGTCCTTGGCGATGGCACGGATGGTGGCGCGCTCGTACCCGTCCGCGGCGAAGCGTTCACGGGCGGCTTCCAGGATCGCGGCGCGGGTGGCGTCGGAGCGGCGCGGGGCGGGAGGTGGTTCCGAGGTCATGCCAACAAATGTAGGCCAACGAGTGTTGACATGCCAGCACGCTCCCGCCTAGCGTTGCCTACAAGCGTTGGCCAACATTCGTTGACCCGCAGGCGCCGACCCCTGGCGGGAGATGGACATCGGCTCCCTCGGCGCCCGAGTGCTCACAGGAGGCACGCAATGACCGACCGAACCCGCACCGACCGGACCGCAGACCGCAACACCACTACCCCCGCCGCCGCGGAGACGGACGTGACGGTCGTAGGGGCGGGACCCACGGGGCTCCTACTCGCGGGGGACCTCGCGGCGGCCGGCGTCCGCGTCACCGTCGTCGAGCGCCGGCCGCCGACGCGGAGCAACCTGACCCGGGCCTTCGGGGTGCACGCACGCACCCTCGAGCTCCTCGACGCCCGGGACCTCGCCGACGAACTGGTGTCGAAGGGCACGCCCATCACGGGCCTGCGGCTGTTCCGCCGGCTCTCCCTCGATCTCTCCCGGCTGCGCTCCCGCTTCCCGTACCTGCTGATAGCCCCGCAGTACGAGGTGGAGCGGCTGCTCGAGCGCCGTGCACGCGACGCCGGGGCCGCATTCCGGTACGGCACGGAACTGTGCGGCCTGCGCCAGGACGCCGGATCGGTCACCGCCGAGCTCCGCGAGGAGGACGGCGGAGACTCGACGCTGAGCTCCCGCTACCTCGTCGGCACGGACGGGATGCGCAGTTCGGTGAGGCAGTCGCTCGGTCTGCCGTTCCCCGGGGTCTCGGCCATCCGCTCGATCCTGCTCGCGGACGTACGGCTCTCCGAAGAGCCGGAGAACCTGCTGACGGTCAACGGCACGGGGCGGGCCTTCGCCTTCATCGCCCCGTTCGGCGACGGGTGGTACCGCGTGATGGGCTGGCGGCGCGACCGCTCCCAGCCGGACGGCCGGCCGGTGGAACTCGACGAGGTGCGCGATGTCGCCCGCGAGGCCCTCGGCACCGACTACGGCATGCGGGACGCCCGCTGGCTCTCCCGCTTCCACAGTGACGAGCGCCAGGTCCCCGAGTACCGCCGGGGCAGGGTCTTCCTCGCCGGGGACGCGGCGCATGTGCACTCCCCGGCGGGCGGCCAGGGTATGAACACCGGCCTTCAGGACGCGGCGAACCTGTCCTGGAAGCTCGTGGCCGTCCTCCGCGGCGACGCCCCGGACCCCGAAGGGCTCCTCGACACCTACCAGTCCGAGCGGCACCCGGTCGGTGCCCAAGTGGTGCGCAGCAGCGGGGCGATCGTACGCCTCGCCATGGCGCACTCACCCTTCGAGCGCCTCACCCGGGCCCTGGCGGCGAGCTTCCTCAACGCGGTCCGGCCCGCGTCGGACAGGGCGATGGGCGTGATCTCGGGCACAGGTCTCTCCTACGGCGCCCCGCGCGGCGCACACCGGCTGACCGGCAGGCGCGCCCCCGACCTCTCGCTCCGGGAGGGCCGGCTCTACGAGTTGCTGCGCAAGGGCGAATTCGTCCTGGTGACACCGGACGGCGCGGACACGGCTCCACCGGCGGCGCCCGGCCCCGTCTCCAGGGCCCACTGGCGCGGCCCGGACCGCACGGCCCTGCTGGTCCGGCCGGACGGATACATCGCATGGGCCCGGGGCTGAGAGTGCGGGACGACGGCGACGCTCATGGCGTCGCGGCGCCCCGGCGCGGACGCGCCCCCGCGCCCTCGCGCCCGGTCACCGCGGCCGGACGTGCCAGGCTGACCCCATGGTCGTCGCCCGCTCCGTCCTCCTGTTCGCCGTCGCCGCCGTCTTCGAGATCGGCGGCGCCTGGCTGGTCTGGCAGGGCATGCGGGAGCACCGGGGCTGGCTCTGGATCGGCGCGGGCGTCCTCGCGCTCGGCGCGTACGGGTTCGTGGCCACGTTCCAGCCGCAGGGTGACTTCGGACGGGTTCTGGCAGCCTACGGCGGCGTGTTCGTCGCGGGCTCGATCGCCTGGGGCATGGTGGCCGACGGCTATCGTCCCGACCGCTGGGACGTCCTGGGCGCCCTGGTCTGCCTGGCAGGCATGGCGGTGATCATGTACGCGCCGCGCGGCCGGTGACCTCTGCCTATCCTGACCTCTGCCATCGATCAGTTGCCCGAGGAGCCGTCATGACCGCCACGCCCATCGCCGTCGTCACCGGAGCGAGCAGCGGAATCGGCGCCGCCACCGCACGGGGTCTCGCCGCGGCCGGCTACCACGTGGTCCTCACCGCCCGGCGCAAGGACCGGGTCGAAGCCCTCGCCACCGAGCTGACGGACGCCGGGCACCGGGCCACCGCCCGCCCCCTCGACGTCACCGACCGTGCCGCCGTCGATGCCTTCGCGGCCTCCCTCGACGGCACCGGCCCGGTGAAGGTCCTGGTCAACAACGCGGGTGGAGCCCTCGGCGCCGACCCTGTCGCGACCGGCGATCCGGCCGAGTGGCGCCAGATGTACGAGGTCAACGTCATCGGCACGCTGAACCTCACACAGGCCCTGCTCCCCGCACTCACCACCAGCGGCGACGGCACGGTCGTCGTCCTCTCGTCCACGGCCGGCCACGGCACGTACGAGGGCGGCGCGGGCTACGTCGCCGCGAAGCACGCCGAGCACGTCCTCGCCGAGACCCTCCGCCTGGAGATCGTCGGCACGCCGGTCCGTGTCGTCGAGATCGCTCCCGGCATGGTCAGGACGGAGGGTTTCGCGGCCACGCGCTTCCGGGGCGACACCGAGAAGGCCGCCAAGGTCTACGAAGGCGTGGCCGAACCGCTCACCGCCGAGGACGTCGCCGACACCGTCACCTGGGCGGTCACCCGCCCGCCCCACGTCAACATCGACCTGCTGATCGTCCGTCCCCGGGCCCAGGCGTCGAACACGAAGGTCCACCGGGAGCACTGACCATCCTCGGGATGAGGGGAAGCGAGTCCCGTCGCCGGGACTCACGCTCAGCCCTGTGCCCCGAACCGTGTCGGGCGCGCTGACCCCCGCTTTCGCGACCGCTCCCGGACCTCGCGACCGCCGGCCTCCGCGGCCCGGCCCGTCCCGTCCCTTTGGTTCGGCCATTCGGCTGCGGTCTGCTGGCGTGCCCCGTCAGGCCGCGATGGTGTGGAAGCGGTTGTGCACCGGCCTCCAACACCTGGGCGGCATCGGGTGCTCAGCTCTTCTCAAGGAAGGGCGGAACATGCACATACCCGGACACAAAGCGGGCCGTCGGCACCACGCGGCGGCCCTTGCCGCGACGGTGTTCTGCTCGACGCTGTTCGTCGGGCCGGACCTCGCTCCGGCCGACGGCGCGCCCCCGCCGTCGGCGCACGCCCCGAAGCTGGACTGGAACCCCTGCGTCCAGGGGAGTCCGTTCGACTGCGCGACGGCGAGAGTGCCGCTCGACCACGCGAAGCCGGGCGGCCGCACCATCGAGCTGGCCGTCATCAGACGGAGGGCCACCGACCCCGGACGCCGCATCGGCACCCTGTTCTTCAACCCCGGAGGCCCGGGTGGGCCCGGCACGGTGCAGATGCCGCAGAACTACGAGGCCTTCCCCCGGGAGGTACGGGAGCGGTTCGACATCGTCAGCTGGGACCCCCGGGGAATCGGCAGCAGCACCGCGGTGAACTGCTTCGGCAGCCGCGCGGAGGAGGACGCCTGGGCCTCGGGCAAACCGGCCGGCTTCCCGGCCGGCGAACAGGAGCGGACGGAGTGGATCGCCGCGTACAAGGACCTGTCCCGCCGCTGTCGGCAACGCGACCCCGAGTTGCTGCGCCATGCGTCGACCGCCGACACCGCTCACGACCTCGACCTGCTCCGCGAGGCCGTCGGCGACGCGCGGCTCACCTATCTCGGGATCTCCTACGGGACGATCCTCGGCGCCACCTACGCCAACCTCTTCCCCGCCAAGGTCCGCGCGATGACCCTCGACAGCAACATCGACCCGCGGGCGTGGACCAACGACGCCTCCGACAACGCCCGGCTCCCGACATTCCTGCGCATGGGATCGGACCGCAGCGCCGCCTCGACCCTGGACAGGTTCCTCACTCTGTGCGGATCCACCACCGTCTCCCGCTGCGCCTTCTCGGCGGGGAGCCCGCAGGCGACCCGCGGCAAGCTCGACCGGCTTCTGGAGAGACTCCGGGAGCGTCCAGTGGGCCCGTGGACCTACGGCCGCACGGTCGGCGACGTCGTGAACGGGCTCTACGTCGTCCAGCCCGGCTGGACGGACCTCGCCCGCAGACTCCAGGACCTGTGGCAGGGCCGCGCTCCGGAACCGTCCCCGCTCCCGCCCGCGCCTCCGGTCCCGCATCCGGACCCGTACCTCGGCGACGAGCAGGCCGCCGCGGTGCTCTGCGGCGACAGCCCCAATCCACGTGACCCCGGGGTCTACCACTCGCTGGAAGAGACCGCCGCCCGCCGCGCGGGCCACGCCGGTCGCTTCTGGACCTGGGCGGCCGAGGGGTGCGCCACCTGGCCCGCGCTCGCCGCGAACCGCTACCGCGGCCCGTGGAACAGGAGGACGGCGCACCCCGTCCTGGTGGTCGGCACCACCTACGACCCCTCCACCCCGTACGCGAACGCGCGTGCCATGGCGGACGAGCTGGCGAATGCCCGTCTGCTCACCCACGACGGGTACGGACACACCGCTCTGCTCAACCCCAGCGCCTGTGTGCAGGCGCACGAAAGCCGGTACTTCATCGAGGGCACCCTCCCTCCGGCCGGAACGACGTGCCACCCGACCACGCCCCCGTTCTCCGCTCCCAGGCCGAGCGGCGGCATCGCCACCGGCGGCGGAGGACTGGCCGGCACGCTCCCCTGAGCCCTGCAGAGCCGGCGGTCGTCCCACGCCCCGGGCCGTCGCCGGCCCGAGCGGCTCCGGCGCGCGCCGGACCCACGGCGCCGGCCGCCCACGGCTGAGGGCCCCGGACTGCGGAGTCCGGGGCCCTCAGCCCACGGTGGCATGAGGGGGGTCAGCCCTTCACGCAGATGACCTGCTTCAGCCTGGCGACGACCTCCACGAGGTCCCGCTGCTGGTCGATCACCTTCTCGATGGGCTTGTAAGCGCCCGGGATCTCGTCCACGACCCCGGAGTCCTTCCTGCATTCCACTCCGCGCGTCTGTTCCTCCAGGTCCCTGGTCGAGAAGCGCCGCTTGGCCGCGTTGCGGCTCATCCGGCGACCGGCACCGTGCGAAGCCGAGTTGAACGACTTCTCGTTCCCGAGGCCCCTCACGATGTAGGAGCCCGTCCCCATCGAGCCGGGGATGATCCCGAAGTCGCCCGACGCGGCGCGGATCGCGCCCTTCCGGGTGACGAGCAGGTCCATGCCCTCGTACCGCTCCTCCGCCACGTAGTTGTGGTGGCAGGAGATGACCGGGTCGAACGTGACCCTCGCCTTCCTGAACTCCCTGCGGACGACCTCCTGGAACAGCCCCATCATGATCGCGCGGTTGTACTTGGCGTACTCCTGCGCCCAGAAGAGGTCGTTCCGGTAGGCCGCCATCTGTGGGGTGTCCGAGACGAACACCGCGAGATCACGGTCGACCAGGCCCCGGTTGTGCGGCAGCTTCTGGGCCTCGCCTATGTGGTGATCGGCGAGTTCCTTGCCGATGTTCCGCGAGCCGGAGTGCAGCATCAGCCAGACGGAACCGCTCTCGTCCAGGCAGAACTCGATGAAGTGGTTCCCGGAACCGAGCGTCCCCATCTGCTTGGCCGCCCGTTCCCGGCGGAACTTCACCGAGTCGGCGACGCCGTCGAACCGGGACCAGAAGTCGTCGAATCCCGTCGACGGGAATCCGTACACCCGCCCGGTGTCGACCGGATCGTCGTGCATACCGCGCCCGACCGGGATCGCGCTCTCGATCCTGGACCGGAGACGGGACAGATCGCCGGGCAGGTCGTTGGCGGTGAGCGAGGTCTTCACGGCCGACATCCCGCAGCCGATGTCGACGCCGACAGCCGCCGGGCAGACCGCGCCGTGCATCGCGATGACCGAGCCGACCGTCGCGCCCTTGCCGTAGTGCACGTCCGGCATCACGGCGAGCCCCTTGATCCAGGGCAGTGTGGCGACGTTCCGCAGCTGCTGCATCGCGCCGTCCTCGACCGTGGCGGGGTCGGTCCACATCCGGATCGGGACCTTGGCGCCGGACACCTCTACATACGACATACTCCCTCAATTCCCCCGAAAACTCTGATAACGCAAAACCAGCACCAAGCTCAAGAAAAGGGATATCGAACCGGCGTTCACAGCTGCGCGTGCGATACACATTGTGTCCACCGGCACGCATCGGGCGGCAACACGTTTTCGCCGCGGGCGGCCACGGCCGGGGCCGGGAGCCGGTGGGCGACCCGACCGGGCCGGAAGCGCAGGACGGCAGAGAAGGGAGCCTGGGAACGTGCGGCGAAAGGGGTTCGTACCCGGCGTTGCGGTGCTTCTCGCGGCGCTCGTCACCGGCTGTACCGGCGCAAGCACCGACGGCGGCGGCACCACCGAGGCGAAGGCCGGCGGGACCGCCGGCCCCGTCGCCGCCCCCGGCAAGTACCGCACGCTCTACGAGCCCTGCGGCGCCGTCGAGCGCTCGATGCTCAGGGACCTGCTGCCGGGCGCGGCCGAGCTGCCCGAGGAGCAGCAGGAGAAGGTCTTCCGCGGTACGGCCGCCGTCACCTACGACACGGACCGCCGCGTCGGCTGCAGCTGGAAGGCCGACTCCCCGGACGCCTCGCACAACCTCCGCGTCGACGTGGAGCGCGTGGTGTCCTACGCCCAGGACGTCAGCGACGACCAGCGTGCCGTCGAGGTGTACACGAGGAAGCAGGACGCGGCCCAGCTGCCGGCGCCCGCCGCAGGAGGCCAGGGCGACACCGGCACCCCCGTGACGGGTTCCCCCGCCACCGGCGCCGAGTCCCTCCCGGGCACCCCCACACCGTCCGGCGGAACTGCCTCCGGCTCCCCGACCCCGCCTGAGGGCCTGGAGCCGCGTGTACTCGACGGGCTCGGCGACGCCGCGTTCCTCGACGACGTCCTCACCCGGGCCGGTTCCACCGCCCGGCACCGCACGGTGAGCGTGGTGTTCCGCACATCCAACGTGATCGTGACCGTCGAGTACGGCGAGCAGCCCGCCCGTGTGACGGAGATCCCGGACAGCAGGGAACTGCAGGAAAAAGCCCGGGGACTGGCCCGGAAGCTGGCCGAACGGTTCAACGAGTAGCGCGAACGCCGGCCCGTCGGCACCACCCGGCGGTTCCGCCGCCCGGTCCCCTCGGGCGACCCGCCGTCGTACCGTGTCGGCGTACCGTGGCCGCCCGGGAACACCGGACCGTCCGCCCGGAGGACCCGGACCCCGCGTCCGGTACTCCGGAGGACCGTACGACAACCGACTGAAGGAACCATGCACCGATCAGCCCCGCGACTCACCCGCATACTCGCCTGCGCCGCCGTCCCGGTGATGCTCGTCGTCGCCGGCTGCTCGTCGGACTCCGACAGCAAGGACTCGGGTTCGGACGGCGGCTCGTCCACCTCGTCCGAGACCTCCTCCCCCGGCGGCGAGCAGTCGCCGCCGGCATTGGAGCCGGCGAAGTACGCCAAGCTTCCCGAGCCCTGCAAGGCACTGGCCTCCAAGACGGTCGAGGAACTGGTACCGAAGGTGAAGAACAAGTCCGGCACGGCCGGCACCTCCAACGATACGGGCGCCCGCGGCAGCTGCTCCTGGAACGGTCTGGAGGACAAGGGCGTCAAGGGCTCGAACTACCGCTGGCTCGACGTGTCGTTCCAGCGCTTCGAGTCCGAGTCGGGCATCGGCAGCGGCGAGGACCGCGCCGGCGACGCCTACAAGAAGGAAGTCGCCGCGGTCCGGGCAACGGAGAAGGCCGAGAGCGTCAACTCCTCGCCCGCGTCGGGTGTCGGCGAGGAGGCCACCGCGGTCAGCTACGGCCTCACCAAGTCCGGCGAGGACTTCAAGTACGCAACGATCGTGGCCCGCACGGGCAATGTCGTGGTGACCGTCGGCTACAACGGTACGGGCTTCGCCGGTGCCAAGAACCCGGACCCGTCGCAGCTCATGAAGGACGCGGTGACCGCGGCCAAGGAGGCCGTCGCCTCCGTCGCCAAGGCCAACCAGGTGTCGTGACCGGATGGGTTCGCCGAGCCGGTGAACCCATCCGGTCGCGGCACCGGGGCCGGGACGGGGTCCGGCGGATCCGCTGCCCCGACCCCGGTGCTCACTCGCCCGGCACGGTGACCGGCCCCCGGCACGCTCTGCTGGTCGGCCCGGGCCGCCCGGCATCCGGCCGGAGGTCCACGGTCCCCGGAGGGCCGGACTCCGGATTCGTGTGCCAGGCTTGGGCCGCGCCACGGGCGCCATGAACAGAAGAGGGAGGGGATCGCGGGTGGCCGCGATGCAGCTGACACGCACGCACCGCATACTCATCGGCGTGGTGGTCGCCGGTGCGGTGATCATCGCCGCGATCGGTTTCGCCGGGTCGTACGCCGCCGTGCGCGAGCTCGCCGAGAAGAAGGGCTTCGGCCGGTTCTCCCTGGTCTTCCCCATCGGCATCGACGCGGGCATCTGCGTACTGCTCGCACTCGACCTCCTGCTGACCTGGATCCGCATCCCCTTCCCCCTGCTGCGCCAGACTGCCTGGCTGCTCACGGCGGCGACGATCGCCTTCAACGGCGCGGCCGCCTGGCCCGACCCGCTCGGCGTCGGCATGCACGCCGTCATCCCCGTCCTGTTCGTGGTGTCCGTCGAGGCCGCCCGCCACGCGGTGGGCAGGATCGCGGACATCACCGCCGACAAGCACATGGAGGGCGTGCGCCTCACCCGCTGGCTGCTCTCCCCGGTGCCGACGTTCCGGCTGTGGCGGCGGATGAAGCTGTGGGAGCTGCGCAGTTACGAGCAGGTCATCAAGCTGGAGCAGGACCGGCTGATCTACCAGGCCCGGCTGCAGGCCCGCTTCGGACGGGCGTGGCGCCGCAAGGCCCCGGTCGAAGCCCTGATGCCGCTGCGGCTCGCGAAGTACGGCGTGCCGTTGGCGGAGACCGCGCCGGCGGGCCTGGCCGCGGCCGGCATCGAGCCGCAGTTGCTGCCGCCGCAGCCCGCGGCACCGGAGCTGGAACCCACCGGGCCCGCACGGGCGCAGGGGCCGGTGGTGGCCGCCGGGGAGGAGCCGAGCCAGTGGTTCGCCACCCCTCAGCAGGTGCAGTACAAGGGCGACTACGACCCGGACTACGAGCCGGCCACGTACGTCCCGGGGCCGGACCACCGGGCCTGGTACGACGAGCAGCCGCAGCGCATCCCGGTGCCGCAGCCGCGCGCGGCCGAGCCCGGACCCGTCCCGCAGCCGCAGGCGTCGGAGCCCGAACCGGTGCCTGTCCGGACTCAGGCGCCGGAGCCGACGTTCCCGGTGCCGAACGGGGCGGGCGGCATGAGGCCGTTGGGTGAGGGCGTGCAGGACGCCCTGCCTTCGGACGAGAACCTGTACCAGGTGTTCCGGCGCTCGATAGAGGGCGAGGGCATGCCGACGCCCGGCGCCTTCGCGTCGAACGTCGAGGCCGCGTACGGGCTGCACCTCCAGCCCCGTGAGCTGAACCAGTACATGGACCGGTTCACGACCCGCTTCAACAACGAACTGATGGAAGACCACATCGCGTAGGACGCCGACGTGGCCACCGGACGGCCGTGGAGGGACCGGGTACGCCGCCCGCGCCGGCGCGCCGATGGGCACCGTGAACCGGCGGTCCCGGGCGGTACTGCCGATCGGCCGAGTCCGCATGACGCAGCGACGCCGAAGGGCTCCCACCCGCCGAGGGGGAGAGCCCTTCTTCCGTCCGGCCGCCGGAGCCCCCGGGGCCCCGGCCGGTCAGGACGCCAGCAGCTTGCGCACCCGGTCGGCCCCGACGGCCAGGAGCAGCGTCGGGAGGCGCGGGCCCGTCTCGCGACTCACCAGCAGTCGGTAGAGCAGCGCGAAGTAGGAACGCTGGGCGGTCTTCAGCTCCGGCGTCGGCTTGGCGTCCGGATCCAGGCCCGCCATCACCTTCGGCACTCCGTAGACGAGGGTCGTCAGACCGTCCAGTGACCAGTGGGTGTCCAGCCCCTCCATCAGCAGGCGCAGCGACTCGCGCGCCTCGCCGTCGAGCGAGCCGAGCAGCTCCGCGTCCGGCTCGGAACGCACGACGGTGCGGGCGTCGGCCGGGACCTGGGTCGTGATCCAGTTCTCCGCGCGGTCCAGCCGGGGACGGGCCTCGTCGAGCGAGGACAGCGGGTTCGCCGGGTCCAGCTCACTGAGGATGCGCAACGTCTGCTCATCGTGACCGGCGGTGATGTCGACGACCGAGGCGAGTGTGCGGTACGGCAGCGGGCGGGGCGTGCGCGGCAGCTCACCCGCGGCGGTGCGGGCCGCGCGCGCGTGGGCGGCGGCGTCGGCCGGGAGCGCGGAACCCTCCGCGACCTTGGACTCCAGCTTGTCCCACTCGTCGTAGAGCCGCTGGATCTCCTGGTCGAAAGCGATCTTGAAGGACTGGTTGGGCCTGCGGCGGGCGTACAGCCAGCGAAGCAGGGGGGCCTCCATGATCTTCAGCGCGTCCGCCGGCGTCGGCACACCACCGCGCGACGACGACATCTTGGCCATACCGGAGATGCCCACGAAGGCGTACATCGGGCCGATCGGCTGGACGCCGTCGAAGACCTCGCGGACGATCTGACCGCCGACGACGAACGACGACCCCGGAGACGAGTGGTCGACACCGCTCGGCTCGAAGATCACGCCCTCGTAGGCCCAGCGCATCGGCCAGTCGACCTTCCAGACCAGCTTGCCGCGGTTGAACTCGCTCAGCCGGACCGTTTCCGAGAAGCCGCACGCCGTGCAGGAGTACGTCAGCTCCGTGGTGGCGTCGAGGTACTCCGTGACGGTCGTCAGGTCCTTCTCGCAGTTGCCGCAGTACGGCTTGTACGGGAAGTAGCCCGCGGAGCCGCCGCTGCCGTCGTCCTCGGACGCCGCGCCCGAGCCCTCGGCGGCCTCCAGCTCGGCCTCGTCGACCGGCTTCTGCTGCTTCTTCTCCTGAGCCTTGGCCTTCGTCCGGTACTGGTCGAGGATGCCGTCGATCCGGGCACGGTGCTTCATGGCGTGCAGGATCTGCTCGCGGTAGGCACCCGAGGTGTACTGCTCGGTCTGGCTGACCGGATCGAACTCGACACGGAGTTCGGCGAGCGACTCGACCATCGCGGCCTTGAAGTGCTCCGCCCAGTTCGGGAACGGGGAGCCGGCGGGCGCGGGCACCGAGGTCAGCGGCTTGCCGATGTGCTCGGCCCAGGTGTCGTCGACGCCCTCCACTCCGGCCGGCACCTTGCGGTAGCGGTCGTAGTCGTCCCAGGAGATCACGTGCCGCACCTCGTACCCGCGGCGGCGGATCTCGTCCGCGACCAGGTGCGGGGTCATGACCTCACGCAGGTTGCCCAGGTGGATGGGCCCGGACGGCGACAGGCCAGACGCAACCACGACCGGTTTCCCGGGCGCACGCCGTTCCGACTCGGCGATGACATCGTCCGCGAAACGGGAGACCCAGTCGGTCTCGGTGCTGCTCTGAGCCACGATCGGCACGTCCTTGATTGCTTGATTGCTTGGTCTGTCGAAGCTGGCGTCTGCCATTGTCCCAGACGGAACACGGGGCCCGTTGGTTGTCCACAGGCCAACGCCGTCCGGTCCGAACTCCGCTCCGGGCGTCCACAGGTCCGGGGTCCGTGGGACAAACGGGTTGCTCCCCCGTGGGACACTTGACTACCGAAACAGCGGTGCCGATCACACCCCGACGACCCACGACGCCCCGCTCACAGGAACACTCACAGGAAACGGAAGCTCATGGCCTCGGTCCCTTCCCTCGCTTCGACCGTGCAGCAGCGCCTCGCGGACGCCCTCTCGGCAGCCCTGCCGGAGGCCGGCTCCGCGGATCCGCTGTTGCGACGCAGCGACCGGGCCGACTTCCAGGCCAACGGCATCCTGGCGCTCGCCAAGAGGCTCAAGGGCAATCCGCGTGAGCTCGCGGCCAAGGTCGTCGAGTCCGTTCCGGCCGACGACGTACTGCGGGAGATCGAGGTCTCGGGCCCCGGATTCCTGAACATCACGGTCTCCGACGAGGCGATCACCGAGACGCTCGCCGCCCGCGCGGCGGACGACCGCCTCGGGGTGCCGTTCACCGACGCGGCGGGCACCGCCGTGATCGACTACGCGCAGCCGAACGTGGCCAAGGAGATGCACGTCGGTCACCTCCGTTCGGCCGTGATCGGCGACGCCATGGTGCGGATCCTGGAGTTCACCGGCGAGAAGGTGGTCCGGCGCCACCACATCGGCGACTGGGGCACCCAGTTCGGCATGCTCATCCAGTTCCTGATCGAGCACCCGCACGAGCTGGACCACAAGGACGAGGCCGCCGTATCCGGCGAGGAGGCCATGTCCAATCTGAACCGGCTGTACAAGGCCTCGCGCGCCCTCTTCGACTCCGACGAGGACTTCAAGGAGCGCGCGCGGCGGCGGGTGGTGGACCTCCAGTCGGGCGACGAGGAGACCCTCGCCCTCTGGCAGAGGTTCGTCGACGAGTCGAAGATCTACTTCTACTCCGTCTTCAACAAGCTCGACATGGAGATCCACGACCCCGACGTCGTGGGCGAGTCGGGCTACAACCACATGCTCGACGAGACCTGCCGCATCCTCGAGGAATCCGGCGTCGCCGTGCGCTCCGAGGGCGCGCTGTGCGTGTTCTTCGACGATGTCAAGGGCCCGGACGGCAAGCCCGTCCCCCTGATCGTGCGGAAGTCCAACGGCGGCTACGGCTACGCGGCCACCGACCTCTCCGCGATCCGGGACCGGGTGCGGAACCTCGGCGCCGACAGCCTGATCTACGTCGTCGACGCCCGGCAGTCCCTGCACTTCAAGATGGTCTTCGAGACCGCCCGCCGGGCCGGCTGGCTGAACGACGAGGTCAAGGCCGTCCAGCTGGCGTTCGGCACGGTCCTCGGCAAGGACGGCAAGCCCTTCAAGACCCGTGAGGGCGAGACGGTGCGGCTGGTCGACCTGCTGGACGAGGCGATCGAACGGGCGGCGGCCGTCGTCAGGGAGAAGGCCCAGGACCTGTCGGAGGAGGAGATCGCCGAACGGGGCGCACAGGTCGGCATCGGCGCCGTGAAGTACGCGGACCTCTCCACGTCGGCGGCCCGGGACTACAAGTTCGATCTGGACCAGATGGTGTCCCTCAACGGCGACACGTCGGTGTACCTGCAGTACGCGTACGCCCGTATCCAGTCGATCCTGCGCAAGGCCGGGGACGCGAAGCCGCAGGCTCACGCGGAGATCGGGCTGACCCCGTCCGAGCGTGCGCTGGGCCTGCACATGGACCGGTTCGGCGAGACGGTCGAGGAGGCCGCGTCCTCGTACGAGCCGCACAAGCTGGCGGCGTACCTCTACCAGCTGGCGTCGCTGTACACGACGTTCTACTCGGAGTGCCCGGTCCTCAAGGCGGACACCCCCGCGCAGGTGGAGAACCGGCTGTTCCTGTGCGACCTGACCGCCCGCACGCTCCACCAGGGCATGGCTCTGCTGGGCATCCGCACCCCCGCGCGCCTCTGACGCGCGGCGCCCGGCCCCGGCGCGTCCGGGCGCATCCGGGCACGGACGGTCCTCGGCGAGCGAACCGCCGAGGGCCGTCCTCCGTTCGCCTCACGTCACCTCGTCAACGGTTCAACGGGTGCGCCGGCCTTCCCGTGGTCTCCTCGATCTCGTCGTGCGCCTTCTTGAGCAGTGTCTGCGCGACGTCCATGAGCGCCCGGGCGCCGGCGATCTCCTCACCGACGCGCAGTTGGGCCGGGTCGGACGGATGGCGGCTGGCGTGTCCGTGACCGCGCACCTCCGTGCCGTCGGCGAGCCGGAGCATCGCGGCCGCCTTGGTCTTGTCGCCCTCCTCGAGGAACTCCATCTCGACATGCCAGCCGACGAGAGTCTGCATGACGGATCACCTCCACAGCGGTACCTCTCCCAGGGTGCGCCGACCGCGGGCTGATCACCACCCCTTCCCCGTCCGTGCAGATGGCCCCGAGTTCGCCGTCGTACGCCGCTCCCGGGTCCGAGACGGGTTCGCGCGCCTTACCGCGAAGCGGTCCTCACGGTGCGCTTCGCCCCGCGGGACGTCGGCGGCCCGACCGGTGCCCCGCCGAACTCGCGCTCCCTGCGGGGACTTACAAGGACGGCACCGCGGCCGTGACGACGGGCAGGGCGACGTGTCGGACGCGCTCGCCCGGCGACCGCCCACCGACCGCCGGTCACCCACGCCGGACCCGGAGGCCGCCGTTCCCGCACTGCGGCCTCCGTTGTCAGTGGCGGCCTCTACCTTCGGACCATGGCGATGCTTCCCAACCCTCTGCCGGCCCTGGCCACCGACCCCACGGGCCGCGCCCTGGGCCTCGATCTGCCGCCCGGCCGCCTGGTGGACACCACCGTCGACGGCCCGTGGCACGAGCCCCTCCTCTGGTGCGGCGACGAACCGGCCGCTCCCGGCACCTGGGACCGGCTCCTCCCGGCCCGCCGGGCGGGCGGACTGCATCCCGTGCTGATCGGCGGCGACGGCGACCCGCACGAGTGGGAGCTGTCGCCGCGGCGGGTGTCGTATCCGGGAGACCATGACGCCGAAGAGGTGCTCGCGGAGTTCTGGGACTCCGGCGCGGCGGACGAGTCGGACGGCGACTGGCCCGGCCTGGCTCCGGGCGGCACGCTCGTGGAGGATCCGGACCGGCTCGCCGCCGAGGCCGTGGAAGCGCTGTCCGCCGGCGAGGGCGGCGCCGTGCTGAAGGGTGCCCGCCCCGCACTGGTCCGCGCCCGCCGCAGCGCCGACATACCGGCGGCCATCGGCTGGTCCGGCCCGCTTCACCACGAGGGGGACGTGGCCCGCCTCTGCTCGGTCCTGCGGTCGTGGGAAGACCGCTTCGGCATACGGGTCGTCGGTCTGTCCTTCGACCAGTTGGTCCTCTCCGTGGCCGCGCCGCCCACCAGGACCGCGGACGCCGAGGCGCTCGCGGCCGAGCACCTCGCGTTCTGCCCGGACAGCGTGCGGCAGGGAACGCGCCCCGGCCTCGGGTCCCATGCCCAGGGTCTCCTCGGAGCCCCCGTCTGGACGTTCTCGTGGGACTGAGGACACCCACCCCGGCCGCGCGGCCTGTGGTCGCGCGGCCGTCGGGACTCCGCTCGGTCCCGGGCCGCTACGCGCGGCCGAGCTTCTGTGCGGCCTCCGTCGCCCAGTACGTCAGGATCATCTGCGCGCCCGCGCGCCGGATGCCGGTCAGGGTCTCCAGGATGGCTTTGTCGCGTTCGATCCAGCCCTTCTCGGCAGCGGCCTCGACCATCGCGTACTCCCCACTGATCTGGTACGCGGCGACGGGCACGTCCACGGACTCCGCCACCTTCGCCAGCACATCGAGGTAGGGCCCCGCCGGCTTGACCATCACCATGTCCGCGCCCTCCCCCAGGTCGAACGCGAGTTCCCGGAGCGACTCCCGCAGGTTCGCCGGGTCCTGCTGGTACGTCTTGCGGTCGCCCGTCAGGGAGGAGGCGACCGCCTCGCGGAACGGCCCGTAGAACGCGGAGGAGTACTTCGCGGTGTACGCGAGGATCGCCACGTCCTCCCTGCCGATGGTGTCGAGCGCGTCCCGGATCACGCCGACCTGGCCGTCCATCATCCCGCTGGGACCGACGACATGGACGCCGGCGTCCGCCTGGACCTGCGCCATCTCGGCGTAGCGCTCCAGCGTGGCGTCGTTGTCGACCCGGCCGTCCGCGTCGAGCACCCCGCAGTGGCCGTGATCGGTGTACTCGTCCAGGCAGAGGTCGGACATGACGACCAGTTCGTCGCCGACCTCCTCCTTCACCGCTCGGACGGCGACCTGGAGGATCCCGCCCGGGTCCGTGCCCGCGGTCCCGACGGCGTCCTTCTTCGCGTCCTCCGGCACGCCGAAGAGCATGATCCCGGAGACTCCGGCCTCCCGGGCCTCGACCGCGGCCTTCCTCAGCGTGTCCAGCGAGTGCTGCACGACCCCGGGCATCGCCGCGATCGGCACGGGCTCGCTCACGCCCTCCCGCACGAACGCGGGAAGGATCAGATCGGCGGGGTTCAGCCTCGTCTCGGCGACCATGCGCCGCATCGCGGGGGTGGTCCGCAGCCGTCGCGGCCGCGATCCGGGGAAGGATCCGTACACAGTCATGCCCCCACGCTACGCCCGTGCGGGGACCGCTTTTGCCGACATGTTGTCCCCGGAAACGGGCGAACCGCTCCGGTGCGATCCGGTCCGCAGCAAACGGAAAGGGGCCGCGGGGAACAACCCCGCGACCCCTTCCGATCACGTCGTACGACTTCACGTGGTACGGCGTCTGCGTGCGCCCGGACGGCGCTCGCTCGGCCGCGTCACCGGGTCGCCTGCCTCCCGCGCCGCCTCCCGGCGCCTCGCACCGAACTCGGCGAGCGCCTCGGCCAGCTTGTGGACCGACGGCTCGGGCGACAGCACGTCAACCCGCAGCCCGTGCTCCTCGGCCGTCTTCGCGGTCGCGGGTCCGATACAGGCGATCACCGTCACGTTGTGCGGCTTGCCGGCGATACCGACCAGGTTCCGCACGGTGGAAGACGAGGTGAAGAGCACGGCGTCGAAACCGCCGCCCTTGATCGCCTCCCGGGTCTCCGCCGGCGGCGGGGAGGCCCGCACGGTCCGGTAGGCCGTGACGTCGTCGACCTCCCAGCCCAGCTCGATCAGCCCTGCCACCAGGGTCTCGGTCGCGATGTCGGCCCGCGGCAGGAACACCCGGTCGATCGGGTCGAACACCGGGTCGTACGGCGGCCAGTCCTCCAGCAGCCCCGCCGCCGACTGCTCACCGCTCGGCACCAGATCCGGCTTGACCCCGAACTCGATCAGGGCGCGTGCCGTCTGCTCGCCCACCGCCGCGACCTTGATCCCGGCGAAGGCACGGGCATCCAGTCCGTACTCCTCGAACTTCTCCCGCACGGCCTTCACGGCGTTGACCGAGGTGAAGGCGATCCACTCGTAGCGGCCGGTCACCAGTCCCTTGACCGCGCGCTCCATCTGCTGCGGCGTGCGCGGCGGCTCGACGGCGATCGTCGGGACCTCGTGCGGCACGGCGCCGTAGGACCTGAGCTGGTCGGAGAGCGACGCGGCCTGCTCCTTCGTGCGCGGCACGAGCACCTTCCAGCCGAACAGCGGCTTGGACTCGAACCAGGCGAGCTGGTCGCGCTGCGCTGCGGCGCTGCGCTCACCGACCACGGCTATGACCGGCCGGTGGCCCTCGGGCGACGGCAGCACCTTGCCCTGCTTGAAGACCTGGGCGATCGTGCCGAGCGTCGCGGTCCACGTCCGCTGCCGCGTCGTCGTGCCGGCCACCGTCACCGTCACCGGAGTGTCGGGCTTGCGCCCGGCCGTCACCAGCTCTGCGGCCGCCGACGCCACGGCGTCCAGCGTCGTGGACACGACGACGGTGCCGTCGGAGGCGCCGACCTCGGTCCAGCAGCGGGCGTCCGCCGTCCGGGCGTCGATGAACCGCACGTCCGTGCCCTGTGCGTCACGCAGCGGCACACCGGCGTAGGCGGGCACGCCCACGGCGGTCGCCACTCCCGGCACGACCTCGAAGGGGACGCCCTCGGCGGCGCAGGCGAGCATCTCGGCGCCCGCGTCGCCGTCGAGCCCGGGGTCCCCGCTCACGGCACGGACCACCCGCTTGCCGCCCCGCACGGCCTCCATGACAAGATTGGCCGCGTCCCTCAACACCGGGACACCGGCGGTTGTTGAGGCATCGTCAACAACCGTCAGCTCAGGCGTGCTCACTCCGGCGCGCGCGTGACCGCGCACGACGTCGAGGACTTCCGGCTCGGCGATCAATACGTCCGCGCCCGCCAGCGCCTCGACGGCGCGCAGCGTCAGCAGGCCCGGATCGCCGGGACCGGCGCCGAGGAAGGTGACCTGCCCGTGTACGGGACCAGCCGGGACGTTCGAGGTGGTGGGGCTCAAAGTGCTCGCTCCCCCATAAGACCGGCCGCGCCCTTGGCGAGCATCTCGGAGGCGAGTTCGCGCCCGAGTGCCACCGCTTCGTCGTGCGAAGAGGGCACGGGACCGGTGATGGACAGCTGCACCAGCGTGGAACCGTCGGTGGTACCGACGACGCCCCGCAGGCGCATTTCATGAACAGCCTGTTCGTCGGCAGGCAGGTCGGCCAGCGCGCCCACGGGCGCACTGCAGCCGGCCTCCAGGGCGGCGAGCAGGGACCGCTCGGCGGTCACGGCGGCCCGGGTGTACGGGTCGTCGAGCTCGGCGAGCGTGGCGGCGAGGGCGGTGTCGGCCGCCGGGCACTCCACCGCCAGGGCCCCCTGGCCGGGGGCGGGCAGGATCGCGTCGACCGGCAGGAAGTCGGTCGCCTCCTCGATCCGGCCGATACGGTTCAGACCGGCCGCGGCGAGAACCACCGCGTCCAGTTCCCCGTTCCGCACGAATCCGATGCGGGTGTCTACGTTCCCGCGGATCGGCACGGTCTCGATCTGCAGCCCGTGCGAGCGGGCGTACGCGTTGAGCTGCGCCATCCGGCGCGGCGAGCCGGTGCCTACCCGGGCGCCCCGCGGCAGCCGGTCCAGCGTCAGCCCGTCCCTGGCGACCATGACGTCACGCGGGTCCTCCCGCCGCGGGATCGCGGCCAGCGCGAGGTCGTCCGGCTGCGTGGTCGGCAGATCCTTCAAGGAGTGCACCGCGAAGTCGACCTCTCCCGCGAGCAGCGCGTCGCGCAGCGCGGTGACGAACACACCGGTGCCGCCGATCTGTGCCAGCTGCTCGCGCGAGGTGTCGCCGTACGTGGTGATCTCCACCAGCTCGACGGGGCGGCCGGTCAGCCGCCGCACGGCCTCCGCCACATGCCCGGACTGGGCCATGGCGAGCTTGCTGCGCCTGGTTCCGAGCCGCAGGGGCCGCTCGGTCCCCGATGCCCTCTCGGTCATACTCGCCCTCGGTTCTTGATGTCGGCGTCGGTGACGTCGGCCCGGCTGACGGAGGCGACCGTCTCCGGGTCGAGGTCGAAGAGAGTGCGCAGCGCGTCCGCGTACCCGGCGCCGCCGGGTTCGGCCGCGAGCTGCTTGATCCGCACGGTGGGCGCGTGCAGGAGCTTGTCGACGACCCGGCGGACCGTCTGGGAGACCTCGGCGCGCTGGCGCTCGTCCAGGTCGGGCAGCCGGCCCTCGAGCCGGGCGATCTCGCTCGCCACGACGTCGGCGGCCATGGTGCGCAGGGCGACCACGGTCGGCGTGATGTGCGCGGCGCGCTGGGCGGCGCCGAACGCGGCGACCTCGGCGGACACGATGGTCCGCACCCGGTCGACGTCGGCGGCCATGGGGGCCTCCGCGGACGCCTCGGCGAGCGATTCGATGTCGACGAGGCGGACTCCTTCGAGCCGGTGGACCGCGGCGTCGATGTCCCGGGGCAG
Organism: Streptomyces marianii; assembly: GCF_005795905.1. Taxonomy (NCBI): domain Bacteria; kingdom Bacillati; phylum Actinomycetota; class Actinomycetes; order Kitasatosporales; family Streptomycetaceae; genus Streptomyces; species Streptomyces marianii. The sequence goes on from NZ_VAWE01000001.1 coordinate 3,560,278, forward strand.
GGCGAGGTCGAGCAGCGCCAGCCGTCCCGTACGGCCTTCGAGCGCGGCCTCGACCGCCTCGGTCCTCAGCACCAGCCCCGTGGCGCCGGTGCAGGAGACGACGACGTCGGCACGTGTCAGTTCGTCGCCGACCGAGACCATGTCGACGGCCCGGGCGCGGACTCCCGTCCCGCCGGGTTCGGTCAGGATCCGGACCAGCCGTTCGGCACGCTCACGGGTGCGGTTCGCGACGGCGATCTCGGCGACCCCGGCGCGCGCCAGCGTGGCGGCCGCGAGGGAGGACATCGAGCCCGCACCGATGACGAGCGCACTCCTGCCCGCGGCCCACTCCCCGGTGGGAGTGCCGTCGGCGAGCTGTTCCAGGCCGAAGGTGACGAGCGACTGCCCGGCCCGGTCGATGCCGGTCTCGCTGTGTGCGCGCTTGCCGACCCGCAGGGACTGCTGGAACAGGTCGTTCAGCAGCCTGCCCGCACTGTGCAACTCCTGGCCGAGCGCCAGGGAGTCCTTGATCTGGCCGAGGATCTGGCCCTCGCCGACGACCATCGAGTCCAGCCCGCAGGCCACCGAGAACAGGTGGTGGACGGCCCGGTCCTCGTAGTGCACGTACAGATAGGGGGTGAGCTCCTCCAGGCCGACGCCGCTGTGCTGGGAGAGCAGGGTGGACAGCTCGGCGACCCCGGCGTGGAACTTGTCCACGTCGGCGTAGAGCTCGATGCGGTTGCAGGTGGCGAGGACGGCCGCTTCCGCCGCGGGTTCCGCGGCGAGGGCGTCCTGCAGCAGCTTGCCCTGGGTGTCCACGGAGAGGGAGGCCCGCTCCAGGACGCTGACGGGGGCGCTGCGGTGGCTGAGGCCGACGACCAGGAGACTCATGCCGGCATCACGGCGGGCACGTCCCCGTCGGGTCCCTTCCGGCCGTCGGCCGTGGCGGAGGTGCCGGCCGGGGCGACGGGTGGCACGGCGGCCTCGCCCTCGGTCTCCTCGCCGGCCTTGCGCTGCTCGTGGAAGGCGAGGATCTGCAGCTCGATCGAGAGGTCGACCTTGCGCACATCCACTCCGTCCGGCACCGAGAGCACGGTGGGGGCGAAGTTCAGAATGGACGTCACACCAGCGGCGACGAGCCGGTCGCACACCTGCTGGGCGGCGCCCGCGGGAGTCGCGATGACCCCGATGGACACGCCGTTGTCCGAGATGATCTTCTCCAGCTCGTCCGTGTGCTGGACGGGGATGCCGGCGACCGGCTTGCCGGCCATCGCCGGGTCGGCGTCGATCAGCGCGGCCACGCGGAATCCGCGGGAGGCGAAGCCGCCGTAGTTGGCGAGCGCGGCGCCGAGGTTACCGATACCGACGATCACAACCGGCCAGTCCTGGGTCAGGCCGAGCTCCCGGGAGATCTGGTAGACGAGGTACTCGACGTCGTACCCGACGCCGCGGGTCCCGTAGGAGCCGAGGTACGAGAAGTCCTTGCGCAGCTTCGCGGAATTGACTCCCGCGGCGGCCGCGAGCTCCTCGGAGGAGACGGTCGGCACGGAGCGCTCCGACAGCGCGGTCAGCGCGCGCAGATAGAGCGGAAGCCGGGCGACGGTGGCCTCGGGGATTCCTCGGCTGCGAGTCGCCGGTCGGTGGGTTCGGCCAGTTGCCACGGTGCTCCTGCGGGATGAGCGAGGCTGGCGGCCATGCGTCCCAGGACCGCCCCGTCGAAAGCAGGCTATGTCTTTGTGAACGCGTGCACAAAGATGGTGTCCGCTTTGTCCGTGCAAAGTGACCGGGGTCACGCGAGCCGATCGCGCCATTCCGGAACCGGGGACGACCGGCACCCGTTGCGAATCCGAAGAGGGCAAAGCGATACACACTCCTCACGGCCACGCCCCCGAGACCACAACAAAACGCCCACGATGGTAGCCGCCTTTCCGGTCACACCCCCAGTTCGCGGCGGAGCCGGCCGGCGTCCACGCGCCAGAACGTGTGCTGCTCCCCATCCACGAGCACCACGGGGATCTGCTCCCAGTAGGCGCGGTGCAGTTCCTCGTCCTGGGTGATGTCCTTCTCCTCCCAGGACGCACCCGTCTCGGCGCACACCTGCCGGATCACGGACCGCGCGTCGTCACAGAGATGACACCCGGGCTTCCCGATCAGGGTCACCACACGGTCGCCGGCCTTCTTCTTGCTACGCCGCAGCAGAGGACTCATGCCCTCCATTCTCTCGCCCGCGCGCGACACGCCCGAATGGCCCCTTTAACAATCCGGCCGCGGAGAGTTCACGCCTTCGCATCCCGGCGAGTCGGGAACTGCCGAACGGACTGGCTATGCTCACGACATGGCCGCACTGGGATGGCTCACCCCCCGCAGGCGCTCCTCGACCGCCCGGAGCGTTCTCGCCGGCGAGGCCGCTGCCGAGGCAGCACGCAAGACGTCACAGCAGTTCGAGGCGGACGCCCGGGCCGGGACCGACGCGGACACCGCACCGTCCGAGCCCGACTTCCCCGTGGCCGGGGACGTCAGCGCCGCCGCGTTCTTCGACCTGGACAACACCGTCATGCAGGGCGCCGCGATCTTCCACTTCGGCCGCGGGCTGTACAAGCGGAAGTTCTTCCAGCGCCGGGAGCTGGCGAGGTTCGCCTGGCAGCAGACGTGGTTCCGGATCGCCGGCGTCGAGGACCCCGAGCACATGCAGGACGTGCGCGAGTCGGCGCTGTCCATCGTCAAGGGCCACCGGGTCTCCGAACTGATGTCGATCGGCGAGGAGATCTACGACGAGTACATGGCCGACCGCATCTGGCCGGGCACCCGTGCCCTCGCCCAGGCCCATCTCGACGCGGGCCAGAAGGTGTGGCTGGTCACCGCCGCGCCGGTGGAGACCGCGACGATCATCGCCCGCCGGCTCGGACTGACCGGCGCACTCGGCACGGTCGCCGAGTCCGTCGACGGCGTCTATACGGGCAAGCTCGTCGGCGAGCCGCTGCACGGCCCGGCCAAGGCCGAGGCGGTGCGGGCCCTCGCGAGCGCCGAGAACCTCGACCTCGCCCGCTGTGCGGCCTACAGCGACTCGCACAACGACATCCCGATGCTCTCCCTCGTGGGACACCCGTACGCCATCAACCCGGACACGAAACTGCGCAAGCACGCCCGTGAGCGCGACTGGCGGCTGCGCGACTACCGCACGGGCCGCAAGGCGGCGAAGGTCGGCATCCCGGCCGCGGCGGGAGTCGGCGCCCTCGCGGGTGGTACGGCGGCGGCCGTCGCCCTGCACCGCCGCCGGCGCTGACCCGGGCGGCACCGGAGACGCGGGCGACCGGGCTCCCCCACCGCCACTCTGCGTATCAGTGCCCGCGTTACGGATCCGACCGCCCGTGTTCGGGCCCTCCGCCGCGGCCACGAACGCTCGGTACCGGCATGTCCCGCGACGACGCACAGCAGGCGTTACGCGGCATTCCGGGAGCCATACCCCTCCACGCCGCCCGCCAGTCGCGATGCTTCCGGACGAACACAACCCATCACGCCTCTCCATAGAAGGCGAAGTAATCCGATCAGCAAGCGATCACAATCTGCGACTGGTTGTGCCGCCTTGCCGTAACAGAAGCGACGGATTCGATGATTTGGGCAACTGGGTGTAGCACTGCCTGTACGAAGCGTTATTCTCCTCAGACGCACATGGACCCCCACACGTCGCCACGACGAGTGAACGGTCCCGCACAGCACGTGATGGAAGCTCTGCCTCTGGGAGTCCCGTGTACCCACACGTCGGGGTTGACGCCTCGGGCCTGGCTACGCTCCGCGCAGTGGTCCTCGACCACCTGCGCGGCTTCGTCCCCACCGCGTACGCCGTCCCCGCCTTCGCCGCGAGCCCTGCCGCCCTCGGCCCTGCCGGTCCCTGCTACGCCCTGGCCGACCGCATCGAGAAGGTGCCGGCCCGCAGCGGTGCGGTCGACGCGCGATCGGGCGAGCGCGAGGCCGGCAGACGAGGCGGCCGGCACGCCGCCACCTCGACCACCGCCCGCCGGCCGAGTGCCGACAGCGACAGCGCGCGGATGATGGAACTGGTCGAACGCGCCCAGGCGGGCGAGGCCGAGGCCTTCGGCCGGCTCTACGACCAGTACAGCGACACCGTCTACCGCTACATCTACTACCGGGTCGGCGGAAAGGCGACGGCGGAGGACCTCACCAGCGAGACCTTCCTCCGCGCCCTGCGTCGCATCTCCACTTTCACCTGGCAGGGCCGCGACTTCGGCGCATGGCTGGTCACGATCGCCCGCAACCTGGTCGCCGACCACTTCAAGTCGAGCCGATTCCGGCTGGAAGTGACCACCGGCGAGATGCTCGACGCCAACGAGGTGGAGCGCAGCCCCGAGGAGTCGGTACTGGAGTCACTCTCCAACGCCGCGCTGCTCGAAGCGGTCCGCAAGCTCAATCCTCAGCAGCAGGAGTGCGTCACCCTCCGCTTCCTCCAGGGCCTCTCCGTCGCCGAGACCGCCCGCGTGATGGGCAAGAACGAGGGCGCGATCAAGACCCTTCAGTACCGGGCCGTGCGCACCCTGGCACGGCTCCTGCCCGACGACGCCCGCTGAAGCCGCGCCCGAAGCGCGGCGTCCCCCACAGCAGCACCGGCACCCTCCCCACCCATGCGCCCGTCCCGGCCCGTCCACCCTCAACTCACCATCCGTGAGCACTTGATGACGCACTGGTCCGATCATCCTCCGCGCGTAACCCAACTGCCGAGCCGCTCGTTGTGCGCAATGCAGGCTCCCTGCGGTCACGTCTTGCGTGCAACCACTCACTCCTTCGTGTGGATGTGCTCAAGTCGTGCAACCTTCCGGACCCCCCGGGGAGTCGACCGTCATGACGAGAGGAGGTGCCGCCAGTGATCGCGAACGTTTCGGCGCACCGGCGGGCGAACGCCTTCGCCCAGGACCTGGAGAACCAGACGCTCCGGGGCACGGCGGCCGAGCAGCCCGAGAGTTCGGCCGAGCCGGCCGAACAGGGGCAGCTGTTGGCCTTGGCGAACGGCCTCGGCGAGCTGCCGAAGCCGGAGTTGGATCCCGATGTCAAAGTGGTGCAGCGAGCCCAGCTCGTGGCCGCCATGGAAGCCATGTTCGCGGAGGGCTCCGCGTCCAGGAGCCCTACCGTTCCGGAGCAGCGGAGCTCCCGCCGCGGTGCCCATCGGGCCTCCCCGCTCCGGAAACTCCGTCCGCGCTCCCGGTGGGCCAAGGGCCTCGCGGCCGGCGGACTGACCGTAGGGGTGGCCGCCGGCGCCTTCGGCGGTGTGGCGGCCGCCAGCTCGGACGCCCTCCCCGGTGACTCCCTCTACGGGCTGAAACGGGGCATGGAGGATCTGAGACTCGGTATGGCCGACGACGACGCGGACCGCGGCGGGCTCTACCTCGACCAGGCCTCGACCCGGCTGAACGAGGTCCGTCGCCTCATGGAGCGCGGGCGTGCGGGCGAGCTGGACACCGAGTCGGTGAACGAGGTCAGACGCACCCTCAGCGGCATGCGCCACGACGCCTCCGAAGGTCACCGGCTGCTGCACCAGGCGTACGAGCGGGACGGCTCGCTGGGCCCCATCGCCACCCTTTCCTCCTTCGCGACCAGCCACCGCGACGTGTGGAACGGGCTGCGGGGCAGGCTGCCCGCCCAGCTCACGGACGTCGGCGACGAGGTGAGTTCGGTCTTCGACGCCATAGACCAGGAGGTCGGTCCGCTCCGGTCGCTGTTGCCCCGTGCCCCAGAGGGGGAGCGGCGGGGTTCCAGTCGGCCCGGATCGTCCCCGCAGGACTCCTCGAGCTCCTCGGAGACGTACCCGTCGGCGCCCTCCCTGCCGTCCGTCGGCAGCTCGACCGCCGACCAGCTGCCGCAGCCGTCCGGATCGGGCGCGGTGGAGGACGACCAGCTGATCGGGGGCAACACGGGCGGGCTGCTCAACCCCCCGCAGAACAGCGCCTCACCGTCACCGTCCGGCGGACTCTCGGACCCGGCTGCGCCCGTGCCGGACGTGACGATCCCGCCGTTGCTGCCGGGGCTGCTGCCCGGCCTGGGCCTCGACACCGAGGACAGTCCGTAGCCCGTCGGCCCGGAAGCCGGTGAAAGGCAAAGGGCGGGGCCGGATACGCTCAACGCGTATCCGGCCCCGCCCTTTCGTCGGGGGCCGACAGGGCAACCGGCGGGCAGTCGATCAGAAGAAGACGGACCGCCGCTGAACCAGCAGCTTGTACAGCGTGTGCTGGATCTGCTCCCGCACCTGGTCGGTGAGATTGAACATCAGCATCGGGTCCTCCGCCGCCTCCGGCGGATAGCCGTCCGTCGGAATCGGTTCCCCGAACTGAATCGTCCACTTCGTCGGCAGCGGCATCGCGCCCAGCGGCCCGAGCCACGGGAATGTCGGAGTGATCGGGAAATACGGGAACCCCAGCAACCGCGCGAGCGTTTTCGCGTTGCCGATCATCGGATAGATCTCCTCGGCCCCGACGATCGAGCAGGGCACGATCGGCACGCCCGCCCGAAGCGCCGTCGAGACGAAACCGCCCCGCCCGAAGCGCTGGAGCTTGTAGCGCTCGCTGAAGGGCTTGCCGATGCCCTTGAAGCCCTCCGGCATCACCCCGACGACCTCGCCGCCCTGCAGCAGGCGTTCCGCGTCCTCCGTGCACGCCAATGTGTGCCCGGCCTTGCGCGCCAGTTCGTTTATCACCGGCAGCACGAAGACGAGGTCCGCGGCGAGCAGCCGCAGATGCCTCCCGGCCGGGTGGTTGTCGTGAACGGCGACCTGCATCATCAGCCCGTCCAGCGGCAGCGTCCCCGAGTGGTTGGCCACGACCAGCGCCCCGCCGTCCGAGGGAATGTTCTCGATGCCCTTCACCTCGACCCGGAAGTACTTCGCGTACAGCGGTCGCAGCAACGACATCAGCACCTGGTCGGTGAGTTCCTCGTCGTAGCCGAACTCGTCGACGTCGTAGTCACCGGTGAGCCGGCGGCGCAGAAACGCCAGTCCGCCCGCGATGCGCTGGTCCCAGCCGATGTCGGCGCCGACAGCCCCGGAACCGCGCGGCGGCCGCGCGGACTGCCCGGGCGCGCCCGTACCGCCACCGACCGAGGCGTTCCTCGGCACCGCCCGCTCCCCACCCAGCTGCCCGGGCACGGAACCGACCGGGATATCACGCGCCGACTCGGCCACGGATTTCCGCCGGCCCGATCCGGCGCGGCGCCGCACCGACCGCTGAGGTGCGCCGTTGCGCGACCGGTCGTCGTCGAACGGAATGACCTTGGCGTCCGCCATCGTTGCTCGCGCTCCTTATCCGGCGCTCTGAGGGGTGGCGCCACCTGCCGTCGACAGCGCGGCGACCTTGTCGACCGCCCTTGCCAGGGCCTCCGGCGGCAGCAGGCCGGGCCCGCGGCTGCGCGCGAAGTCCGCGAACGTCTCCGCGGTCGTGTAGACGGGGTCGAAGCCCAGTGTCTCGCGCATCTGCACGGTGCTGACCACCCGGCCGTGCGTGAGGAGCCGGATCTGCTCCGGCGAGAAGTCGGTGATGCCGACCGTCCGCAGCGCCGAACCGACCCAGGTCACGGCCGGCAGCAGCACCGGTACCGTGGGCCGGCCGAGTCTCCGCGAGCACTGCGACAGCAGCAGCACGCCGTCGCCCGCGATGTTGAACGTGCCGCTGTTCAGCGTGCCGCGGCGGGGCTCGTGGGAGGCGATCCGCAGCACGTCGACGACGTCGTCCTCGTGGACGAACTGCAGCCGGGGGTCGTAGCCCAGGACGGTCGGCATGACGGGCAGCGAGAAGTAGTCCGCCAGCGGCGAATCGGCACGCGGTCCGAGGATGTTGGCGAAGCGCAGCACGCACACCGCCACATCCGGCCTGCGGCGCGCGAAGCCGCGTACGTACCCCTCGACCTCGACCGCGTCCTTGGCGAAGCCACCGCTCGGCAGGGACTTGGGGGGCGTGGTCTCGGTGAAGACGGCCGGGTCACGCGAGGCGGAGCCGTACACGCTCGTACTGGACTTGACGACCAGGCGCCGGACGGTCGGCGACTTCTGGCACGCACCGAGCAGCTGCATGGTGCCGATGACGTTGGTCTCCTTGACCGCCGTACGGCCCCCGGACCCGAGCGGTGTGCCCGTGACGTCGAGATGGACCACGGTGTCCACGTCGTGCTCGGCAAGGACGCGCGCTATGGCGGGCTGCCGGATGTCGGCCCGTACGAAATCGGCTCCGCCGAGACGGTGCTCGGGAGTCACCGCGTCGACGCCCACCACCCGTGCCACTTCGGGGTCCCGCTGGATGCGGCGTACGAAGCGGCCCCCGAGTTGCCGGGCCACACCGGTGACAAGCACGACCTTGCCCAAGATCAGCGCCTTCCGTTCGGTCCTGGCTATGCGTCACCGTAGCGGGTTGACGTTGCGCTGTGATGACCGCAGGGCCTTCTTCGCGGCTCTTTGATCCCAACGCACGACACGGGCGGCCGGAAAAGCACCGTGGCCCCTCCACCGCGCAGGTGGAAGGGGCCACGACGTGTGCGGACAGCTGCCGCTTACTTCTTGTTGCGACGCTGAACGCGCGTGCGCTTGAGCAGCTTGCGGTGCTTCTTCTTCGCCATCCGCTTGCGCCGCTTCTTGATAACAGAGCCCACGACTACCCTCGCTCACTTCTCTTCACTCGGTGCGGGGCGTCTGGGCCCACACGACCTACGTCGGCCTAGCCTACCGGCCCGAGCTCCGAGCTTGTAATCCGAGGGACATCTCAGGCCGATTCGACCCCCACAAAGGATTCCCGGAGGTACTCGTGAACCGCTTGCTCCGGGACCCGGAAGGACCTGCCCACCCGGATCGCCGGCAGATGACCGCTGTGTACCAAGCGGTACACGGTCATCTTCGACACGCGCATCACCGAGGCGACTTCCGCCACGGTCAGGAACTTGACCTCGTTGAGAGGCCTTTCGCCAGCAGCCATGACCCACCTGTACCTTCCGCACACGACGCACACCGGCTTCCCCTCCGGTGACTCTTCGTCGCTGTGCGCTCACTCCCAGAGTAGGGGCGGGTGGTGCGAGTGGGGAAGAGGAGCAGCCATCGGCCGTTTACTGTGACAGACACGCTCGATTGAGTACATAGCGAGTAAGCGGCTGGTAGTAATCGGACCGCACAGCGTCATCGAGGGGCACGACGACGGAGACATACCCCTCGGCCTCGCCGACGAACAGCGCCGGATCGTCCGTGTCCGCCAGACCGATGGTCTCGAAACCGAGCTGACCTGCGCCGCAGACCCAGCCGTGGTCGCCGACGACCAACTCCGGCAGAGGGTCCCCGGACTCCGCGACACCCTCCAGCGCCGCCCGTACCGGCAGAGGTGAATGGGTGTGCACGCCGGTCGCACTCCCCGGCTCACACGCTCCGGGCTCCCGCACCATCGCGACTCCCCGTACGTAGTCGATGGTGTGCGTGCGTACACCGAACCGGGTCGTTATGTCGACACATCGCCCCTGCGCGGGTGTGAGAACGAGACAGCCCGCCGCCGACAGGGCGTCTGCCAGCGAGGCGTAGAACCCAAGCAGCCGGTGCGGATGCCCGGTCCCGAACAGCACGCTCCCGCACCGTTCCGCGACCGCCGCCAACCGCCCGGCGAACGCGTCGAGCCCGCTCAACGTGCGCTCCGGGTCGATGACGTCCTGACCGGAAACATGCGCCGGGTCCCCGGAGACCCCGCACCTGTCCGCCATCAACCTGATCAGGTCCCGCTCGCTCCAGCCCCGTTCGGGATCGAGCCCGAGCGTGGCCCTGGGATCCCGCGCCGCGAACAGCCGGTAGCTCCGCAGGCTCCGCTCCCGGGACGTCGCCACGGGGCCGGCCAGCCGCGCCGCCAACAGATGCGCCCGCAGCGCCCCTCTGCTCAACACAACGACGATGGTCCCGCAGCACCCGGCACCGCACCCCGGAAACCGGGCAGATGCCCACAGCCGGCGTAACGGCCACGAATGGCCCTCCGCGGCCGCGCGCCCACCGGTCAGGGCAGCAGGCCCCGCAGCGGGAAGACCGCCCTCCGGGTCGCGAGCACCGCCTGGTCCAGCCGGTCCGCCGGGTCGTAGCCGTCCTCCCAGGACCGCCACGTCGGAGTCCGCCCGTCCGTCATCCGCCCGGGCCCCAACTGTCGTGTCCGCGCGTAGGCCTCGTCGCGCCACGAGGACGGGATCAACGACTCCGGGTCCACGGGGGCATGGGCCGCGATCCCGACGAGATGGGTCCAGGACCTCGGTACGACGTCCACGACCGCGTATCCGCCTCCGCCGAGGGCCACCCAGCGCCCGTCCTCCACGTGCTCGTGGGCGAGCGCGTGGCAGGCCTCCTGCACCAGCCGCTGGGCGTCCAGCGACACCGCAAGATGCGCCAGCGGGTCCTCGAAGTGCGTATCCGCACCGTGCTGCGTCACGAGGGCCTGCGGCCGGAAGTCCGCCAGTAGTTCGGGTACGACGGCGTGGAACGCGCGCAGCCATCCCTCGTCCCCGGTCCCCGCGGGCAGGGCCACGTTCACCGAGGAGCCCTCGGCCTCCCCCGGGCCGCCCGTCTCCTCCGGCCATCCCGTGCCCGGGAAGAGCATCCTGGGGTGCTCGTGCAGAGAGATCGTCAGCACCCTCGGGTCGTCCCAGAAGGCCGCCTGCACACCGTCGCCGTGATGCACGTCGACATCGACGTACGCGACCCGCTCGGCCCCCAGTTCCAGCAGGCGCGCGATCGCCAGCGAGGCGTCGTTGTAGATGCAGAAGCCCGAGGCGGCACCCGGCATGGCGTGGTGCAGCCCGCCGGCGAAGTTCACGGCGTGCGGGGCCTCGCCCCGCCACACCGCCTCGGCCGCCCCAACCGACTGGCCCGCGATCAGCGCGGACACCTCGTGCATGCCCTCGAAGGCCGGGTCGTCCGTCGTGCCCAGCCCGTACGACGGGTCAGCGGCACCCGGATTCCCGGACGCGGACCGCACGGCCGCCACATAGTCCTCGCGGTGGACGAGCCGCAGCGTGGATTCGCCGGCGGGCTTGCCCGCCACCACGTCCACTTCGCGGTCCAGCCCGTAGGCTCGTACCAACCCCATGGTCAGCGCGAGCCGTACCGGATCCATCGGATGACTGGCCCCGAAGTCATACTTCGTTACCGCTTCGTCCCACATCAACAGTGCGCGGCCGCTCATGGTCGACACCGTATCGGTCGGGCTCCGGCTCGAACGACCTGGCGTACAGCAACGTCACGAGCACCAACACCATCGGGACGAGCATCGCTCCCCGGTAGTTCCACGCGTCCCCCAGTCCTCCGACCAACGGTGCCCCGATCAGGAACCCCACGTAGTTGAAGACGTTGAGCCGTGCGACAGCCGCGTTGCTCCCCCCGGGGCCGCCGTGCGCGACAGCGCGCCGGCCCGCCGCGGCGAACGTCTGCGGCACGATCACGCACAGGCCCAGACCGAGCAGCGTGAAACCGGCGAGACCCGCCCACGGTCCGGGCGCCGCCGCCACCACGGCGAAGCCGGCCGCGGCCAGGACCGTCCCGCACCGCACGACCGCCGCTGCCCCGAACCGCCGGACCCCGAGATCTCCCACGGTCCGCCCGAACAGCGTGGTCACCATGTAGGCGTTGTACGGGACCGTCGCCAGCTCCTCCGAACTCCCCAACACGTCCTGGAGGTACTTCGCGCTCCAATTCGACACGGTGGAATCCCCGATGTACGCGAAGGCCATCACCATGCACAGCGGCAGGAGCAGCCTGAACGGCAAGGCGGCTCCAACGCCCTCCACATCCGCCGAGCGGTTTCCGAACGCCGGACCGGGGGTGTCCACGTACCACCGGCTCCCGAGCAGCGCTGCGGGCAGCAGCACGAGGACCACCGGCAGGTACGACACCACGAGCGGCAGGTCCCAGTGGGCAGCCGCCCAGGCGAGGGAGGCACCGAGAATTCCCCCGAAGCTGTAAGCGGCGTGGAAGCCGAGCATGATGCTGCGGCCGTACGACTGCTGCAGGCTGACGCCGAGCATGTTCATCGAGGCGTCCAGTGCGCCGACGGCGAGCCCGAACACTCCCAGTGCCAGGACAACCTGCCACACCCTGCTGCCGGCGCCCACTGCCAGCAGGGAGAGCAGCACGACCGGCTGCGACCAACGCAGTACCGCTCCCGGCGGACGGCGCGCGACGATCTTCTCGGTCGCCACACTGCCGGCCCCGGCGAGGATCGGCACGGCCGCCAGGAAGACCGGCAGCAGTCCATCGGATATCCCGTAGCGGTCCTGGATGGCCGGTATCCGCGTCACCAGGAGAGCGAAGGCCACGCCCTGCACGAAGAAACTCAGCGCCAACGAGGCCCGACCGTGCCGCAACCGCGCGTCCGTCATGGCCGCACAGCGTAGGGCGCTCAACTACCCATGGGTAGACGGATCAGGCGAGCATTCCGTGGAGCTCGGCCATGTCGGCGAAGAAACCACGCGCCCCTGCGAGCCTCGCGGCCGGCGTCATCGCGGTGAAGCCGTACACGTCCATCCCCGCCGCCAGGGCCGCGGTGACTCCGAAGGGGCTGTCCTCGACCACGACGCATCGCGCGGGTGCGACGCCCATCCGCTCCGCGGCGTGGAGGAACAGATCCGGTGCCGGCTTTCCGCGGCCCACGTCCTGGGCGCTGAAGACGTTCTCCGCGCGGAACCAGGTGTCCAGCCCCGTCTTGCGGTGCCCGACCCGGATGCGTTCGTGGCTCCCGGAGGACGCGACACAGTACGGCATTCCGTCGGCCGTGAGCTTGCCCAGTACCTCGACGGCCCCTGCGACGGGCGTCAACTCACGCTCGAAGGCAGCGAACACGCGGGCGTGCAGCGTCTCGTCGAAGTCGTCGGGAAGCCGCTTCCCGGTCCGCTCCAGGACGAGGTCATGCACCCGGTGCACGGCGGCGCCCATGTAGTCGCGCACGGATTCCGCGTAGGAAGTGGGATGTCCCAACTCGGTGAGGTACTCGGCGAGGACCGTGTTCGACAGGGGCTCGCTGTCCACAAGGACACCGTCATTGTCGAAGATCACAAGGTCATAGCGCATGCCCTCCAGCATATGGAAACCGAGGACGCGGCCAGGAAACGGGGGAACGCAAAAAAGCCCCAACCCCCGAGTTCACACTCGGGAGTTGAGGCCCAAAACTTGTTCGGCGGTGTCCTACTCTCCCACAGGGTCCCCCCTGCAGTACCATCGGCGCTGAAAGGCTTAGCTTCCGGGTTCGGAATGTAACCGGGCGTTTCCCTAACGCTATGACCACCGAAACACTATGAAGATATCGAACCCGGCCGACCACACAGTGGTCTCGGCATGTTCGTTACTTCAGAACTAACACAGTGGACGCGAGCAACTGAGGACAAGCCCTCGGCCTATTAGTACCGGTCAACTCCACCAGTCACCTGGCTTCCATATCCGGCCTATCAACCCAGTCGTCTACTGGGAGCCTTACCCCATCAAGTGGGTGGGAGTCCTCATCTCGAAGCAGGCTTCCCGCTTAGATGCTTTCAGCGGTTATCCCTCCCGAACGTAGCCAACCAGCCATGCCCTTGGCAGGACAACTGGCACACCAGAGGTTCGTCCGTCCCGGTCCTCTCGTACTAGGGACAGCCCTTCTCAAGACTCCTACGCGCACAGCGGATAGGGACCGAACTGTCTCACGACGTTCTAAACCCAGCTCGCGTACCGCTTTAATGGGCGAACAGCCCAACCCTTGGGACCGACTCCAGCCCCAGGATGCGACGAGCCGACATCGAGGTGCCAAACCATCCCGTCGATATGGACTCTTGGGGAAGATCAGCCTGTTATCCCCGGGGTACCTTTTATCCGTTGAGCGACGGCGCTTCCACAAGCCACCGCCGGATCACTAGTCCCGACTTTCGTCCCTGCTCGACCCGTCGGTCTCACAGTCAAGCTCCCTTGTGCACTTACACTCAACACCTGATTGCCAACCAGGCTGAGGGAACCTTTGGGCGCCTCCGTTACCCTTTGGGAGGCAACCGCCCCAGTTAAACTACCCATCAGACACTGTCCCTGATCCGGATCACGGACCCAGGTTAGACATCCAGCACGACCAGAGTGGTATTTCAACGACGACTCCACCTGAACTGGCGTCCAAGCTTCACAGTCTCCCACCTATCCTACACAAGCCGAACCGAACACCAATATCAAACTGTAGTAAAGGTCCCGGGGTCTTTCCGTCCTGCTGCGCGAAACGAGCATCTTTACTCGTAGTGCAATTTCACCGGGCCTATGGTTGAGACAGTCGAGAAGTCGTTACGCCATTCGTGCAGGTCGGAACTTACCCGACAAGGAATTTCGCTACCTTAGGATGGTTATAGTTACCACCGCCGTTTACTGGCGCTTAAGTTCTCAGCTTCGCCCCACCGAAATGGAGCTAACCGGTCCCCTTAACGTTCCAGCACCGGGCAGGCGTCAGTCCGTATACATCGCCTTACGGCTTCGCACGGACCTGTGTTTTTAGTAAACAGTCGCTTCTCGCTGGTCTCTGCGGCCACCCCCAGCTCAAGGAGTACATCCCATCACCAGGCGTGGCCCCCCTTCTCCCGAAGTTACGGGGGCATTTTGCCGAGTTCCTTAACCATAGTTCACCCGAACGCCTCGGTATTCTCTACCTGACCACCTGAGTCGGTTTAGGGTACGGGCCGCCATGAAACTCGCTAGAGGCTTTTCTCGACAGCATAGGATCATCCACTTCACCACAATC